>NZ_FNRF01000002.1:0-126274 GCF_900107775.1 Xylanibacter ruminicola
TCGTTCTCTTTAGCCACCTTAAACCAAGTGTTTCTGGTCCAAGCCGTACCAACATTGACAGCCTTAGCCAGCGTCACCATATCCTGCACATTATTAATAAGGTATGGATTCTCCTTGCTGGCTGGCTGCGTCGGGTCGGCAAGCTTTAATGCCGTCTCGCAGGTGGCTTCTACGTTCGTGGGATAGTTCTGTACTTCGAAAGCCCACGACTCATCCAGCTGTTCCTTGTTGCGGACCAGCTTTTGTACATCGCCGTTTGCATCTTTGTAGCTGATCGTTACAGAAGTCAGTTCATAGCCAGGATCTGGTGAGCCGATGATGGTAAATGCCTTGGAGTAGAGGTCGTAACTCCATGTCAGAGTCTTGCCTGTATGACCAGGATTCATTGTGGCGAACAGTCCTCCTGTGGCTGACATAATGTATGCGTTGTCAGTCTGGTTGACTCCAAAACCGTATCCTGTCAGTTCCTTGGCGCCTTGCTTTGCTGTTATTGCCTGACCGTTATAGTAGTTGCCTGTACCACTGCAAGTGTTGACCGAACCAACCATCGCTCCAATAGCACCAGCTGTTGCAGTAATACTGATGGTTTCATCCTTGCTCAGAGCCATACCAACGGTGTTGTTGTTCATCTCTACTTTGCCGTTCCCGTAGCCTGCATGGCCCATCAGGCCGCCTACATCGGTATAACCACTAACGTTGGCATTACTTGTACAGTTGGTAATAGTTCCTGAGAGCATATAACCAATTAGTCCGCCCACTTCAGAAGCAGTACCCGAGGCTGTTACAGTAGCCCCGTTGTTATGGCAATTGGTAATGGTAATACCCTCGGCATAGCCGGCAAGTGAACCTAAATAGGTGTTGTTGCTGGAGAATGAAGAACTCTTGTCGATGTGGATATTCTCGATTGTGTGTGTCCAACCGCCACTCGCATAGCCGAATACACCTGTATAGGTTGTACCTGTGAGGTTCAAATTCTTAATCGTTACGCCATTGCCGTCGAAACTACTGGTGAACTTGTTTGTGGATGTTCCGATGGGTTCGAAGTCGGTAATGCCATCAAAGTCGAATACTTCGTTTGCTGTAGCTATTTTAATCCAGGTATTCTTCGTCCAATCCTTTCCGGCATTCACAGCCTTTGCCAGTATTACCATGTCGGCCACATTATTAATAATATAGGGATTCTCCTTGCTGACCGCATTTGCAGGGTCGTTAGGACGGATGACAAAAATCTGCTTGTCGTTATAAGTGGTAAAGATACCTCCCAAACATCTGAAACCATCGTCTTTCTCTTCAACATAGGTGCTGAGATCTATACCATTACCAGTAATCAGCGTACCGTTTGTGATGAAACTGAAGATATCCTGATTGATGATAGGATACATGCCTGAGGCTGGTGTGGTATTTACGATTGTAACCGTTCCTTTTGACATTGCTGTGCAGTTCTTGAACATATCGGTAGTGTTACAATCTTGGGCGATATAGAACATATCGCTGATAGTGAGGCTTGACAGACTGCTACATCCTGCAAACATTTCTTTCGTCGAGGTGCATCTGCTTGTGTTCAGATATGTAGCATCAACTGTGGTGAGTTTAGTAAATCCGCTGAACCATCCTTCGCAACTGGTAACTGGTGCTGATTTAAATGATGAATCAAATACGACATTTGTTACTGTTCCTTTGGTTTCGGAGTTCCAATCGTCTGTTATGTCCCATGATTGTCCTTGTTCAGGTTTTTCGCCATAGGCAAATGTTAATGTCTTGCTATCGTCGCTCAGTGTTACGTATGGTTCGGCAGTTGAATTGAATCTGGTGAACATTCCGCCCCAATAATAAACGTTGCCCATGTTGTCGCGCATCACACTATAATCTAGCAGGTCTTTGGGGTCTGTCATCAGAGTGCCTTGTGTGAAACAGGTAAAGATGTACTGCTCAATAACAGGCGGAGTTGTGCCCTTCACCGTTAGCGTCCCGTTTTCCAACGCATCACACCCTTTGAACATGTCGTTGGCGTTAAATTCAAACTCATCGCCATAGGGACTGATACCTTTTTCAGGAACATAGAAGTTGCTGCCTATAGTCAGGCTTGCCAAACTGCTACAGCCTGCGAACATCTCTTGCGTTGATGTGAAATTACGCATGTTCAGGTTATCTATTCCTGAGATGGATGTTAATTTGCTAAATCCATTGAACATGCGTGCGCCTCCCTGACTCATCTGCATCCTTCCAACATTATACATGCTTGGCTCAATAACCACTGATTCTACATTATTTTGGCAATCAGTAACGAATTGTGCAGTTTCATCATCCTGATAGTTACCCATTTGCTCTTGCTGGTAACTGGCATATGAAACCATACGGGCCTGCTGGCTTAGTTGTTGGAAATTCTCAGGTTCTACACCCTGGAGGGTAAGCGTCTTGAGATCTTTACTTAGAATAACAACCGGTTGCAGCATAATCTGTTCGCCAGAAACCTCCACATAGTTTAATGCGTAATCAAATGTAGGCATCACAAAGGTATATTGGTGTTCTTCACCTTCAACCTTTGTTGTGCTAATAGGTTCGTATAAATTGTTATTCTCTCCACTAACTTTGTATACTTTTAGCTTAAAATTGCTAGCTCCTGTACTCTCTGTAATGGTTACAATATCTCCAGGTTTGGCATATTCTGGTGTCCAGCTGTAGAGATGAGACATCGACCCACCTAAGATATAGTAAGTTCCTTCTGGTATTTGAGCCCACGTAAATGTAATTAACGTTGTCAAAATGGATAATAGTAATAGTAGTCTTTTCATATAGTTATATTTTTAGTTTGGTTTTGTGCAAATATAAGAAAAAAAAGCGAGATACTTACTATTATATAGTAAAATACCTCGCATTTTATGTTTTATTAGGAAAATCTATTCAAGCGGTGCGCGGAATGTACATCCTTCTTTCCAGCGGGAGCAGCCATAGGCCGTTTTGCCCTTGATGATGTGACCCTGACCGCACAGAGGACAAACATCGCCCTCTTTCACGCTGCCAGCCTGGGCTTGGGGTGTTGCCTCCTGTTGCTTGGGGGCTGCTTTGGTTTTGCGGGTGGCCTTGGGCTTGGGGGCCGTTTCGGCCTTAGGCGATTTCACCTTCTTCAGGTCGGCATCTGTAAGAACGGTTACACGACGATTGGTACTATCGGTCATCACCTCGTTGACAATCTCGGTTACCTGCTGTTTCAGTTCCTCGATAAACTGCTGGGCATCGTACTTCTGGTGCTCGATGTCGCGCAGCTTCTTCTCCCAGATACCTGTGAGCTCGCAGCTCTTGAGCAGTTCCTCGCGAATCAGGTCGATGAGCTCGATACCTGTCGGGGTGGCAATCAGACGTTTGCGTTCGCGCTTGATATAGTGGCGCTTAAACAGCGTTTCGATAATACCGGCACGACTTGATGGGCGACCGATACCATTCTCCTTCATGGCGGCGCGCAGGGTCTCGTCCTCCACAAACTTACCTGCTGTTTCCATCGCGCGCAGCAGCGAGGCCTCGTTATAGTAAGCGGGTGGGGTAGTCCACTTTTCAGACAGCGTAGGCTTGTGGTCGCCACTCTCGCCCTTAACGAAGGTAGGAAGGGTTCTTTCTTCATCGGTATTCCCCGCCTCCTCTTCCTCTTTCTGCACCTTTCCGTAAATCGCACGCCAGCCTGGATCCAGAATCTCCTTACCAGTAACCTTGAACTCAACCGTTTCGTCGCCCTTGACCTCGCCAAGAACGGTGGTGGTTGAGAACTTACAATCGGGCAGGAACACAGCGATAAAGCGGCGTGCCACCAGGTCGAATACCTTGCGCTCGAGATCGGTGAGGTTCTGTGGCACCACGCCTGTTGGGATGATGGCATGGTGGTCGGTCACCTTCGAGGTGTCGAACACGCGCTTGGTCTTCTTCAGCGTCTTACCACCAATGGGCTTGATGAACTCAGCGTAGGGCTGAACGCCGTCGAACTTGGTCTGATACAACCCGTTGAGCGTTTGTGGGCACTTGGGGTAGATATCATCCGAGAGGTACTGCGTATCAACACGGGGGTAGGTGGTGTACTTCTTCTCGTACAGACTCTGTATGAGGTTGAGCGTCATCTCAGCCGAATAGCCGAACTTGCGGTTACAATCCACCTGCAGCGAGGTAAGGTCGTACAGCTGTGGGGGCTGCTCCTTACCCTCTTTCTTCTCAACCTTAGTTACCTCGAAAGGCTTGCCCTCGATGGTGGCAAAGGCTTTTTCGCCCTCTTCCTGCGAGGTGAACTTTCCCTTGGTAGCCGTAAAAGTGGTATCGCGATAAACGGTGGCCAGCACCCAGTAGGGCTCGGGCTTGAAGTTCTCGATCTCCTTCTGACGGTTGACGATGAGCGCCAGGGTAGGCGTTTGCACACGACCGATGGACAGCACCTGACGGTTCTGACCGTACTTAAGTGTGTACAAGCGGGTGGCGTTCATACCCAGCAGCCAGTCGCCAATGGCACGGCTCAAGCCTGCCAGGTACAAAGGCTGGTAATCGCCCTGATCCTTCAGGCTGGCAAAACCCTCCTTGATAGCCTCGTCGGTCATCGACGAAATCCACAAGCGCTTAACGGGGCAGGTGGCCTTGGCCTTCTGCATCACCCATCGCTGGATGAGTTCTCCCTCCTGTCCGGCGTCGCCACAGTTCACGATACCATCGGCCTTCTGCATCAGGCCCTCGATAATCTTAAACTGCTTCTCGATACCCTTATCGTTTATCAGCTTAATGCCAAAACGCTGGGGTATCATGGGTAGTTGGGTGAGCGCCCAGGGTTTCCAGGCTTGTGTATAATCGCCAGGCTCCTTCAGCGTACACAGGTGTCCGAAGGTCCACGTTACTTGGTATCCGTTGCCCTCCATATATCCATCGTGCGAGCTGTTGGCCCCCAAGATTCTTGCTATATCACGAGCTACACTCGGTTTCTCTGCTATACAAACAATCATATTCCTTTATTTGTAATTTTGGATGCAAAGATAGTGTAAATCGGCCGAAATACCAAATTTATCACTTGATATTAAACTTTTGGCGCGTTTTTTCGTCATTTAGTATAGAAATTAATCACATTATTATATTTATATGAGAAAACTATTTATTATCGCTATCCTAATGGCCGCCACTACCGTAGGGCATGCCAAGTGCCGTAATGTGTTTGTTGAGATGGGCTACCAGCCTGCTCAGGTGGATGCTAAACTGAAAGAGGTGTTTAACGACGTGTTTCGTGGGCCCAACAAAGTGTATTTCGAGGTGGGCGACTCGATGGGTTATGTATCCGACATTAAGAACCACGATGCCCGTACCGAAGGTATGTCGTATGGTATGATGATTGCCGTGCAGTTTGGCGAGAAAGATATATTCGACCGCTTGTGGCGCTGGAGCAAGAAGTACATGCAGCACCAGAGTGGCAACCGCGAGGGCTATTTTGCCTGGAGCTGTAAGACCGATGGCACACGTAATGCCGAAGGTGCTGCCAGCGATGGCGAGCTGTACTTTATCACAGCCCTGATTTTTGCCTCGAACCGTTGGGGCGACAACACAGGCATTAACTACAAGGCCGAGGCGCAGCACATATTGAACTGCATTCAGCCTAAGGAATATACCCCTGAGCCACGTCCAGCTGGTTTCCCCAGCTTCGGTCCGCAGCAGCAGGGCCCTCAGAAGATGTACCTCATCGACCCTGAGACCAAACTCATCACTTTTACCCCTGATGGCTTTGGTAACCGCTATACCGACCCTTCGTACCACATTCCCGCCTTCTACGAGGTTTGGGCCAAGTGGGCCGACGACGGCAGAGCCGACCTGTGGAAGGAGTGCGCCCAGAAGAGTCGCGAGTTCCTGCACAAGGCCACACATCCTGTAACAGGACTGAATGCCGATATGTGCCAGTATGATGGTAGCGAGATGCAGATGCCCCGTTGGCCAGGCATGCCTCAGCCCAAGCCGGGCGAGAAGCCTCGCCGTAATGGTAGCAACAACTTCCGTTACGACTCGTGGCGTGTGCCCATGAACATTACACTCGACTACGAGTGGAGTGGGGCCGATGCTGAGTGGCAGCGTGGTTATGGCGAGCGCATCCAGAACTTCTTCTACTCGCAGGGCGTGGATAAGTTCGTTGATCAGTATCGCCCTGATGGTTCGCTGCCCGAGGAGAACGAGATATTACAAGCTGGCGGTTTCCGCAAGCTGCGCCATAGCATCGGACTGGTGAGTACAGTAGCCGCTGCCTCGATAATGTGTAAGCATGCCAAGAGCAAAGAGTTTGTTGATGCCCTTTGGAATGCCAAGCACGAACCCTTTGAGGATGGCTACTTTGATGCCTACTACGATGGCTTATTAAGGTTGTTTGCATTTATGCACTTAAGTGGGAATTACAGAGAGATTATTCCACATAAGTGATGACGAGCCCCGCCGAGATGGTGGGGCTTTTCATTATTTTTAGGTATTGTGGGTATTACTGAATTGTTGTACCTTTGCACCCGCTTTCAAGCAGGAAAAAATACTAAGGTAAAAAAGATTAATTTAGTAATACAAAATGCGCAAAATCAACACAACAAAAATGCTGTGCGCAGTGGCTGGACTTGCTTTTTGCTCTCAGACTCTGGCACAGACCGATCTTCATGATTCTATCGATTTACACGAGGTGCAGATTGTAGGCAAAACCAAGGCCCGCAAGATGCACGAGCAGGCTTATGCCATCTCGGTAGTAGATCTGGCTACTAAGTATCAGAGTGCGTCGGCACTCAATCAGGTGCTCAACACCGTTACATCTATTAAAATACGCGAGGACGGCGGACTGGGCTCGAACTACAGCTTCGCCATGAACGGTTTCTCGGGCAATCAGGTAAAGTTCTTTATCGATGGTATCCCCATGGACAACTTCGGCTCGTCGTTCAATCTGGCTAATATCTCAGCCAACATGGCCGACCGCATCGAGGTGTACAAGGGTGTGCTGCCCGTTTACCTGGGAAGCGACGCGCTGGGTGGTGCCGTTAACATCGTATCGCGCACCAATGCCAACTACCTGGATGCTACCTATTCTGTTGGCTCATTCAATACCCATCGTGCTGCTGTGAATGGCGTTTACACATCGAAGGGCGGATTTACGCTGCGCGCCAATGCGTTTGCTAACTATTCAGATAACAATTATAAAGTGTATGCACCTATCGTGAACCTTTCTACCAACAAGCAGGAGGGCGAAGAGTGGGTGCGACGATTCAATGATGGCTACCAGTCGTACGGCTTGAAGCTCGAGGCAGGTGTGGTCCGCAAATCGTGGGCCGATTATCTATTGTTTGGTGTTATTGCTTCGGCCGATAAGCGTAACGTACAGACTGGTGCCACTATGGATGCTGTGTATGGTGGCGTGAAGAATCGCAGCTGGAGCCTGATTCCCAGTGTGCGCTATAAGAAGAACGACCTGCTGCTGCCAGGTCTCTCGCTCTCGCTCTACGGCACCTACAGTATGGTGAACACCTATAACGTGGATACCTTGGCGCGCCGCTATAACTGGTATGGCGACTATGTGGCCAGCACCAGCGCAGGCGAGGCTTACCTGACAGATGCTACCATCCGCGAGCGCCAGTGGCAGGCTAATGCCAACCTGAGCTACATTATCAACGATCATCACTCGCTGGTTCTTAATAACGTGTTCTCGGCCAACCGCCGCAAGAGCAACGACGAGATGTATCCCGACGACGAGATGAACAACGTGCCCCAGCAGCTGACAAAGAATATCACAGGTCTGGGCTATCAGATACGTTATAACCGCTGGAATGCCAACGTGTTTGGAAAGATGTACCGCCTGTACAGCTCGACCAATAAGTTGATGGATCAGTTTACTGAGAACCAGCGTTGGGAGAAGCTGAGCGACCGCAAGCAGCGTTACGGCTATGGTGCCGCCGCTACCTATTATATCCTGCCATCGCTGCAGGCTAAGGTGAGCTTTGAGCGTGCCTACCGTATGCCCGAGGCTGTTGAGATGTTTGGCGACGGACTGGTACAGAAGGCCAACCCCGACCTGAAGCCTGAGAGCAGTAACAACCTGAATGCCGGATTGCTGTACGATCAGACCTTTGGTGCCCATCGCGTGCAGGCCGAGGTGAACTACATCTATCGCGACACCAAGGACTTTATCCTGAAGGGCGTAACCATGTCGAGCAATCCTACCACCAGCTACGATAATATCGGCAAGGTGCAGACACGTGGCATCGAGGCTTCGCTGGGCTATGCCTACAAGCGCAACTTCCACATCAATGGTAATCTCACCTATCAGAATATCAAGGACAAGATGAAGTATCAGGAGTCGCAGAACACCTTCGTGGGCGATGGCATCAGCGAGAACATCACCTACGGTCAGCGTCTGCCTAACATCCCTTACTTCTTTATGAACGGGCACGCTGATTACCAGTTCTTTAATCTGGGTGCCAAGGGTAATAGTCTCACCCTGAACTACGACATTCAGTATATTCACGACTACTATCTCTCGTTCACAGGTCTGGGTGCCAAGGCTACCAAGAAGGTGATTCCTGAGCAGCTGAGTCATAACATTTCGGTAGGCTACAGCCTGTGCGATGGACGCTACAGCGTGGTGGCCGAGTGCAACAATCTGACTGATGCCAAGCTGTACGATAACTACCGTTTGCAGAAGCCTGGCCGCTCATTTAACATCAAATTTCGTTATTATATAAGTAAGTAAAACTCAGTAAGATATGAAAAATTACTTTAGAAATTCTATCATATTGGCCGCTATGGCCGTAGGTGTCCTGACATCGTGCAACGACGATCTGGCAGCCGAGCAGGAAACACCTAACGCCCCCTATGTTTTGAGTCTGGGCGTAACATCGAATGGTAACACCACTTACTATGTGGTTAGTACCGATAACCTGATGGAGGGTACCATTAATGCCGTGGGTAAAGGCATCGAGCAGAATGGCTATCATGATTACCAGAAGGGTGGTAACAGCATCTTCTGTATTGGTGGTATGGGCGTTACCAGCGCCACAGCCGTAGTACGTGGAGCCGATGGCTTGCTGAAGGAGCAGGGCGAGTTTGTGTTTGATAACTCGCTGAGCGGATTCTGTCAGGTGGATGACAACACAATGGTTGGACTGGAGTTGCCTACCAATAAGGAGAGTGGTTCGCAGCTTACTTTCTATACCGTTGATGCCAACACCGCTGCCATCCTCTCGAAGAATACCAATACTGCCGTTGATCCTATCGACCGTCTGGACTGGCCTTCGATTACAGGTATGATGTATAGTGGGGGAAACCTGTACGTAACCTACACCCCGATGAACAGCCTGACCTTTGAGACGGCTTATACTGATACCTGCTTTGTGGCTGTTTACAGCTATCCCGACATGCAGTTTGTAAAGCTGATGAAGGATACCCGCGTGGGCCCTGGCGGATCGTGGGGTGCGTTTAACGGTTTGATGAAGGACGAGAACGATAACCTGTACGTGATGTCGAACTCGGCTATCTCTAATGGTTACTCGCAGAGCACTAAGCACGCAGGTTTTCTGCGTATCAACAAAGGCGAGACTGAGTTTGATGCCGATTACTTCTTCGACTTCGAGGCCCTTACAGGCGGTTTGAAGCCTGCCCACGTGGCTTATGTAGGCAATGGGTTGGTGTTTGCCGAGGTGAGCACTCTGAACCCGCAGACAGCCAGCGACCGCTGGGGGGATAAGAGTTTGAAGTGCTGCATCATCGATCTGGTGAACCAGACGGTAACAGATGTAGAGGGCATACCCGTACATAATGGCAACGGCGGACGACGTTTTGCATATTTAACCGAGGGAAATAATGTATACCTGCCAGTATCCACATCTGATGGAGTTTATATCTATCGAACCGACGTAACTACAGCCCAAGCTGAACGTGGTGCGAAGGTTTCAACTACATTCGTTGGTGGTTTCTTTAGACTGTGAGTTGACGACGAAATGGGGAAAAATGCTGTCTGTTTTGGAGTATTTTATGTTTAAAAAACGGTAAAAGTCACATTTTAAACAAAATTTAACGTAATTTTTTTGTTTGTTCCAAAATCTTGTTGTATATTTGCAGCAGAAAAAGATTTTAATGGTTAAGGTTTATGGTTGATTAATTTAGTTTTTTAAGTAATTTTTTTGAGAAAGAGGTTCGTTGTGAAACGAGCCTCTTTTGATTTGTTCAGGTACCCAAACTGTAGGTAAATGATGCATAAATATTAAATTCTATAAGAAATTTGCGAATATTTTTGGCAAATTGAAAGAAAAGTAGTAATTTTGCTGCCGCAAGGAACTAAATAATCAGAAAAAGATGACTAAATGAAACGTAAAACTTGCAAACTGAAAACGCTTGCTATCCTGGCAGCAATGGGATTGTGCACCATGGCAAACGCACAGCAGAAAGACAGCGACATCGACTGGATGAAGGATTTTACCAGTCGTATTACTCTGAATGGTTATGCTCAGGGCGGATGGAGTTACCAAGATCCTAATGGGCAGAAGACCAATGCTTACAACCTAAAACGTACGTTGCTTTGGGCAAAGGCCCGAATCACCGACAGATGGTCGTTTATGTTTATGCACGACTTCTCGAGCGTGGTTCAAGAGTTCTACACCGATTATCGTTTATCAAAAGGTAATGAGATGACGGTGCGTTTAGGACAGTTTAAACACTCGTACACGATGGAGAACCCCATGAGTCCTACGCAGTTGGAACTGGTGGATGTGTACTCGCAGGCTGTATTGTATCTGGCAGGCGAGGGCCCCGATCCGCTGAATGGCGTAAACTACGGTCGAGATATGGGATTGGAGGTTTATGGCGATCTGGCTAAAGGCGTGCTGCACTACGAACTGGCGCTGATGAGTGGTCAGGGTATCAATCGTAAGGACCTGAACAATCAGAAAGACTTTATTGCCAAGTTGGAACTCCGCCCTGTAGATGGCTTCCGCGTGGTAGCATCGGGTTATCTGGGTACAGGTTGTGCCGTGGGTACAGCCAAGTGGAACCCTGATATCCAGGTGGGCGATAACTATAAGCGTAATCGCTACAGCATAGGTGCTGAGTACAAAACACAGGCCTATACGGGTAGTAAATATAAAGAGGCGCGCCCAGCATCGGTACGTGCTGAGTGGTTAGGCGGACAGGATGGTAAGGTGGGTAGCCGAGGTGGTTACGTTACAACCTGCATACCTGTGGTTGATGCACTCGATATCGTGGCAAGTGGCGAAACCTTTGATCGTAACACCAAGGTAGATGGCTGGGATCAGACCAATCTCACCATCGGTCTGCAGTACTGGTTCTACAAAAAGTGCCGTATGCAGCTGCAGTACACCCGTTGCCTGTGTGGCGAGAATATCAGTAGTAAGGACTACAACTGGGTGCAGGCTCAGATGCAGGTAGCTTTTTAGTTGACAATTGAACATTAAAGATTGAAAATTAATTATGGTTATCAAGATACTTTTTACAGTAATATTTTTGGCCGTGATGATTGGGGTGGGGCTTTACACCCGCAAGCAGGCCAGTAGTGTCGAAGGTTTTGTGTTGGGCGGTCGCGCCGTGGGCCCATGGCTCACAGCCTTTGCCTTCGGAACCAGTTATTTCTCGGCTGTTGTGTTCGTAGGTTATGCCGGTCAGTTTGGCTGGAAATACGGATTGTCGTCGGCCTGGATTGGTATTGGCAACGCCATCATCGGTTCGCTGTTGGCCTGGCTTATCTTAGGTCGTCGTACCAAACTGATGACCCAGCATATCGAGAGTCGCACCATGCCTGATTTCTTTGGCACCCGCTTTAACGATCAGGGCTTGCGTGTGGCAGCATCAATCATCGCCTTTGTATTCCTTATTCCCTATACCGCTGGTGTATATAGCGGCATTTCGCGCTTGTTCGAGATGGGATTCAGCATCCCTTACGAGTATTGTGTGGTAATAATGTCGATACTCACAGCAGTATATGTGATTTTAGGTGGATATAAGGCTACGGCCATGAACGACTTTATTCAGGGTATTATCATGCTGTTTGGTATTGTGGCTGTGATTGTGGCTGTGCTTAATGTGCAGGGCGGTTTGGTGGCTGCTGTCGATAAGTTGGCTGCTATGCCATCTGATGCCGACCCAACGATGAATGGTGGTTTTGCTACGCTGTTCGGTCCCGATCCCTGGGGCTTGTTAGGTGTGGTTATCCTGACGTCGCTTGGTACGATGGGATTGCCACAGATGGTGGGTAAGTTCTATTCGATTACCGATGAGAGTGCCATCAAGCGCGGTACCGTTATCTCAACCGTGTTTGCCTTTATCGTGGCTGGTGGCTGCTACTTCTTAGGTGGCTTTGGTCGCCTGTTTGGTACGCCACCCATGCTACCCAATGGCAAGCTGGCTTTCGACTCGATTGTGCCTTCGATGCTGGTTACATTGCCCGACATATTGATTGCTCTCGTTGTGCTGTTGGTGCTGAGCGCTTCGATGTCAACCTTGGCTTCGTTGGTGCTCACTTCATCAAGTACTATGACGCTCGACCTGATTTATCGCGATAAGAAAGCGTTGCCAGGTGAGGTAGAGGATGGCGAGATTAACGATATCGTATCCGAGAAGGTTGAGCGTCGTAAGGTGGTTGTGATGCGTGTGCTCATCATGTTCTTTATCGCCATTTCGTTGCTCATCGCTCTTAACCCACCAACGTTTATTGCCCAGCTGATGGGTATTTCGTGGGGCGCTTTGGCTGGTGCATTCCTGGCACCATTTATGCTGGGTTTGTATTCACGTCGCATCACCACCATGAGTGTGTGGGCTTGCTTTGTTTGGGGCGTTGGTCTTACCGTTGTAAATATGTTGGCTGGCAACCCCATCAACCCCATTAACTGTGGTGCCATTGCGATGGTAGGTGGTTTCCCTGTGGTTTGGTTGGTAAGTATGTTTACTCGCCAGATGTCGAAGGCCCGTGTGGATGCCATTTTCGAGTGCTACAAGAAATATTAAACATTATACATTAAAGATTAAAAATTAGACTTTATGAAGAAATCCGTTTTAACCGTTACATTACTGGGGGTGGCCATCACATTGATGGCTGCCTCGTGTGCCAACAAACCAAAGGCTGCTGCTGCCCCCGTTACAGAGGCTGCAGAGGTGGCTGTGGATGGCGAACTGGCGCCCGATTTTGAATTGCCTAATCTGCAGGGATCTACTACCAAGCTGTCATCTCTGCGTGGCAAATATGTAATACTCGACTTCTGGGGATCATGGTGCGTTTGGTGCATTCGTGGCATTCCCAAAATGAAAGAGGCTTATACCAAGTATAAGGACAAGATGGAGATATTAGGTGTTGACTGCCGCGATACTGAGGAAAAGTGGAGAGCTGCCGTTGATGAGCACCAGTTGCCTTGGTTGCAGGTGCGTTGTCCTGATGAGCAGTTGCAGACTATCGCAGCACAGTATAGCATCGAGGGCTTCCCCACAAAGGTTATCATCGATCCGGATGGTAAACTTGTAAGAACGGTAGTAGGCGAGGATCCCGCTTTCTACACCTTCCTTGATGAGCTGTTTAAGTAAATAATAATCCCCGCCAAGCTGGCGGGGATATTGTTTAGTATGCGTGATCGTCACCTTGGAGTTCTTCCTTGGTGATTTTCTTTTTGTCGATAGCGCGCCAGGCGTAGATGATGTAGGCCAGTACAAATGGTACTAACAGCGATACATAGAACATGGTGCGCAAGGTGAACTCGCTGGAGCAGGAGTTAACCAAGGTGAGCGAACTCTGCAAGTCGGCTGTCGAAGGATAGTAAGCAGTATGGTTCCATGCGCAGCTAAGCAATAGCGCCAATACGGTTAGAACGGTACCTATGCCTGCAGGCCAGATACCACCATGATAACTCTTGCTGAAAATGGTCTTGCCAATACCATACAGCACCAATACTACACCTATTAATAATAATACCAGCAGGTACCACATCTCCAAGAAATTGTTCAGATACTTGTAGGGTTCCATGTAGATAACGCCCTCGTCGTTGTAGGCAAATCCGTCCTTCAATAGCACATGTACCAGATAGGCCACAAATAGCAGTAGGAAAGGTACGGCTGCACCCACCAATCGTACGCTGCCACGCGAACGGATATCCTCATCGGCCACATTGTTCATCACGTAGAGTATGCCTAAAACACGTGCTAGGAACACCACAGCAAAGCCCAGTACCAGTACCCATGGATTCAGTAGGGCATCCAGTCCGTGCGAGGCATTGGCCCAACGGCTGATGATAGGTGTGATAGCCCCAGCATCAACCAGATTGTCCTTGGCGATAATAAAGTTGGAACCCTCGAAGAAGGTGGCTACAGCACCACCCAACAGCAGCGGACCAACGATACCATTTAGTGTAAGGAAGAATTGAAACGTCTTGGCCCCCAGTAAGTTACCAATCTTGTTCTGGAACTCGTAACTAACGGCTTGCAGCACAAAAGTAAACAGGATAATCATCCACAACCAATAGGCGCCGCCAAAGCTGGTAGAGTAGAATAGGGGGAACGAGGCAAAGAACGCACCACCAAAGGTAACAAGTGTGGTGAACGTGAACTCCCACTTGCGACCAGTAGAGTTATACACCAGTCGGCGTCCCTCTTCGGTATAGCCTAACGAACGGGCTACAGAATTGGCTCCCTGAACAAAAAGCAAAAATACCAGTATCGCTCCTAATAGCGAAACGATAAAACACCAATAATGTTGTAAGAAATCGTATGTCATAACTCTGGCCCTTTCTTAATTTGTTTAAGTAAAATGTTAATCTCAACCGCCAGCATGGTGGTGAAGAGTACGAGGAACAGGAAGAACGTAATGATAACGCTCTGTGACTGCAGATCGCTCACCGATGCCCATGTGGGCAGCATGTCCTGGATGGTCCATGGCTGGCGTCCGAACTCGGCTACCAACCAGCCGCACTCTGAACCGATATAGGCCAGCGGGATGAGCAGGATGGCTACCCAATAATGCCAGGCGGGTAGGGTGGTAATGTCGTACTTCTTGAACAGCGCCTTGGGGAACTTGTAGGTTACAGCCAAGATAACTGCAAAGAACAGAATGAATAAGCAACCTACACCAACCATCACTCTGAATGCCCAGAAGTTAACCAGAACAGGTGGTACCAAGTCGGCTTTATCCTTTACATAGCCGTAACCAAAGTACTTCATGTTCGAATTGATAATTGACAATTGATAGTTGATAGTAGAGTCGGGAGCTCCTTCGGCTTTGGCCTTACGATAGGCAGCAAGTGCCTCGATGGCCTTCTTGCCTCGTGCAATCTTCTCGTCGGCACTTGGCTCAGTCTTACCATCGGGTGTGGTATAACCGTTCAGCAAGTCGTTGATACCAGGCACATATCCCTTGGGATCGTTGGTGGCCATGATACTCAGACCGTAAGGTATCTCGATGCCCTCGATAAGCTTCAGCCCTTGTTCGGTTCCGCCATCGTAAAGTGCCTCCATAGCGGCCAGCTTCATGGGCTGAACCTCGGCCACATCCATACCCGACTTATGACCGGTAGCGCCTGCCAACAGGGCTGCCACCAAACCTACGCCTGCACCAATCTTCATGCTCTCTACGGCCAGACGGGTGTGACGTTTCTTCATCAGATACCAGCAGCAAACGCCTACGCAGAAGATACCGCCGATAATCCACGATGAGGTAACGGTGTGGCAGAATTTAGAGATAGCGAAGGGCGAGAGGGACACTTCGGCAAATGATACCATCTCGTTACGCATGGTGTCGGGGTTGAACTCACAACCCACGGGGTATTGCATCCAGGCGTTGGCCACCAGAATCCACCAGGCCGATATCGTGGCACCTAAACCGGTAAGCCATGTTGATGCCAAGTGGAAGCCTGGCGAAACTTTTTTCCATCCAAAGTACATCACGGCTACAAAGGTGCTCTCCATAAAGAAAGCCACAATACCTTCAACGGCCAACGGGGCACCAAAAATGTCGCCTACAAACCAAGAGTAGTTACTCCAGTTGGTACCAAACTCAAACTCGAGAATGATACCCGTGGCCACACCCATGGCGAAGTTAATGCCGAAAAGCTTCTGCCAGAACTTGGCAGCCTCTTTCCAGAACTCATCTTTTGTTTGGTAATACTTGGTTTCAACAATACCCATGATTACCGCCAAACCCAGCGTCAGAGGCACGAAGAGCCAGTGGTAGATTGCCGTCAGCGCAAATTGTGCTCTCGACCAGTCGATCGTTCCGGCATCAATGTTTAGTAATAGGTTTTGTAGCATAATTATAATGTTTAATATTTAATGTTCAACGTCTTCCAGCAGTTGCTTCGCCACATACTCTGGCTCATTGCCATCGGCATGCGTCTTCAGAAAATCGGGGAAGAAAAAGAGTTTGAGCACCACGAAGATAATAAACAATTTGATGAGAATGATGGCCCAAAGCGTCTTGCCAAGTGTCATCGAGCGGAACCCGTCGTAATACAGATGGAATACCTTGCTGAAAAAGTTGTTCTTACTCATGCAGATTGTTGTAAAATGATGTGGCAAATATACATTTTTTATTCTTCCCTTCCAAATATTTCAGGTATAATCTGCAAAAATTGGTCTAAATCACGCTATTTTTCTAATTTTTAATGTTGCTTAAATGTTTGAAACATAAAATTCTTTGTTATTTCAATGAAATAACCTATATTTGCACCCGAAAATATAAAGAAAGTTATGAATAAGAAAGTTTTAATACCCCTGATTGTTGTAATTCTGGCACTCTGTGGTGCTGCTACATGGTTGTTTTTGAGTCTGCAGGAACAGAAGCAGGTTGTGCAGGATATGGAGGAACTGGCCGAACTCGACAAGCAGGAAATGGAGAATGAATATGAGCGTTTCACCATGCAGTATAGCGAGATGAAAACGCAGATTAACAACGACTCGATTATCGCCCAGCTGACTGAGGAGCAGATGAAGACCCAGAAGTTGCTGGAGGAGTTGAAGCAGGTAAAGGCCAGCGACGCACGCGAGATTGCCCGACTGAAGAAGGAACTGGCAACTGTTCGTGAGGTGTTGCGTGATTATGTGTATCAGATCGACTCGCTGAACCGTTTGAACGAGAACCTGAAGGCCGAGAACAGTCGTGTAAACGCTGAGTTGAACGAGCGTAATGCTCAGGTAGCTGGCTTGAACAGCGAAAAGGCATCGCTTTCAGAGAAGGTGGCTATTGCTGCCCAGCTTGATGCAACCAATATCCAGATGCAGATTCTGGGTAAGAATGGTAAGGCTGCCAAGAAACTGAAGGATTGCAAGCAGATGCGTGTAAACTTTACCATTACCAAGAATGTAACCGCTGCGAATGGTAACCGTACCGTTTATGTACGTATTCAGAACCCTGGTGGTAACACCCTGAGTGGCGGCGGTACCTTTGCTTACGAGAACCGTAATATTGAGTGCTCGGCTAAGAAGGTGATTGAGTACACGGGTGAGGAGACCCCTGTAACCGTTTATTGGAACATGACACAGATGCTGGAGGCAGGCGACTACCGCGTTAGCATTTTTGTGGATGGCAATATGATTGGAACGAAGACATTTAGTTTTAAATAAGAATATGATGAAAAAAACTTTTGGAGTTTTACTGCTTTCGGCGGTCATCACGCCTGTTTGGGCTCAAAGAATATTGAGCTTGGACAGTTGCCGACAGATGGCGCTGAGAAACAATAAGCAGTTAGGTATTTCCAAACTTAAACAGGATGTGGCCGAGAATGCTCGTAAGTCGGCGCGCACCAAGTACCTGCCCCACGTGAGTGCTATAGGTACATATGAGTTTACGAGCGAGGAGATATCGATTCTTAACGATGGTCAGAAGGCTGCCTTGGGTGGACTTGGTACTGCGGTTGGTGGTACCCTGCAAAGCACATTGGGCTCGTTGGTAGCCACGCTGCCGCCTGCTGCCCAGATGCAGATGGCGCAGGATATGGCCAAGGTTACTGAAGGTTTGAACCAGAGGGGGCAGAACATCGTAGATGCCTTCCGTACCGATACCCGTAACGTCTTTGCTGGTTCGGTTGTGGTTACGCAGCCCGTGTTTATGGGTGGTGCCATCGTGGCTTTGAATAAGATGGCCGACATCACCACCGAGATGGCCAAGAACTCGTTGGATGCCCGTCGCCAGGCTACGCTGTATCAGATCGATCAGGCCTACTGGCAGGTGGTATCGCTCCATCATAAAAAGGCATTGGCCGAGAGCTATCTCGAACTCGTTAAGAAGTTTGATAGCGATGTACATAAGATGATTGACGAAGGCGTGGCTACACGTAGTGACGGACTGAGTGTTGACGTGAAGGTGAACGAGGCCGAGATGACCCTGACGAAGGTGAACGACGGCTTGGTGCTCTCACGTATGCTGCTCAATCAGTTGTGCGGACTGCCCTTAAACGAGTCTGTGATTCTTCAGGACGAGCAGGCCGATAATATTGCAGTAGTAGAGCTCACCCCACAGTTGGATGTGGAGAATGCTGTGGCACATCGCCCTGAGTTGAAGATGCTGCAGAATACCGTTGATCTGAGTAAGCAGGCCACCAACGTGCTCAAGGCTGGTAATCTGCCTCAGGTAGCGCTCATGGGTGGCTACGCTGTTAGCAATCCTAACGTGCTGAATGGTTTCGAGAAGAAGTTCGCGGGCTTCTGGCATCTGGGCGTTATCGTTCGTGTGCCCATCTGGAACTGGGGCGATGTGATGTATAAGGTACGTGCCTCGAAGGGCGCTACCGCCATCGCAACTCTCGAACTCGATGAGGCCCGCGAGAAAATTGAACTTCAGGTTAACCAGACTACCTTTAAGGTTGACGAGGCTAACAAGAAGCTGACGATGGCTCAGAAGAACATCCAGCGTGCCGACGAGAATCTTCGTACCGCTAACCTGGGATTCCAGGAGGGGGTTATCAGTCCTACCGTTGTGATGGAGGCTCAGACAGCCTGGCTGCAGGCCCAGTCGCAGAAGATAGATGCAGAAATTGATGTTAAACTTAGTCAGGTTGACCTGCAGAAGGCTCTTGGCACATTAGAATAAAAGATATTATGACAGAACAAGCTAAACGCCAGCATAACAACATACTGCTCGCCATCATCGGTTTTACAGCAGTGGTGATTATCGTGGCATTAATTGGATTCTTTGCGCTGGATCGCGATCCAGACGTTATCCAGGGACAGGTTGAGGTAACCGAGTACCGTGTATCGAGCAAGGTGCCTGGCCGTATTCTTGAACTCCGTGTAAAGGAGGGCGACTACGTAAAGGTGGGCGATACACTCGCTATTCTTGATGCCCCTGAGGTACGTGCCAAGATGGAGCAGGCCCAGAGTGCCGAAAGTGCTGCTGCGGCTTTGGAGCTGAAGGCTCAGAATGGTGCTCGCAAGGAGCAGATTCAGGGTGCTTTCTCTGTTCTCCAGCAGGCCAAGGCCGGACTTGAGATTGCTGAGAAATCTTACAATCGTGTACAGCGACTGTTCGACGAGGGCGTGATGAGTGCCCAGAAGCGCGACGAGGCCTTTGCCAACTACAAGGCTATGGAGGCTCAGGTAAAAGCCGCTCAGAGTCAGTATGATATGGCTGTGAATGGTGCACGCCGCGAGGATAAGATGGCTGCTGCCGCTCAGGTGGGGCGTGCCCGTGGTGCTGTACAGGAGGTTAACTCTTACATGCACGAGACGGTTCAGGTGGCCCAGATGGAAGGCGAGGTATCTGATGTTTATCCAAAGGTAGGCGAGTTGGTTGGTACAGGTTCGCCCATCATGTCGATTGCCGTGATGCAGGACCTCTGGGGTACATTCAATGTGCGCGAGGACCAGCTGAAAGGCATGCAGGTGGGTAGCGAGTTTAATGCTTATGTACCCGCATTCGATAAAATCATCAAGATGAAGGTTTACTATCTGAAGGATCAGGGCTCGTATGCCGTATGGAAGGCCACCAAGGCTAACGGCCAGTACGACCTGAGAACCTTTGAGGTAAAAGCCCGTCCTGTTGAGAAGATGGAAGGCTTGCGCCCAGGCATGTCACTTATTATCAAGGATTAAACATTAAAGATTCTTGGCGATGCCAAGCGGCAAAGCCGAGCGAAACATTAAACATTAATTGATGAAATGTTTTAATCAAATCTTGCAGATAGCTTTGCGCGAGATGAAGATTCTGAGAAAGAATCCCATCTACGGCTTCTGTATGGTGGTGTTTCCGTTGTTGGCGATGTTCTTCTTTACATCGATGCTCGACGCTGGCCTGCCGCAGGACTTGCCTGTGGGCGTGGTTGATCTCGACAATACCACAACCACCCGTGCGCTTACCCGCAAGCTCGACGGAATGCAGAACTCGCAGGTTGTGGCACATTTCCAGTCGGTTGCCGAGGCGCGTCATGCGATGCAGGAGAACGAGATCTACGGTTTCCTGTATTTTCCCAAAGGCACTACCAGCAACCTGATGTCGGCCCGTCGCCCCAAAATATCTTTCTATTATAGTAATGTGTCGTTGGCGGGTGGCTCGATGGTGATGAAGGATCTGAAAACCGTTTCCACTCTCGGTTCGGCTGCAGTAGGTATGGCCACACTTCGTGCCAAAGGTGCTACCGACCAGCAGATTCAGGCTTTCTTGCAGCCCATCCGTATCGACCTGCACCAGGTGGCCAACCCTTGGAGCAACTACAATGTATATCTTTCAACGGTATTTGTGCCGGGTATCATGATGCTCTTTATGTTCCTGATATCAGCCTATTCTTTGGGTATGGAACTCAAGTTCAATCGTGGTAAGGAGTGGATCGAAAAGGCCGATGGCAATATCGTAGTAGCCATTCTTGGTAAGTATTTGCCTCATGTGCTAGTATTCCTGCTGCTGATATTGTTCTATCAGTTCTACATCTATCATGTGCTCCAATTCCCACATGTTGGTGGGGGGGCTATGATTATCCTGCTGTCGGTTCTCAGCGTGTTTGGCTCAATCGGCTTTGGCATCTTTGCTTTTGGTTTGATGCCTTCGTTGCGTATGAGTATGAGTATCTGCTCGTTGTGGGGCGTGCTCAGTTTCTCGCTGGCAGGTTCTGCTTTCCCTGCTATGGCCATGGATCCTGCGTTGCAGGCGCTTACGTGGCTGTTCCCGTTGCGTCATTATTATATGCTGTTCCAGATTACCGTGTTTAATGGCTATCCGATTATCGACGCCTGGTTCCATCTGGTAGCGCTGATAGGCTTTACGCTGATGCCTTGGTTTGTTATCAGTAAGGTTAAAAATGCTATGCTTACTTATGTCTATATTCCATAAAATCATACAGGCTGTTAATGATGCCGCCTTTATCTGGCGTCAGGAACTCAAGCAGGTGCTTCGCGATGAGGGCGTGCTCATGTTCTGTATCATTGTGCCTTTGGCTTATCCGCTGCTTTACTCGTGGGTTTATAATAACGAGACCATTCACGAGGTGCCTGTAGTGGTAGTCGATTTGTCGCATTCGCATCAGTCGCGCCAGTTTATCCGTATGTGCGATGCTTCGCCCGATGTGCAGGTGGTTAGTCATGCTGTTGATTTGGATGAGGCCAAGAGTCTGGTAAGTCGACAGGTGGCTAAAGGCATCTATTATATTCCCGAAGATTTTGCTATCAAGCTTAATCGCATGGAGCAGGCTACCGTTAGCGTGTATTGCGATATGGCGCTGATGCTGACCTATAAGGCCATTTACCAAACGGCGATGACTGTAAGCACCAAGATGGGGTCAGCTTTGCAGGTGGCTTTGGCTGGCAACTATACAGCTCGCGAGGATGTGATAACCGCGAGTCCGCTCGAAGTAGAGGAGGTGTCGATGTTTAACCCCCAGGGAGGTTATGGTACCTCGGTTCTGCCTGCCGTGCTGATGCTGATTATCCAGCAGACATTGGCCTTGGGTATTGGTCTGGCTGCAGGTACGGCCCGCGAAACCAATCCTTGTGGCGATCTGGTGCCTGCGCATCCCGCTTACTCGGGCATTTATCGTATTGTAGGTGGTAAGGCGCTTTGCTATTTCATGGTGTATGCCGTGATGGGTACTTATCTGGTAACGGTGGTGCCCAGAATGTTTGATTTCCTGCAGATAGCGCCTTGGCAGAGTCTGTTGGCTCTGATGCTGCCTTATCTGTTGGCCTGCATCTTCTTTGGTATGACGGTATCGTGCCTGGTACGCTATCGTGAGAATGTGATTCTGCTGATGGTGTTCATCTCGCTGCCGCTGCTGTTCATGACGGGTGTGTCGTGGCCGCAAAGCAGTATTCCAGGCGCTTGGCAGGGTGTGTCGTGGTTGTTCCCCAGCACCTTTGGCGTTAGAGCTTATCTGCGTTTGAACAGTATGGGTGCCAGCATCGGCGATGTGGCCTTCGAGCTGCGTTGTCTCTGGATTCAGGTTGCCTTCTACTTTGGAATGGCATGCCTGGTATATGGTCATCAGTTGCGCGAATCGCGCCGTCACAATTTAGCAGCATAAAAGAATATGAGAAAGTGGTTTGTCATCGCATTCATTTGTCTGGCCACCGGCGTTAAGGCGCAGGAGGTTGAGCGTGGTGCGTTGCTACAGCCCGATACCACCTTCTCGTTACCCCCGCTTACGTATCGCGGCACGATTGCTACCTATCCGTACTTGGGGGCTATGTACACCAGTCTGGGCAACTGGGACTTGCATCCCGGACTGAATGCCTCGTTCTCGGCATCTGCTATTTTCGGGGTGGGCAAGCATTCCAGTAGCGGCTTTGCCAATAGCGCGGCTGTGATGTATGCCGGACAGCTCTCGCCAAAACTCTCGTTCTCGATAGGTGGCTATAGCTCGTTCATGGACTATGGGCGCCACCAGATGAAGGATGCCGGACTAACGGCCATGCTTAACTACCGCTTTGATGAGCATTGGGAGGCTGGCGTTTTCGGACAGAAATCGATGATGCAGCCTAACATGCCGCTACAGAATATGTGGTGGCTGGGTAACGACTTTGGCGACAAGATTGGCGCTATGGTGAAATATAACGTGAATCCCAACTTCAGCTTCCAACTGAGTGTGTGGAATCAGCGAAATGGTTTTGATAACAGATGGTAAAAAGATATTTTATTTGGTTAAGTTACGATGGCACCAACTATCACGGCTGGCAGGTGCAGCCTAACGGTATCTCCGTACAGGGCGAGTTGCAACGCGTACTCTCAACCTTACTTCGACAGGACATCAGTATTACAGGCGCAGGCCGAACGGATGCAGGTGTGCATGCCCGTGTGATGGCGGCGCATTTTGAAGCCTCCCCCGACCCCTCCAAAGGGAGGGGAGAGATAGACTGCAAGCAGCTGGCTTATAAGATGAATCGCATGCTGCCTCAGGATATCGTGGTTGATAGGATAGAGGAAGTGTCGCTCGATATGCATGCCCGTTTCTCGGCTACCGAGCGTACGTACCATTATTATATACACACGCGTAAGAGTCCGTTCGAGCGCCATTATTCGTGCGAGATTCACTATCCGCTCGATTTCGAGAAAATGAACGAGGCTGGTCGAATCCTTACCACCTACGAGGATTTTGGTGCTTTCTGTAAGGCGCATAGCGATGTAAAGACCACCCTTTGCCACGTAACGCGTGCCGAGTGGATACAAACAGGCGATACTACCTGGTACTTTGTGATTACGGCCAACCGTTTTTTGCGTAACATGGTGCGTGCTGTGGTGGGTACGTTGGTAGATGTGGGACGTGGCCGACTGACGCTTGATGAGTTCCGAAGCGTGATTGAGGGCAAGCGCCGCAGCGATGCTGGCGAGTCGATGCCTGGTAATGCCTTGTTCCTTGAGGATGTGAAGTATTAAGAATTGAAGGATTGAAAAATTGAAGTTTTCAGGATAACGGATTATGTGGTTATTATTGGCGTTTATGTCGGCAGCTTTGTTGGGCTGCTATGATTCATTAAAGAAACAGGCCCTGAAGGGTAATGCGGTTATTCCCGTACTGTTTCTCAATACGTTGTTTTCGAGTTTGTTTTTCCTGCCGTTCATTGTGCTGAGTGGTACTACCCAGGTGCTTGATGGCAGTATATTCCATGTGTCGGCAGGCGGTTGGGATATGCACAAGTATATTCTGCTCAAGTCGCTCATTGTGCTGTCGAGCTGGATTCTGGGCTATTTCGGCATGAAGCATCTGCCACTTACGATTGTGGGACCTATCAACGCCACACGTCCGGTGATGGTGCTGGTGGGTGCGCTGTTGGTGTTTGGCGAGCGCCTGAACCATTGGCAATGGATAGGTGTGCTGCTGGCCATCGCCTCGTTCCTGCTGCTGAGTCGTAGCGGCAAGAAAGAGGGTATCGACTTTAAGCACAACAACTGGATATTTATGATTGTGGGTGCTGCCATACTGGGTGCTGTAAGCGGCCTGTACGACAAGTTCCTGATGGCACCAGTAGAGAATGGTGGCGTGGGGCTTGACCGTATGATGGTGCAGTCGTGGTATAACATCTACCAATGCTTTATGATGGGTGCTATGTTGTGGTTGCTGTGGTGGCCTAAGCACGAGCAGACTACACCGTTCCATTGGTCGTGGTCGATTGTGGGTGTGAGTCTGTTCCTGAGCATCGCCGACTTTATGTACTTCTATTCGCTGTCGTTGCCAGAGGCCATGATTTCTATCGTATCGATGATTCGTCGTGGTAGCGTGATTGTTAGCTTTACGTTTGGTGCGATGTTCTTCCACGAGAAGAACCTCAAGGCCAAAGCCTTCGACCTGGCACTTGTGCTCCTTGGAATGGTATTCCTCTACATCGGTAGTAAGTAAAGTAATAGGGAAGTTATCGCTAACTTCCCTATTTCTTTTTCTTTCTCTTTTTCGACGAGAATAAATCTCTGATGCCGTTAAAGTCCTTCTTCATGATAAGGCCGATGCCTTGGGTGTTAAGACTCGACTTGGTGAAGTAGCGATCGTTAGTCTGGTTGTAAACCTTCAGGGCTAAGTTGCCGTTGGGGTAGAGGAGGTATTGCACGTCGAAGTCGCCGATAAACGATGGGTTGGCCTGTGTAGCGTTGTCGCGATAACCGAACTGACCGTTAATCAGCAGACGGTTGTTCAGCATGCGTCCGTTAATAATGCCCTCGTATTCGGCATTATGCCAGCCCTCGTTACCTGTAGATATGTTGGCGCCAAAGTTCCAGTTGTCGTTCTTGATAAACTGGTTGATGAGCGTGTTGATCTGCGACGAGAGCGTACCCGACAGGAAACTCTGCATGGCCAGCGATGTCTGGTCGGCTCGCTCGCCTGTGGCGCTGGTGCTGTTGTTGGCACCCTGATTGTAGAATCGGCCGATAGCCAACAGATATACCACCTGCTGGTTCATCTCCTGCTGTCCGTTTATGACCGAGCGTACCATCTGCTGCTCGTCGGCATTAACCGTTGGCATCTCCAGGTCGAAGTCAACCTGTGGAGCTGCGGGCTGTCCGCCGATATTCATCAAGCAGTTTACACGGATGGTGTTGCTGCTGAACGAGTTGCCGATGTTCAGATCCGACAGACTCACGCCGCTAACCGTATAAACGGCCTGCAGGTTGAGTGCAGCCTGATAGGGATCGCCACCAAACACGATGGTACCACCCCGGTTGAACGTAAAGTTCTTCTTGATGATATTCTGGATGGTGATACCGTACGTGCCGTGATCAACGGTATAGGTTCCAAACATGTTGAACGAGCCCTTGTTGTGGAACGATGCACGTATCGAGCCGTTACCATATAGGGTGATGTAATCCTTGGTGCCTTCGTCCATCAGCAGCTTGAGAGCGGCGTTGGGCGTGGCGTTAATCTGGAAGTTGATGTAGATATCCGTATCGTCGGCCCTAGAGCTAGTTGGGCTAGATATGCTAGATTGGCTAGTAATACCAGATTCTCTAGTTGGCTGCTCCCATGTAATAAACTCCTGATTGCTGATGGCATCGGGACTGGCGGCATTATATACAAACACGCTACCAGGCTGTGGGGTTACGTTACAATCTATAATCACATCGTTGCCATGACCGCTGATGGATACGTTTCCACCTGCATAAACGGTGCCGTAGAAGGTTGACTCGCTACCATCGGGATTTGTAAAGTCCTTAAAGTCGTAAGCCAGCAGGTTGTCGGTCTCTACAAACAGGTCGAAACTCAGGTTTGTCAAGCTCTGGTGATGTATGCCACCCGAGAGTATGGCCTTGTTGCCTAACGCATCGTAGATAGGCATGTGGCGCAACTCAATCTCGTTGGGTACCATTACTACTGTGTCGCGTACTAACTTATAAGTGGTGTTCAGCGGCGTAACGGTAGCCTCGCCATCCACAATCAGCTTACCCGTCAGGTTGATGTCGTCGAGCGTACCAGCCACACGAGCCAGACCCTCGCCACGACCGGTAATGCTTGAGAGGAAACTCTTGGTAAAGTTGTGCATGAACTCGATGCTGGTGCCATCGGCCTCGATACCAAGATCGATGGTGTTATGTACGGGCGATACGTAGCCGTTGATACGTGTCTGGGCATCGGGGCCGTCGTCGGCCACCGCATGTATGTCAATCTGCTGTGCCTCGTGGTTCCAGTTGGCAAGGGCATGCAGCACACCCATGCGTCCGCGTTCAAACTTAAACTCATCTACGGTCAGGTCGGCATTAGCCTTAAACTCGTCGAAGAGCGACCAGGCGCGTGCCTTACCTGTAGCCTTTCCGCTGAACTCCACGCTGTGGAAGTTAACCAGGTCGAGGATATAACCCACCTCAACCTCGCGCAGATCCACGGTGAGCGAGTCGGTAGCGTTCTTCGAGGCGATACCATCCACGATGATGTGCTGGGCGCCGTGGTGTACGGAGAAGTGGTCTACCAGCAGGAACTTATCGCTATACAGCACATCTGATGGCTCAACGTCCCAACCCTCGCCACGCAGGATGATGTGCGATGGCATTACACGCAGGTGGGCCTCTTGCTTGCCTGCCACGTTGTGATACAGCTGCATGATGGTGTTCAGCTCGCCGCTCATGTGCTCGCTCTCGTTGTGGTTGTCCCAGTAGAGCGATGTGGTGAGATTGTTGTTGGCGGCGTGGGCCGAGAGTCCCAGATCCAGGTGCTGGCCGTTGTCCATCAGCTTTCGGATGTTCAGGTTGCAACGCATGGTGTCGGCTGGCGACGAGATGTTTACATAGCCATCGCTATACCATGAGCCGTTATAGGCAAACGATGGGATGTCGCCGTTCAAGTATAGCTCGTTGGTAAAGTCGTTCACGCGGGCTTGCAGGGTTACGGGCTGGCGCAGCTGCAGGTCGACGTTGAATACACGTCGCAGCCAGTCGCTTTTGCTTACCATCAGGCGTACCACAAAGTTATTGTGGGTCTTGGTGGTGGTAGCAGGCAGAATGGGTAGGGTGGGCAGCTTGCTCTTCAGCAGGTTTACAAACGATCCTGCCAGCGTGTTAAAGTCGAACTGGCCTTTCAACTCTGCATCGGCAAAGTCGCTCTTCACGGTAAGGAAGTGGATACCATCCTCGCGTCCGGTCGTGATGTTCAGATTATCCAGACGGTAGGCAGGATGCTGCTCGGTAGCTGAGATGTTGAAGTTACTCAGTCGGATGTTACCTTGCGCATCGTTCAGGTTGCGGGCAGCCAGATTGGCCTCCAGTTGTCCACTCAGCGTGGCGCCTCCCCATTGGTCGGTCAGATGCAGGGCGTGCGGGTTGTATCGCTCTATGTTTGCCTGCAGCTTAATGCTGTTAAGCGGCTTGTCGTTCAGGTGCTGGTCGGCCAGCTCTGCTGTAATCTGCGCCTCCAGGTTGGGGTCGTTAATATCAAAGTTACCTGTTATCACACCTTGGTTGTAGCCGCCATTAAGCGCCAGGTTATGATAGGTGTAGCCCTTGTAGTCGAAATCGCTGATTATGCCCTCCACGTTCACGTCGGGCTTCTGCCCCTCGTGCAGCTGACCCTTCAGGGCAAGGGTAGTGGTTAGCTTGCCCAGATCGTTGCTGACCAGCAGCTGCTGCAGGTTTAAGGCTGCTATTTCAACCGTACCTGCAAACGATAGGTCGGCAGCCAGGTTCATATCCACCTTGGCATCGCCGGCGCCTGTATGCACATCGGCCTGCAGGTTGCCAGCCCCTTGCTGGTTGCGCTCGCTTTCGGCCGATAGCTGTACGCCACCCAATCGTGTCAGCTCCTCAGGTATCTGTGGAAAGGCGTTGGCAAGCATGGCCAGATAACCCTCCGAAACCGCCAGTTTGTTCAGCTGTACGCTCCACGATGGGCGCTTCTGCCAGTCGGCCAGCCAACCATGGGCGTTGATGTCCAATTCGTGTCCTGCCGACGATATCTGCAGACTTGGAAATGTTACTTTACTATCGGTACCATTAAAGCTGGTGGCGATGGATAAGCGACTTGATAAACCCTTTAGTTGTGGGATAAAACATCCTAGTTCTGAGGGAGTTATGCTTGTCTTTGAAATCTTTCCATAATAGTCTAACGAGCCCTTCTGTAAGCCGCTGTCGGTCATCAGATAGGTGGCGTTCAGCGTGTCGATCTGCAAGCGCGACTGAGGAAGTTCTACCAGCAGATTCTCTAATTGCGACTGTTTCTTGCCGGCTGCCAAGTGGAATTTCAAACGCTTTACCACCAGTCCGCAACGCTCCTTCATCTCCAGGCGTTTTACATTCAGATTCAGCGAGTCGTCGGTCAGCGCCTTCAGGTTGATGTGCGCGCTCAGGTCGCTTATCTTCAGGTGCGAGGGATTGAACACGCCGATGGTAACGGGCTTGTATTTCTCGTCGTAGGTAACGCTGGTGCGACGTACGATGAGCGAGTTGATACGCAAGTCGAGTGGGGTATGACTGGTGGTGTCTTTCGACGCCAGCGAGTCGAGTACGAACTGAAAATTGGTCTTGCTGCGCTTGTTCTCCTTATATAATAAAAGATGTGCGCCAAACAGCTGGGCCGACGAGATGGAAATCTTGCCATCCAGCAGCGGCAGCAGTTCCAGGCGTACCGACAGGCGTCCTACACGCAACATGTCCTGCTGCTGTTGGTCCTTAATTCGCACATCATCTATAATCACACGGTTAAACAGTCCCAGATCAACGCGACCGATGCTTACCTGGGTGCCTAATTTATGGGCAATAGCATCGGCTACCTTGCTGCCAAGGTAGTTCTGAGCCTGGGGTATATATGAAACGGTCATGAGTGCCACATTAAGTAGAATGACACCCCAAATTGTCCAACTAATGAATCTTTTGAGTAACTTCACGAGGCAAAATTACGACTTTTTGTTGTGATTTGGGCTTTTTTTTCTCATTATTTGTTATTATGTGGCTTTTTTTATGTAATTTTGCACTCGCAACGACACTATTCAATAAAATTTCTGATATAAATGGCAAATGTGATTAAGTTACGCAAAGGCTTAGACATTACCCTTGAGGGCAAGGCCGAGGAGAAGAAAATCCAGCTGAAATCGAACGGCAAGTTTGCGCTTGTACCCGACGATTTTGAGGGAGTAACTCCAAAGGTTGTTGTCAAGGAGGGCGATCATGTCAAGGCCGGGGATGCCTTGTTTGTTAACAAGCAGTATCCTGAGGTAAAGTTTGCCTCGCCTGTTAGCGGAACCGTCCGCGAGGTGGTGCGTGGTGAACGAAGAAAAGTGCTCTGCGTGAGAGTTGATGCCGACGAGCAGCAGGAGTTTACCGACTTCGGCAAAAAGAACGTCAGCAAGCTTGTAGACGAGCAGGTTATTAATGCGCTGTTAGAGGCAGGTATCTTCGGATACATTAATCAGTTGCCCTACGCTGTTTCCACCAATCCTAGTGTGAAGCCGAGGGCAATTTTCGTTTCTGCCCTGCGCGATAAGCCCCTGGCTTGCGATTTTGAGTACGAGGTAGAAGGACAGATGGACGATTTCCAGACTGGTATCGACGCCCTGTCGCGTATTGCTAAGGTTGTCTTGGGCGTAGGAGTTGGTTCTAAACTCGAGAACACCAAGAATGCCGAGGTATATGTATTCGACGGAAAGTGTCCTGCAGGTAACGTAGGCGTACAGGTTAACAACATCGCTCCTGTAAACAAGGGCGAGGTGGTTTGGACCATCGGCGACCCATCGGTAGTACTGTTCATCGGTCGTTTGTTTAATACAGGTAAGGTTGATTTGCGCCGTACCGTAGCCCTGTGTGGTAGCGAGGTTAAGAATCCTGCCCACGTGGATATGCTGGTAGGCGAGGAGCTCTCAACCCTGTTGAGCAACAGCTACGATGCTCAGAAGAGCGTACGTATTATTAATGGTAACGTGCTTACTGGCCGCCCAACAACCAAGGATGGTTTCCTGGGTGCTCACACCAGCGAGATTACCGTTATCCCCGAGGGTAACGATGCCGACGAGATGCTGGGTTGGATTCTGCCACGCTTTAAGCAGTTCTCTGTCAACCGCAGCTATTTCTCATGGCTGTGTGGTAAGAAGAAATATGCTCTCGATGCCCGCGTAAAGGGTGGCGAGCGCCACATGATTATGAGCGGCGAGTACGACAAGGTGCTGCCTATGGACATCTACGGCGAATACCTGATCAAGGCCATCATCGCTGGCGATATCGACCGTCAGGAGGCTCTTGGTATCTACGAGGTTGCTCCCGAGGACTTTGCTCTTGCCGAGTTCGTAGATTCTTCTAAATTGGAGTTGCAGCGCATCGTGCGTGAAGGTCTGAACATTTTACGTAAAGAAAACGCATAATAATATGAGCTTTTTAAGAAATTATCTCAATAAGATCAAGCCGAACTTTGAGGAGGGTGGCAAGCTTCATGCCTTCCGCTCGGTGTTCGACGGCTTTGAGACCTTCCTTTATGTGCCTAACGACACAGCGAAGGCTGGTGGCGTGAATATTCACGACTCTATCGACTCGAAGCGCATTATGAGTATGGTGGTTATCGCCCTGATGCCTGCCATGCTGTTTGGTATGTATAACATCGGCTATCAGAACTATGCTGCTGCCGGCACATTGGCAAGCGCAAGTTTCTGCGAGATTTTTGCTTACGGTTTCCTGGCCGTTCTGCCAAAAATCCTGGTTAGCTATATCGTAGGTCTGGGCATCGAGTTTGCCTGGGCACAATGGAAGGGTGAGGAAATCCAGGAGGGTTACCTCGTATCGGGTATCATCATCCCATTGATTATTCCTATCGGCTGCCCTCTGTGGATGCTGGCTCTGGCCTGCGCATTCTCAGTTATCTTCTGTAAGGAGATCTTCGGTGGTACAGGTATGAACATTTTCAACCCTGCTGTTGCAGCACGTATGTTCCTGTTCTTCGCTTATCCTTCGAAGATGACTGGTGATACCGTTTGGGTGGCTCAGAACTCTATCTTCGGTCTGGGTAACGACCTGCCCGATGGATTCACAGCTGCTACACCTCTCGGTCAGCTGGCTCAGAACATCACTCCCGATTCGTCAATCCTGGATATGGCCCTCGGTTTCATCCCAGGTTCAATCGGTGAGACATCGCTTGTGGCTATCGCTATCGGTGCTGCTATCCTGCTGTGGACAGGCATCGCCTCATGGCGCACCATGCTCAGCGTATTCGTTGGTGGTATCGCACTCGCCGTACTGTTCGAGCAGACTGGTCAGGGCATGACATGGTGGCATCATCTGGTAATGGGTGGTTTCGCATTCGGAGCTGTGTTTATGGCTACCGACCCTGTTACATCGTGCCGCACAACCACAGGTCAGTACATCTACGGATTCCTGATTGGTGCTATGGCCATCATCATCCGTGTGCTGAATGCCGGTTATCCTGAGGGTATGATGCTCGCCATCTTCTTTGGTAACATGTTTGCTCCTACTATCGACCACTTCGTTGTGGAGCGCAATATCTCTAACCGTTTAAAGAGAGGAGGTCGCAAATGAAACTGAATACAAACTCTAACGCGTACATTATTATATATAGCGCGGTAATGGTGGTTATCGTAGCCTTCCTGCTGGCATTTGTCTATCAGGCTCTGAAGCCTATGCAGGATGCTAACGTAGCACTTGATGTGAAGAAGCAGATTCTCTACTCGCTCAACATCCGTAATCTGGATGGTGCCGAGGCCGAGGCAAAGTATGCCGAGGTGGTGAAGGACGAGCAGGAGCAGGACGGACAGAAAACCTACGCTTGTGAGATTGACGGTAAGGCTGTTAAGGTAGTAAGCCTGAAGGGCATGGGCCTTTGGGGTGGTATCAGTGGCTATCTTGCTATCGACGAAGAGGGTAAGGTTTATGGTGCCTACTTCAACCACGAAGGTGAGACCGCTGGTCTGGGTGCCGAAATCAAGGACTCTCAGGCTTGGCAGGAGAAGTTTATCGGCAAGCAGATCTGGGACGAGCAGGGCAACGTTGTTCTCTCAGTTGTGAAGAAGGTTGAGAACCCCGCTACTCAGGTCGACTGTGTAACAGGTGCCACCCTGACTTCGAATGGTGTTGACGCCATGCTGAAGGACGGTCTGAAGAATGTTAAACCAAATGCAGAGGAGGAGTAAGATTATGGCATTATTCAGTAAACAAAATAAGGAGGTTTTTACAAACCCGTTGAACGTCGATCATCCTATCCTTGGACAGGTGCTGGGTATCTGCTCGGCCTTGGCTGTTACATCGCAGCTTAAGCCTGCCATCGTAATGGGACTCGCCGTTACTGTGATTACCGCATTCTCAAACGTAATTATCTCAATCATCCGCAACACTATCCCTAACCGCATCCGTATTGTGGTTCAGCTGGTGGTTGTGGCTGCGCTGGTAACTATCGTTAGCCAGATTCTGAAGGCTTTCGCTTACGATGTGAGCGTTCAGCTGAGTGTATATGTAGGATTGATCATTACTAACTGTATCCTGATGGGTCGCCTCGAGGCGTTTGCCATGCAGAACAAGCCTTGGCCTTCGTTCCTCGATGGTGTAGGTAACGGTCTGGGCTACGCTATGATTCTGGTGATTGTTGGTGCCGTTCGTGAGTTGCTGGGCCGCGGCAGTCTGCTGGGCTTCCAGATTGTGCCTGATGCCTGCTACGACTTCGGTTACGTTAATAATGGTATGATGACGATGCCTGCTATGGCGCTGATTCTCGTGGGATGTGTGATTTGGGTTCATCGTGCTTACTTTTATAAGGAGAAATAAGATATGGAACACGCAATATCATTACTATTCAGGTCGATCTTTGTCGACAATATGATCTTCGCTTTCTTCCTCGGCATGTGCTCTTATCTGGCTGTGTCGAAGACTGTGAAGACTTCGTTAGGACTCGGTCTCGCTGTAACCTTCGTGCTTACCGTTACCGTTCCTGTTAACTATCTGTTGCAGACCAAGGTGCTGGGTCCCGACTGTCTGGTTGAGGGTGTTGATCTCAGCTACCTGTCGTTCATCCTCTTCATCGCCGTTATTGCCGGTATGGTGCAGTTGGTTGAGATGACTGTTGAGAAGTACTCTCCATCGCTTTATGCAGCGCTGGGTATCTTCCTGCCTCTGATTGCCGTAAACTGCGCTATCATGGGTGCTTCGCTGTTCATGCAGCAGCGCATCCTGATGGACCCCTCTAACTCGCAGGCCATTACCAGCGTTTGGGATGCCATCGTTTATGGCTTCGGCTCTGGTCTCGGTTGGGCGCTGGCCATCGTGGCTATGGGTGCCATCCGCGAGAAGATGCAGTATAGCGATGTGCCCAAGCCTCTGCAGGGCCTCGGCATCGTGTTTATCACCGTGGGCCTCATGGCTATGGCTATGATGTGTTTCTCAGGACTGAACATATAAAATTTAAGAATTTAAAAATGTAAAAATTAAAAAGATATGGCTCAGTTTATAGCATATAGTATAGGGGTTTTCCTCGCGGTAATCATCCTGCTGGTGATTATCCTGTTGGTGGCTAAGAAGTATCTCAGCCCCAGCGGTAATGTGAATATTACAGTTAACGGAGATAAGGTGCTGAACGTACCACAGGGCAACAACCTGATGGCTACCCTCAACGAGAATGGCATTTTCCTGCCTTCGGCTTGTGGTGGTAAGGCCAGCTGCGGCCAGTGTAAGGTTCAGGTACTCGAGGGTGGTGGCGAGATTCTCGACTCAGAGAAGCCTCACTTCACTCGTAAGCAGATTAAGGACCATTGGCGCCTGGGTTGCCAATGTAAGGTTAAGGGCGACCTGAAGATTCACGTAGATGAGTCGATTCTGGGTGTTAAGGAGTACGAGTGTACCGTTATCTCTAACAAGAACGTGGCTACCTTCATCAAGGAGTTCAAGGTGCAGCTGCCTGCTGGCGCTCACATGGACTTCCTGCCTGGTTCTTACGCTCAGATCCGTATTCCTAAGTTTGATTGCATCGACTACGATAAGGACTTCGACAAGAGCCTGATTGGCGACGAGTATCTGCCTGCATGGGAGAAGTTCGGTTTGTTCCCACTTAAGTGTAAGAACCCCGAGGACACCATCCGTGCTTACTCAATGGCCAACTATCCTGCCGAGGGTGATGTATTCATGCTTACCGTACGTATCGCTACACCTCCATTCAAGGCCGACCGTTCGGGCTTCATGGATGTAAATCCTGGTATCGCATCAAGTTACATCTTCTCGCTGAAACCTGGCGACAAGGTCATCATGAGTGGCCCTTATGGCGACTTCCACCCACACTTCGACTCGAAGAAGGAGATGATTTGGGTTGGTGGTGGTGCCGGTATGGCTCCTCTGCGTGCTCAGATCATGCACATGACCAAGACGTTGCACACTACCGATCGCGAGATGCACTATTTCTATGGTGCACGTGCGCTGAACGAGGTGTTCTATCTCGACGACTTCCTGGGATTGGAGAAGGAGTACCCCAACTTCCATTTCCACCTGGCACTCGACCGTCCAGACCCAGCAGCCGATGCAGCTGGCGTAAAGTACACTCCAGGCTTTGTACATCAGGTAATGCTGAACACCTATCTGAAGGACCACGAGGCTCCCGAGGATATCGAGTACTACATGTGCGGTCCTGGCCCTATGTCGAAGGCCGTGGTATCTATGCTCGACTCGCTCGGCGTAGATCCCGAGAGCATTATGTACGATAACTTCGGCGGATAATCCGTTATCCCCCGCAAATCATAAATAAAAGGTGCAGCAACTTCGTGTTACTGCACTTTTTTATGCATTTCAACCGCTGTATTGGATAAAATAGTACGTTTTTTATCCAATACACTTGCAAAATTGAAGAAAATACCATATATTTGCACCCGAAATATAATATTGAGATGATGAAGACAATTATTCTGAACCAACGAAAAGAACGTGACGAGTTGCTGTCGCGCCCTTATCTTACACGTAGAACTAATCAGGATGAAAACGTGCTACTGAACAGTCAGCTTATAAAGTTGATTACAGGTCCGCGTCGTGTAGGCAAGTCAACTCAGGCCTTGCTGATGCTGCGTAATAAGAACTTTGCCTATCTGAATTTCGATAATCAGCCGCTCCTGGATGCCTGGGATGCTAATCTTGTGATGCGAATGCTTGATGATGTCTATCCTGGCTATGAGTATCTGCTACTCGATGAAGTACAGAATCTCGACGCTTGGGACTTATGGGTGAGCGAACTCTACAGGATGGGTAAGAATCTGGTCATAACAGGTAGCAACGCCAAGATGCTATCGAGCGAAATGGCAACGGTGCTTACGGGAAAATATCTCCAAATAGAGATGCTACCCTTCAGTATGGAAGAGTTTTTCGATTGGCACAAACTCAATCTCAATGTAATGCAGCCGGAACAGCAAGCAGAGGCGAACGCTCTGACAGACGACTATATGCAAAATGGTGGTTATCCGGAAGTGGTAGCTTCGCGCTCATTAGTGCGCAGTTACCTCGACACCTTATTCGATTCTATCATTTGGAAGGATGTGGCAAAGCGACACAATGTACGGAACATCACCGACCTTAATAACCTTGCCATGTATTTGGTTTCCAACTTCTGCAATCCGCTGAGTGCCAACAACCTCTCAGAAGAATTGGGATTATCGAGTGTTAGCACTACCAAGAAATACATGGACTATCTGCACGAACCATATTTATTCTACTATCTGTCGCGCTACAACAGCAAACTGAAACTGATGAAGAAGGCCCCACGGAAGGTCTATGTGGTGGATAATGGATTTGTGGCCGCCAAGGCTTTTGCCGTGAGTGAGAATCTTGGTCGTTTGCTTGAAAATCAGGTTTTTGTAGAACTTATACGTCGCGGATATGATACCGATAAGACCATGTTCTATTATCGTTCGCGCAACGACAAGGAGGTAGACTTTGTGCTACGCAAAGGCGCAAAGATAGAGCGCCTGGTGCAAGTGTGCTATGATATGAGCAGTTCTAAAACGGAGAAGCGCGAGATTGACAGCATCGTGGAATGCGCTGGTGAACTGAAGTGCAGCCATCTCACCATTGTCACCCGCGACGAAGAGCGCACCATAGAGAAAGCCGGCTACACCATAGAAGTGGTTCCCATATCAAGGTTTTGATAAGATAAGAATTCACAATAAAATAAGTGCAGCAACCTTGATGGCGCTGCACTTTTTTTTACTTGGCGCCGAGGATTTCCTTGGCGCGGGCTATTTGCTCGGCGGTGGGCGGAGCTACATCCTTTAAGGTGTAATCTATGCCTAATTGTTCCCACTTGAAGGTGCCCAAGGTGTGGTAGGGCAGAACCTCTACCTTCTGCACATTCTGCAGCGTGTCGATGAAGTGGCGCAGCTGTGTGAGCTGGGCCTCGTCGGTGGTGATGCCGGGCACCAGCACGTGACGAATCCACACGGGCTTGTTGATGTCCGACAGATAGCGGGCGCAATCCAGGATGTGCTCGTTGCTGTGACCTGTGAGCCAGCGATGCTTCTCGCTGTCGATATGCTTGATGTCGAGCAGCACCAGGTCGGTACTCTGCATCAGGCGCTCGAACTTACCAAAGAAAGGCTCCTCGCGGGTAAAAGGCTGGGCAGACGTGTCGAGACAGGTGTTGATGCCGCGTCGATGTGCCTCCTCAAACAGGTCGATCAGGAAATCAATCTGCAGCAGCGCCTCGCCACCGCTCACGGTAATACCGCCATCGGGGCCCCAGTAGCTGCGGTAGCGCTCGGCCTTGTCGAGCAGCTCATCTACGGTAGCTGTGGTACCACAGGCATCCGAGCCCAGTTTCCATGTGTCGGGATTGTGGCAGTAGCGACAGCGCATGCGGCAACCCTGCATGAAAATCAGAAACCGAATCCCTGGCCCATCAACAGAGCCAAAGGATTCGGTAGAGTGTATATAGCCTGTACTACTCATTACAGACTCTCGTGAGATTGACGTGCAATTACATCCTCCTGCTGCTCGCGAGTCAGGTCGATGAACTTCACAGCGTAACCCGATACACGGATGGTGAAGTTAGCGTACTCGGGCTTCTCGGGATGCTCCATAGCATCGCGCAGCTTATCTACACCAAACACGTTCACATTCAGGTGGTGAGCACCACGGCTGAAGTAACCGTCCATTACGCGAACCAGCGTGTTAGCACGCTCCTCGTCGTTCTGACCCAGGGTGTTGGGGCTGATGGTCTGAGTGTTAGAGATACCGTCGAGGGCATACTCGTAAGGCAGCTTAGCTACTGAGTTGAGCGATGCCAGCAGGCCGTTCTTCTCGGCACCATAGCTTGGGTTAGCACCTGGCGACAGAGGAGTACCAGCACGACGGCCATCGGGCAGGTTACCTGTGTACTTACCATAAACCACGTTCGAGGTGATGGTGAGGATAGAGCAGGTTGGGGTAGCGTTACGATAGGTAGCGTGCTTGCGAATCTTCTTAACGAAGGTCTTCAGCAGCCATACAGCAATCTCGTCGGCGCGGTCGTCGTCGTTACCGTAGCGTGGGAAGTCGCCCTCGGCTACATAGTCAACGTTGAATCCCTCCTCATCGCGAATCATTTTTACCTTTGCATACTTAACAGCAGAGATAGAGTCGACAACGTGTGAGAAACCTGCGATACCGGTAGCGAATGTACGACGTACGTTGGTATCAATCAGGGCCATCTCGGCAGCCTCGTAGAAGTACTTATCGTGCATGTAGTGGATGAGGTTCAGGGTGTTTACATATACACCAGCCAGCCAGTCCATAGCCTGGTCGAAGCGTGGAGCCAGCTCCTCCCATGTCAGGTACTCGTCCTTGATGGGGCGGAAACCAGGAGCAACCTGCTCGCGGGTCTTGGCGTCGACACCACCGTTACATGCATACAGGAAACACTTAGCCAGGTTGGCACGTGCTCCGAAGAACTGCATCTCCTTACCAGTCTGTGTAGCACTTACACAGCAGCAGATGCTATAATCGTCGCCCCATACAGGACGCATCACCTCGTCGTTCTCGTACTGGATCGAGCTGGTCTTAACCGAGATCATAGCAGCGTACTTCTTGAAGTTCTCGGTCAGGCGTGGCGAGTAAAGTACGGTGAGGTTTGGCTCGGGCGAAGGACCCATGTTCTCCAGGGTGTGCAGGAAACGGTAGTCGTTCTTGGTCACCATGTGGCGTCCGTCCATACCCATACCACCTACCTCGAGAGTAGCCCAAACGGGGTCGCCCGAGAACAGCTCGTTGTATGATGGGATACGAGCAAACTTAACCATGCGGAATTTCATTACCAGGTGGTCGATGAGCTCCTGAGCCTCGCTCTCGGTCAGGGTTCCCTCCTGCATATCACGCTGGATGTAGATATCCAGGAATGTAGATACGCGACCTACCGACATGGCAGCACCGTTCTGAGTCTTGATGGCAGCCAGGTAGCCGAAGTACAGCCACTGTACAGCCTCGCGAGCGTTGTTAGCAGGCTGCGAGATGTCGAAGCCATAAATCTGAGCCATAGCCTTCATCTCCTTCAGGGCCTTGATCTGCATTGAGATTTCCTCACGCTGACGGATGACGTCGTCGCTCATCACACCGGCACCGCAGTTGCGCTTGTCGGCCTCCTTCTCGGCAATGATAAAGTCGATACCATACAGAGCCACGCGACGGTAGTCGCCTACGATACGGCCACGGCCATAAGTATCGGGCAGACCGGTCAGGATGTGGTTGTGACGTACGTGCTTCATCTCCTCGGTGTAAGCATCAAATACGCCGTCGTTGTGGGTTTTGCAATACTTTGTGAAAATCTCGTGCAGCTTCTCTGATGGCTTATAACCGTAGTTGGTGCAAGCCTGCTCAGCCATCTTGATGCCGCCAAAAGGCATGAAGGCGCGCTTCAGGGGTTTATCGGTCTGCAGACCAACTACCTTCTCCAGATCCTTCTTACTCTCGTCGATGTAGCCAGGGCCATAAGCTGTCATGCTCGAAACAATCTCTGTCTCCATGTCGAGCACACCGCCCTTGGCACGCTCCTCCTTCTGCAGCTCCTGCAGACGGCCCCACAATACGTTTGTGGCATCTGTAGGCTCAGCAAGGAAGCTCTCGTCGCCCTCGTAAGCTGTGTAGTTGTTCTGAATAAAGTCTCTTAGATTGACCTCTTCGGTCCACTTGGTTCCTTTAAAACCACGCCATTCATTTCGCATAAATCAAATAGTGCTTTTAAAAATTAATACCTATTGCTTGTTTTGCGGGTGCAAAGGTACTACTTTTTTGCGAACTACGCAAATATTTACGTAGCAATAATTGATTATTTTGATTTGGCGCAATTTGTTTAGCGTACCAACTTCTTGCCATCTACGATGTAGATGCCGTGTGGCAGCTCGTGGATGGTTTTGGTTGAAAGACGTGTGCCGTCAAGGGTGTAGATGCCCTTTGGGGTAGCGGTGGTGGCATCGGTATTAGGGGTGCCGATGCTGTTGGTAACCTGCCCGCCCAGTCCGCGAACAAAACCGGCATAGGCATGCTTGCGATAGTAGTTGATATCCCAGATGCCCACGGGCTCGCCTCTACGCCACATGTATTGCGCGTCGGGTACATCGGTTGGGCACCACTGGCAGATGCCCCATTGCTGTTCGGCAGGTATCACGCGCAGGTACTCCTTGATAATCCACTCGTAAAAGTCGGCCATCTTCTGGTGCTCGGCCTCGGTAAGCTGTGCTGTTTTAATTTTGTTGCCCCATCGGTTGTTGGTGCCGCGCACATAGCCCATGTCCATCTCGCTGATGCGGCACAGCTTGCCGCTGGCTGCCATCACCTCGAACATGGTGGTGATGTGCTGCTTAATGCTGTTCAGGGTGTTGTCGTCCTCAAAGCAGCAGATGTGCATCTGGGTGCCTATGCCATCTATGTGGGTTTCGCCGTCGGCCTCCCATTTCTTAATCCAGTTTACCAGGCTCTTTACCTTTTTGTTGCCGTCCCAGTCGCTCTCCAGGTTGTAGTCGTTGATAAATAGCTTCACGTCCTTGGGTCCGTACTTGCGGGCCAGTCGGCAGGCCTGGCGCACGTAGTCCAGATCGCCCAGATGGTCCTGCCAGTAAAAGCTGTCGCCACCCACATCCCATGTGCCGCTCTTGTAGCCCGATGAGTGCTGCAGCACATAGTTGCCTTCGCCGTCGTTACCATCGCCAGCGATAGCCTCGTTCACCAGGTCCCATGCCTTTACCTTGCCTTCGCAGGCCTCCATCATACCCTTTATCCACTTGTCCATGGCATATACCAGGGTATCGTGGCGCTCCTGCTGGCTCTTACCGTTTACCAAACTGCGCAACCAGGCGTTGGGCTGCTGCGAGTGCCAGGCCAGGGTGTGGCCGTAAACGTGCAGGCCTGCTTCGGTGGCTGCCTTTACGTAACGTTTCACGTTATAAAAGTTCATGTTGCCGCTGCCGTCCACGCAACTGCCCATCTTCATGGCGTTGCCCGCCACGGTTTCGGTAAAGTTCTTGTTTACCATATTCCTGAATGTGGTGTTGTTAAAATAATCGTTCACGGTAGTACCTATACCCAGTTTAAAGTTGGGGTATTTCTCGTAGTTGATATAATTCTTTAGTGCCTGAAAATCATCCAGATAGCGGTAGTTGCTATTGTTTGGTTTACCCAGTTCGAATTTCTCCTGCGCTACCACAGCTGTCGATAGGCTGGCAGCAAGCACACACATCAGTATTTGTTTCATTGTGATATTTACGTTGATAATTAATTAGCTATTGAAATAATTTCGGCTACAAAATTACATGTTTTTTTCGAGAAAACATCATCAATACACAAAAAAAAGAGGCAAAACTTTTTTGTTTTGTCTCCCGGATATTATTTATCTTTTGATGTTGTATTATAGTATTGTGTTTCGATGGCTTCACATCCATCCAAGATGCTGCGATGTATATGCCCATTCTTTTCTGGACCATAGGCGCTATAGCGTTTTCCTTCAGGTGTGTAGTTACATTTAAAACCTGTAATGTGACGATCGCGCCTAAATTCCTTGGGATCATCTACGCATACACTCTTTACTGAGATCGATAGCTTGCCCATCTCTTTCAGGTCTACGGTATAGACGTTCTGCATGTAAAACTTCACGGTGTCAAACAGTTCACGTAGCACGAGCCTCACGTCAGAGGCTTTTGCTGTACAATTTTCCTCAATCATCTCTTCGATGTCTTCCAATGAGATAACACCCTGTTTTACAGTGTGAGCGTAATACTTACCGTAGTTTTTACTACCTTTGATTTTGTTCTGTAATAGTCTGTACTGTATGGCCATAATTCGTTTTTGCTGCAAAGATAATACATTTTTAAGCCGATTCCAAATTATTTAACTATAAATTCACTGAAATTGCAAAACAAATTCACTGAATTTGTTCATCAAATACACTGAATTTGTTCATCAAATACACTGAATTTGATATGCAAATACACTGAATTTGCTTTATAGGTCATTATTGCTATCCCTCGAACACATAGCCGAGGCCTTGGCGGCTGACGATGTTCTGGGCGTAGAGGCCTAACTTTTTGCGCAGGCGGGTGACGTGCACGTTAACCGTACGTTCGGTTACGATGACATCGGCCCATACCGTGTCCATGAGTTGCTGGCGGCTGAGCACGTGGTTGCGGTGGGCGAGCAACTGGTACAGCAGGTCGAACTCGGTACGGGTAAGACTGATGGGCTGGCCATCGATAGTTACGGTTCGGCGATCTACATTCATCTTCAAACCGTTATAGTTCTGATAGCGTTTGCCCAAACGTGCCTCAACCACATTCATCACGTAATCGCCCAGCTTTTCGCAGTCGGTCACAATGTCGGTATATATTGTACCCAGCGTGTAACTATAGGCATGGCTGTTGACATCGCTAAGGGTTTGTGCCTTGATGCTGTCGCGCATGGTGTTGATGTCGGTCTCGATATCCCGCGAGGCATCGATGGTGAGGTTTTCGCGGCGACCATTCAATACAACCATCATCTGTGTCAGGGCCTCGTTTACCAGATGCTGCATATCGCGCAAACGCGCATACTGGGCAGGTGTGAAATCCTCGCGGTTTTCGCGCAGATTCTTGATGGTTCGGGCCATCTTAAAACAGGCATCGCCTATTGATTCGAGCTCGCCTATCTGACGGAACATCATACGTATCTTATCCTTGGTGGCATCGGAAAGGTGATCGTTACTTACCTGCTCAAGATAGGTGGCAATCTCTATCTCCATATTATCGGCAATGGTTTCGTAGCGTTCGATACGTTCGTACTGGCGCTCAAACTCTTTCTTATCCTTCTCGTCGGTAAGCGTGCGCGTCATACCAAACATGCGTTGCATGCGCTCGGCAAAATGGATAATCTCTTTTTGTGCCTGCATGACGGATATTTCGGGTGTTGCCATTACGCCGCCATCGATAAAGTGCAGAGTGGCGTTGGGCTTGGTAAGCTGGCGGTCGGGCAGCAAACGGCACACGACGCGCTCCATCTGGGGGATGAAACCGATGAGCAGAGCGGTATTAAGCACATTGAAACATGTATGGAACAGGGCCAGTACCACTGGCAGAAGCGCTGTTTGTGAGCCTGTCGCAGGATTGTAGCCAACGATGCTGCACACCAGATCTACGAACGGGTAGAAAACTATCAGCACCCACACCACACCGAACATATTAAACAGCAGGTGGGCTAATGCTGCGCGTCGGGCCTCGATGCCTGCTCCGAGTGCTGCCAGATTGGCCGTAGCCGTGGTGCCGATGTTTTCGCCCATCACCAGGGCTATACCCATATAGATAGGCAGTACACCGGTAGAGCAGAGTAGGATGGTGATGGCCATGACGGCTGCCGACGACTGTACGATACAGGTGATGAGTGTGCCTGCAATCAGGAAGATAAAAATGGTGAGATAGCTGCTGGTATCGAACGATGAAAAGAAGCTTACCACCTGGGCATTGTGCTGCAGGTCCATAGCCTTACCAGCGCCGCTCAGCATAACGAGCGACCAGAACAGAAAGGCCAATCCGAAAAGGAATTCGCCTGCATAGCGGTGGCGCTTTTTATAGATGAGCACCATGCCCACCAGGAAGGCGGGGAACACCACTACGCTCAGGTTGAGATTATAACCCAGCGACATGATCCAAGCCGTGAGTGTGGTACCGATATTGGCACCCATGATAACCGAGATGGCTTGTGCCAGCGTGAGCAGTCCGGCACTCACGAACGATACCGTCATGACCGTAGTGGCCGACGACGACTGTACGGCGCAGGTAACAAATGTGCCAGTAAGCATGCCGGTAAATCGGTTTGTGGTCATTCGGCCAAGAATATGTCGTAATCCTGATCCTGCCATTTTCTGTAGGGCGTCGCTCATGGTCTTCATGCCATAAATAAGTAGTGCGAGCGAGCCTAAAAGTTGTAAAACAATCTCTAATGTCATAGTTTTGTATTTTAATGATTTCGGTGGCAAAGATACGCAAAAAGAAAATAGCCTGCAAATATTACAGGCTACGTTTTGGTTACGATTACTTAAATAACTATATTATACCTTTATTTCGACGTTTTAACCGTAATCTGGGCGGGGAACATGTAAGCCGGATCGTTACGCTGGTAAAGGGTGCGGCGCAGGGTGCCGGGCTGGGGTTTTACCTTGCCCTTGAACAGCTTGCGGCCCTGATACATAACGGTAACGGGCTTTTTAAGATCCACCATCTCCTGGCACAACGAGAGTGTGAGCTGCGAATAGTCGCAACGGGTGATGGTAATGGTGTTGCCATCTATTTGGGCGCGTACCTCTTTTCCGCGCGCCAGCTCGTTGGCGGGAGCTGATAGCCAGTAGAAGTATGGGGTAACCACATCGGCCTGATGCCATACCACGCGCTTAGGGTAGGGGTTACGCTGATACTGGGCCATCCAGCTAACAGCCACGGTATCAACACGATCCATCCAGTGGCCCTTGCCTTCTACGATATGTCCTTCGTGGATGTAGCCCTCGGGATCAGCTGCGTGCAGCGAGTCCATCTCGGCGATACGGTCCTGGCAGCGGTACACACGATCGTAGGCATCATCAAGCTGTCCGCACCAGATCATGAATGGGGTGTTACGCAGATTCAGGAGCGACACATCGCCTGGGTGACCAGCCATCATCGAGGCGGCTGCCCAATGGTCGGCCATGCGTGGACCAAGGCGCCACACGCCATCGCCACCAGCCGAGTAACCCATGATGTAAACCTTGTTGGGATTTACATCGCAGTAGGCCTGCATCATCATGATAATCTGACGGTAGAACGTGTCGTCCTCGGGACGGAAATGAAGATCCCATGTATTGGTGATGGCACGCGGACTGAGATAAACGGCACCCTGAGGGCGATACAGTCGCTTCTGGTTCTCCCATTGCTGATCGTTCAATTCGGCAGGGGCGCCGCCACCGCCATGCAGCGAGATGTAGAGGGCGTAGCCATCGGCAGGCTTGGGGCCATAGATACTCCAATGCAGTTTCATGGTGAGGCTGTCGTTTACCAGCACCTTATTGCGGTAGGCATCGGCAAACACGGTACGTACAGAGTCCTTCCACTCGTTGATGAGTGTTTGTTCGTCGGTTGTAGCTGCACTCGCGCCGCATGCAGTAGTGAGCCACATTAGTAAGATAGTTAGTTGCTTTGCTTTCATTGTCATTTAGTGTTTTTGTGAAAAGAGGTGGAACTCTTTGAAAGCCCCACCTCTCTAAATATACTATTCAGGAAAAATTAGTCCTCCCAATTCTCCTGGCTCTTACGGATGTAAGACTTGTAACGGAGCTGAGCCATGCGCTGAGCCTCAGCGAAGAGCTCCTCGGCCTCGTTAGGATAAGCCTTCTTAACACTCAGGTAGCGAACCTCGCCAAGCAGGAAGTCATGGAAGTTCTCCCAGTTAGGCTCCTTAGAGTCGAGAGAGAATGGGTTCTTGCCTTCCTCAGCCAGAGCTGGGTTGAAACGCCACAGGTGCCAGTAACCGCACTCAACAGCCTTCTTCTCCTCGGCCTGGCTCTTACCCATACCGCCCTTGGCCTTCAAGCCGTGGTTGATACATGGAGCGTAGGCGATGATGATTGAAGGTCCGTGCCAAGCCTCAGCCTCGCGGATAGCCTTGAGGGTCTGTGCGTGGTCGGCGCCCATAGCAATCTGAGCTACATATACATAACCATAAGTGGTAGCAATCATACCCAGATCCTTCTTGCGGATGCGCTTACCCTGAGCAGCGAACTGTGCGATAGCACCAAGAGGAGTAGCCTTAGAAGCCTGACCACCGGTGTTAGAGTAAACCTCGGTATCGAGTACCAGGATGTTAACATCCTCGCCAGAAGCAATCACGTGGTCGAGACCGCCGTAACCGATGTCGTAAGAGGCACCGTCACCACCGATGATCCACTGTGAACGCTTAACCAGGTAGTGATCCAGAGTCTGGAGCTCCTTGCAAGTAGGACAGCCCTTAGCAGCGCTCTCGGCGATGAGTTCGCGCAGACGTGGAGCAATCTCCTTAGTCTTCTCAGCGTCGTCCTTGTTAGCAATCCACTCAGCAGCAAGTGCCTTGTACTCGTCGCTAGCGTTGCCGTCGATCATCTCCTGCAGCAGCTTAGCTACGCGCTCCTTCATCTTCTTGTTACCAAGAGCCATACCCAGACCGAACTCGCAGAAGTCCTCGAACAGAGAGTTGTTGAATACAGGACCCTGACCCTTCTCGTTCTTGGTGTAAGGTGTAGAAGGAATAGAAGCAGAGTAGATTGAAGAACATCCAGTAGCGTTGGCAATCATCTGACGATCACCGAACAGCTGAGAAATCAGCTTAACGTATGGAGTCTCACCGCAACCAGAGCAAGCGCCAGAGAACTCGAACAGAGGCTGAGCGAACTGTGAGTTCTTAACATTGCTCTTGATGTCAACCAGGTTCTGCTTGCTCTTAACGTTCTTAACCAGGTACTCCCAGTTCTTAGCCTCCTGAACCATATCGGCAGCATCAGGATTGAATGGAGCCATGGTAAGAGCCTTACCAGTCTTAGGATTGCCTGGGCAGATATCAGCACAGTTACCGCAACCCAGACAGTCGAGTACTGAAGTCTCGATGCGGAAGTGCATGCCCTTCATAGCGGCAGGAGCCTTCATCTCGAGAGTGTCGGCAGCAGCTGCGAAGCCCTTCAGCTCCTCGTCGTCGAGAACGAATGGACGGATAGCAGCGTGAGGACAGATGTAAGCACACTGGTTACACTGGATACAGTTGTCCTTGTTCCAAACAGGAACGAAGGCCTCAACACCACGCTTCTCGTAAGCGGCTGTACCAACCTCCCATGAACCGTCGACTGTGTTGTGCTTAACGAAGTCAGAAACCTTCAGCAGGTCACCGGCCTGAGCGTTGATAGGACGTACCAGCTCCTTAACGAATGCAGGAGCGTCGTCGGCCTTAACCTCATCATCTGGCAGGTTAGCCCACTCAGGCTTAACTGTGAGCTGAACATACTCACCACCACGATCGATAGCGGCATAGTTCTTATCTACAACATCCTGACCCTTAGCGCCGTAAGACTTCAAGGCAGCAGCCTTCATCTTCTCAACAGCCAGCTCTACGGGGATAACGCCTGTAATACGGAAGAAGGCACTCTGCAGGATAGTGTTGGTACGGTTACCAAGACCAATCTCCTGAGCAATCTTAGTAGCGTTGATGGTATAAACAGTAATGTTGTTCTGTGCGAAGTAACGCTTTACCTTGTTAGGCATGAACTTCTCCAGCTCGTCGGCGTCGAAGATAGTGTTCAGCAGGAACTGACCGTTCTTCTGCAAACCACGTGTAACGTCGTACATGTGCAGGTAAGCCTGAACGTGGCAAGCTACGAAGTTAGGTGTAGTTACCAGATAGGTAGAGCGGATAGGTGTATCACCGAAACGCAGGTGAGAGCAGGTGAAACCTCCCGACTTCTTAGAGTCGTAAGAGAAGTAAGCCTGGCAGTACTTGTCGGTGTTGTCACCAATAATCTTAACTGAGTTCTTGTTAGCACCTACGGTACCATCGGCACCCAGACCGTAGAACTTAGCCTGGAACATGCCAGCACCACCCAGGGCGATCTCCTCAACCTCAGGCAGAGAGGTGAAGGTTACATCGTCTACGATACCAACTGTGAAGTGGTTCTTTGGCTCGGGCATAGCGAGGTTGTTGAACACGCTGATGATCTGAGCAGGTGTGGTGTCGCGGCTACCAAGACCGTAGCGACCGCCAACGATAACAGGACGATCCTGAACATCGAAGAAGGCATCCTTAACATCGAGGTACAGAGGCTCGCCGTTAGCGCCTGGCTCCTTAGTACGATCCAGAACGGCAATCTTCTTAACTGTCTTAGGAACAGCAGCCAACAGGTGCTTAACTGAGAATGGACGATACAGGTGAACTGAGATCATACCAACCTTCTGACCGTTTGCGTTCAGGTAGTCGATAGCCTCGCGAGCTGCATCGGTAGCCGAACCCATCAGGATGATGATACGATCGGCATCCTCGGCTCCGTAGTATGAGAACAGGTGGTACTCACGGCCGGTGATCTTAGAGATCTCGCCCAGGTACTTCTCTACTACCTCGGGTACTGCATCGTAGTAAGGATTGCTAGCCTCGCGGTGTGTGAAGAAGGTCTCGGGGTTCTCGGCGGTACCGCGTGTTACAGGGCGCTCAGGGCTCATAGCACGATCGCGGAAACGCTTGATGTACTCTTCCTTAACCAGAGGACGGATATCCTCCATGTCCATCATCTCAATCTTGTGATACTCGTGAGAGGTACGGAAACCATCGAAGAAGTTTACGAATGGAACCATAGTCTCGAGGGTTGCCAGGTGAGGAACAGCGGTAAGGTCCATAACCTCCTGAACTGAACCTGAGCAGAACATAGCAAAACCGGTCTGACGGCAAGCCATTACGTCCTGGTGGTCGCCAAAGATACACAGAGAGTGTGAAGCCAGCGTACGGGCAGAAACGTCGAATACGCAAGGAATCAACTCACCGGCAATCTTGTACATGTTAGGGATCATCAGGAGCAAGCCCTGAGATGCTGTGAAGGTAGTAGTAAGGGCACCAGCCTGCAAAGAACCGTGAACGGCACCTGCAGCACCAGCCTCTGACTGCATTTCCTGAACTGAGACGTTCTGGCCCCACAGGTTCTTACGACCACGGGCAGCCCACTCGTCAACATGCTCCGCCATTGGCGAAGACGGGGTGATGGGGTAGATAGCAGCTACCTCCGAGAACATATAGCTCACGTGAGCTGCAGCCTCGTTTCCATCACAGGTGATAAACTTCTTTTCTTTAGCCATTGTCTTTGATAACTATAAAAAATGAATAACTATATGTGTAACTTTTACTTAATAGACTCTACATTATTAATATAGGAATCCCAGTAGCCACAAGGGTATCTGGTTTTCTTTTCCTATCTCGGTATTGTAACGCGCATAAATGATGTCGGGCGACGTGCGCAGCTTGCCGGTTGCCTTGGCATCTATCACGCGGAACTTTAGCTTCTCATCTACCACGTAGTTAGCATCGCGCGTGCTGCAGCTGTTAACCTTATGATCCTTCCACAGCGAGTTAACGAAGAATGTCTCCATCGCCTCCTGCTTATCTACCTGGATGGGGTAGATGGCGTACATCAGGTTTGAGTTGTGCAGCATTATCTTGGTGGGTTTCTTGGGAAACTCCTGACCAACGGGATAAATCATATTCAGCAGGCGGGCATCGGTAAGATTCTTGATGTAGTTCATTACCGTGGCGCGACTGGTTTCGATATCCTGTGCCAGCTTACTTACGTTAGGAGCCTTCGAGGCGCCCTCTTCGGCAATCTGGTAGAACAGCTTCTTTATCTTAGTAAGGTATTTCAGCTCAATCTGCTTTACCAACAGAATATCCACCTCGGTCATCATGTTCATCGTCTTCAGCAGGTTCTCGCTGTAGTTGCGATGCTCCTGGAAGAAGGGGTAGAAACCGTGGTGAATGTAATCCTGGAAATACTTGTTGGGCGATGCCTTAGGCAGGATCTGCTTGATAATATGCTCGTGATCCTTCAGAATCTCTTCGAGTGTGTAGGGCTTGAAGTTATTGCCCGTCATCAGATTGATGAACTCGCGGAACGAGAAACCGCGCAGGTTGTAGCTCTTTACGATACCGTTAAGCTCGGGGTTCTCGTCCTTCAGGCGCATCACACTCGAACCGGTGAACACAATCTTCAGGTTGGGGTACAGGTCGTAGCACTTACGGAGCTCGCTACTCCATTCGGGCTGCTTAAACACCTGGTCGATCAGAAGCACACGACCGCCCTGCTTGTAGAACTTGCCTGCAAAGCTGGCGATGCCCTGGCCCTGAAAGTAGAAGTTGTTCATGTTGATATACAGACATTGCTTGTCGAGTACATCAAAATTCTCCTTAGCGTACTGAAGTAGAAAAGTGGTTTTGCCGACACCTCGTGTACCTTTAATTCCTATCATGCGGTCGTTCCAGTTTATCTCATCCATAAGAATGCGACGAACCGGTGCATTTACATGCTCTACGAGATATCTGTGCGTCCTGAAAAAAGCTTCCATTCCTGCTTGATTTGTTTCTTTGTACTTTAAAAAGTGGTGCAAAGATACACATTTTATCTTAAATTGCAAACTCTAATTAGCAAAATCTCAAAAAAAAGTAGTAATTTTGCGCCAAAATTGAATAAAATGGCAAAATTATACGTATTTAATCCAGAACACGACCTTGCTTTGGCTGCAAACCTCTCAAATTTTACAGCGCCGCATGCCGGACGACAGTTGCGACATGATTTGGGATACCTGCCCGCACTTTGGGCTGGCGACGACGACCTGATTCTGGTGGATGATGTGGAAACAGCCGTGAGGGCTTATGGCCGATTAAGGGCTAAAGTGGGTGGAACACCCAAGAAGTTTATTAATGCATCGCAGTTGGCTAACGAGGATATTACAGATGTGGAACCTTGGGGCTGGGATCTGGCCTTGCGCGCTTTCTTGAAGCGTAAGGGCGTAGATGCCGTGCCTAATGAGGAACAGATAGATGTGATTCGCGACTTGTCGCATCGCAAGCATGCGATAGATTTGCTGCGCCAGTTGCAGCAGCCAGGCTGCATAGGTACTTCGTGTTGTGCTGACACCATCTTTGAGATTCGTGATGAGTTGAAGTGTCATGGTAAGGTGGTGGTAAAAGCACCTTGGAGCAGTAGTGGGCGAGGGGTACGTTTCTTAACCGCGGCTTTCGACGACTATCAGGAGCGCTGGATTAAGAACATCGTCAAGAGTCAGGGATGTGTAGTTGTAGAGCCTTATTATAATAAGGTGAAAGATTTTGGTATGGAGTTTGTGAGCGATGGCAATGGTCAGGTTACGTATCTGGGTTTATCGCTATTTCATACCAAGAACGGCGCCTATACGGGCAATCTGATTGCTACCGAAGAAGATAAACAGGAATTGATAAGTAGCTATATACCAGCGGAATTGCTGACAGAAGTTAGAGAAAAAATTTGCCAGTATATGGGCCAGAAGTTAAAGGATAGGTATCGTGGACCGTTCGGCGTGGATATGATGCTGGTATCAACCGCTGATAAGGACGGGTTCCTGCTGCACCCATGTGTTGAGATAAATCTGCGTCGCACCATGGGGCACGTGGCGCTGGCCATTCAGCCTTTTGCCGATGGCTTTACACGTGTGATGCGAATAGAATATACCGACAAATACAAGATGCACGTGGTAAAGCGATAGCATCCGATAACAAAAAGTAATCCCTGCCAAACTACATTGGCAGGGATTTCTCTTTATTATTAATAAGGTGTAATCTTACTCGATAACGATCAAAGCATCGTCCTCCATTACACTCTCACCAACTTTTACGCAGATAGCAGTAACCTTACCATCCTTCTCGGCAGCCAGGTTGTTGGCCATCTTCATAGCCTCGAGAACTACTACTGTATCGCCAGCCTTTACCTCGTCGCCCTCGGCAACCAGAATGTCGGTAATAACACCTGGCAGAGGAGCCTTTACGGCATTGGCCTTGTTTACAGCGCCCTTATTGGCTGCAGGAGCATCGTCGGCAGCAGCTGTTGCGGCAGCCTTAACTACGGGCTTCTTCTTCTCAGGTTCAGCCTGCTTCTCCATTTCAACGGTATACTGTTCGCCGTTAACGGTCAGGGTAGCGATGTTATCAGTAATATCGCCTACCACAACCTCGTACTTGTTTCCATTAATGGTATACTTGTATTCTTTCATTTTTAGGGATGTTGAGTGAATGTTTGCGCGTAGCCGTTCCACTGGGTGGGGCGCGCGTTAATTGTTATAATGCCCGTTTCAACGTCGTGAACGTTGTTTCCCAGATGCTCGTGCAGGGCCAGGGCAATTGCAGCATATACTTCGTTATTATTCATAATTATCAATAATCAATTACATAGGGATGTTACCGTGCTTCTTAGCGGGCAGCGAGTCGCGCTTGGTAGCGAGCTGAGCCAGACCGCGGCAGATGCGGAAACGAGTGTTGCGTGGCTCGATAACATCATCGATGTAGCCATACTTGGCTGCCTGATAAGGATTAGCGAAGAGCTCGTTGTACTCGTCCTCCTTCTCAGCGATGAATGCCTTAACGTCCTCGCCAGCCTCTTTCTTTGCCTTAGCCTCCTTAGCGTACAGTACGGCAGCAGCACCCGATGCACCCATAACGGCGATCTCGGCTGATGGCCATGCGTAGTTAAGGTCGGTATGCAGCTGCTTAGAGCCCATAACGATGTGTGAACCACCGTACGACTTACGCAGAGTAACAGTAATCTTGGGCACGGTAGCCTCGCCGTAAGCGTAGAGCAGCTGAGCACCGTGCAGGATAACTGCGTTGTACTCCTGACCTGTACCAGGCAGGAATCCTGGAACGTCAACGAGTGATACGATAGGAATATTGAAGGCGTCGCAGAAACGAACGAAACGGGCACCCTTACGGCTGGCGTTAACGTCGAGCACACCAGCGTAGCAAGCAGGCTGGTTGGCAACGATACCTACGCTCTGACCGTTGAAGCGAGCAAAACCTACGATGATGTTCTTAGCGAACTTAGGCTGTACCTCGAAGAACTCGCCGTTATCGGTAATAGCAGCGATAACCTTGTACATATCGTATGCCTCGTTGGGGTTCTCAGGGATAATCTCGTTCAGAGTGTCCTCCATACGGTTGATAGGATCGGTGCAAGGCTTCGAAGGAGCTGTCTCCATGTTATTAGATGGGATGTAGCTCAGCAGAGTCTTGATCATCTGCAGACCCTCTTCCTCGGTCTTAGCTGTGAAGTGGGTTACACCCGACTTGGTAGCGTGAACCGATGCACCACCCAGGTGCTCCTGGTCGATATCCTCGCCGGTAACGGTCTTTACAACCTTTGGACCTGTGAGGAACATGTATGATGTACCCTCCATCATCAGGGTAAAGTCGGTAAGAGCGGGGCTGTAAACAGAACCACCGGCGCAAGGACCGAAGATACCTGAAATCTGAGGAATAACACCTGAAGCCAGGATGTTACGCTCGAAAATCTCGGCGAAACCAGCCAGAGAGTTGATACCCTCCTGAATACGTGCACCACCCGAATCGTTGATACCAATAACAGGAGCGCCCATCTTCATGGCCATATCCATAATCTTACAAATCTTCTGACTCATAGTCTCCGACAGAGAACCTGCATGTACTGTAAAGTCCTGTGCGAAGACGAATACCAGACGACCATCGATAGTACCTGAACCGGCTACTACACCATCACCAAGGAACTGCTTCTTCTCCATACCGAAGTTATGGCAGCGATGCTCCTTAAACATATCGTACTCTTCGAACGAACCCTCGTCGAGCAGCATGTCAATACGCTCACGAGCGGTATACTTACCACGGTCGTGCTGTTTCTGAATAGCTTTCTCACCACCACCGAGACGGGCCTGTTCGCGCTTCTCGATGAGTTGCTTGATTTTTTCTAATTGTTTGCTCATTTCTTTTTTTATATTTTGAGAATATACTTTCTTTATGATTACTCAGGGTGCTCGCAGAGCTCTGTCAGGATACCGCAGGTTGATTTGGGGTGCAGGAATGCGATGTTCAATCCCTCGGCGCCCTTACGTGGTTTCTCGTCGATCAGGCGAACACCCTTCTCCGAAACCTCGGCCAGACCTTTGGCTACACCGTCCTCAACACAGAAAGCTACATGATGTACACCCTTGTTGCCTTTGTCGAGCCACTTCTGGATGGTGCTCTCAGGTGATGTGGGCTCCAGCAGCTCGAGCTTTACCTCGCCACAACGCAGGAAGGCAGTCTTCACTTTCTGGTCCTCAACTACTTCTGTTGCATAACACTCCAGACCCAGCACGTCAGTAAAATACGGCAGGCTTTCTTCAATGCTCTGGACGGCAATACCCAGATGCTCAATGTGCGAAATCTTCATAACCTTAAAAATTAGAATTAATATTTTCGAATTGCAAAGGTACAGAAAATAATCTTAAAACAAGTATACACCCTAAATAATTAAACTTTATTAAAACTCTATACTTATTTTTCCGTTGATTTGTCTACCTGTAAGGTAGTTGGGTACAGCCCATTGGATGTTGGTTACATCGGTTACCCAATAGTAGCTGTTAACGTTAGAAATGCCGAACAGGTTCAGACAGTCGATACCCAACCAGATGCCCTTTATACCTTTGGTGTTTTTCAAAGCACAATAACTCATACCGATATCGGCACGTTTGTAGGCTGGGGCGCGGAATTGCTGCTGTTCCAGTCCTCTGTGTGGCGCACCAAAGGGCAGACCGTCGGCAAATGCCAGCCGCAGCGTCATCTTCCATCGCTCTGTTCCAGGGAAATAATCGGTAAAATGCAGGTTCAAAGCCCAGCGTTGGTCGGTGGGTAAGGGTATCCATTGGTTGTTGAATTTCTGTCGGGTACTCATCAGCGAGAGGGTGAGCCATGAGTCGGTTCCTGGCACAAATTCGCCGTACAGTTTCAGGTCGATACCTGTAGCGTAACCCTTGGTAAGATTCTCACCGTAATAGGTAATCTTCATGTTCTGTACATTATACGGAATCAGGTTGCTAAGCGCTTTGTAATAGGCCTCGGCTGTAAATTTGAACGGACGGTTCAGCATCCTGAAGCGGTAGTCGGCTGCAGCTATGAAATGGATAGACTGCTGACTCTTGATATGGCTATTCAGCGTGGCTGTTGTGATGCCGTTAACCGTAGTGGTGTCGCGCATCTCTTTGTAGAATGGCGCCTGATAATACAAACCTGTTGCGAATCTGAATGTGAGATCGCTATTGAATGCCGGTACGATGGCTAATGAGGCTCTGGGTGATACGGTTGTTTCCTTGTTATAACTCCAGTTGGCAATTCTTACGCCGTAATTCAGCGTAAAGTAATTGTCGCCTTTTACCCAGCGGTAAACATCTTGTATGTATGCCTCAATTCTGTTGCTTCTGATGTCGTTCCTGGCATTCAGCGTGTATATCAGGTTCAGCTTGTCGGCAGAGTGGGGAATGGAGTAGCCACTCGAGTCGCGCATCTCGTATTCGCGTGACTGTTCCTTGATGTGTTCTGTCTTATAGCTAATGCCTGCCTCAATGTCGTGATGGTGTGTTTGATGGCGGACTATCAGCTTGAAACTGAGTACATCTGCCTTCAGATAATTGCGGGCGTGCTCCAAATAGGTACCCACGCCTAAACTCTCCTGTGTCTGCGTGTCGTTTAGCCAATACTGGCCTGCGATGTCGTACGTTTCGCGTTCCTTGGTGTGGAATGCTGATGTAATAAACTTTATACTGGTTGAATCACTAATTCTACGTGTAATTCCAAGTGCGCCGAATAGGGTGCTGAAACGGTCCTTTTCCTGCCCGTCGAAATATACTTTAAACTGCTTGACATCGGCTATAGTACCGAAACTTGTTTCTCTGTCTTTGGGCGTAAAGTTGTAATGATTGTCGGCTATATTGCCTATGAAATCTATGTTCCACCTTTTGTTTGGGTTGTAGCTTATATATGTCTGATAATCAAGAAAATTTGGTTTGTATTCTCCTGTTGTCTCTAATGTGTTTAGCAGGTAGCGGTTGGTCTTGTATCTGATGCCGTGACTCATCGAGAAACGGCTGTTGCCGTAACCGATAAAACCACTCGCACCCAACAGCGAGGCTGTGGCGTTGGCCTCAAAGCCTTTTATGTGTCGGTATGTGATGTCTAGTACCGACGACATTTTGTCGCCATATTTTGCTTCGTATCCGCCTGTAGAAAAACCGATTTTCTCAACCATATTAGGGTTGATGACCGACAGACCTTCCTGCTGTCCGCTACTAATTAATAAAGGTCGGTATACCTCAATCTGGTTAATATAAACCGAGTTCTCGTCGAACGATCCGCCGCGTACATTATATTGCGATGACAGCTCGTTGTGGCTCGATACACCCGCCTGCTGCTGTATCATCTCCTCGACCGCATTTCCCGTGGTTGAAGGTGTTTGTTTCAGGTGTTTGGTGTCCAGTTGTTCTGTCTGTGATGTCTGTCGGCGACGTTGCGTTACTGTTACCTCGCTCAGCGTTGCTGCCGGATGCATCACAATCTGTACCGTCATTTTGCCTTTGGGGCGTTTAAACACGCGTTTTCTAACGCCATAGCCCACCATCGTGAACTTTACTACAACCGAGTCGGCTGTGCTCAGACCGATGCTGAACTCGCCTTTCAGATTAGTCATGGTTAGCTTTCCCTGGGCGGCGCACGATATGGTTACAAGTTCCAATGCATGCCCATCTTCGTCGATCACTTTCCCCTTCAGGGTGAAGTCATCGGCGGCTGCTGTCAGGGTACTCATCAATAGTACCAATATGATGATGAATTTGTTTAATTTGCGTATCATTATAACATAATAACGGAAAAATCGCGCTTTTATTTGCTAATAATTTGTTTTTTCTTTGCTATTTCGACAAAAATGTCTATTTTTGCACTATAAAACCATCAAATTGTTACAATTATGAAGAAATATCTACTCTCAACCTACCTGGTGCTATTCAGCTTCTTGCTGACGATGGCAGCACCTGTTGACGAACAGTCAGCACGTAAAATTGCTAGTGATTTCTTGCGTGGAAAAATGCCGCAGGTAACCCGTGCGGCCAGTGTTGAGTTAACCCGTGCCATAACAGGCGTAGCTGATGGAGACAGCGCTGGTATATATGTGTTTAATTGTGATGGCGGTTTTGTGGTTATTAGTGCAGATGACGAACTGCCGTCGGTACTGGCATATGGCTTGAAGAATAGCTATGATGTCCAGACGGCTCCTCCTGCCATGAAGGCCATGCTCGAGGCTTATAACTATGCGGTGAACAGTACCGTAAAAACACGTGCTGCTATCCCAACGCATGCAGATGTTTCTCCTCTGATTCAGACTCAATGGAATCAGCAGGCACCTTATAATAAGTATTGTACTACAGAGGCAGGTGAAACCTGTCCTACAGGCTGTGTTGCTACTGCATTAGCTCAGGTTATGTATTATCACAAATGGCCTAGTACATTTAATTGGGACGCGATGAAGGCGAGCTATTCGTCTGATGATACAGGTGACGCTGTTGAAGCAGTTGCCAAGTTGATGGCTGACGTAGGCGAGAAGGTATTCATGAAATACGGTATAGAAAGTTCAAGTGCCAATGATTACGATGCTTGTGAAGCGCTTCGTATCCAATATGGCTATGCTGAAACCTCGAATGTTGCTGAGCGTTCATGCTATACTGCCCAGGGCTGGGATGAAGTCGTTTATAATGAGTTGGCAGCTAATCGTCCAGTCTTATATTCTGCTCAGTCAGCCTCTTCTGGTCAGGGAATTGTAGGTCATGCCTTTATTTTAGATGGCTATCAGGCTAAAGATGGTGTGGGCTATTTCCATGTTAACTGGGGTTGGGGAGGCTCAAGCGATGATTACTTCCTGATTTCTGTCTTGAATCCTGAAAAGCAATATACGGGTGGTAATGCTGGCTCAAGTGGTTATTCTTTCAGCCAGTCAGCGCTTGTTGGTGTTGAGAAAGGTGAACAGTCTGCTGCAAAATCTATGCGTTTGTCTTTATATAAATGCGCTATTGAAAGCGATAGAGGAACCTATACGCGTAATTCTGCATCGGAAAATTTCCCTGAAATCCAGTTGACGCTTGGCGTTAGTAATATGACTAGACCTACTGGGGCCCGTTACTATGATTTGGCTTATGCTTTGTACAAGGATAATAAACTAGTGGAAATCATTGATTCTATTTCTCTGAAGGATGTTATAGGGGAACCGCTGGATTATTTGTATGGAGGAACTTTTAATACTGGAACTTTTGCTTTTGGTAAAAACCTTGCTAATGGTACTTATCAGATACGAATGTTGAGTAAAGAGTCGGGAAAGAGCTTGTGGCAATTGGCTATAGGGGCTACTTGTCGTTATATTGATTTGACAATCAACGGTAATCAAATGACAACTAAGTCATACGGAAAATTTGAAGTGTCTGCCGTTTCTAATTTTATTATCAATTCAGTAACTGTAAGCGAGAATTGTGAAGTAGGTAAGCCAATAACAATTACCGTAAACGTAACAGATAAGAACAAGACAAACAATGCCCCATTGTTCCTGTATGGTAATGCCAGCTTAGAGCAGGGAGCTGATAAGTTCCAACTCTTGACAGGAGGCGGTACCAACCTTGAACCTGGTGAGACGGGCGATGTTGTGCTCGAATATACACCTCAGCGCGCTGGTAAATTTGTGTTCTATTTAAGTGGTAATAGTAGTGAGCTCACAGATTCACTCTATCGTTTCGAGGCTAATGTTTCGGGATTGGCATTAGTGATGGATCTGGAAGTCGAAGGTGCAAAGAAATCCTCTTCTGTTTGGAATGAAGCATCTACAGGAACTGTTTTGAAGGGTGTTGCGCACATTACGAATTACGGTTCGGAAGATTATAATAACAATATTGGTATTATATTGTATGGCGGTAAGGCGCCGAATGAAATTGAGCATATATCTACTGTAGGAAAATCGGTTAATATTGCTATTGGCGCAACTGTGGATGTTCCATTCAGTTTCGAGAATCTTACGGTCGGTAATTATTACCTGCCGCTGTTCTATGGGCGTAATGGCGATGATATATTCCCGCTTAATTTCGAACTCTTTGAGGAGAATGGTGAACAGTATTTCTCATACAGCTATGATTCAGTCTATCTTTTGTTAGAGGATACAGCCATTCAGGGTATCGTGCAGGATGCACCTGACGCCGACGTTTATGACATGCGTGGCGTAAGACTGGGTAAGGCTTCTGAACTGAAGAGTCTGCCTAAGGGCGTATATATTATTAATAAGAAGAAAGTGGTAAACAAATAAACGATTATGATTGATTATATCATGCAACATCTCTGGCAGTTATGGGCTGCTGTAGCACTCATCTGTCTGATACTCGAACTGACGGCGGGCGATTTCTTCATCATCTGCTTCGCTATCGGAGCTGTACCTGCAGCTATCGTGGCAGCTATTGGTGCGGGCACTTATTATCAGATTGTGGTGTTTGCGGTTGTAACACTCGTTAGCTTGTTTTATGTGCGCCCCTTTGCTAAGCGCTATCTGCATAAAGGCGAAGACAAACGCATTAGTAATGCCGATGCGTTGCTGGGTCGACAGGGCAGGGTGGTAGAGCCTATCCAAGCTGATGGTTTCGGACGTGTGCAGATAGATGGCGACATCTGGAAAGCTGTAACCAAGAGCGAGACCGACATCCCAGAGGGTGCCAACGTTGTTGTGGTGGATCGTGCGTCAACCATCATTACGGTGGAGAGAATGTAAAAATTTAAAAATTAAAGAATTAAAAAATGGATATAATGTCTTACATCCTGATAGCCATTGTGGTATGCGTGGTTATCTTTGCCAAAATGGCACTTGTGATTATTCCTCAGTCAGAAACCAAGATCATCGAACGTCTGGGTCGTTACTATGCTACGCTCCAGCCAGGTATCAACATCATTATTCCGTTCATCGATCGTGCTAAGTCGATAGTTGTTCTTCATCACGGACGCTATATGTACTCTACCACCATCGATCTGCGTGAACAGGTATACGATTTTCCAAAGCAGAATGTGATTACAAAAGATAATGTACAGACAGAGATTAACGCGCTGCTGTATTTCCAGATTGTAGATCCTTTCAAGGCTACCTATGAGATTAATAACCTGCCCAATGCTATCGAGAAACTTACTCAGACCACTCTGCGTAACATCATCGGTGAGCTGGAGCTCGACGAGACGCTGACATCTCGCGATACCATCAATAAAAAACTCTCTGCCGTACTTGATGATGCTACCGATAAGTGGGGCGTTAAGGTTAATCGCGTAGAGCTGCAGGATATCACACCTCCAGATTCGGTACTTACAGCGATGGAGAAGCAGATGCAGGCCGAGCGTAATAAGCGTGCCCAGATTCTGACCTCTGAGGGACAGAAGGCTGCCGAGATTCTGGCTTCTGAAGGTGAGAAGACAGCTATCGTTAACAAGGCCGAAGCTGCTAAGCAGCAGGCTATCCTGCAGGCCGAGGGTGAGGCTCAGGCTCGTATCCGTAAAGCCGAGGCCGAAGCAAAGGCTATTGAGCTGATTACTCAGGCTGTAGGTAAGAGCACCAATCCTGCCAACTACCTGCTGGCTCAGAAGTATATTCAGATGATGCAGGAACTTGCAGAGGGCGACAAGACAAAGACCGTCTACCTGCCGTATGAGGCCACTAACCTCCTTGGTTCAATCGGCGGCATCAAAGATTTATTTAAAGCAGAATAATAGCAACACAATTATACATGGTACATAACATTTTTAAAGGTCTGGGCATTGCGCTCATTACCCCATTCAAGGAAGACGGTTCGGTTGACTACGATGCGCTGATACGTCTGGTTGACTATCAGCTTAACAACGGTGCTGACTTCTTTTGCATCCTCGCTACAACAGGTGAGACACCTACGCTGACACGTGAGGAGAAACAGAAGATTAAGGATTTAGTAGTAGACTACGTGCAGGCGCGCGTACCTATATTAATAGGATGCGGCGGCAACAACACCGCTGCTGTCGTAGAAGAGTTACAAACAGCCGACTTCAAGGGCATCGACGGCATTCTTAGCGTTTGTCCTTATTACAACAAGCCTTCGCAGGAGGGCTTGTACCAGCACTTTAAAGCCATCGCAGCTGCTACCCAGTTGCCCGTTGTGCTTTATAATGTGCCTGGTCGTACAGGTGTAAACCTTCAGGCTGCAACTACTGTTCGCCTGGCTCGCGACTGTCAGAATATCGTGGCTATCAAGGAGGCCAGTGGTAATCTGGAGCAGGTTGATGAGATTATCAAAAACAAACCTGCTGATTTTGATGTAATCTCTGGCGATGATTCGCTTACATTCCCTATGGTTAGCTGTGGCGCCGTAGGCGTTATCTCTGTTATTGGTAATGCGCTGCCAAAGGAGTTCTCGCGTATGATCCGTTTGCAGATGCGTGGCGAGTACGATCCTGCGCGCACTATCCATCATCGTTTTACCGATCTCTTCTCGCTGCTGTTTGTAGATGGCAACCCAGCTGGTGTAAAGGCCATGCTTTCGGAAATGGGCTTTATTCAGAATGTGCTCCGCTTGCCATTGGTGCCCATGCGTATCAATAACATGCAGCGTATGTCTGAGATTCTCAAAGAACTGAAGATTTAAGATATGATTGAAAGCAAGGTTATCCATGAGATTACCCAGTTGACGGGAAAGGATGTGCTCTATATTGCCGAACGACATAAAAAAGAGTTCACCTATCCCATCCATAACCATAAGGTTTTCGAACTTAACTTCGTAGAGCATGCCCCAGGCGTTCGTCGCATTGTGGGCGACTCTAACGAGGTGATTGGTGATTACGACCTTGTGCTGATTACCAGCCCCGATCTGGAGCATGTTTGGGAGCAAGGCAGTTGCACCAGCGATGATATCCACGAGGTAACCATACACTTTGAGTTCGACTTCTCTGAGAATAGTATCTTTTCGCGCAATCCCTTCATCTCTATTCAGCAGATGATGCAGGAGGCACGAAAGGGACTTAGCTTCCCGATGGACGCTATCATGCGGGTTTATCAGCAACTCAATACACTTTGCTCCGTAAAGGATGGTTTTTATGCTTTCCAGCAGTTCCTTACCATTCTGTACGAACTTTCAAAGTGCGATGGTGCCCATACGTTGGCCTCAAGTAGCTTTGCTAAGATCGAGGTAACAAGCGATAGCCGACGCGTAACGAAGGTAAAGAACTATATTGAGCAGAATTACACCAAAGAAATCCGATTGACAACACTTGCCGACCTGGCAGGTATGAGTCCTTCGGCTTTCAGTCGTTTCTTTAAGTTACATACCGGTCGTAATCTGAGTGAGTATATCATCGACCAACGATTGGGTTATGCCAGCAGAATGTTGGTGGATAGTACTAATTCGGTATCCGAAATCAGCTATGCTTGTGGGTTCAATAACCTGAGCAACTTTAATCGTATTTTCAAGAAACGTAAGGGCTGTAGTCCCTCTGAGTTCCGCGAAAACTACCATAAAACGCGAATTATCGTGTAAAACTGAACTTTTTTCGAAAAAAGTCCGCCAAAAGTTTGGTGGTTCCAAAAAAAGTCAGTACCTTTGCACCCGCAAATCGGAAATGGTTCCGTAGCTCAACTGAATAGAGCATCTGACTACGGATCAGAAGGTTGTGGGTTTGAATCCCGCCGGAATCACAAAAACGGTTGCAAAATAAAGGAACAATGGTTCCGTAGCTCAACTGAATAGAGCATCTGACTACGGATCAGAAGGTTGTGGGTTTGAATCCCGCCGGAATCACCAAGAGGAGAGAAAATCGAAAGGTTTTCTCTCCTTTTTTTTGTGTATATCGAAATACTTTCGTATCTTTGCAAACAAAAAGAGATTGATATGGAAGATTCAGCATTAAACAGATATTTGGACGAGATTGGGCGTGAGCAGTTGCTAACCAACGAAGAGGAGCGTGAGTTGGCCGAACGGATAGCTAAAGGCGATGAGCGTGCGCTGTCGAAGTTGATCGAGGCTAATCTTAAGTTTGTAGTATCTGTAGCTCGCCAATACAAAGGCAAAGGTGTTGATATGGAGGACCTGGTGAGCGAGGGTAATCTCGGATTGATGAAGGCAGCTACAAAATTTGATGCCAGCAAAGGTGTGCGCTTTGTTAACTTTGCTGTTGTTTACATCCGTCAGGCCATCGAGAAGGCTATCGACCAGCAGGGTGGCCTTTATCAGGTGCCAAAGGACGTTAAGCAAGAGGTTGCACGTCAGCAGTCACAAGCCGTATCTGTTGATGCGCCATTAGGTCATCGTACCAATATGAGTCTGTTGTCGGTATTGGTTAATAAGGATGCGCCCTTGGCTGATGAACGTGTACACTCTGAAGCTATCGAGGATGCTATAGAATTTGCTTTAGGTACGCTTGATGAGCGTGAGCGCCGTGTGATTAATGCCTTCTTCGGCATTAATCAGGAGCACGAAACGATGGCCGAGATAGCCGAGGATATGGATATCAAACGCGAGCGTGTACGCCAGATTCGTGAAAAAGCGGTTCGTAAGTTGCGTAAAGCTTATCGCAACAAGCTTAAATCGCTATAATTTTCTTTCGGTTAATTTGTGTTAATTTTTATCATGCCAATTTGAATTCTTCTGAATAATTTCTATCTTTGCAGAAATATTACGTTCTAACTATTTGATTATAAGACCGTGGAACAATATTCTGTGAAGAAAGATATGAATAAGAAATGGTATGTATTTATTGCTGCATCAGTAGTTATACTGGTGGTTGCAGGTGTATCGTATTGGGCATTCTGCAAAGCCATGCATGCAGAGACGACTGTGCGCTATACAGGTTTGCAGCGATTGGTGTCGGCCCAATTAAATAAAACCATCGTAGCTATGGAAATGAGTGCTACGAATGTGTTTAATGCTGTTGAGAAACATTTGGATACGCCCGAAGCTGTGGTACATGCCTTAGAGGAGGAAGCAAACCTTAATCCTGAAGTACGTGGCTATTTTGCTGCGTTCGAACCCTATTTTTTCCCAGAAAAAGGAAAATGGTATGAACCTTATGTTCACCAGAACGACAGTTCGCTTTTCGAAGTGAGTATGGTTGGTTCTGCTCGGCATGATTATACACAGTCGCAATGGTATAAGCATGCTAAGGATATAAAAATGAGTTTTTGGTCGGATCCGTATTATTACTACGATGGTACCAGTATTAGTGGTCATTATTGCACTTTTGTGAAGCCGATATATGCCGAAGATGGCAAACTGGCTTGTGTGTGTGGAGCTGATATCACGTTTGAGTGGCTTACTAAGGCGTTGCAGAAGATTGACGAAGCTTATCGTCATGAACTACTGGCAAACACGCCTCAATTAGCGCGCGACTTCAACTTCTTCTCTATGGTAGTGGATCACGATGGTTCGTGTATTGTTCACCCGGATGGTATTACCACGTCATTTACCGCCCCGGATGTGTTGAGAGATTTTGAACAGCAGCAGTCTGGTGTGGTTGAGATGGAGGTGGCTGGTGTGCCTTCGCTTGTTTATTATGGTCCGATTGACGGTATCGACTGGTCGGTAGCTGTGGTGGCTCAAAAGGCTGATGTGCAGAAGCCCTTCCATTATGCTGGATGGTTGCTGCTGGTGGTATCCGTGATAGCTATCGTGGCTGTTTGGTTTATATGTAAGCGTATTAGATAATGTATAAGAAATTTAAGCTTGATCGGCTGATTGTTGGCCAAACGTTTTTGTTGTTGGCCATCTCGTTGGGTATTTTGTTCTACTTCTCGCATAAGGTGCTGCTGAAGGAGGCTATGCGCGACGCTGAACTAACGCTTGAGGCTACTGCACAAACTATCGACAATATCCTGATGAGTGTGGAGCAGAGTACAGGTAATATCTATTACGACGTGCTGGAACATATGGATGATCCCGACCGCATGTATGTTTATTGCCGTGAACTTGTTGAGAGCAATCCAAATATTGTAGGATGCGCCATCGCGTTTAAGCCTGGCTATTATCCTGGTAAGGATTTGTTTATGGCCTATGTGCATCGTCGCGCCTTTACTAACGATATCAAGAGCGACCTTGTTACGACCAATTCGTTTACCGAGCGTCCTTATACCGAGCAGTTTTGGTTTACGGCGCCAATGAATGATGGCTGGTTTGGTTGGACAGATCCTTTGAAGGGGGATGACACCGAGAACGAGCCGCTGGTTAATTTCTGTCTGCCTCTCAACGATAAAAGTGGCGAACGTGTGGGTGTGATTGCTGTTGATGTTTCCATCAGTAAGTTATCGAAGATTTTATCGGCAGTCAAACCCTCAGAGCGAGGCTATAGTTTGCTGTTGGCCAAGAGCGGATCGCTGATAGTGCATCCTGATATGGATATGCTGAAATCCGAAAGCATATTGACCAAAATGGTGGAAGGTGCCGACCATACTTATCATGATGCCATCGAAGCCATGCTGTCGGGACAGAGCGGTATGAAGAAATTCAATATGAATGGCGAATCGTGGAGCGTGTTCTATAAGCCTTTTAAACGCGTAGAGTGGGAGGGACGTTCCGACTGGCAGTTGGATTGGAGCGTTGGCGTGGTTTATCCCGATTCTGATATACATCGTGCTCACAACCAGCAGCTATTCTTGGTGGTAGGTATCGCTGTGGTGGGCTTGCTGGTGTTCTTCTTATCTTGTAGTTGGTTTATCCGTCGCGAACTGAAACCATTGCGCTTGCTAACAAAAACGGCACAATCTATTTCCGATGGCAACTACGATGACCCGCTGCCTGCCGTCAGTCGTGAAGATGAGATAGGGCAGCTGCAGAACCGATTCCGCATGATGCAGAAAGAACTGGAAAAACAAACTGCCGAATTTGAAAGCCAGGAACAGCAGTTGCAGGCACAAAGTGAACAGTTGCGTGCATCTTATGATAGGATAGAAGAGAGCGACAAAATGAAAACATCGTTCTTGCACTATATCACCAACCAGATGGCTTTACCGGCAGAAACGATCGACCGTAGTGTCACAACGTTGTGTAACAACTATCAGGATTTGAGCAAGGATGAGATAGATAATCAGGTTGATAGTATTGAGCGTAAAAGCGAAGCGCTGGTAGAACTGCTGAATCATATGGCTCATTTTACTGATAATGAAACAGGAAAGGAGGATAGTCATGATTAAAATACGTCATAGCTTATCAAGAAAACTTAGTGTAGGCATTGTGCTGCTGGCCATTCCCATATTCTTGATTGCCGTGGGTGTACTTTTCCTGCAGTCGCGATATCTGATACAGCAAGAAACAATAGAAAGTTCGCAAAGTTTGTTGAACACCACCTTGCAGCGTGTTGATAACTTCATGCAAACCATTGAAACGGCAGCCAATGTGAATGCCTGGATGATGGAAGAGAATTTTACTCCCCGTACCATTGAGGCGGTATCCAACCGTATTGTGAGCTTGAATGGTAGCGTGGCTAGCTGTTCGGTATATGCTTTGCCGAATACCTTCCCGCAGTATGGCGAAAAATACTCGGTTTATACCAAGCGGACAGGCGACAGTTTGACTACTTTCTGCGAGCCTGATTACGACTATTTCGGCAAGGCCTGCTATACTAAACCGGTAGAATCAGGTAAGGCCTGCTGGGTTGACCCCTTTATTGAATATTCTGATGGAGCGGTCGATGTTAATCAGGCGATAGCTACTTACTGCAAGCCATTGCGACAGAAAAATGGTCGTATGATTGGTGTTGTTGCAGTCGATTTCTCGTTCAGTATGTTGGCCCAGCTTATTAATTCGGATGAGCTTGATTATAATCGGGCTTACTATATGCTGATAGGTGGTGATGGACGTTATCTGATTCATCCCGACACCACTCGTTTGTTCCGCAAGACGCTCTTTTCTGATGCCGATCCAAGTGCGAATTCTGATTTGATATCATTAGGTTACGAGATGATAGCAGGCAAGCGTGGTTCGTTACTTGTTCATACTAGTAATTACCCTTGTCGTGTGTTTTATGAACCGATTGGTGGCACAAACTGGAGTTTGGCTTTGGTTATTCCCGAGCGTCAGTTAATGTCAAGTTACCACAATCTGGGATATGTTATTGTGGCAATTCTTGTTTTTGGCCTGTTTGGCATTTTGTGGTTAACTAGCCGTATGGTGAAACAAACCGTCAGACCGCTGAGCCAGTTGCTGGATGTGACGAATAGAATGATCGGGGGCCAGTATGATGATCATCTTACTGTAAATTTAGGCACGAGCCGGATAGCGCGCCTGCAGACTAGTTATGCAAAGATGCAGATGGCTTTGCACGATAAATTCGAAGGTTTGCGCCATCATGTGGATAAGATGCGATTACGTAATGATGGCTTGGAGCAGAATGTGCATCAGGCTCAGGAAAACGTCATCAAAAAGAACTGCTTTATGCTGCAAGTAACTCAGCACATGCGTTCGCCTTTGAATGTGATCAAGGGGTTTGCCAATGTGCTGCGCGAGAGTGGCGACCATAAGGAGATGATAGGTCAAGAGGAATTCGAGAATATCTCGACGATGATGAAGAGCAACGCTTTCAATCTTAACAGTATGGTGCTGATGCTGTTTGACGCCTCAGAAAGCGATGCTAACGAGGCCTTGCTATGTGTGAAGAACGACGAAGAGGCTGTTAATGCGTTAGCTCACGAATGTGTTCTTTATACGCACACCCACTTCCCCGATGCCAATATCGAGTTCTCTTCAACCGTATCCGATACGCTCTGTATCGTTACTAATCATATTTACTTGATGCGTACGCTGCGTGAGTTGCTTTGTAATGCCGCAAAATATTCGGATGGGCAGCATATTAAGTTGTGTATTACCGAAACGGATACTACCGTTAGCTATACGGTTGAGGATGTCGGTCCTGGATTGCCCGACGACAAGAAAGAGCTTTTGTTCGAGCCATTTACCCGCGAGGGCGATCTGTCCGAAGGTCTCGGCTTAGGTCTCCCATTGGCCAAACGCCATGCTAAGAGCTTGGGTGGCGATCTGGTTTTCGATGCCGATTATCATCAAGGTTGTCGTGTAACGCTCGAGTTACCTAAATAAAAAAAGGCTCCCAATCGGGAGCCTTCTTTATGCTTATTTCATTTATTTAATCAGATCAACTGAACGCTTCAGGAATGCATCGAGTGCCTCACCTTTAAGCATGCCGTTCTGCAGCAGAGCCAGGTCGATCAACTGATGAACAACCGAATTGCCCTTGGCATATTCGGCAATTACAGCCTGCTTCTTGTCTTTCTGCTCCTGTACGGCTTTCTCAGCCTCGGCCTTCTGGTCTTTATCCTCCTGTGTAAGCTCGTCGTACTTCTTCTTATCCTGCTGGGCGCGGATAGCTGCCAGTCGGGCCTCCTGACCCTTCAGCTCGGCAACGATGGGCTTCAGGGCCTCCTCGGTAGCTGCGCTGCTCTCATCAAGCACCTTCTTTACCAGCGGATGATCTGAGTTCAGAACAAGATTGAACGAGTCGGGCATCTGACCATAGAAGCTCATACCTGGCTGGAATCGGCTCATCTCCTTCATACGGCGCATGTACTCATTCTGTGTAATAACTACAGGACGTGCCTCGGCGCCGAGAGCGTCAACCTGAACCATAAACTCGGTATGCTCAATCTTTGGCAGCTGTGTACGGAATACGGCTGACAAATTGTCACTCTGATCCTCGCTCAGGTTGTTCTTAGGTGCATCGCTCTTTACAATCAGACGGTCGATGATATCGCTGTCAACACGTGTGAAGCGACTCTTCTCAAACTTCTGCTCCAGTGTCTGGATGGTGGGCACGTCGAGCTGTCCGTCGAGCAGCAGCACGCTGTAACCCTTATCCTGGGCACCCTTGATGTAACTGTACTGTTCCTCCTTGTCGGTAGCGTACAGATATACCAGCTGGTCGTCCTTATCCTTCTGGTTGGCCTCAATCAGAGTCTTATACTCGTCGAAGGTGAAGTACTTACCCTCAGTATCCTTGAAGAGTGCAAACTCCTTGGCGCGATCGTAGAAACCGTCCTCGCTCAGGATACCGTAGTTGATAAACAGCTTCAGGTCGTCCCACTTCTCCTCGTACTCCTTGCGGTTCTCGCCAAAGATGGCCTTCAAGCGGTCGGCTACCTTCTTAGTGATATAGGTAGAGATCTTCTTAACCTCGCGGTCGCTCTGCAGGTACGAACGTGATACGTTCAGAGGAATGTCTGGTGAGTCGATCACACCATGAAGCAGGGTCAGGAACTCTGGTACGATACCCTCTACCTGGTCGGTCACGAATACCTGATTGCAGTACAGCTGAATCTTGTTCTTCTGCAGCTCGATATTGTTCTTGATTTTTGGGAAGTAGAGGATACCTGTGAGGTTGAATGGGTAATCCACGTTCAGGTGAATCCAGAACAGAGGCTCGTCGCTCATGGGGTAGAGTGTGCGATAGAAGCTCTTGTAGTCCTCGTCCTTCAAGGTGCTTGGAGTCTTGGTCCACAGGGGCTCTACGCTGTTGATGATGTTGTCCTCATCGGTATCAACCTGCTTGCCGTCCTTCCACTCGGTCTTCTTACCAAAGGCCACGGGTACAGCCATAAACTTGCAGTACTTGTTGAGCAGACCCTCGAGCTTGAACTTATCGAGGAACTCCTTGCAGTCATCATCTACGTACAGGATGATGTCCGAACCGTGATCAGCGCGCTCTGCATCGTCAATCTCGTAGGCAGGACTTCCGTCGCAGCTCCACTTCACAGCCTTCGAACCTTCTTTCCAACTCTTGGTGATAATTTCAACCTTCTTGGCAACCATGAAGCTTGAGTAGAAACCAAGTCCGAAGTGACCGATGATGTTGTTGGCATTGTCCTTATACTTCTCCAGAAAGTCGGTAACGCCCGAGAAAGCAATCTGGTTGATATACTTGTCGATTTCCTCCTCGGTCATGCCGATACCGTGGTCGCTGATGGTGATGGTACCCTTATCGGTATCCAGGTTCACACGTACGGTCAGGTCGCCAAGCTCCTGCTTGTATTCACCCTGAGCGGCAAGTGTCTTCAACTTCTGTGTAGCGTCGACGGCGTTCGACACCATCTCGCGGAGGAATATCTCGTGATCAGAATAGAGAAACTTTTTGATGACGGGGAAAATGTTCTCGGTTGTAACCCCGATGTTACCTTTTTGCATAATCTATATATACTAATTTATTATTGTTCTGCCATAGGTTATGCAAATTGCGTGCCAAAGTCACAACCACCCAATCCTCCTTGTCCTAAGGAGGGCTTTTTCATTTTCTTTCTGTCACCAGAAAGAAAACCGAAACAAAAGAAAGAGTGCGAAAACGTCCTGAGCTCGGAGGCCGGTACACAAATTCTTCAAATCACTCAAAGAACTCGCTCCGCTCAAACAGCTTTTCGTATTTCGTAGTTCAGATTGCGTTCCGCAATCCGAAACTCAATATCGATTCAAAGAATTTGCATCCCTCTAAAGACCTCCTCGTGCGGAATGTTTTCGAACGTAGTGAGTAAACATGAAGCGCGTAGTGCGAGCGGGGGCATTGCCCCCTTAAGAAATATATGGCGAATCCGAAGCGTAGCTGAGGACAAAGGCTGGAGAGCCATACCAAAACTTTGATGGAGAGGGTTTTCCCTCGTAATCAACTTAAGCCCCTTTTCCTGGGATAGGGAAAGGGGAGGGGGAAAGAGTCGAGACCCCATCTTATGAAGAGGGGGCTAGGGGGTGATGGAAAAATCCTTAAGATAAGGAGGACTAAGGAGGTTGGGACGAGTGCAGGGTTCACCCAGCACTGGGGTTTGGGGGTATCCCCCAGCAGTTGAACCCTGCAATCTTTGAATGAGGACTATAAAAAAATCCCCCCGATGTGAATCGGAGGGATTGGTTTTTATAGGGTAGGGGTGAGAATTACTTCTCAGCCTTCTCCATCTTAGCCTTCAACTCAGCCAGAGCGTCGATATCACCGAGAGTTGTGCTAGCGGCGATATTCTCGATCTTTGGAGTATCGTTCTTGCGACCGCCCTTCTTAGCAGCTGCCTTCTTCTCCTCGCGAGCGGGATCCTCGAATGTGCGGCTGTGTGAAAGGATGATGCGCTTGCTGTCCTTGTTGAACTCGATAACCTTGAACTGGAGAGTCTCACCAGCCTGAGCCTGTGAACCATCCTCCTTAACAAGGTGCTTAGGAGTAGCAAAGCCCTCTACGTTCTCCTCGAGAGCTACAACGGCGCCCTTCTCGAGCATCTCGCTGATCTTACCCTCGTGGATTGAACCTACAGCGTACTTACCCTCGAATACATCCCAAGGATTCTCCTCGAGCTGCTTGTGACCGAGAGAAAGACGACGGTTCTCCTTATCGATATCCAGAACAACAACCTCAATCTGCTCACCTACCTGTGTGAACTCTGAAGGATGCTTAACCTTCTTAGTCCAGCTCAGGTCGCTGATGTGAATCAGACCGTCAACACCCTCCTCGAGCTCAACAAATACACCGAAGTTGGTGAAGTTGCGAACCTTAGCGTTGTGCTTGCTGCCTACAGGATACTTAGTCTCGATAGCCTCCCATGGATCCTCGCGGAGCTGCTTGATACCCAGAGACATCTTGCGCTCGTCGCGGTCCAGAGTCAGGATAACAGCCTCTACATCGTCGCCAACCTTCAGGAACTCCTGAGCTGAACGGAGGTGCTGGCTCCATGACATCTCTGAAACGTGGATCAGACCCTCAACACCAGGCTGGATCTCAACGAATGCACCGTAGTCGGCAATAACAACTACCTTACCCTTAACGTGGTCGCCCACCTTGAGGTCAGCATCCAGAGCATCCCAAGGATGTGGAGTGAGCTGCTTCAGACCGAGAGCGATACGACGCTTCTCATCGTCGAAGTCGAGAATAACAACGTTGATCTTCTGATCGAGCTCAACAACCTTGTGAGGATCGTCTACGCGGCCCCAAGAAAGGTCTGTGATGTGGATCAGTCCGTCAACACCACCGAGGTCAACGAATACACCGTAAGAAGTGATGTTCTTAACGGTACCCTCGAGGATCTGACCCTTTTCGAGCTTACCGATGATCTCCTTCTTCTGTGCCTCGAGCTCAGCCTCGATGAGAGCCTTGTGAGATACAACTACATTGCGGAACTCCTGGTTGATCTTAACAACCTTGAACTCCATTGTCTTGCCTACGAACTGGTCGTAGTCGCGTATTGGGTGAACGTCAATCTGTGATCCGGGGAGGAAGGCCTCGATACCGAATACGTCAACGATCATACCGCCCTTAGTGCGGCACTTGATGTAACCCTGGATGATAGCGTCTGCCTCGAGAGCCTCGTTAACCTTCTCCCAAGACTGGCTCAGACGTGCCTTCTTGTGAGAGAGGATCAGCTGACCTTTCTTGTCCTCTGCACTCTCAACGTAAACCTCTACCTTGTCGCCGATCTTCAGATCAGGGTTGTAGCGGAATTCAGAAGCGGGGATGATACCGTCGCTCTTGTAGCCGATGTTGACAACTACTTCCTTCTTGTCAATAGAGATTACTGTGCCCTCTACTACCTGATGGTCGGCAACCTTGTTCAGGGTTTCGTCGTAAGCCTTGTCGAGCTCTTCCTTGCTAACATTAGCAACTGTTCCATTCTCGAACTCGTCCCAATTAAAATCGTCGAGTGGCTTAACGTTCTTTGTTAATTCTGACATAATTAAATAAATTTGTGCTCCTCGTTTGTGTGTCGGAGCGGGATCTGTACAGACGTTTAACAGACCATATTTTAAAGGGTTAATATTGATAGGAGCGGGCGCCTGTTCCTACACCTATTGCCCCTATGGGGCGAAAATCGGGTGCAAAGGTACTGATTTTTAGCGAGATAGCTTGTGTTGGATGGTTGATAATTTAAAGATTTATGAATTATTAACAAAAAGAAGAGCCAACTCTCACGAGCTGGCCCCTCCCATTCCAGTTTTAACCTTTTATACTTTACTTTTACTAACTATTTACAAGTTAATGGCGATTTATATTGAAATTTAAACAGTTTCGTCGAGCTTACACGATGCCCTGAGCCATCATGGCGCTTGCAACCTTCATGAATCCGGCTACGTTAGCACCCTTTACATAGTTGATGTAACCATCAGCCTGTGTACCGTACTTCACGCAGTTCTCGTGGATATCGTTCATGATGCGCTTCAGATAGTCGTCAACCTCCTTAGCAGTCCAGCTCAGACGCTCAGAGTTCTGACTCATCTCAAGGCCTGATACTGATACACCACCAGCGTTCGAAGCCTTACCAGGAGCATACAACAGCTTGTTATCCTGGAAGATCTTGATAGCCTCGGGGAGTGAAGGCATGTTAGCACCCTCAGCAACAGCGATTACACCATTGTCTACGAGAGCCTGAGCCTGCTCGCCGTTGATCTCGTTCTGTGTAGCGCAAGGCAGAGCGATATCAGCCTTCTCGTGCCAGGGGCGCTCACCAGCGTGATATACAGCGTTAGGATACTCCTCTGCATATTCCTTAATACGTCCGCGCTCAACGTTCTTCAGCTCCTTAACATAAGCCAGCTTGTCGAAGTCGATTCCGTCTGGATCGTAGATGTAACCGTCTGAGTCAGAGAGGGTCATGGGGATAGCGCCAAGCTGCAGGCACTTCTCAGCAGCATACTGAGCAACGTTACCCGAACCAGAAATCAGCACCTTCTTACCCTTCAGCTCGATACCGCGAGTAGCCAGCATTGAGGTCAGGAAGTAAACTGTACCGTAACCAGTAGCCTCAGGACGGATGAGTGAACCACCGAATGAGAGACCCTTACCGGTCAATACACCCTGGAACTGGTGTGTGAGCTTCTTGTACTGTCCGAACAGATAACCAACCTCACGACCACCTACGCCGATATCACCAGCAGGTACGTCCTCATCAGGACCGATAACGCGGTAAAGCTCGTTCATGAATGCCTGGCAGAAACGCATAACCTCAGCGTCGCTCTTGCCACGTGGTGAGAAGTCTGAACCTCCCTTAGCACCACCCATAGGCAGGGTTGTGAGTGAGTTCTTGAAAGTCTGCTCGAAAGCAAGGAACTTCAGAATACCCAGGTTTACACTCTTGTGATAACGCAGACCACCTTTGTAAGGGCCAATAGCGTTGTTATGCTGGATGCGGTAACCCATGTTGGTCTGAACCTTACCCTGGTCGTCAACCCATGTGATACGGAACTCACATACGCGATCGGGGATACACAGACGCTCGATGAGGTTAGCCTTCTCGAACTCGGGGTGCTTGTTGTACTCTTCCTCGATAGTGGGGAGTACCTGACTTACTGCCTGAATGTACTCAGGCTCATTGGGAAATCTCTGTTTCAGATCTTCTACAACTTTTGCTGCATTCATAATCTTAATACCTTTTTTTAGTTGTTGTTTGTTTGTGATTTAATTTTTTAATTCTGGTTGCAAAATTACAGCTTTTTTCTGAAATAACAAACTTTTTATCACTTTTTTCTCGAAAATGCTTTCATTTTGAAAGATTATTGATTTAAGTCAATTCAAAATGGCAAAAAATAGCCCCTTTTTTGTGTTCGAGCACAAAAAAGGGGCCTATATAATATAATAATGTGTAAGCGATTATTTGCCTATTACTGACAATTTGCTCTTAATTTTGTCCACATACGCATCAATTGTCGCTACAGCCACGATATTTACGACATCTCGTACACTGGCACCAAAGTCGATAAAGTGGATAGGTTTGTTCAGTCCCATCTGGATCGGGCCGATGATTTCGGCGTCGCTGCCAAGCATCTGCAGCATCTTGTACGATGAGCGTGCCGATGTCAGGTTGGGGAATACCAATGTGTTCACCTTCTGTCCCTTCAGCTTGGTGAATGGATACTCCTGGTCGCGCAGCTCGTTGTCGAGTGCAAAGCTCAGCAGCATCTCACCGTCGATAGGCAGATCGGGATACAGCTCGTGCATCTTGGCCACGGTGTCCTTCACCTTCAGGGCGCCATCGCTGGTGCTGCTGCCGAAGTTAGAGTGCGATACCATGGCGATCACAGGCTTCTCGTTAAAGAAGCGTACGGCAGTCGAAATCAGCTTCGAGATATCCAGTAATGCCTCGCGGTCGGGGTTCTCGTTCACCATCGTGTCGGCAATGTAGTAAGTGCCCTTTGGCGAGTTGATAATGTGCATGGTTCCGAAGTGCTTGTACTCAGGACGGATGCCAATTACCTCTTTTACAACCTTAACGGTATTCGAGTACTTGGTGTACAGTCCGGTGATAAAGGCGTCGGCTTCGCCAGTCTCAACCATCATCATACCGAAGTAGTTGCGCTCAAACATCTTGTCGTTAGCCTCCTGGAAGGTGTAACCCTCGCGCTGACGCTTCTCGGCCAGTATGCGGGCATAACGCTCGCGGCGCTCCTGCTCGTTGGGGTGGCGCAGGTTCACAATCTCAATACCGTCCAGGTTCAGATCCATCTGTGCAGCCATCTTGGTAATCACCTCGTCGTTACCCAGCAGGATAGGGTAGCAGATGCCTTCGGCCTTAGCCTGTACAGCAGCCTTCAGCATGGTGGGGTGAACAGCCTCGGCAAATACCACGCGCTGTGGGTGAGCAGCTGCAGTAGCGTAAAGCTTCTGGGTGAGCTTGGTCTCCTGTCCCAGCAGTACCGAGAGCGAACGCTTGTACTCGTCCCAGTCCTTAATCTCCTTGCGGGCCACGCCACTCTCGATGGCAGCCTTGGCAACAGCCGACGATACCTCGGTAATCAGTCGTGGGTCAACAGGCTTTGGGATAAAGTAGTTACGACCGAAAGTCAGGTTGTTAACCTTATATACATCGTTCACCACATCAGGTACAGGCTGCTTGGCCAGGTCGGCGATGGCGTGTACGGCAGCCAGCTTCATCTCCTCGTTGATAGCCTTGGCATGCACGTCAAGTGCACCACGGAAGATGTAGGGGAATCCGATCACGTTGTTAATCTGGTTAGGATAGTCGGTACGACCGGTCGACATCAGTACGTCGGGACGTGCCTCCATGGCATCCTCGTAGCTGATCTCGGGCACAGGGTTAGCCAGCGCAAAAATCACGGGATCCTTAGCCATCGACTTCACCATATCCTTCGAGAGCACATTACCCTTCGACAGACCTACGAATACGTCGGCATCCTTCACGGCCTCGCCCAGGGTGTGAATGTCGGTACGGTCGGTAGCAAAGAATTTCTTCTGCTCGTTCAGGTCGGTGCGCTCCTTCGAGATCACGCCCTTCGAGTCCAGCATCACGATGTTCTCCTTTTTGGCACCGATAGCCATATACAGCTTGGTACAGCTGATGGCAGCAGCGCCGGCACCGTTAACCACAATCTTAACCTTGGTAATGTCCTTGCCTATTACCTCCATGGCGTTCTTCAGTCCGGCTGCGCTGATAATGGCAGTACCGTGCTGGTCGTCGTGCATCACGGGTATGTCGAGTGTCTTCTTCAGTCGGTCCTCGATATAGAAGCACTCAGGGGCTTTGATATCCTCCAGGTTAATACCGCCAAAGGTGGGGGCGATACGCTCTACAGCCTCGCAGAACTTCTCGGGGTCCTTCTCGGCCACCTCGATATCGAACACGTCGATACCGCCATATATCTTAAACAGCAGTCCCTTACCCTCCATCACGGGCTTGCCGCTCAGGGCACCGATGTCGCCCAGGCCCAGCACAGCTGTACCGTTCGAGATAACTGCTACCAGATTACCCTTGTCGGTGTATTTATATGCATCGTCGGGGCGCTCCTGAATTTCCAGACAAGGATATGCTACTCCTGGAGAGTAGGCTAAGCTTAAGTCTGTTTGTGTACGATAAGCCTTTGTAGGCTTTACTTCGATTTTGCCTGGTCGTCCGCTCTCGTGGTATTCGAGTGCGGCTTCTTTAGATATCTTTACCATAAAGTGTATTATTAATAATGTTATTATTCTGAAATACGACCGCAAAAATACAAAAAACTATTGAAAAACATTTTAGTTTTTAGATTTTTTTGTAACTTTGCCCCCAAATTGGAAGATTATGCAAGAAATAAAAGACATTTCGGACTACAAATTAAACTTAAAGGCAAGGATACCCGATGTAGCCATGCAGCTTTTTACCGAGCGAGGCATCAGCGCCGTGAGGATGGATGATGTGGCGCAGGCCATGAGCATATCAAAGCGTACTATCTACGAACTGTATGATAAAAAAGAGGATTTGCTGTTCGAGGTGGTTGTAAAGCACTTCAAGCAGCGTATGGATCGCATGGAGCAGGCTGTGAGTCATTGCACTAACGTGATGGAGATACTGCTCGAGGTATATCACATGAAGGTGAGCGACTTTAAGAAAAACAATCCCCTGTTCTTTACCGAGATGGTCAAATATCCTCAGGTAAAGAAGTTCCTCGACGAGCAGAACAATCTTATGCGCGATAGCAGTTATGGCTTTATTCAGCGTGGTGTCGAAGAGGGCTACTTCCGTGCCGACTTGAACTATCAGATGGCTGTGTTGCAGTTCGATGCCATGGGCGAGTATATCATGCAGAAAGAGCTCTACCGCCAATATTCCATCGAGGACATCTTCCGCAATCTCGTGTTTGTATCCCTCCGGGGGCTCTGTACCGACAAGGGCATCAAAGCCATCGACGAGATGCTGTTCCAATAAACAGCAATACAATAAATCATCCTTGTTCAAAGCGATAGGGATGTTTTTTTTGTATTGTGTCTTATTGTAAGAATCTGGTTTGTTAAAATCTTTCTTTTCCTTAAAACCTCTTCCTTAGTCGTGCTTGAGCGGGTGTAGCCATCTAAAATTTTCTGGTAGGCCTACTAAAAATTTTTCTATGGCTTGAACGCTCAATTTTGTTGCCTTTCAACAATATTGCAAAGGTACAAATAATATTTGAATTGCGCAAATATTTTGGTAATTATTTTCTAATTTTTTTAGCTTTGGACTTTGGACTTTGGACATTGGACATTTTAATTTATCAAATTCAAATACTGCCATATAAGATATTATATATATTATAATATATATAATATTAATAATTCAATATCAAAATCTACAATAATCTATATAATAGGCATCCAATGCAAATGCAAAAACATTAATGTCCAATGTCCAAAGTCCAAAGTGATTGTTCGATTTGGTGATGATTTGATTCAAGTCTCATTCCGCTTCAGGGATATCACTCCACTTGGTGGTGTAGCTTGGACTGCGGAAGTAGTGCATCGTCATGCTTTAGCTCCTAAAATAAACAATAAATCCCCGCTCTTCATGAACAGGGATTTGTTATTATGTTTAACGATATTGTTTACTGATGCTGTTCGCGCAGCAGGTCGTTAACGGTCTTAACGGGATTGAAGGTGCCCAGGGGAACCTCGACAAATACGGTGCTCCAGTTGCTCATGGCACCATTCCAAAGGCCTGGCAACTCGAGGGCCTTGAGCTCTTTACCAGCCTTTGACTTTGATGAGATGAAGCCTGTGGTCTTATCTACAAAGTCGGGCAGGTTGAATGGACGGCCCTGATAGTCCTTAACGGCGCAAACCAAATCAACGGGGTTGAAGTGGGTGCCCTGGGTGAACATCTTCATGTAGGCCTCGTTGTTGGTGTCGATCTGACTGCTCTCGAGAATCTGCAGACTAACGGTACCATCCTGGTTGTAGGTAAGGAATGGGCCGCCACCAGGCTCACCTACATTCTTAACGACACCGCACACACGCATGGGGCGATTAAGCTTGCTGCGCAGGTAAGCGGCATCTACCTTATTATTCTTGGCATCGGTACACAGGCTGTTGGCTACGAATGCGGCAATCTCCTGCAGCTGAGCCTCGCTGGCGCCTGCATCCAGCACCTTGAGGTACTCGAAGGCCTGCTTCTGCAGGGTTACCAATACGCCTGCCAGTACCTGCTTCCACTCTACAGTCTCGGGTTTCAAACGGTCGGGTACTACGTTGTCGATATTCTTAATGAAGATGACGTCGGCCTCGATCTCGTTGAGATTCTCGATGAGGGCACCATGACCGCCTGGGCGGAACAACAGACTGCCATCCTCGTTGCGGAATGGGGTGTTGTCGGGGTTAGCGGCAACGGTATCGGTTGAGGGCTTCTGCTCTGAGAAGGTGATATCGTACTTGATGCCGTATTTCTGTGCAAAGAAGTCGGCCTTCTCGGCAACCTTGGCCTTGAACAGCTCCATGTGCTCGTGACTGACGGTGAAGTGTACGTGAGCCTCGCCGTTGGATGCTGCATAAAGGGCACCCTCTACCAGATGCTCCTCCATTGGTGTGCGTGCACCCTCGGGGTACTTGTGGAACAGCAGCAAGCCCTTTGGCAGCTGACCGTAGTTCAGTCCCTCGGCCTTGAGCATGTTGGCTGCTACAGCCTTATAGTTGCCCTCGGCCATCAGGGCCTTGATGCCTTTGCCCTCGTTCTTCAGGCAAACGGCGTCGAGTGCCTCGAAGAAGGCGAAGTTCTCTATCTGGTCGAAGTATTTCTTCTCAAAGTCGGTGGTGGGCACATCGTAATCGGCATCAACAAATGCAAACATGTTTTTGAACATACGACTGGCGGCACCGCTGGCGGGCACAAACTTTACCACGCGCTTGCCTGCTGCCTTGTAATCGTTCCATGCGGCAACCAGCTTCTGGCGCTCGGCTGCGTCGGGAGCAATAATACCGTTACCGATACCTGCTGCTGACTCCAGCTTCAGGAATGGGAAACCTGTCTTAAACTCGTTCAATTGGTTTTCGATCTGCTCCTTGGTAATACCTTTCTGAGCAATCTGCTTCAAGTCTTTCTCCTTTAACATAATAAAAATGGTATTTAGTCAATAAACTACGGCAAAAGTAACCATTTTTTTCGAAAAATGCGAATTAATTCAAAGAAAAATGTATCTTTGTGGCAAAATTTGGAAATTATGGCGGAAAAATTCGCATTTACATACGAGGAAAGAAAACGAATGGCATCGCAGACGGCCGAGATCCTGACTGAGGAAATCGGTTTGAAAGGCGATGCAATACAGGCTGTGCAGCTGATACCTGAATTAGAGGCGGGAAACATTACGCTGGAAGAGGTAGGGCAGAAGTACGGCGAATCGGTGTCGCGTATATTACATGGACTGAAACGTATAGAGCAACTGTACGATAAGAACCCGGCGGTGGAGAGTGAGAATTTCAGGAATCTGCTGCTTTCGTTTGCCGAGGATATGCGTGTGATACTGATTATGATTGCCTATCGCGTGAACCTGATGCGACAGATTCGCGATACGGAGAACGTGGAGGCAAAGCTGGAGGTATCGCAAGAAGCGGCTTATCTGTATGCCCCGTTGGCGCATAAGTTAGGACTCTATAAGCTGAAGAGCGAACTGGAGGACCTGTCGCTGAAGTATATGGAGCACGATGCCTATTACCATATTCGCGAAAAACTGAGTGCTACCAAGGCGGCACGTGATGCTTATATAGACAGGTTTATTAAGCCTGTTGAGCAGAAGATGATGGAGGCGGGTATCCGTTGCCATATTAAGGGTCGTACCAAATCAATCCACTCTATCTGGCAAAAGATGAAGAAGCAGAAGTGCCCGTTTGAGGGTGTGTACGATCTGTTTGCCATCCGAATTATTATCGATTGTCCGCTGGAGCAGGAGAAAATGCAGTGCTGGCAGGCTTACTCGATTATTACCGATATGTATCAGCCTAACCCTAAACGACTGCGCGACTGGCTGTCGGTACCCAAATCGAATGGCTATGAGAGTCTGCACATTACTGTGTTGGGACCAGAGCAGAAGTGGGTTGAGGTACAGATACGTACCGAACGTATGGACGAGATTGCCGAACGTGGTGTGGCTGCCCACTGGCGCTATAAAGGCGTGAAGGGCGAGACAGGACTGGACGAGTGGCTGACAAATATCCGTACGATGCTGGAGCATGCCGACGGACTGGATGCGATGGACCAGTTTAAGATGGAACTGTACGAAGACGAGGTGTTTGTGTTTACACCTGCAGGCGATTTGTGGAAGTTCCCCGTAGGTGCTACGGTGCTTGATTTTGCCTATCATATCCACTCGAAACTGGGCAACCAGTGTACGGGTGGTCGCATTAGCGGAAAAGTGGTACCGATACGTTACGAACTGAAGAGTGGCGATCAGGTTGAAATCCTGACATCGGCTAACCAGAAACCCCGACAGGAGTGGCTGAATATCGTGAAGACCTCGCGTGCCAAATCCAAGATACGTTTGGCGCTGAAGGAAACCCAGGTTAAGGACGGACTGTTTGCCAAGGAGATGCTGGAGCGTAAGTTCCGCAACCGTAAGATTGAACAGGACGATAGCATCATGTTTAACGTGATCCGTAAGATGGGTTACAAGGAGGTGAGCGACTTCTATAAGGCCATTGCCGATGGTGTGCTTGATACAAACGATGTGCTTGATAAGTTCTTGGAACTCAGAGAAAAAGAGACTGTTGTTACAGGAGATAATCAAGCGCGTTCGGCTTCGGAATTCGAACTCGATGAGTCGAAGATTGCGGGGTTGAATCAGCAGGTGAACGATGACGTGCTTGTGATAGACCGCAACCTGAAAGGCTTGGATTACCAGCTGGCAAAATGCTGTTCGCCTATCTATGGCGACGATGTGTTTGGCTTTGTTACCGTTAATGGCGGTATCAAGATTCATCGTTGCGATTGTCCGAATGCCCCCGAGTTGCGCCGCCGTTTTGGCTATCGTATCGTTAAGGCCAAGTGGAGTGGTAAGGGTTCGTCGCAATATAGCATCGCCCTGCGTGTGATTGGTAACGACGATATCGGTATCGTGAATAATCTTACCAGTATCATCTCGAAGGAAGAGAAACTGGTGCTGCGTAGTATCAATATTGATAGTCACGACGGTTTGTTTAGTGGTAATATCGTGGTGATGCTCGAAGATACTTCACGCCTGGAGGCGCTGATTAAGAAGCTGCGTACCGTTAAGGGTGTAAAACAGGTAGATAGAATATAATGATGATAGATGCAAGTATGAGTAAAAAACTATTGTATGTTGCGGTTGGTATATTGCTGCTGTCGGCTTGTCGTGGTCGATCTCAGTCGCAGAAGTATGTTGAGGAGGAAGTTGAATATCATCCATTGGTGACTGATTCGGCAGCAATCGACTCGATTAATAGTGCTGGTATGGTAGATGTGGATGCCGCTATGGAGTATCCCGAAATGCCGTCCGACCAAAGAATCAACATGAAAGCCAACGATGATGAGATTAAGGATATAATCGATGGTACTGGTGATGGTGATATGACCAAAGAGGAGGGTAATTACTGATTACTCGCGATAGATCCAAGCCAAAAGTTTATTCACCCATCTGATGGAGAAACGGAACCATCGGTAGGTGCTTTGCTCCTTGCCGCCGAAACGTAATATGAATTCGCGGTAAGGATTTTTGTGGAAAGGCAGTCCCACATCCATGAATCGCATATGTTGATAGCCCTCGTTGTAGGCGTGCTTCATCACATCCCACACCACAATGGTGTCGGGGTGTAGGGCATGGAATGTTTTGCGCCTGAAGGCCGAATACCATAGGTAGGCATCGCCCTGACTATATACGCAGGCGGCACAGGCTATCACTTTCTCGTGATATTTGGTTACAAACAGATTGCCGTTCTGGCCCTCCATCAGTTCGCGGAAGAAAATGTCGTCGGGGATATAGCGTTTGGGCTTCAGGATATGGTGCTTGCGTAGCAGTTTCGAGAAAGCCTTAAAGTCGTGCTCGTTGCTGACTATCTCGGTTCTTGCACCTCGTTCGTGGGCGTGATCGATGCGTTTCTGCAGCTTGGGGGTGATACGCTCTTCGGGGGCGTGGCGATGCAGCGAATTGTGTATCGACATCCAGTTTACGGGGTAGTAGCCGTTCTCGCGCAAAACCTTATAGCCAAACATCTTGGTGCCCAGGTTACTCATCTCCATAAACAGTACGCGTTTGTTAAGCTTGTGGGTTAGCGCACTCAGCATCCGGTCGAACAGCTCGTCTTTCTTATAGCCGCAGTCTTCGTCGTACACGCCTTCGCCTAATATCCGACAATGTATCAGCAGGAATGGCGGCAGTATCAGAGTACGGTATCTCACAATGCCCAGCATGTGGCACAGTTCGCGGCCTGATTCATCGTTGATTACCACCATATAAGGGCGCTGGCGCGGGGCGGTCTCGCATACTTCCATCAGCTCCTGACTGTGGAAATAGCTACCCTGGCGCAATGTTGGCATGCCTTTGGATTTGGTGTATATGGTAGTAATCAGTTGGTTCATGGTGCAAAAATACGTTTTTTTAGGCACGGATTTCACGGATTACGCTGATTTTTAAAGAAAATTATTATTAATCCGTGTTAATCTGCGTAATCCGTGCCAAATTTTATATATCTTTGCACAAAAAATTGTGAGAATATGACAAGTTTTAAAGATTTGGCGCAGCTGCGCCGCAGCCATCGCAAGTTCTCTGATAAGGAGGTTGATCCCGAACATCTCAAGCTTATTCTGCGTGCAGGGTTGATGTCGCCCACATCAAAGAGTCAGCGTGCCTGGCAGTTTGTAGTCGTAGATGATAAGATGGATCTCGAGAAATTGGCTGATGCCAAGAATATGGGTTCTCAGTTTCTGAAGGATGCCCCAGTGGCTATTGCCGTTCTGGGTGATCCCATGCAGAATGATTGTTGGGTAGAGGATGGTTCGATTGCTACTATCTCTATGCAGTATCAGGCCGAAGAACTGGGATTGGGTTCTTGCTGGATTCAGATGCGAGGTCGCGGATTGAGCGACGGCACCACAGCCGACGAGGTGATTCGTGGCGTGCTGGGTATTCCCGATAACTACAATTGCTTGTGCATTCTTGCCATAGGTCATTGGACTGATGAGCGCAAGCCTCAGGACGAAGAGAAACTGAAGTGGGAAAACGTTCACCTGAACAAATTTTAAAGTTCAAAGATCAAAGCTCAAAGTTCAATGATTAACTACGATTTAAATAAAATCAAAGCCATCATCTTTGATATTGATGGCGTGCTGAGTGCCGAGACTATCAATCTGAGTGCTGATGGCACACCGCTACGTACGGTGAATATCAAGGATGGTTATGCCATCCAGTTGGCCATGAAGTTAGGCTTGCGTATTGCCATCCTTTCTGGTGCAAGGGTAGATAGTCTGCGTGTGCGCTACGAGGGTCTTGGTGTTGAAGATATTTACCTGGGTTGTGCCGTTAAGATTGCCACATATGATGAGTTCCTGGCCATTTATGGCTATACCGACGAGGAGGTGATGTATATGGGTGATGATATCCCCGATTTGGAGATTATGCGTAGGGTAGGATGCCCTGTATGCCCCAATGATGCATGTGCTGAGATTCGTGAGGTGAGTGTGTATGTGTCAGATCGTGATGGCGGTTATGGCTGTGGTCGCGATGTGATCGAACAGGTATTGCGTGCCCAGGGTAAATGGGTGATGAATGCTAAAGCATTTGGATGGTGATGGACATTGAACATTGAACATTGAACATTGAAAATGGACAATTATAGATATATTCTGGCGAGTAATTCGCCACGTAGAAAAGAATTGTTGGCAGGATTGGGTCTGGATTTCGAGGTGCGTGTGATTGATGGCATCGATGAGTCGTACCCCGAAACTTTGCCTGCAGCCGAGGTGGCACAGTATATTGCTGAGAAGAAGGCTGCTGCTTACAAGCCTACACTCGAGACTGGTGAGCTGATTATTACGGCTGATACGGTGGTGATAGTGGGCGATGATATTTTAGGTAAGCCTCACGACGAGGCTGATGCCGTACGTATGCTCCGCGAAATTAGTGGGCGTACCCATCAGGTTACAACAGGCGTTTCGCTGCTCACCGCTACCAGTCAACGTTCGTTTTCGGTTACTACCGATGTGACCTTTAAACAGCTTACCGACAGCGAGATACAACATTACGTTAAATGTTATCGTCCGTTTGATAAGGCTGGTGCCTACGGCATTCAGGAGTGGATAGGTTATATTGGTGTTACAGGACTTAACGGCAGTTATTATAATGTGATGGGCTTGCCCGTGCAGCGCATTTATACCGAACTGCAAAATATGTAAAATAATATGGCTGCAGGAAAATGGATTGGCGGATTTGCCGGCTGGATGGCCGGTGGTCCACTTGGTGCGCTGGCAGGCTATCTGCTTGGTTCGCTATTTGATACTATGCTGAATGGGGTGAATACCCCCGAAAACTCAGGTACCTGGCAATCGTATAACGAGAGCTACCAGCAGGCTTACCAACGGCAACAGCAGCAAGGACAGCGTAACAGTTTTATGTTCTCGCTCCTGGTGTTGTCGTCGTATATAATCAAGGCTGATGGTAAGGCCATGCATTCCGAGATGGAACTGGTTCGACAGATGTTGCGCCAGAACTTCGGTAATGCTGCCGTACAGCAGGGTAACGAGATATTAAACCGACTTTTTGAGGAGCAGAAACGCGAAGGCTGGCAGCAGTTCAAGCAAACGGTACGCGACTGCTGTGCACAGATGAGCCGACAGATGGACTACTCGCAGCGTTTGCAGCTGCTTAACTATCTGGTGATGGTGGCTAAGGCCGATGGTAATGTGCCCCAGAGTGAGATTACAGCGCTGAAAGAGTGCGCCCAGTGGATGGGATTGCATGCTAACGAGGTCGACTCGATGCTGCACCTTGAGGGTGGTAGTCTTGAGGATGCCTATAAGGTGCTGGGCGTGAGTCCTGATGCAAGCGACGATGAGGTAAAGAAGGCCTACCGCAAGCAGGCTTTGCAGCACCATCCTGATAAGGTGGCTGCTCTGGGAGAGGATGTACGAAAGGCTGCCGAGAAGAAATTCCAGGAGATAAATGCCGCCAAAGACCGCATTTGGAAGGCACGTGGACTTTAATTTGCCGCATTTCTACCTCTAATTTGCTACTTTTTCAAGAAAAAGTTTGGAGGTTTAAAGTTTTTTTTCTACTTTTGTACCCATCAAGCATAAAGCTTGAGGTTGATAATTTATGAAGCTGAGACTGATTAACATTCTACTTATATTAACGTTTGCCCTTAAGGTAAATGCTAACAATCTCGGCTATTCTGATTCTAAGCCTTTGATTCTCGGAATCGATCAGGACTATCCGCCATTAGAGTATGTTGATGAAAAAGGAAAACCTAGTGGCGCCGATGTGGAATTCTCGAAGATTCTGATGAAGCGGATGAACATCCCGTTTAAGTTTGCACCTAACACATGGGGAGCTATTGCAAACGATATCTTAGGTGGTAAGGTTGATTTGGGTATGATGGTTTATTCGCCTTATCGCAAGGATGTTACCAATTACTCGCGTGCCGTGATCAGACTGTACTACCAGTTGGTAACTCGAAAGGGTACCAAGAGGAACTACGGACTGCGCGACATGCACAATGTAGAGGTGGCGCTGATGGCCAGTAGGCCCGTACGCGACACGCTGCAGAAGATTGGTGCACGACTGGTGATAGTAGATGACCTGACCAAGGCGATGAAGGAACTGTCGGCAGGCAAATACGATGCGGTGGTATGCTATCGTTATCAGGCTAAGTATCTGATAGGCAAGTATAAACTGCAGAATCTGGAGCAGGAAGACCTGACGCTGACACCACGCGAATACTGCTACGCAAGTAGCAACAAAAAGTTGATTAATGCTATCGACAAGGAATTGGATAAGATGGAGGAAGAGGGCCTGATGGACGAAGTGTATGGCAACGTGGCTTCGACATTCAATGGCATTATCATACCGCGATGGGTATATATCGCCATTGTGGCATTTGTGATTGTGGCGCTGCTGGCTGTGATATTAAACCAGATGCATAACACGCGCCAGCTGAAGAAGGCGCTGGATACAGCCCGTGAAAACGAGGAGAAAGCTAAAGCCAGCGAGGAAAAGGCACGCCAGAGTGAGGAGGTGGCACGTGCTAATGCCGAGAAGGCTAGGGAGAACGAGGCTATTGCTAATGCTAATGCCGAAAAGGCCAGGGCCAGCGAGGCAGAGGCACAGCGTATTGCCGATGTGGCAAAGCGCAATGCTAAGGAGGCCGAACATAATGCTATGGTAGCCAGTCAGAATGAGGCAAAAGCTCGCGAGGCAGCTGAAGCTGCCCGAAAGAGCGAAGAACTGAAGGATATCTTCCTGGGTAATATGAGTCACTCGCTCCGTACACCGCTGAATGCCATCATCGGATTCTCGGATCTGCTGATGACGATGGATGATAGTGCTTTGCCACCCGAGGAGCGTGCCAATCTGTTGCAGCTGATTAATAAGAACGGACTGGAACTGCTGCACCTGATTAACGAACTGTTATCGTTAAGCGAGGTTGAGGGTGATACTCAGCTGTTTAAGCGCGAGGTTACCGATGTGGATTACGAAATGGGACAGTATGCCTCAGAGATTCGTATGCAGCTGAAAGATGGTGTAACCCTTGAGGTGATTGAACCTATCGACGGTTTGCGTGCGCTGGTTGACAAGAAGCTGATGCGAATTGTAACCATGCACCTGCTTGAGAATGCCATGCAGCATACTACTGAGGGTAAGATCACCCTGTCTTACTACCTGAAAGAAGGCGGTATGTATGTAGAGGTGAAGGATATGGGTGAGGGACTGCCCGAGAAACTGAAACAGAATATATTCGGACTGTTGGCCGACAAGAATACATATACCCACGACGAGAATCAGGATAATCCAGGATTGGGACTGAGTGTTTGTAAGGCCATTATCGACCGATGCAACGGAAAAATAGGTGCGCGCGATAACACAGAAGACGGCAGAGGCACAATCTTCTGGTATTGGACGCCAACTGAGATATTAAACTAGGAGGCATAGGGAAATGACACTAATCATCGTCATATTACTATTGTTAGGTTACGTTGTGATTGCCACAGGCCATACAACGGGTGTAAACAAATCGGCTATTGCCATCTTTATCGGCACCGTGGGGTGGGTGGTATACATCTGCTACGGCACCGATTTCGTTATGCAGCGCCATGCCCAGGATTACTGGGAGTTCTTAGCAGGAAGCTTGCCGTCGAGCGAGGCCGTTAAGTACTATATATATAATAATGTATTTCTTTATTATGTAGGTCGTGCTGCCAGCATTGTGATGTTCCTGCTGGCTACCATGAGTATTGTTGAGATTCTGCATAACAATGGTTGCTTTGATTTCGTTACCAAGTGGATCAGAACCCGTAACTCAAAGCGCCTGTTATGGACCATCACATTGGCTACTTTTATTCTGTCGGCTAATCTCGACAACCTTACTACGGCTACCATGATGCTGGTTATTATGCATAGCATTGTGCAGAACCGTCGTCAGCGTATGCTGATAGGTGCTGCCATTGTGATTGCTGCCAACTGTGGTGGATGCCTGACGGTGATTGGCGATCCTACCACTCTGGTACTGTGGGGCGACGAGGCTATCACAGCCACCAACTATTCGTCGTATCTGGCCCTGCCAGCCCTCTTGGCTTGGATAGTACCTACCATACTGATTAACCGCGAACTGCCTGAACGCCTGGATACCCAGTGGGCACCTATGCCGTTTCGTGGCGACGATACCAATCTGTTGCCTTGGCAGCGTGTGGTAATGCTGTTTGTAGGTATCGGTGGTTTGTGGTTTATCCCTACCTTCCATACCATCACCAAACTGTCGCCATTCCTTGGCGCCCTGTGTGTGCTCAGCATTCTATGGGTGGTAAACGAGGTGATGAACCGCAAGCTGAATAGTGCCGACCAGATGATGCAGCGCCTGACACCACGTTCGGTACAGTACGGCTCGTTACAGCAGATACTGTTTGTGATGGGTATCATGCTGGCGATGGGTGTGGTAACCGAAACAGGCGTGTTTGGCGATGTGGCCGAGTGGATAGATGATACCGTTCACAGCGTATGGGTACTCGGTATCGTATCTGGTTTCCTCAGCGGTATCGTTGATTCTTTCACCATCGCCATGAGCGATATCTCACTTTATCAGATAGCCGATGCTGCACTTGTTGGTTCGTACGACGAGAATTTCGTAACCAATGGCGCCTACTGGAAGATTATCGCTTTCTGTACCGCCGTAGGTGGCTGTCTGCTCAGCGTTGGTTCGGTTAGCGGACTGGCCCTGATGAAGATGGAGCACATGCGTTTAGGCTGGTATATTAAGAACCTGACGCTGAAGGTGCTGGCAGGTATGCTGGTAGGCTTGGGTGTGCTGTGGATTGAGTTGAATTATGTATAACTAAACAATTATAGTAGTAATATGACAAAGATTAAGACAATTGGTATCCTGACGTCGGGAGGCGATGCTCCAGGAATGAATGCCGCTATTCGTGCTGTGACACGTGCCGGTATTTACAACGGTTTTAGGATTAAAGGTATATATCGTGGTTACGAAGGACTGATTCATGATGAGGTTCAGGAGTTTACCACCGAGAATGTAAGTGGCATTGTTACTCGTGGTGGTACTATTCTGAAAACGGCCCGCTCAAAGGAGTTCCCAACACCCGAGGGTATGCAGAAGGCTTACGAGACTTGTGTAAAGGAAGAGATCGACGCACTGGTAGTTATCGGTGGTAACGGTTCGTTGACTGGTGCCCGTAACTTCGGTATGGAGTTCGACTTCCCTGTAATCGGTCTGCCTGGTACGATTGATAACGATTTGTATGGCACCGATTCTACTATCGGTTATGATACAACCATGAATACCATCATGGAGTGTGTGGACCGTATCCGTGATACAGCCAACTCGCATGAGCGTATCTTCTTTGTCGAGGTGATGGGGCGTGATGCCGGATTCCTGGCACAGAACTCGGCTATTGCATGTGGTGCTGAGGCTGCTATCGTACCCGAGGAGAGTACCGATGTCGACCAGTTGGCACAGTTCATGAGTCGTGGTATCCGTAAATCAAAGAAGTCGTGTATCGTGATTGTGTCGGAGAGTCCTAAGTGTGGCGCTCTGTACTATGCCGATCGCGTCAAGAAGGAGTTCCCTGAGTTTGATGTACGTGTGTCTATCCTGGGACATCTGCAGCGTGGTGGTACACCATCAGCGCGCGACCGCATTCTGGCTGCTACCACAGGTGTTGGTGCTATCGAAGCCATCAAACAGGGACAGCGCAACGTGATGGTTGGTATCCGCAATAACGAGGTGGTTTATGTACCTTTCAGCGAGTGCATCCGTACTGATAAGCGTTTCGACAAGCGACTGATTAAGGTACTCGACGAGCTCAGCATTTGATATTAAACATTCTTGGCGATGCCAAGCGTACTAAAGAAACGATTAAAAGATTAAACATTAAATGCCAGATATAAAGAAAATAGTTCTGACAGGAGGACCTTGTGCTGGTAAGACTACCGCGTTGGTAAAGATTACCGAGTATTTCTCAGGGTTTGGTTACAAGGTGTTCAACGTGCCCGAGGTGCCTACTATCTATAGTACCGCAGGCTGGAACTACCTTACGCCTAACCGTAAATTGTACTATCAAGGCGAACGTGCCATTCTGGAAACCCAATTGGCACTCGAAAACCAGTTTATGAAGTTGGCCGAGGTTTGTGAAGATCCCGTGCTGGTGGTTTGCGATAGAGGCGCGATGGATATTTCGGCCTATATCAAACCCGAGGAGTGGGAGGAGATAACCCACATGGCTGGTACCAATTCCGAGGCTTTGCGCGAGAGCTACGATGCTGTGCTGCACCTGGTGAGTGCGGCCGATGGCGCCGAGCAGTATTATACTACTGCCACCAACGCCACCCGCTACGAGCAAGCCAACGAAGAAGGATTGCGTATTGCCCGTGAACTGGATAAGAAGGTGATCGAGGCTTGGACCGGTCATCCCCATCTGCGTGTGATTAACAATCACGACGATTTCGATAATAAGATCAAGCGTGTGCTTACTGAGATTTCAAAGGTTGTAGGTTTGCCACAGCCTGTGCAGGAGGAGCGTATCTTCCGTGTTGAAATCATCGGTGAAATTCCCGAGTGCTCCGAGAGCTTGATTACCCAGACCTATCTGGTAGCCGAGCCTGGTAGCGAGGTGCGCCTGCGCCGCCGCGAATGGAGTGGGGGTAAGGTGGTGAATGTTCACCGCTCGAAGAAACGCATTAGCGAAACCGAAGTGATTGAGACAGAGCGTCAGGTTGATAACAACCTGTACGAGCAGATGCTGCAGCAGGCCGATCCTTACCGCGTAACCATCCACAAAAAGCGTCAGAGCTTTATCTGGAAAGGTCAGTTCTTCCAGATCGACACCTTCCAGGACCCTGTCAGCAATCTGGTAATGATGGAAACCAAAGGTATTTCGGAACAGGAAACCGTTAACTTCCCCCCGTTCGTAAAAGTGCTCGAGGATGTGACCGGAAATCCTAAATATCTGAACTATAACATCGCTTTGCGCCGATGAAAAGTCGCCAAAAATGGTGAATTTGGGAATTTTGTCGTGTAAAAGTTCGTTTGTTCGGATAATATTACTTACCTTTGCAAGCATTATAACGAAAATATAAATCTATAGTAACTTAAAAAATAAAACAGCGTATGTCACAAATTACTGGACACATTTCGCAGATTATCGGCCCTGTTATCGACGTATATTTCGATACCGAGGGCCAGGATGCCGAAAAGGTGTTGCCAAAGATTTACGATGCTCTGAAGATTGATCGTGGCGACGGGCGCGACCTGATTGTCGAGGTGCAGCAGCACATCGGCGAGGATACGGTGCGTTGCGTAGCTATGGATAATACCGACGGATTGCATCGTGGACTTGAGGCTATCCCCCTGGGCTCACCTATCGTGATGCCTGCAGGCGATCAGATTAAGGGTCGAATGCTGAACGTTATCGGTCAGCCTATCGATGGTATGAAACAGCTCGATATGGAAGGCGCTTATCCTATCCACCGCGAGGCTCCAACATTCGAAGAATTATCAACCAAGAAAGAGATTCTGGCTACAGGTATTAAGGTTATCGACCTGCTGGAGCCTTACATGAAGGGTGGTAAGATCGGACTGTTTGGTGGTGCCGGTGTAGGTAAAACGGTGCTTATCATGGAGTTGATTAACAACATTGCCAAAGGTCACAACGGATTCTCTGTATTCGCTGGTGTAGGTGAGCGTACCCGTGAGGGTAACGACCTGATCCGCGAGATGATTGAGAGTGGTGTAATCCGCTACGGTGAGAAGTTCCGCGAGGCTATGGATCAGGGTAAGTGGGATTTGAGTCTTGTTGATCCTGAGGAGTTGAAGAAATCGCAGGCCACACTGGTTTACGGACAGATGAACGAGCCCCCTGGCGCACGTGCTTCGGTAGCCCTCTCTGGTCTGACAGTAGCCGAGGGATTCCGCGATGGTGGCGGTAAGGATGGCGGTGCTGCCGATATCCTGTTCTTCATCGATAATATCTTCCGTTTCACCCAGGCAGGTTCTGAGGTATCAGCTCTGCTGGGACGTATGCCATCAGCTGTAGGTTATCAGCCCACACTGGCTTCTGAGATGGGATCGATGCAGGAGCGAATCACTTCTACCAAGACTGGTTCTATCACCTCAGTACAGGCTGTATATGTACCTGCCGACGACTTGACCGACCCTGCACCTGCAACCACGTTTACACACCTGGATGCTACTACCGTGCTGGATCGTAAGATTGCCGAGCTGGGTATCTATCCTGCTGTTGATCCTCTGGGTTCTACATCACGTATCCTCGATCCACTGATTGTGGGTAAGGCTCACTACGATTGTGCCCAGCGTGTAAAGGAGATTCTGCAGCGCTATAAGGAACTTCAGGATATTATTGCTATTCTGGGTATGGATGAGCTTTCCGACGAGGATAAGCTGACTGTGAACCGTGCACGTCGTGTACAGCGCTTCCTGTCGCAGCCATTCTCGGTAGCATCACAGTTCACCGGTCTGCCAGGTGTAATGGTACCTATCGAAGAGACTATCAAGGGCTTCAATGCTATTCTCGATGGCGAGGTCGACGATCTGCCCGAGCAGGCATTCCTGAATGTTGGTACTATCGAGGATGCCAAGGAGAAAGCCAAGAAACTGCTCGAAGCTGCCAAAGCGTAACATTAAACATTAAAGATTAAACATTAAACATTAAAGTTTATGTTACAGCTTAAGATTGTTTCTCCCGAAAAGATAGAGTTCTGCGGTGCGGTTGAGAGCGTATTCGTACCTGGCACAATGGGCCAGTTTGAGATACTGCAGGATCATGCGCCAATCATCTCTACCCTCCAGTGCGGTACTGTGGAATATACCACAGCCGAGGGAAAAGCCCAGCTGGAGATACAGGGTGGTTTCGTGGAGGTGCAGAAGAATGTGGTAAGTCTTTGTGTAGAACTGAAGTAATTTTGAGTTAATCGTATGACAATGGATATCCAGAAGTTGAGCGTAGCCTACATCCGACAGGGACTGATGGTAACAGTAGCTCTGGCACTCATCGCTTTCCTGGTGATGCAGGTAAAGTATCTCGACTTGCTTACACCCGTCATCGTTAGTGTGGCATTCTCGCTTGTAGTATGCGTGAGTATCGCCCTGATATGGCGCCGTGTGGCCCTGCGTTCAGCCGATAGCCTGCCTACCTTCTTTACGGCGGTGTCAGGCTTCCGTATGCTGTTGGCGCTGGCGGTTATGTTTGTCTATTATCTGGTTGATACTCAAGATTCTATGCTTCGTTTCTTCATGGTGTTTATAGCATTCTATTTTGCTATGCTTGCACACCATTCCATCTTCTTCGCCAGAATTAATAATAGATAAGTAGTAATGAAAACAATTAGAACGATAATCCTCCTGATGATGGTAGCCCTGCTGCCTGTGCCTGCCCTGGCTAACGAGGGTGGAGAAGGTGAGGAGCTCGACATCCCCGAGATTGTACTCGAGCACCTGGCCGACTCTTACGAATGGCATATCGCCAGCTATCAGGGTAGTCATATCAGCATTCCGTTGCCAATCATCCTTCGTAGTGCGAGCGATAATCCAGGACAAAAGTGGTTCTTCTGCACCGCTCACAGTCTGCCCGAGCAGTTCTTCTTCAGCGAGGAACATCATGGCAAGATATATGAGCGTGTAGGAGGCGAAGAGGTACGCCCCCTCGACCTGAGCATCACCAAGAGTGTGCTGCAGATATGGATTGTGGTGGTAGTGCTGATTACGGTTTTCCTGAGCTGTGCCCGCTGGTATAAGAACCACGATGCGAAGAGCGAGGCTCCGAAGGGATTTGTAGGAGCCATGGAGATGATCGTGATGACGATTCATGACGACCTCATCAAGTCGTCGATAGGTGAGAAGCGCTACAAGCCGTATGCCCCTTACCTGCTCACGGTGTTCTTCTTTATCCTTACCTGTAATCTCATCGGATTGATACCTGTATTCCCAGGCGGCGCCAATGTTACTGGCAACATTAACATCACCTTCTTCCTGGCGGTGTGCACCATGTTGGCCATTAACCTGTTTGCCAATAAGGAGTACTGGAAGGAGATTTTCTGGCCCGAGGTACCTCTGTTCCTCAAGGCCTATCCCGCTCCGGTAATGCCACTCATCGAGTTGTTCGGCGTGTTCACCAAGCCTTTTGCGCTGATGATCCGTCTTTTTGCCAACATGATGGCAGGTCACGCTGTGATACTCTCGTTCACCTGTGTGATTTTCCTCGGTTGGTCGATGGGTGTAGGATTCGGTCTCGGACTGAATGCTTTCAGCATCATCATGCTTCTGTTTATGAATGCACTCGAGTTGCTGGTAGCTTTTGTTCAGGCTTATGTATTTACCATGCTTAGTGCGGTGTTTATCGGGCTTGCCCACAAAGAGCACCACGCAGAGTAAAATCTAAGAATTGCAAAATTCAAAAATTGAAATAGAAACAACATTATTAATAATTAAAAATTAAAAGTATTATGATTTCAGCTTTATTTTTAGCCGAGGGTCTGGCTCAGCTGGGCTGCGGTATCGGTGCAGGTATTGCAACAATTGGTGCAGGTTTGGGTATTGGTAAGATTGGTGGTAGCGCTATGGACGCTATTGCTCGCCAGCCAGAGGCTACTGGTAAGATTCAGACCAACATGATTCTGACATCTGCTTTCGTTGAGGGTTGTGCCCTTTTCGCTATCGCAGCTTGTGCATTCCTTATCAAGTAAGGATTGAAGAATTCAAGAATTGAAGTTTTCAAGAACTGAAAAATTTTAAATAATATGGATTTCAGTAAACTGCCAGCAATCCTCACCCCCGATCTGGGACTCTTGTTCTGGATGCTTCTGGCGTTTGCCGTCGTCTTCTTCGTACTTGCCAAGTACGGTTTTCCTGCCATCGTAGGTATGGTTGAGGAGCGAAACCGTTACATTGAAGACAGTCTCAAAAAGGCCCACGAGGCCCAGGAGCGTTTGGCTAACATCGAGAAGGAGGGAGAATCCATCTTGCAGGAGGCACGTGCCAAGCAGGCTCAGATACTGAAGGAGGCTGCCGAAACACGCGACGCTATTGTGGAGCAGGCTCAGGAGAAGGCTAGGGCCGAAGGTGCCCGACTTTTGGAAGATGCCCGTGTGGCTATCGACCAGGAGAAGAAAGCCGCCATTGCCGATATCCGTCAGCAGGTTGCCGCTCTGAGTGTTGGCATCGCCGAGAAGGTTCTCAAGCAGAGCCTGAAGGACGACAAGGCACAGATGGATTTGATTGACCGTATGCTGGATGATGTTTCTACTGATAAATAAGCATTAAACGTATGGATATAGGAGTCATATCGGTAAGATACGCGCGAGCACTCCTCAAGAGTGCCACCGACGCCAAGATAGAGCAGCAGGTGTATGCCGAGATGCAGCAGATAGCCAAGAGCTACATCGAGGTGCCACAGTTGCGCTCTACGATTGACAATCCGATGCTCTCGAAGGATAAGAAGGAGGCGCTGCTGCTCACAGCGGCAGGCAAGGAACCTTCGGCTCTGATGAAGGCCTTCGTACAGCTTGTGCTGAAGGAAGACCGCGAGAGTGTGATGCAGTTCATCGCCAATTCGTACGTCACGCTTTACCGCCAGCAGAAGAATGTCATCCGCGGACGACTCATCACCGCTGCAGCCGTATCGCCTGAAACAGAACAGAAGATGCGCCGCATGGTGGAGAGTAAGACTAATGGAACAGTAGAGTTTGAGTCGCAGGTAAACCCCGACATCATCGGTGGTTTCATCCTCGAGTACGACACCTACCGCATGGACGCCAGTGTCAAGACCAAACTCAACAGTATTCTCAATACATTAAAAAAGTAAACAACAATGTCAGATAAGATTAAACCAAGCGAAGTTTCCCAGGTGCTGCTCGATCAGCTCAAGGGAATCTCGGATGCCGAGAAGTTCGACGAGGTAGGTACCGTACTCACCGTCAGCGATGGTGTGGCACGTATCTACGGACTGCGCAACGCCGAGGCTAACGAGCTGCTGGAGTTTGAGAACGGTACCATGGCTATCGTGATGAACCTTGAGGAGGACAACGTAGGTTGTGTGCTCTTGGGCTCTACCTCAGGCATCAAGGAAGGCATGGTAGTGAAGCGTACCAAGCGTATCGCCTCTATCCGTGTAAACGACAACATGCTCGGTCGCGTTATCAATCCGCTGGGTCAGGCTATCGACGGTAAGGGTGATATCGATCTCACCGAGGCATTCGAGATGCCTCTGGATCGTAAGGCCCCTGGTGTTATCTACCGCCAGCCCGTTAAGGAGCCTCTGCAGACAGGATTGAAGGCCATCGACTCGATGATTCCTATCGGTCGTGGACAGCGTGAGTTGATCATCGGCGACCGTCAGACGGGTAAGACCGCCATCGCCGTTGATACCATCATCAATCAGAAGAGTTTCTACGAGGCAGGTAAGCCCGTATATTGTATCTATGTAGCTATCGGTCAGAAGGCCAGTACCGTTGCTGCCCTCGTTTCTACACTGCAGGAGCACGGCGCTATGCCTTACACCATCGTGGTAGCCGCTACAGCTGCCGATCCTGCTGCTATGCAGTACTATGCACCATTTGCCGGTGCTGCTATCGGTGAGTACTTCCGCGATCGCGGTCTGCCAGCCCTGGTAGTTTACGACGATCTGTCGAAGCAGGCTGTGGCCTATCGTGAGGTATCGCTGATTCTGCGTCGTCCTTCAGGACGTGAGGCTTATCCTGGTGATGTGTTCTATCTGCACTCACGCCTTTTGGAGCGTGCTGCTAAGATGAACGAACAGCAGGAGGTAGCCGAGCAGATGAACGACCTGCCCGAGTGTATGAAGGGCCATGTAAAGGGTGGTGGTTCGCTTACCGCTCTGCCTATCATCGAGACTCAGGCCGGCGACGTATCGGCTTACATCCCAACTAACGTAATTTCGATTACCGACGGACAGATCTTCCTCGAGAGCGACCTCTTCAACCAAGGTTTCCGTCCTGCCATCAACGTAGGTATCTCGGTATCTCGTGTGGGTGGTTCAGCTCAGATCAAGAGTATGAAGAAGGTGGCTGGTACCTTGAAGATCGACCAGGCTCAGTATCGTGAGCTCGAGGCCTTCTCTAAGTTCTCGAGTGATATGGATGCCGTAACAGCGATGACACTGGACCGTGGACGTAAAAACAACCAGTTGTTGATTCAGCCACAGTACAGCCCAATGCCAGTAGGCGAGCAGATCGCCATCCTGTATTGCGGTGTACATGGTCTGATGCGTGAAGTGCCCATCGCTAAGGTACGCGAGTGCCAGACATCGTTCCTTGATAAGCTGCGCTCAGCTCATCCCGAGGTTATCGAGACCCTGGCCAGTGGTAAGATCGACGATGCTACCACCGCAACTATCGAGGCTGTAATGGCCGACATTGCTGGAACGTATAAAGCCTGATAGCCTATGCCTAGCCTGAAAGAAATTAAAGGCCGCATAGCCTCAGTCAATTCTACGCGAAAGATTACGTCGGCTATGAAGATGGTTGCCTCCAGCAAACTGCACCACGCACAGGTGGCTATTCAGAATATGCTGCCTTACGAGGAGTTGTTGGAGCACATCCTCAAGTCGTTCTTAGCTGCCGAAGCCGAGGCTCAGACTATCTACGATCAGGAGCGCCCTGTAAAAAGGGCTGCGCTTGTGGTGTTCTCAAGTAACTCGTCGCTTTGCGGCGGTTTCAATGCCAACATCATCAAGCAGATGACACATGCCGTGGATGAGTACGCCGAAACCATAGGTCGCGATAATGTGGAGATTTATCCCATTGGTCGCAAGGTGTACGAGAAGGCACGCAAGATGGGTTTGAATGTGCAGGGCGAGTATTCGGCCCTTGCCGATCATCCCAATGTGCACGACTGCATTGAGATAGCTATGGAGCTGGGTCGTAAGTTTGCTCAGGGCGAGATTGATAAGGTTGAACTCATCTATCACCACTTTAAGAGTGCAGGTTCGCAGGTACTTACCCGCAAAACATTCCTGCCAATCGATGTGGAGAGTGAGTTGAAGGCTGATCATGAGCGCGATCTTGAGAGTGTGATTGCCACCAAGCAGAGTCAGGAGTACCTTAAGAATAGGGGAGAGCGTAAGGACGAGGGTGCTAAGAGCGAAGAGGTTAAGCCACTTAACGATAACTTTATCGTTGAGCCCGACATGAACTGTGTGCTCTCGCTGCTCATGCCAAAACTGGCTCACCTGATGCTCTACACAGCCCTGTTGGATAGCAATGCCTCCGAGCATGCAGCCCGAATGGTAGCTATGCAAACGGCCACTGATAATGCCGATGAATTGCTGCGCCAGCTCAACTTACAATACAACAAGAGCCGCCAGCAAGCCATTACATCCGAATTGCTCGATATTGTGGGTGGTTCGGTTAATAACTAACATGTAAAAGAAGTTTGCGAAACCAAAAACGCAAACTTCTTTTATTTTTATTCTAAATTATGTTAAACACCAAACTCAATTTTTGAGTTTTTGCAAGATTTTTTATAATTTTGCACTCGCTTAAAAAGAGGATATTGATTTAAAATTATTTAAAAAATTAAAGTGCGACAAGTAAACTACTGTCTACTACGACACTTGTGGTGTGTGTTATTCGTGCTTTTAGTCCAAGCAAACGCTTTGGCTCAGAAGCCTGATGTGCGGCTATACAAACAGCTGCCCGATTACCCTTTTGTGTTTGTTTCCGATTCCCTTGTGTCTACACCACCGGTTATCAGCGATTCGCTGTTCGATATGATTGCGCGAGGTGTGCGATTCAAAGTAAACAGAACCGAACTGCCCACCAACGATTCCTTTATCTCGTTGTATAACGATAGCTTGGTGCCTTGGCTCAAGAATCACAATCTTATTCTGCGCCAGGTGTTTGTTAAGGGAGCAGCTTCGCCCGAAGGTCCTTATGATAACAACCTGCGTCTCAGTCGTGAGCGTACCAATCGCTTGATTGAATTCCTGAGCAGCAACATCAATCAGCCCATAGCTCATCGTCCCATCAATTCAAAGTTTGTAACCGAGGATTATGCCTATCTGGTAAAACTGATGGAGCTGGCTGGCGATGCCGAATATCAGCAGGTAAAACGCATCTGGGATAGCTGCAATGGTGATGAGCGCCTGTGCAAAAGTAGACTGATGGCGCTGAATGGCGGCACCACCTGGAATCGCCTGTTGCAGGTGTATTATCCCACATTGCGCCAGAGCCGTATGGTGCTTTGGTATATGATTAATCCCGAGTACATGCCTATCCCCAAGTGCAACTCTGTGCTTAGGGCTGATATGCTGGCTGTACCTGGTGTTGCAGCCTATCTGCCGCTATCATCCGATAGCACGTCAACCAAGGTGTACAAGCGCCGCCACTTGATAGCTATCCGTACCAATCTGCTGCACGATTTCCTGTATGTGCCCCAGTTCGGTTTTGCTCCTGGTGCCAATATCCAGTTAGAGTATTATCCGCTGTCGGGCCACTATACCTATAATGCAGGTTTCACTTTTACCAATCATCGCCATTGGGACACCCATAAATTCATGCAGATTCGCGATGCCCAGTTAGAGGTCCGTCGCTATTTTAAAGGTCAAGGTCAGTTCCTGGGTACCTATCTCGGCGCCTATGCCGAAGGTATGGTTTACGGCATCGGCTTTAGCGCCACCAAAGGCTGGGAAGGCGAGGGTGGAGGTGCAGGCCTCACTATCGGTCACACCTGCAAACTCAACAAAAAAGGCAGTCTGCGTTTAGAACTGAGTCTGAGTGCAGGTGCGTTTGTTACGGTTTATGATCCCTATGTATGGGGCAATCCTATCAATGGTACCATCGATGGACTCTACTACTATGATTACCATGGTAGTACCAGTTTGTTTAAGGAGCGAAACCATCGCTTTATGTGGTTCGGTCCCACCAATGCAGGCATCCATCTTACTTACGACATTATTTACCGAAAGAAGAAGGAGGTTACACGATGAAACGCTTACATATTATATATATAACAGTTATCATGCTGAGCCTGGCCTCGTGTATCGAGCCGCCCTTGCATCTGCCCGGACAGGAGCTTGCCGTTGATCTGCAGGTAGCCCAGACTGAGTTGAATGTCGTATGGGACAACGAGGTACAGTTAGAACACGAGTGGTATTACGGCTGGGACCTGAAGGACGACTCTATCTGGGGACATATCGGTTATCCCACACCTACGCGTTACGAGGTGCGCCGCTATTACAAGGGCGATAATCCTTTAGGTATGCATACTAATTTGGATGCCTTTACTACCAACACTAGTAGGTTCCGCCGTTACTTCCAGTTTGGATATTACGACATGCTGTTCTATAGCGACATCGACTCCGAAGATGGTACACAGGTGCTGGTGATGAACGAGACGCCCGACTCTGTGATTGCTACCACCACAGGCACACGAGGCATTTCGCGAAGCATCCTGAATATGAGTCGTGCCAATAGTGGTGACTCTACGGGAGTTATCGGATTGCTCAACCAGCCCGAGATTTTCTATGCCGCCTATACCGAGAACGTGTATATATCAAGTGATTTGAACGATTACGAATACGATCCCGTTGAGAATATCTACATTAAACACCTCGAGGCTAAGTTGCGCCCGCTGGTTTATATCTATCTGGTGCAGTTTATCCTGTATAACAACGAGGATGGCAAGATTACAGGTGTTAACGGTAATGCGGCGCTGTCGTCGATGGCCAGCGCCACCAACGTAAATACGGGTCATACCAGTAGCACACCCGCTGTGGTTTACTTTAATACCCGCATGAAGAAGAACCAGGTGGTTGATGGACAGGCGTGCGATGTGATTGGTGGAAAACTCACCACCTTCGGACTCTGCGATAACGAGCCTTACACCCGTTCGGGTTCTACCTATTCTGGTTCACGTGGAAACCTGAAGAACTACCTGTATTACGACCTGGTTTGGAACAACGGACAGGTGAAGACCTATGATTTCGAGGTTACCGACCAATGTCTGGCTCAGGCACATGGTGGTATTCTTACTGTAAAGATCGACTGCTCAAAGCTTACCCCTCCCGAAAGCGAAGAGTCGGGTAGTGGCAGTCTGTTTGTCCCCACCGTCGAGGATTACGATGAGGTGTTCTGGGAGATTGAGATTTAAAACAACGAAATAATAATAACACGATATTAAACAGTTACGCAAAATGAAAAAACAAGTATTATTCGCAATCGCAACCATGACCCTGGCCAGCTGCAGCAGCGATGGCCTGGTAAACAATTCGTCATCAGGCGGTGGCGAGGCACCTATTGCCTTTAGTGTAGAGAAAAAGAACATCACCCGTGCTACAAATCTTGAGACTTTGGGTCACTACAACTTCGGTGTTTGGGCTTACAAGTACAAGGAAGGCGCCAAAACAGGTGCAGAGGTAATGAATCATTATCTTGTAGGTTATTCAAATGGCGTTGATGAGGGTTACGACAAATCTAAGGCTACCACATGGGCTGGAAGTACAGATTCTGATGAGGACCACGTATCACCTTGGTTCTATGAAGGTCTTGGAAATGGCGAATATTCAACAACAAACTCAAAGTTCTATCAGAGTGGTCAGACTGCGTATATGGCTAAGAACTCAAAGCAGATTCTGCGTTATTGGGACTTGGCTTATGCTACAACAAACTTCTATGCATATGCTCCATACAATCAGAATGTTACTTTTGAAGAGAGTTCAACTGGTGCAAAGACAATGACTTTTGGTGCCACCAATACCATTCGTGATGGTTATGACAACCCTTTGAATAGCGCTTATACAGGTTTTGATCGTTCATTGTCAGAGTATATGTATGCAGGTGTTCAGGCTACAAATTCTGCAAAGAAGGACGTGATTGTACCTTTCAAACACATGGGTGCTCAGGTTAACGTCCGTTTCTATGAGGATATTCCTAACTACCGTGTAGAGATTATCGACTTGGGTGCTGATAATGGTACATTTGCTACTGATGTTAAGGATGATTTGAAAAAGGGCATCCAGGCTACTCCTGCAAAGAAAACAGAAGATACTTATGGAAGCAGTAAATATTTTACTACAAATGGTGCCACAATAACCTTTGATGCTGACGCAACACCAACTTTTAAATATACAACTGAGGGTAGTAATGAAACTTCGGATAACCTGATGTTCTTGGTTCCTAATACGAATCTTGATGAGACTACAATTCCTGGTCATAAGTTGATCCCAGAGGCTGTAACCTCTGGTACTCAGACTGCATTTGCAACATCTCCAACAGTATACTATGCTGTAGCACAGCCAGATAACAGCGAAACAGGCTTCACCTTCCATATCTCTTATCGTATTATTGCAGAGGATAATAAGGAAGTAATCACAGTTCATAATGCTACAGTATTTGTTCCTGCAAAGGATGGCTCTGAATTTATTGCTGCTTGGCAGCCTAACGTAAAGTATACCTATTCTTTCAAGATTACAAAGAACTCTACTGGTACAACATATCCTGAAACAGAAATTAAACCAACAGATCCAACACCAAGCACTAAAAAGAGTCTTTATCCTATCGTGTTTGATGGTGCTACTATCGAAGATTATACACCAAATTCGAATGCGAAAGAATACTAAAAAATATAATTATACCCTGTGGTGGGCTGGCGCACTTTTGTGCGCTGGCCTTACCGCTTGTACTGCCGACACTACCATTCAAGAGGAGGATGTGGTTGATAACCAAACGCCTATGGCATTTGGCACATCGCTCTCAACATCTGAGTCGGCTGTTACCCGTGCCGCTACCTCGTTAGCTGCGGGGTTTAAGGTTGGCACATGGAAGAAATTTAAACAGGAAGGCGAGCAGCTGGTGATGGATGGCTATCAGGTAAATTACAACTCCGCTGCCACCACCTATCGCTGGTATTACGAAGGTGTTAACAACCAGGTGCTGCGCTACTGGGACCTCTCGGCCTATCCCTACGAGTTCCGTGCCGTATCGCCTTACTTCGATGGTGCCACAATCACAACATCAGGCTTAGATTTAAACTTAACAGGCCACCGTCCGTTCAAGGCACAAATCTATATAAACGGCACGTATAATGTTTCTAACGATGAGAGTGAGCCCTGTGTAGTGGCGCAAGTATGCCGCAAGCAGAATGGCTCTTATTTTGAAGACTACGACGAAATTAAATCTACAGAGATTAATACTGATGGCAAGACAAATGCCGTACGCGAGGTGCAGATGCCTTTTCATCACTTGATAACCAAAGTGGGATTCCGTATCTTTATCGACGATCCTCAGCCTTCATCGCCAACCTATAAGGTTACGCTGAAGAGCATTAAAATCTCAGTGGTAAATGCTGATAATCAGTTTATTACAGCCAGCAATCGCTATACCGCAACCAATACTCAGGGCTTGGGCAGCGGTACCTTTGCTGAGAATACTAGAGCAACAGACGAATTTACGCTGCTGCAGCATGGCGAATACACAGACGAGAACCTGCGTGAACACCTGAACCGTGCAACGGCTTACGACTTGTGCGAAAACTACATGCAGCAGATACCCCAAAAAGATGTTCAGATTCGTGTGCAGGTTGAGATGCTCACCTACAACGAGGTAAACGGAACAATGGTAGATACCAAAAACATTACTTACGATCGCGTGCTCAGCTTGGATAAAACAAGCACCACAGGCGATAAGTTTACTTGGGAGCCTGATACCCGCTACATATATTATCTGCATATCCCCAACTTGATAAAAGACGATATCTACCTTGACACGTGCGAGGTTTTGTTGTGGGACGAGGTGCAGACTTCAGATATCACCATAGAATTATAATAAAAAAAAGAAAGAATAAGATAATGACTACACTTTTTAAGTACACCCTGTCAATGGTTGCCCTTTGTGGCGCTTTGGCTTCATGTTCCGACGAAACCACAAGCGGTGGTAATGCGAACAACAACGATGGTAAGGAGCTGATTGCTCTTTCAGGTAACGACAACGGCGTAACTCGCGCCGCCCTCACTCGTGGTGGTTTTTCTGCTGCCACAACAGTTGAAATGCGTATAAAAGCTGAGGATATTAGTGGTATTGTTACAACTGATCGCTACGCTAAAGCTACTGCAACAGCATCAGCAACTACGGGTAACGATTTGTCTTCGCTCACTTATGCTGGCGGTATGGCACGTTATTGGGACGATGCTTTTGGCCGTAATTCACAGTTAACGATTTATGCGTTTGCTATCCCTGGTAAAACCGATGCTACTTTGCTGCCTACTTGGTCATCTGACGGCTGGACAGCTGTTGATGCAAGCACTAACCCTAACTGGTATATAGGTACTGAGTACACAACAGTAACTTGGGGTGTAGAAACAGTCCAGACTGCTGCCACAATGCTTGAGGACGACCTTACCTATAGTAATAATATTAGTGCAAATGGTAAAGGTGGCCGTTATTATTATACATACAATACAAGCAATAGTACTTGGACTGAAAACAAATTTGGCGATGGCCCATTAACATGGACTGCTAAGGCTAAAGGCGAGACCACTGGTAAGTTTGATAAGGGCCACTTGGTTTTCAAGCACGCTTTGGCTAAGATTGAGATTAACCTGAAGGAGAGTAACGGCTACGACACATCTTCTGCTGGTGATTTTCAGTGGACGAATACTGCCACTGGTCAGAACATCACCCTGACAGGCTTTAACACCAGTGGTACTTTCGATGTGTCTGATGGTTCGTGGGATGGTCTGTCTTCTTCAAAAATCACCCAGATGGATGAAGAAACTGGTACACCTGCAGCTCAGACTACTCGTCAGTTGTATGCATACGTATTGCCTGGTACCAATCTCTATAATACTACTACCAATGTTGTAGAGTTCGAGATTGATAACTCGAAGTATTATGTAACAGGTACTCAGATTGCTAATGCTATTCGTAAGTACTATGAGAATGCTACGGATGCAACTGCTGCTTACAAAACATTTACTACAATCGAGTCAGGTAAGCACTATGTCATCAACCTCTCTGTCGCCAAGAAGAGTATTGAGCGCATCACGGCTGCAATCGTAGACTGGGAGACTGTTAACTCTGACGATGCCGATGCCCAGAATACCTATGCAAAGTTTACTTTGGACGATCGTGGTTCAAAACTTACTGATGTAAGCGATTTGAAGTTTAACCTCTATCGTGCCGCTAAGGATGCCGGCGACTACATTACAGCAAACACTGAAGCAAACTACGATTGGAAATCTGGCTATTCAACAACTGCTGCCACCAAATTGTATGATACAAACAACAGTTTATGGACGACAAATTGGTACTACGATAACAACCAAACTTATTATCACTTCCGTGCTGTCGGTGATAATGATGGTGCAAATGTTGGTATCAATACCGATGCCAACAATGGCGATTACTTTTCCATCGGTTCTGGTTCTGCTTATAAGGATTACATCTGGGGTGCTCCATTCAATAAGAATACTGGTAATACATTTACTTACTCTACCACTTACGGTTTCGATGGCGCTAGCACTACTACCCACCAGCTGGCGCAGGCTATTAGTTCAACAGGTAGTCAGATCAATATGCTGCTGTTCCACGTAACCAGCCATATTACGGTAAATATAAAGACTACAACAGGTGACAATAAGGTAACTCTGGATGGTACTAACACGAAGGTTGAGATTCTGAAATTCCTCCCCGATGGAAAAGTGCTGATGGGTAATGGTTTGGTTTCTGCTTCTGGCACAAGAACTACTAAAGCAATGAATCTTGACGCCTATACAGTTGAGAATGGTACAACTCCCGCTCAGGTTACATTTAGCTATGGTGTTGTTCCACAGTCACTTTCCGATGGTACAACTGACGGCACTATCGGTCTGCGCATCACTACACCTGATGGCAACCAGTATGTGGTAAGTGATTTGAGCAAATGTACAGCTACTGCGATAACAAATGACAACTTGACCAATCCTTACACAGAGAAAGATGATAAAGGTAACTACAAAATTACCTCTTGGTTTCCTGGTTACAAATACACTTATAACATTACCATCAAGAAGACTGGTATTGAGCGTATAACCGCTGCTGTTGTAGGATGGGAGACTGTAACAGGTAAGGATATTGAGATCGACCTGGAGAATTAATTATTTGTAACTACACTACTAAACGTATTATTAGATTTACAAAATGCTTAAAAAGGCAAATAAGTATATAGCACTTTCGGCTGTGTGCATGCTGACAATCTCGGCATGCAGCACAGACGAAGGTCTGTCTGCTTCCAACAATCAGGATAAAACCCCAATTGAGCTGTCGGCAGGTGTAGTGGGCGAGAGTCCTGCCACCCAGCATGCCGCCACGCGTACTACGGTTACATCAGGCACAGGTTCTGCTTTTAGCAAAACCACCAGCGTGTATATGGTTCTGAAGAGTGAGAATAGCGCAGATGCCACAGCCGATGCTCTTTACACACGTACCATTGGTTATCTACAAGGTGGCACAACGGGAAGTAAAAATTCTATTGATTTTTCAAGTAGTTTTGCACGTTACTGGGAGGATAGCTACTCACGTAACTCTCAGGTGTCAGCTTATGCTACATGTGTGCCAGGCTATTACCTAGCTTCTTCTGTCAATGAGTCATTGAAAGACAATCCTAATGGTACTTCGGATTCCGACATATGGAGTGATGGTAGTTCTGAATTTTATAATAATGAATGGAGCTCAAGCTATGGCAACACCACTTTGGCGTGGCCACTACGTAGTGCAACTGCTGATAACCAGAATACAGGTGATTTTGTAAATAGTCAGGACCTCTGTTTTAGTAACAATTTATCAAATTTAGGTACTGATAGTCGCTTGACTTTCTCAACAGAAACTAAGACATTCGGCAAAGGCGAACTTGTGTTTAACCACGCCCTTACCCGTGTTACCTTTAAAATCAAGAAGGGTGATGGCTTTACAACGAGTGACCCATTTGCGTTTTCTAATGATAACGAGAATATCGTTATTCTGGGTGTAAACACTTCAGGAACTTTCGACTTTACTGCAGGTGGGTTTAGTTCTTTAAGTACTGGCGATATCAAGCAGTTTGCCGTTACCGATAATCGTTCTACCGATGGCGCTACTTATGCCTATGAACTTAACGCATTATTGGTACCTGGTTCTGATTTGAGCAGCACAACTGCAGGCCAAATTTACTTCACTATCGACAATAACCTCTATCAGTTGAGCAAATCTACATTGATGACTGCGTTGGATGGCAAAACTCTGAGCGATAATACCACATCTGCGTTAGACGCTGAAAATAAGATGCGCCCAGGTGTGCACTATGTGTTTACCATGACTGTGGGTAAGAAGAAGGTAAGCAACTTTACTGCCTCTGTTGTGGAGTGGGAAACGGTAACAGCCGAAGAAACCACCCCCACCAACGCACGTATCACCATGACGCTGATGGATAATAACGCCAAGATAACAGGCGAAGCCGAATTTGCCCTCTATCGTTCAACTGTTACTTCGTCTACTATCGATGACAGCTATGAGAATTACTCTTGGACAACTGGTTATACCCCTGCAAAAAATAAAGCCCAATTGGTAGAACATTCCGAGAAAACAGGTGTTTACGCAGCTCAGGATGCAGAGAAACCGAATGCTGATTGGTATTGGCCCGATAATAAAACATTCTATCATTTCCGTACTGTGATGCCAAAAGCTACTGTTGTGAATGAGGGTGATACTAATGGCAATTACATTTCTTTGGCAGCTGGCTTTAACAAAAAATATATCGATAGTGGCACCTATACCGATGTTTGCTGGGGTGCCCCATTTGCTTCTACCACTAGTAAGTTGAATTACGACTATGATGTAAATGGCTTTGATGGCAAAGACGCTCCTACGCCCCATCAGTTGTATAAGGCTATTGGTCCTACGGCACAGACGATTAACATGATTATGTTCCACATGATGAGCGATGTAACCATCAAGCTCACTACGACAGGTGATGCTGATCCTGATAAAGTTGATCTTACAAATGCTAAGATGCAACTCAGTAATGTTTATAAAGAGGGTAATGTGCTGATGGGTAATGGCTTGGTTGTGCCTACTGAAACTTCGAAAGGAACTATCACCAACGAAACTGGAACTAACACCTATCAAGTAGATTGGCATTATGGTTTTATTCCACAATCGCTAGCGAACGTGGTACTTACCATCACCACCGCAGATAACAACCAGTATTTTGTGACTATGAACGAGGTTTTGGCTGCTACGGTTGGTTCAACCATTATTGCCAATCCTTATACGCAGAAAAATGGCAAATATGTTATCGATCGCTGGTTGCCCAATTATCAGTACACTTATACCTTTAAGTTATCAAAGTCGGGCATTACCCAGATATCAGCATCGCTGGCAGATTGGGAGAATGTAGAAGCCGGAGATGATAATGTACAAATACAATAATTGCAATGAGACTGAGACATTATTTATATATAGTTAGCTTGGCAGCCTTGTCAGCTTGTAATAGCGAGGAACTGAACACATCGGATACTGCTGATGGCGAGATTCGTCTGTCGGCTGCTACGATAGAAGGTAGTACAGCTGTAACCACCCGTACCATCACTCCTGGTTCGCCTAAGGCATTAACAGAAGGTACAGCTATTGCCTTGCAGGTAAGCGGCACATGGACGAAAGAATCATCATCCGAAACGGTTGTGAAAACCCCAACAGCTACCGCAGCAGCATCAACTACAACCGCAAACAGCCTGACGTTGAATCCATCCCTTTATTGGGATGACTTCGGCACAGCCGACCCTGCTAATGCTACTACAGGCCGTACCAGCGGATTAACTATCTATGGTGTTGCGATTGATGGCGTAACTACGGCACCAGAGGTTACAAGTTGGACATCCCTTACTTGGGATTTGGGTGCCGTCCAGACTGGAGGTATTAGTGCCAAGGATTTGTTGTTGTCAAACAATGTGTCTGGAACTAACACCTATAAGTTTTCTGATAGCAGAAAACAGCTGGAGTTCAAGCATGTGTTAAGTAAGATAACCGTGAATATACTGGCTGGCGAAGGTTTTGATGGTAAGTTTACCAACGACCCCGTGGTTGTGCTGACTAGCAACGAGGCTAACAGTACTACCAACGCAGAGTGGGCTTATACCTCAGGTACATTTGATGTTACCACAGGCAAACTGGATGAGTCATCGCTTATTCGTAATGCAGTTACCATGGCTCAGGTTGCCACAGCAGCTACAAATTATACCGTAACCAAAGAGGCATTGGTAATGCCTGGTAGCACTTTTGCCAGCGATGCTGCCACCATTATGCGAATTAACGCCGATGGCAACATCTATTATATCACAGCTGAGAAAATCCGCACGGCTATCGATGCTACAGATCATGCAAATGGTACAGCTTATCCTACAAAGGCAGGCAAAAACTATATCTTTAAAGTGAGAGTAAACAAAACAGGAGTAGAAGTTACTGCCACCGTAAAGGATTGGGATACCGTTGATTCTGAGCAAGAAACACCTGCCATTAGCTTCACCGCCGATGTAACAAGTAGCACAAACACTACCACTGGTAGCAATTTGAGTAATGATGCCAGTCTGAAGAGTGGGGACTCATTCTCGTTGTGGATGTCTACCGACAAATCAAGTTTTGGTTCGATAGCAACCACAGCTACATACAATGCCGATGATAGCAAGTTCGTAAATTCGCCAACCATCTATTGGCCAAACAGTTCTACCAGCTATTATTTCCGTGCTTTGGCGCAGAAGACTGACACCCATACGCTGGAGGCCGTTACCACGACAGCGGTCAGCCAGGGCACCGACTTGCTTTGGGGTACTACCGCTGCCCACACCGGCACATATTCAGAAGGTTCGAAAGAGTATGCTGAAAGCGCCATCATCAATCCACGTACAGGTGCTGTGCCTTTGATTTTTAAACACGCGATGAGTAATGTGGTTGTGGAATTGTCAACAAGCACAGATGCTGCCTCTGCAGTTGTTTTGAAAGATGCCAAGGTTACACTTACCAATCTTAATACCGAGGGCACGATTAATATTGCTGATGGAGTAATTTCTTCCAAAACACCAGTTGAGCAAGCTTTTTCTGGTAAGGTTGATGATACGGATCATATGACCTCTGAACTGATGATGCCTCAGACTATTGGCAATACCTCGAAATTGATTGTCACCCTTGCAGATGGCACAACTTACTCTTTGCAGCTTAACACCTGCACAAATGATGCCAGTAGCACGGCTATCGCTTCTTGGGTTGGTGGCAGCAAGTACACCTATAAAATCTACTTGGAAAAGGAGGCAATGAAGTTTAGTGTTACTATTACGGGTTGGGATCCGGTTTATGGTAGTGGTAACGCAACGCTTGATTGGGATTAATGCAATGAAGATAGAAAAGTATTTATATATGGTCACAGCGGCCTTGGCGATGGCGATAGCCCTGACTTTGGGGGCTTGCACGGAGGCTGAGGTTGAAAACGGCGGTACCCAGCAGAGCCAGGAACCAGTATTGTTTACGGTAGGTAATATAGGATCTGCTGTTACTCGTGCGTCGATTGGGTATTTGCAGGCAGACAGTAGATTCGTCTGCTCGATGTTCTTTCATGCAGGTGCCAAGGATACGGATAACTCTGCATTTTATTCTACCGCTAACCCGCTTGCAAGCGATGTTAACATGACAACTACGTGGCTCAAGATAAACGATGCTACAGGTAATGCGGTATATCGCCAGAGTTCATTCAGCGAAACTGGTATAACACTGGATTATTTCGGCTTTGATAAGGCTGCCAAGATTTTTTATTGGCAGAACCGCCTGAATCATATATTTCTGGCGCTGACGGATAATAACAAACTGAAGACTCAAGATGGTACTGATGATACAACGGCCGGAACGCTGAAACTCTTTCCCGATGTGCAGACTGTAGATGCCAATGGAAACTATATGCTTGAATACGATTTAACTACCGGTAGTAAGATGACTGATCAGCCCGATCCAATTCTGGCTTTTACCACCATGAAGCCCGAAGGCGCCAGTCCCGAGGCTAACCGTGTAGAATTGCTTTTTAAGCACCAGTTTGCTCAGGTTCAGGTAAACTTGAAGAATTCGCAGGATGCCACCTCGGTTGTTATTGGCAATTCTGAGATTATTTCGGTTGAGCTGTTGGGTGTTGCCGAAAAAGCTTATGTACCATATTGCATTAATGCTGATGGTACGCTGCCAGCCGTAGTGGCCGAAGATATTAATATTGATGAAGCGAAGTATAACGACACCAAGAAATCAAATCCTTATGGTTCTTCGTTCAGTCTTTTTGTAAGTGATAATACTACCTCGGGTTATCTTAAAACTTTCGAGGGTATTGCTTTTGGTACTATACAACGTATTCGTGTAACTTGGAAAGAGCCCGATTACGATGTCACACATACGACTATACTGAATAGCGTTCTCGAGCAGCAACTGGAGAGCGGCAAGAAATATATCTACAATATTGAGTTACGTCGTAGTTCGATAGCCCAGGTAACACCCAAGATAGTAGATTGGGGTACGGATGGTACTTACGAAGCCGATGGTACAATAGTGAATAAAGATGATGAAAAGTAATAGATTAAGGATAACACAACTGCTACTGTTGTTTGGTTTTACGTTGCTTGCTTCGAGCTGCCGCGAAACCATCGGAAAGTTATTTTCGGACGAGATGGAGGCTGGCGACGAAGTTAACTTTACTGCTATTGTGCAGGAGCGTACAGCCGCAACCCGTACTACCGAAACTCAGGTGGCCAGCGTGGCCTATGAGTTTGCTATTGGTATGTATAAGAAGGTTGATACAAGTGTAACGCAAGTGGGCGATGATGGAATTTATACCGTGGGTGAGGATGGTGGCCTCTTAGAGGCTAAAGCTAATACAACACCCTTGTATTGGCCCGATAACACTACGGCTTATGGATTTAAAGCTGTGGCAGGTACAGATAAGATTGAAGCCGACCAGAGTACCAAGGCCAATTGGCTGAAGCAAGATAGGTTAGAGGGTGGCACATCGGTATATCTTACAAATCAAGGATGGAAATCAGCTACAGGCAGTACAATTATACCACTCAAAGTATCGCACACCCGCTCGCTGATTACTATTATCTTGAAGGCAGGCGAGGGTGTTAGTCGCAAGGCTTTAGATTATGAGGTGGCCGAGAACGACTTGAGTGCTAATATTTATTCGTACACCACCGATACCAACGGCAATCTTGTAACGTTGGAGATAAATCCGTTGGCAGCCACAACTACGGTTGATTATACAGCTGATGATGATGGTGAAGCCGAAACTGACGTTAGCTCTACCCGTTACGATGCGATTGTGGAGCCTTACGAATACGCTACCAATTCGTCTAATCTCATCACAAAAATCAGTCTGTCGGGACAGAAGTATTCGTTCTACGCTCAAAACGATAAGAATTTCACTACCAACGAAACTCGGTACAATCTTGCTGCTGGTCAGCATCTTACCATCACCGTTACTTTGGGCCGTGATGGACGAAAGACGCTGATGACAGCCAAACTTGAGGATTGGACAGAAGAGGTTACCACCACCATTTGCGACGACAATGGTAATGCCGGCGAGCCTATAGAGATTAACAATCGCGATGAATTGATTGCCTTCCTTTCTGATAATAATAAGAATAAGGCAGGAAACGTAGCTCTAGTAACAGCTTCATTTGATCTTGATGTGCCATCTACCGACAATAAAGGTGATTGGTCGGCGTATAATAAATACGACCTTAATTGTACCCTGAACTTGGGACATAAAACGCTAACAGGTAATCACCGCTTCCTCAGCAAAATTGCCAATGCAGGTAGTTTGCTTAATGGCACCATCCAGATTGGCGGTACTGTTGATGCTGCGATAGCTACCGAGAATAACGGAACGATTAATGATGTGCAGATAACCGCTACCACAGGTGCTACTGATGCCTATGCTACTGTGGCTGGTGTAGTGATTGATAATAATACCGGTACTATATCTAAGTGTAGTTCGGCGCTGAAGGTGGTTGGTACCGATGCCACATACGTAGGTGGTATCGCCGCCCAATCTATCACATCGACCAGCAAAGCCTCGGTTATTGATGGTTGTACGGTTACTAATCGTGTTTCAAGTAGTGGTTCTACAGCCGTAGGTGGTATTGTAGGTCGCGCCAACGGCTATGTTACAAACAATACCTTTGAGTATGGTATTACCTTGTTGCAAGGTAGCAACCATCAGAATATTGTTGGCGAAAAGAATACCGACCACACCTCTACGTTTACCGGTAATGCATGGCCCACCACAGCCACCAATCTGGAGATGACTAATGCTTATTTAAATCCATATAATGGAATTATCAGCACTACTGATGAGCTGAAAGAGACGATAAAAAGCGATTACAATCAAACAGGTAAACGTTATCGCATGTCGGAAGATATTGCTGTTAGTTCTACTATAGGAACAGCCACCACTCCTGTGGCTTACGAGCTGAATGGAAATGGCAAGCAGATTTCTACTACAGCTATGATATTTAAAGCCATCACCGGTAAAGTGCACGATCTTAAGATTCTGCTTAATGGTAGTTTGACGGTTACTCAGCAAACCGGTGGTACCGATGCGATAGCAGCATTGGCCGAAGAAGTTTATGGTACCGATGCCGTGATTAGCAACGTATCGGTAGATATGGCTGATAATACGTACGAAATAAAGGCTTCTAACCCAGCTGGCTTGGTTGTTTGGTTATGGGGAGGTGCCACAGTTAGCAACTGCCAAGTTAAGGCAAACATCGTATCGCAGGCACCCGCATCAATGACCGAAGGTTATAAACTGGCTGGCGGCATTGTATCTACCGTAACAAAGGGTACTGTTACCCAGTGTGTATTCTGTTCGGGTAGTACGCTCTCAAGTGCAACAAATGCCTCTGTGGCTTATTATGGCGGTATCGTGGGCGGCATAGTGTGGAAGGATTCGGACAAAGAGGAAGTAGAGCTTACCTTGACCGACTGCACCAGTTATGTTAGTGTGGGTACCGATAATGCAAAGTACGGCAGCGTGTTAGGTTATTCGCTTAATAAGGGCTCCGAAAAGAATTACACCTCGAGAGATTGTCAGGGTAACTGGTGGCCAGCCGATAGTCGTGCTGTTGGTACCTGTATTGGTAGAGACGAAACAGTAATAGGTAAGCGAAGCTCGATGTCAAAACAGTAAATAATAAAAAGATGGATATCAAGAATAAATATATCAGTTTTGCGATGGGGGCTCTGCTTATGTGGAGCTGTAACGCGCACGATGATGTTCAGACGCCTGCCGATGATGAGGCTCTGCTTATTCGAGTAGGTGGCGTAACAACTGCCGATATGACGGTTACAGCTACAACCCGTGCCGATGCAACTGCTGCACCCGGATGGTTAAACAAGGGATTGAATGAACTGGGCATGAACATGGTATACGATTTGGGTACCACTGAGCAGTATGCCCTTTTAACATATGATGGTAGTAGCTATAGTATGAATATATATGATACCGAAGGCAAACCCAAAATACCAGCCAAGTGGCTGGGTAACGGTGCACATGTGTTCCGTGGTGCTTATGTGCCTAAGGGGTTGCGAGTTGCTAATACAACTAAGACCTACACCGACCTCGAGCAGTACACATCGTTGCCCCCAAAGAAGGAAATATATGCTACTATCCAGCAGATTACCATCCCCACTCAGCACCGTCTGGCTCGTGTGGTGGCTTATGTGCTGATTGATAACTCTATTAAGAATTTTAACGGCGATAAAACCAAGTTAAAGGGCTATGATGCCGACGCTACGCATGCCGACAACACCAAACTGCGTTTTTGCAATGTAGATGTGTTGGATTTTGTTGATACAGATGGTCATCCGATATGGAAAACGGAGGATAAAGTAATTCCGCATTTTATTAAAGAAGAGAATATTACCATCTATCAGGAAACAGGCACCAATAATTACGTATTCCCTACAGATGGTACTGATTATGATTCGGCTAAAGAAAATAGCAGCAAATATACAGCTATCTCTTATGGCGCATCGCCTTGCTACGATATTATTGTGCGCCCCACCTACACCGTTACTACCAACAAGGCTATGGTGATGGGCGATGAGTTGGATGCCAACAATACCGATGCTAATAAAAACAAGATTGATTTTGAACTGACGCTCGAAAACGGTCTGGAGTATGAGAAGACGTTTACGTTCGATCTGAATGCCAACGACGAAACGGTGGTGTATCTGCGTGTTAGTCCCGAGAAAATCGACTATAACAGCACAGGTTCGCGCTTATGGAAAACCCAGAGTTATGACGATAAATATTATGGTGTAGACAACTCCGATCACGAACTGTCAATGGCAGGTAGCAGCTGGCAACGCGCATATACTATCGCCACAACCAATCCTGCTATAACCGATGGTAGCGCCTATAGTTATCAGTATATAACCGAATCTGATTATCTCACCAAGTTGTCTCAGGCTTATGCCGGTGGCACTTACGATGGTTGCTATTTTATACTGAAGAGTGATTTAACTATCGATTTGAGTACATTTGCCGATATCGTGTTTACAGGTCATCTGGATGCTCTCGACCACACCATCACGCTTACCAATACCAACGCTACAGATACACGAAAATACCTGTTTAAAGGCTTGGGGACAGGTTGGAATTCTGAGGTGCTGAATACTAAGATTGTTGGCGGCACGCTGTTTAATGCCGATGCCGAGATTACCGGACATGTAAGTAACTGCTGGAATGATGGCACGCGTATTGCTGATGTAACACCAAATCTTAGCGACGTAAAGTAATATGTATATGAAGATAAGAAACACTATATATGTGATAACAGCCGCTATCATGGCGGCATGTACGGCCGATGATATCGACTGGCAGCTTACCCCCGAGCAACAGGACTTGATAGGGCAGGGGGTAAACTTTAGTGCCACCATGACCGATAAGTTTGTTACCCGTACCACCTATCATCATGATGGCTCGTTTAACGAGGGCGACCAGATGCGCATTTTCCGTCAGTATGCTACCGACGAATCGGGTACCACGTTTAATGCCGCTACAGAGATTTTCCGTACCTATTATTACAAAATGAACTATGCCGCCGGTACCATATCGCTTAATAACGATTGGTTGCCTGCTTACGAAGATTTGGGTAAACTTAAATCCGACGCCCCTGGCTCTACATCTACCCAAACCTCGGCCGACTCGTTGACTTGGGAGAATGGTCGCACGGTGCGTTTCCGTGCCTGGGGGCGTAGTAATCTGTCGGGTTGTATGGTATCTGGCGATACAGCTGCTGCCCGAAAGAGCTTTTATCCCGATTATACTGTGAGCGATTGGGTAACCGTATCAGGTCCTACCGAGAATATCCCCCTAACCATGCGCCATATTACCTGCCGTATAGCACTTGTATGCAAGGGTGGTAACGAGTTTGGTTCGGCACAGGTGTGCTTGGAAGATGCTGATTACGATAATACTACCGACGCTGATAAGGTAAGAGCAGTTTATAACAAGATGTGTATGCCTGCAGGTGTTGATGATGCCACATTCCAGCTTACGGCTATGACCAAGCAGTTGTATGGTGGTAGCGCCACCGACTTGTATGATATCGAGAAATATACAACCACCGATGGTATAGTAAAGATTGGTACCCAGAAATCTGAGTATATTGCCAATAATGTACAACACCCGATGTTTAAGAATAATAATGGCAATCAGTACCTGATGTCAATCCCATTTGATATGAGTTCGGATAATGCCGGCGAGGCGTTGGTACTGCCTGCATGCACGCGCTTTAAGGTTAAACTGTACTATGTAAAGAATGGTACCGAAGCACAAACACATACCTTTAAGTTAGGCGAGATTACTGATAGCCTTGGTAACCAAGTGTTTAAAAACGGACTTACGCTTAAGGCTGGCTATAGCTACTCGTTTAGTGTGGGCTATCAGTACAATAAGTTTACGGTTACAACCACCAACGACTTTTCGTGGACCGATGCCGACTTAGACTCAGGTACAACTACCCCCGAAAACCAAACACAGAGCAAGTTGGATTTCAAATGGTGGACCGATTCGTTGGGTACGGCTGCCACCCGCGCTATCGCAGGTAAAAGCTATGCCCCCTCGTTTAAACTCATTAATCAGCAGCAGTTCATCTCGTTTATCCATCTGGTGAACGGCACGGCTACCACCTATATTGACGGACTTGAGCGCGGTGATGTACTAATAAAAGAAAACGGCGATACCGTGAAAGTAGATGGCTTCCCGTCTTATTATTGGAAAAAGGGCGATGTACAGATGACTCGTGCCGAGGCTGAGGAACTGGGCTATATATTCTATCCCCATTTCTATCCCTCTACCGCTACACAGAAAGCTTATGTAATTGAGGATTACGTAAAGGGCCCTGAGCAGTTTTACGATGCCGAATTTAATAAGCATTACTTAGTTGAACTTGGCGATGATCTCGATATGTACGATTGGGTGTTGCCCAGTATAGGTGCTGATATTAAATATCCATTCCGTGGACGTTTTAATGGCAATGGTAATACGCTGTATAATCTCAACATGGCTAGTGGCTATCTGTTTGATTATGTGGTTGATGGTGTCATCACCAATCTTAAGATAGAGAGCAATCACAATACTTGCTTGCTTAATACAGCCACTAGTAGTGGCACCTCAGGCTGGGGCTGTTATATTGCCGGCATCTCTATGCTGTGTCCCAGTAGCGGCAGTTCGATCGCCCAATCACTTACAGGTACCAGCTATGTGGTAGGTTGTATTCATGTAGGTACAGCTGGTGGCGCACTTGTGGGCTCTATTAATTCGGATTATGCGCTTACTATGCTGGGGTGCATGCAGGCTGCTACCGGTCTTTCAAAGAGTACCGGCGCCCTGTTAGGTGGCGTAACCGAGGACGGTAGTGTTAAGTGGGGTACATTTAAGTATAACTACTACGATATCAGTTTGTCAACTGCTGCTGTAGCCATTTCTAATAAAAGCGATGCTTACGATTACGACGACTATATTCGTGGTGCTAAGTCGCATGTACTTAAGGCTAAGCACGATTACATGATAAATGCCGATGCTGATAAAACAAAACTTACAGCAGGTATGCTTTCCGAGATTTATGGTTTGGCGCCATGGTATGCAATGAACCAGGGAATTGCTGCCTACAATGCAACAAAAATAGGCCAATCATATCCTTGCACGATGAAATACGAAATGACGGGCGATGGCTATACCAATCGCTATCCAACGTTAAACTAAAACATCCCGATAGTCATGAAGATGAATAAGATATACACTCCTTTTATAGCCCTGCTGTTAGTGGCTTGTCAGGCTGATGATGTGCAACTTGACACGCAGCAGAGCAGTAGCACTCTCTCTATTACCACATCGGTACAGCAGTTCGAGGGTGCCGCCAATACCCGCGCTGATAACGATGCAACTCTTGGCGACGCCAATTTTGTGGCTGGCGAAAAAATCAAGATAAAGATTGTTTGTCCGGTGTCAGATCGTATCGAGTTAGGCGAGGATACCTATAGCGGCAGTTTCGATGGCTTTTATCTGCTAAAGTGGCAGGCCGATACATTGGCTACGCTTACCACCGACGATCGTTATGATATCAATGGCGATTATTCAGCCTCTAACTCTCCCGATATCTACAGTCGTTACCTGGCTCAGCCTACGCCATATGTTTTTACGGCACAGTCGTGGAGCGAAGAGCAGGTGTTTATCGCTGGTTCTACTACCGAAAAGCGTGTTGAGCAGTATAGTAACGTGTTCCATGCCAACCAGAGTCTGCTGCCCAATTACCGTGCCAGCGATTTGATTTGGGCGCAGACCGTCATGCAAACGGGCTCGTACAACGTGCACCTGAGTTTTAAGCATGTGATGGCTGTATTGCTTATAACCATCGATGGTACCATAACTGATGATGCCGTACTAACAATTACCAATATGCCTGACATCGACCAGGCCGAGGTGATTGTAGGCGATTATTTTGCCAGCAAGAGTCAAGTTAATGCTTCAGGTTCGGGCTATGATTGCAGTTATAAAACTAAGAGTAGCATTACCAATGAGGCCGATAACGGTAAGGCATTAGGTATTGCCGTTGTGAACGATAATGCTCAAACCGTTAAGCGCGTGGCTTTTGCCGATATCAATCAATCGGCTACTTATACCGCTTATCGTGTAGCAGGCACCAACACGTTCCGCCTGATTGTGCCACCTTGTACCATCAACAATGCCACCATCTGGCTGCGTACCGGCGATAATCTCCAGAACCGTTACAGCATGCCGCTTAACTCTGGTAGTTCGTTCACCCCAGAAGCTGGCACCCGCTATCACTTAACAATGACAATATAATATGTTGCGTATAGATATGAAACTACATAAGTTGTTATCTCTTACCGTTGCGTTATCGCTCCTTGTGGCATGCGATACCAACGATGAGGCTTTGGTGCCCGATGAGGCGCTCCAAATCAATGGCATCACGGCTACCTTGAGTAGCACTCAGGCTGCTACTCGCGCAGAAACTTCACTCGGCGTGGGGCGTACAGCGTTTGCCGATGGCGATGTAATCGTGTTTACCACCATTAAGCGTACCAAATATCCTCTCGAAAACTTTACCTATGGTAATATTCAGTATAGTTACAATGGTAGTGGATGGGCACGTAGCAGTAATGGTACCACAAACGATCCAGAGAAAATATACTGGAGCGATGTTACTTCGGCACATACCTTTACAGGTTACTGTCTGCCGAGTAGCAGTTACTATTGGCAAACAGTAACTACTGATAATATTGTTACCTATAAAGGCGAGTTAGGATATGGTGTGGACGATAAGGGTACTATCGATTTCTCTACAGATAACGAATCGATTATTGCCGAAGACCTGCTGGTTAGCCATAGTAAGAATGTAAAGCCCGAAACCGGTGGAGCCTCGGCTCAGGTTGACTTCAAACATGCATTAAGCAATGTGTGTGTGGTTGTTAATGTAACAGGATTTGCTACTAATTCGCTCGATAAAAAAGTAGATGTTACGGATATGGTTATCAAGAATCAGCCTTGCGTGTTTACATGGGGAGCCGACACCACAACACTCTCTACATTCAATGTTACTGATACTAGCAATAATAAAATAAAGAATATCAAACTGTGGCGTAAATCGGTATCGGGCGAAAATGAAGACAAAACCTTTGTTTTCTACGGTCTTACCACACCTCAAAATGCCGACTATCGTAAGATTAATGGTAATAGCGATAAGCTGTCGTTCAAGTTTACGGTAACATACCCTAATGCCATAGATCCCACCCAAACAGATACTCATACCTATCAAGGTACAGTAAGTGATGAAGTACTCTTTAACTCAGGTAAGTGTACCACCATTAATGTATCGCTTAACCATAAGAACGAGAAGATGCTTGTTGACGTCAACTACACCGACTGGAACTATGTATCAACGCCAGACTTAGGCGAGTTGCGTAAAAAATCTACGTATATGACCTTGACAAAGGATGATGTAAAAATTCATAGTACAGACGGTGTGACAATAGATAATGCCACTTGGTTGTATACAAATGGCAACGAGGTATACGATGTTTATGGAAACGATGGTAATACTGCTGCCACAGCTTATCGCATTACCTCGGCTGCACAGATGTTGGCGTTTGCTCAAGAGGTAAACAATGCCTATACATTTAAGGATAAGTATGTGCGCTTAGATGCAGATATCACTATGCAAAAGAGTGCAACGGCTACCGGTTATTCTTGGATAGGCATCGGCGATGCTAACGATGATAACAAGGTGTTCCAAGGCACATTCCTTGGTGGCGATCGCTATATCAACCGCTTGAGTGGCAGTCCGCTGTTTGTAAATCTGGGCGATAGCGCTTGTGTTGAGCAGTTGTATATTACCGCCATCGGCGAGGTTTCTACGGGCGCCCTGGCAGGTACCAATGCCGGTATCATCGGTGGTTGCAAGGTTATCGATGATGTAACGCTCTCAGGCACCACCGCCGGCGCCCTAGTGGGTACCAATAGCAGTACGGGTACTATCCATGCCTGCTACTATACCGGCGAAGGTAATCTGATAGGTACCGATAGCGGCACTACTAAAGGCTGCTACCAAGCCAACCAGCTAACATCGCTTACCAACTCAGCCCTTAGTACATTGGTTACCACGCTTAATACCAATCTTACCACGTGGTATAGCGATACATCCAATTCTGGTAAGTTTAAATCAAAGTTCCAATTCACTTACACCATCGGTAATTACCCCACGGTGCAAGTAGCACCTTAAAAAATACAATCAGCCGAGGGGTAGGGTACCTCGGCTGATTTCTTTGTTCTTCAGACACCCATGCAGCTGGTGGTGCCTAGGGCTGTTACAATCGCTGTGGCGATACTGGCAATCATCTGTACAATGAACTTTAATGTCTCTTTCTTAGTCATAGCTCACCTCCTTCTTTAATCGCCGTACGACTCATCTTCATCACCACCGCCTCCGGTGTTGCCGCCCTGGTTGCCTCCGGTGTTTCCACCGTTACCGCCATTGCTTGGCTGATTGCCTCCACCATTCTCGTTGTCCTCCACGTCGCCGCTGTCGCTACTGGTTACACGCTTCACCTCCTTGCCGTTGCGGTCGATACAGGTAATCTGGATAGCGGTGTTAGCCAGCTCGTCCTTCAGCTTAACCGTTGGTGTAAAGATGATACGACGGGTGGTAATCAGTCCGGCCTTAACCTCGTTAACGTTCTCAACCGCCTTACCGCGCAGTCCGAAACGCATGGTTCCCAGTCCGGGGATGGCAACCGAGTGTCCTTCGGTGGCCCAGGCCTTGATTACCTCGCCAGCAGCATTCCAGCAGGCCTGCATTACGCCTTCCATCACACCGCTGCGACTGGCAGCCTCCTTGATTACCTTGTCCTGATCCAGACTCGAGTACAGGTCGGGGCTCAGTACATAACGATACTTACCTTCTTTCTCTTTGTCAAACTTAAGCAGTCGCTCAACTGCCTTTACTTTAAGTGCCATAATTTTGTTTTAAATTAAAGGGTTTGTTAAAATCTTTCCTTTTCTTTAAAACCTCTTCCTTAGTCGTGTTTGAGCGGGTGTAGCCATCTAAAATTTTCTGGTAGGCCTACTAAAAATTTTTCTATGGCTTGAACGCTCTTTTTTGTTGCCTTTCAACAACATTGCAAAGGTACAAAAAATATTTGAATTGTGCAAATATTTTGGTAATTATTTTAGTCCGCAAAGCTACTTTTTCTATCTGATGAAGGTTTTGCGCTTTTGCACTTTTGCAAACTTGACATTAAGGTATTGGATATTTTAGTAAAATATCTCTATTATTATATAATATATATATTATATAATAATAGGCTTAGTATTATAGATTTCTAAAAACCTTTAAGTCAAGTTTGCAAAACCGCAAAACTGCAAAAGTTATTCCGCTTCAGGGATATCACTCCACTTGGTGGTGTAGCTTGGACTGCGGAAGTCGTGCTTGATGCTGTCACGAAAAACACCAGCTCGGCCTTTACCGTCCTTAGCCGTATATTGTTGTGCCCCCAGCACCACTGTCTCACTACCATTGATACGGTTGATACGGTCGATGGCTTCATCCAGTTTTCGTTTTTTCTCATATTTCTCCGAATCGTAGTCGATGAAATTGGTCTGCACAGCCGTATCAGGACAAATGCCCATCACGATTACACCAGCTCGCTTGTACTGATAACCCTGACGGAATATCTTCTGGGTGCATCGCAGCGCACATTGCACGATATCCTGGGTGCTATTGCTAGGTGTCAACAGTCGTTCCTCGGCATAGTTCCAATATTGGGGTAGATCTTCTCTGAAGTGATTTGTATCGATAAACACACTCACAATCGCTGCTGCCGATTGCTGTTTGCGTAGTTTCTCGGCACAATGGGCGGCAAAGTTGCTGATACTGGTTCGCAGCGTCTCAAAGTCGTTCACCATCCCAGGGAAACTCCTGCTGGTACAGATGCTTTTCTTCTTGCTCATATCCTCCAGCAAAATACAATCCTCGCCATTCAGTTCACGCCAGGTGCGCTCTACCACCACATTAAAGGTGGATCGAACCCAACTTCGGCTTTGCGTCGCAAAATCATAAGCGGTCTTGATGCCTATAGCTTCAAGTCGCTTGGCATACTGTCGGCCGATGCCCCAAACCTCGCTAATGGGATATAGCTCTAAGGCCTTGTCGCGACGTGACACATGGTTGATATAGCAACAATGGTGGAATCCGGGGTACTTCTTGGCATAATGACTGGCCATTTTGGCCAAGGTCTTAGTTGAGGCGATGCCTATACTTACTGGCATGCCCGTACATTGTTTGATGCGCTGATGCATCTCTTCGCCCCATGCCTTCAGGTCGAGATGCTCCAACCCCTTGAGCATACAGAAGCCTTCATCAATACTGTAACGATAGAATTCAGGCACCTCCTTTCGGATAAGCGACATCACTCTGTCGGTCATATCGATATACAGTTCGTAGTTCGATGAAAATACGGCTATCTCCTGTCCGGGGAAGAGTTCCTTCAGCTGATAATAGGGAGTGCCTGCTTTGATGCCCATGGCTTTTGCCTCGTTTGAGCGTGCAACCACACAGCCATCGTTGTTCGACAATACAACGACGGGCTTTCCGTTGAGATCGGGCCTGAATACACGCTCGCAACTCACGAAGCAGTTATCGCAATCTATAATGGCAAACAATAGCTATTCCTCCAGTCTCTAATGGTAAAAATTACTTTGCCCCAGACGCTAAACTCGTCGGACGAATCGATGATAAACGGCTTGAAATCCTTATTGGCAGGCACTAGTCGGATAAAGCCCTGATCCTTAGTCGACGTATCGAGATACTTCACCGTAAAACCTCCGTTTACATACGCAGCCACGATATTGCCGTGTTCCATCTCCTCGGCTTTGTCCACCAGGCACAAGTCGCCATCAAAGATGCCGGCCTCCTTCATCGAGTCACCTTTCACACGCACATAGAACGTACTTTCGGGGTGCTTGATAAAGTCGCGATTAAAGTCCAACCTGTCAGCAGGATAATCGCTGGTAATGGGGAATCCCGCTGCAATCGCATCATACATCGGCAGCTCCAGCTCGGTAGAAACATCCGCCTTTTTTATCTCTGGTTCATTCATATTATTCTATATTTTGCTGCAAAATTACACTTTTTTTCGTATATCATGCAACTTTTCTATCTTTTCATACGTCTAAAAGTTGAAGACTTTTAAAAAATAGGAATATGAAACTATTAGGAAACATCATCTGGCTCATCTTCGGAGGCATTAACATTGCCCTCGAGTACTTCATTGCAGGACTTATCTTGATGCTCACCATCGTAGGCATTCCGTTCGGTCTGCAAAGCTTCAAACTTGGCATACTTGCTTTGTGGCCATTCGGTACCAAGGTTGAGTGGATGCAGTCGCAACCAGGATGTCTGAGCACCTTTATGAACGTACTATGGTTCTTTGTTGGTGGCATATGGATATGCCTCACACATATATTCTATGGCTTCATCCTTTGCATCACCATTATCGGTATCCCCTGGGGCAAAATGCACTTCCGCCTGGCCAAACTAGCCCTCTCGCCATTCGGCAGAGCCGTTATCTAACAACATTATTCTATGATAGCATCGATCTGAATATAAATCCCATGTTTTAGGTATTGCAAATGTCGGAGAATCCCCGTACCTTTGCACCCACAATGTTTTAGCCAAAATATCTACATGTTTGAATAACTTCCAAAAAGAAGAGCCTGTCGTGATGACAGGCTCTATTCATTTTCTATACAGATACTTCCAGATATCAATGGCATCGTCGCTGAAGCGTAGTTTATCTACAGCATCACCGACAAACCGCATGATTCGTTTTTTCGACACGCCATTCCTTAGTGCCAGTTCCTCTACAGATACGCGCTTCATTTGCAGCCCGAAATAGGAACGGAGTATTTCTGATTCCTGACGGGTGAGATGTCGATCTATCATTGCAGCTATCTGTCCAAGTAGTTCACTACGCTCCACAGCAGTATCAGCATAGCTCTCACGACGCTCATCTTCAATATAGTTGAGCGTCCCGTAATTCTCCCACTGTTCATCAAGCGTGGTATGTATATTCTCCTCGTCAAATAGCTCCATTTGAAAATATATATCCAATATAAAGGATATGATTACTTGTTGTTATCATATCTCTCACCAAGAGCATAGGCTACGTTCATCCTTTCAATGGTGTTTTTATCCCATACACGCTCCTTCACATATATTTCGTTTGATAAATACGCATCAAGTTCTTCGCGATTATCAAACTCCATGATGAGGACCGAGCCCTTTAGGTTACCTTCTTCATCCAGCATGCCTCCTGCTGATATAAGGTGCTTCTTCATTTTCTCCATACCTTCGAAGTGAAGAGGACGTACCTCCATTCTCTTCGCTAGCATTCCTTCACCGTCGTAAGCTGTAATTACAAATTGCATAATTTTAGAATTTTGGGTACAAAAAAACGAATTTCTTTCTAATTTCAAGAATTTTTTTTTGCTTTTGAGAAATCCCTTGTTTTAGGTATTTCCTTAATATTTATTTACCAAGCGATGGAATAACGTACACAGGTTTTTCTTCGTGATGCGTACAATCATGATGGTCGCACGACTCAAGTGAGTCTTTCAATTCTCCATTCTGATATGCCTTGAGTACATCATCTACCTTTCCGTGGCATCCTCTGATTACAGTAATGCCATGAGATGAAAGCTTGTTATATGCTCCCATACCCATGTTGCCTGCCAGCATCAGAGTGATTCCCATCTCCTGCATAACAGATGCAATATTCGACTTGCATCCGCAACCCTCCGGCGAATCCAAGCAATCTTTCTCTACTAATTGATTCTGATCGTCAAGCGTTACTACTGTATAATAAGCGCAATGACCAAAGTGGTCATCTACCATCTCTTCACGTGTTGGAATTGCAATTTTCTTCATTTGTCATTTATATTTAGGGCGGCAAAGGTAGGCATTTTTTTCGAGATTCAAATGCATTTACACATATTATTACGATACTTTCCTTATCTTTGCACAAAATATTGATTTATTAATTAGTCGGATATGAAGACGTCGCAGGAATTTATCGATCTTTTACGTGAGCATCAGACTGAGCTGCAGCAGTTCGGCATAGTAAGCATGCGTCTCTTTGGCTCGGTGGCTCGTGGCGATCATCGCGAAGATAGCGATATCGACCTGTTTGTAGTTATGCCTGGCAAGTTCTTCAATTATATTCTGGCTGCGCAATACCTGGAGGAACTTTTGGGATGCAAGGTCGATCTGATTCAGGATCACGATAACCTGCGCCCATTCCTCCGCGAACAAATTGAACGCGATGGCATCGATATCTTTGCATCAGGTTAAAGACTTTGCAGAGTTAAATACAACATTATGCTAAAAAATGT
>NZ_FNRF01000002.1:127128-791517 GCF_900107775.1 Xylanibacter ruminicola
GCATTGTCATAGACATCTATTCTGTATATCGCCATAGAGCCAACTCTGTTGTGATTTGCTGAAAAATTAGTATCTTTGCATTGTCATAGACATCTCGAATTAGTTATCTTGCAGATAATGAGATAGTTGCAAAGAAAATTAGAAAACAAAAAATGTCTATGAGAGAAGGGAGATTTTTGTTATAGTTGCAAAATTCTCCTTTTCTGTTTTTAGGCTCTTTTTATTGTAAGAAAGGATGCCGCCAGCTTAAATAAATATAAGCAGAGTTAAATTATTAAAACAATTCGAGTTGCTGACCAGGTGCATTGGGTTGTTGAGGCTTGGTACCAAAGAATATTTCGATATTACCAAATTGTTTGTCTGTAATGCACATGATGCCTACTTTTCCAAATTCTGGTAGAATTGCTTTTACACGTTTTCTGTGCACTTCTGCGTTTTCCATGCTTGCGCAATGTCGTACATAAATAGAAAATTGAAACATAGTGAAGCCATCCTGAATCAGGCGTTTACGAAACTTTGTATACGCCTTGATGTCTTTCTTCGTCTCTGTGGGTAGGTCGAATAATACTAAGAGCCACATAACTCTATATTCGCTAAATCTTCTTGATTTCATGTTATCTCAGGATAAGCTATTTTCCTAAGTTCACCACTAAAACATTTATAAAGAGAAGCTGTGGTTTGCGATGCCGCAACCATCAACGGACTGCGCTTGCCAGCTATAACAACGTCGAGAGTGGGGATAGAAAGCAACTCCGACTTGATATCTTTCGACAATTCGATGTCTTCGCCATATTGTTCTACAATATCATAAATGAGCTGATCAACGTACGGACGATATGGCTCCATGATATCATCTGCCAAGCAATATGCATTATATTTGTTGTGATGGTGAATTCCAAGGGTAGGTAGTAGTCCGCTTGCTACTAATGAACGAGCAATGACCGCTCTAAGTATGGCATAGCCATAGTTTAGTAGATTATTTGGTGTTACACCTTCTCTGTCTCGGATAAATCCAGGTATGTTACCAAACAGATTTTTCCAATAAAATACTGCAGCGCGAGCTTCCAGATTATCAGGATCACCACTTCGAACCTCGTTGGCCCATACTTGCATGCATTTAGTTTCTGCCTCTGTACACTGTGCGAGTATGGCTGCTTGGTTACGTATCTTGTATTGTATGGTTTGTTGCCATAGTTGTTTGCGTAGCATTCAACTGGTCTCTGAACCGCTCGTTCTGAGTGGTGTTACCAACTAATGGTAAAAGCAATCCAACTGGCATCGACTTGGAGTCGCAGGTGATGACTGCGCAATTATTCTCCAAAAGTGCTTCGAGAGCGCCAGATGTTATAGTTATCTGTGCATGGCTTAGTACCAGAACGCCAATATCTTCGATAGGGCGAGTAACCTCAGTGGACTTTTTGAAGTCGTCCGTGAGGTTGCTCGCTTTTTCTATTTCTGGTAATTTTATTACTAACTGATTATCTCTCAGTGAGAGATAGGCAGGATTGTTAAAACATAGGGTTTTCTTTATCATAGGCTAGTACTCTCCGATGTTAACAATGTTTCCAAGGTGATTGATTCTTACTTTTATAACACCTTCAAGCCCCTTAACACTTGTTATTCTTTTCCACGTAGTCTCTTTTAGTTCGTTGGATTCGTCTACATTTGTTTCCAGATGATGTCTGAAGACATAGAATGAACTCGAGAACTTCTGAACTCGATATAGATTGGGACTAATAAGAGGATAGTTCTTTGGATCCATAAGGTCGATTTCGGATGGTATGAAACCTGTTTTTTCATTTGGGAAAACGAAATATTCATTCTGTTTCATTGAAAATAAGAAATTCCATCCCTCTTCACTTTTATAGTACTTATCAACGATAGGGTGCCCCAATCGCGCATTAACTGTTGCCTCGAAGAACGATACAACATGTTCGTGCCAGTTTCCATCTTCGTCAACGAAAATGGCAACATGATGATTGCTGGCTGTATTTACATAATCGGTAGGTAGTGCGATTCCTTTGGCATCCTTTAACATATTGCCAAACAAGTCTTTTTTGATATGGAGTGGTACAGAGGTGTCAGATGAGACTTTAGCTCTAATCTTTACCCTCTTGATAGCAATACCTTTCTCTTTGTTCAGCCAAATAGGATTGTCGTCAAGATTAGAGAACGCTTTGGCGGCATCACCGCCAAATTCATCAAGTCGCTGTTGTAATATAGCACGCACCTTGAGGTCTATAACCTTATCTAACTTCAGGTCTTTGTCTACAGCTTTCTTGATAGTAAATACATCTACTATCTTGAAAAGCTTTACCTTTAAAGGTACGGCATAAGAATGTTCAGCATTAAGCCAGATAGGATTCTTTTCCAAACTGTTCTTTCCTGTAAACGCTTTCTTGGGGTCGTTATCAAACTCTGCTAAGCGTTTCAGTAAGGCTTCACGACATTTCTGATTAGAAACACGAAGGATGACGTCTTCGGTAAACTTGCCATCAACCTTTCTGTATTCGGCCTCATAGTTTTGAATCTTACCATATACAGTTTCATTATGTAAGGCACCTCGAGGTGTAAGTTGCACTTTGTTCTGATGCCCATCTTTAGTCTTGGCCTTATTAATATTCTTGGTAACAACCTTATTCTTGGCTTTGATAGATACCAGAATGCTTTCAAGTTGTTTTCTTGCTTCGGCACGGAATTCGTTCAGAGGCATTGGTGCATTAAACACAAGTTTGTGATCCTTTTCGTCGCGATGCAATTCCTTCTGTTCAATACCATAAATGCTGCTTGATTTATCGCTGCGGGCATTAATGTTGCTGAGATACTGAACAAAGCTTCGTTTAGTAAAAGCAATAGTTAGTGCGTCCATCGCGTGATGACGGTGGTCGTTACGCTTAGTCCAGTCCTTGATGCGTTTAACGATGTTTCCATTCTTATCGGTATATCGCTCAGTTAACCCTAAGGCATCGTATTTGTCCCAATTAAGTTCCTGCATGAGGTTTACTAATTGCCAGTCTTCGCGTAACCTGCTTGTTACGGCACCTGTGGTTGTTACTACAAATGGTACCAAGTCTTCAAGTATTTCGCGGGCTTTCTTTGCAATATATTGCGAGTCACGTAAATCGCGTGCCAAGAAATCTGATGGGATATCTTCTTCCTTCATCAACAGATTGTTGCGTTTGGTTCTCGAAATAACCTTTTGTTCAAACAGATCTTCTATTCTGCTTTCATAATCTGCTAAATATTTCTCGTCGTATTTGCCGGCTACATAGTCGTATGCAGTCATGTTGCCTTTCTCGATATTGATATCGCGAGCTTCAAGTGTCTTGTTTGAGAAAGAATCGTCAAAAAGTCTTGATTGAGGAATGATATGCTCTATATCGAAACGTTTACTGAATAGTTCTTCTCTTGGGATGTATGTATTGGAATACAGAGTCTTATACCCATTTATCTTCAACTCATTATAGAGTTTGTAACGTAGGATGTCGTTTCTCGTAACGTGTTGTATTCCAAATTCTTTTTCGAGCTCCTTACGTAGTTGCTCGCTCTCAGCAGTATTTTTCCTGATGGCAGCATCCAGCAGTTCTCGCTCTTCCTGGCTCTTCTTTAACTCACGGGCCATCTCAATGCGTATCTCATCTGGCTTGCCGTAGGTCTTTATGATTTCGTTGACGACATTAATCATCTGATTCAAAATCTTCTCGACAACAGGATTCCTGAGGCTGTTGCGCTTGATTTCATCCAAGCGATTCTTGTAATCCTTATTAGCCAACTCGTCTTTTGTAAGTGAGCGAACAGAATGGTTATAGCCAGCCATTTTGCATGCCTCGCTATATTCGTATCCCTTCATCATGTGGGGAAGAATCTTTCGGATAGCCTTAGCGCTTAAACTACCATAATCGAGGGCGAATGATGCATTTGATAGAATGGTTGCATACTCTTTCTCAAATCCACAAATATCTTGAATTTTCTGCAGTAAAGCCTCGTTGCCTGTAGCAGAGTTGTCGCCAGTATACGAATATAGCAGATGCCACAAGCGGTATGCAGGCTGTTGCTCGAGTGCCTTACCATCGAGTAGGGGATTGAATGTCAGGAAGTCTGTTTTGTAACCAAGACCTGTGAAGATTTCCTTTACTAAGGGCAGAACCTCTTCTGCAGGCATCTTTGAGAAGTCATATTCGCCGTTGCCAGATAAACTGATGATATCCTGATAAGCCTTAAAGAGTGTAGCCATCGTTCTGTTGCCTTCTACCTCTTTATAATTAAGGTCGAGATTCTTAGGATTGTCGAACAATATTTTGAGAACATCTTTCTTGCTCAATTTATCTTTGATAGATAGTTCATTATAGAGGATGTCTTTTTCCTCTTGCGTCAGAAATCGGTTCAGCGCACCTGTTTCGGCATCATTAAATAATGAAAGCTGAGTTTTATCTTTCTTTATCCTCTTTCTTTGTGTTCCAACAACAGATACCTGGAGATTATTCAGTATCTGCCAGATCTTGAAGTCCTGGAAAAGGAGAGATGATTTGGGGCATACCTTACATCCTGTAAGAATGACTTTCTTTTTGCCGTCAATAATTATTTCTCTTTCCGTATGTTCTAACTCACAATAGCTGACAAGATTCTTGCAGCTCTTCAGGTCGCGTTGATAGAATATAATAATGTCGCGTATCTCCTTCTTGAGTTCTTTGGTGAGCTCAGGGTGGTATTGAGCTTGTTTTTCCCAGATCGTTTCAAACTCATCCATATAATCCTGACGATAGAAAATGATATTGGTGAGACTGTTGTTGGGATTCTCATCTAATCTCTTCATCAGGTATTGGCCAATTGTCTGATGGCTGAAATATAGTTCCTTACTTCTGTCGCTAATCATTGCAAGTCGTTTGCTGGAGTTGTTGATAGCTCCATTAATGTCGGCTAAAGCATAGGCAACTTCCTCAATATCCAGCTGGTGTTTTAAGGCTTCTGTTCGCCATAGGAGTGACTGAGCATATCCTTCCTTTCCGCTATTCTTGGCTGTATATATCTGATGTACACCATAAAAGGCGCCGGATGTCTGAGTCTTGTTAAAACCATGAATTGAGTCTTTGAAGTCATTCGTCAGGATGTTTGGATAGTACTTTGCCTGTACCTCCCATATCTTGTCAAACTCAGCTTGTAAGTCGGAACGATAGAATGTAGGTCTGTTTCTTTTACCTTTATTATATAGGTCTAATAGAAGTTGTCCAGGTGTAAGGTTCTCTTCATAAAGGCGCTTTGCAATCTCCATGCCGTCGATCAATTCGCCTTCTTCGCCATCTTTCACCTTACGACTACTCTTATAACCACGCTTTTTGTTAATCATCAACAAAACACGGGCAAAATCCTCTAAGGATATTTCTTCGGTTGCTGCTTTTGCTCTGGCTCTGTATGTTTTAAAGGTGGTGTTATTGCCTTGTTCAAATAAAGGTGTATCTTCGGTAATAATATGATGTTCAAGAAGACATGCAATAAGATTCTTCCTGCGTAACTTATAGCGCTGGAGATTACGATGCATACTGCGCTTTAAACGTCTGTCTGCATTTGTGGTAATCGATTTTCCCTTTTCGAAGTTTGTCTTTTCGTCTACTGTCAGGGGATTAACTCTTACGCCTAAACGTATGATTTCCGATTTCTCGTTATCATTCTCTTTTTCATTGACAAGTGCCCATCCTATACTGGTGGTTCCCAAGTCAAGACCTAATATTTTCTTCATAATTCTTAGCGTTTTTAATTATTTCTGCCACAAAAGTACATATTTCTTTTGAAAAGTTTGGTACTTAATAAGAAAATCTTTATTTTTGCAGCACTAATTTTTAGCAAATCACAATAAGGATTATTCCGTTGTGAAAACATTAGGTCCCGATCCATCGTCCTTCAACGGTGGATTTTTTTTTGCATTAGCCAAAATATCTACATGTTTGAATAACTTCCAAAAAGAAGAGCCTGTCGTGATGACAGGCTTTTCTGTTTTTAAATGTCAATGTTTAAACGAGTTTAAAGAATTGGCAGCAATGTTTATCATGGTTTAAATTTAGTGCCATCCTGTCCACATATATACGACAAATTGACACTGGGCACGTATATTGCACTTTGGTAGGTGAGCGCTGGAGCTAAAAAGCAAAGGCACTCATAACATTGTTGAACTAAAAGTATAATTAGGAGGTATTGATTATGTTACCAGTAATGTTTAAAAACAGTTGGTTCCCAACAGTATTTGACGATTTCCTGAACACTGATTTTATGCCTCGTGCCAACAGTACAGCACCCGCAGTCAATGTCAAGGAGAGTGAGAAGGCCTACACCATGGAACTTGCAGCTCCAGGCATAAAGAAAGAATATTGCCGTGTAGCCATCAACGACGAGGGCAACCTCACCATCGCCATTGAGAATAAGGCCGAACACAAACATGAGGACAAACACCATCATTATCTGCGCCGCGAGTTCAGCTACTCGAACTACGAGCAGAACTACACGCTGCCAGATGATGTGGTAAAGGATAAGATTTCTGCTAAGGTTGAGGACGGCATCCTAACGATTACGATGCCAAAGACCGAACCTAAGGAGAAAGTTACGAAAGCTATCGAGGTTTCATAAAGTGATTACGTGGCATCTTAAACTATTGGGAGCAACATCCATCAGCGGTGTTGCTCCCTTTTAAGTTGTTGATCATTTTCTATATACCTAACATCCTCGTCCATCGAGGCTACAAGCAGCACCTTCGTCCTGGGGACGTGGCTCCAAACCGACATCCTTCGAGTAGAGCGTTACTGTGCCATCCTCCAGTACGTAGCAGGGAATACCTAAGTCACCCACGGCCTTCGCTTCATCAAAAGCCGGATGTGTATCACGAAGCTTGATAAACTGCTTCAGGTTTCTGACATGCTTACCGATGTCGATCACTTCAAAATTATGGTTTCCTTCTACTTGCTTCTCGACATAAGCACAGTCGGGACAAGTCTCCATTACATACATCTTAATCATAGCTTATCGTTTTTGAATGTTTGTTATTTGGGTACAAAATTACGAATTTCTTTCCAATTCCAAGAATTATTGGCTAAAATGTTTATATTTCATTTATTCTTTATACCTTTGCCGGCAGTATTATATTTTAATAACTAATAAAACCAATATCATTATGCAAACTAAAATTATTACTAATGAGTTCGAAAGAGCTCAACTTTGGGGTGCCCTGAATGGTGGCGACATGGCTGCCCCGGAATATCTTAAAGAACTAAAGGGTATGATAAGCGACATCAGAACCATAGCCAACGAATTAAATCAGATGACACTCTATCTCGAATTTTCGCAGATGACGTTTGTGCGCTTCTTTATGGAACTGATAGAGAAAGTAAACGTGAAACTCTCGGGGTATAATGCTGACTTGAAACAGGGGCGTAGGATGGAGATGTGCTGCTTGTTGTCGAAACTACGGAATGACGCCGAATTCTGGTTGCGTTGCGGTAATATTGTTAGTAAGGTAGAGAAGGATGAAATTCGGAATGAGTTGAATGATGCCATCCTAAACTTAAAATCTCAGCTTGAAGATACTAGGGCAATTATGAGGGAATTTGATCACAACACCTTCGAACAGTTTTTCTTTAATGAGAAAAAGAAATTCTGTGAATGTGGTGTGGTGGGCAGATTTAATGATTGGCTATACGAGCATAGCTCGCCTACATTAAAAGAACTGCGAGAACTGCAGGCCCTGGAGGTGGCAATGATGCTAAAAACTAATGTGCTGTACCTTGCACCTACGCCCTCGCAAGACGAGATTAATGCAGTGAGGGTTGATTACTTGAAGGGATTCCTGCCCTATAATTTTGAGATGAATGAGAAGTTTATCATTTCGTGTGCCAAATGGAGGCATTATTTCCATTGGGATGGCACGCTACTTATTATCAACTATGCCAAATATGGTAAATATATACAGGACCATTATTGCGACCTAAGTTTTAACCAGAAGAAGGCTATCTACGAACTTGATATGATGTTGCATCTGATTAATAAGGAGATGGAACAGCTCGGCCAGGAAGAGGACGATGAACCTGAGGATATTGTAAACAACGAGCTGGTAGAAAAACTAATGCCTATCTTTTATAATAATATGGAAGAGGTACTGCGATTCCTGAATGAGATTGACGGAATGAAGTCGAGTGGCGTTACCGAAGTGGTTAACAGATGGGTAAAAGAGAAACGCATATCGGATTATGGGAATAGCCGAAAAGGGGAACTATGGGAGATACTGAATCATGCGGGGCTATATACTAAAAGCCGACAAAATTGGAATAGGAGAGTGGTTTAACTCTCCTTTTTTCATGCTTATTAGCGTCGAAAGATTCAGGTTTGTGTTTTTATAAGTTTTTATTGGTTTCTAAAGGTTTCCGGTCTGTGAGAAACCTTTGTTTTCCGTTCTTTTTTGTTTTCATTATCTATAATTTTGCACTCGGAATTAAGGACGAGGCGACAAGGAAAATGTAAAAATGGAAAAATTTAAAAATTAAAGATTAAACATTAATTATGGAAGCAACAGTAAGAATTTTGAATCAGAGCGGATTGAACACCCGCGAGTACACCGACAAGAAAACGGGTGAGCAGAAGGTGATCAACACAGTTGTGCTGAAGTTGACCGATGGTACCGACACTTTCCTGGGTGAGATTACCGGCGAGAGAGCGGTGAACTGTCCTAAGTTCGACCCTCAGCGTCAGTACAAGGTGCAATGCTCGATGGTGGTTCGTGAGTGGAACTCGCAGCAGACGGGTGATGCCATGCAGGCAACAACAATCTATGTGGATAAAATCGGCTTGATGTAAAATGGAAGACGTAAAGAAACGTAAGTGCATCAGAAGTTTCAAATCGAACACCCGAGTGTTTGATGATGATTCGATTGAGGTAACACCACAGGAGAAGGGAGCACCGGCTCAGAAGGATGTGAAGAAGGTGGGGAAGTCGAAGCGCTATCAGACTTCGGGTAAGAACCCGCTGACTTGTATTGAACTGAAATGTCCTGAAGAAGTAGTTGATAAGGCTGCTTATTTCCGCAAGGAGTTAGCTAAGCTGACCAAGGACATCGAGATCGAGGAACCTACCTTGCCGAAAGGCGAGTATCTGGTAAACAACGACAACCTGAAGGTTTGTTTTGTTAAAGGTGAGCATCCACAGATAATGGCTTGGCTCACATTCGAGGTTGAAGGAGTATTGGATGTAAGGAAGCAGTTGTACCAACTAACAAGTGAAATTGCGAAATGTTTTGCTATCAACGAAGCTTTGGTTTACCAACCGAAATAGTAACAGCCGAACAGTTCAGGGCGCTCATCAGGGCGCCCCGAACGCAGGCTCTCGTAAAAGAGGCCCGCGAGGCGCTGGCTCGAGGCGATAAGAATACCTACGACAAGAAAAAGAAAGCTTTGCCGTTTGTGATATTCGTTGCCACGTACGACGAGTCGACAAAGATATTTGAAAGTAAACTCACTGGCGAGCAAACTGCTAAAATGGGCATGTGGAGAAAGCAGGAGAAATGCCGACTGAATGGCTTGTGCGTCATTGACTTTGACCATATCGAGGGCGATGTGCGCCAGGTTTGGGAGGAAGCTTATGCCAAGCTCAGCGACGAGGATAAGGCAAGGATCCTGTTTGTGTATGTTACACCATCGGGGCATGGATTGAAGGTTGTGTTTATGGCAGATGTAAACATAGGTAACCTGATAGACAACCAGATCGTGTTCTCTAAAAAGCTGGGACTGAACCCTGATGAGGCCTGCAAGGATGCCTCAAGGGGTGCGTTCCTGACTACAAATGATGATATTATTTTTATTAACGAAGAAAAACTGATTACGTATGAAAACGAAGAATTTGGTAAAAGATATAATGATGAGTATCATGCTGGTCATAGCCAGCCTACTATTAAGCCCACCCCTCAACCTGCTTTATCAGCTGGCGATGGAGACTACCTGCGGATTGCTGAGCTTCTGACGTACAATGGCATGCCGTTACTCTCGATAATCGCAGCATGGTGGAAAAAACGATTTACCAGCAGCGATGAGGTTTCGAGGCATGAGGCCAGCGTGGTGCTGGCTCGCGATTTGTATATTATGACCGACCGCGACAAGGCTAAGACATTGGCCCTGCTGATGGTGCAGCCTTGGGTACAGGATATGATAGCAGAGCGCGGCGAGGATGTGAAGCGTACCGTGGATAATGCTGCCGACTACGTAACGGCACAGGAGAACGATAATGCCAAGAAGGGCAAGGCCTGGCTGCCAAAAATCTCAAAGGAGATGAAGGCGGTCTTAGAGCCTTCGGAACCAACTGTAAATTCTCCCGACGGGAGTGATGATGTTTATGCGCAATTGCCGCTGGATAAGTGGGCTGAGGAATTGCAGGAGATGGCCGATGTTTACCCTTGTATGAAGGAGCTGTTTGTGAATGTGCATCCCTATAAACTGCCTGCGGTATTGTTCTCGTCGGCGGCACTTTTCGGAACGCTGATGACTCGAGCCTGGTACCACTTCTGGTTTGCACCCAAGATTGTGCGTCGCCTGAATTACTGCATTTTTATTATCGGCGATCCAGGTGCTGGAAAGCACATGATTGAGGAGTTTTACAAGCAGATAGCCGACCCGATGATTCAAGCCGACAGCTGCCTGATAGATGCCGTGAACCGCTATAAGGAGGGACGTACGGAACGCACCACCAGCACCAAAGCGCAAAAGGGCGAGGCATTGAAACGTCCTGCTGTAGGCATCCGCGTACACCCGGCACGTACGGCTACCGGTGAATTTATCCGCCACATGAATGCCGCCATCGAAACGATTGATGGCAAACCGCTGAACCTGCACATGTTCTCGTTCGACTCGGAACTTGACAACGTTACTAAAAATAACAAAGGTGGCGATTGGAAAGACCGTGAGATACTGGAACTGAAAGCCTTCCACAACGAGGAGGACGGACAGATGTACGCTAATCAGGAGAGTGTTACGGGTATGTTCAACGTGTATTGGAACTTTATCTATACCGGCACGCCTTATGCCCTGCATCGCAAGGTGAACCAGCGTAACTTTGGTTCAGGTATGAGTACCCGACTGGCTGTGATTCCTCTGCCCGATAAAGGCAAGGTGGAGCGTTACCAACAGGTGATTGAGGGTAGCGAAGAAACGTTGAAGAAGTGGGCCTACCGATTGGATAAGGTGGCTGGTGAGATTCCCATTGAACCGCTGAACGACGAAACTTATGAGTGGCAGACCGATAAGATGGAGATAGCCGAGTTTAACGGCGACAAGGCCGACCGCATGCTGCTAAAGCGTATCCCGTACTACGGCATCGGCATCTCGTTGCCCTTTATCCTGATGCGCCATTGGGACGAGTGGCAGGAGCACCACACGCTATCCATGGATGAGACAGATAAGCGTTTCTGTCGTGTGGTGATGGACATTCAGTATCAGTCTCAGAAATTCTTCTTTGGCGAGATGGCATTCAACTACTTCGCCGATCAGAACAAGGAGTTTGTACAGCGTCGCCGCACTACCCGTTATGAGGAATGTTTCCGCCAGTTGCCTGAGGAGTTTAATACGCAGCAGTTTAAGGACAGTTTTGGCACGAGTGATTCTGCCACATCGCGTGCTCTAAAGCGCTTGAAAGAGGATGGCGTAATCAAGAAAGTAAGTTATGGCGTGTATCGTAAAATTATAAAAGAACTACCGTAAAATGACAACACCAAGAGGAATTCGTAATAACAATCCACTGAACATCCGTAAGAGCAAGGATAAGTGGAAGGGCTTGCGAGCCCAGCAGCAGGACGCAGCGTTCTGTCAGTTCGAGAACATGGAGTGGGGGTGGCGTGCCGCCTTCTGGTTGCTTACGCGTACCTATTATCATACGTACCGTTTGTTTACCATCCGCACCATCATACAAAAATGGGCACCACCGCACGAGAACAATACAGCATCGTACATTGCCAATGTATCAAAGATGACCGGCATTGGAGCCGACGAACCCATCGGTATTCCCAGCGATCAACCAGCCCGATGGATGATGCTTGGTGCCGCCATGGCCATCCAGGAGAATGGCGCCAATAGCATCGACTATTTTGCCATGCTACGCGGCTGGGAACTCTGTAGGAACGACTGTAGATAGTGGCTTAAAGGTGTGTAATCGTGTAAAAACAGCACGAAAAATAACAATTTGTGGCAGAAATCGCAAAATTTCTGCCATTTTATTTGTTTATTTCGCAAAAATACTATACTTTTGCAGCCGTAAACAAATAAACGAGAGAATTATGTCAATGTTGAATGCGTGGTTTTACGGTTATTATTTTTACTTTGCAGGACACTGTGAAGCGGGAAGTTGCGTGTAAAGTTCAACTTATGACAATGGAAGATAAAAACAACAAGGTCCCGCTTCACAAACAAGTGATAGCGGGACTTGTTTTTTAGAATGTAAAAATGAGAAAATTAAAGAATTAAAAGAAGATAATGAAGAGAATTGCAATACAAGGATTAATCGGGTCGTTCCACGATATCGCGGCACACCTTTATTTCGAGGGAGAACAGATACAGCTGATTTGCTGCTCAACCTTCGAACAGGTGTTCCAGGAGATGCAGAAGGATCCTACCGCCATAGGTATGCTGGCTATCGAGAATACGATTGCTGGTAGTCTGCTGCACAACTACGAGTTGCTGCGTGATAGCGGTACTGCCATCGTAGGCGAGCATAAGTTGCACATCACCCACAGTATCTGCTGTTTGCCCGAGGACGATTGGGACACCATCACCGAGGTACATTCGCACCCCGTGGCCCTGATGCAGTGCCGCAACTTTCTTGCACAGCACCCACAGCTTAAGAATGTGGAGGCCGAGGATACTGCCGGTAGTGCCAAGATGATAGCCGAGGGCAAGAAGCGCGGATGGGCTGCCATCTGTCATGCCGAGGCTGCCAAGCTGTACGGACTGAAGGTGCTTGAGGATCATATCGAGGACAACAAGCATAACTTTACCCGTTTCCTGGTAGTGAGCAATCCCAACAAGGCCGATATGATGCGTCCGCTGACTGAGACCAACAAGAGCAGTATCGTGTTCTCGCTGCCTCACGAGCAGGGCTCGCTGGCACACGTACTGGCCATCCTTTCGTTCTATCACATCAATCTTACCAAAATCCAGAGTCTGCCCATTATCGGCAAGGAGTGGGAGTACCTGTTCTACGTAGATGTGATGTACGACGATCTTACACGATACCGTCAGGCGGTGGATGCCATCATCCCACTGACAAAAGCATTAAAAATATTAGGAGAATATAAAGACGGCAAACAAACGAATTGAGCATTATGATACAACCAGCAGATAGATTAAGTTTGGTACAGGAGTACTACTTTAGCAGGAAACTGAAGGAGGTGGCGCAGATGAACGCCGAAGGTAAGGATATTATCTCATTGGCTATCGGTAGTCCCGACATGCCACCATCGGAGCGAACCATCGAAAAGCTGTGCGAGGTGGCTAAGCTGCCCGATGCACACGGCTACCAGATAACAGTGGGTACTCCCGAACTGCGCGAGGCCATGGCTAACTTCTACAAGCGTTGGTACAACGTAGAGCTCGACTGGAAGACCGAGGTGCTGCCACTGATTGGTTCGAAAGAGGGTATTCTGCACGTAACCTTGGCCTTTGTAAACCCTGGCGACGAGGTGCTGGTGCCTAATCCCGGCTATCCCACCTACACATCGCTCAGCAAGATTCTGAGTGCCAAAATCGTAAACTACAATCTGCGTGAGGACAACGGCTGGCAGCCTGATTTCGACGAGCTGGAGAAGATGGATCTCTCGAAAGTGAAGCTGATGTGGACCAACTATCCCAATATGCCTACAGGCGGACGTGCCCGTATGGAAACCTACGAGCGACTGGTGAAATTTGCCCAGGATCACAATATTGTGGTGGTGAACGATAACCCTTACTCGTTTATCCTGAGCGAGGAGCACTTGAGCATTATGCAGGTGCCAGGCGCCAAGGACTGCTGTATTGAGTTCAACTCAATGTCGAAGAGTCATAACATGCCCGGTTGGCGTGTAGGTATGTGCTTGTCGAACCCACAGTTTATCCAGTGGATACTGAAGGTACAGAGTAACATTGAGAGTGGTACCTTCCGTGGCATTCAGTTGGCTGCTGCCGAGGCGTTGAACAACAACGACGAGGCTTGGCATCGCGAGTTCAACATCGATAACTACAAGCGTCGCCGCCAGTGGGCCGAGAAGATTATGGATGTGCTGGGTTGTACCTATGACAAGAATCAGGTGGGTATGTTCCTGTGGGGAAAGATTCCCGCTGACATCCAGAATGTAGAGGACCTGACAGAGCGTGTGCTGCACGAGGCCCGCGTGTTTATCACCCCAGGCTTTATCTTCGGTAGCAACGGCGAGCGCTACATCCGCATCTCGCTCTGTGCCAAAGAAGAAAAGATCAAGCAAGCATTAGAAAGAATCGAAAAAATACTATAAGATATGGAATTAGAATTATCACCATTGAATTTACCAAGTGACAACGAACGTCCCTTTGTGATTGCAGGCCCTTGTAGTGCTGAAACCGAGGAACAAGTGATGACAACCGCTAAGCAGCTGGCTATGAAGGGCTGCCATAACTTCCGCGCTGGTGTGTGGAAGCCCCGTACCAAGCCCGGTGGCTTTGAGGGTCATGGCGAGCCCGCTCTGGTATGGCTGGAGCAGGTGAAGAAGGAAACCAAGATGCTGGTTTCTACCGAGGTGGCTACTCCCGAGCACGTAGAGCTGTGCCTGAAGCACGGCGTAGATATCCTGTGGATTGGTGCCCGTACATCGGCTAACCCCTTTGCCATGCAGGCCATTGCCGACTCGCTGAAGGGTGTGGATATCCCCGTGTTTGTGAAGAACCCCGTGAACCCCGATCTGGAGTTGTGGATTGGTGCTTTGGAGCGTATCAATCAGGCTGGTATCAAGCGTCTTGGTGCTATCCATCGTGGCTTCTCAAGCTACGAACAAAAGATTTATCGTAATGCACCTATGTGGCAGATTCCCATCGAGTTACGTCGTCGTATTCCTGAGTTGCCTATCATCAGCGACCCCTCGCATATCGGTGGACGTCGTGAGCTGGTTGCCCCCCTGTGTCAGCAGGCTATGGACCTTGGTTTCGACGGTCTGATTGTGGAGAGCCACTGCGATCCTGACAAGGCCTGGAGCGATGCCAAGCAGCAGGTAACACCTGATGTACTCGACTACATCCTGAGCTTGTTGGTAATCCGCGACGAGAAGACCACTACCGAGGGTATCACCCAGCTGCGTAAGCAGATTGACGAGCTGGACAACCAGCTGATGGATCTGTTGGCTAAGCGCATGCGTGTGTGCCGTGAGATCGGTCAGTACAAGAAGGAGCACAACATGACAGTACTGCAGGCTAACCGCTACAACGAAATCCTGAACAAGCGTGGTGCCCAGGGCTCACTTTGTGGCATGGACCCAGAGTTCGTTGCACACGTGTTTGAGAATATCCACGAAGAGAGCGTTCGCCAGCAGATTGAGATTATTAACAAGTAATTTTTACATTGTTACATTTTCTAATTTTTACATTCTAAATGAAAATTCTAGTAATGGGCGCAGGAAAGATGGGATCGTTCTTCATCGACCTGCTGAGTTTCGACCACGAAGTGGCTGTGTTTGAGAGAGATGCCAAACGCATGCGATTTACATACAACTGTCAGCGTTTCACCACCTACGACGAGATTAAGGCCTTTGAGCCCGAACTGCTCATCAATGCGGTAACGCTGAAATATACCATCCCCGTGTTTAAAGAGGTGATACCTTACCTGCCTAAGGAGTGCATTATCAGCGATATCGCCAGCGTAAAGACCGATCTGAAGGACTTCTATGAGCAGACCGGTATGCGCTTTGTATCTACGCACCCTATGTTTGGTCCTACCTTCGCCAACCTGCAACAGTTGAGCGAGGAGAATGCCATCATTATCCAGGAGGGCGACTGCATGGGTCGTTGCTTCTTTAAGGAGCTGTATCGCAAGCTAGGTTTGAACATCTACGAGTACACCTTCGAGGAGCACGATAAAACGGTGGCTTACTCGCTGAGTATCCCATTCGTTTCTACGTTTGTGTTTGCCGCTGTGATGAAGCATCAGGATGCACCAGGTACCACCTTTAAGCGCCACATGCGTATTGCCAAGGGTGTGCTGAACGAGGACGACTACCTGCTGCAGGAAATCCTGTTCAACCCCTACACGCACGACCAGGTGGCACAGATTCGTACCGAGCTGAAGGAACTGCTGGAGATTATCGACCAGAAGGATGCCGCCGGTATGAAAGGCTATCTCACGAAGATTCGCAACAACGTGAAGAACGACATAGAGATTAAACGCTAACTAGATATTTACATGTACAAAACGCTAACTATTTTCACCATTCTGCTGAGCAGCCTGTGCCTACAGGGAAATGCTCAGACTCGCGATGGCTATGTGGACTTCCTTTACCAGTTTATGCCACAGCCTGATAAGACAGATTATAGTCGCGAGTTCTACCAGCAGAACGTTGCCCTGTCGCTCAAAGCTCGTGCTGAGATGCCATGGGGCAAAACCATTCCAGAGCGCGAGTTCCGCCACTTTGTGGTGCCCGTGCGAGTTAACAACGAGAATCTCGACAACAGTCGCGAGGTGTTCTACAAGGCCCTCAAGCCCCGTGTTGAGAAACTGAGTATGCAAGAGGCTATCCTCGAGGTGAACCACTGGTGCCACGAGCATGTGACGTACCGTCCGTCGGATGGCAGAACCAGCAGTCCGCTGGCAACGCTCCGTACGGCTTATGGACGTTGTGGCGAGCAGAGCACTTTTACGGTGGCAGCCCTGCGTGCCGTGGGTATTCCTGCCCGTCAGGTGTATACCCCGCGTTGGGCGCATACCGACGATAACCATGCGTGGGTAGAGGCCTGGGCCGATGGCAAGTGGTACTTCTTGGGTGCCTGCGAGCCTGAGCCCGTGCTGAACCTGGGCTGGTTTAACGAGAGTGCCTCGCGTGGTATGCTGATGCACACCAAGGCTTTTGGCAACTACGACGGACCCGAGGAGGTGATGAGTGTAACGCCTTGTTACACCGAGATTAACGTGATTGATAACTATGCGCCAACTGCCCAGATTAACGTGCAGGTGGTTAACGCCAAAGGTAAGCCCGTTTCAGGTGCCCGCGTAGAGTTTAAGCTGTATAACTATGCCGAGTTCTACACCGTGGCTAACAAGACTACCGACAAGCTGGGTCATGCCTCGCTGACAGCCGGTAAGGGCGATATGCTACTGTGGGTATCGAAAGGTGGCTTGGTGGCTACCCGTAAGGTATCGTTCGGTAAGGACAAGCAGGTGAAAATCGTGCTGAACAGCAAGGAATTGCCTGATTTGGTGGATCTCGATATCGTGCCACCACCCGTAAGTGCACAGCTGCCTTTGGTAACACCTGAGCAGCGTGCCGAGAACAACCGCCGTTCGGCTTACGAGGACAGTATCCGTCATGCCTACGAGGCTACCATGCCGGTAGAGGACTGGCGCGGTAACCACCGTACCATCCAGCAGTTCCTGGACGAGGCTCCCAACAAGCTGATGGCTGAGAAACTGCTCGGCGTATTGGCTAAGAAGGACCTGCGTGATATCGAACTGGCTGTGCTGAAGGATAACCAGGTGGCTGCCGTGGATACATCGGATATCTACTTGAAGTATGTGCTGTGCCCCCGTGTAGAGCTGGAGTGGCTTACACCTTACAAGGCTTTCTTCCGTAAGCACATGGCTGATATCAAGAATCCTTCCCAGCTGGAGGCCTGGTGCAACAAGAACATCCGCATCGACAACGATCACAACCCACAGGGTCTGCGTATGCAGCCTATGAGTGTGTATCGCGAAAAGCTGACCGACGATCTGGGTCGTAACATCTTCTTTGTATCGGTGGCTCGCAGCTTAGACATGCCAGCCCGTATCAACGAGGTGAACGGCAAGCCCCAGTATTATGCCGATGGACGTTGGGTCGATGTGTTTGCCAAGGCCCAGAATGCCAAGCAGGCTAACACCGCCAAGCTGAAGCTGGATTACAAGCTGTCGGCTCACAACGATAATCCAAAGTATTACATCCACTTTACGCTGAGCAAGGTGGTGGATGGACAGCTGCAGTTGCAGACCTTCCCTGAGGAGGCTACCCAACAGGACTTTGTGAATGGACAGGAGTTGGATAAGGGCGAGTATATCCTTACTACTGGTGTACGTATGGCCAGCGGTAAGGTGCTGGCTCGTATGCAGCGCTTTACTCTCAACGGCGATACTACCATCAGCTACGCCCTGCGCGAGAATCAGGAGGATGTGCAGGTGATTGGGTCGCTAAATGCCGAGGATATCTATCACGACAAAGCTACCGATAGCGATAAGAGTCTGCTTTCAACTACCGGTCGCGGGTATTATGTGTTGGCTATTGTGGCACCTAACCAGGAGCCTACCAACCACGCTATGCGCGATATCTCTGTTTACAAGCAGCAGTTTGAGGAGTGGGGTAGAAAGATGATTTTCCTGTTCCAGAACGACGACGAGGCACAGCGCTTTAACTTTGCCGAGTTCGACAAGCTGCCTAACACCGTGGTTTGGGGAACCGATGTAGAGGGTAAAATAAAACAGGAAGTGTGGCAGCAGATGAAACTGACTACGCCTTCACTCCCTGTGTTCCTGATTTGCGATTCGTTTAACCGCGTGGTATTTGTTCAGCAGGGCTACACCATCAACTTAGGTGAGCAGCTGATCAAGGTTATTCGCCAATTGTAGAAAGCACGTATTTCACGTCGTCGGCACTGGTAACACCACTGCCTGCCGAGAATGAACCGTGAATTTCCATACAGCCCGTCTGGTCGATGATCAGGCGGGCATTTTTTGTGGTAACGCCGCCGCCTGGCATGATGATGATACGACCGGCTGCCTGTTCTACGAGTTTACGCAACAGGGGAATACCCTGTTCGGCTGATGGCTCATGACCTGAGGTGAGGATGCGGGCACAACCGGCAGCGATAATCTGCTCGAGGGCCTCCTCGGGTTCACGACAGCGGTCGAAAGCACGGTGGAAAGTAAAAGGCTTCCCGTTCGAAGCCTCAACCATCAGCTTCAATGCCTCTACGTCGATATCGCCATCGGCAGTGAGGGCGCCGCACACGATACCATCGCAGTAAGGCAACGACAAACGGATATCCTCCAACATCGCCTCTAAATCAGTTTTGTTATACACAAAATCGCCTTCGCGTGAGCGGATGAGTACCTGAATCTTGAGTTCGGGATACTGCTGACGAATCCATTTCATCATACCTATGGTGGGGGTTACACCGCCTAATGCCAAAGCTGTACACAGTTCGATGCGCTCGGCACCGCCCTCTGCAGCTGCAATCACACTGGCCATATTGCCAGTACATACTTCTAATGTTCGTTTCATATAAAATTTAATGTTTAATCTACCAATTCGCTATGCGAGATGCGATATTTCTTGAGGGGTTTGGAGCCATCGATGATGATGTCGCCCTTAGGGTAATAACGCTTGTCGAGATGCAGCGTTACCTTGTCGAATACCGGTTTGGTAAGTGCATAGCTGGGTGTGCCAGGACAATCGGGATACAAGCCCATCATCGAGAAGATGAGCCATGTTGACATGGTGCCGCAATCATCGTTGCCTGGAATGCCGTTGGGCTTATCGCTAAAGAACTTGTTAATCAGGCTGGTAACAATCTTCTCGGTGCGCCATTCCTCGCCCTTGAAATAGGTAAACAGGTAAGGGTAGGCAATGTCGGGTTCGTTGGCTGGGTCGTACAATCCCTCATCGAACACGCGCTGCAGCTTCTGCACAAACTTCTTGTCGCCACCCATCAGGCGTGCCAGTCCCTTGATGTCGTGAGGCACGTAGAAGGTGTAGTTCCAGGCGCTGCCCTCGTGGAATCCGGGCGCATTCGAGAAGTCGGCACCATCCTTGGGATCGAAAGGTGTGAGGAACGTGCCATCCTGATTGATGGGACGCAGCGTACCCGACTCCTTGGAATAGTAATAACGGTAGCCCAGACTCTGTTGGCGGAATCGCTTGGCATCCTGTTTCTTACCCAGCGCCTCGGCTAAGTTTGCCAGCGAGGCATCGGCAATATAGTACTCCAAGGCGTGCGATACCGAGTTGTCGCCCGACATATCGGCGGCATATTCGCCCATAGGCACGTAACCGCGCTTGTAGTAGTTGTCAACATCGGGGCGCATCTTGTTATCCTTGCCAGGCAGGGTGGCCGACTTATAGAAAGCCTCGTAGGCGGTGTTGATATCGAAATCGCGCAGACCCTTCAACCAGGTGTCGGCAATAAAGGGGATGGCAGGATCGCCCTCCATCGTCCAGGTTTCGCGACTGTACAGTTCCCACTTTGGCATCCAGCCCCATTCCTTGTACATGCCAATCATAGAGCGTACCATATCTAACTGCTTGTCGGGGTAGAGTAGTGTCATCAGCTGACCCACGTTGCGGTAGGTGTCCCAGAGTGAGAAAACGGTGTAGCGGTTGGTACTAGTGGTGCCAATCTTAAAACTCTCCATTTCGGGGTACTGGCCGTTAACATCCTGCAGGATGTTGGGGTGAATCTGGGTGTGATACAGTGCGGTGTAGAACATGCGGCGCTGGGCCTCGGTGCCACCTTCGACGGTAACACGGTTCAGCGTTTCGGCCCACAGCTGACGGGCCTGCTTTCGGGTGTTGTCGAAAGCAAACTGGGGCTGTTCGGTGTTCAGGTTCTGGCGGGCATTCTCGATGGATACAAACGATACGCCCATCTGCACCTCAATCTGTTCGCCTTCGGCACAATCGTAGTTAAAATAGTAGCCCACATCATCGCCTGCCAACTCCTTGCCGTAGGTGGTGTAGAGCTTGTATTTGCCCTGGTCGGGATCCCAGTCCTTCTCGGGACCGTCCATCGGTGGCTGCTTTTTCCAGTAGCCTGCCGAGGCGGGCTTTTTGTTTACTCGCATCACAAAGTAGATAGGGAATACGGCCTGCGGATTGTAGCAGAAGGTGCCCACCAGGCGATAGCCCTCAATCTCGGTATCGCTGACACGGCGTACCATACCACCCACCTCGTTGGTAAGTCCGTTACCCAGGTTCAGCAGGATATGGCCTTCGCCTTGAGGAAATGTGAAGCGCTCAGCTGAACTGCGGGTGGTGGCACTTACCTCGCAACGGATGCCGTACTTTTTCAGACTTACGGCATAGTAGCCAGGGGTGGCCTGCTCGTTGCTGTATTCCGAGCCGTAGTGGCGGTAATCTACATCCAGCTTGCCGGTGGTAGGCATGGTGAGCAGCGTGCCCAGTTCGGGACAGCCCACACCACTCAGCGTTACATGGGCAAAGCCGGTGAAATACTTGTTGTTATACTCGTAAGGCGCCGACCACCAGCGCTTATCCTTATCGTATATGTTCAGGTCGCTACCCATCACGTTAAAGGGTACCACACTCATCATGCCATTTGGGCATACGGCACCTGGATTGCACACGCTGTAGTTGGTGGTTCCGATAAAGGGATCGACATAATCCACGGGCTGCTGCGCGCTGATAGACAGAGAGCCTAAAATGTAACAATTTAAAAATGTAAAAATGAGCTTTTTCATTTAATTCTGGGTAAATGTGGCTTTAAGAATAATGTTATCTGAGCTGGGACCTATCATTACGGTAAAGTCACCAGTCTCAACTACATGGTTCATCTCTTGATCTACAATCTCCAGGTCCTCGGCTTCGAGGGTGAACGATACCTGCTTGGTTTCGCCCTTGGGGATGAAGATACGACTGAACTTCTTGAGCTGCATCATAGGCTGGGCGGTAGAGGCAAACTCGTCGTGCAGATACAGCTGCACCACCTCGTCGCCATCCATATCACCGGTGTTGGTAACGGTAAAGGTTACCTTAAACTGGGTGTCGCCAGTCTCCTCTACATTCAGATTGTCGTATTTGAAGGTGGTGTACGACAGACCGTAGCCAAAGGCATACAGCGGACGGGCACTCATCTCTACATAATCGTGTGGCAGAGGTGGTTTCTTGTTGTAGTAAACAGGAATCTGACCTACGTTGGCGGGTACCGATACAGGCAGGCGTCCGGCAGGGTTGTAATCGCCAAACAGCACGTCGGCAATAGCGGTTCCACCTTCCTGTCCGGGATAGTAAGCCGTGAGCAGGGCATCGGCATGCTGGGCGGCCCAACTCTTATCCATGGGACGACCTTCGATATACACCACTACCAGTGGCTTACCAGTGGCCTTGAGGGCCTTGAGCAGCTGCATCTGGTGACCCAGTGGGGTGAGGGTGGCACGGTCGAATCCTTCGCCACAGTCCATATCGCTGATGGTCTTGCTGTCTGTCACAGCAGCACCGGTCTCCTTATAACTGGTCTTGAAGTCGCGGGCACTCGAACCGCCTACAGCTACCACAATCACATCGGCCTCCTTAGCAGCTGCTACTGCCTCGTCAATATTCGATGCGGTGGTGTCGCGTACAGCACAACCTTTGACGTAGGTTACCTGACTAGTAGGCAGTTTGCTGCGGATACCGGCTAGGATGGTTTTTACGTTGCCATCTTCCTGTGGTGCGGTATAGTCGCCCAGCATGTTATACACATTGTCAGCATTAGGTCCGCACACCAGCACTTTTTTGTTTTTGCTGAGTGGCAGCACGTGGTTCTGGTTCTTGAGCAAGGTGATAACCTCGCGAGCCACCTGCAGGGCAACAGCCTTGTTGTTATCGCTGCGAACCAGCTGCTTGGCCTGAGCCACATCTACGTAAGGATGCTCGAACAAACCCATCTCGAACTTCATCTTCAGGATGCGCTTAACGGCTACATCAATCTCAGCCTCAGTTACCATGCCTTTCTGTACGGCATCTTCCAATCTGCCGAAAGCCAAGGCACCAAGGTCGGCATCAACACCTGCCTGCAGCGCCATTACACCTGCCTCCTGCTTGGTCTGGGCCACACGGTGTGTGCCCTGGATACCGTCGATGCTATACAGGTCGCTCACTACAAATCCGTTGAATCCCCACTGGGTGCGCAACAGATCGGTTAGCAGTGCCTTGCTGCAGGTGCTGGGGATACCATCCAGCGAGTTATAGCTGGTCATCACCGACAGAGCGCCGGCATTGATGGCTTTCTTGAATGGGGGCAGGAAACTCTCCTGCAATTCGCGTGGACCGGCAATGGTGATACCGCCGTTCTGTCCGGCTTCGGTGGTGCCGTAGCCGATAAAATGCTTCAGTGTGGCAATGGTGCTATAGGGCTTCGACAAGTTGCCGCCACCCAATCCTTTTACCATCGCTGCACCTAACTCACCAGCCAGTACAGGGTCTTCACCCATCGTCTCCTCGACACGCGACCAACGGGGCTCGCGGGCCAGATCCAATACAGGTCCGTAGCTGATATGGCCACCCTGCAGTCGGATTTCCTGACCTATCACCTCGCCAGTTTTCTCTATCAGGGCAGGGTTCCATGTAGCAGCCATACCGAATCCGGTGGGGAATACGGTCGTGCCGATAGCCATGTGTCCGTGGGGGGCCTCCTCGGCTAAGAACAGGGGGATGCCCAGTCGGGTGTGCTCCATTACGTATTTCTGCAGGGCATTACCAGTCTTGGCAGCCAGTTCGGGGGTGAGCCCGTTCTCGAGCGACTTCTGTGTCCAGGGGTCGGCACGATAGGTTCCCCAGAGCATACCTATCTGTCCCTCGGCAATATCTTTCTTGAACAGCTCTGAGGGTTCTACATTCTTTCCTTTGATGGTGTAGTAGTTCCAGGCCAAGGTGCAGCGCAGCTGTCCCACTTTCTCCTGGAGTGTCATACGACTAACCAAGTCGTTTACACGCTGTTCTACCGAGAGTTTCGGGTTCTGGTAGGGCAGTACCTCCTTGACTTTCTTTTTGGCGGCTGACAGGCTCAGGGCCATGCAGCAAGCCATTGTTGATATCAGTATTCGTTTCATATCTTAAAGAATAATGAGTTTGTCGTAAGCAGCTTTTTCAGTCTCGTTCACCAGGCGCACGGCTTTCAGCTGTACATAACGGCAGTCGGCGGGTGCGAAATACACGTCCTGCATAATCGGATTGTTGCGGATGTTAGAGAATTCGCCGGCGGCAATACGCTTCATGGTGTCGGGGGTATTGCCAGCCCATATCTCGTAATGCGAAATCATACCTGTGGTGGTGGGCTTGTAATGCAGCGAACGGATCTGACGCGTGCGACCCAGGTCGAGGGTGATGCTGTTGGTATCCTGCTGCTGGATGGTGTAATCAAAGCCTTTCAGATTCTGTTCCTGCTGCTGGTAGCTCTCCAAAGCCTTGGGGGCATAGTAGGCACCGATGCCGTTGATGCAGAGCGGACCACGAGCCTCATCGAAGCATACACGCAGCTTCTTGGCGGTAATGGTCTGGAAGCGCAGCAGGCGTTTGAAACCGATAGTGGTAGTGGCCTCCTTGATGCTGATGGGTTGCCATTTGCCGCCATTAAAGTACTCTAAGTGGAACTTGCTAACACGTTGGCCCAGAGGAATATACTCCTGTAGCATGATGCGGTTGATACGTTGTGTGCCCTTGAGTGCAATCTCGAGTGTAGCGGTGGTAACACCGTCCTCGGTAGCCCAGTAGGTATCGTAGTTGCCATCGGTTAGGTTGGCTGTTCCGTACAGTTTCTTATCACGAACATTCGAAGCTTTGATGCTGACTTTACGGAGTAGATTGTTACTCAGTTCGGCAGCTACCTGCTGATGGTAATTCACGGCATTAGCCGAGTCGATGGGATGGATGAGTCCTTCCTTATCCACGGGGAAATTGAGCAGGAATGTACCGTTATGACCCACGCTGCGGTAGTACAGGTCGGTGAGTTGTGGGATGCTTTTCACACGTGCGTCCTCGCTCTCGTGATAGAACCAGCCCGGACGGATACTAGTGTTGCACTCCGAGGGTACCCAGGTATCGCCATCGGCATGTCCGCTGGTCAACTCGTAGTACTTATCGTAACCAGGATAAACCTCGTTGATTCGCAGGAACGACCAGTTGGTGGCATCGGCATAGCCCTCCTCGTTGCCAACCCAACGGCAACCGGGGCCGCCATCGCTAAAGATGATGGCCTGTGGCTGATGCTTGTACACCAGTTTGTGGGCACGGGGAAAATCGTAATAGGTACGGCGATCAATCTTGCGCTGCTCCTTGGCACCGCCATACCAGCCATCACCACCGTTGGCACCATCAAACCACACCTCGAAAAGCTCGCCATACTGGGTGAGCAACTCCTCGAGCTGGGCATAGAAATACTCCACGTAGAGTGGGGTACTGTAGAATGCCTGATGGCGATCCCATGGCGAGAGGTACAGACCCAGTTTCAGACCGTACTTTTTACAAGCGGCTGCCAGCTCGCCTACAATATCACCCTTACCATCCTTGTAAGGCGTATTGCGAACGCTGTAGTCGGTGTACTTGGTGGGCCACAAACAAAAACCGTCGTGGTGCTTGGCTGTGAGTATCACGCCTTTCATACCGGCAGCCTTGATGGTGCGGGCCCATTGCTCGGTATCAAGCTTGGTGGGGTTGAAATCACTCAATGGCGCATCGCCATAACCCCACTCACGATCGCCAAAGGTGTTGGGTCCGAAGTGGATAAAAGCATAAGTCTCTAACTTCTGCCAGGCCACCTGATGGGCTGTGGGCAGGGGCGCAACTGGTGCGGGGGCCTGCTTCTGGGCAAAGGTAGGGAGTAGTAGAAAGTTAAAACTGAATAGTAAAAGTAATTGTTTCATATTTGTGTTATTATTGTTGGTTTTTCGAAAACGAATAGGGAGCATCTTCGGATGCGATACCACGCTGTTTGTTGGGCTTGGTGTCCATATTAAAATGGATGATAGCGCCCTGCATCAGCTGGTTGTGATTCAGGTAGTTATGCTGGTAGTCGGCACCATTCAGCGTCATCTGCTGGATATAGCAGCCTTCGCCCTCGGCACCGATAGATAGTGTGTTGCCGTTCTCCAGGTGTACGGTGGCCTGCTTGAAGTACGGTGTGCCAATCACATACTGATTGCTGCCGGGACAAACGGGATAGAAGCCCAGAGCCGAGAACACATACCAGGCCGAAGTCTGTCCGTTGTCCTCATCGCCGCAATAGCCATCGGGGTTGGCATTGTACATGCGGTTCATCGTCTGGTTAATCCAGTACTGAGTTTTCCAAGGCTCGCCGCTGTAGCCATACAGGTAAATCATGTGCTGTATGGGTTGGTTGCCGTGGGCATAGTTACCCATATTCATAATCTGCATCTCACGGATTTCGTGGATAGTAAAACCGTAATAGCTGTCGTCGAAAACGGGAGGCAGGGCAAATACCGAGTCGAGCATCTGATTGAACGCTGCCTTACCACCCATCAGGTTGATGAGTCCCTGAGGGTCGTGGAATACCGACCAGGTGTAATGCCATGAATTACCCTCGGTAAAGGCGTCGCCCCATTTCAAGGGGTTGAAGGGCTTCATAAACTCGCCGTTCTTCAGGCGACCTCGCATCAGCTTGGTCTCGGCATCAAACAGGTTCTTATAGTTCATGGCGCGCTTGGCAAACACGTCAATCTCCTTTTTCTTTTTTCCTAAGGCTTTGCCTAACTGGTAGATACACCAGTCGTCGTAGGCATACTCCAAGGTGCGGGCGGCATTCTCATTAATCTTTACATCGTAGGGCACATAACCCAGTTTGTTGTAGTACTCGTAGCCCAATCGGCCTGTGCTGCTCACCTCGGGGTGTACAGCCTGGGTGCCGTGCACCACAGCTTCCCAAAGCTTGTTGATATCATAGCCACGCAGCCCCTTCAGGTAGGCATCGGCTACAATCGAGGCAGAGTTGTTGCCTACCATACAGCCGCGGTGTCCGGGACTGGCCCACTCGGGTAGGAAACCGCTTTCCAGATAGGCATTCACCAGTCCATCCTGCATCTTCGTGTTCATCGAGGGATAAACCAGATTAAGCAACGGGAACAGGCAGCGGAAGGTATCCCAGAAACCTGTATCGGTAAACATATAACCCTTACGGACCTCGCCGTTGTAAGGACTGTAGTGGATGGGCTCGCCCTGGGCGTTCACCTCGTAGAAACTACGTGGGAAGAGCACGGAGCGGTACAAGCAGCTATAGAACGTACGCAGGTGGTCGATATTGTTATCCTCGATCTCGATACGTCCCAACACCTCGTTCCAGCGTTGACAGCCGGCAGCTTTTACTTGTTCCAATGAACGCTTGCCAATCTCATTCAGGTTTTGCTCAGCCTGCGCCAGACTGATGAATGATGATGCCACACGGGCACATACCTTCTCGCCTCTACGGGTTTTGAACGATACGATGGCACCGGCGTGATTGGCTGTCATCTCCAACTGATTGGTAAAAACGCTATCCTGCACCGTTACGCTGCTGGCAAATGGCTTATCGAACACTATCACAAACCAGTTTTTGAAGTTCTCGGGTACACCACCACTGTTTTTTGTGGTGTAACCTATCACTTTATTCTCGGATGGGATGATTTTTACGTACGAACCTTTATCAAAAGCATCAATCACCACGTTGGCCTCATCGGTCTCGGGAAAGGTGAATTGCAGCACAGCTGCTCTGTCGGTAGGAGTCACCTCGGCGGTGACATCGTAATCGGCCAGATACACGCTGTAATAATAGGGTGTGGCTACCTCGGCCTTATGCGAGAACCAGCTGGCACGCTTGTTTTCGTTGAACAGCTTCGGACCTACCGTTGGCATCAGCGAGAACTGTCCGTAGTCGTTAATCCACGGACTGGGCTGGTGGGTTTGCTTCAAGCCGCGAATCTTGTTGGCGGTGTAGGTGTACTGCCATCCATCGCCATTTTTGCCGGTCTGTGCCACCCAGAAGTTCATGCCCCAAGGCATGGCAACGGCAGGGTAGGTGTTACCTGTTGAGAGGTTGTAGTTCGACTCAGTACCTACCAAGGTACTCACGTAATCAACCGGCTGCAACTTTGCAAAAACCGACTGGCACGCTAAAAGCAACAAGGCTACGAAGACCTTTTGGATGCAACGTATCTTCATAAGTTCAGAGTTTGGTTCAGACTGCATTATTCGATTTCAAAAGCAACCGACTGCTGCGTCAGCTGCTTGGGCAGATAAACGGTAACCTGGTTGCCCTGCAGCTTGTATTTCACACGTTTGCCGTTGCTTACCAATCGGATGGCTTTCTTGGGCAGATTCTGGCTCCAGGTGATGCTAGTGGGCAGCTTCTCGCCATCGTTTAAACGGTAGATGGCGTAATAGCGACTGCCGTCCTTGGCCTTGGTGAACCATACGTTACCCTCGTTATAATAGGGGGTGATGGTGGTGTTGTAGATGGCTTTGCCGTTCTGTTTGAGCCAGGCACCGATAGCATTCAGGCGTTTTACACTCTCGGGCTCAATCAGTCCTTCCGGAGTAGGACCAACGCCTAACACCAGGTTACCACCCTTGGCTACAATCTCGATGAGAGTACCAATCACCTTCTCGGGACTCTTGAAACGTGGACGTGGCACCCAGCCCCAGTCGTCGCTCAGGGGGATACAGCTCTCCCAAGGGAAATCCAACTGTGTTTCGGGGATGGTGCGCTCGGGTGTCTGGTAGTTCTCGTAAGGACCATGGATGGTACGGTCAACGATGATGATGCCAGGCTGATTCTTACGGGCGATACGTGCCACCTCTGGCATGTCCAGATCCTGACCGCGGTTCTCCTTAGCTACCCAGCCGCCATCGAGCCACAGGATATCTACCTTACCGTAACGCGACAGAATTTCGTTCATCTGATTGTGGGTGAACTTCTTGAACTGCTGCCAGCGCCAGGGGTGCTGGTCAACGGGATAGTTCACGTTGCGACCTTTCTTGGCATACACATCCCACCAGTAGTACTGCGAGTGCCAGTCGGGCTTCGAAAAGTAGGTACCGATGGTGAACTGCTTCTGGCGGAAGGCATCCAGCACATGCTTCAGTACATCGCGACGTGGATCGTCCTTAAAGGCGTGCTTGGCAATGGTAAAATCGGTTTCATGTGAATCCCACATACAGAAACCATCGTGGTGCTTGGTGGTGAAAATCATATATTTCATACCCGCGTTGCTGCAGGCCTCGGCCCACTGGGTAGGATCAAACTTGGTGGGTTTCAACTCATCGGCCAGTCCGAAGTACCAGTCCATATACTGCTGATAGGTGCGTGTAGAGTCGCGGGTAATCCAGTTCTCGTCGCAGATAGCCCATGATTCTACCATGCCAGGTACGGCATATAATCCCCAATGGAACAGCACGCCGAACTTCAGGTCCTGCCAAGCTTTAAGATTCTTAACTACCAGCTGGTCGGTTGGCCACTCGTAGGTTTCGGAACGCTGATGAATCTCGTTATCCTGTGCACCTACCGACAGGCACACTGCCAGCCCTAAGGCCAGACATAATCTTCTTGTTTTTAGCATAAATAGAAATTGTATATTAGTTATGGTTGCAAAGATAGCAAAAAAATGACGAAAGTGTAGTATGGTATTTGATTTTTTTGTATTTTTGTGCGCAAAAATAAGAAACTACGACAATATGAAGTATTTAACAGCAATTTTTTCGTGTATCGGTATGTGCGCTGTGGCTGCACCTCAACCAACTGATTACACGCGTGGCATCGGACAGTATCCGGGTGCCAAGAGTGAGTATTACGCACCCACACTGAGCTGGGTGGAGAATGGCCAGACATTAACAAATGTAGCACGCCACCGTGCGGCCTGGGCTTCGTCGGCTATCGACTACAACCTGACGGCACATCTGGTAACAGATGGCATCTGCGACACAGCCGAACCCATCATGCTCAAGGTATCAACACAAGATGGTGTGCTGCCCCGTAAGGAGGCAGAGTGGGCTATCGATGGCGGTGCCTATTCGAAGAACATCCTGATGGGCGAGAAAACCTGGCTGCAGTACGACTACAGCGGTGCCATGAAGGTAAAGACTGCCGGGGTACGTGTGGTAGGTATGATGGCCTATAATGACCAGCTGGCTACCGAGGGCTACAGCATTCGTTGTGAGGCTTCGGAAAACGGTAAGGACTGGCAGGTGGTAGGCGAACTGAAGGGCGACAAACTGCCTGGTAAGCCCTTGTATTATAAGTTACATTCCGACCCCAATAAGCAGACCGAGGAGAGTCTGTTGCCAGCCCGTCAGTTGGATGAACTGATTAAATTCAAAACACCTGTAAACACCCAGCATCTGCGTGTGGTCATGGATATGATTGGCGCTGCCCACTGGGATGTGTACGAGTTGCAGTTCCAGAATGCCATCGGCGAGTATGTAGAGCTGTTGCCATCGCAGCAGTTCAGTAGCCTGTGGATGAGCGATGGTGGCGGCGAGCAGTGGATATACATCGACTTAGGAAAGAGTCTGCCTATCGAGCAGATTAATCTCGACTGGCTCTATGCCCCCAAGAAAGGCATCATTCAAATATCCGACGACGCCAAAACCTGGAAAAAGGTGGCATCTCTCAATGGTCAATCTTCAATGGTCCGCTCCAGCTCTGCTGGCTTGCAAGGCAAGAATGTTCAATGTACTGCCCGCTACGTGCGCTTGCTGCTCCAGGAGCCCGGTGAGGCTGGCTGCTATGCCCTGCGCGAGCTGGAGGTGCTGTCGAAGCAGAAGCAGGTTTACACCCCACATGCTGTGGCTGGTATGAAGAACGGACGCTACGAGTTGAGTGGCGGCATGTGGCAGTTGCAGCGTGCATCCGAGGTGGATGCCCGTGGCGAGCAGATTGCTTCGGCCGACTATGATAGCCGTAGCTGGATTGCCGCTACCGTTCCTGGCACCGTATTGGCATCGTTTATGAATATCGGCGCTGTGCCCGATCCAAACTATGCCGACGATATAAATCAGATTTCTGAATCTTATTTCCGCTCTAACTTCTGGTACCGTCAGGAGTTCAACGTAGAGCGTATCGATGGCGAGCAGCAGTGGCTCAACTTCGATGGTATCAACTGGAAGGCTAACGTATATCTGAACGGACAGCGTCTGGGACGTATCGAGGGTGCTTTTATGCGTGGCAAATTCAATGTAACCGGTCTGCTGCGCCCTGGTAAGAACTACCTGGCAGTAGAGGTGGAGTGCAATAAGTACTTTGGTGCCGTGAAGGAGAAGGACCGCAATACCACTCAGTTGAATGGTGGACTGCTTGGTGCCGATAATCCAACCTTCCACGCTACGATTGGTTGGGACTGGATTACTAGCGTACGTGGACGCGAGGTAGGTATCTGGAACGAGGTTTATCTCACCTCTACAGGTAATGTTACCGTGAGCGATCCATACGTAAAAACCAAGTTGGCTGCTGATGGCAAAACCGCCAGTGTTAAGCCTGCTGTGTTTGTACGCAACAACGATAACAAGCCAGTTACTGGTACCCTGAAGGGCTGGATTGGTGACGTGAAGTTTGAGAAGAAGATGACGCTGCCTGCCAACACTGAGCAGGAGGTAAGCTTCTGTCCTCATTGCAACAAGCAGTTGACCAGCAGCGACTTTAAGCTGTGGTGGCCTAATGGTTACGGCGAGCCTAATCTGTACGAGGCTGGCTTTACCTTCACCCCTGATAACGGCGTGGCATCTACCATCAACTATCAGGCTGGTATCCGCGAGATGAAATATGAGGGACTGAAGGATTCGCTCATCATGTATATCAATGGACGCCGCTTTATTCCACTGGGTGGTAACTGGGGCTTCGACGAGCATAATCTGCTGTACCGCTCACGTGAGTACGATATTGCTGTAGGGTATCACAAGGAGATGAACTGCACCATGATTCGTAACTGGGTAGGACAGATTGGCGACGAGGCTTTCTACGAGGCTTGCGATAAGCATGGTATCATGGTATGGCAGGACTTCTGGTTGGCTAACCCTGCCGACGGACCTGATCCCCACGACGATGTGCTGTTCCTGAGCAATGCCCAGGATTATCTGCGCCGTATCCGCAGTCATGCCAGCATTGGTATCTGGGTGGGCCGTAACGAGGGATTCCCTCCAGAGGCTATCGATCGCAAGTTGCGTGAGTATGTACACACCCTGTCGCCAGGTCTGGAATTTATTTCTAGTTCGGCTGATGATGGTGTGAGTGGTCACGGGCCATACTGGGCACTACCTATGAAGGAGTACTTCTCTCGTCAGAGTGGTAAGATTCACACCGAGCGTGGTATGCCAAACGTGATGAATATCGAGAGTCTGAAGCGTACGTTGAGTCCCGATTCACTCTGGCCACAGAGCGTACAGTGGGGTATGCACGATTACACCCTGTTAGGTGCCCAGCGTGCCCGCGAGTTTAACGGACTGGTTGAAGAGGGGCTTGGCAAGGCTAACAGCGCCGAGGAGTTTACCCGTTGGGCTCAGCTCATTAACTATAACGGTTATCGTGGTATGTATGAGAGTACCAGCAAGAGTCGTGCAGGACTGTTGATCTGGATGAGTCATGCTTGCTGGCCATCGATGGTATGGCAGACTTACGATTACTATTTCGATCCCACAGCGGCTTACTTTGGTGTAAAGAAGGCCTGCGAGCCATTACATATCCAGTATAACGCCCTGACAGATAGCGTTGAGGTAGTGAACCACTCTGCAGGAAATGTGGCAGGTATCACCGCTACAGTATCGGTATTCGATCTGAATGGTAAGAAGGTGCGCCAGCAGAAGGTTCGTTTGAATAGCACCGAGGATACCACCAAGGCCATCCTGAAGTTGGCTAAATTGCAGGCTCAGGCGCCATCGGATGTATGGTTCCTGCGTTTGACACTCGCCGATAAGCGTGGCTTGATTTCGGAGAACGAGTATATCATGGGTCGCGAGGAGAACAATTACCGTGCCCTGAACACCCTGCCAAAAACAGCATTGCAGCAGAACGTAAAGGTTATTGGTACCAAGGCTGTTGTAACACTGAAGAATGTTGGTAAGGCTGTTGCTCCGTTCCTGCGTATCAATCTGAAGGGTGCTGATGGCGAGCAGATTCTGCCAGTTATCTATAGCGATAACTATTTTACCTTGATGCCTGGCGAACAGAAGGTGGTTACCATCGAATGGAAAGCCGAGGATGGTAGAGGACAGAGTCCTGTGATTGAGGTAACTCCGATTAACTAAAAAAGAATCTCCTCCAAAACTGGAGGAGATTTCTTTTTTTTAGAGTTTCTTTTGTAAGTGGTAAGTACCACTTGGATATGTCTTTGAGGTTGTTTCGCCAGGTAGGGTAACGATGGCGGTGGCACCTTCGGGAACGGTGAAGTTCCACAACCATAGGTCGCCCTCGTATTTCCATTCACTCTTAATCAAACCGGCAGCCGACTGGTATTCGGCCTTCATAAAGCCTAAACGCTTATCGGGGATAGGCTTCATGATAATCTGCTTAAAGCCTGGCGCCTGTGTGTTGGTAGCGATTCCGGCTGCTGTCTCCCAGATCCACTCGCATACGGCACCGTAGGCATAGTGGTTAAAACTGTTCATGCCGTTAGGTCCTAAGCCGTTATCGCGACGGTAGCTGTTCCAACGTTCCCAGATGGTGGTGGCACCGTTGTCAATAGAGTAAATCCAACTGGGGTTCTTACGCTGGAAGAGCAGCTCGTAGGCGATATCTACCATGCCGTTCTCGGTGAGTGTGGCCATCAGGATGCTGGTGCCTAGGAAACCGGTCTGCAAGCAGTTGCCATGCTCCACAAAGTTTTGGCGCAGGCGCTGAATCGTACGCTCCTTAGCTGCATCATCTACCAGGTGGTTCTTCAGAGCAAACAGGGCAGGGGTTTGCATGGTGTTCAGCACGGCTGTCTTAAAGGTACCATCCTGATTCAGGAATTGCTGTTTCAGATAATTCTGGGCAGTCTCTGCCATCTGCTGGTATTTCGAGGCATCGCGACCTGTGGCCAGCGCCATATCACGCATCATCTCGGCATCAATCTGCCAGTAGCAAGCACTCAGGTAATTCCAGTAGGCTATGGCATCAGGACGTGGCTTCCAATTCTCGTCGAAAGCCAGGTTGATACAAGTCTCCAAAGCCTCGCAGCTCAGCCAGTCGGCCCATTGGTAGTTACCATTCTCTTTCACGAGTGCCTCGTGGTTGTATTTCACCTCATTGATGTGGTTCATGAAGCGTTCCATCGCCTCCCAGTTCTCATTCACGATGGCTTTGTCGCCAAACTGCTTCCATACCGTCCAAGGCACAATCACACCGGCATCGGCCCAACCCAAACGCATCATCTCATTACCATACTGGGCAGTAGGCGATACGCCTGGGAATCCACCTGTAGCACTCTGTGAGTCGCGTACGTCGCGCGTCCATTTATGGAAGAATCCGTCGGTATTAGCAAAGAACGAGCCGGCCTCGGTAAATACCTGAGTATCAGCCATCCAACCTAATCTCTCATCGCGCTGCGGACAGTCGGTAGGCACCGATAGATAGTTAGAACGCTGCCCCCAAACGGTGTTCGAAATCAGCTTGTTAATTAGGTCGTTACCTGTGGTGATTTTTCCCGTTTCCAAACCCTTGGCGATACTTGTTACAGGCAACGATTCCACGCGCTGTATCTCCACCTTATCTGTAGCGGTTACCGAGATATAACGGTAGCCAAAGAAGGTGCAGTGGGGATAGTAGCTTACAAAGCTTGGGTTGTTGGCAAAGGTGTAATCGATTCGGATACCAGTGTTCTGGATACGCAGGTTGCGACGATGCACGCTACCTTCAGGGCCATCCATGCCACGGCGCTCGGCACCGTTGCCATCGTTCAGGATTTCTGCTGGTAGACAAGTCAGGGTAGTACCTTCGTTGGCTTTAAAGCTGAAGAATGGTACACCTGATGTGTTCTGACCGAAATCTACAATCAACGTTTCGCCTGGGTTCAGGGTGATGATTTCGCCCAGGGCATAGTTACGTTTGATGATAACCTTACCATATTCGATATCCTTCTTGTCGGCGGCTTGCTTCTCGCCGGTTACACCTTGCCAGATATAGGCGCTGGCGGGGCGTAATGCCAAGTCGCGTCGTAGATAAACCTCTGCACCCTCTGATGGAACTATCTCGCCAGTAAACTCGGTATTTATTTCAGGAGTTGAGAGTTTTTCTGGGGTAGCAAATCCTGGCAGTTTGCGGGCATCAAAAGCCTCGCCATCAAAGATACCGGCATGCTTTACCTGACCTGCAATACCTGCTTTCCAATCCTTGCAGTTGGTACCGTAGTACTGTTTGGTACCATCGGCAAATGTCAGCTCCAGCACACCACGGAAGGCGCATTTCTTACCAATCATACCTTCGTGATCACCAGGGGTGATAATCTTGTCGGCCCACCAGCCCGGAGTTACCTGAGCCGAGAGCATATTCTCGTTACCTGTCTGCTTCTGGAAAGCATCGGTGATATCATAGGTAAACGAACGCTTGGTCTTGGCGTAATGCGTAAATCCTGGCTTCAGGATTTCCTCGCCTACAGGCTGTCCGTTCAGGTAAAGCTCAAACACACCTAATCCCGTTGTCATCCATTTGGCTTGTGTAACGGGCTTTTCGTTTTTGATGGTAGATACAAACCAACTGGCACCATCGGCAGCACGAATCACCTTATCGGCACGTCCTGTTACTACGGGGGCGTTCACTACTGAAATCCATTCGGCATTCTGCCAGGCTGATGCGTTGAGAGCTGTGGTTTTATGGCCTACCGTGGTGGGCTGCTCCAACAACATTTTACTCAGCAGCGAACTGAATTCACCAGTTCGGTCGTTCGAGTATTCCCAGTACATACCACCACGCAGGTTGTTTTCAAGGATATACTGACAGATGGCGCCTAAGGAACGGGTTGTTTCGTAGGCCCAAACAAACTCGCCTTTTTCGTTGGCAATATAATCGGCCTGGGCCACATCACTCCACTGACGACTATAGCCTACAGGCAGAATACCCGTACGCAGATATTCGTCAACACCGGCATCCTGTCTTCTACCTTTTTGGTAGAAGGGCATACCCATTACCAGTTTCTCTTTGGGTACACCAGCCTTCAGGTGTGCCTCGACAGCTTCAGAGCCAGTGCAGTAGCCTGAGATAGGCGAGGGGTAGAGGGCAGCATGATGTGCCTTGTTGGGATCGCTCATATCGTACGACATCACATTTACCAAGTCGAGATAAGGCAGACATTTCTTAAAGTCGATATACTTTGCGGTGCAGATGGTGGCAATGGTAAGCAGTTTCTGCTTACCTAACACGCGGCGCAATTCCTTCATCAGCAGCGTAAAGTTATCGATATCGTCGGGTGATGACGAGATACCAGCCTCGCTGGATGACGGGTATTCCCAGTCGATATCGATACCATCCAGTCCGAACTCATCTACAATGCGTTTGCAGTCCTTGGCAAAGGCAGCGCGGTTCTGTTTGGTGGCAGCCATTTCGCTGAATCGTCCTGCTGTCCATCCACCAATCGACAGCAGCACCTTCAGTTCCGGATTCTGCTGTTTCAAACCAGCAATCACTCGTAGGCGTTCTGGCTTTTGGATATCTACACCATTAAATGTTTTGTTGACTGTTCCGAACGCATAGTTGATGTGTGTCATCAACGTAGGATCGGGAATCTCTGTTGTACCTGCGGTAACATAAGCTACCACTACACGATTTGTTACTAGCTTTCCGGCATAACCATACCAGAATGTGCATAATCCGAAAATTAGCAATAGAAGTCTTTTCATTTCAGTTTTGAGTTATATCGGGGCAAAGTTAAGTATAATTGTTGTAATTTCCAAGTAATATAGATAGAAACTATAAAAAAAATCAGCCGAAGCTCATATTGCTTCGGCTGATAATCATTAATCTTTTTATCTAACTCTTACTCATAAGGAAGATCGATTACAGTGTACCAGGTTCCGGCACTCTTGGCCCAGAAGAGGTTGTTATACCATTCCTGATTCTTGTTTGACAGACGGTTGATAGCCTCGGTCATATATTCGAGGTTGTTCTGTGTCTCATTAGATGGATAAACGATACGATCCATTGGGCGAGGAATGGTGAAGTTGGGGTCGTTAGAGAAATCGCGGAACTCCAACTTCGGGAAACCGGTACGACGTACCTCGGCATAGCTCTGCTCTTGCTGCAACATTGAGAAGTGGAGCCAGCGCTGGTTGCAGATTGCCTCAAGCTTATCGGTTGCATTTGTCCAAAGTGCATCGATGTATGCTGTAGCATCAGGCTGAGGAACAGCTGTACGGAACTTCGACTTAGCGTTCTCTGCATAGTAGAAATCTACAGAAGCCTGAACACCCTGCTTGAAGTATGTTTCTGCACTACCGGTGATGTAGCCACGCTGAGCAGCTTCTGCCAGTGTCAGCAACATTTCTGCCTTAGTCATGATTGGGTGCATAAAGTAAGCATTGTTGATGAAGGTTGCTGAGTCAACAACGGTAAACCAGCGATATGTTTCTTCCTTCTTCCAACCCTCATAGTACTGATCCGAGAATGTCTGATGATAATCCAGAATATGAACGGTACCTGCATTTGAAGCGTCGAACATCACTGCTGCACGTGGATCGGCACCTTCTACATGGATATCAGTATCGTGATTCATCTTTGAACCCTCTGGCAGATTAAGCATCTCTGCCATCTTGAATGAAAGACGAGAATACTGACAGGCCCATTCGTTCCAGCCACCGCCCCAGTTCATACCATTACCATCATTATAGCTGAAAGCTACAATTGAAGGATCAGCAAAACCGGTTGCGCAGTCCTGTGCATCAGAAGCAACTGTGTTGGCAATTTCTTTAAGAACTGCCTGACCTGTTGATGCAAGTTCTCCCTGAGTTGAAACACGGAGAGCCATACGAGCACGAAGACCAATAGCGTAAGATGCCCACTTGCTTACATCACCACCAAAGAGGATGTCCTGGCTTGCAAATGAAGAAGGAGCTGTAGCACCCTTAATACGGCTGTAAAGAGTTGCCAGACCATCGAAAGCTTGAGATTCACCCTTAACGTCGGTCAATGTTGCACCATTCAGCATCATCTCGTACAATGTCTTGGCATCGTCATAAGATGCTTTACTGTCTGCGATATTTGCAGAAATCTGAATGTTACAAGCATTTACAAATGGAATATCACCCCATAGGTCAACAGCCTTCTCAAGCTGATCGTACATCCATACAGTTGCACAGTCCATATAGAGCTGATTGGCAGTCTGCTCAGCAGCTGACAGGTTGTTAAATGTATAGCGCATCAGCTTATACTGTGCCAGATCTTCATAGAAATTTGTCCAACGATCGTTGCCATAGCTTACGTATGAACCAGTTCCCTCATAATCTACGTCAGCAGAGAAGTGGCTTGATACCTGAGAATAGGCACCAATCTGTGGAAGCTCGAATGTGCAGAGACCCCAATAGGTCTGCATACCGTATGTACGGCCTGTCCATACGACTCCAGTAAACAATTTGTCGCAAGACACGGTTGTTGTCTTTGAAGGGTCGTTGTATTTCTCAGTGTATGCCTCATCAGAGCAAGCTGTGAAGGCCATAGCACCAACAATGCCCAATGCGAATAATGATATCTTTTTCATTGTCATATTCTTCTTTTGTTAGTAATGTGATTAGAACTTAGCACGCAGTGAGAAACCGAAACTACGGCTTGCTGCAGAAGAGTTACCTGCAACGGCCTGTCCAATCCAGTTTGTACCATCACCAGACTCTGCATCCATTTCCTTCAAATTCTTGAAGATATAGAATGGGTTACGTGCGAATACAGATACTGTCAGGCTCTGGCATCCAAATGACTTAAGGATCTCCTTTGGAAGCATATAACCGATTGACAGCTCACGAAGCTTCAGGTAAGAGTTGTCCTGAATAGCATCCTCGTATGAGTTGTGTGTACTAGCACCCCAACCGTATGAGTTCTTGTAGTAGATACCTGCAGGAATAATCTTTGTGTTAGGTGTACCATCGGCCTTAACACCCTCAACAATCATACCATCATTGAACTGGGTGTATCCTGCAGGAGCTGTACCAGCAATAATTGTACCTGAAGAGCTGATTTTGTTGTCCTCGTAGTAGTAGGGCAGACCACCGTGACCTTCACGACCAGGAAGAGTAGATTTCAGGATACCAGTCTCCATAGCATACTGCCAGTACTGGTTGAGTACATCACCACCAATACGGAAGTCGAATGTAGCATCCATGAACAGCTGCTTCCAACGGAGGTTAGCTGAGAAACCACCTACACCCTTAGGCATGGCGTTACCAACCTTTGAAAGTTCTGTGTCGCGGATAGGCAGACCATCGTCGCCGATAATCTTGCGTCCCTGGTCATCGCGCTTGTATTTGTATACATACCAATCACCCATAGGCTGGCCCTCATAAGAGTACAAGTAAGCAGAGTTATCGAATGCGCGGTGCTGAATATTGTCAAGACCATCCATCAGCTTGGTAACCTTATTGGTGTTGAAGGCAATGTTAGCACGCAGGTCTAACTGCCAATCCTTAGTCTGGATAGGTGTACCATAAACTGCGATTTCAAGACCGTGGTTCTTCAACTCACCAATGTTCAGCATGATAGAGTTACCACCTGCAGTTCTTGGCAGTGAAATAGGAAGAATCTGATCCTTTACAGTGTTGCTGTAGTAAGAGATTTCGAAACCGGCACGGTTCTTCAAGAACTTAGCTTCGAGACCGAGTTCAAACTCATACTTCTTCTCTGGCTTCAGAGACAGGTTTCCTAATGAAGTACCAATGGTGTTGTAGAGGTAAGAACCGATCTGTGACTGGTTGTACAGTACGTTTGCTCTATAAACTTCAGGAGCGTTACCTACGATACCATAAGATGCACGAATCTTACCATAGTCCCACCAACCTGGTCTCTTGTCCTTCAACAGCTCAGTTACAATAGCACTGGCGTTTACTGAAGGATAGGTGAAGCTGTTATAGTCAGGAGCCAATGTAGAAATCTTCTCGTTACGGAGTGTTCCTTCTACATATGCCCAATTGTCGTAACCGTAGCTCAGGGTTCCGAACCAAGCGGTACGCAATGAACTAATATCTGTCTGGCTAGCATTTGGAGTCAAGTTAGAAGCTGCCAGGTTGAACCAGTTTGTAACAGAAAGACCACCATTAGTAGAAACTGTTGATGCAAATGTCTTCTCCTGACGACCAGACCAACCAACGTTTGCTGTAATGTTATGCTTCTCGGCGAAGGTCTTATCAAACATCAGCATCACATCACCATAGTAAGTCTCATACTTACGATTCATCAGTGAATAACTACCAAGATCACTGTTATTTGTTGTGTAACCAATAGCACGCTTGGCATTGTTGCGGTTCTCAATATCCTCTGCTGTCATATCGGTTGCGATACGGCCACGGAGTGTCAAACCAGGAATAATCTCCCAAGAAGGTGTCACACCGGCAATGAAGCGGTTGTGATTTTCTTCCTGCATCTGACCCAGAATTTTCCAAAGATATTCTGACATCAAAGCAGCAGTACCAGGACCATATATCAGATTCTCATCTGGAGTCTCTGATTGTCCGTCACCAGTGCTATAGATAAATCCCTTTGATGTAACGGTCTTGTCAATCATCAGAGCAACGTCGTCGAACGAACCAATCATACCACCATAGTTCAGAGTGATACGGCTGATACGATATGCACGGTTCTTAATGTTCTGACGGAGATACTGAGCAGAGAAGTCGAGTTTTACATTCTTCAGGATGTTCAGAGTTCCGTTCAATGAGAAGTTGTGCTTGCCGTTGCTTGAGTTGCGCTGCATGGCATCAACGTGATTGAAGGTGTAGCCGAAACGAACATTACCCCATTCACCAGCCTTTGTTACAGCAACATTGTACTGCTGGCTCATACCTGTGCGGAACAAGGTTGTCCAAGGGTTGCTACCCAAACCGTTGTAAGCGCGCTGCTTGCCATCCCAATAATAAACCTGGCTACCATCGTATTTTGGTCCCCAGTAGTTATTGGTTGCCTCTACAGTTTTATACTTCTGTCCATTATACTCCTGCTCAACAAAACCGCCTGTTGCAATCTGGTAGTCGTTTACGTTACCACGATAGCCCCATGAGCCAGGACCGAATTCGTTCTGGAGGTCAGGCATGTATGCAGCCTTTTCCCAGTTCAGGTTTGTACCAAACTCAACACCTACGCCCTGCTGACCCTGACCGGTCTTAGTAGTAATAACTACAACACCGTTAGCGGCCTCAGAACCATAAAGTGCAGAAGCGGCAGCACCTTTCAGAATTGATACGCTCTCAATGTCTTCGGGGTTGATATCAACCAAACCGTTTGACTCAATACGCTCGTTTTGCCAGTAGTCAACCTGTGTATTGGCATCACCATTACGGATGGGCACACCATCCAGAATAATCAGAGGCTGTGTGGTTCCTGTAATAGATGACATACCACGTACGTTAATAGATACTGAAGATGTACCACCACCAGGAGCGGTCTGAATACGTACACCAGCAGCCTTTCCGTACATAGCTGAAGCAAAGGTAGGAGAACCCACCTTAGTCAGTTCCTCAGCACCTACAGTACTTACTGAGTAACCAAGTTTCTTGGCATCTTTCTTGATACCCATGGCTGTTACAACCACTTCGTTAAGGGTAGTAGCCTCTTCCTCAAGTACGATACTGAGGAATTTTCCTGCCTCTGCCTTTACTTGTTTTGAAGCAAAGCCAATGTAGCTAATGTTCAAAGTAGCTCCATTGCGGCAATTAATGGTGAAATCACCATCATAGTTAGTAACCGTTCCGGTCTGGGTTCCCTCTGCCTTAACGGTGGCACCAATAACAGGTTCACCCTTTTGGTCAGTGACATTTCCCTTAACCGTAACATTCTGTGCATTGACAACTGCTGCAAAAAGCAGACAGATAGCCATCATACACACTCTCAGATGAGAGCTAAGAAAACTTTTTTCCTTTTTCATGTTGTTGGTTTTAATTAATTGAATAGTAATTATAGTTGTAAAAACGGTGCAAATCTAAACATAATTATACAAACTAACAAGACTTTTAGGTTAATTTAGGTTAAATTCATATAATAATCTTGCATTTTGTTCTGTTATCGTACACTATTTTATAATTTTGTAAACGAATTGCTAATATACCTATTAAATTATGAAATGCTTTAATAAATTTATTCTGGCGTTGACCATGACTGCAGTGTCTGGTCAGGTTATGGCGGCAGATGCTTGCCAACACAAAAATGAGTTTACTAATTATGTTAATCCCTGGATTGGTACCGGTGGTCACGGTCACGTATTCCTAGGAGCAAATGTACCCTTTGGCGTGGTACAGCTCGGACCAACAGAGCACACCCACGGATGGGACTGGTGTTCGGGTTATCATATCAGCGATTCGGTACTGGTAGGTTTTGGTCATACCCACCTGAGTGGTACGGGTATCGGCGATCTGGGTGATATCGGCTTCCTGCCAGTGGCTCATTGCTGTGCTACCGAGACTAAGTTCTCGCATGCCAACGAGTCGGTACGTCCTGGCTACTATGCCATCCGTTTGCAGGAACCTAATGTGTTTGTTGAGCTCACTGCAACTAAACGCGTTGGTTTCCACCGTTATACATTCGGTGCCGACAATCATAAAGGTATGCTGCGTATCGATTTGCGACAGGGTACCGGTTGGGACAACTGGCGTAAGAGTGGTTTCACGGTTGAGAGTCCTACCATGGTTACTGGCTTCCGTCAGTCATCAGGCTGGGCCCGTAATCAGCATGTGTTCTTTGCTGCCGAGTTCTCAACGCCTGTGAAAGTGAAGAAGCAGGTAGGCGACTCTATCATGGTGCTTACCTTCGAGGATATCTCAAAGCCAGTGATGGTAAAATGTGCCATCTCGGCAGTAAGTGTCGAGGATGCCAAGGCTAACCTCAAGGCTGAACTGCCCGGTTGGGACTTCAAGGCTACCGTTGCAGCTGCCAATCAGGCCTGGAACGACGAGCTGGGTAAGATTGATGTAGATACCGACGATGAGACCGTACGTACCATTTTCTATACAGCTCTTTATCACACCATGACTGCACCATCGGTATTCAGCGATGTTACTGGCAACTACCGAGGTGCCGATGGTAAGGTGCACCATGGCGACTTTACCAACTATACCACTTTCTCGCTCTGGGATACCTATCGTGCAGCTCATCCTTTGATGACACTGATTCATCCTGAGAAACAGAAGGATATGGCTGCCACCTTCCTGCACATCTTCGAGCAGCAGGGCAAGCTGCCTGTATGGCACCTGATGGGTAACGAGACCGACTGTATGGTGGGTAACCCTGGTGCTGCTGTGCTGGCCGATATGGTGCTGAAAGGTTTTGTTGCCGATAAGGAGGCTGCCTTTAATGCCATGAAGACATCGGCTATGCTCGATGAGCGTAGCATGGATCTGCTCAAAAAGTATGGCTATCTGCCTTACGATAAGGATTCTACTTTCCAGACTGTGGCTAAGGGCTTGGAGTATGCCCTGGCTGACGACTGTATCGCTAAGGTTGCTAAGCTGTTGGGTAAGAAGGCTGATTACAAGTACTTCTACAACCGCAGCCGTGGTTACAAGCATTATTTCGATCGCAAGACGTTGTTTATGCGTGGTCGCGGTAGCGATGGCAGTTTCCACGAGCCATTCAATCCGTTTAAAAGTGTGCATACCGCCGACGACTATACCGAGGGTAACGCCTGGCAGTACACCTGGCTGGTACCTCACGATGTACACGGACTGGTTAGTCTGTTCCCCAGTGAGAAGCGTTTTGTCGAGAAGTTAGATTCTCTTTTCATCGTCAGTGGCGATATGGGTGCCGAGGCTTCGCCCGATATCTCTGGTTTGATTGGACAGTATGCTCATGGCAACGAGCCTAGTCACCACATATTATATATGTATAACTACGTAGGTCAGCCTTGGAAGGCAGCCAAGTTGCTGCGTCAGACTATGAGCGAACTCTACTTCAACGATTTCGACGGACTGTCGGGTAACGAGGATGTAGGTCAGATGTCGGCTTGGTATGTCATGTCGGCATTAGGTCTGTATCAGGTAGAGCCTGCAGGTGGCAAATACATCATTGGCAGTCCACTCTTCAACGAGGCTAAGGTTAACGTAGGTGGCGGTAAGACCTTCACTGTCAAGGCTAACAACAACAGCAAGGAGAATATCTACGTGCAGAGTGCCAAGTTGAACGGCAAGCCTTATGCTAAGTCGTATCTGATGTTCCAGGATATCGTGAAGGGTGGTGTACTCGAACTCGAGATGGGCAACCAGCCTTCTGCTTGGGGTACTCAGACCAAGAACCGTCCTTAAGGCTTATGCGTAAAAGTTTGATAGTGTGGTGCTGCATGCTGTCTCTATCGGCGGCGGCGCAGGAAAACGCTGAGGTAAGTATCAGTAACCGATACACCTCTGTAGTTTCCGACAATACTAAGGTGTATCCTTCCAAACGTCCACCGGTTGCCGAGCGCCTCTTTACGTCGGATGCCGTAGAGGCTAAGATCCGCGAGGTGCAGAAACTGCTTAGTGGTAATCCGCGTTTGGCATGGATGTTTGCCAACTGCTTTCCAAACACCTTGGAATCTACCGTACATTACCGTGTGGTAGATGGCGAGGATGATACCTTTGTATATACTGGCGATATCCCTGCCATGTGGCTGCGCGATTCTGGGGCTCAGGTATGGCCTTATGTGCAGTTGTGTGCTAAGGATAAGAAACTCAGAAAGATGCTGCGTGGTGTGATCCTGCGACAGCTGAAGTGTATTAATATAGATAGGTATGCGAATGCCTTCAACGATGGTCCTACAGGTGCCGGTTGGCAGAAGGATGTGACCAAGATGACCAAGGAGGTTTTTGAGCGCAAGTACGAGATCGACTCACTGTGCTATCCTGTTCGCCTGGCTTATTGGTATTGGCTGGTAACAGGCGATGCCACTATCTTTGGCGACATCTGGTTGCAGGCAGTTGATAACATCGTAAAAACCTTCCGCGAGCAGCAGCGTAAGGATGGACATGGTCCATACCAATTCTTCCGTATGACCGATCGTACTTACGATACCGTAGGTTGGAATGGCTATGGCGCCCCTGTAAAGCCTGTTGGTCTGATAGCTTCGGTGTTCCGTCCTTCCGACGATCGCACCTCATTGCCTTTCCTGGTGCCTTCTAACTTCATGGCAGTGTCATCACTTAAAAAGATGGCCGAGATTTTGACCAAGGTTAACGCCCAGACTGAGAAAGCCGCCGAGTGCCAGGTATTAGCACAAGAAGTAGAAACCGCCCTGAAGAAGTATGCGGTGGTTAATCATCCTAAGTATGGAAAGATTTATGCCTACGAGGTGGATGGTTTTGGCAATCAGTTGCTGATGGACGATGCCAACGTACCCAGCTTGTTGGGTATGGGGTATTTAGGCGATGTGCCGATGGACGATCCTATCTATCAGAACACCCGCCGTTTTGTATGGAGCGAGGATAACCCCTGGTTCTTCCGTGGTAAGGCAGGCGAGGGTATAGGCGGTCCGCATATCGGCTACGATATGGTATGGCCTATGTCTATTATGATGAAGTGCTTTACCGCAACCGATGACGACGAGATCCGCTGGTGCATGCGAACCTTGTTAGCTACCGATGCAGGTACAGGTTTTATACACGAGAGTTTTAATAAGGATGATGCCAACAATTACACCCGTCCGTGGTTTGCTTGGCAGAACACGCTCTTTGGTGAGTTGGTATTAAAGTTCATTGCCGATGGCAAAACGGATTTATTGAATAATCTATAAAAAAGAATCCCGCTTCAAACAAACTGAAGCGGGATTTCTTTTTATTTAAAGTAGATGTCGGCTGGTTGCATCTTTTGGCCTTTGGTATCAAATACCCAGAGGCGTAGCATACCACCGTTGCTATCAAAATAGCGAACCTCTATCTTGTGCAGACCGGCTTTCAGTGCCTGCTGACTTACTTCCTCATGAGGACTCTGTGGACGGTCGTTATCAACCACCATGTTGCCATCAATCTTCAGCCAGCTACCGTCGTCGCTCATCAGCGAGAAGGTATAAACACCATCTTCGGGCACACGCAGGTAACCGGTCATAATCAGTCCGATGTTACCCTTTACACCCTCGGGAATCACTACGTCGTTAGCTGCATAGTTGCCGTTGAATGGGGCCTTGTGGATTTCGCGACATTTCTCACCGCGATAGTTGTACCAGGCAGCGTTCAAGCCCTGTGTCAGCTGGCTGGCATCTGCCTTTACAGGCTCCAGTAATCCCTGCTTCAGGAAGTCGGCCTTGATCATCTCACCAGCCTGTCCGTTAGGCGCAAAGGTGCGCAAGGTGAAGTGAGTGGTCTCGTCGATCTTTACAGGACCGTTATACAACTGCGAGTTCTTGTTTGGGAAACTGCCGTCGGTAGTATAGCGTACGGTTGCCAATGGGTCGGCACAAGTTACAGCCATGGTACCCTCGTTGGTGAATGCATTCACGCGATAGATGCCATCCAGACTTGGTGTGCGGAAAGGCACGTTGAGCTTGTGGAGCATGGCAAACTGCTTGGGCAGACGACTATAGAACTGGTCGTAGTCCTTCAGTTCGGGCTTGGTCCATGCCAATTCTGAGAGTGCCAGGATGCGTGGGAAATACTGAAACAACAGGCGCTCGCGGGTGGGGATATACTCGCACCACATGTTACCCTGCACGCCAATCACGTGCTGCTTCTGCTTGGCGTTCATGCCTTTCAGCATCTCCTTGTCGTATTCGTAGATGCTACGCATGCTGGTCTTCTCCTCGGCCTGTGACAGATACATGGGCGAACCGGGACAGAAGATCACGTCGTTGCCCTGTGCTGTTACCTGACTTGGTGCATCGGGCACCCAGGTGCGCCACCAGGTTACGGTAGCAGTCTTCGAGAGTCCACCCTCCAGGATTTCGTCCCAGCCCATCATCTTCTTACCGTTCTTGTTGATGAAAGCCTCCATCTGATGGATAAACCACGACTGCAGTTCCTCCTCGTTCTTCAGATGGTTTTCTTTGATGCGCTTCTGACAGTCGGGACATTCCTTCCAGGTATCCTTACGTACCTCGTCGCCACCTACATGTACATACTCATAAGGGAACAACTTGAAAATCTCGCTCCAGATATCCTTGCAGAAATCCAGCACCTTCTGCTTACCGGGACAGAGTGGGGTAGTAAAGTACTGGCCCCAGCCGATGGTGGGGAAGCACGACAGTCCCTCGTAGTTCTCGATGGCACTCAGGAAATGACCTGGCATGTCAATCTCGGGCACAATCTCGATACCACGCTGCTTGGCATAAGCCACCACGTCGCGAATCTGATCCTGTGTGTAATAGCCACCATACAGGGTGTCGCCATGCTCCACACGGGTATTCTTCTTTGGTATCAGCAGGTTGGGATTGTCATCGCGGGCAGCCAGCTGCATGCAGGCGGTGTCCTGGTTGTTGTAGATACGCCAGGCACCCTTCTCGGTCAGCAGTGGGTACTTCTCAATCTCGATACGCCAGCCCTGATCGTCGGTCAGATGCCAGTGGAATCGGTTCAACTTGTACAGCGCCATCAGGTCGATAATCTCCTTCACCTCATCGACAGTAAAGAAGTGGCGCGATACATCCAGATGGAATCCGCGCCAGTTAAAGCGTGGAGCATCGGTAACCGCAACTGCAGGGATAGCTGCTTTGCCGTCGTTCTGCAGCAGCAACTGGTTCAAGGTGGCAATGGCCGACAGGGTTCCGCTGTAGTTAGCAGCGTTGATGTCGATACCGTTGGCCTTTACACTCAGCTGATAGCCATCCTTGGCTATACCTTTTTGGGTAGTCAGTCGGATGTCGCCCTGCTTGCCGGCAACCAGTGTGGCGTTTACCTTTGCATAGCGCTGCAGACATACCTGCAGGTACTCAGCAGCAGGCTTCAGTGCTGCCGATGAGTAGGCAATGGTAGTGCCTGGTGCTAGGTTAAACTCGCCTGTGCCAACAGTTACTTTCTGTGGTGCAGGTACCAAGTTAACCTGAGCCTGGATGCCCAGACTCAGGATACTAAATAGCAGTAAAATGATTTTCTTCATAAAAGTGTTGGTAGATGTTTTGAATTTGTTAGAATTGCCAGCGACTGGGCAGCTGACGCTCAGGCCACAGATGCTTGGCATATTTGTAGTTGTAGAACTCGAACAGCTTGGTGAATCGTGTCAAGCGCTCCTTAAAGGCGTCGTAGTTCTTCAGTTCGGGCTGTGTCCACTGTACCTCCGACAGGGCCGACATACGTGGCAGGGCCTGATATTCAACCAGTCCCTCGGTCAGCAGATACTCAGCCCAGAGGTTTGCCTGTGCACCCAGGATGTGCTTCTTGGCTTCGGCCGAGAACGACTCGGGAGCAGGCTCCAGCGAATATACTTTCTCTACAGGGATGAATCCACCGCAACGCGAAGGTTCGAAACGTGCATCTTCCGACTGCAGATAGTCGAAATAGCAGTGCGATGTTGGTGTCATCACCACATCGTGTCCGGCCTCGGCAGCCTTGGCACCAGGCTCGCTACCGCGCCACGACATAATCATGGCATCCTGTGGACAGCCATCCAGAATCTCATCCCAACCCAGGGCACGGCGCTGATGGGCTGTCAGGAAGTCGAATACCTTCTGTGTGAAGTGTGCCTGCAACTGTTCCTTTTTCAAACCGAGAGCCTGACACTTGGGGCAAGCCTCCCATTTCACGGTTGGGGTCTCGTCGCCACCGATATGGATTACTTCCGAAGGGAAGATGTCCATAATCTCAGCCAGCACTCCCTCAACGAAGTCGTACACTTTGGGATTACCCACGCACAGCACATCGGTGTAAACGCCCCAGTAGTGCCCCACCTCGTACGGACCGCCTGTGCAACCCAGTTCGGGATAGCAAGCCAGTGCAGCCAGCATGTGTCCGGGCATGTCAATCTCGGGGATGATAGTGATGTGGCGCTCCTGAGCATATTTTACAATGTCGCGAGCCTCCTGCTGGGTGTAGAAACCACCGTGGGGAATGCCATCGTCCAAATCGGAGTTGGTGCCGAGAATCGTACCCGAACGCTGCGAACCGATTGTGGTAAGCTTAGGATACTTCTTAATCTCGATACGCCAGCCCTGGTCGTCGGTCAGATGCCAGTGGAAGATGTTCATGTTGTGCATGGCCAACAGGTCGATGAACTTCTTTACGAAATCCACGCTCCAGAAGTGGCGCGAGCAGTCGAGGTGCATGCCGCGATAGCCAAAGCGTGGTGCATCGGTAATCGTTGCGGCAGGTAGACTTCCTCCTTTATGCTTACCGCACTTGCAGGCGATAGGCAGTGATTTGCGCAGGGTCTGGATACCATAGAACACACCAGCAGCAGTACCACCCTGGATGGTAACACCCTTCTGGTTGATGTTCATTACATAACCCTCCTTGGCAGTCACCTTAGGCGATACGGCCAGTTCGATGTAGCGCACTTTCTTGGCACGCTTGTTCACGATGCTCAGGTCGATCTTGGTTAGTTCTGTGATGTACTGCTTCAGGAATTCTGCCTCGTTCTGCAATTCGGCAGGAGCCAGTATCTGCACGTTACCGTCAAGTTCGAAGGCAGCGCCTTTCGCCATCTGGATGGATTGTGGCAATGGAACCACGTTGTAGTTGGCAGGTCCGTCAGCTGTAGCTGTGGTCGAACCTAAAGAGATGAGTGCTGTAAACACCATTCCTTTAAAATACTTGTTAATAGTCTTCATATTGTTATTCAGTTTGGATCGTTGTCTAGAATTTGTATTCCACGAAAGCCTCCATGGCCTCGTAGCAAGCCAGTCCAAGGTTGTCGTAGCGCTTGGCTGTTTCGCGGTTGCGATCCTCGGCACGCTGCCAGAACAGGCGCTCGTCGTTACCCAGGAATGGGGCACTCTCCATCTGGCTTTGGTGGCGCAGGATGGCATTTCGCTTCTCGCGCAGCTCCTCAGGACTCATAGGTACGCACATCTCGATATCGGCTACATCCCATTCAGCCCAGGCACCACGGTACATCCATACGCGGCAGTCCTTCAGCCACTCGGCGCCAGCCTTCTTGCTTTCGTCGATGGCAGCCAGCACAGCATCGGTACACTTACGGTGTGTGCCGTGTGGGTCGGCCAGGTCGGCAGCCACGTAAATCTGGTGTGGCTGAATCTCGTTAATCAGCTCGATGATGGGTGTAACGTCGGCCTCGGTCATAGGCAGTTTTTCAATCTTACCGCTCTCGTAGAAAGGCAGGTCGAGGAAGTGGATATGCTTACTGTCGATACCGCTGTACTCGCAAGCCAAACGGGCCTCGCCACGACGAATCAGACCCTTCAGACGCAGAATCTGCTCGTTGTCCAGATCACCTGGCTTCTTACCTTTGATAAAGGCCTTTACTGCCTGGTATGAGTGCTTAATCACTTCGTCGCTACCATTGGCAAAAATGGTATTAAAACCATTGATGAAGTGCATGAAACGGCGTACCTCTTCGTCGCCTACAGCAATATTACCAGATGTTTCGTAAGCCACGTGTACATCGTGATGCTGCTGCATCAGTCGGCGAATGGTTCCACCCATCGAAATTACATCGTCGTCGGGGTGGGGCGAGAATACAATCACACGCTTGGGGTAGGGTTTTGCGCGCTCGGGACGGGTGCTATCATCTACATTGGGTTTGCCGCCTGGCCATCCAGTGATGGTATGCTGCAACTCGTTAAATACTTCGATGTTAACTAGACCGGCCTGTCCGTCAAACTGCTCAACCAGGTGGCCCAGTCCATTCTCAACATAGTCCTTGGTAGAAAGCTTAAGCAGTGGCTTTTCTACCTTTTCACACAGCTCAATTACCTGACGTCTAAGCTCGTGGTTAGGCATCTTAATACTGTTAGTTAGATTTAAATTCATCATTGTTATATTAATGTAGTAAAGTAAAATTTTTCCGCGAAATTACACATTTTGCGCGAAATAAACGCATATTTTATGAAGATTAACAATAATATTGTGTAATTTTGCACCCGATGAAACAACCAGCTATACAGAAACCCGAAGATATCTGCGAGGTACTGCTGCACGCATGCTGCGCGCCTTGCTCGTCGGCCATCGTCGAATGGATGATGGCTAATGGTATTCGACCTGTGATTTATTATTTTAATCCAAATATCTGGCCCCGAGAGGAATACGAGATTCGTAAACAGGAGAGTAAGCGTCATGCTGAGAGCTTAGGACTGCGATGGATTGATGGCGATTATAACCACGATGAGTGGTTGGGTGGCGTATGCGGACTGGAGGCTGAGCCCGAACGCGGGCGCCGTTGCGAACGCTGTTTTACATTGCGCCTGATTGCCGCTGCCAAGCAGGCCAAGGCGTTAGGTATTAAGTATTTTACCACCACGCTGGCATCGAGCCGTTGGAAGAATCTGGACCAGATAAACCAAGCCGGCCTGGCAGCAGAGCAAATGGTCAATGCTCAATGTTCCGCTCCAGCTCTGCTGGCTTGCAAGGCAAGAATGTTCAATGAAGTAAAATTCTGGGCGCAGAACTGGCGTAAGGGTGGTTTGTACGAACGTCGCAACCAACTGCTGAAGGAGTATCAGTTCTATAATCAGCAGTATTGCGGCTGCGAGTTCAGCATGCGGCCAAAATCAACAGAAATAAAAGAAAATGTAAAAAACGACGAGTAAAATTTGGGTGTGTCGTTTTTTTATTGTAACTTTGCGCCCTAAAAATAGATTAGTAATATGTTTGAGAATTTAAGTGATAGACTAGAACGCTCGTTTAAGATACTGAAGGGTGAGGGTAAAATCACCGAGATTAACGTAGCCGAAACGCTGAAAGATGTACGTCGTGCCTTGTTGGATGCCGACGTAAACTATAAGGTAGCCAAGAGCTTTACCGATACCGTTAAGCAGAAAGCTTTAGGTATGAACGTGCTCACAGCCGTTAAGCCTAGTCAGCTGATGGTGAAGATTGTTCACGATGAGCTGGCCGAGCTGATGGGTGGTAAGGCAGCCGAGCTGAAGATAGAGGGTCGTGCCGGTGCACCTGCCATCATTCTGATGTCGGGTCTGCAGGGTTCGGGTAAGACCACCTTCAGTGGTAAGCTGGCCAAGATGCTGAAGGAGCGCAACCACAAGAAGCCTTTGCTGGTAGCCTGCGATGTGTACCGTCCTGCTGCTATCGAGCAGCTCAAGGTGGTGGGCGAGACTGTAGGTGTTCCCGTATATTCCGAGCCTGATAATAAAAATGTGGTAGAGATTGCCAACCACGCTATCCAGGAGGCCAAGTCGAAGGCCAACGACGTGGTAATCATCGATACCGCCGGTCGTCTGGCTGTCGACGAGGAGATGATGCAGGAGATCGAGACCCTGAAGAAGGCCGTTAATCCTAACGAGACGCTGTTCGTAGTTGATTCAATGACCGGTCAGGATGCCGTTAACACCGCCAAGGAATTCAACGATCGTCTGGATTTCGATGGTGTGATCCTTACCAAGCTCGATGGTGACACCCGTGGTGGTGCTGCCCTTTCAATCCGCACCGTAGTTACCAAGCCTATTAAGTTTGTAGGTACGGGCGAAAAGATGGAGGCTATCGATGTGTTCTATCCCGAGCGTATGGCCGACCGTATCCTCGGTATGGGTGATATCGTTTCTCTGGTTGAGCGTGCCCAGCAGCAGTTCGACGAGGAGGAAGCCAAGAAACTTGAAAAGAAAATCCGCAAGAATAAGTTCGACTTCGACGACTTCATGGGTCAGATACAGCAGATCAAGAAGATGGGTAACATCAAGGATTTGGCTGCTATGATTCCTGGCGTTGGCAAGCAGATTAAGGATCTGGATATCGACGATAATGCCTTTAAGGGTATCGAGGCTATCATCAACTCGATGACACCAAAGGAGCGCGCCAATCCCGATATCATCAATCCAAGCCGTCGCCGTCGCATCGCAGCCGGTTCGGGTACCAAATTGGACGATGTGAACCGACTGATGAAACAGTTCGAGCAGACTCGTAAGATGATGAAGATGGTTACCGGCCTCAATTCATCGAAAATGGCTCAGATGGCTGCAGCTATGAAGATGCGAGGTGGTATGCCCAAGTTCTAAATACAACACATATGCAACTGATTGATGGAAAAGCAACAGCGGCGGCTATCAAGGCCGAAATCGCTGAGGAGGTAAAAGAGATTGTTGCCCAAGGAGGCAAACAACCCCATCTGGCTGCCGTCTTGGTGGGTCACGATGGGGGATCGGAGACTTATGTAAAAAATAAGGTGCTGGCCTGCGAGGCTTGTGGCTTTAAGAGTACGCTCATCCGTTTCGAGGATAATATCTCGGAGGATGAGCTTTTATGTTGCGTTGATAAGCTCAACAAGGACAACGATGTAGATGGCTTCATCGTGCAGTTGCCCTTGCCAAAGCATATCGATGAGCAGAAGATTATCGAGGCAATCGACTACCGTAAGGATGTCGACGGTTTCCACCCCATTAACGTGGGTCGTATGGCTATCGGATTGCCTTGCTTCATCTCGGCCACACCTCTTGGAATCATCACCCTGCTTAAGCGCTATGGTATCGAAACCAGTGGTAAGAAGTGTGTCATCCTGGGTCGTTCAAACATCGTAGGTAAGCCTATGGCTCAGCTGATGATGCAGAAGCAGTATGGCGACGCTACCGTTACCGTATGCCACTCGCGTTCTAAAACCCTGAAGGAGGAGTGCCGTGCCGCCGATATCATTATCGCCGCCATCGGTCAGCCCGACTTCGTTACCGCCGATATGGTGAAGGAGGGTGCTGTGATTGTGGATGTAGGTACCACCCGCGTGCCCGATGTCACCCGTAAGAGCGGATTCCGTCTGAATGGCGACGTGAAGTTCGACGAGGTTGCACCTAAGTGCTCGTATATTACACCTGTTCCTGGTGGCGTAGGTCCCATGACCATCTGTTCGCTCATGAAGAACACCTTAGCCGCAGGCAAAAAAGAGTACTATAAGTAATGACAGCCGAAGAGTATTACCAGCAAGGCAATGAGGCCCGCAAGCGCGGTCAGTGGCACGAGGCTATCAACAGCTATATCCAGGCTATTGAGCTTGATCCTGAGAGTCCCGCTGTGGAAGCCAAGCGTATGCTCGACGACATCATGGCTTTCTATTGTAAAGATATGTATAATCCATAAACAAATACTGAATATGGCAAAAATGAAAGGCGCTATTGAGGTGAATACCGAGAGGTGTAAGGGATGCAGCCTCTGCATCGTTGCTTGCCCTCAGAAGGTTATCGCCCTTGCCAACAAAGTTAATCTGCACGGCTACCCCTACGTGGAGGCTGTCAACGAAGAGGCCTGCGTGGGCTGTGCTTCGTGTGGCATCGTCTGCCCCGATGGTTGTATCACCGTGTATCGTAAAAAAGTGGAGGAGTAAAAGATGGAAAAGGAAGTTGTATTGATGAAAGGCAACGAGGCTATTGCCCACGCTGCTATTCGTTGCGGATGCGACGGCTATTTCGGCTATCCTATTACTCCGCAGAGTGAAGTGATCGAGACATTGGCTGAGCTGAAGCCTTGGGAGACTACCGGTATGCAGGTAGTTCAGGCCGAGAGCGAGCTGGCCAGTATCTACATGGTTTATGGTGCTGCCGGTGCCGGTAAGCGTGCCATGACCTCATCTTCGTCTCCTGGTATCGCACTGATGCAGGAGGGAATCACTTACATGGCTGGTGCCGAGGTGCCGGGTGTGTTTGTCAATGTTCAGCGTGGAGGTCCCGGTCTGGGTACCATCCAGCCATCGCAGGGCGACTATTTCCAGGCTACCCGTGGTGGTGGTAACGGCGACTACAAGGTTATCGTTCTGGCTCCATCGTCAGTTCAGGAGATGGCCGATTTCGTAGATCTCGCTTTCGAGTTGGCATTTAAGTATCGTAACCCAGCCATGATTCTGAGCGATGGTGTTATCGGTCAGATGATGGAGAAGGTGGTTCTGCCCCCATTCAAGCCCCGTCGTACCGACGAGGAGGTGATTAAGGAGTGTCCTTGGGCTTCAACTGGTAAGCCAAAGAACCGCGAGCGTGTGGTCATCACATCACTCGAGCTTAAGCCTGAGATCATGGAGCAGCGCAACCTGGCTCTGCAGGAGAAGTATCGCAAGATTCAGGAGAACGAGGTACGCTTTGAGCAGCAGCAGATGGACGATGCCGAGTATGCTATCGTAGCATTCGGTAGTGCCGCCCGTATTGCTGAGAAGAGCGTAGAGATTGCCCGTGAGCAGGGTATCAAGGTAGGTCTGTTCCGTCCTATCACACTGTTCCCATTCCCCGAGAAGCAGATTGCCGAGCTTTCAAAGAAGGTAAAGGGTATCCTGGTAGCCGAGATCAATGCTGGTCAGATGGTACAGGATGTTCGTCTGGCTGCCAACGGCGCAGTTCCCGTAGAGCAGTTCGGTCGCCTGGGAGGTATCGTTCCTGATCCCGAGGAAATCGTAGAGGCTTTGAAGAAATTGATAAAATAAACACAAGGCAATATCATTATGGATAGAAATCAAATAGTTCAACCAGAGAACATCGTCTGCAAGAAGCCGACGCTGATGAACGACAACAATATGCACTATTGCCCAGGCTGTAGCCACGGCGTGGTACATAAGCTCATTGCCGAAGTCATCGAAGAGATGGGTATGGAAGACAAGACCGTAGGTGTATCGCCTGTAGGTTGTGCTGTCTTCGCCTACAATTATATTGATATCGACTGGCAGGAGGCTGCCCATGGTCGTGCACCCGCACTGGCCACTGGTATCAAGCGCACCTGGCCCGATCGCCTGGTATTTACCTATCAGGGCGATGGCGACCTGGCTTGTATCGGTACCTGCGAAACCATCCACGCACTGAACCGTGGCGAGAACATCGTGATTATCTTCGTTAACAATGCCATTTATGGTATGACGGGTGGTCAGATGGCTCCAACCACACTGATTGGTCAGAAAACCTCTACCTGTCCTTATGGTCGTGATCCTGAGATTCACGGTTATCCTTTGAAGATGGCCGATATCGCTGCTCAGCTCGAGGGTACCTGCTATGTTACCCGTCAGAGTGTAGAGAGCGTGGCCTCTATCAACAAGGCAAAGAAGGCTCTGCGTAAGGCATTCGAGGCTTCGATGGCTGGTAAGGGTTCATCGCTGGTAGAGTTTGTTTCAACCTGTAACAGCGGTTGGAAGCTTTCGCCCGCTAAGGCTAACGAATGGATGAAGGAGAATATGTTCCCCTTCTATCCCAAAGGTGACTTAAAAGATACGACAAATAAATAATGAATTATCGTGCAAACCGAATGCAGAGAGTTTACTCTTTGCTGAGGTACAGCCGATGATGCATAAAACGTAGTTTTATGAAAAAGGAAATAATCATATCTGGTTTCGGAGGTCAGGGCGTGCTCTCAATGGGTAAGATTCTGGCCTATAGTGGACTGATGGAGGATAAGGAGGTAACATGGATGCCTGCTTACGGTCCTGAGCAGCGTGGTGGTACAGCCAACGTTACTGTGATTGTTAGCGACGAGCGCATCTCTTCGCCTATCCTCAGTAAGTACGACATCGCTGTGGTACTCAATCAGCCCTCACTCGAGAAGTTTGAGCCCAAAATCAAGCCCGGTGGCATTCTGATTTACGATGGCTTTGGTATCATCAACAAGCCAACCCGTAAGGATATCACCGTTTACGAGATCAATGCGATGGACAAGGCTGCCGAGATGAAAAACGGTAAGGTGTTCAACATGATCGTTTTGGGTGGACTCTTAAAGGTAGCCCCTGTGGTAAGCGACAAGGGTGTAGAGAAGGCTCTCTACAAAACTCTGCCTGAGCGCCACCACGGACTGATTCCTCTGAATATGGAAGCCCTGAAAGAGGGTGCTAAGATTATCCAGGAAATCAAATAAATGGAGTTAAGACAATTAACAAGCGCCGTCTGCCAGATTGCTAGGCAGGCGGGCGCTTACATTAGGAACGAACGAAGCAAGTTCTCGTTAGAGAGCGTGGAGCGCAAGCATGCACACGACTACGTGTCGTATGTCGACAAGGGCTCCGAGCAACTGATTGTAACCGCACTGCGCCAGTTACTACCCGAGGCAGGTTTTATTACCGAGGAAGGTTTGGCTGGTCACGATCAGGAGCAGCTTTTATGGGTGGTAGATCCGCTTGATGGTACCACCAATTTTATTCATCAATATGCACCTTACGCCGTTAGCATTGCACTTTTGCAAGGCCACGAGGTATTGTTAGGTGTGGTTTACGAGGTTTGTCACGACGAGTGTTTTTACGCTTGGCAGGGTGGGGGTGCCTATATGGACGGCCAACTGCTGCACGTAAGTACACAGAAAATAAATGATGCTTTGCTCTGCTTGCAACTGCCTTATAACAGCGATGCTTATAAGCCCGTTATCAAGCGCTTAATCGATGAGCTTTACGGTCATGTAGGTAGCATCCGCATGTGCGGTTCGGCTGCCATGGCATTGTGCTATGTGGCTGCAGGCCGATACGACGGTTATGCCGAGCAGTACATCGGTCAGTGGGATTTCATGGCTGGTGCATTGATTGTAAAAGAGGCAGGCGGCACCGTAACCAATTACGAAGGCGAGACCGACTTTACCCAAGGCAACAGTGTGGTAGCTACCAATGGCATCATTCAGAGTGATTTGCTGAAGCATCTCACCAACGAGAAACCTCACGACAAGAAAAAGCAAACCATCGATTCAAGCATGGTTGATCGTGCTATCTGTTTTGCTACCAAAGCCCATTCGGGTGTGGTTCGTAAGGGTACTAAAATACCTTACATTGCGCATCCTCTCGAGGCGATGGCTATCGTGGGTTCTATTACCGACGATCAGGAACTGTTGGCAGCAGCCGTACTGCACGATGTGGTTGAGGATGCCGGCGTAAATGTGGCCGATATCCGCACCGAGTTCGGCGACCGTGTAGCAGCTCTGGTTGATTCCGAGACCGACAGCGAGGTGCCCGGCATGAGTCATATCGATAGCTGGCAGATACGCAAACAGGCTGCTATCGATCATCTCGCAGCAGCCAGTCGCGATGTTAAGATTGTGGCGCTTGGCGATAAACTGTCAAACATGCGTGCCATGCTCCTTCATTATCATGAGCAGGGCGAGCAGGTATGGCAGCGCTTTAATCAGAAAGATCCAGCGTGCCACGCCTGGTATTATCGCCAATTGGTAAAAAGTCTCTCGTCGCTCAGCGACACCGATGCTTTCCAGGAATTCGCAGCTCTGGTAGATCAGGTATTCTCAAAATACGAAAAATAATTATAAAAGCGGGCTTGTTTGATAACAGGCTCGCTTTTATATTTGTTTATTCTTTCTTTCCCGGTCGCTTACCGTGTGGCGGCTGCATTTTCTGGTAATTTTTGTACTGCTCGTCGGTAAGAATCTGCTTCAGCTTCTTCTCGTACTCCTGTCGCTTAGCCATGTGCTTGCTGTCGGGTTTCTTTGGCATAGCCTTGTCGCCATTCTTTGGTGGCTCAGGTCTGCTGCCATCGACATTCTTAGGTGGCTCGGGTGGCATCAGTATATCCTGATACTCCTTGTTCAGCGCAGCCACTTTGGCTTTCTGTGCATCGTTCAGCTTCAGTTTACTGGTCATCTGGGTTGTCATCTCCTGATGCGTCATCTTCTTGGGAGCCTTACGGTCCGATGGCTGAGCCATTGCTGAAGTCATAGTCAGCAGGGCCACCATCATTACAAAAATCTTCTTCATTGTCTCTAAGTTTTTATAATTGTTATTACTATCAATATCGCCGATGTTGTATTTCGACGCTGCAAAGATAGTAATATGCTCAATACCAGCAAAATAATTTCAGCCAACCTGCATTTTTCTTCAGCAAGCACTTGTATGTTTCAAAATAAAGTACTATCTTTGCCGCCAAATATTAATATTAACCATATTACAACGTATGAGAAAATTGCTGCTAATGGCCCTCTGTCTGGTTTTTGGACTGGAAACTTGGGCACAGGATGAGAGAAATGCCCGTGTAGTGGTAGGTATGAACAATCTTACCTACACGGTGAAAAAGACAAAGACACTTGAAAAGGTACTGGATGTACTGCTGACAGGTGAGGTTTCGAAGGATCAGTCGAAGTATCAGGATGCCGTTAGGGCTGCTATCCTGAAGGGAATATCGCAGTCGCACCGCATGTCGGCTATCGACGGACAGCTATCGGCTCAAGAGGCTGCACTCCCAGGCGCACGCTATGTAGATGCTACTGTATCTACCTTATCGACCACATCTAAAACCGAAACAGAGTATATCGACAAGGAGAAGAAAAAGACCCGCACCAAGACCTATTACAAGGCTCTGATTGGTATCACCATGCAGTTTAAGAGCGCAAAGACCGACGAGATTCTGGCCAGTCCTACGTTCAACGTAACCGAAACCGACTTGTCTTGGATTGAGACCGAAGACGGTGCTATGCTGAAGGCCCTTGACCGTCTTTCATATTATGTAAACAGATACTGCAACCGCTGGCTGCCTTTGCGCGCTAACGTACTGGAGGGTGCTCGCGACAAGAAGGACAAACAGAAGGAAGTGTATATCGACCTGGGCAGTGCCGAGGGTGCTTACAAGGGTCTGCACATGGGTGTATATACCGTAAAGACCGTTGCCGGTAAGGAGGCCAAGAAGCAGATTGGCAAGCTGAAGATCGAGGAAGTTCAGGGCGACGACATCAGTCTGTGTAAGGTGCAGAGTGGTGGCCGCGACATCAAATCAGCTCTCGACAACGGCGATACACTCGTTATCGAGACTACTGATTAGTTTTCAGCTATTCAGCTGGGCTTCTATAAACTTTAATTCGGCTTCGAGCATGGCTAGTTTCGGCATCTCGAAGCCGACTTTCTTTGCTTCTGCTATTGGGCGCGAATAGAGATATTCAATCTCCATGGGACGATGATAGTCGAAATCAAGTTTCATCGACGGACTATAGGGTACCATCTCGTCGGTCATCTGCATCATCTTATCAGCAAATTCAGATGTCAGGGTGTTTACACCTAAAGCATTAGCGGCGCCAATCACCTCCATCATCTGGTCGTATATCAGCTGGCGTGTGGCTGGGTTCTTCAACAGCTTGTCGGTACTGGTGTTCAGGGCTACCGTCATACCGTTAAATGGCATGTTCCATACAGCCTTCTTCCATCGTGCTTCCAGATATGGTACCTCGGCAGCTTGGATGCCGGCATCTGTCATATCCTGCAACAGCACCTCGAACTTTTCCTGCTGGCACGAGTAGTTACCCAGATTAATGCTACCATAGCACTGATGCGAAACATGACCTGGACCAACCTTGGCCGAACATATAAATGCCAAGCCAGCCACAATCTGCAGGCCTGGGAACTCTTTCTGCATATCATCCTCCAGTCCTATACCATTTTGTATAAGTATTACAATCGAATTCTGGTGTACGATAGGGCGTAGTAGCTCTGGTAATACATCGTGGTTTTTAACCGATTTCAATCCTACGATGATCACATCTGTCTTTGGCATATCCTTCTGAGTAGCGTAGGCATTAATATGTGGAAGATAGAAATCGCCGTCGCACGAATCTACTCGCAATCCATTCTGTAACACATATTGATAGTCACTATGTGAGAGGAAATATACCTCACGTCCTGCCTTTGCCAAACGTCCGCCATAATAGCCTCCGATGGCTCCCATACCTATTATCGAATAACTTAACATGCTGATACTTTTTAATTAAATCCGTGCAAAGGTAAACAAAAATCTGTAAATCCTTGTAAATTCCAAAACAAAATTGTACATTTGCCCTCAAAATATACGTGTATGATATCAGCAAAAGGATTCTTTACATCTTTAATAGCGCTATTGTTGGTGACTCCTGTTGCAGGCTTGGCACAGAGCTTAACAGCCGAGATGCATCATGTCGACTCTGTGATGGTGGAGTTGCAGGCGAAGTACGATCCGTATCATTTGCTGCGTATCGAATCCGAGCATCAACAGTCGTTGCTTGTTAATCGCTATGGCCATCTTAAAGCCAATCCCAATGCCCTCAAAATTCCAGGAGTGGTATGGGTGCCTGAGCAGAAAGGATTATTTGAAGATCAGGAAGAGCGCCAGAAACTGTATGGAGATTACTCCTTTGGCGATGCCATCCTCGACACCACACTTGACATTATCTCCGACATCTTCAGCCCCAAAAGAAAAACCAAGAAGAAATAATCTTATGTACCATCTGTATATCGTGGTATGCATCTGGTATATTGACTAATAATATTTTGTATGAAAAGAGTATTTCTCAGTATTGTCGCTTTGATGTGTCTGACAATGGTTCAGGCTCAGCCGCGGGCCTTTAAGGTTCGCAGTAATATACCAACCGACTCCATCCGTTTGAGCGATCCCGCCATCCTGGCAGACCAGAAAACCAAGATGTACTACATGACGGGTACTGGCGGTATGATGTGGCGTAGTGCAGATTTAAAACTGTGGGAGGGACCATTTCGCGTTACCGAGTTCGATGCCAACTCATGGATGGGCGCACATCCTATGATATGGGCTGCCGAGCTGCACCAGACGGGCGATGGCTTTTATTACTATTTTGCTACGTTCACTAATCAGGCTGTAAAGATTGATACCGTTCGTGGCAATGTTATCGAGCGCCGTGCCAGTCAGGTGTTACGTGCCGATAACCCTATGGGACCATATCGTGCTTTTGGCGATGCCACCTATCTACCTGCCAATCGTCCTACACTTGATGGTACGTTTTGGCGTGATACCGATGGTAAACCATATATGGTGTTCTGTGGCGAGTGGCTGCAGAATTGGAACGGCACCATCGAGAAGATTGAATTAAAGCCCGACCTGAGTGGTACCATAGGTGATCCTAAGTTGTTGTTCCGTGCCAGCGATTCGCCCTGGAGTCGCGAGAAAGACGAACAGGGCAACATCACCTGGAATAAAGTGACCGATGGTCCATGGCTTTTCCGCACCGGTACTGGTCGTCTTGGTATGCTGTGGACATCGTGGGTATATGATGTTTATACCCAGGGTGTGGCTTATTCGGCTAGTGGCACCCTTGATGGCCCATGGATTCAGGAGCCCGAGCCCATCACACCTCCCACTTACGGTCACAGTATGCTGTTCCAGCGTTTCGATGGCCAGTGGATGATGTCGGTTCATAGTCATGCTAAAGATGCCCAAGGCCGTACCGTCCGCATTCCCCATTTCTTCGAAGTAGATCTCTCCGGCGATAAGCTCGTGGTAAAAAATTCAGATTGATATGTCACCAATATTTTCAATAGGCACAATAGTAATTGCGTTCTTATTGTTCTATATCTGCTATGTTATTCATTGCAGACAGAAAAAGAGAATAGTAACAGAGTCGTTTATCGATGATGATAGCTATATAGAGTCGATCCAGCATTTATCTGGTAAGGTAGGTATCTGGGTTTGGCAGCAGTACGATATCTTGTTGGCAGCTCAGCCGTATGGATGGGAAACCATGGTTGATTTAGCAGCATATCTTGAAACGGCAGATATCAATCCTATCGACAGCCTGACAGTATCTGACATGCCAAACGACGAGGCTGTTGAATTATCCCATGTTTACAACCAGTCGAAGGTGGAACTTATGAATTTCGACAAGTTGAACGAAGAACGAGGCGTATTAAGCATCGCTGGTCATAGCCGAACATTAAATAATGACGTTAAAATCGTTTGGTTCAACCAATCTCGAGGGCTGCGTCTCTTCACCCGTAGTAACGACGAAACCCTCGTCCGCAAATACGTCGAAACCCTTATCCGTAGAACCTTCGGCACCCCCGATGCCATGAAACTTGCCCAACGCCAAAGATAAAAAACGACCACCACTCAATCGAGTGATGGTCGCTATGTTTATAAAACCAAGCGGCAAGGTCGAATTGCTCATCATCACACAGATGCCACCGTTCCGCACATCGTGGCTCTACTTGGTTCCACCTTTCACGCTGCAAAGATAGGAAGATATTTTGAAACTTCCAAATAATTTCCTGTTTTTTTATTATTGATGGCTTTATATCAATACGGTTGTCACCAGTAATGTCGCGTTCAAGAACAAATATCTTGCCATTCGTTTTGCTCATATCTACGTTGTAATGTGGTTGCGACGTTTCAAATAGGGTAGGTTGGTAAGGCATTTTGTACTTCTTACTTTCGGGAGCATAACTGGTAGAGATGAGTTTTCTTAAGTCCAAACAGCTGAAAGTTCTGAGCAAAAAACTTAGTGAAGTTACTCCACTCAGGATCGTCGCAAGGCAGTAGCACCGTCTTGTTACGAAACACATCTGGATTATAGTCCAGGTAAGCGTTTATTTCTTTCTGTATGTCAGCATACTGCGTGTAGAACTCATCGTTCTTTGCATTTTTTGCGTTTGCTAAGTTCGTATTTGCCATATTGCGATTGATAGTCTTTTAAATGGCACTCAACTATCAATCACGCTAAGACGCAAAAAAGCGTGATGCACCTTTTGCGTCCAGCTATGAGGCAGCCTCGGATGGAAACCCCAGTCGTCTTTACAAGTATGCACCACGCCGTAGCGTGAATGCATTGCTATACAAAAGACGACTAAGATGCTCCATACCGAACACCTTATCACTTATTATCTCAGTGCGTTGTTATTTCCAAGAAGTTTCCGAGGCTTTTGGCTGAACGCGAAATAATAGCGAATGCTTTATAATTTACCCACAAAAGTCACACCGGCCATTCCCGAACAGAGTTCGCCTACCCGTGGCCTTTCACTATGGTATGTGCCGGCGATCGTTTGCAAAGGTAGTTAAAAGCGGACAATAATCAAAGAAAAATGGCGTTTTTCTTGCTTTTTAGCATCAAAATTGGGCTGTGGGTACAACAATTTGCAGGTTTTAGGGATGTTTTTAGTAAAAACGTCCCTAATTATTTGTAGGTTTGATTTCTTGTTGTTAACTTTGCGTGTAAATATGACACAAACTGTAATTAAATATGACAACTAACAGTATTCACCCTGGCTCAGCTTCATGGAAGGCTTTCCTTGAGATGGGCGCCAGATTCGAACATTCACCCGACTGATCGGTTTAACTTATCAGTTCCTGTGTGTGTGCTGACTGATGATCTCAGGCACACTTAATGTTAAACAAAAACAAATATGAATATGAACAACATTGAAAAGAGGGAATACTCTCTTTATGGTATTCTGTACCCATGCGACATGCATAAATTGCGTGATTCGCTTAGTAAATTGGCTAAAGCTATCAAAGAGATTCGTAGCAAGAGTAACCCACAACAACTGGTTAAGGTAGTGTTTGATTTTAAGCTCATTAAAAAAGGCGACGTGTATAAGTTTTTGGTAACTGCATCTAAATCGCCTAATGGTTTAAAATGCTCACAGCGTAAACTGGCTGTTATTCTGGCCACGTTTACCAATCTGGCTGATAATCCTGTTTGCAGCAAACGGGTTAACACCATACTGCGCAGTTATAAACGCTATAAAAAGTTATTGAAATGATGGATATCAACAAACTAAAGGTATCACTATTTGCTAACCATACAAGCTACTCTAACGTACTTAAAACTCTAAATGAGATTGTACACCTTATACGTTACGATAAAATTGTTGCCGCCAATACCGTTAGCTATCGTAAAACAATGGCAGCGATGGGCAAAAAGCAGGCTGATAGTTATATCAAATCGCAACTGCAGCCTGCCTTTGGTGTGGCAGTAAATTTTAGTGGGTTAGGACATAGTGCGGCGCAGGCCTGTGGATGGACGAGGCTTGCCCTGTGTGATATCGATCAATTTGAGAGTGTGGAAGAATTGGAGGCCGCCATCGAGCGGCTCTCCAAGGATCCGCATGTACTGTTGATGTATCGCTCGATAGGCGGATTAGGTTTGCACATCATCTATTGTTACGAGCGCGAGGGTGGTAAACGTATCGATGATACCTCGTGGCAGGGCGCTTTTATCAAGGGTAATGAGTATCTGGCTGCCGTGGCACAGCACCCTTACGATAAGGCCAACAGCGATTTTACACGCTTGTCGTGTTTGGCTGGCGATCCCGATGTGTATTTTAACGAGCAGGCCGTACCTTTCGTTATTTCCGACGATATGATAGTGGAACAGAACTGCGAGCATCAGGAACACGGCCGTCCCCGTAAGGTTTACGATGCTAAATCGTTCGAGGTAAAAGCTGAAGAGGCGTGGCAACATATCGAGCAGCAGTTGTCGCAGAAACAGATACGCTATGAGCCTGGTCACCATCACGATTACATACTGCATGCCGCTTACCTGTTTAACCGTTACGGTGTGCCGAAAGACGAGCTTGTGAAGTTTGCCGATGTAGAGTGGCGCGACCACACAAAGAAAGAGCGCGACAGGGCCATCAGTCATTGCTATAAAAAGGAAGCACTGCATGGCACCTGGCGCCTGCCCGGGATGGAGAAACCACGCGGTAACGTACTGATGACACTGCCCGAAATAAGAAAATGGCTATCCGAACGTATCGTGTGCTGCTTTAATATATTAACCAACGCCTTGCTATGGTGCTCGAGGGATGATATCGCCGAAACTGAGGGGGATGATGATGACGACTTGATTTCTTCGTTGCCGCCATTAACATCCGACAAATGGCAACCTGTTGATGATGTAGAGATAAACACCCGCATGTATCAGATAGAACTTGATACAGGAAAGCGTGTAGAGGAGAAACATCTGAGGGCTGTTTATAAAAGCGACTTTGCGCTGAAAGTGCATCCCATCCGACAATATATGAAGCTGCTACCTGAGTGGGATGGTATCGACCGTGTGAAAGAGCTATCCGACCATATCCATGCTGTTTCGGCCACACCGGATATGACCGACAAGGAGGCACAAGAGGCCATGCACTGGGCTTTTCATAAATGGATGGTGGCTGCGGTGGGCACATGGCTCGACGACCGTGTAATGAATCACTGTATTTTTACGCTCGTTGGTCCGCAGGGAAAGTATAAAACCGAGTTCTTCCGTCATCTGCTGCCACCACAGCTCCAATCCTATTTTATGGAGAACCGCACCAACTCTGTATCGCAGAAAGACGATCGTATAGCTATGCAGGAGCACTGTGTGATAGAGCTCGAGGAGGTGTCGGCTTTTGAGGGCACGGAGCTGGCTAAATTGAAAGCATTGGTTACTGCCGATAAGATAAAAGAGCGCCCTGTTTATGGTCGCGCACGTGAGGAGAAACCACGTTTAGCCTCGCTATGCGCATCAACCAACGAGCAACAGATATTGACAGATGCAACCGGTAACCGGCGATGGCTTTGCTTTAAGTTAAGCGAGATTGACAGTCCGTTTGAGTGGACCATCGATTACGCACAGTTGTATGCTCAGCTACAAAAGGAGTACTATGAGGGGTTTAAGTATTACTTTTCGAAAGCCGACGAGAAGCGTGTAAAGCAACTTAACGAGCCTTTCAGGGTTATCAGCCCCGAAGAGCAGATGATTGTAATACGTTTGCGCAAGCCAAAGAAGAATGAACCTTATCAATTGATGAGTTCGCAGATGATAAACCTGTTTTTAAACTATGGCAGGCATAATAACTTTTTCTCAAATCGTAAGATAGGGGATATTATGATCGAACTGGGATATGAAAGCATGCATAAGCGTAATGGCAACTTCTTTAAGGTTGTTGAAATCCCGCTCGACCATCAGCAAGTATATATTGCCTCCGAAGATTTTAACTTTGAATTTAAAGAGGCGGATGACGACGAAGCGGCTGAATATCAGCAACTTGGACTGCCTCTGTGATCGAAAGTGTGAATCAGTGATTTAGTAATATGCAACTTTTATCATACAAAAAATAAAATGTTGCACATTTTCCTTTTTTGTATACAAAACTTTGTATTTCTCTAATTCACAAAATCACACTATTATATATAAATAACTGAATACCAATAAGTTAAATAGTAAAATTTTAAATAATATAAGTAATTATGTTAGAAGTAAAAGACTATTCTAAGCAAGAACTGGCGGATGCTTTGTATGCCGGTAACATTAAACCTGAGAGCCGAATGAAAAAGTTGTGGCGCGACGTTAACGGGTGCCCCGACTTGTTGCGCGATTTGTATCGGCTGCACTACCATTCGGGCGATTCGGGGTTTACAGCCCAGATGGTGGAGCGCATTAAATACTGGCTGTGTATTGACTAACGGGGTGGGGGCGATGCATCATAAAAAAATCTCCAGCCGCAAAAACTATGCGACCGGAGATTTTTATCAGGAAATCCTTAAGTATCTTACTTGATAAACTTGTGGGATACAAGCATGTTCTTCGGGTCGAGGGCCTCGTCCAGTTTCTCCTGTGTCATCAGGCCCTTCTCCAGCACAATGTCGTAAACCGAGCGGTTGGTCTCCAGCGCCTCCTTGGCCACCTTGGTAGAGGTCTTGTAGCCAATATAAGGATTCAGGGCGGTTACGATACCGATAGAGTTCTTAACCATCTCCATGCAGCGCTCCTTGTTAACGGTGATGCCCAGGATACACTCCTCGGTCAGGGTCTCGATGGCGTTCTTCAGCCAAATCAGGCTCTCAATAAGGCACTCGGTAATCACTGGCTCCATTACGTTGAGCTGCAGCTGACCGGCCTCGGCAGCAAAGCTAACAGCCGTATCGTTACCAATAACCTTGAAGCAAACCTGATTAACCACCTCGGGGATAACTGGGTTAACCTTACCTGGCATGATAGATGATCCAGGAGCCTTTGGTGGCAGGTTGATCTCGTTAAGACCGCAACGAGGACCCGAAGCCATCAGTCGCAGGTCGTTACAGATCTTAGAGAGCTTCACGGCCAGGCGCTTCAGGGCCGACGAGTAGCTTACGTAAGCACCCGTATCAGGTGTAGCCTCTACCAGGTCGGTAGCGCTTACAAATGCCTCGCCAGTGAGCTTAGCCAGATTGGCAGCACACAGTTTGGCAAAGCCAGGAACGGCATTCAGTCCGGTACCGATGGCTGTACCACCCATATTAATCTCGTGCAGCAGCTTTACGTTACGCTCCAGGTTCAGAATCTCCTCCTCCAGGTTGTTGGCATAGGCATTAAACTCCTGGCCGCTGGTCATTGGCACAGCATCCTGCAACTGGGTACGACCCATCTTTATGCAATCTGCAAACTCATCGCCCTTGTAGCGCAGGGCACTAATCAAGCCTGTGAGTGCTGCTACCAGACTCTTGTTCATACGTATCAAAGCCAAACGGATGGTGGTAGGATAAACATCGTTGGTACTCTGACCGCAGTTACAGTGATCGTTAGGATAGCAATGCTGGTAGTCGCCCTTCTCGTAGCCCATAATCTCAAGGGCACGGTTAGCAATCACCTCGTTGGCATTCATGTTTACCGATGTACCTGCACCTCCCTGCATCATGTCGATAGGGAAGTTATCGTGCCACTTGCCATCGATCAGCTCGCGACAGGCCTGCGAGATGGCGCCGGCTATCTCGTCGTTAATCACGCCCAGGGTGTGGTTGGTCTCAACAGCAGCCAGCTTTACATAAGCAATGGCAATGATGAAGTCGGGATACCACGACATTTTTTTGCGCGAGATGTGATAGTTGTTAATACCGCGCTGTGTTTGTACGCCGTAGAGTGCATCGGCTGGTACTTTGAGTTCGCCTAAAAGGTCAGACTCTACTCTATATTTCTGTTCTGCCATAATCTTAAATCTTTAATGTATAATTTTAATGTATCAGAACATCGGCAACTGCCAGATGTAACCTAACGAAATGCGATTGGTGCTGTAATCATCGGCACCATATGCCTTTGCCTTATCGGTATAGCTGTAGTGACGGCCTACGTAGGTAAGGAAGAAATGCAGGTTGCTATTCTTGAGTGGATAGAACTCTAATCCTGCCAGATAGCCGTAAGCTGTGCGATACTTTCCTTTCCTGATGTTGCCGTTGGCCTTACTGAAGCCTTCGTTCTCAAGCATACCCTTTACAAAGAAGTTCCACTGAGGGCTGAAGCGATACTGTGCCTTCATAACCAGCGACAGATACTCGGCATCATTCTGATGACCACCCGCAGCATTGTTGCCTACGATGCTTGATACGATACCCTCGCGATCGATGCCCTCGCGCATGTACATCACATCAAAGAATGCATCGAAATTGTTGATGGTAAGCTCGTTACCTAATGCCAGATAATGACTCTGATGACCTCTGGCCTGACTCATGATAGAGTAGCTCCAACGGGTGTTAAACACACCACCAAAGTTACCATTCCAGTTAACGGTATAAACCAGGGGCACCTTCGACTGCTCGTAACCTGCACCATACATATCGTTCATGCTGGCACTACGGCTGTCGAGAATCTGTAACTGCAACTGGTGGTTGGGGTTAAGCTGGAACTGGAAGTTGGCACCTGTCAGGAAGTTGCTCATATTGTCAACCATATCCGAGTACTCGTAAATCTCGATGGGGTTCAGGTCGAACTCGATACCACCATAGGCGGCACACTGCTTACCTAAGAACATCGAGAAAGCATCGCTTACCTTTACACCGATACCAGCCACATCGATACTTGACGAAGGCATGTTATCGATACCGTCGGGAGCCGGCGAGTTGTTACGGTTCAGGCGCTGACGCCAGCGGAACGAGAATGTCTCGTTGATGTTACCCTTGGCCTCGATACGCAGCTGGCGCATGTTGAACTTGGCATTCTCGAATCTGCCATCGCCCTGATTCACGTCGAAGCTGTTGTTCATGTTCAACAAGAAGTGGAAATTATCCTGCTTCTTCTCCATCTTCATGACCTTCTCGAATAGCGACTGCTCGCCTGCCGAAGCGTCCTTATCCTGCTGGGCCATCATGCTTGTTGGCACCAAAAGCAGTGCTATCAAAAATATCTTTTTCATAATGTTCAATGATCAATGTACTTAGTATTTCTTGAAGTATTCCTGAATCTGCTTCCAGTCGCGTGTCTTAGTGAGCGCCAGCATCAGCAGTACGCGCGCCTTCTGTGGATTCTGATCGAGAGCTGCAACAAACTCATATTTCTCGTCGTCGACCTCGCCATTCAAGCAGGTAGGACCTGTTGGGCAGCGACTTGAGCGAACCACGTTGATACCCTTCTGACGAGCCTTTACAGCTACATCGAATACCTCGTGATAGAAGTTGCCATCACCTACACCAGCCAGTACTACACCATCAAATTTGGCATCAACAAATGCCTGGAAGGGCAGAGGAGAGCAGTTGGCATAACCATATACGATACCTACCTGTGGCAGCTTTTCGAGATTGGTTACATCAAACTCACTCTGTGTAGTGTGCAGGGCCTCGGGCTTGGTAAAGTAGTGAGCCTCGCCATTGTAAACGTAGCCTACAGGTCCGGCGTTGGCAGCTTCGAATGTTGCCACATCGGTGGTGTGCACCTTAATCACGTCCTTGGCATAAATCAGGCGGTTGTTCATGCAGCACAGCACGCCACGACCCTTTGTGTTTGGACTTGCAGCAGCAGCCACACCAGCATACAGGTTGCCAGGACCATCGGCACTGATGGCTGTAGATGAACGCATAGAACCTACCAGGATAACAGGCTTGTTGCTCTTCACCGTCAGGTTCAGGAAGTAAGCCGTCTCCTCCATGGTATCGGTTCCGTGAGTGATTACCACACCATCGTAACCCTCTTTGTTAAGCAGCTCGTTAATACGCTTAGAAAGTTTAAGCCAAACCTGGTCGTTCATGTCCTGTGAGCCAATGTTTACCAGCTGCTCGCCAGAGATATCAGCCAGATACAGCATCTGCGGAACGGCGTCGATGAGCGTCTGTACGCCTACCTGACCTGCCGTGTAGGCCGACGATGTAGAAGAAGCGCTTACACCAGCGATGGTACCGCCGGTAGCAATAATACGGATTTTGGGTTTGGCCACGATGTTGACCGAAACCAACACTGCTAAAAGCAGCAATACATTACGCCATGTTTTCATACAATAATTGTTTTAAGAAGTTAGTAAAATATAAGTTTAATATAGGAATGTTATAATAAGATAGCCTACGCCAATGCTCACAAAAGTGGTGATAAAGCCCGAAAGCTGGAACGAGTGGTTAAGCACGTACTTGCCGATACGGGTAGTACCCGTGGTATCGAAGTTGATGGCTGCCACCTCGGTAGGATAGTTGGGGAAGAAGAAGTAGCCGTTGACAGCGGGGAACATAGCCACGAGTGCCAATGGCGGAATGCCCAAGCCAATACCCAGCGGGAAGAGCGTGCGTACCGTGGCTGCCTGCGAGAACAGCATGATACTCATGATAAACAGGGCCACGCTGAACAGGAACGGATACTGTGTTACCACGTCGGCTATGTGACTCTTAAAGAACTCCAGGTTGCCATTAAAGAAGGTGTCGCCCATCCAGGCAATACCAAAGATGGCAATCATGGCATTCATACCTGCACTGAATATATTGCCGCTCACAGCCTTCTTCACACTGGCCTTACCAACCAGCAGAATCACTGCTGCCATCGACATCATCAGTATCTCGATGGTCTCAGGCATCGATAGCTGGGTAACCACGCCGTCAACCTCGAACGATGGGCGCAGCGAAGGAGCGCTACCAAAAACAATCACTAGCACAACGCCCAACAGGAATGCCAGCACACTCCACTTGGCATGTGGATTGGGACTCTGTTCCATCTGTGCCATCGCCATGGCTTCGGCTTCCGGGTCAATCAGTCCTTCACGTACTCGGCGCTGGTATTCGGGGTCATCTTCAAGTTCCTTGCCCACACGGTTCTGCACAAACGATGCCACCAGGATGGCTATCAGCGAGGCAGGGATACACACCAGCAGGATATCCTTCAGTTCTATGCCCTGTCCGCCAAGCAGATCGGTACTAATCACAGCTGCCGTAGCCGCCGACATGGGCGAACCAGTGATACCCAGCGAGGCCGCGATGGTGGCCACTGTCATGGGGCGCTCCGGACGTATCTTAGAATTCTTGGCAATCTCCGAGATAATAGGCAGCAGCGAGTAAGAGGTATGGGCTGTGCCTGCTACCAAGCAGAACAACCAGGTGGTGAGCGGACCATAATAAGTAATGTGTGTAGGGTGCTTACGCAGGAACCTGGCTGCCAATCCTACCAGGTAATCCAAGCCACCAGCAGCCTGCAGCGCCGCCGTAGCCGTAATTACCGATGCTATGATCAGCATCACATCAATGGGCACCTTGCCGGGATGCATGCCGAAGATAAACACGAGTATGAACACTCCCACCATACCGTAGATGCCCAGTCCGATACCACCAACCCTGGCGCCGATAAATATAAGGGCCAATACGATAAACAGTTGTAAAATAACCAAGAATGTCACCATAGATTGTAAAATAATTAGTAGAGTAAGATTGTTATATTGCGCAAATATACGATTAATTATGATTGCAACAAAGAAAAAATCGATTTTTTTTCGAATGAATGTTAAATTAATGCAGAATCTGCCGATTGTACGGATAGTGCTGAATATGCAGACAAAACGCTCTCCGAAATGTGGTATCTTTGTAAGCGGTAAGCAAGATGAGCCGTGGGGATGGCACTTATGCCTCGCTCAGACGTCACGAACCACTCGTTCAGATTATCTCCATACCCCTATAGGGATTATCCGAACACCTGGTAAAGACTATCCGGATAGCACACGCAGACTATCTGAGCAACCCACAACCTACCTCGGCTGCCGAAAAATGTAAAAATTCAAAAATGTAACAATCAAAAAAATTATGAGTCAGAAGTTTATTAAGCTTAAGAACAACAACCGCGCCAATGTAAAGGCCTACGGTAAGTATTTTGCCACAGCGGTTTACGACAACCATTTTGTGGGTACCGACGAGATTGCTGATTTTATCCAGCGCCAGGCCTCGGTTAAGAAGAGCGATATCAAGGCTGTGCTGCAGGAGCTGGGCGAGGCTATGAAGCATTTCTTTGAGATGGGACAGAAGATTAAGCTGGAGGGCATCGGTATCCTGAAGGTTGGTTTCTCGAGTATCGGTGTGGCAAAGGCCGAAGAGTGTTCGGCTTCAACCATCACTACCCGCCGAATTCTGTTCCAGCCTGAGACAGAGCGTGTTGTGGTTGGTCAGCAGAAGCGTGGTGATGGCACCGTTAAGCAGAAGTATGTTACTGCCATCAGTCTGCTGAAGGATGTTACCTTTGAGGAGACCCACGATAACTCGATGAACGTGGAGAGTGAGTCTAATCAGCCTTCGACTGGTGGTAATACCAATGGTGGAAATACCTCAGGCGGCGGTAGTGCCTCTGGTGGTGGTAACACCGGAGATGATGATGAATCATATGGTGACTAATTGAGCAGGGGCTTCCCCCTGCTTGGGGGACCCCAAACCCAATCTGTCCTTTTCTCTGGCGCAGAGAAAAGAACTAAAAGAGACATCCACCTTCCCCAAGCCCCTCCCTATATGGAGGGGATGTAAATGATTCCGAGGGAAAACCCTCTTCATCATAGTTTTGGTATGGCTCTCCAGCCTTTGTCCCTTCGGGATTCGCCATATATTGCTTAATAGGGGCTGCTCGCCCCTAATACCCTCGGTGTTTAAACATGGTATAGATTATAAGGGGTTTGGGGGCATGCCCCCATTAAGGAAAAACACGCCAGGGCTTTGATGCCCTGAGCGTACCTTAATGAAAGAGCGACAGGAGGAGCGGTTAAGTCCCTTGCCAAAGATTGGCGAGGGGTTTGGGGAGTGGTTTGAAGCCCTCCTTAGGATGAAGGAGGGTTGGGTGGTTGTGAAAAAGATTATTAACGTATTAAAAAGTAGATTTTATGATAAAAGTAAATTGGAATAGAGTAGCTAAGTGGTTGCGATTTGCAGCAACAGTGATTACAACAGCTCTGGGAACTATTGCTGTACAGTCATGCGGATAATAACCCTTATTGTGATTCATTGTTCGGCAGTGCGGCCCGACCAGACATCGTCGGTGGCCCAGATAGATACCTGGCATCGTGATAGAGGCTTTAAGTTTGGCGTAGGCTATCACTACGTGGTCCGTCGTAACGGAGAGATTGAGCAGGGTAGGCCGGAATGGCTGGTGGGAGCTCACTGCGTGAACCATAACAAGTACTCCATCGGTGTGTGTTACGAAGGAGGACTGAATGCCCGCGGACAACCCGCCGATACTCGTACACCTGAGCAGAAGGCTGCCATGCGCACACTACTGGAAGATTTGCACCGCCGCTATCCCCGAGCGGTTATCGTGGGCCATCACGATCTAAACCCGCTTAAGGCCTGCCCGTGCATCAACAACGTAACCCAGGAGTACGCCGACCTTCAGCCCAAGTAAAAATTCTAAATCCCAAGGCAAAATAAACCTGCCTTGGGATTTTCTTCTCGTATCCTAAATAATGTTAATTAATGCCATTTTGTTATCACTTATTCGTATCTTTGCCAAATAATAAAAACAATAAGGTATGTTTGATATCATAGATGCTACGGGTTCTGTCTACAAGAACGACCCTCGTATGCGCAACGTGGAGGGTGAGATGATAAGAAGTCATGAGCTGTGCCTGAAAATCTCTGCCAAAAAGCCCACTGATCCTGATTATAAAGGACTGTTGGAAGAGCTGTTCCAGTGCAAGATTGATGATAGTGTCGCTATCGTCTCCCCATTCTATTGCGACTGCGGATGTCGGATGACAATCGGCAAGAATGTCACTATCAACAAAGGTGCCACCATTCTCTCGCCTGGGAAGGTGGTGATAGAGGACAACGTACTGATTGGCCCCGAAGTTAAGATTGCAACGGTGGATCACGATCTCTATGATCGTCACAACCTGTTCCATTTCGGACAGGTGACCATCAAAGAGAATGCATGGATCTGTATCGGAGCCATCATCTGTCCAGGCGTAACCATCGGTAGGAATGCCGTCATTGCCGCTGGTGCTGTCGTCACAAAGGATGTACCTGACAATGTGGTCGTCGGCGGTAATCCTGCCCGAATCATCAAAAAGATTAATCCCACACAAACTGGACTTTAATACCACCAACTATTTCACCCGATACGTATATGTCAGGGACCTGGTACCTGGCATAAAGGTACTTGGCATAAAGGACTACAATACTTTAAGAAACCACTCACTGCATGATGTTAATTGTTTACAACAAGCAGGAGTGGCGCGATTAACATATAATGCTAAAAAAAAAGAGATAACGTGTTATTTTTTGAAATATTTTTCTGCCCATTGTCGCATTGTTGTACCAGGATGTCCTGTAACAGCTAGTACATCATCGCATATCGCAGTCTGAGGTCTGAATTTCATTTCGCGTGTCAAGCGCATGGTTATCATGGCGCTGTTCATATAGGCTCTCGCTCCTGCATCAGGAATAAGAGCAAAACTCTCTTTTTGGGCCGTCTCGTCAACATATGTATATGTGATAGGGCGGCCTAGCACCTCTGTTAGTATCTGTTGTACTTCGGTTGCAGTAAGCACCTCGATACTCAGATAGTAGTTGCGGAAAGCATGTACTTTTGGCCCCTCACGTAGTACGGTAGCTACAACTTCGGCAATATCGTCGGTGCATACCCATCCTTGTGGGGCGTTGTCGCACAATGAAATGAATGTTCCAGTTTCGCTAACAGAAGGATTGCCATCGAAAATGGATTCTGTTACTACGTTGGGATGGATGTTGGTCCACGCTATGCCACTATCATTGATATAGCTCTCAATAAGATCGTGCCATGAAAAATGAGGGATTGGGTCATGTCTCGATGTATAGACTCCAAGATGTACGATGTGACTCACGTTGGATCTTCGAGCAGCATCAACTAGTTGCTTGGCTTGAAAGAGCATGTCTGATGTATAGCCTGTTAGTAGAAATAGACTATCTATTCCCTGAAGAGCTGTACAAAACGTTTCGGCTCGATTCAAATCCAGCAATACCGCTTGTTTCCCTTCGTTTTGCCATTTGGCTACTGTATGTTCGCGGCTCGAGGCGAGCACAACCTCAACCCCCTCATGGTTCTTCTCTAACATCTTAATAACTTTTGAGCCAATTCTTCCAGAGGCTCCGATAATCAAAATCTTTTTCATTGTCTTATTTGTATATTAAAATTGTTTTCGATTGCAAAATTACGACAAATATTACATTTAATTATGTAACATTTCGGAACTATAGTGGCGTATTTTGAGTTTATGCGTCATATTTTATATTAAAAATTCCAAATAGTACATTTGTTTATGGATTTTTTTTCTCAATTTTGCAATCAAAAAGTAATTATATGGAAAATTTTAGACCCGTGTACGACGACCAGGATGTTCAGATTTACTACAATCCCGGGTATTTTGCTATGAATCAGTCAGGTAAGCTTGATACTCATCTGATAGTTATTTGTAGGCGTGGTATGTTGCAAGGAGAGTATAGCAACAAGAAGTTTGCGCTTGAGAAGGATGAGATTCTGTTTATCTCGCCAGGAATTTCCCTTTCGCATGTGATGCTATCAGCTGATTTTGAATGCATTGTTCTGCGTATCAGCAGCACAATGATGAATACATTTCTACATAACAACTCTAACTTGTGGAATCGGACGGTATATATTAATAATGTGAATAAATACCATCTCGACTCGTTCTCCATGCAGTTCACAGATAAGTTTCATGAACTGCTTAGTATGCTAATAAACAATGAAGACGATGGATTTATACATAGTGATTTGGGACATGATATGATTCATAGTTTGTTGAAGAGTAGTATTCTTGGTCTTTGTTATGTGATGTCGGTGAGATCGAATAACTTTGATAATCCGGTAGATAAAAAACATCAACCCACAGTGTTCTTCAACAAGTTTTTGGCATTATTGCAAGGACGTAGAATAAAGCATTGTAAGGTGGAGGAATATGCTTCGGAACTATTTATCACGCCAAAGTATTTAACGGTATTATGTAAACGTGTTTCTGGAAAAACTGCCAACGAGTGGATTAGAGAATATACACTTGCTGATATAACCTATTATTTGGATAATACAAATCTGAGCATCAAAGAAATAAGTCATCGTATGGGATTTGAAAGCCCAAGTTTCTTTGGCAAGTATGTAAAGCAGTATCTTGGGTGTACTCCACAACAATATAGAGAAAGAACGGAATAACACCCTTAGCCCCTGATAGGTGCGAATTCAAGTAACAGATAAATATCCAAATTTTCCTAAATTCCAAGGCAGTGTTGACCTGCTTTGGGATTTTTTGTGTACATTTGTAACCAAAAACAAAACTATGATAAGAAGAGCAGAAATAAAAGATATACCAGGTATCATTGAACTGTTGCATCAGGTTAATATGGTGCATCATGTGTTGCGTCCCGATTTGTTCAAACCTTATACCACCAAGTATAACGAACAGGAACTGGCGGCTCTGATAGGCGATGACAGCAAACCTATCTTTGTTTTTGAAGATGGGGTGGTGTTAGGGCATGCTTTCTGCAAGATAACCGAAGTAAAGGGCGACAAGTTGTTGCAGGACATCAAAACGCTATATATTGACGATATCTGTGTGGATGAAAAGGCACGCGGCAGACATGTTGGCAAAGCCTTGTACGAATACGTACGCGATTACGCTGCATCGATTGGTTGTAATAACATCACCCTGAATGTATGGGAGGGCAACGATGCCGCGTTATCATTCTATAAAAACATGGGCATGAAAGTGCAGAAAACAACAATGGAAATTATAATATCTGAATATATAATGACATAAAGATCTCCAGCCGCACGACTAAGCGGTTGGAGATTTTTTCATCCTGTCATAGTACTCGGCTGTGGCGGTGAAGAATACGTCGCCACTAGAGTTGAGGGCTGTTTCAACACTATCCTGTATCACACCGATGATAAAGCCTACGGCTACAGCCTGCATGGCGATGTCGTTGCCAATATTGAAGAATGAGCAGGCCATGGGGATGAGTAGTATAGAACCGCCAGCAACGCCCGATGTGCCACAGGCGGCCAGCGTGGCGATGATGCACAGGAAGAAGGCCGATGCAAACGTCACCTCGACACCCACGGTATTGGCAACAGCCAGCGTCATGACCGTAATCGTAACAGCAGCACCATCCATATTGATAGTGGCACCGAGCGGGATGCTCACGGAGTAGAAGTCCTCGTCGAGCCCCAGCTTCTTGCACAGGTTCATATTTATGGGGATGTTGGCAGCCGACGAGCGGGTGAAGAAGGCCTGCAGTCCGCTCTCCTTCAAGCAGGTGAACAGCAGAGGATAGGGATTGCGACGCAGCATGAGGAAAGAGATGAGCGGATTGAAAATCAGCGTGTTGGCCAACATACAACCTACGAGCAGCAGTACCAGATGACCATAGGTGGTGAACACATCGAGACCACCCTCGGATACGGATGTGAACACTAGTCCGAGGATACCGAACGGAGCAAACTGAATGACCCACTTAACGGTGAGCGTGATAATCTGCGAGAAATCCTGCACCACGTTTATGGTAGGCTGGCTGGCTTTCAACTTCAGGGCGACACCAATCAGGATGGCCCAAAACAGGATACCGATATAGTTGGCCTGCGAAACCGACAGAATGGGATTGGTTACCATATTGGTAAGGAGGTTAGAGAATACATCGGTAAGCGCCCCTGGAGCCGAACCTTCGACGACATCGCGCAGCTGCATTTTTACAGGAAATGCGAAACTGCCCACCACGGCACAGATGGCCGCAATAAACGTGCTGAGCATATAGCGCGAGATGACGACACGGAAACGCGAACCAAGACCATTGCTGGCCTTTGCGATGCTAGCAGTCACTAAGACGGCCACCAAAACGGGGGCTATGGCCTTGAGCGCACTTACAAACACTACGCCCAGGATACCGATGCCAGTAAACTGCGGTACGAAGAGTCCAAGACAGGTACCAATGATGATGCCAATGAGTATACGGAGTACAAGGCTCGTCTCACTCCACTTGCTTAAGATTTGTTTCATGTTTCAGGTGTTTTTGATGCAAAGATAAAAACAATTCTTCAATCCGCCAAATATTCACGCAGAAAAAATTCAGCCCGAATAAAATCAAAAAATCCTAAATCCCAAGGCAAATTTGTTTTGCTTTGGGATTTCTTTCGTATATTTGCCACATATTTTTAGAAGAGATAATGGATCGTAGTCAAGAAATCATCCGTACCAGTTGGATTGGTATTGTAGCCAATGTGCTGTTGGCAGGCTTTAAGGCCGCTGTAGGAATACTGGCCAGTAGTGTAGCTATTGTGATGGATGCCATCAACAACCTGAGTGATGCACTGTCGAGTGTCATCACCATTGTTGGCACTAAACTCTCGCAACGTCCTGCCGATAGGAAGCATCCCTTTGGCTTCGGGCGTATTGAGTATTTCAGCGCCATCATCATTGCTGTTATTGTACTGTCGGCAGGTATCACCTCGCTCATCGAATCGGTGAAGAAAATCTTCGACCCCACAGAGCCAGAGTACACTACCACAACACTGGTGGTTATTGTGGTGGCTATCGTGGTAAAACTCATCCTTGGCCAGTATGTGAAGAAGAAGGGTGAACAACTGAAGAGCGATGCCCTGATTGCCTCTGGCTCTGATGCGCTGTTCGATGCTGTTATCACGCTGGCAACGCTTATCTCGGCTGGTGTTATGCTGCTGTGGGGTGTATCGCTGGATGGTATTTTGGGTGCACTGATATCGGTTGTGATTATCAAGGCTGGTATCGAGATGCTGGCTTCGCCTGTCAACGAACTGCTGGGTACGAGTATTTCGGAAGACTTTGCCAAACAGATACAGAAGGAGGTCGCAGATTTCGAGGGTGTTCATGGTGTATTCGACCTGATACTACACAACTACGGTCCAGACGTCAAGATTGGTTCGCTGCACATCAATGTTTATGATACGATGACAGCCCACGAGATTCACGGACTGACACGACGGATTTCTACGCAGATGTATGTGAAGCATGGTATTATCATGACTGTTGGCGTATATGCCATCGCTACAGGCGATAACAAGCGGGCTGAGTTACAGGCAACGGTGACACAGACCCTCGCAGCCCACAAGGACATCGTACAGGTGCATGGCTTCTACTATTCTGAGAAAAGGAAGTATCTGTCTGTAGATGTCGTGCCTGATATCTCCGTCCACGACGAGGCCGCCTTTATCAGTCAGCTTACTAGTGAACTTCAGCCGTTAGTGCCCGACCAGCAAGTGGTTGTCGTAGTGGATCATAACTATAGTGAATAGCACTTTCCGTAATATTGGTAATCCATAAAAATAACAAGACTATGATTAGAAGAGCTGAAATAAAAGATATACCAGGTATCATTGAACTATTGCATCAGGTGAACATGGTGCATCATGTATTACGCCCCGACTTGTTTAAACCTTATACCACCAAGTATAACGAACAGGAACTGGAGGCCTTGATAGGTGATGACAGCAAACCTATCTTTGTTTTCGAAGATGGGGGAGTGTTAGGCCATGCTTTCTGCATGATAACTGAAGTAAAGGGCGATAAGTTGCTGCAGGACATCAAAACGCTGTATATAGATGATATCTGTGTGGATGAAAAGGCTCGCGGCCAGCATGTGGGCAAGGCTTTGTACGAATATGTGCGTGATTATGCCGCATCGATTGGTTGCAATAACATCACCCTGAATGTGTGGGAGGGCAACGATGCCGCATTATCATTCTACAAAAACATGGGCATGAAAGTACAGAAAACAACTATGGAGATATCATTTTAATATGAAACGATTTATACTGAGTGGATTAATCCTGATTCTAAGCACGTTGCTTTGTGTGGCCCAGCACCTGCATGGTATGACTATCGACGTGGGGAAGAATCATCCAGCTGACTCGTCGCATATAACACATTTCAGCATCGGTTTAAGCAACCACACCGATACGCTGAAAGGCGTGCAACTGAATGCGATATCAAACTATGCATATAACGCCAGAGGACTACAACTGTCGGGCTTCTCAAACATCTCGTCCTCGCCAATGAAAGGTTTACAATTAAGCGGTGTTACCAACATATCTATGGGCGTGGAAAAAGGTGTACAGCTATCAGGAATCCATAACATCTCGTCGGGCTATATGCGAGGTGTGCAACTGGGAGCTTCGAATTACGCTGAAGAACTTAATGGGGCGCAGATTGGACTGTTGAACACAGCACAGAAGCACACAAAAGGTTGGCAAGTTGGTTTGATTAACTACACCAAGGACACCGGCGGGCACAAGATTGGATTTGTAAACGTAAACCCTAAAACCACCATCGATGTGATGGTTTTTGGAGGTACCAGTTCAAAATTGAATGGTGCCATCAGATTCCGCAATAAGAGTACTTACAATATCATAGGTGTTGGTACACATTATATGGGTTTTAACGAGAATTTCTCGGGGGCTATCTTCTATCGTATCGGACAGTACAAGCAGCTGTCGCCCAAACTGTCGCTCAGTGGCGATATAGGCTATTTCCACATCGAAACATTTAAGAAACGCAGCAACGACGGCCCTTCGCAACTGTTCTCGATACAGGCTCGTGTAAATGCCGACTATCAGCTTTCGCCAACCGCTGGATTGTTTGCTTCGGTGGGTTATGGCGATACGCGCTATTATCATCACGAACAAAAATACCGTCGGCGTATGCTGGCCGAAGCCGGACTTACTATCCGCTATCCGCACAACGTCAACCGCGAGAGTGCCGTAATGAAGCGAACCGAAAAACGTGCGCCTGCCGACTCGGTGATGGCAATAGGGGTGGGGAAGAAGCACCCATGGTGGGCACTGGGACAAGTGACAGGTGTGAATGCATTTGTACATTTCTTCGACCGTTGTATTACCAACCAGGACTTTGCGCAAACCACGCTACACACCTGGGGTGAGAACTTTAAGAACGGATTTGTATGGGATAACGACGTGTTCTCGACCAATCTGTTTATGCATCCCTATCATGGCAATCTTTATTTCAATTCTGCCCGAGCCCAGGGGCTCAACTTCTGGGAGTCGGCCCCGTATGCAATGCTCGGCTCTCTGGAATGGGAGTTTTTGGGAGAGATTGAACCACCTGCGCTTAACGACCTGATAGCCACTACCTTTGGTGGTATATGTATCGGCGAAATCACCAACCGTATCAGCAAGATTTTTCTGAACGATTCGAAGCGTGGATGGCCTCGATTCTGGCGTGAGTTGGGAGCAACAATCTTTAACCCTATGGGTGAATTGAAGCGATTTGCCACCGGCGATGCGTGGACAGTGCGCAGTCGCAATTACCGATACCACGATTATAATCGTAATCCTATCGATGTGTCGATATCGTTGGGCGATCGTTACCTGGCCGACGATGGTGGTTTGTTCAAGGGCGAGCATAACCCATATATTAATCTGTATATGCAATATGGCGACCCAGTGAACGAGGGTGAGCATAATGCACCTTACGACTTTTTTGAGATGGAGTTTACGGGCGGTATCTCCAGTAATCAGCCCGTACTTAATCAGATACATCTGCTGGGCCGGCTGTGGAGTACACCGATGATAGAACGCAGGAACATCAAAGCCGAATTCGGTCTGTATCAGCATTTCGACTATTTCGACTCGAAACCTGTAAAAGACGGTTCCGACCTGACTCCTTATCGTATCAGCGAGGCGGCTGCCTTTGGTCCTGGTGCCATTATTCAGATGCCCGAGGTTGGCGCACTCTCACACCTTGAGCAACGTATCTTTGCCAATGTGGTATTATTGGGTGGAACCAAAAGCGACTACTATAATATCATCGACCGCGACTACAACATGGGTAGCGGCTTTAGCGTAAAAACAAAAACCCATATGGAGCTGCGTAACTTCGGACGTTTTATTCTTAATGCCCATTACTATCGTATCTATACCTGGAAGGGATACGATCCTGATACGGATTTTGCTAACATGACACACGAAGATATGCTGCATCTGAACTCACAAGGCGACAAAGGTAACGCAGCCCTGCTGGTTATCAACCCATTGACCGAATTCGACATTGCCCACAAATGGAGTATTGTGCTTTCAAGTTCATACTACGTCCGCCGAACCCATTATAAATATTATGATGATGTGAAAGCCAATACCTTCGAGATTCGTCTCGGTGCCACTGTACATTTGTAATCTAAGATAATATGACAGTCCCTGACATATTCTTACTGCCATTTCTGAGCTCGGAACGCTGCCCATCGCTTTTCAAACGAAGCGAGATGCTGTTGTTTAAGATCCTCTGTCAAGAATGACTTCGTGATGCTCAAGCGGAAGAGCTGCTCCAGTTCGTCAAGACTGAGATTCCATGCCACTACTGCAGCAAAAACATCATCGACATAGGGGTTGCCCTCTAAGTAGGCAGGGTCGTCGTCGCAAAGCACCACACTAACTCCCTGACGGATATAGTCTTTGGCAGGATGCTGGGTGAGGTCATCTGCATAACCCAGGTAATGGTTCGAGATAGGACACACCTCCAGGGGGATACCCTTTTGTTTGACTTGCGCAAGTACATCGGGATATTTATACAGATTGAAACCGTGACCTATACGCTCTGCACCCAGCGACAGGGCACTGCTTATCTCAACGTTGTCTGACTTCAGACTCTCTCCTGAATGAAGTGTGAGGTGCAGGTTAGGATTCTGTTTGCGGGCATTCGCCAACAGCTCTTTGAAATCCGTAAGCCTCACGCTCAGGTCTTCTTCATTGACCAAGTCTAAGCCGACGAGGAAATCCTTGAGCCCGGCTACGGTGTCCTTCAGATTCAGACTTACATAGACGGCATTATCAATAAGCATTTCGTTATATTGCGTTTTGTCATACGCGTCAGTCTTGGCCTTGAGTCCACAGCCTATAAGGCGCACGCTGAACTCGGGGTTCTTCTTGCGAGCAGTGTTCATGGCACGATAGAAAGCACGGCCTCGTTCCAAAGCCGCAGCATGGTCGCCGAAGAACAGAGGCCTTAGCTCCATGTGAACCACGCCTTGATCAAGATAGAAATTGAAGGCGCGTGTGTAATAGTCCTCTAACAAAGAAACCGATGATGTCAGGTTTATGTTTTTGTCAAAGATTCCCTCAAACCAGTCCCATGCACGCTGAGTTCCTGTGCCTTTTATCGTCCAAGCGCGGACGAAATCATCTTGCGTGCATCCGCTTTTCAATGCATCGGCCATGGTCTTGTAACCTTCGGGACAAGGCGTACCGTCGCCAATATAGCGCAACATGCCAAAGTCCTTTCCCGCAACACAACAAACAACCAATTCGTTTGGATGATCGCTCACAAACTTTATCTGCTCCACGATGGGCAATAATGCATCACAATGCACATGCAGGTCGGCTCCCTTAGGCATTGCCTGACACATTCTGTAGAGCAAACTTTGACGGAACGATGCTTCAGGTTCAAAGAAATTCGCCTCAGCCAACTGATAGCTTATATACGATGATTTATACTCGTCGAAAGCCTCTTGAGTGGACAAATCTTTTACCGGGTTATCGACAGGGTTATCGACCGTACAACCAACCATAGCCAATTGTAATGTAAGTGATACTAGTAGTAGTTTTTTCATTCTTCCAATGTGTTTATGTTAATTTGATTGTTCAAAAGTAGTAAAAATCCAGCAGAATTCAGTACTTTTGTGGCAACATTTAAGATGATTTAAGTATATTTAATCGTCCGAATTTGTTCGTATACTTCTTTGGCTGCACATCATCCTGCTCGATGACACAGAAAGATGCCTTGTCACACTTGCGGATGGCATCCACTTTGTGCCCAGCCAGAGCGCTGTGGAAATACAGTTTCCCTTCATAATAGACATAACTGATGGGAACGGCATAGAGGTAGTCATCATATGATAGACCAGATTATTGAATACAACAAGACATTTGTGGCTCAGAAGGGCTACGAGAAGTATCTTACTGACACCCATCCTAAAACAAAAGAACAGTTAAATTCCAAGGCAAAGTGATACTGCTTTGGGATATTTTTCGTATCTTTGCAAATGATTACAAAACAATATGACTATGACAAATATGATTATAGATTTACAGAGTTTCTTTATATCGCTTTTGAACGTAGTTTGCGAGATGGCTCCCTATCTGCTGTTAGGATTCTTCATCGCAGGCGTGCTGCACGTGTTCGTGCCACAGAGGTTCTATGCCAATTATCTTTCGCGCAACAATAAGTTTTCGGTGCTTTGGGCGGCACTGTTGGGTGTACCCCTGCCGTTGTGTTCGTGCGGAGTAATCCCAACTGCTATTGGTTTGAGGAACGAGAAGGCTTCGAAGGGAGCCATTGCCTCGTTCTTGATTGCCACACCACAGACGGGTATCGACTCCATTTTGGCCACCTTCTCGCTGATGGGACTTGGCTTTGCCATTATCCGTCCTGTGGCTGCACTTATCACCGGTGTTTGTGGTGGACTGCTGGTGAACCGATTGGTTCGCGAGGATGATATCTCCAGCATCGACAACTGTTCGTGTGAGGTGGAAAGTGGAAACAGAATTTGGCGTGTTCTGCGATATGCCTATTACGATATGCTTCGCGACATCGGTCTGCGACTGCTTATCGGACTGATTGTAGCAGCGCTGATTCAGGTGGCTGTGCCTGATGAGTTTTTCCTCAGTTTCGGCAGTCAGCCATTGTTGCAGATGCTGGTGATTCTGATCATTGCAGTGCCGATGTATATCTGTTCTACAGGTAGCATCCCCGTGGCAGCCGCGCTGATGATGAAGGGACTCTCGCCTGGTGCAGCATTGGTGATGCTGATGGCAGGGCCTGCCGTTAATCTCGCATCAATCCTGGTGGTTCATAAGTCGATGGGGCGTCGTTTTACATCGATTTATCTGATGACCATCGTAGGCTTTGCCGTTCTCTTCGGCCTGCTGCTCAATGCCACGGGGCTCGACTTTGCCGTTGCCGTTCAGGATGCTTGCTGCATGAATGAATCGGCTATGCCAAGTGTGTTCAAGATTGTTTGTGCCACAGTATTAACATTATTAATTATATTTGCGCTTATGATGAAGTTTTTCAGCAAGTTTACCACCAAAAAAACGTTAGACTCAGATGTAACCGTTTACCGAGTTGAGGACATGCATTGCAGTCATTGCGAGGCAGCCGTGGTTCGTGCCGTTGAGAATTTGCCTGGCGTTGAGAAAGCTAAGGCCAGTTCATCTGCCAACACCCTTACTATCAAAGGTACTGCCACCGAAGAAGCTATCCGTGCAGCCGTTGAAGGTATTGGTTATACGTTCAAGGGACGAAAGTAGCACCTACCTTATTGGAATAATAACTAAACAATTACTATTATGAAGGTTTTGATTTTACAAGGCTCTCCAAGAGCGAATGGAAACACCGCTTGGATGGCGGAAGAGTACAAGAAGGCTGCCGAGGCAGCAGGTCATGAGGTGACACTGGTGAACGTAGCCAAAAAGAATATTGCAGGCTGCTTGGCTTGCGAGTACTGTCATACGAAGGGCAACGGCACATGCATCCAGAAGGACGACATGCAGGAACTCTGCCCCATGATGAACGAGGCCGAGGTAATTGTACTGGCTGCACCCATCTACTACTTTACAATCTGCGCACAGATTCAGGCTGCCATCCAGCGCATGTACTGCGTAAATAAGCCAGCCAACGTGAGGAAGATGGCGCTGCTGATATCGTCGTACTCGCCTGGTGTATATGATGGTGCTAAAGCCGAGTTCCGCGATATCTGTAACTACTGGAAGGTAGAGAACATGGGCTTTGTTACTGCCAAGATTGACGAGCAGAAGACCGAGGAAACCAAACGGAAGGTAGTGGCACTTGCTTCGATAATATAAACGATACCAAATAAATCATAAATCCCAAGGCAGAATCAACATGCTTTGGGATTTTTTCGTATCTTTGCAACCAAATTATTAAAAATCTATGATAAGTAAAGATATACGCGAACAGATAATAGCTTTGGTGCATAAAGAGGTGGTGCCTGCTATCGGGTGTACCGAACCGATGGCGGTGGCACTGTGTACGGCAAAAGCTAAAGAGCAGTTAGGCTGTAAACCAGAAAAGATTGTGGCACTGCTGAGTGCCAATATCCTAAAGAATGCTATGGGTGTTGGTATTCCAGGCACAGGTATGATAGGACTTCCCATTGCCATTGCCCTGGGTGCGCTCATAGGCAAGAGCGAATACCAGTTGGAGGTGCTGAAGGACCTTACTCCTGAGGCACTTGAAGAGGGCAAACAATATATCACGGAGGATAGAATTGACATCCGGTTAAAGGATGGAAAGTGCGACAAACTGTACATTGAGATTATTGCATCGGCAGGCGACCGACAGGAAACGGCTATCATCGCAGGCAGTCATACCCATTTTGTTTCGGGTGATGCCAGTTACGCCAGGACTGCGGCGAGCGATGAAGATGACGAGATAGCACTGAACATGCGACTGGTGTACGACTTTGCAACTACCGCTCCTTTGGACGAGATACGTTTTATTGAGGAGGCACGCACCTACAATATGAATGCTGCCCGCGAGGCGCTGAAGGGCAATCACGGTCATAATCTGGGTAAGACCATCGATCGTCCGCTGGCCAAAGGCATCTTCGGTAACAGCATCTATTCGCACATTATTTCGCGAACAGCTTCGGCTTGTGATGCCCGTATGGGTGGTGCCATGATTCCCGTGATGAGTAACTCAGGTTCGGGTAATCAGGGCATCTGTGCCACAAACCCCGTATGTGTGTATGCCAAAGAAAACGAGAATACGGAGGAGGAACTGCTGCGTGCCCTGATGCTGAGTCATTTGACGGCCATCTATATCAAACAGAGTCTTGGAAAGCTGTCGGCACTCTGCGGTTGTGTGGTAGCCTCGATAGGTTCAAGTTGTGGCATTACCTACCTGATGGGAGGCGACTACGAGCGTATCTGCTATGCTGTAAAGAATATGATTGCCAATCTGACGGGTATGATCTGTGATGGTGCCAAACCATCGTGCTCGTTGAAGATTACCAGTGGCGTCAGCACGGCTTTACTGTCAGCACTGCTGGCTATGGAGGGCAAATGCGTATCGCAGGACGAAGGTATCGTGGACGACTGTGTTGACAAGAGCATCCACAATCTTACCAGCATTGGTGCCGAGGCCATGTGTAAAACCGATGATATGGTTTTGAACATCATGACCTCGAAAAAGCATTGAATATCTCAATAGAATTTATTTGATAGTCAGCTTGGCAGTGGGCAGGGTGCTTTTGATGCTTACTGTAGCCTTGCCTTTGTTCTTGCTGCTGCGTACAACGAGTAGGGCGCGCCCCTTCCAAGTGGTTACACGGGGTGAGGTTTTAGGCTCGCGGTCTTGCAGATTGGCTGTAGCAAAGGCCATCAGGCAGCCTTGTCCCTGAACGAGAGCCTCGCAGGGAATGGCGGCATCGGGACAAACACGGCCTTGGGCATCAACCACCTCGACGGTGATGAAAACAAGGTCCTGACCATCGGCCTTGAATGCTGGTTTATCGGCTGTGAGACGCAGCTGAGCAGGCTCACCGGCCGTGCTCAGCGTAACGCTCTTACCTCCTGCCTCGGCACGCAGTGTTCCTGCCTCGTAAGGCACACTGAACACAGCCTTGAATTCTGTGCTGATATCAACATTCTTTTTACCTATCTGTTTACCATTTAAATACAATGTTACCTCGGGTGCCTTGGTGTAAACCTCGACCTCAACGGGTTTGTCTTCCCATCCCTGCCAATTCCATGATTCCCAAGTGGGCCATACACTCCATGATGTCATATTTATCTTACCACGATAGCCATCGGGCTCTTTTACGGCCATGTACAAATCCTTAGAATCCTTCCACAACATCTCGCGATAATGACTGATGGGTTTGCGCCAACCAGTGATATCCACATCGCCACAATAGGCACCATGCCACTCAGGTACACCACCATCGCGCCAAGATTCGCCAGGCGTCTCGCCATCGTAATAGTAGCGACCAATACCCGACTCGCCAAGGTAGTCAAGGCCAGTCCACACCATATCACCAATGACGTATGGATAGTCGTGAACCAGTTTCCAGTTTCTGAAAGCATCACGCGGATAGCTCTCGGTCTGCCACATCACGCGTTTAGGATTGCGCTGATGGTCGCTGGCGTGCTTGAATATCATATAGTTATAGCCACCGATATCGAGTACATCAAAGTGCGGATCATAGATCTCCCAATCTCTGTCCCAGGCACAAAGAGCCTCGGTAACAGGACGTGTAGTATCGTATTTGAGTATTTCCTGCTTCAATAGCTTTGCGGTATGTACCACACGTATGTCCTTGCGCTCTATCACCTCGTTACCAATGCTCCAGCTGATGATGCTGGGATGATTGCGGTCGCGTACCACCATGGCACGGATATCCTCCTGATAGCAAGAGTCGATCAGCGTAGAATAGTCGTATGGTTTCTTAGCAGTGCGCCATCCGTCGAAAGCCTCGCCGATGACCAGCATACCGATAGAGTCGCAGGCATCGAGGAAGGCACGTGTAGTGGGGTTGTGCGAGGTACGGATGAGATTGAAACCGGCATCCTTCATCTGGCGCACCTTTCGGATTTCGGCAGCGTCGAATGCCATCGCACCCAGCACGCCATCGTCGTGATGCACGCAGGCACCATTGATGAGTATAGGTTTTCCATTAAGCAAGAAGCCCTTCTCGGCAGAATACTCAATGGTACGGATGCCATATGTAACGGGTAATACATCGCCCTCAGCCTCGATGGTAGTATGGTAAAGATAAGGATCTTCTGGCGACCACAGGTGAGGATTCTCTACATGCAGTGTCTTCGTAATCGGTTTGCGAGAACCATCCTTCATAACTACCTCGGCTTTGATGTTTACGGTGTGGATATCGGGTGTAGTAACGTACAGGCTCTCTTCGTCGATGTACTGATTTCCTTTTGTCAGAAGCCACACATGACGGTAGATGCCCGAGCCGGTATACCAACGACAGTTGGGCAGTTCGGAGTTATCAACCTTTACCAGCACCTCGTTCTGGCGCTTATCTTTATACAGGTAAGGTGTAATATCCACTGTGAACGGCGTGTAGCCATAGGCATGCTGACCGGCTTTCTGTCCGTTGATAAATACCTCGGCCTTCTGATACACGCCCTCAAAGTGCAGTTTTACTATCTCGCCCTTGGGAGTTGCAAACATCTTACGATACTCGCCTTTACCACCAGGATACCAACCACCATCGGTACCATTGGTCGCTTCGGCTGTTGGGTCGGAGGCATACGATATGGCCCAGTCGTGAGGCAAATCTACACTGATAGTCTTACCTGCGTGGGTAAACTTCCATCCGTTGTCGAATAACTGCTTGGTTCCAGCTGTGGCGCTTATGAAGGCCGCCAGCATCATGGTGCATAAATAGAAACGTTTCATATTATAAATTAAACTATTCATAATGATTAAGTTTTGGCTGCAAAGTAACTAAAAAATCTGTTTCATTCCAAATTTCTTCTATATTTTCTCTAAATAAAACGTATTAACGCCTATATTTTCTACCATAATATCGTTATAATCCTATTACACCACCGGATGCCGTTTCGTTATCACCCTGCCAGTGAATAATTAAATACGACAGAATTCAACAAAAGTTAAATCCCAAGGCAAAACAATTGTGCTTTGGGATTTTATTTGTACTTTTGCAGCCGAATATATGAAACTAGCGAATAAACGACATATGGCGGCTTGGATGCTATTGGCAGTTTTTGTGCCAATACTGCTGCTGTCGTCTATTCACATTCATGAAACTGGCAATACAACAACTACCGAGTGTAACGACTGCGTGCACCATAGTTGTCATGGTCACCTTTCGTCGGTGGCCTCGTGGGATCACGACTGCGTGCTGTGCCAGTTCCTGACGCTGACTATGTTGGCAGCCGCTGTGATGGCTGTTACGTTATATGTTCATGTATGTATTAAGAGTTATGCCCAGCCTTTGTGCGGTTTTCGCACCTACAGCTGTGGCAACATAGTAACTCGTGGTCCTCCAACACTCTAATTACCTCAGATTATTTACATACATATATATAACATAGAATTAATTAGATAACAGAATGAAAGCAAGATATATCATTCTGCCATTGTTGTGCGTATGCATGGCAGTGGCAGCTCAGGATAATAGTAAACATCACCATATAGAAGATTCAACAGATGTGTTTTTCCGCCATCTGAACTTAAACGAAGTAACAGTAACAGGCGTAACGGGCGATACGAAACTGAAACACGCCACAGCACCCGTGAGCATTGTTACACCACAGATATTAAAGGCCACGGCCTCTACCAATATCATTGATGCCATCGCCCATCAGCCTGGTGTGAGTCAGCTCACTACCGGTGGTAGCATCTCGAAGCCCATCATCCGCGGACTGGGCTATAACCGCGTGGTAGTGATGAGCGAAGGTGTGCGCCAGGAAGGACAGCAGTGGGGCGACGAGCATGGTGTTGAGGTAGATGGCAGCAGCGTGGGCAGTGTTGAGATACTGAAAGGTCCTGCCTCGCTGATGTACGGCTCGGATGCCATGGCAGGTGTGGTTATCCTGCACGCTCAACCAACACTGGCCGAGGGTGAGCTGAAAGGTAATATCAGTACCGAATACCAAACCAACAATGGTCTTTTTAATTACTCGTTGCAAATGGCAGGCAACCAGAAGGGGGTTGTGTGGGATGCCCGCTATAGCGATAAAATGGCACATGCCTATAAGAATAAATACGATGGCTATGTGCCTGGCTCGCAGTTCCGCGAAAGAGCAGGTCGACTGATGCTGGGCCTGAACAAAGGGTGGGGGCACTCGCGCTTGACGTTGACCGCCTATCACTTAACACCGGGAATCGTAGAAGGAGAGCGTGATGCTGAAACCGGTGAACTAGACCATGAAGATGGTTGGACCGGACATCAGTACTCGAAAACACTCCCATTCCAGCAGGTAAAGCACTACAAGGTGGTATGGGACAACTCGCTGAACCTGTCGTCGGGCTATCTCAAGGCCATCATCGGCTACCAGCAGAACCGCCGTCAGGAGTTCGAGGAAGAGATGGATGAGTACGAGCTGTATTTCAAGTTGCACACACTGACATACGACCTGCGTTACGTTACCAACGAGTTTAACGGCTGGAAACTGTCGACTGGTATTGGTGGTATGTATCAGAAGTCGGGTAACGAGGGCGAAGAGTATCTGATTCCTGACTACCGACTGTTCGACTTCGGTTTCTATGCCACTGCCACCAAGAGTCTTGGCGACAACTGGACACTGAACGGTGGATTGCGTTACGATCATCGCCGACTGGAAGTCTCCCCTTGCCCCTCCAAAGAGAGGGGAATAACAGAATTGTCGTTGAATTCACCCCTCCTTTTGGAGGGGGCGGGGGAGGCTTTCGCACGCCATTTCAACGGCGTAACAGGTAGCATCGGTGCCGTATGCAACATCAATGAGCACTTTAACCTGCGCCTGAATCTGGCTCGCGGTTTCCGTACACCTAACATGAGCGAACTGGCTTCAAACGGTGTACACGAGGGTTCTTTGCGCTACGAGATTGGAAACCAGGATCTGAAGGCCGAATACAGTATGCAGGCCGACCTGGGATTGGAGTTTACTTCGCAATATGTATCGGCACAGTTGTCACTTTTTGCCAATCGTATCGACAATTACATTTTTACCCACCGACTGGCAGATGAGATAGAGGAAGGCTACCTGACTTACGCCTACACCCAGAGCGATGCCCGATTGTTAGGCTTCGAGGCGGGCGTGGACTTACATCCTGTACACAGCGTGCATTTCTCGAACACTTTTTCGTTTGTTGATGCACAGCAGATGCATGCCGAACCGGGTACGAAGTATCTGCCCTTTACGCCGGCACCTAAATGGGCCTCGGAACTGAAGTGGGAGCTGTTCCATCACTCGCATACCACGGTAAATCATCACCATACTACCGATGCAGCCCACCGTTCGGTACTGAATAACCTCTATATTGCCGCTGGTCTCGACTGTTATCTGAAGCAGTCGCATATCTATAGCGCCGACGATACAGAAACAGCGACACCCGGTTATGCGCTACTCAATCTCTCGGCAGGAACCGATATTCAGGTAAAAGGTAAGAAAATAGCAGAGTTCTACATTACCGCCGATAACCTGCTGAACAAGGCCTATCAGAACCACCTGAGCCGTTTGAAGTATGCCGACGAAAACGTGGTTACCGGCCGTCGAGGCGTATATAACATGGGCCGCAACATCACCTTCAAGTTGGTAGTGCCCATCTCTATGTAACGCGAATACCTACTTATGGTTAATCGCAAATGTTGCGTTTAAATGTTGCGCAATGCTTAAAACCCCGTGTTTTAGGTATTGCGCAATTCTTTTTTTCGCCGTACCTTTGCAGCCGAAAAAGATTTTGTTAGTTATTAGTTATAAAAGTAAGAAGTAAAATATGAAAATTGAAAAGATTCATGCGAGAGAGATTCTCGATTCAAGAGGTAATCCAACAGTAGAGGTAGAAGTAACACTCGAGAATGGAGTCATGGGCCGTGCCGCTGTGCCATCAGGAGCATCGACTGGCGAGAACGAAGCCCTTGAACTGCGCGATGGCGACAAAGAACGCTATCTGGGTAAGGGTGTATTGAAGGCCGTCGACAATGTAAACAAAGTGATTGCACCTGCGCTGAAGGGCGACTGTGTGCTGGAACAGCGTGCCATCGACTATAAGATGCTGGCTCTCGACGGTACTCCTACCAAGTCGAAACTGGGTGCCAATGCCATTCTCGGTGTATCGTTAGCTTGCGCTCAGGCTGCAGCTAAGGCACTGAATATACCTCTTTATAGATATATAGGTGGCTGCAATGCATACACCTTACCTGTGCCTATGATGAATATTGTAAATGGTGGTGCACACTCTGCAGCCCCTATCGCTTTCCAGGAGTTTATGATTCGTCCTGTAGGTGCCAGCAATGAGCGCGAGGCCATCCGTATGGGTGCCGAAGTATTCCATAACCTGGCCAAGCTGCTCAAGGCACGTGGTCTTTCTACAGCCGTAGGTGATGAGGGCGGCTATGCGCCTAACTTCGACGGTATCGAGGATGCACTCGACACCATTGTAGAGGCTATTAAGAAAGCTGGTTATGAGCCTGGTAAGGATGTAAAGATTGCAATGGACTGTGCCGCATCTGAGTTTGCTACCTGCGAGAATGGACAGTGGTTCTACGACTATCGTCAGCTTAAGAATGGTGCGAAGAAGGATCCTAACGGCAAGAAGCTCTCAGCCGATGAGCAGATTGCTTATCTGGAGCAGCTCATTACTAAGTATCCTATCGACTCTATCGAAGACGGACTGGACGAGAACGACTGGGATAACTGGGTAAAACTGACCGAGAAGATTGGCGACCGCTGCCAGCTGGTGGGCGACGACCTGTTTGTGACCAATACCAAGTTCCTTGAGAAGGGTATCAAGATGGGCGCTGCTAACTCGATATTGATTAAAGTGAACCAGATTGGTTCGTTGACAGAGACCTTGGAGGCTATTGAAATGGCGCACCGACACGGCTACACCACAGTGACCTCTCACCGCTCGGGTGAAACAGAGGACACCACGATTGCCGACATCGCAGTAGCCACAAACTCTGGACAAATCAAGACTGGTTCACTTTCTCGTACCGACCGTATGGCCAAGTACAATCAGTTGATACGTATCGAGGAAGAGCTTGGCAGCACAGCTTCATACGGCTACCAGCGACTGAAATAAACGCATTAACTTTTTGAGTAAATCATTTATAATAAAACAACTTAAAAATGCAGATAAGCTGTGAAGCTTGTCTGCATTTGTATTTCCTATATAATCTTAAATCCCATGGTAAAGTACCCAGTTGGCATCCGAGTATTTTCCAATCAGCTCGGCATCGCGGACTGGATGCAGTTGACGCATGAGAGGGTTACGTTTGGTAGTATCTACAGGATATCCTTCGGTATCGTGACTGTTAAACTCGAGGATGGTGGCTGTTTGGGCACCATTATCAATCACGCCCCAGCCTCTTGCAGGGATGTTCTCGAGTGTGCAGTTGAGTAGTACGCACTCGGCATGGGGATAGTTACGCCCCTTATTGTCGGGTAAACGACCCAATTCTGCGTAATCCGACAAGCCTTTGAAGTGACAATCAACAAACACGTTACCATGGTTTTCGGCAGTGTTGCGTATCCACATAAACGCACCATAGCTGGTTATCGTACAATGATTAAAGAATGAAGGACCTCGACCTAATATCGTATCGCCGCCACCATCAATCTGGCAGTTTAACCAGTAACAGCTACCATTGGCCTGCAGGGCATCGCCGTCGCCGATAACATGAACGTTTTCAAAGTAGTTCCGTTCGCCATTAACCAAGAGTCCTTCGGCCTGACCTTTACAATCGGTCTTAATGGTGATATCCTTGAAAATCAGATCGCTACAGTTGTCGGCTGCAAAGGCTGCTCGTCGAGATGGAAATGTGCCACGCACCTCGTTGGTCTTGATATCAGATGGATGAGGATTAAACACCTCGTTGTTGGGGTAATGGATAACCACGCTATCGCGTGTTTCGCCTTGGATGGTTACAAAGCGCTTGTTGCGGAAATATACCAACTCCTGATAATCGCCATTTTTTACCTGCACGCAATAACGGCTGTATTCTGTAGCTAGCGAATCAGGGATAAAATCCATGGCACCTTGTATCGTAGAGAAATCACCTTGTCCATCGGCAGAAACTGTTAGCGTGCGTTTATTTGCATCGGGAGCTTTACTTTTTGTCTTGAAAGACCACGCATTTTTTCCTTTTATACCTTTAAAACCTTTAATGACGTTGTTATCAATGGTTACGTAATATTCGTGCCCGTACTCCAACATGTTATGATGTAGGTAGATGGTAAAGCGTCGCTCGTGAGCGATGATGGGGTAGAAGTGGAAGGCATCGGAGAATCCGCCAATGATATCCAACTGATAGCGCGACCTATCGATAGCGTTTACGCCCGATGGTGTTCCGGCTTTGGTGTTACGGTTGGTGATGTTTTGTGATGCCTTATACATATAAGGTATAGACGTGTATTGTGCTGCAGGATTACGCGACTGTCCTTGTGTAGGACCGGCAGGTATGCTTAAGTCCAAGCGATCAACCAGTTTGCCCGATTGTTTATCGTAAACCGAGATGAAACCTTTCTGGCCGATCGAGGCAGTGTCGGAAAGTGTGAGCTCCAAATGGGTATCGATATTTACATCCTGTGCCCCACATGCGGGTTGCATTTTTACCATACTTACCTGAGCCAATGCGCTATTACTGGCTCCAATCACCAGTGCAAAAATCAGTTTTTTTATCATCTTGATTGCTGTTTGTTTTTGATATTTATTGTTTGTTTTCGCTGACAAAGGTACATATTATTTTGTTTACCACCAAATATTGCTTCTTTTTTTATGCTAATTTGATACCTATTTGTGATTAACTAGCTTGGGCAGGATTGCCATCTCATCTTTTAGCCGTTTACGTATAGGCCATGACCGTTTGAATTAATTGGTTAAGCAAATTATTACCAAAAAACGCTAATATTTTTGGGCCTTTCAGGAATTATGCTTAATTTTGCAACAGATAGGATTATTTAAAAACGCTATTTTATGAAACTGTTATCAACTATCATACTTGCATTAAGCAGCCTGAATGGTTTGGCACAGAATAATGCCAACGATAATACGATGCCGTTTGTGTATCACGGCCATATCTATCTGCAGACTACCATTAACGATAATCTGCGCGTAAATACGCTGTTTGATACAGGTGCCGCTAACATCTTTGGTATCGATAGTGTGGCACTTGCGCAATCATCCTGGCATCCGCAGAAAGTTGGTAAGGCCAGAGCTGGTGGTGCCGCAGGATCGACCATGGTACGTGTGATAGCCGATGGCACCAAGGTACAGATGGGAAATATGGTGCAGCAATATCAGATAGTGCCGATATTTAAGTTGCGCGACATTGTTAATCGCCATGTGGATGGTATCTGGGGCATCAAGGATATCTCGAAATATCAGCTCGAGATCAACTTCGAAAAGCAGTATCTTAAGCAGTACACCAGCACCAAGCCCAATACCGAGGGCTATCAGCAGTTACCCATAAAATACGAGAATAATAGGATTATGCTGCAGGCTGAGGTGCAGTTGGGCGGCAAGAAGATACGTGGCTGGTACTTGATGGATACGGGCAGTGGTGGTTCGGTTACCTTTACATCGGGTGCCGTGACCGAGTTCGCTCTTGATAAAATTGAAGGCAAGCGCTACCTGGCAGATATGGCTCAGCCTGGTATTGGCGATAAGGCGATGGAGACGTCGGTTGAGATGATGAGCGACCATATCCTAATAGGTGGCGACACCATCCGTTATGCTGATATCAGCTATGTGCCTGAGGGGGTAGGGGCTATGAGCGACCGACCTTATCTGGGTATTATCGGTAACGACGTTTGGGATAGGTTTAATATCATTATCGATGCCAAGAAACAGATGCTTTATCTTCGCCGACATAAAGCCGATGACCCCATCGGTAAGAGATATGGTTATGGCTGGCGAAACCGTACGGATATCTGTCGTGGTTGGGTGGTGTTTTATATGAACCGTTCGAGCGAGGCCCACGAGGCTGGTGTGGAGATAGGCGACACGATTACCACCATTAATGGTCGCGATGTAAAGGATTACAGCTGGGACGAGGAGGAAGCCCTGCACAAAGCACCACGCCACGAACTTGATATCGTGACGCCACAGGGCCAGCAAAAACATGTGATACTTGAAGCAAAAGAATATTGGTAATAATAACTTAATTTTTTAATTATGGTACTTTCAACAACTCCAACAATCGAAGGTCACACTATCCGTGAGTATAAGGGTGTAGTGACAGGTGAAACAATCATCGGTGCAAACATGTTTAAGGACCTGTTTGCTGGTATTCGTGATATCGTAGGTGGTCGTGCCGGCAGCTATGAGAAAGTGTTGCGCGAGGCCAAGGACGAGGCTATGCGCGAGATGATGGAGCGCGCCCAGATGTTAGGTGCTAACGCCATTGTAGGCATCGATCTGGATTACGAGACCATCGGAGCCAACGGCTCTATGCTGATGGTAGCCGCCAGCGGCACAGCAGTTGTGCTATAGCTTTAACTACCATAGTTTAGCTAAACATATCGCGAGCGATATTTGGTTAATTCTTATTAAAGTTTTAACTAAATCGCTTGCGATATAAATTATTCTATGTACCTTTGCAGCGCAATTAAGATAATAGGATCAAAAAAACGAATGAATATGAAGTACGTTAAGATTTTAGCACAAGTGCTGTTAGGTATGTTTATGACCTATGCAGGTTTTAGTCATCTGACAATTGCACGTCAGGAGTTTGTGGCACAGGTGCCCACATGGTTACAGTTCTCGCCAGCGTTTACCGATTTTGTGGTACTGGCGTCGGGTGTAGTTGAGATTTGTCTGGGCCTGGGCATGCTGCTGATGTGGAAGAAGTATCGCCCTGTGGTAGGTGCGTTGCTGGCTCTCTTTTATGTTGCCATCTTCCCAGGTAACATCAATCAGTACGTAAATCATATCGATGCCTTTAACCTGAATACCGATACGGCTCGTTTGGTAAGATTGTTCTTCCAGCCAGTACTGATAGTATGGGCATTATGGTCGACCGGTGGCTGGGCTTATTGCAAGCAACTATATAGCAAATGCGGAAACAAATAAATAAGCAGAATCATTGAACAAATAAAATGCAGACCTTTGGTACGAATCCTGAAAAATATACAATGAATGTTATAGGATTTGGGCATAAGGAAATAATACGTTACCTTTGCCAGCGAAATTATTCAATCAAAATAACAAAAATGAAGAAGATAATTTTAACTATGACTATTGCTTTTGCGGCAGTAGTAAATGTATGCGGTCAGAGTGAACTTATTGGTCGAGTGTATCATTGCGACAATATGTTTGCTGCAGGTATTAAAGAGGTAAAGGCGCAAGCCGACAAAAATGAAATGAGCAATATCCAAGCCATCACAAGCGCTATTACAGCCAAAAGAACGGTAAAGTTCATAGATGGGAAAACGGCGCACGTAACCACCGTCTTGAAATTCGATGAAGATAAAGCCAAAGCCAATGGCGCCTCATGGTTTTATCGTAAGATGGCGAAAATGAAATTTAAAACAGGACAATCGAGTGGAAATACCAGCTATACTATTAAAGGAAATAAGTTAACCATCATCAGTGTAAAAAGCCAAAAGCCCATTAACTACGAGCTGAGTCAGGATGGACAGACGCTTACCGAAATCAGTAGCAGTCCACAAGCTATATTAAAACGCATCAAATAATATAAAAAGGGCTTGCCATATTACAACGGCAAGCCCCTCTTTTTTCAATCCATTAATCAATATATGAGCTTATTTATTTGTTCATCATCTGCTCTATTTCTTCGCGATGCTCAAAAAGAGTGCAACCGCCGGTGTGCTCCCAACCTAATGCGCGGGCAGTTCGAATCTTCTTGAATAAAGGTGATTTAAGTGCCTGGCGTACACCAAGTTCTACTACGTTACTATCGCTAAATGGCGAGAACGGACAGGGCTCGGCCGATCCATCGGGACCTATATGGAAGAAGCCGCGACCTGAGGCCAAACAGCCACCTAAAGCCTTCTCGTCGCCAGGGAACGACAGGAAGATGATATCCTGATAAGTTGTGCGGCGTTCTTCGAGTACCTGTTCCATCTGGGCCACATGTGCATCGCTAAATGCCAAATGCTCAGTGCCTGGTTCGGTGGGCACATACTCGATATAGAACACAATCTTACAACCATAGTCGCGCAGCTGATTAATGAAATCAGCAGATGTAACCAACTGCATGTTCTCGGTAGTAACGGTGATGCTGGTACCGAAGAAGAGATTCTCGGACTTCAACATCTCCATCGACTGCATAGCACGTTTAAATACTCCCTGACCACGACGCTCGTCGGTACCGATGGCAGTACCCTCAAGACTGATGATGGGCACCATGTTCAGATTCTTGCGCAGAAACTCCAAGTACGATGGACCAATCAGTGTGCCATTGGTGAAAATGGGGAATATCATGTCCTTAACCTCGGCCACTTGCTCCAGAATATCCTTGCGCATCATAGGCTCGCCACCGGCCAGCAGCGAGAAGTTGATACCCATCTCAGCAGCCTCTTCAAAAATGTGACGCCACTGTTCAGGAGTAAGTGTGGCCTTGCGATCGGCCTCGTTATCCTCGGCTATTCCATTGGAACGGGCATAGCAACCCTTGCAATGCAGATTGCAGGTGGTTGAGATACTGCTAATTAAGAAAGGTGGCACATCCAAGCCTTCGCTCTCGGCCATCTTCTTACGGCGTTTCTCCGATTTCTCGAACAGGCGCTGCATCTTGAAGGCAAACTTCGCTTCACGGGGATTGCTCAGCACATTCTTATAGGCTGTAGCCATGATATTGCGAATGCTGCCATTCATGTACTCTGCCAAATTGATGGCACTCTGACTTTCCATACTGATTTATTTTTTATACTTGCTAATCAACTCTGTAAGCGTATCACCATGATGACGCTCCTGCTTGGCAAACACATCCATCTCGTCGGCAGCTTCATCCAGTCCTATAGCACGTAATGCCTGGGCAAACTGGTTTACCTGCTGTTCGCCGTGATATTCACCCTTGGCAAAGTTCTCGGCAATCTTCCAGATATCGCTATCGTACTTAGCCATCAGTGTAGCATAGAATCCTGCATGCACTGCCTCTTGATTCGCCATCTCGATAAACGTAGTCGAAACCTCTTCGGGATAACCTTGTTCGCGCGCCATTCGAGCCAGCGCATAATAAACCATTACTCCCTGCGCCTCGGCCTTAGCAGCTCCATCGCACAGCTTTTCAAAATCGGTATCTTTCGTTTTTCCGTAAATCATTGTACTTAATATATATTGTTGTTTTTGTGATGTTATCAACTAAAAAGCGATGCAAAGGTAACAAGAATAATTTATATCGCAAGCGATTTAGATAATACTTTAAGAAGAATTAACTAAATATCGCTTGCGATATGAATAACAATATATATGTATTATCTTCTTTTTTTAGGTGCTACTTTACGTTTGGGAGTAGCTTTTGGAGCAGGTGGGGCAGGGAGGTCCTTAGTAACGGTGGCCTTCAGAATACGGATATCCTCTAAGGGGCGATCGTTCTTATCTACGGCCACACCTTGGATAGCTTCGACTACATCCAAACCCTCGATAATCTCACCAAAAACAGTGTACTGGCCATCGAGATGGGGCGTGCCACCGATGGTTTTATATACCTCGCGCATCTCAGGGGTAATTTTTACCTGTCCGTCAGTTATCGAGTCGATCTTCTGCTGGGTATAATCCAGTCGGCGATCGTCGTACACCTTGCCCCAAACCATGTAGAACTGACTGGCACCAGAACGGCGCTCTGGATTCTTTTCGTCGCCCTCGCGTGCAGCGGCTACCACACCACGACGATGGAATATTTTAGGCAGGCGGAACTCTGCCTCGGTGGTATAGTCGTAATCACCTGAACCTAACAACTGTCCGGGTTTGGCTTTCTTACTAAAGATATCGCCCGTTTGGATCATAAAATCCTTAATCACACGATGGAACAACAGCGAATCGTACGAGCCCATTTTGGTAAGCTTCAAGAAGTTGTCGCGGTGCTGTGGTGTCTCGTCGTAGAGTGCGATACGGATGTTGCCCTTCGTGGTTTCGAAGAGTACTTCGGTGGTTGAAGTCTGAGCGCAGAGCTGGCTCCAAGCCAGACCCAAAGCGCAAGCTAAAATAGAAATACGTTTCATATTGAATGTTTTTTTATTTTTTCCTTGAAAATGGAAACATTTGACTTTGATACCGGCAGAATTTTGTCGGTACTGAACAGTTCTACTTTGTAGCCAGCGGCATTGCCGGATATTTGTGTGATGTAATTGATATTGACCATGAATGCGCGGTGGATACGGAAGATGTAAGGGTAGGGTGCCAGTATGTCCTCGATGTCTTTCAGAGTGCTTCGCAAACGTTTCTGGCGTAACTCTGAATCATCAAAATACTCGACATTCAGGTAGTTGCCCATCGACTCTATATATAGAATATCCTGTGGATCCACTATCAGCGTGTCATTCCGATAGCAACTGATCGTAATCTTACTGGATGCACCTTCAGCTTGCGGCTTGAGGTAGTTCTGCTCAGTCTCAAGTGCAGAGTTAATCTCCTGCAGTTCGCTGATGACGTATTTCTGCATGCGCAGATGAGTGACGAATAGCATGTAGGCTAATAAAAACGAGCCAACAAACAAGGCCTCCATCAGATCGCACATGATGCAATAAAGAGAGAATTGGCCCTGCTCGTCAAACCAGATTGTGCGCCATCCGCTCCATCCATTACTTACTATAGAAAAAAATTCTCCATCGAAAAGCGCATTGAGCACAATGCAGGGTATAAAGATATGTAGAAGGCGACGTATCTGATATTCGCGTGGCATGGAATAATCGCACGGCAGATGAAATCTCCATGTGGTGACGACTTCGCACAACATGAAAATCACAAAAAACGATATCGCCTCTAACCCAAACCACAAGTAGGCATGCGGGGTGGTCTTGATAAAATCACGGGTGTTGAATGGTTCGAGCGTGACAATCATCAAGAATAGACCGATGCTGAAAATGAGATAGTCTTTGATAATGACCTTGGGTATCTGTTTCATTTCTCTCGTATGATATGTTTAATTTGGTGCAAAGGTAGCTATTTCTTTTATAATAATTGCACAAAACACTGAAAAAATAAGGGTTTGGGGATGAATGGAAAGGATTCGTACACGAATGGAAAATCACGCGTCCCAAAGTATTCATCCCCAAAATGGTGCATCTGTCCCAGTTATTTGGATGGTATTATTATTCCTTTTATCTTTGCCGCGGTTTTTCTGCGGTGATTGAAGTGCTACAGTTATTATAAATAGATAAAATAGGATTAGAAATGAAACTTAAAATGCATGTTAAATGCCATGTCTTCATCGTATTCATGATGTTGTTGGCCAGTGCTCCTGCTGCTATATCGGCGCAGGACGAAGTGAATGATTCGTCTGCTCACAGTCGTCTGGATGAAGTGCAGCAACTTGAAGAAGTAGTTGTTACAGCTCCAGTCAGAAGTAAGGTGAAATCCAATCCTGTTAAAACCTGCAAAGTGGAATCAGATTCAGGGCATGTAGAAAGGGGGGATGATAAGCTTTGCAATCTCTCTGAAAAGATGGAATACGCCCCAAGCGTAGGAGATGTTTTGATAACGCTAATCATTTTTATTATAATAGTTATGCATCTTTTTTTGCTGTAACTTACTCTGTTGTGAATGATGTGCTAAAGTATATATTCTTTTTGAAATGAAATATAAATGAAACAGAAAGGTATTGTTAAATGCCATGTATTTATTGTCTTAATGATGTTTATGGCAAGTGTTCCTGCTGATTTGTCAGCGCAAGGCGAAGTGATGGATTCGGCTGCTCACAGTCGTCTGGATGAAGTGCAGCAGCTGAAAGAGGTGGTGGTATCAGCACCAGTCAGAAGTAAGGTGAAGGCCAATTCTATAGAAACCCGTATCGTGGGCTCCGATCTGGAGCATGTGGGCAGTGCCGAGGATGTGCTCACAAGAGTGCCAGGCATGATGAAGAATGGCGAAACCCTGGAAGTAATAGGGCGTGGCGCACCTATATATTATATAAACGGTCGGCGCATCTACGATCTGGGAGAATTGAAGCAGATCAATTCTGAGCAGATACGTGCTGTTGAAGTGATTAATAATCCTGGTGCCGATTATGATGCTACGGTCTCGGCTGTAGTGAAAATCAAAACCCGACGTATTCAGGGCGAAGGCCTGGGACTGGATGCCAAAATGAGGCTGGAGCAGTCGCTCTATCGTGAGCAAACCTCTCCTGGACTTAATCTGGCACTGAATTATCGTCATAAGAATATAGATATCTTTGGTGGTGCCAATAACTGGATAGGTCACTATAATGAAGGAGGAGAAATGGCTGCTACAACCAAATCCACAAATGTCAGCAGTGAGCAGATTGGAGATTACAGCATCCATGAACGCTCGGCTGGCTACCAGTTTAATTTGGGGAGTGCCTGGCAGCTGAATGACAGCAATTCGGTTGGCGCTATGGTGCGGTTTGATGGTTGCTGGAGTGATAAATCCGATAAGACTGTATCAGAAACAGTATGGTTTAATGGTGAGCTGAAAGACCGCCTGACGACGCTCGACAATTGGCGTATTCGTCCCAATAGTGGGTATCTGTTCAATGCCTATTATAACGGGAAAATTGGAAACATATCTATCGATTGGAATTTCGACAGGTATCACCATAAGGCATGCCAGAATAATGACATCAAGGAAAAGGGCACGATAGAGTCGCGCCAGTTTCCTACCAGCACCTATACAAGAAATAACCTGTGGGCTACTAAACTGGTGTTATCCTATCCTTACAAGAAGAGCAGCTTCAAACTCGGCGGTGAATATGTGAGCGTCAACAATGACAATGCTTATGAATCACAATCGCTCTCTATGGTATCAGCATCAAATACACACGAAAAAACGGCATCCTTGTTTGCTGAATATTCGCTCATGTCGCCTATCGGTCAGTGGATGGCAGGATTAAGATACGAGCATGTTGTCCGTGATTATGAGGACATCCATGAATCTGCCAACAATAACAAGACGAGGCAGGACGAACTGTTTCCTTTCTTCTCATGGAGCAAAGGCTTCGGACCGTTGAACCTCTCCCTCAACTATACCGTGCGAACGGTCCGCCCGCAATACTGGCAGTTGATCGACGCGATGAGATATCATAGTAAGTTTATCTATGAGAATGGTAATCCGCAACTTGATAATACCATCGATCAAACGTTGTCGCTTTCGGCCAATTATAAGTGGTTGGTGTTTGCTTTCGATTATCTTAATGCCAAGCGTGCCATCATGGACTGGGCTGGTTCTTATTACGATTACGGACCTATCTTGTTGAAACCAAAGAATCTTCCTGAGCCAGTAAAATGTATCACCACCTATATCGTGGCACAACCAAGATTAGGATGCTGGATGCCCAATTACACCATAGGCTTTTCGAAACAGTTCCTGACGCTTGACTTAAAAGATGTTTCCGAGCCTTTAGGTGTTCGGACGGCCTCTTTTTCTCGGCCTATGTTCGTCGTGATGGCCAACAATACCTTTAAGATAGATAATCGGGATAATATCCCATGCCAACTGGAAATCAATCTTCAGTACCAAAGTAAGATGAGCTATAAGAACTCGTTACTCCAGCAACCTAAATGGATATTGAATGTGGCTCTTCAACGAACATATATGAATGGCAATCTCACATTCCGATTGTCTGGTAATAATCTGCTCGACCGTATCGTTTACGATGCCGTAGCCGATTATGGCAACTGCTCTGTTCGTAAAGAATTCAATCAGCATAAAAGCAATATCACGCTCGACATTCATTACCGTTTCAACGCATCACGCAGCAAATATCGTGGTAGTAATGCTGGGCAGGATGCAATCAATCGAATGTAAATTACAATCGTCTCATAAAGAAAATGTATAGAACTCAAAATCTTCCTAACGACCGGATACAGGTGGCAGATGCACTGAGAGGTATCGCTGTGGCCGGCATCATTTTATTTCATTCTGTTGAACATTTTAATATTTTTACGCAGGATCAGATAGCGCATACGTTAGCGTACGACCAGTTGGTGGCCGATGTCTTGACATGGCTGTTATCAGGTAAGATGTATGGCATCTTTGCCATGCTATTCGGCTTGAGCTTCTTCATCATGAATGACAATCAGCAGCAGAAGGGCAAAAGTTTTTCTGGGCGTTTTGCCTGGCGGATGTGCTTGCTATTCCTTTTTGGCATCATTAATATGGCCTTCTACGATGGTGACATCCTGATGCTCTATGCATGCTATGGCTTACTGCTTATACCCATCAGCTATCTGCCATCTAAATGGGTGTGGTGCATAATCGCTGTTTTAGCCATCCAACCAGTGGAACTTTTTTGCCTCCTTACTGGCTATAGCATTGATAATAGCAGGTTTTACATGTTGTTTGGTATCGCCAATGAGGCTCATGAGCATGCTTCGTTTTGTGGCAATATACTCACCAACCTACTATATGGATTTGAAATGAACCTACGCTTCAATATTGTGAGCGGTCGACTGACGCAGTTGCTCTGCTTCTTCATCCTCGGCATGCAGCTTGGGCGCCAGCGACTATTCTATAATGAGAGAGATAACCTGGGGGCTTGGTGTATCATTGCTTGTGTGTCGACATATTTGGTTTTCTCATACAATCTTGTTGATCTGAGCAGACTGGAATCATGGTTTACCTCCATTTACAATTTCTCAATGATGATGATGATGGTATCGTTAATCGTTTTTGCATGGTACATTTTTAAGGGTTTCAGGCGTGTGCTCCATTGTTTCTGTGTGATGGGGCGGATGAGTCTCACCAACTATCTGCTCCAGTCTATCATCGGTAGCTTTATCTTTTGCGGCTATGGACTGGGGTGTTACAACTATTTAGGTACTACCTATGCCGTTATGATTGGATGTGGGATAATTGTCTGTCAGTATCTTTTTGCACGTTATTGGTTCGCTAATCACTCTCGCGGGCCATTAGAGGGTATTTGGAGGAAATTGACATGGATATAAGGACGGCATCAGAGGAACAGTTAGATGAGGTTTTCGCCGTTTATTCCGAGGCGATTGTCGCTATGGAGAAGAACGGTATCCACCAATGGGACGAGGTCTATCCCGACAAGCAGATTATTTCTGAGGACATTGCTGAAAACCGAATGTTCATCGGCATTGAGGATGGCTGGATTGCCGTCTGCTTTGTGCTTTGCGAGGAATGTGATGACGAGTACAAGAACGGCAGATGGCTCTTTCCAGGCTCGCGCTACATCGTGATACATCGGCTTTGTGTTGCACCATCGTTCCAGCACCAAGGCATTGCTGCCCGAACGCTCTGCTATATCGAAAAGATATGCAAATCCAAAGGATATGATTCTATACGTCTCGATAGCTTTACCCAGAATCCGTATTCGCGAAAGCTTTACAACAAAGCCGGATATGCTGTTACGGGATATGCTGCCTGGCGCAAAGGCAGATTCGAACTGAGAGAAAAGAAAATTTGATTTTATACAAACTAATTTTGTTTACTTATGGAGTTACTGCATTTCAATGGTCCAGTTTGGCGGCCACCTTTCGAGGCCACATCTCAATTGCTTCAAGTAACGGCAGGTTGCTCGCACCATCGCTGCAAATTCTGTTCGCTTTACGGAACACAGAAGTTTCGTATGTCGCCAATGGAGGAAATAGAGGAAGATTTGAAGGTCATACAAGTATATCAACCCCGTGCTCATCGTGTATTCCTGACTGGGGCTAACCCGATGGTACTAACATTCAATCGACTGGCAGACATTGCCTTGCTCATCAGAAAATATCTGCGTGATGGACAGCCGACAATCGGATGTTTCGCCCGTATTACAGACATCAGTCGCAAAACGGAAGAAGAACTTAGGAATCTTCGTCAACTAGGCTTCGACTATATCAGCATCGGCACCGAGAGTGGTGATGACGATGTACTCGTCCGAATGAATAAGGGCTATCTGTCGGCCGACATCGTAGAACAATGCCATAGGCTTGACGATGCGGGTATTCATTATAACCTGACATATCTCACAGGGCTTGCCGGTCAAGGTCTTGGTAATCGGAATGCGATACGCACAGCCCATGTATTCAGCCAGATACATCCGGCAAGTGTAAATTTCGTCTCGCTGACTCTATTTCAAGACAGCATCCTGTATGACGAAGTGAAACGCGGTGAATACACCCCCGCCACAGAGCATGAGCGGATAGATGAGTTGGTTACGCTCATTCAAAATCTCAACTGCAAAACTCAGCTCATTGGCAACACCGTGAGTAATCCTGTCACATTTACTGGCGGTCTGCCTGCGGACAGAGATTTACTCATTCACGACCTTCAGGCTGCTAAGGCCGCTTTGAGTGAAGATAACCTCGAACAGTATCGGATGAATATTAAATCGTTGTAATATAATTAATTGACAATAGTTATGAAAAAGTTTGTTTTGAAAATGGTGGTCTGGATGGCTGCAATAATGATGACAGTGACAGCACAGGCAAAGACCGAAGATGTTGGTGGACGAGTAGTCGATGCGCAGGGTGAGCCCATGCCATTCGTAAGTGTGGCATTGCTCACGGCCGACTCAACCTATATACAAGGTGCAACAAGCGATGAGAACGGGTATTTCCTGATTCAGACAACAGATGCATGCTGCATCTTAAGATTATCCTATATCGGCTATCGCACTAAATATGTCGATGTGAAAGGCACGGAAGTGGGTATCGTCCGTATGGAGAAAGACCAGCACATGTTGAAAGAAATAACCGTTAAAGGTCATATGCCGAAGACCAAACTAACGGGCAACTCGATGATCACCACCATACTGGGCACCGTACTTGGCAGCTCGGGCACAGCAAAAGAAATGCTGGCAAAAGTGCCAGGCATGACGCTGAGAGGCGATGAACTGGAGGTGCTGGGCAAGGGTACACCTATTTTTTATATTAATGGGCGCAAGATGCAGGATAATGACGAATTGAAACGGCTGCGCTCTGAAGAGATAAAGAGTGTAGAGGTGATCACTAACCCAGGCGCAGAGTACGATGCTACCGTATCGGCTGTGGTGCGTATCAAAACGGTAAGAAGACAGGGCGAGGGCTTCGGCTTCGACCTGATGGCAGCCAACGAGCAAGATCTGGTGTTCGGCTACAGCGCCCCTAGCAGTACCTTGAACCTGCGTTATCGTCATAACAATCTCGACTTCTTTGGAATGGTGAACTATTGGGAGAGGAATGATCCTAACGACTTGAGCATCAAACAGTCCACCTTCCTCGCAGATAACGGCAGCATCAAGAACATCCTTCAAGATAGCCATATCCGCGACAATTGGCACAGAATGTGGGTAAAATCCAATCTGGGCTTCAACTGGCAAATCAACAACCGGCACTCACTGGGTGCAAGGGTGGAAAACCACAACCAGTTCAAAGCGTATAACAACATGTGGGAAGATACAGAGAACAATCTGACGGGGCGTGATCGTTCGAGTCAGGAGAGTCATAACCGTTATCCTTATAATTGGCAGGGAAACGCCTACTATAACGGTCAGATGGGCAAACTTAACATCGACTTGAATGTGGATTTCCTGACAGAGAAGGAAAACTCCGATAACCTTATCAAAGTATTACTGCCTGCCCCCCAACAGATGGAGCAGAAAAGTAATTCTTCGTCACGCCTCTGGGCTGCTAAAATGGTGTTGAGCTATCCCGTGTGGAAAGGAAATCTGCAGGTAGGTACGGAGATGAGTTTTGCCAAGCGCGAGAGCTGTTCGAGCATCACCAACTATCCTCTTCCCTCGAACGATTCTGAGGTGAAGGAAAACAATGTGGCTGCCTTCGTGACCTATAATGCTAACTTGCAAAAATGGGGTTTGTTGAGTGTAGGACTACGCTATGAGCATGTGGGCTTCGACTATACGGATCATCTTAACGACAAGAACAGTATGACGCGCTATCAGGATGAGTTCTTCCCTAACATAACGTGGTCAAAGCAGTTGGGCCCTGTCCAGACTTCGCTGACTTACGCCATGAGAACCATGCGCCCCAACTATAGCTTACTCAGCGACCACATCATGTATATTAATTCCTTAACATTGCAGCAGGGCGACTCGAAGCTGAAGAATTCCATCAGACAGGAAATGAGCATCAATGCCCACTATAAATGGCTGAGCCTCTTTGTGCACTACGAGCGTCGCGACAATAGCATCACCCAAATGCCTATGGCTTATAATAATGAAGGTATCATGCTGGTGAAGCAGGCCAATCTGAAAGATCCCGTACGCAATCTCGGCATTTTTCTCTCAGCCAACCAAACATGGGGAATCTATAGTCCTTCGTGGACCATCGGTGGACAGAAGTTCTGGAACACGATATCCTACGACGACCCTCGCACAGACACTGGCAAGAAAGATGTGACCTACAACAAGCCCTTCTTTTTCTTCAACCTCAATAATACCTTCCGCCTGAGACATCGTTGGCAGTTGGAGGCCAATACCAACATCATGACAAAGGGCGACGTGCAGAATATCCGTACGCTCTCCCCATCTTTCTATCTTCGATTTGTGGTGCAGAAGTGCTGGCTCAAAAACGATGCTCTCTGCCTGAGAGCCAGCATAAATGATGTGCTTCAGCGCGACGTACAGAATGTGGCTATGGACTGTGGGTTCTTCTATGTCGAACAGAAGACCCAAGTGCGTAGTCATAGGTTGGATATCACTATCCGCTACACCTTCAACGCTACTAAGAGCAAGTATAAGGGCAGCGGAGCAGGTAAAACTGAACAGGAGCGCCTGGGCAGTAATTAGTTATGATAATAAATTTATGTTTGGTTGAAATCAGCAGTGGTATCGGTATATGTGATATATACCTTATATCACTGCTGATGGTTTGTTATATCGATACTTATGTCAAATTGAATGGTTTTGGGGTGTAAAAGTAACAAATAGTAATGAAATGAGCGAAAATATTACGTATTTTTTTGCATTTTACGTATTATTCCTTATCTTTGCAGCAGTTTTCGCGATGATAACAACTTGAGATAAACTTTATAAATAACGTAATGAAAACAACTAAATTGATTTTGGCAGCAGGGCTCCTGATGGCGGGGCTTAGTTCGCATGCCGAAGAAGGGCCGCTGTGGATGCGGTACACAGCCATCTCGCCCGATGGCAAAACGATTGCCTTTTCGTATAAAGGTGATGTATATACAGTAGCTGCCACTGGCGGACAGGCTCGACAGCTTACCACCAATGCTGCTTACGATGCTTGTCCGGTATGGAGCCCCGACGGCACCAAACTGGCCTTTGCGTCGAGTCGCGAAGGTAGCATGGATGTATATGTGATGGATGCGCAGGGTAGCGAACCTGTGCGATTGACTACAAACAGCACCAACGAGATGCCTATGGTATGGCGAGACAACGAACATGTGCTGTTCTCAGCCTCATGGATGCCGTCGGCTCAGTCGATTCTGTTCCCTGGCGAGAATCAGGTGTACGAGGTGAGCATCAAGGGCGGTCGTCCACGTATGTTCTCAACCTTGCCTATGGAGGATATCAGCTTTGCCAAGGACGGTCGTCTGCTTTATCACGACTATAAGGGCTACGAGGATCCTTTCCGCAAGCATCATCAGAGTCCTATCTGTCGCGACATCTGGTTAGTACAGGATGGACACTATAGCAGACTGACTGACTTTAAGGGCGAGGACCGCACACCACGCTGGGCCGATGCCAACTCGTATTATTACACTAGCGAAGAAGATGGTACTTTTAATGTGTATCGCCGAAATATCGACGGCACAGGTAAAAAGCAGCTCTCGCACCACACAATGAATCCCGTACGCTATCTCTCGGTAAGCAACGAGGGGACACTCTGCTACAGTCAGAATGGCGAGATTTACACCCTGAAGGAAGGCTCAGAGCCCCAGAAGGTAAAGGTAACTATTACTGGCGACCGACAGGATAAGGATCTGATTCGTCAGCTCCGTTCGAGTGGAGTAACCGAATTTAGTCTTTCGCCCGATGCCAAAGAGGTGGCCTTTATTCTGCGTGGCGATATCTTCGTGACATCGGTTGAGTACAAAACTACCAAGCAGATTACCAACACACCACAGCAGGAGCGCAGCGTTGACTTTGCGCCCGATGGACGCAGTTTGGTTTACTGTGCAGAGCGTGGTGGCGTATGGCAGATTTATCAGACCAAGCTGAAGAATAAGAACGAGAAACTCTTTACTTACGCTACTGCCCTGCAGGAGGAGCGATTGACAAACAGCAACGAGACATCGCTGCAGCCAAAGTACAGTCCCGATGGCAAGGAGGTGGCTTACTTCAAGAACCGTTCGGAGCTTTGTGTGATTAACCTGAAGACCGGACTAGAGCGCACTGTGCTTGATGGTAAGTATAACTTCTCGTATCGTGATGGCGATCTCTGGTTTGAGTGGAGTCCCGACAGCAAGTGGCTGTTGGCCAGCTATATAGGTACTGGCGGTTGGAACAGCAGCGATATCGCTCTGGTAAATGCCAGCGGTAATGGTGAGGTACACAACCTGACCGAGAGTGGCTATAATGAAAGTTCGGCCCGTTGGGTGCTTGGTGGTAAGGCGATGCTGTTTGAGAGTGATCGAGCCGGTTATCGCAGTCACGGTAGCTGGGGAGCAGAGTCAGACTACTACGTGATGTTCTTCGATGTAGATGCCTACGACCGCTTTACCATGAGTAAGGAGGATAAGGAAATTCTGGAAGAGGCTGAGAAGGAGGCTAAGAAGAACGAGAAGGCTGACGATAAGGATGCCAAGAAGAAAAAGGACAGTAAGAAGAAAACTGCCGAGAAGCCAAAGACCGAGAAGCTGCTGGCATTCGACTTGGAAAACTGTCGCGATCGCATTGTGCGCGTAACTGATAACTCAGCTCGCATGGGCGATGCTGTACTGAAGGGCGATACATTGTATTATCAGGCCTCGTTCGAAGGTGGCAGAGACCTGTGGGTACACTACCTGCGCGAGGATAAGACCGAGCTGCTGATAAAGGGTGTTGGCGGCGGCGCTATGCAGCCTGACAAGAAGTTTAATAACCTGTTCCTGGTTTCGCGTGGTGGTATCAAGAAGTTGGATCTCGGAAAGAAATCTACTAAGAACATTGACTTCGAGACCGTATTCAACTATCGTCCTTACGAAGAGCGTGCTTACTTGTTCGACCACATCTGGCGCCAGGTTAAGGATAAGTTCTATGTAGAGAATCTGCACCAGGTTGACTGGGAAGGCTATCGCGATAACTATCGCCGTTTCTTGCCTTATATTAATAATGAGTACGACTTCAGGGATATGCTGAGCGAGATGCTGGGCGAGCTGAATGCTTCGCACACAGGTGCCAGATATTATCCTAATGGTGCATCACTCAGTACTGCCACATTAGGTGTGTTTATCGACCAGAACTATCAGGGCGATGGACTGCGTATCGAGGAGGTTATTAAGCGTTCGCCATTGGCCCAGAAAAAGACAGGCGTGATAGCCGGATGCATCATTGAGGCTATCGACGGTGTGGCTATTAAGGCTAACGACGACTATTTCCCACTGCTGGATGGTAAGGCTGGAAAACGCGTACGTCTGACCATTCTGAACCCTTCAACCGGTAAGCGTAACGACGTGACTATCAAGGCCATCAGTCGTAGTGCCCAGACAGAGTTATTGTACAAGCGTTGGGTTGACCGTCAGCGTGAGATGACCGATAGTCTCTCAGGTGGCAAGCTGGCCTACGTGCATGTTAAGGCGATGGACAGTCCCAGCTTCCGTACGGTTTACCGTGAGCTGCTGAGCGACAAGAACCGCAATCGTGTGGCTGCTGTAGTTGATGAACGTCACAATGGTGGTGGTTGGTTGCACGATGACTTGTGCACCCTGCTGAGTGGTAAGAAATATCAGGAGTTTGTGCCTCATGGCAAGTACGTAGGTTCTGATCCTTATAACAAGTGGCTGAAGCCATCGTGCGTACTGATTTGCGAGGATGACTACAGTAACGGACATGGTTTTCCATGGGTATATAAGGAGCTGAAGATTGGTAAACTGATTGGTGCACCTGTAGCCGGAACAATGACAGCCGTTTGGTGGGAAACCCTGCAGAACGGAATGATTTTCGGTATACCTCAGGTGGGCTGTCGCGACATGCGCGGCGTGTTCGGCGAAAACACTACACTGAATCCTGATATAGAGGTATATAACACACCAGAGGATTATATCAACGGTCGCGACCGTCAGTTGGAGCGTGCTGTAAAGGAGATGCTCCGTTAAAAATACTTGGTGATATTGGCGTTCTCGAAGTTGTTCATCTCGTTCATCATCCGAACGGCTGAATCAACTATCGGGAATGCGCAGAGAGCTCCAGTGCCTTCGCCTAATCGCAAACCTAGATGCAGCAAGGCATTTGCCCCCATCGCATCGAGCATGCGTTTGTGTCCGCTCTCATCACCACAATGCGTAAAAATCATGTAGTCCTTTGCTGCTGGATATAGCTGAATAGCAGCCAACGCACAGGCCGTCATAATAAAGCCGTCGACGAGTATCACCAGATGCTTCTCGGCGGCTTTAAGCATGGCGCCGATAGCAGCTACCATCTCGTATCCACCGAAGTAACTTAACGGCTCGCCGCGGAAGCGACGAACCGCTTCACTCAGCACCTTGTACTTGTGACGAATGCCTGGGGTATCGAGACCCGCACCAGCACCGATACAGTCAGCTAATGGAATGCCTGTAAACAGATGCATCCAGATACTAGAGGGCGAGGTGTTGGCTATCCCCATCTCACCAATACTCAGCACGCGACATCCTTCGGCGATACATTCATCTACCAAGTCACAACCTATCTGAATCGCACGGTCGAACTCTTCTTCACTCATCGCAGCTTCATACAGAAAATTCTTGGTGCCACGGGCTATCTTGCGGTCGATAATACCATCTATACCCGTTAAATCGTAATCTACGCCTACATCTACAATTCGTAACTTAAACCCGTGCTGCCTGCAGAACATATTTACGCCGCCACCGCCATGGGTAAAGTTAATCATCTGCTGCCAGGTAACGCAGCGAGGCGAAACACTCACACCCTCGCACTCAATACCGTGATCGCCACCCAACAGCAGGTGACAAGGATGGGCGAGTGAGGGTTCTAACGTCTGTTGGATCAAGCAGATCTGCAGGGCCAGATCTTCTAATCTGCCTAACGAGCCCTTAGGCTTGTTCAGGTTATCAATCTTAGCCTGGATTGCTGGCTTAATTGTTTGGTCAACGGATTGTATGTTGAATGACTTCATCTTATTTGATTTTTACGGGGATGCCGCTGACCATGAGAATTACCTCATCAGCTTTTTGGGCAATATATTGGTTCATCCAACCTTGCAGGTCGGTGAATCGACGTTGCAAGGCATTGGTAGATGTGCCGCCACTACCAATCTCATTGGTTACAAAGATAAAAATAGCATCGGGCGTGGTAAATTTATCGAATTCAGCTTTGGCCTGTTCTAGGGGATTGTCGCTGGCTTGTAGCCAATTAGTGAGCCACAACGTTACGCAATCTATCACTACCACACGACCGGTGAGGTTGTGCTTCGAGAGGTAGATCTCCTCTTCGATGTTGGTCCACTCGGGACCGCGACGCTCCTGATGCTTACGTACTCGTTCACGAAACTCATCGTCCCAGATGTGGGCAGTGGCCAAGTAAACGGGATTTTCGCTCAGTTGCAACGCTAGTTCTTCGGCCTTGGTGCTCTTACCCGAGCGCTGTCCGCCTGTTATCAAAATAATCTTTTTCATTGTGTACAAACTACCAAATAAACACTCAACTCAACCAACAGGCAAACGGCACCGCAGCAGTCGCCTGTGTAACCGTGAATCTTGCGCCAGATGAGCATATAAAGAAAATACATCACGAGGGCAGGGAGGAAGATAATGAGATCCCAGCGAAGGCCCGTGTACCAGATGTATGCCGCCATGGGGAGTAGTCCTTGAATAGCTAATCCGATGCCAGCCTTCACACTGATTTTTCGATACACGGTACGTGCTTTCGATTCTTCGATATTACGGGCATAAGGCATCATAATGATGAGCTGCGAGGTAACCATTTTGGCATACGGATCGGCAGCCAAGATGGTGAGCGCAGCCAAAGCGGGAGGCATGGCGAACAAGGCTGCAAATAGCAATAACTCGTAGCAAATCAAACCGATAACGCCATAAGTGCCGATATGTGAATCTTTCATGATGGCCAAGATGCGTTCTCGGTTGTTAACGCCACCACCAAAACCATCCAGGAAGTCGGCCAGTCCGTCCTCGTGTAGCGCACCAGTTATTAGCAGTCGTACCACTATTGCCAGTATCACAGCTACCATGTAAGGCAGATACCAGCTACCGAAATACAGCGTAGCTGCCATAGCACCACCTGTAATCCAGCCTGCCAAAGGCCAGTGTTCTACCACAGTTTTGTAGCATGCCTGTGGTGGCTGATGCAGTCGCCAGAATGGCAATCGTGTGAAAAATATCAACGCAGCCCAAATACGGTTGTACCAATGCGTCTGATCAATGTTTATTTGCATAATTTTCGTTTTTGAGGGCAAAGATACGAAAACTTTTTGTACTTTTGCCGACATAAATAATAAAAAAAAGAAAAGAGTGAAGAAAACTACTTGGATAATAGCCCTGGTGACAGTACTATGCGGTTGTGTAGGCAAGAATGCCCAACAGCAAGCTAAAGGTGAAGATGGTCCCGACTCGACAGTTGCCATCACAGTAAAATATGCTACAGGATTCAGCGTGAAAGATACGGCTGACATGCGATTGGTGGATGTAGGCGAAAAGTACCATTTTGCTTTAGTTAAAACCGATGTGTCTGTACCCGATGGCTACACTAAGATACAGGTGCCCATAGAGCGTACCATTTGTATGACTGCTTTACAACTCTCGAATTTTACCGCTCTGGATGCTCACAATGTGGTAAAAGGCATTACGGGTACCAAGAATCTGTTTGATAAGGATATTAAAGCCAAAGTAAAGGCTGGCAGTATTGTAAAGATAGGTATGGAGGGCAACTTTGATACTGAGATGGTGCTGGCTGCCAATCCGCAGGTGATATTTATATCGCCCTCGAAACGTGGTGGTTACGATGCTATCAAGGGAACAGGTATTACACTGGTGCCACATCTTGGTTACAAGGAACTTGATCCGCTTGGGCAGGCCGAATGGATTAAGTTTGTGGGTATGTTTATTGGTAAAGAGAAAGAGTCCAATGAGGTATTTGCAGGTATCGAGAGTAGATATAACGCGCTGAAAGCTAAAACGCAAAATGTGGAGAAACGTCCCACAGTGTTGAGTGGCGAGATGCATTATGGTAACTGGCATGCGGTGGGAGGTAAGAACTATTTGGCTCAGATATTTCGAGATGCCGGTGCTAACTATGTGATTGATGACCATGAGACTAGCGGCGAGGACCTGGAGTTTGAGAAGATGTACGCCTTGGCAGCCAATGCCGACTACTGGCGCATCTTGAACAGTTATCCTGGCGAGTTCTCGTACGAGGCGCTCAAGGCTTCAGAGCCGCGCAACGAACTCTTCAAGGCTTATAAGGAGAAAAAGGTAATCTACTGCAACATGAAGCAGACGGCCTATTACGAGATATCGCCCGTGAAGCCCGACGTGCTGCTGAAGGATTTTGTGGCTATCTTCCATCCAGAACTGGTGGAGCCTGATTATAAACCTACATTCTATCGCTTGCTGAAATGAAAGCACCGAAGTTCATAGCACTGTTGCTGGGTATCGCTGTGCTGGCGATTGTAAACCTGCTGCTGGGGTCGGTAGAGATTCCGGTGGGGGATGTGTGCCGCATTCTGGCTGGTGATACCTCCAACGAGATATGGACGAATATTATCTGGCAATCACGACTGCCACAGGTGATGACGGCTGTTGTGGCTGGTGCCGGACTGGCGGTGAGCGGACTGCAGATGCAGACGGTGTTCCGCAATCCGTTGGCAGGACCTTCGGTATTGGGTATCTCCAATGGTTCGGCGCTTGGTGTGGCTTTCGTGGTGCTACTGTCGGGTAGGATAGGTGGCGTGGCACTGAGCCGACTGGGTTATCTGGGCGATGCTGCCATGAGTGTGGCGGCTATCATCGGTGCCCTGGCGGTGATGATGCTCATCGTATGGCTCTCGCAGAAGGTGAAGGGAAATGTGACGCTGCTGATTATCGGTGTGATGATAGGTTATCTGGCCAATGCCATCATCGGTGTACTGAAGTTTCTCTCGCCCGAAGAGGATGTGAAGGCATTCGTGGTGTGGGGCTTAGGCTCGTTCTCGCGCGTATCGGGCGATGAAATGGTGCTGTTTGTGGTACTGATGTGTGTGCTGCTGCCGCTGGCCTGCCTGCTGGTGAAACCGATGAATCTGCTGCTTCTGGGCGATAGATATGCTGCCAATCTGGGACTGAACATCAAGCGTGCCCGACTGCTGGTGATTCTGAGCTCGGGTGTGCTGGTGGCCATCGTCACAGCTTATTGCGGACCTATCATGTTTATCGGATTGGCGGTGCCCCATCTGGCGCGCGCCTTGTTTGGCAGTAGCGATCACCGCGTGCTGATGCCTGCCACGATGTTTTGTGGGGCGGCCTTGGCGCTGGTATGCAATCTCATAGCCCGTATGCCTGGTTTCGAGGGTGCACTGCCCGTTAACTCCGTGACGGCACTGGTTGGTGCGCCGGTGATAGCGGTAGTATTGTTCCGTCGTCGGCAATCAGAAGAATAGTCAACTCGCCATTGGGCAGTAGCGGTTGACAGTAAGCGGCGCAATGGCTGATGATGACGTCGGCAAAATCCTGTTGTTGTTCTGGGGAGAGTCTCTCCCATATCTCGCGTGCCAAGGTGATATCTCTGATGTCGATATCGCAATGAGCCTCGTGCAGCATCTCACTGATAAACGCCTTATCCATGGTGGCGCGTTTGCTATGCGTGTCGAGATGACCAGCCGCCAGTTTTACGGCTTTGCCTATCATCACGCCGAAGGTGATGCTGCGTATATCCAGTTCATGGGCTATCTTGAGCGTTTCGCCGATATAGTTGCCATACTCTACAAACGCCTGTTGGGGCAGCTCGGGGTAGAGGGCCTTCACAAACCGCTCACTCTTTCCGCCGCTATTGATCACCACTCTTGCCGATTGAGACGCCTTAGCCACCGTCATACACTTACGGATACTATCCACAAACGCCTCCTCGCTAAACGGCTTTACGATGCCCGAAACGCCAATGATGGAGATGCCCCCTTCAATCCCCAATCGCGGATTAAAAGTCCTGCGCGCAATCTCAGCCCCCTGCGGCACACTAATCACAATCTTCAATCTTCCATCTTCAATCTTCAATCTTCCTAAGTTCTGGCGAATCATCTCCCGTGGTGCCTTGTTGATGGCAGCCTCGCCTGGGGGATAATCGAAGCCAGGCAGCGTAAACCTGCCAACACCCTCGCCACCAAGAATCTCAAAGTGATCGGATTCGGTGACCTGAGCCCTGACCTCGATGCCATTGGTAACATCCGGGTCGTCGCCGGCTTCTTTGATGCAGGCGGCATAGTCGTCGCCATAGCTCACTGCTACATGGATGGTCTCGCCGTTAGGCAGCATCACAGGCACCTGAGCGGGCGTCTCACCTGTAGAAAGACGAATGCAGGCTGCCACTGCTGCTGCCGTGGCACAGGTGCCCGTGGTGAGTCCGCTATGCAGGGGATAGAACTCTGGGAGCCATTTCTCTACCGACCTCCGCAGTCCGTAGGGACCGTCAACCACGATGAATGACTCGGGCAGTGCTGGTCGCTTGATGGCTATCACCTCCATGCCGCAGGCTTTGGTTGCTTCTACCTTTTCTGTAAAGCTGCCTGATAAACCGCTTTCTTTCAATAAGATAGCGTCTGATTGAACGGGTATATCGTTGGGGTCGTCGTAATAGCATAGCTGCGCTTGGGTGGCACCTTGTTTCAGGGCTAAGGCGATCGACGACGGCCGGTTGAGGATGCGATAAAAGATACTGATTCCATCGGCCTCGAGCGGTTTTAGTTTACTGATGCTCTGTACACCGGTGGTGGCCAGCAGCGAATGGATATGGTGTGGTATCTGGGTGTAGTCATCAATCCAGGTGATGGCCGGGTCGCGTGGCGGGTAGATGCGCTCGAAGCGCACTACGGGCAGCGAGAGTGCGCTGGCAGTCGTGGCGATGGTCCGATGCAACAGGGCTGCAAAGGGATGGGCGGCATCCACAATCATGCGGATGGCGTGCTCCGTGCAAAAGCGCGTCATTGCCGCTTCATCGAGCGCACCGTCTATCCGCACACCATGCTGCAGCGTGATGTCCTGTTCACCGGTCTTGGTGCTGTAGAAGTAGGGCGAGCCTCCTTCTTCCAGTACTTCCACAGCCTTGCGACCCTCTGTTGTTCCGCCAAATACCAGTATCATGCTTCGCCTTTTCGGAATAGATGCGTGAAGTGTTTTGAATAGAGTTCCGACAGCCCTCGACGGTTGTCGATAGCCTCGCTAACAACGAGCATCGTGGTAAGTGTCAAGTTGTTACGGTGCACTATTTCAGCTAAATCTTTAAGTTTGCCGCGATAGATTTTCTGGTCGGGCCAGGTGAGGTGATAGCAGGCTGCCACGGGGGTGTCTGCAGGATATTCCTGCAGCAGTTCGCGCTGCACATCATCTACGATACTGGCTGAGAGGAAGATGCACATCGTGCTCTGACTCTTGGCCAACAGGTGCAACTGCTCTTTCTCGGGCATGGGCGTGCGCCCTTCGCCGCGGGTGAGAATAATCGTCTGGCAGCGCTCTGGAATCGTGAACTGGCTCTGCAGTTCGGCGGCGGCAGCGAGGAACGAGCTGATGCCTGGGGTGATATGATACTCCATCTGGTGGGCATCAAAAAAGGCCATCTGTTCCTGAATGGCACCAAAGATACAGGGATCGCCGGTGTGCAGACGAACGATGAAATGGCCTTTGTCGTAATGCTCCTTCATCAGTGCGCATTGCTCTTCGAGTGCCATATCAGCTGACGAACGAACTACTGCTCCTGGCTTGTGGCACTCCGTCAAAGCCTTTGGAACAAGTGAGCCTGCATAGAGTATCAAATCAGCCCTTTCGAGCATCTTGCGTCCTCGTACACTTACCAAATCGGGATCGCCAGGGCCTGCGCCTACAATCTCTATGTGTCCTTTCTGCTCGCGCAGGTATTTGCGGTCGATGGCCAAGGCCGCCGTCCAGTTCTTGCCTTTTATCTTCGTAACAACCAATTTGCCGTGGTTGGAACCGAGAATAGCCGCTGCCTCGCAGACAGAGGGCGTGCCCACATGTTTCTCTACGGTTTCGCTGGGATTAGGTACTTCTACCTTGGCCAACTCCTCGGCGGTGTAATAAACCACCTCGCTATTTGGTTCTTTTCTGAGCTCAGCGCAGAACTCCTCATCCCGCTTCACATCGATGGTGCAGAAGCGCTTGTAGCAAGGCATGATATCGTTGCCAGCGATGGCCTCGTCGATCTCGTCAAGGATATGCTCGTAGTTGGCTGGATGACTGGCCAGACCAAATCCTAGTACGCCTACCTTTGGCACATAGCACACCTCGAGTACGCCTGGCGGGGTGTCGATGATGAAGGGCGTCACCAGGATAAGCAGTCTGAATCTTTGGGGAGTGACCTCATCTATGCTGTTGACGATGGTGACATGGTCGGGCAGGGTGCGCTCCAGGAAGTCGGTACCTGCGTCGCGGATATCCATGAGCAGTGCAGTGGGCTCGCGATTCACGAAAGCGCTGATGCATGCGTTGATATCGTCAAGACCTGCCATATCCCAGTTGAACTGCTTGGCCAGGGTGTCGAGTGGCCACAATCCGGCATTGTCGCTCTGGGTGGTGATCACTTCGCGCGCACCAAGATGAGCGGCAATGCAGCGTGTCAGGTCGTTGGCGCCACCGATATGGCCGGAGAGAACGGAGATGACGTTGAGTCCAAAACTGTCGATGCAGACCACGGCCGGGTCGGTATGCTTGTCTTCGATGTAAGGGGCGATGGTGCGCACGCAGATGCCCATGGCACCGATGAAAACGAAGGCATCATAGGCTGCCCATTGGTTACCAACATCGGTTCGTTGGATGAGTTCGGCACCGAGCTCGCACTGCAACTGACTTGCGATTTCGCTGCCAGCATCGCTAATCTGAATGATGGCTATTTTTTGCATGATAATATCTCTATGGGGTTATAATCATTTAATTGTATGTGTTGGTGTGGGAATTGCTGCAAACCGAGTTCGGCACAGGCTTCATCCCAGAGCTGATGACTGTCGGTGGTGACCTTCGGTGAGGTGACGCTATTGAATACAATGATGCCGTTATCTGATATGACTGTCAGCAACTTAGCTATGATTTCTTTAAGTTTTCCTCCATGCCCGCCAATAAACACGGCATCGGGTTTTGGAAGGGTGGTCAAGTCTGTTTCAAGGAAGTCGCCTATATGGATATGGATGCCTGGCGCGCCAAACTTCCGGGTGTTCTCCTGGATGATGGATTCGCACTCAGGACGAATCTCGAAAGCCTCTATTTGCAGGTGTGGGAACTGCAGGCGCGCCTCGATGCTGACGCTACCTGTGCAGAAGCCGATATCCCAGAGCACATGGCGACCGGTCAACTGGAGGGCCTGCAGCGCCAACAAGCGGATGGGCATCTTGGTGATCATTTTTTCGCGCCCGTCGAGGAGCGTGAAGGCAGCATCGGGAATGCCGAATGGTCGTGGTGGCACTGCGCCACGGTGTTCTAGGATGATGCAATTAGGCATGGCAAAATCACGATGGATTGCCTCTTTCGGCGAAAGCGTAGAAAGGTGCTCTTCCGATGGATTGCCTAATTTCTCGCCCACATGCATGATGAAATCGGTATATCCGTAGTCGGTCATGCGCTGGGCTATCGTGGTAGGTGTATGTTCGCGGTCGGTTAGGATACCTATCTTCGGTGCGCGCTCGATGAGTGCTCTGTCGAATTCTGCCCAGGGGCGCCCTGTGAGCGACACGATACGCATTTCGTGATAGGGCATCACCAATCGGTGGGCCAGCAACTGCAGCGAGTTGAAGGTAGGATAGACGATGATTTCGGCATCTGGCATCTTCCTACGAATTGTATTCGCAAACCCAAAGAACAGCGGATCTCCAGAAGCAAAGACGATGATTTCTGTTGAGTGTCTAGTGTTCTCGCTTTGCGAGCGACCAAAGGTCGAGTGGAGTGATGCATGTTGAGAGTATTTGTCAAATACGGCATCGAGCGGTACAGTGATGTCTATCCATTCGGCATCTGCAGGCAGCAGCGGGGCTACGATCTCATGGTGGCGCTTGCCGCCAGAAAACACCTTTCCATCGCGTATGATGGCCATCACCTCAGGAGGGAAATAGGGGTTGGGGTTGTCTGTGATACCGATGACGATGAATTTCATAGGATGCTGGGTATTTGATAAAGGTGCGTATAGCTGGCCAGTACGTTGTGATATCTGAATACGGGCGTTGGTACAGGCTCACCTTTAGCGTTATAGACTTGGGTGATACTCTCAGGGGTATCGCCGATGAATTGCGTGTAATGGAATTCGTGCCCTCGATAGGTCTTGCCATCGAGCTCAAACTGGCGGTAGCCTAAGGACAGCTTGCGATCAGCTTTGCGGGCAGTGATCGAGTAGGGCAGTACACCGCACATGGGGTAGCTGCCATCGTCGGTAATGATGGCTTGACAAAGGTACATCATACCGCCACATTCGGCAACAATCCTGCCACCATCCTCCGCAAATTTTTTGATAGCATGCAGACAAGCCTGATTGGCCACTAATGCCTCCAGGTGCTTCTCAGGATAACCGCCGGGGAGATAGAGCAGGTCGATGCCATCAAAAGTTGGCACATCTTTCTCGGGATCGAAGAAAATGACGTCGCCAAACTGGTCTAGAGTCTCCTGATAGATGAACGAAAAACTTTCATGATTCCTGGCTATAAGCGTTTTCGTTTCCAGATGCCGGAACTCGCAGTTTCTTGTTTGGGACTCCACCTCGTCATGGAGCGTGGTAGTGAGACTTTTGAGAGATGGGAGGTCGATATTCTCCTCTAAAAGGGCAGTCAGCTGGTCTGACTCGGGTAGCTGAGAGAAATCGAGCCCCAGATAGCGTGAATTTTGCTCCAGGTCGGGCGATTTAGGCAGGTAGCCCAGGCACTTGACATGGAGCTCATCGCACACTTCGCGCAGCATGTTGAAGTGGCGCTGCGAACCAATTTTGTTAAATATTATACCGGCGATACGAACGTCGCCGCGGAAGTGGATAAAGCCCGATAAGAGGGCTGCCATCGAGTAGGCTGCCGACTTGGTATCGACCACCAGAATCACGGGAATATCAAGCACGCGGGCGATGTCGTACGACGAGCCCAGTTCGCGATCGTAGCCATCATAAAGGCCCATCATACCTTCGACGATACAGATGTCAGCATCAGCCCCGTAGTGCGCAAATAGCGCGCGTACGTGTGCGGGCGTAGTCATAAAGGTATCGAGATTGACCGACGGGCGCCCACAGACAACTGTGTGGAATTTAGTGTCGATATAATCGGGCCCGCACTTGAAGGGCTGCACCCGATAACCGTTCTGGGTGAACCACTGCATCAGGCCTCGGGCAATGGTTGTCTTGCCTGAGCCACTGGTGGGTGCTGCTATCATAAACGCTGTCTTGTTCGACATCTTCTGAAGTTGATTTGGGTGCAAATATATAAATTTTCTGCTAAATATGTGTGGTTAACCGAAAAAAGTTGTACCTTTGTCGCCAAAATAAGGTCATCTGGTGGCCGATGCCACTACGATGAAAAGGGAATACGGTGAGAATCCGTAACTGTACCTGCAGCTGTAATCCTCGCAAAAAGGGTTTGCCTGTATAACGCCACTGAGCCACAGGCTCGGGAAGGTAAGGCAGACTGAGGAAAGTCAGAAGACCTGCCGAATGTCAATTGAAGATTGACAATTTAACTTTAGACCGTTCAGGAGTTAGCGGTTGTGATAATTTGATAGTAATGAAACTAGAGAAGCAATTGGCAATAGGCCTGAGTTTGCTTGCTATTGGTGCAAATGCCCAGACGGACATTTGGCGTGCTGATAGTTTGCAGGAGGTGGTGGTGACAGGTACTGGTACGCAGCACCTGCTGAAAGATGCGCCCGTGCAGACCGAAGTGATCAGTCGCCGGCAGTTGCAGCAGTATGCCGGCAAGAGTATCGAGGATATCCTGTCGGGACTCACGGCATCGTTCGATTTCAGCGAGAACGATATGAGTAGCAGACTGCAGATGAACGGTCTGGGCAACGCGTATGTGCTGATACTGATAGACGGTAGGCGCCTGCATGGTGATAATGGTGGCGAGAACGACCTGAGTCTTATCGACCCGCATAATATCGAGAAGATAGAAATCGTGAAGGGTGCCTCGAGTGCCCTCTATGGCAGTGATGCGATAGCTGGTGTGATCAATATCATCACCCGCAAGCATCGCGAACAGGGCGTGATGGTGGAGAACACCACGCGCGTGGGCTCTTATGGCGACATCAGGCAGCATAACGGCGTGGCGCTCAACTATGGTAAACTGTCGAGCTACACCAACTTCCAATTGCAGCACTCCGACGGTTGGCAGAACACCGCCGAGGAAGCTATCCAACAAACGGAATACCACATCACCGACTCGCGCAACAAGACGGTGAACCGGCATACCAACTGGCAGATAGCTGAGCGACTGACTTATCAGCTCACGCCTGCCATCGAACTCTATGCCGACGGTAGCATATACTGGAAGCGCATCTATCGCCCCTGCGGTCATCATCCCGGTGTGGATGTTAAAACGTGGGATATGCAATACAACAATGCATCTATATCGGTAGGCGGAAAGTGGAAACTGAATAAAACGGATGTGATTACGCTTGATGCCGATTGGAAGAAGCATGCCTATAACTACGCCTATACCGACACCACGCTGACGGATGGCTATGTGAACGGCCGTTTTACCAATTATTTCCCTTACTTCCCCGGTGATAAGGAACTGCAGAGCGACCAGCGACTGACTAACATCTCGCTGAAAGGAATCTTTGCGTTGCCCTATGAGCAGCAGTTGAGTGCCGGACTGGAGTATCGCTACGACTGGTTGAAAGCGCCGATGCGTGTGGCTGGCGGAAAAGCGACTGACAATACCGAAGCACTGTATGTGCAGGACGAGTGGGCACTGCTGGATCCACTCTGCATCACAGGCGGTTTGCGACTGACCCGCAATGAGGGATTCGGCACCCGACTGACACCCAAACTGTCAGCCATGCTGAAGTTGGGCGACCTGCGACTGCGAGCCACCTGGAGTCAGGGTTACAAGACACCTACGCCTAAGGAGTTGCACTATCAGTATATCAAGAATATGAATGGTGTGTATCTCTACCTGGGCAATGAAGACCTGAAGGCACAGACCTCGAATTATTTCGGTGCCAGCGTGGAATATACCATCGGGCACCTGACGCTGACCTTGGCGCCTTATATTAATAAGGTGGACCGCATGATCACGCTGGTGACCATACCTACCAAGCAGGCTCCGGGCGAACTGATTACGAAATACGACCCCATCCGTGTGCGCCAATATCAGAATATGGAAGATGCCAAGACCTATGGCGTGGATTTCACCGTGCGTTATCAGGGTAAGCACTTCACCGCTGGTGGTAGCTACAGCTATCTGGACACCGAAGCCAACCAGTATGACACTGAGAACGACGTGATGCAGAAGGTGACCATCGACGGTATGGCGCATCACAAGGCTAACGTATATGCCACCTGGAACCATCAGTTCTCAAAGAAATACCAGTTGGGCGTGGGTATCTACGGACGCTTGAGCAGTAAGCGCCATTATCAGATAGACGGCGACGGCAAGGGTTATCAATTGTGGCGACTCTCAACCAATCATCAGATAGGCCGACTGCTGAAAGTGGATGCCGGTATTGACAACATCTTTGATTTCGTGGACCGCACGCCTCACGGACTGCATCTGGGCACCACCTCGCCAGGCAGAACTATCTATGCCTCGCTCACGGTGAGACTCAATCAAGGTAAGAAACTATCAAATAAGTATAAGTCTAATTTTAATTACAACAACAATGAAACAGATTAAGTTTTTGATGCTGGCCATGCTGACAGTAGTGGGCAGCGCACTGTTTACAGCTTGCGACAGCGATGATGACAACAAATCAACACAGTCGAACTATGACAGGTATCAGCAAGCTGTGAACCAGACAGTAAACAACCAGAAGAAAAATGATAAAGTGATTCTGCTGGTGGCCTTTGGTTCTACCTGGGAGCAGGCCTATGACACCTTTGATAAGGTGGTAGAGGATTACAAGGCAAGTTTCTCTGGATGGGATGTGTATCTCTCATTCTCTTCGGCTATCTGTATCAATCAAGCCCGTGCTGGCGAGAATGTGGAACCTAAGGACTATTACGACCCCGAGCACTGGCTCACCGCTATCGGCCTGGCTGGTTACAAGCAGGTGGTGGTGCAGTCGCTGCAGGTAATCCCTGGTGAAGAGTATCGCCGTGTGCGCGACAGCTATGTGAAGGACTTCATGAACAACCGTAATGGCGACTTCACTGATGCCTATATGAAGAGTCTGGACAGACAGGTGGTTGTAGGTACCCCACTGATGGCAGAGGAGAGCGACGCCAGAACACTGGCCGCCACACTGAACAACGAGGCTGATGTGAAGGCTGCTGTGGCTCAGGGCATCGTGGCTTTCATGGGCCATGGTAATCCAGAGGGTTACGACTACTATGGTGGTAACGTGCGCTACCTGCAGCTGGAGAACTACCTGCGTGACATCAATACCAACTACTATGTAGGTACTGTGGATATGGAGGATACTTATGTAGATAATGTGCTGGAGCATGTGGCTGGTGGCGACTTTGACATCGCTGTAGGTGACGTGACCGTGAGCATGAGCTATGCTGCCAATGGTGCTAAGAAGGCTCAGCTCTATCCGCTGATGAGTATCGCCGGTGACCACGCTCATAACGACATGGCTGACCCCGATGATGACGAGAGCTGGTTCTCTATGTTTAATGCTGCAGGCATTGAGACTGCTGCCTATGAGACCAACTACACTGAGGCTTGCTGGAAGAAGTATAAGAGCGGTGAGGAGTATATCCCCGGACTGGCTGAGCGTAGTGCCGTGCGCAAGTTGTGGATGAACCACACCCGTGAGGCTATCGCCAAGCTGGGCACCGACGAGGCTCTCTCGACACCAACAACAGCAGCAGAATAATCATGATTTAAAATTGCTAAATGAGGTATAATTTATTCGCATTACTAGTGGTACTCCTTTCGGGGAGTACCGCTTTTTCGCAAATTCATCAGACGGACTCGTCGGCTGTCCGTCGTTCTTACAACCTTAATCCAATTGTGGTTACCGGTTCTGGTCATCACCAGCGCCTGAAATCAACAGCCACACCTGTGAGGGTGCTCTCCAGTCAGGAGATGCGTGAACAAGGTATCACGACCTTCGACGGCGCACTCACACGCATGATGCCGCAGGCATCGATGGCGCCCAGTTCGATGGGTAGCTTTCTCAGACTGAACGGACTTGGCAATAAATACATCCTGATTCTGATAAACGGTCAGAAACTATCGGGCGACATCTCAAACAATGTGGATCTGAATCGTATCAACATGTCGCGCGTAAAACGTATCGAGGTGCTTGATGGGGCTGCCTCGTCACTCTATGGTAGTGATGCCATCGCGGGTGTCATCAATATCATCACCGATCAGCCTACACAGGATATGATGAGCGTCAGCAGCGACACGCGTGTGTCAGGGCATGGCGTGCTCACAGAGTCGGTTGGTCTCGACATCTTCAAGAATGGCTTCGGTTCCTACACCTCGTTCATGCATGATAGGGCCGACAGTTATCGTAACAACGACCTGGAACTGGTGAAAGGTTCCGACACAGAAACTCAGGCGTCGATAGCCCCGCTGTTCACCGGCTATCGCTCTGATATCATCGGACAGAAATTTACTTATACCCCCAATAAGCATTTGGCGCTGAATGCGGGTATAGACTATTCATATAAGATAACCGATCGCCTAGAAACACGCAGCGATATCACTGGCGGTACCGACTACGAGATGCGATACAAAGGACTGCGATGGAACGTGGGTGGAATCTATAAGTTTACGGCCAAGAACTCGATTCAGGCCGATTTCGTGGTGGACCGTTTCCGTTATGGCAAGGAGTATGATGTGGCCACCAAGACCAATGCCATTGGCGACTACGTGCAGTCGAAGAAGCAGCGCATGATGGAGGGACAGTTGAAAGCCATCCTGGGACTGACAGCGCACTCTACCACCATCTTCGGTGCCGACTGGCGCAAGGAGTATCTCAATGCCACCAGCGGTAATATCGACAGTCATGTGTATTCGCTCGCTGCCTATGCCCAGCACGAGATGACGCTGCTGAAGAACCTGACGGCGACACTGGGATTGCGACTGACGCAACATGAGACGTTTGACCAGCATCTCACACCAAAAGCCACACTGATGTATGCATCGGGAAACTTCAGATTCCGAGCTACTTACTCAGCCGGTTTCCGTGCACCTGGGCTCGATGAACTCTACTACCACTATTTCTCAGTGAATCGTGGTAAGGCACAGATCAGCTTTGGCAATCAGGACCTGAAGCCTGAGAAGAGCAACTACTTCGCACTGAATGCTGAATATCGCACACAGGCTCTGGCTGTGAGTGTGACGGGCTATCTGAACCGTATCAACGATATGGTGGTGAAACAGAATGTGGATGTGGATGATGCCAGTAGGCAGATGCTCATGACAGAATTCCCGGAGATGACACAGGACCAGGCCGACAAGATGGTGAGCTACGCCCTGTATCAGAACAGTGATAAAGGCGACGTGAAGGGTGTGCAGATGAATGTGTCGGCTAATCTCTTCAGTGGTTTCAACCTCTCAGCCAACTATGTCTATACGTATGCCCGCACCCATAGTGGTGAGGTGTGGACGGTGCTGGAGCGCAGTATGCGCCACGCTGCTACGGTGGCAGCCAACTACCATCATGCCTGGGGCAAATATGCACTCACCGTGAACCTGAATGGACGATTGCAGTCGAAGACTTATTATACGGGCAGTTATGAAGATGCGCCTGGTTTCGGTTTGTGGAACCTGCATACCACGCATGCCTTTGATGTGGCCAAGTGGGCTTATCTGGAGCCTAGCATCGGTGTAGATAATATCTTCGATAAGGTTGACCGTCGCTTAGACTCTTCTACGCGCAAGTATGCGCTATACACACCAGGACGCATGCTGGTGGTAGGACTGAAAGTGAAATTCAAAAACTAAGAGGATATGGGAAAGATTATCGTAGCTGGCATTGGTCCTGGTTCGCAGCAGGACATCACACCTGCAGTGCTCGAGGCAGTGCGACAGGCCGACGTGATAGTGGGCTATCAGTATTACTTCCAGTTTATCATGCCTTATGTCAAGACTGGTTGTGAGTGTATCGACACGGGCATGAAGAAGGAACGCCAGCGCGCTGAACAGGCTTTTGAACTGGCCGAACAGGATAAGACGGTGGTGGTGATCTCTTCGGGTGATGCCGGCATCTACGGTATGACGCCCTTGATCTATGAGATGCGCCGCGAACGTGGCTCGGATATCGAAATCGTGTCGCTGCCGGGCATATCCGCCTTCCAGAAGGCTGCCTCACTGTTGGGTGCGCCTATCGGGCATGATATGTGTATCATCTCGATGAGCGACCTGATGACGCCTTGGGAGGTGATAGAACGTCGCATAGTGGCGGCTGCGATGGGTGACTTTGTGACGGCAGTCTATAATCCCAAATCGCATGGGCGCTACTGGCAGCTGTATCGCTTGCAAGAGATATTCCTGCAGCATCGTTCGGCTGAAACACCTGTGGGCTATGTGCGCCAGGCGGGTCGCGACGACGAGGTGGTGAAGTTGACGACTCTCGGCGCTTTCGACCCTGAGGATGTGGATATGTTTACCGTCATCATCATCGGTAATTCCCAGTCCTATATAGATGACGGCCGACTGATTACGCCACGAGGTTACTACCGTGAGGTGGTGGCTGAAGGCGAGAAAGTGGGGCAGAACATCATGATAACCTCATTCCGCACCATCACAAAGGAACTGAAACGACAGGACTATCCGCTCGACCATAAATGGGCACTGCTGCATGCCATCCATACTACAGCCGACTTTGATATGGAGAATATCCTGTATTCTGACGAAGGGGCGGTAGAAACGCTCTATCAGAAGGTGAAGGATGGCACACTGAAGACGATCATCAGCGATGTGACGATGGTGACCAGTGGTATCCGCAAGGGGGCAGTAGAGCGACTGGGTCTTGAGGTGAAATGTTATCTCTCAGACCCACGTGCCACTGAGATGGCTGAGCGCTTGGGTATCACGCGTACGCAGGCTGGCATTCGTCTGGCTGTGGAGGAGCATCCTGATGCACTGTTTGCTTTTGGCAATGCACCAACAGCGCTTATGGAACTGTGTGAACTGGTGCGCAAAGGCAAAGCGCATCCAGCCGGTATCATCGCGGCACCTGTGGGGTTTGTGCATGTGTGCGAGTCGAAACACATGGCGAAACCTTTCCGCGATATTCCCAAACTGATAGTGGAAGGACGTAAAGGCGGTAGCAATCTGGCTGCGACACTCTGTAATGCGATTCTGACTTTTGATGATGCTGCACAACTAAAACCTGGTCGCGACTTATGAAGAAGTTACACCCCCTGATGTTCGTTGGTACAGGCAGTGATGTGGGTAAGAGCATCCTAGCTGCAGCCTTCTGTCGCATCTTCCGTCAGGATGGATATGCGCCAGCGCCTTTTAAAGCACAGAATATGGCGCTTAACTCTTATGCCACACCCGACGGTTTCGAGATAGGGCGTGCACAGGCTGTACAGGCTGAGGCGGCTGGCATCCCTTGTGAGACGGATATGAATCCGCTACTTCTTAAACCCAGTTCTGACCATACGTCGCAAGTGGTGCTGCATGGCAAGCCATTGGGCAACAAGCATGCCTACGACTACTGGCGGCGGGGCTGTTCCGATATCGATTACCGACAGGAAGTATGCGGAGCCTTCGATCGCTTGGCGGCTCGCTATAATCCCATCGTGATGGAGGGCGCTGGCAGTATCTCGGAAATCAATTTGCGTGCAACCGACTTGGTGAATCTTCCGATGGCACGCCATGCGCAGGCGGATGTGATACTGGTGGGTGACATTGATAGAGGTGGCGTGTTTGCATCGGTCTATGGCAGTATTGCGCTGCAGACGCCCGAGGACAGAAAACTCATCAAGGGTATTATCATCAATAAGTTTCGTGGTGATATGCGTCTTTTCGACGAGGGGCGACGGATGCTCGAGGATCTGTGTGGAGTACCTGTGTTAGGCGTGGTGCCATACTATAAGGATATCTATATCGACGAGGAGGATTCGGTGGCGCTGGAGCAGAAGCGCCGGCAGTTGATAGCTGGTAAGGTGAACGTGGCAGTGGTGCTGTTGCGACATATCTCCAATTATACCGATTTCGACACCCTGGAGCGCCATCCGCGTGTGAACCTGTTTTATACCAATAATATCTCGGATCTGGAGCAGGCAGATATCATCATCCTGCCAGGCACCAAGTCAACGCTCGACGACCTGATGGAGTTGCGTCGGAACGGTTGTGCACAGACTATCATGCGCGCCCATCGCGATGGCAAGATGGTGATAGGTATCTGTGGTGGTTATCAGATGCTGGGACTTTCGGTGGATGATCCTGATGGTGTGGAAGGTTCGATAGCCAGTCTGCCTGGTCTTGGACTGCTTCCCATCCACACCACCATGAGCGCAGAGAAGGCCACCCGTCAGGTGAGTTTCCAGTTTAATGGTCAGACCTGTCAGGGTTACGAGATTCATCAGGGCGTGAGTGATACCGATGAGATGATCATGCAGACGGATCATTGTATTGGTACATATATTCACGGTTTCCTCGACAATCAGTCGGTTATCGACTATCTGTTGGGTACTAAGCAGACTGTCACAGCGCAGGATGCCGATTCTTTTAAGAACGAGCAGTATAATAAGTTGGCAGCCCACGTGCGCCAGCATGTTGATATACAGCGTATTTATGAGATAATGAGTCATGATTAATCCGATAGCATTATTGATAGGTTGGCTACTCGATTTAATATTCGGCGACCCAGTGAGGTTGCCACATCCCATCGTGTGGTTCGGACGGATCATTGCCTTTGGCGAGAAGCGCTTGAACCACGACCCTCACCGCCAACTAAAAGGAGCCCTATTGGCCGTATCCCTGATAGTCGGTGTTTTCGCTCTTGCATGGGGAATCCATTCATACCTCTCACTTCTCAGTTCTCAGTTATCAGTTATCTTCGATGTCCTCATTATATTCTATTGTCTCGCTGGCACCACGCTGATACGTGAGGTGCGACAGGTGTTTCTGGCATTAGACCGCTCATTGGACGAGGGTAGGGCGCAGGTAGCAAGAATTGTGGGCCGCGATACCTCAGAACTTACAGCCAAAGAGGTTCGTACAGCTGCACTCGAGACTTTAGCTGAGAACCTGAGCGATGGTGTGATAGCACCGCTGTTCTGGTTGATGTTGCTGGGTACACCAGGCATGTTGGCGTATAAAATGATTAACACACTCGACTCGATGATTGGCTACCATAGCGAACGATATCTGCAGTTTGGATGCTGGGCCGCCCGTATCGATGATGTAGCTAACTATATTCCTGCTCGTCTAACAGCGTTGTTGATGGTTGGCTTTTGTCCGAAACATCTTTGTTTTATTCGTAGATATGGCCGCCAACACGCCTCGCCAAATAGCGGTTATCCTGAGGCGGCATTAGCCAGCATACTGAATTGCAGGTTTGGTGGACCACATAAGTATTTTGGCGAAGTATTCGATAAACCTTATATTGGTGATAACGACAGAGAATTGACTACTGCGGATATGAAAACAGCTGTACGAATAAATCGCACAGCTGAAATCATCATGGTTGTTATCGTGTTAGCAAGTAGTCTGATTAGCCTACTTTTATCTCGATAGCCTTACTTAGTTTTCTGCTCTTATCAGTTACCTTCAAGATGGCTGTTCCTGGCTGTTTAGCACCACGAACAATTACTACCAACTGACCTTTAAACAACTTCATGGTAGGCTGCTTAAATGGCTCTAAGCTGGTGGCATCACCATTGCATACAGCTTCGAAGGTTCCTGCACCAGTTACCTCGAAACTAAGCTGATCATCAGCTTCGGGAATCATGATGCCATTCTTATCCGTAAGCGATACAGTAACGAAGGCTAAATCGTCGCCATCGGCTTTGAGGCATGGAACATCGTGCTGAGTCCAAACATCACAAGCGATGGCAGATGGTTTGCCAGCCGTGCGGATGGTCTGCTCGCCAGCCTTGTTACCCAGGGCATCATAAACAACAACTTTCACTTCGCCTGGCTTATAAACCACGTTGTTCCAACGCAGACGATAGCGGTCCAATCGCTCAGCAGGATTCTTGGTAACCTTACCCTGACTCTTGCCATTCACAAAGAGCTCGCCAGTAGGATAATCGGTGTAGCAATAAACTGGTGTTACCTTGCCAATACGCTCCTTGCTAAAACTCCAGTGAGGAAGCAAATGGATGGTGTGCTGCTGCTTGTTCCAGCGTGAACGATACAGGAAATAACGATCCTTTGGCAGACCGGCCAAATCGCAGATACCAAAATAGCTGCTGCGCGCAGGCCAGTACTCGTCGTATGGGGTAGGCTCACCTAGATAGTCGTAACCCGTCCAAACAAACTCACCAATCACCCAAGGCAGATCGTCCTGCATCACCCAATCGTCGTCGGGCAGATTACTCCACGAGCAATGCTCCACATCATAAGCCGAACACTGTCCGTCTTCCTTCAGTACGGCACCAGGAATATAACCAGGCGACCATGAGGCATACTGCGAGTTGTCCTTAATCTCGACAGGGAACTTATATACACCGCGACTGCTGACAGTTGATGCGGTTTCTGAACCTAACAGGAAACCCTGTGGCAGCTTGTCGTAATACAGTTTGTATTTGGGCAAACGGTAGTTATAACCAGGAACATCCATCACAGCTGCAAAACCATAGTTCACAGCTTCATCTACGCGGTCCATACCCTGTGTGACGGGACGTGAGGGATCTAGCTGATGACACAGATCCTGCAGGGCTTTGGCCCATTTGGGACCAACAGCTTTATTGCCCTGTTCTGGGATTTCGTTACCGATGCTCCACATGATAATGCTGGGGTGATTGCGATTGGCCAGTACCAGATTGGTAATGTCTTTTTCCCACCACTCATCAAAGAAACGAGCATAGCCGTTCTTGCACTTAGGATACTTCCACATATCAAAACTCTCGGCCATCACCATCATACCCAACGAGTCGCAAACATCCATCTGCATCTGACTGGGCATATTATGCGATGTACGAATAGCATCGCACCCCATTGCCTTCATCATCTTAATCTGACGGATAAGTGCACTCTTGTTGATGGCAGCGCCCAACGGACCAAGATCGTGATGCAAACAAACACCTTTGATTTTACGTGATATACCATTGAGTTGGAATCCGCCATCCTTTGAGCATTTGATGGTGCGGATACCAAACTTTTGTGTTACTTCATCGAGTAGTTCACCACTCTGTGAGTATTTGATACGAGCGGTATATAAATAAGGCGACTCTGGACTCCACAACTTGGGCTGATTAACGGTTATAGCCATTTGTGCGATGCCCTCGTTGTTCAAATCATCGCTACTGCCGCTTGCTACAACTTTACCAGTAGCATCGCAAATTTCTACATCGAATTTTAAACCACCATCCAATGCACTGCCGATACCCACGTTTACATCGAGCACAGCCTGGTTGGCATTCAGCTCACGGGTGCGGATATAAGTTTTCCAAGGATCAATCCATCCATATTTTGTAAGTACCAGTTTTACAGGACGGTAGATACCAGCGCCAGGATACCAGCGACTGCTTTCTTCTACGTTCTGCAGATCAACCTCCAGCAGGTTGTCGCCTGTTTGTATAAATGGGGTAATATTCACGCGGAAGGTATTGTAGCCGTAAGCCCAATAACCTGCCTGCATGCCGTTGATGCTTACGGTAGGTTCGGCCATAGCGCCATCGAACACCAACATAGCGTGCTTGTAACCTTCGGGGATGGTGATGGTTCGCTTATAATGTCCCTCGCCAATCCAGGGCAGGGCACCCGAACGTCCACTCTTTTCGGTTGCTTCGGTTTCACCATTCTGTTCGATAGCCACCTTCTGTAAGTCCCATTTCTTATCAAACGGTCCTGCAATAGCCCAGTCATGAGGCACACTAACGGTTTGCCAATCGGATTTGTTTTGTGAGAAGAGCCAGTTATCGCTCAGCATGAGTTCCTGTCGCTGCTGGGCAAACACCGATAATGGGGCTGCCAACAGCACTGTTAATAGTTCCTTTTTCATAACAATTTGTTATTAGTAATCATTATTTTGCTGCAAATTTACTAATAATTTTCTGAAATAGTTGGCTATTTGATAGTTTATTTGTATTTTTGCGGCTAAATTTCGGATTTTAAAAGTAAATAGGTATATGAAACACCAGTTACGCAGCGCAGTCTGCACAGAAGGACGTAGAATGGCTGGAGCCCGCGCATTGTGGGTGGCCACGGGTATGAAACACGAGCAGTTTGGTAAGCCCATTATTGCCATCGTGAACTCGTTTACCCAGTTTGTACCCGGTCATACACATCTTCACGAGATTGGTCAGATTGTGCGCGAGGAAATCGAAAAGATGGGCTGCTATGCTGCCGAATTCAATACGATTGCTATTGATGACGGTATTGCTATGGGTCACGATGGTATGCTGTACTCGCTGCCCAGTCGTGATATTATTGCCGACAGCGTAGAGTATATGGTAAACGCCCATAAGGCCGATGCCATGATTTGTATATCAAACTGTGATAAGGTTACGCCTGGTATGCTGATGGCTTCGATGCGACTGAATATTCCTACGGTGTTTTGTAGTGGCGGCCCAATGGAGGCAGGTAAGTGGCGCGGTGAGAATGCCGACCTGATTACCGCTATGATTAAAGGTGCTGATCCCAGTGTGACCGACGACGAAATTAAGGAGATAGAACAGTGTGCTTGTCCTGGTTGTGGTAGCTGCTCAGGTATGTTTACAGCCAATTCGATGAACTCGCTTACAGAGGCCATTGGTCTGTCGCTGCCTGGCAACGGAACGATTTTGGCAACTCACACTAATCGTATAGAACTGTTCAAGGCCGCTGCCCGTCAGGTAGTGAAGAATGCCTTTGCCTACTACGAGGATGGCGATGAGAGCGTATTGCCACGTAACATTGCTACCCGCAAGGCCTTTATGAATGCGATGGCTCTGGATATAGCTATGGGTGGTAGTACCAATACGGTGCTGCATCTGTTGGCTGTGGCTCAGGAGGCAGGTGCCGACTTCACCATGAAGGATATCGATGCACTGAGCCGCAAGGTGCCTTGCTTGTGTAAACTGGCTCCTAACACCCAGAAGTACTCGGTACAGGAGTGCGGTCGTGCAGGTGGTATTCTTGGTATTCTGAACGAACTGAATAAGGGTGGTTTGATTGATGGCAGCGCACCACGTGTTGACGGCATGACACTCAACGAGGCCATGCAGAAATATAGTATTGTGGATGGTGCTGTAGATGCCGAAGCTAATCGCATTTATCAGACGGCTCCTGGCAATCGTTTCTCAACCAAGATGGGATCGCAGAGCGAAGAGTGGGGTACACTTGATACCGACCGCGAAAACGGTTGTATTCGCGACTTGGCCCACGCTTACACCAAGGATGGAGGACTGGCTGTGCTGTTTGGTAATATAGCCCAAGACGGTTGTGTGGTGAAGACCGCTGGCGTAGATGAGAGTCTGTGGCACTTCGAGGGTCCAGCTGTGGTATTTGACTCACAGGAAGATGCTTGCGAGGGCATTCTGGGTGGTAAGGTAAAGAGTGGTGACTGCGTGGTAATTACCCACGAGGGACCAAAGGGCGGTCCAGGAATGCAGGAGATGCTGTATCCTACCAGCTATATAAAGAGTATGCACCTGGGTAAGGAGTGTGCGCTGATTACCGATGGTCGTTTCTCGGGTGGTACATCTGGCTTGAGTATCGGCCATATCTCACCTGAGGCTGCCAATGGTGGTAACATCGGCAAGGTAAAGGATGGCGATATCATCGTGATTGATATCCCCAGTCGTTCTATCAGCGTAAAACTGAGCGACGACGAACTGGCAGCTCGCCCACAGCAGCCACTGAAGCGCAACCGCGTGGTTAGCAAGGCATTGCGCGCCTACGCCCAGAGCGTATCAAGTGCCGATAAAGGCGGTGTTAGAATAATCGACTAAATGGTCAATGATCAATGTTCAATGAATTATGAAGGATAGAATAACAGGTGCAAAGGCGCTGATGAGGGCGTTGAAGGCCGAGGGTGTAAAAACCATTTTTGGTTATCCCGGCGGTTCGATCATGCCTACTTACGATGCGCTCTTTGATTATACACGAGGCGAAAAGAAATGTTTCGACCATATATTGGTGCGCCACGAACAGGGTGCGACCCATGCCGCTGAGGGCTATGCCCGCGTTAGTGGCGAGGTAGGTGTAGTTTTAGTAACCAGCGGTCCTGGTGTCACCAATACGTTAACAGGTATTGCTGATGCCATGATGGATTCTACACCTATTGTGGTGATTGCAGGACAGGTGCCTACAGGTGCACTGGGAACCGATTTCTTCCAAGAGGTCGATTTGGTTGGCGTATCGCAGCCTATCTCAAAGTGGAGCTACCAGATTCGTCATGCCGAAGATGTGGCTTGGGCTGTAAGCCGTGCTTTCTATATTGCCCGTACGGGGCGTCCTGGTCCTGTGGTACTCGACTTTACCAAGAATGCACAGGTTGAGGAAATCGATTGGGAGCCTATGAAGTGCGACTTTATCCGTTCGTATGTGCCTTATCCAAAGTTGGATAACGAGGCTGTACGTAAGGCTGCTGAACTGATTAATAATGCCAAGAAACCTTTGGCACTGGTTGGTCAAGGTGTTGAGCTGGGTAATGCCCAAAAAGAGCTGCAGTCATTTCTCGAAAAGGCAGATATCCCAGCCGGTCGAACCATGTTAGGACTTTCGGCACTGCCTTCAAACCATCCTCTTAATGTGGGTATGCTGGGTATGCATGGTAACTATGCCGTGAACCTGAAGGAGCAGGAGTGCGATGTACTGATTGCTATCGGCATGCGCTTCAGTGATCGTGTAACTGGTAATCTGAAAACTTATGCCAAACAGGCAAAGATCATCCATCTGGATATCGACCGTAGCGAGATAGATAAGAACGTAAAGACCGACGTTGCAGTTGTGGCCGATTGTAAGGAATCATTACCTGCTATCACAGCACTACTTGAGGCCAATAACCATCAGAAGTGGCGCGACTCGTTTAAGGAGCTGGATGCAATGGAGCGCGAAAAGGTGATTGAGCCCGCCATCCATCCTACCGAAGGTCCGCTGAAGATGGGTGAGGTAGTAAACGTAGTAGCCGAGATGTCGCCAGACGATACCGTTCTGGTTACAGATGTTGGTCAGAACCAGTTATTTGCAACACGTTACTTTAAGTATCACCATAAGCGCAGTTTGTGTACCAGCGGTGGTTTGGGAACCATGGGCTACGGTCTGCCTGCAGCCGTCGGCGCCACCTTTGCCGATCCTAACCGTACGGTATGCTGCTTTATGGGCGATGGCGGATTCCAGATGAATATTCAGGAGTTGGGCACCATTATGGAGCAGCAGAAACCTGTAAAGATGATTGTGATGAATAATCATTATCTGGGTAACGTGCGCCAGTGGCAGGATATGTTCTGGATGCGTCGTAAATCGTTCACCAAGATGATGAACCCGAACTACGAGCTTATTGCCAAGGGATATGGTATTAACTATGCAGCTGTGGTTGACCGTAAAGATCTGCCCGGACTTGTAAAGAAGATGCTTACGACAGATGGACCATTCCTGTTGGAGTGCGCCATTATGGAGGAAGATAATGTTCTGCCAATGACACCTCCAGGTATGGACGTTGACAAAATGCAGCTTGAGATTTAATGATTTTGACGATTATGGAAAATAAGAAGAAATTATATACACTGCTGGTTTACTCAGAGAACGTAGCTGGTATCTTGAATCAGATTACCGCTGTGTTCACCCGTCGCCAGGTAAATATCGAGAGCTTGAATGTATCGGCATCAAGTATTCCTGGCGTACATAAGTACACCATCACTGCTTGGAGCGACGAAGATCAGATTGTAAAGATTACCCGCCAGATTGAGAAGAAGATAGATGTGGTAAAAGCCAACTTCTTTACCGACGAACAGTTGTTTATCCGTGAGTCGGGACTTTACAAATTGTCAACCCCAATGGTACTCGATAATCCAGAGATATCGCGTACAATCCGCAGGTTCCAGGCCAGCATGATCGAGGTGAATCCCACCTATACCATTGTTCAGATGCATGGTGTAACCGAGGATATTATTTCGCTGTTCCGCGCCCTCGACACTTTTGGTTGCGTGCTGCAGTACACCCGCAGCGGACGTATTGCCGTAACACGTGGTATGCAGGAGCAGGTTAGTGAATTCTTAGAGTCGAGACAGGAGAATGGATAAAGTAGGAAAATATGAGTTTTTAGCAGAGCCCTTTCACTGCGACTTCTCGCAGCGATTGTTTATGGGCCATATGGGCAACCACATGCTGAATGCAGCCGACTATCACTCATCGGCACGTGGTTTTGGCATGAAATATCTCATGACCATCAAGCGTTCGTGGGTACTCTCACGTCTGGCCATCGAGATGGACGAGATGCCACAGATGTACACTAAGTTTAATGTTGAGACATGGGTTGAGAGCGCTATGCGTTTCTTTACCAGTCGTAATTTCCGTGTAGTAGGCGAGGATGGTAAGGTGTATGGATACGGACGCAGTATCTGGGCCATGATTGATACCGAAACACGTCAGCCTACCGATATTTTCGCGATTGACAACGGTGCCATCAACAACTGGATTGTAACTGACAAGGAATGTCCCATTGATAAGGGTGGCCGTGTAAAGATGGACGATAGCGCCCAGTTAGTTGGTACAGTAGAAACCAAATATAATGATGTAGATATCAATGGCCATATCAATTCCGTGAAGTACATCGAGCATGTGCTCGACTTGTGGGATTTGGATTGGTATCGTGAGCATCAGATCAAACGTTTCGAAATAGCTTACGTGGCCGAGGCCCATCAGGGTGATACACTCTCGTTCTACCGCATGCAGACAGGCGAGAGCGAGTATTGCATCCGCATCTGTAAGGATGGCGATACCGAATGTTGTCGAAGTAAAGTAATATTTAAGTAAAATATAAAAAGGTTAGCAATTCGCTAACCTTTTTTGTTGTGATTCCGTTGGGGCTCGAACCCAAGACCTACTGCTTAGAAGGCAGTTGCTCTATCCAGCTGAGCTACGGAACCGACCTTATTATCGACTCCCTTTCAAGAAATCGGCTGCAAAGGTAGTTATTTTTTTCGAACCTACCAAACTTTTCCCTGAAATCTTTGCAAAGTTTATACCAAACTACTTCTTTGCTGGCTTCCAGTTGCCGTAGATGATACGCCCATAAGGCGAATTCTTAGAAACCTGCACACCTACGTAGCTTGAGAATCCACCCACATAAAAGTCCTGATAGTGGTAGTTGATACTGTCGATTTCAACGCTCTTACAGCTGTCGTTTCCAACTTCAATACTCTTGGCACGCTCTTCGAACGAACGATAAACAGAGTCGGGGATACCCTTGTAGAAGAATACGATCAGTGTATCGCGGAACTGTCCACCTTCGAGATATTCGCCTGGCTTGTGCTCCTTAATGCGGAACTCCGGGAATTTCAGTCCTGTATCTCTGCTTACTTTGGCGGCCGTATCGTAGATACCTCTACGATTCTCCGGATTGGCCATATGATTTCGCGCTCCCTGAGCGCCTGCTATTGACGTGAGAGTGATGGCTAATAGAATGATAAAAATGCAGACTGCAATGACTGCGTAACCCCATAATAGATATTTCTTCTTCATGACCTAAATAGGTTATTAGTTGATAAAATATGCTGCAAAAATACTAAAAAATCTGTAGTTTGCAAACATTTTAAGCATTTTTTTATACCTTTGCACCCGCTTATATTATATAAATAAGGTATAAACTGGATGAAGAGATTAATTATTATGGCCATAAGCTGCGTGATAATGAGTGCCCCTATGAGCGCTCAGCGTAAGCAGATTGGCGAAGCACGAACAATACTGAAGAGTGGGAAGAATTTAGAGCAGGCAGAGAAACTGATGACCGACTTGCTGAAGGATTCTGCCAACCAGCAGAACATCCGTATTTACGATATCTGGTTGCAGTCTGTCGAGAAGCAATATCTGGCCATCAACGAGAAGATGTATATCAAGCAGAAGGTTGATACAGCTGCCTTCTTTAATCTGGCTAAGCGTATGTTTACCGTAGCCGAAAAATTGGATTCTATCGATGCCAAGCCTGATAAGAAAGGTAATTCTCACCCCGAATATCGTAAGGATAACGCAGCCAAGATGAACAGTTATCGCCCCAATATCTACTATGGTGGTGCCCACCATCTGAAAAAGGGTGATTTCAAAACGGCATTGGATTTCTTTGAGATGTATCTCGACTGCGATCGTCAACCGCTGTTTACAGGCTACGACTATATGTATAAGGATGCCAAGATGGGCGAAGTAGCATACTGGGCAACCTATTGCGGCTACCGCTTGAACGACCCTGTACTTACACTTCGCCATGCAGCAACAGCACAGCGCGATGAGCAGAAGCTGGAATACACCCTGCAGTATATGGCCGAAGCATGGGATAAACTCGACGACGACTCGATGCATATCTCAACCCTGTGGCAAGGCTTCAGGAAGTATCCAAAATCCAACTATTTCTTCCCCCGACTGATGGATGTTTACAACAGTCGCGGCAACTATCAGATGGCTGATAGCGTGGTAAACGAGGCTTTGGCTATCGACTCACTCAACGAGCTGTATCTTTTTGCCAAGAGCACCGTGATGCTGAACATGAAGAAGTATAGCGACTGTCTGAAGTTCAGCGAGCAGCTGATTGGAGTAAACCCAGAGCAGCCCGACATTTATTACACAGCCGGTTTGGCCTGCTTGAATATTGCCCAGCGCATGGATCCCCGAAAGAACAAGAAGCAGATTCTGAAGATGTACGAAAAAGCCCGTCCCTATATGGAAAAATATCGCGAAATGGCTCCTAGCGAGCTCGATAAGTGGGCGCCTGCTTTATATCGCATCTACTTCAACCTGAATATGGGTAAACAGTTTGATGAAATCGATAAACTGCTGAAGAAGTAAGATAAGAAGAATTAATTAGTTAAGGAATTATAAAACGAGAGATGATTTAGGTCGTTTCTCGTTTTATTTTTGTAATTTCGCAAAATAGAATTTATTTATAATCTAAAAAAATAAAACAGAAAGATTATGGCAGACAACGCTCAACTGATTGCTCAGTGCGAGGCACGGGCTAAGGAATGGCTTTCTCCAGCCTTTGATGAGGAGACACGTAAGGAAGTACAGGCAATGCTCGACAATGCTGACAAGACAGCGCTGATCGATGCTTTCTATCAGAATCTTGAGTTTGGTACAGGTGGCCTTCGTGGTATTATGGGTGCTGGTACCAACCGCATGAACAAGTACATTGTAGGTATGGCTACACAGGGTTTTGCCAACTATATCCTGAAGGCATTTCCTGGCAAGCAGAGCTCGGTTGTTGTAGGTCACGATTGCCGCAACAACGGTCGTATGTTTGCTGAGACTGTAGCAGATATTTTCTCAGCTAATGGCATTAAGGTTTATCTGTTCGAGAGCCTTCGCCCAACACCTGAGATTTCGTTCGCCATCCGTCAGCTGGGCTGTCAGGCTGGTGTTAACGTAACCGCTTCTCACAACCCTCGTGAGTATAATGGCTACAAGGCATACTGGGACGATGGTGCTCAGGTGCTGGCTCCACACGATAAGGGTATCATCGACGAGGTGAACAAGGTGAAGATTGAGGACGTAAAGTTCAATGGTAACAAGGAACTCATCGACATCATCGGTGGTGAGATGGACTGGGATTACCTGCAGGCTGTTAAGGAGGCTATGGTAGATCAGGATGTGATCCTGCGCCAGAAGGACCTGAATATCGTTTACAGCCCAATGCACGGAACAGGTCGTGTCATTATTCCTGAGGCTCTGCGTTCATGGGGCTTCCAGAATATCCACGTGGTTCCCGAGCAGATGGTTATCGATGGTAACTTCCCCACAGTAGTTAGTCCTAACCCCGAGAATGCCGAGGCTATGACACTGGGTATGAAGCTGGGTACACGCCTGAATGCCGACCTGGTGATCGCTTCTGACCCTGATGCCGACCGTTTGGCTATCGTATGCCGCAACGCCAAGGGCGAGTGGGAGATTCTGAATGGTAACCAGACCTGTATGATGTTCTCATGGTACATCATCGCCAACAAGAAGAAGCTCGGCCAGCTCAAGGGTAACGAGTTCCTGGTAAAGACCATCGTTACAACCGAGGTGATTGCCGAGATTGCTAAGAAGAACGGTGTAGAGTATCGCGACTGCTATACAGGCTTCAAGTGGATTGCCAACGAGATTCGCATCTCTGAGGGTGTTAAGAAGTACATCGGTGGTGGTGAGGAGAGCTTCGGATTCCTGCCATTCGATAAGGTCCGTGATAAGGATTCTCCAGCATCTATCTGCTTGATTTGTGAGATTGCTGCATGGGCTCGCGATAACGGTATGACTCTGTACGATCTGCTGATGAACATCTACAAGGAGTACGGATTCTCTAAGGAGGTAACCATCAACGTGGTTCGTCCTGGTAAGACCGGTGCCGACGAGATTAAGCAGATGATGACCGACTTCCGCGCTAATCCTCCAAAGGAGCTGGGTGGTAGCAAGGTTTGCCTGTGGAAGGACTACAAGACTCTGGAGGCTAAGAAGGCCGACGGTAGTGTTGAGAAGTTGAATATGCCTGACACCAGCAACGTTCTGCAGTGGTTCTGCGAGGATGGTACAAAGGTATCAGTTCGTCCTTCAGGTACCGAGCCAAAGATTAAGTTCTACACCGAGGTGAAGGACGCCAGCTTTAAGGATGCTGCCGATTACGAGCGCTGCACCAAGGCTGCCGAGGAGAAGATCGAGGCTATCAAGAAGAGCTTGAATCTCTAAAGCAAATACATAAAAAAAGAAGCCCTCGTCGTATCGGCGAGGGCTATTTTTATGCCTTTTAGTAGAATATCATTGAAAGCAGATAAGCTACTATCGTAGAGGTAAATACGCTGATCAAACCAGGCATCATGAACGAGTGGTTCAACAAGTATTTTCCAATCACCGTAGTACCCGAACGGTCGAAGTTAACGGTAGCGATATCCGATGGGTAGTTAGGGATAAAGAAGTAACCGTAAACAGCTGGCAGCACACCCAGCAGTACAGGACCAGGAATTCCCAGTTTATACGCCAACGGCAGCATGGCTACAACCACTGCACCTTGCGAGTTGATGAGCACCGAAACCAGGAAGAATACGATGGCGATACTCCATGGATATTCCTTGACAATGTCGGCCAGCATCGACTGCATCTCGCTCATGTAGTTCGAGAAGTATGTGTCGGCCAACCAGGCGATACCATAGATGGCAACCACCGCTACCATACCTGATTGCCAAACCGGACCAGCCACAGCCTTCTTGGGCTGAGCCTTACAGAAGATAATCATCAGCGCAGCAGCCGAAATCATGACAATCTGAATCACCAGGTTCATCTTCAAATCCACCATACCTTTCTCGGTAAATCCTTCGGCCACAACACCAGCTTTGGCCAGCGCCGAAGCCGTGATGGTAACACCGCTTGCAAGCGTCAGGTCGCCAGCATCCTTAACCGCCTTAACGGTGGGGTAAGAAGGCAGCAGGTCGGGTAGGGCAGCAAAAACTACGATAACAGCCAGCGCACCCAGGAAGATAAAAACGGCATTCTTGGCCGATTGTGGAATCTGTCTGTCGAGTGTGGTGGCATTCGAACCGTAGATATACTCGCGCTGAATCGGATCGGCAATCTTCTTTTGGAACTCAGGATCCTTGTCCAGATCCAGTCCGCGATGGTACGAAGCAGCAGCAGCAGCCATCAGTCCGCAAAGACAAGCAGGAATGCTGATCATGAGTACACGAGGAATGGTGATGTCGAAGTGGTTGGCATTAGAAATGGTGACGAAGGCCACCACAGCCGCAGCAATAGGCGAACAGGTGATACCAACCTGCGAGGCAATAGATGCTACGCCACAAGGACGCTCCGGACGGATACCCTTCTTCAGTGCAATGTCGCAGATGATAGGCATCAGCGTGTAAACCACGTGACCTGTTCCTACCAGCACCGTCAGGAAGAATGTGCATAGCGGTGCAAAAAACGTGATGTGGTCAGGATGCTTGCGCAGCAGCTTTTCGGCTATCTGTATCAGCCAGTCCATACCGCCCGAAGCCTGCATGATTCCTGCACACGTTACAGCAGCAATGATGATGTAAATAACATCTGTTGGTGGCGTTCCTGGTTTAAGTCCGAAGCCAAACACCAGAATAGCCAATCCAATTCCCGAAATAGCTCCCAAGGCCAGACTGCCATAACGGGAACCAACCCACAGCGCACCGAGTACGATACAGAGCTGCAGAACCATTGTAAATGTAATCATACGTTAAAATTCGATTGTTTTAAGTTGTTATTATTAGAATTATGACGGCAAATATAGGCAAATTATTTGGATATACGAAATTTTTGCGCATTTTTTCGCGGATAAATCTTAAAATTATTTATTTCTTTGGTCAGGTCAGATAAATTCACTACCTTTGCACGCTAAATAATAAAGGTTAAAAAATAGAAGCTAAAAAAGTAGGATATGGCAAAGAAGTTTGCAGAACATAACGGCTTGAATCTGACCCAGGTTAACAATGATATCCTGGAGATGTGGCGCGAGAAGAACGTATTCTGGCGTTCGGTTAACGAACGTGAGGGATGTCCACAGTTTGTATTCTTCGAGGGTCCTCCCTCGGCTAACGGTCATCCAGGTATTCACCACGTGCTGGCTCGTACCATTAAGGACACCTTCAACCGTTATAAGACCATGAAGGGTTATCAGGTAAAACGTAAGGCTGGTTGGGATACTCACGGACTGCCCGTAGAGCTGGGCGTTGAGAAGGAACTGGGTATTACCAAGGCTGATATTGATAATAAAGCATCAGAGAAGTACATCTCAACCGAGGATTACAACAAGAAGTGCCGCGAGAACGTGATGATGTTCACACAGGAGTGGCGCGACCTCACCGAGAAGATGGGTTACTTTGTTGATCTGGATAATCCTTACATTACCTACGACAACAAGTATATCGAGACATTGTGGTGGCTCCTGCAGCAGTTCTACAACAAGGGCTTGCTTTACAAGGGTTACACCATCCAGCCATATTCGCCAGGTGCCGGTACTGGTCTGAGCTCACACGAGCTGAACCAGCCTGGTTGCTATCGCGATGTAAAGGATACCACTGTTACAGCGCTGTTCAAGGCCCTCGATCCTAAGGAAGAGTGGACCAAGTGGGGCGAGGCTTACTTCGTAGCCTGGACAACCACTCCTTGGACATTGCCTTCGAACACCGCACTTTGTGTTGGTCCGAAGATTGATTACGTAGCAGTACAGACCTACAACGCCTACAATGGCGAGAAGATGACCATCATTCTGGCCGAGAGCCGACTGAATGCTTATCTCTCACCCGAGGGTAACATCACCGATGGCGACGAGATGCCTGAGTACAACAAGGGCGAGAAGTTCGTACCTTACCGCATCGTAGGCCGTTATACCGGTCAGGAGCTGGTAGGTATGAAGTACCAGCAGCTCATGCCTTGGGTTAAGCCATCGGCTAAGCTCGATCAGAATGCTGCCGACTACGTAAAGGAGTATGCAGCAGCACATCCTGAGAAGGTATTCGCCAGCGAGAATGGCAAGGATCAGTTTGTTGAGATGGAGAGCGAGGCCTTCCGCGTTATCCCTGGTGATTACGTAACTACCGAGGATGGTGCTGGTATCGTACATATCGCTCCAACCTTCGGTGCCGACGACGCCAAGGTGGCTAAGGATGCTCACATCCCAAGCCTGTTCCTTATTAATAAGAAAGGTGAAACACGTCCAATGGTCGACCTCCAGGGTAAGTACTATGTAATGGACGAACTGGATAATAACTTTGTTGAGAAGTGCGTAGATGTAAAGGCTTACGGCCACCACGCTGGCGACTACGTGAAGAACGCCTATGCACCCGAGTTCAACAAGGACGGTAAATACGACGAGCAGGCTGCAGCCAAGGCTGAGGACCTGAACATCGTGATCTGTATGGAGATGAAGCAGGAGGGCACCGCACTCAAGATCGAGAAGCACGTGCACAACTATCCTCACTGCTGGCGTACCGATAAGCCCGTACTTTATTATCCTCTTGATTCTTGGTTCATCCGCTCAACTGCCAAGAAGGATCGTATGTTCGAACTGAACAAGACCATCAACTGGCAGCCCGAGAGCACAGGTACAGGCCGCTTTGGTAACTGGCTGGAGAATCTGAACGACTGGAACCTCTCTCGTTCACGTTTCTGGGGTACACCACTGCCTATCTGGCGCGACGAGGATGGTAAGGAAATCTGTATCGGTTCGGTTGAGGAGCTCTACAACGAGATCGAGAAGGCTGTTAAGGCAGGCTTCATGCAGAGCAATCCATTGAAGGACAACGGTTTCGTTCCTGGCGATATGAGCAAGGAGAACTACGATAAGATCGACCTGCACCGTCCATACGTTGACAACATCGTACTGGTATCTGAGAGCGGCAAGCCAATGAAGCGCGAGACCGACCTGATCGACGTATGGTTCGATTCTGGTTCTATGCCATACGCACAGATCCACTATCCATTCGAGAATAAGGATTTGATTGATAAGGGTATCGCATTCCCTTGCGACTTTATCAACGAGGGTGTTGACCAGACCCGTGGTTGGTTCTTCACCCTGCACGCTATTGCTACCATGATTTTCGACTCAGTAGCCTTCAAGAATGTTATTTCTTCAGGTCTGGTGCTCGATGCTAAGGGTAACAAGATGTCGAAGCACGTTGGTAACGTCGTAAACCCATTCGATATGATTGGCAAGTACGGTAGCGATGCTGTACGCCTGTATATGATGACCAACTCAGAGCCTTGGGACAACCTGAAGTTCGACCCAGAGGGCGTTGACGAGGTACGTCGTAAGTTCTTCGGAACACTCTATAACACCTATAGCTTCTTCGCACTCTATGCAAATGTGGATGGTTTCGACCCCGCAACAGCACAGGTGGCATTCGATAAGCGTCCTGAGATCGACCGCTGGATTCTGTCTTGCCTGAACACCCTTATCAAGGGCGTAGAGGCCGAGCTGGATGGTTACGATCCTACACGTGCCGGCCGTCTGATCGACGCGTTTGTTAACGACGACCTGAGTAACTGGTTCGTACGTTTGAACCGCAAACGTTTCTGGGGTAAGGAGATGAGCGAGGATAAGCTCTCGGCTTATCAGACTCTCTACACCTGTTTGATGACCGTTGCCAAGCTGTTGGCTCCATTTGCACCATTCTATGCCGACCAGCTGTATAAGGACCTGGGTGGTGAGCTCGACTCAGTACACCTGGATAAGTTCCCAGTAGCCGACGAGTCACAGATCGACAAGGATCTCGAGGCTCGCATGCAGATGGCACAGAAGATCACCTCGATGGTTCTGGCCCTGCGCCGCAAGGTTAACATCAAGGTGCGCCAGCCACTACAGGCCATCATGATTCCTGCTGTGGACGAAACTCAGAAGAAGCACATCGAAGCCGTTAAGGACCTGATTATGAACGAGGTTAACGTTAAGGAACTGCGTTTTGTTGAGGGTGCTGGTGTGCTGGTTAAGAAGGTAAAGTGTAACTTCCGTACCATGGGTAAGAAGTTCGGTAAGCTCATGAAAAGTGTAGCTGCCGCAATGGATGCCCTGAGTCAGGAGCAGATTGCCGAACTCGAGAAGCAGGGTACCATCGGTATCAATGTCGAGGGTCAGGACATCACCGTCGAGGCCGTAGATGTTGAGATTATCAGCGAGGATATTCCAGGCTGGCTGGTAGCCAACGAGGGTAACCTTACTGTAGCACTCGAGGTAGAACTCACCGAGGAGTTGAAGAACGAGGGTATGGCCCGCGAGCTCATCAACCGCATCCAGAACATCCGTAAGGAGAGTGGTTTTGAGATTACCGACCGTATCAGCGTTGTACTGGCTCCAAATGCCGAGGTTGAGAAGGCAGTAAGCAGCTTTGCCGACTACATCAAGACTCAGGTTCTGGCCGATGATATTACTCTGCAACCTAATGACGGCCAGGAGGTTGAGTTCGATGACTTTAAGTTGAACATAACAGTTACAAAGAATTAAAAATAATCAATAACTAAACAATTAAGTATTATGGCAGAGAAGACTCGCTATACTGACGAGGAGCTCGAAGAGTTCCGTCAGATTATCAATGAGAAGATGGCTTTGGCCAAGCGTGATTACGAACAAATGATGCGCGTACTGACCAACGAGGACAGCAACGACGTCGACGACACATCACCCACCTACAAGGCATTGGAGGAGGGTAGTGCTACCCAGTCGAAAGAGGAGTTGATCTCAATGGCCGCCCGCCAGCAGAAGTTCATTCAGGGCCTGAAGGCTGCATTGGTTCGCATCGAGAACAAAACCTATGGTATCGACCGTATTACCGGTAAGCTGATACCAAAGGAGCGTCTGCGTGCCGTTCCTCATGCAACACTGAGTGTAGAGTCTAAGCTGAACCAGAAAAAGTGACGCACGGACCTCTGATTACAAAAGGAAGATTGGCGACATTAATCATAGTCGCCATTCTCCTTATTGACCAGGCTATCAAGATCTGGGTGAAAACGTCGATGACGCTGCACGAGAGTATCCGCGTTACCGATTGGTTTTACATCACGTTTATCGAGAACATGGGCATGGCCTTTGGCATGCAGTTAGGCAGCAAGATCGTGCTGTCGTTGTTCCGTGTGGTTGCCATCGGTGTGCTGGGTTATTACATCTGGCAGCAGGTAAAACGTAATGCCCGCACAGGCTATATCGTGTGCCTCTCGTTGGTGCTGGCCGGTGCTGCAGGCAATCTCATCGATTGCATGTTCTACGGCATGATGTTCAACGAGTCGTCGCCCTACTATCTGTCGTACTTAGTTGATTTTGGTACGGGTTATGCACCTTTCCTCATGGGTAAGGTGGTAGATATGTTCTACTTCCCGTTGATCGAAACCGAATGGCCCACATGGATGCCGTTTGTGGGCGGACAGCACTTTGTGTTTTTTAGTCCGGTATTTAATTTTGCCGATGCCAGCATCAGTGTCAGCGTAGTGCTGCTGTTGCTGTTCTATCGTGAAGAAATAAGTAAGATTACACTTAAGAAAGAAACGAATAACGTTGAAGAGTAAGGCTTTACATATTGTTTTGGTGGCCGCAGCTGCTTTGATGATTAGCTGTAAGCCATCGGTGCCATCGGAGTATATCCAGCCCGACGATATGGAGGATTTGATTTACGATTACCACGTAGCGCAAGGCATTGCCGCGCAGCAGGAGGGTAATCAGGATTACAACCGCCGTTTGACTTTCGAGTTAGTGCTCAAGAAGCACGGGCTCACACAAGCCGAATTCGACTCGTCGTTGGTATATTATTATACACGTGCCGACCGATTCCAAGAGATTTACAAGCATGTACAGGATCGCCTGAACGCCGAGGCTGAGAAATATGGTGCCGCTGTTAGCGATATGCAGATTACTGCTTCCTCGCTAAGTGGCGATACGGCTGATATATGGAAAGGCGACCGCGCACTCCTGCTGTTCAACGACCGTCCGTATCATCTTTATCAGTTTACTCAGAAAGCCGACACCTCGTATCGTGCAGGCGACAGCTTTATGCTGAGTATGAACACCACATGGCTTATGCAGCAAGGCAATCGTCAGGCCTCGGTGTATATGGCCATTACCTATGCCAACGATAGTACTGTTAAGCAGTTTTCTACCGTTGCGTCGAGCGGCATCACAACCCTGCGCATCCCTTATTGTAAGGAGCGTGTAAAGGAGATCAAGGGTTTTGTGATGTGTGGCATGCGCCCCGCAACCGACGACACCAACAATCTTTGTCTGCTGTTTGTGAACAACATCCAGCTGTTCCGCTTCCATAACAAGCTTATCGATCAGCCCGTTGTGCCACAGCCGCAGCCCGACACCATCGCCGAACTGAAGCCCGATACGGCTCAGTACGATTCGCTACGCCGCCCAGGCCGCCATGTAGCCGGGCATCCGCTGACTTTTGGCGAGCTTCAGAAGATGCGTAAGTTGGAACAAAATAAAGTAAAACCAGTATCTAAGTAATAATTATGAATCTGAAATTCCGTTTGTCATTGATGAACTTCCTGGAGTTCGCAGTTTGGGGAGCTTATCTTACATGTATGGGAAATTACCTCGGAGTGGCCGGACTGGGCGACAAGATTTCCTGGTTCTATGCTATTCAGGGTATCGTAAGTATCTTTATGCCCACATTGATGGGTATCATAGCCGATAAGTATATTCAGCCACAGCGCTTGCTGGGCTTGTGCCACTTGGTAGCAGGCGGCTTTATGCTGGGCTGCTGGTGGTTAGGCTATCAGGCAGGCTTCGGCAATGAGTTGGCCGATAAGTCGCTGTTCATCACGCTTTACACCCTCAGTGTGGCATTCTTCATGCCCACCATCGCGCTGTCGAACACAGCCGCGTTCACCATTCTGAAGAACAACGGACTTGATACCGTCAAGGACTTCCCACCCATCCGTGTGCTGGGCACCGTGGGCTTCATCGTCACCATGTGGTTTGTTAACTGTGCCGTATGGCAGGATGGCAGCTTTACGATGACGCTGGCCGACAGCGCCTATAAGTTCCAGTACACCTATATGCAGTTCTTTGTATCAGGCATCCTCAGCATTGTGCTCTGCTTCTATTGCTTCACATTGCCCGAGTGCAAGGTTGTGGTAAAGGAGAAGGTTTCGCTCATCGAGAGCCTTGGCCTCAATGCCTTCAAGCTGTTCAAGAACCGTAACATGGCTCTTTTCTTTATATTCTCAGCCCTGCTGGGTATGTGTCTTCAGGTAACCAATGGCTATGCCGGACCGTTCATTACCAGCTTCAAGGGTAGTGCCGATGCTGCTATTGCCAGCTCGTTTGCCGCCAACAACGCCACCCTGCTCACCAGTATCTCGCAGATTAGCGAGGCCCTTTGCATCCTCATGATACCATTCTTCCTCAAGCGTTATGGCATCAAAATTGTGATGCTCATGTCGATGTTCGCCTGGGTGTTCCGTTTCGGATTCTTCGGTGTTGGTAACCCCGCCATGCCAGGTGTTATCATGTTCATCCTCTCTTGCATCGTTTACGGTGTGGCCTTCGACTTCTTCAATGTGTCGGGTGGTATCTTCGTCGATCAGGAGTGCGAACCCAGCATCAAGGCTTCGGCTCAGGGTTTGTTCATGATGATGACCAATGGTGTTGGCGCTACCGTAGGTACGCTGGCAGCCGGCGAGATAGTAAACCATTACTGTTATTGGGAGAATGGATTCCTGCAGGGCGAGTGGCCCACATGCTGGTTTATCTTTGCCGCATTTGCACTCGCTGTAGGTGTATCGTTCGCCCTTGTTTTCCATCCGGAAAAGAAATAACACAGATTACTTTAAATAGAATATGAAGGAAGCAAGATATTTTTTTGTGCCTGATGCCGAGAACCAGACCGAGCTGCCTACCGACGAGGCCATGCACGCCATGCGTGTGCTGCGCTTGAAGAGTGGCGACGAGCTGTTTCTGATGGATGGGGTAGGTAACTACTTCCGTGCACAGGTAACGGTTGCAGCTACCCATCACTGCTATTACGAGATCTTGGAGAAGCTGCCTCAGGAGCCCCAGTGGAAGGGCCATCTGCACTTAGGTATTGCGCCCACCAAGATGATGGACCGCATGGAGTGGATGATGGAGAAGGCCACCGAGGTTGGTATCGACGAGGTTTCGTTCCTTAACTGTAAGTTCTCCGAGCGCCGACTGGTAAAGCTGGTGCGTCTGGATAAGATTGTAACCGCAGCCGTTAAGCAGAGTCACAAGGCCTGGAAGCCCCAGGTTAACGAGATGGTACACTTCAACCATTTCCTCGAGCAGCCCATTCAGGGCCGCAAGTACATTGCCCACTGCTACGAGGAGGTACCCCGTGTAGAACTGTTCGACGAGTTGCGCAAGCCATCCGAAAGCCATGATGTAACCGTGCTGGTAGGTCCCGAGGGCGATTTCTCGATCGACGAGGTGAAAGCAGCCGTAGCAGCCGGTTGGGTATCAGTAAGCTTAGGTTCAAGTCGCCTGCGCACCGAAACGGCCGGTTTAGCCGCCGTGATGATGATGCAGTTGGCACAGAAATAACAATTACATAGAACGATAAACCAAATAAACTATAAGATATGACTGACGAGAAGATTATGGCTACCATCAAGCCCGATGGCGAATACTGGCAGCCCGAACTCGAGACTATGCCAAGAGAGCAGCTCCAGCAGTTGCAAGTTAAGAAACTAAAGGACACGATCAACGTATGTCTAAAGTCGCCTTTCTATAAGAAACGATTAGGCGATGCGGGTATCACGGCCGACTCAATCAACAGTCTGGACGATTTGCGTAAGATTCCTTTCACCACTAAGCAGGACCTGCGCGATAACTACCCCTACGGACTCGTTGGCGGCAATCTCGACGATGCCGTACGTATTCACTCTACCAGTGGTACTACCGGTAATCCATGCGTGGTTGTTTACTCCGAGCACGACATCTGTTCGTGGGCAAACATGATTGCCCGCAACTTGTACATGGTAGGATGCCGTAAGAGCGACGTGTTCCAGAATTCATCGGGTTACGGTATGTTTACCGGCGGACTTGGATTCCAGTATGGCGCCGAGTGGTTGGGCGCCATGACTGTGCCTGCCGCAGCCGGAAACTCCAAGCGTCAGATCAAATTCATTAAGGATTTCGGTACCACCTGCCTGCACGCCATCCCGTCTTACGCCATCCGTTTGGCCGAGGTGTTCAAGGAAGAGGGCGTTGATCCCTCAACTACCAAGCTGCGCACCCTTTGCATTGGTGCCGAGCCCCACACCGAGGAGCAGCGCCGCCGCATCGAGCGTATGCTGGGCGTAAAGGCCTACAACTCGTTTGGTATGACCGAGATGAACGGTCCCGGTGTAGCCTTCGAATGTAAGTATCAGGACGGTATGCACTTGTGGGAGGACAACTATATCGTTGAGATTGTTGATCCCGATACACTCGAGCCTGTGCCCGACGGTGAGATGGGCGAGATGGTGCTCACCACACTCGACCGCACCATGATGCCTATCCTGCGTTACCGTACGCGCGACCTCACCCGCATCATCGCCGAGCCATGTAAGTGCGGACGTACCCACCGTCGTATCGACCGTATCAAGGGCCGTACCGACGATATGTTCATCATCAAGGGTGTGAACGTATTCCCCATGCAGGTCGAGAAGATTCTCGTGCAGTATCCTGGTTTGGGTAGCAACTATCTCATCACCCTCGAGACCATCGACGACAACGATGTGATGACCGTTGAGGTTGAGCTCGACAGCCTTGAGACCGAGATCTATCCCGAGATGCAGAAGATGATGAAGGATATCCAGCGTGCACTCAAGGACGAGATTCTGCTCACCCCAGTAGTAAAACTTGTTAAGAAGGGCTCTTTGCCACAAAGCGAGGGCAAGGCCGTTCGTGTAATAGATAAAAGACCCAGTCGCGGATGAAGAAATTCATGATGGCCCTTTTATTGGCCACAACACTTAATCAGGCATCAGCTCAGAGCGTCACCCTACGTGATGTGTTCAGGCAAATGCCTGACTCATTGATGCCTTATCTCTCCAAGAATAATCGTTTGGATTTTATCGATTTCCTGGATTCAGGGATGAAGGCCGAAGTAAAGAATCAGTTAGGCGGAACCAGCCAGATGATTGCGCTGGGCGATGATAGTCTCACTATCCGCATGAACCCGTCGTTGCGAACCGATATGTTGCTGATGGACAGCACCGTAGTGATGATCGAGACGTTTACCGTCGATTCCATCTACGGACAGAGTAGGGTGCACTACTTTACCACCGCCTGGCAACCCATCGCAGCACCACAGTTTACCGAAGCACAAAGCAAAAGAATTAAGCGTTTTGAAATGCAAAATATCCTGAAGCGGGATGATGAATTGCTAAACAAACGTTAAATTAATGTAGTTTATGGCTTCTGATTTTCCACTTTCAGAAGAAATGAATTACCTTTGCACATGTGTTTTTCATGGTATTAGATTATTAAGGTTAATTAGAAATGGATTTATCGTGAGGTAAGTGATATTTCGGCCTCCATAAAGTAATGTTTGAATAAATTGTTTTTTTAGAACATTAGTTTATGGTTAAAAAAAGAGGAACCTGAGAAGGTTCCTCTTTTGTTTTTTGCATTTTTGCATTTTTACATTTTAATAACTGCGAGCGATGATAACGCGAGCTTTCGCTGGCTTACCAGTTACCATATCCACACCAGGTGTCTGCTCTACGCCGAAAGGCACGCAGCGGATAGTGGCCTGAGTCTCCTCCTTAATCTTAGCCTCGGTCTCGGCAGTACCGTCCCAGTGGCACAGGAAGAATCCACCGTCTTTCACCTTCTCCTTGAACTCCTCGTAGTTCTCGCACTCGTAGATGCGGGCATCACGATAAGCCTTAGCCTTCTCAAAGATATTCTTCTGGATATCCTCAAGCAGCTGCTCTACATACTCGGTGATACCATCGATCGAGCGAGTCTCCTTCTCCAGCGTATCGCGGCGCATTACCTCGATAGTGCCGTTCTCCAAGTCGCGAGCACCCAGAACCAGACGTACGGGAACACCCTTCAGCTCGTAATCAGCAAACTTAAAGCCAGGACGCTTGTTGTCGGCATCGTCAAACTTCACGGTGATACCCTTAGCGCGCAGAGCCTCGATGATAGGTGTCACCTCCTTGTTAACCTGCTCCATCTGCTCGGGCTTGGTAGCGATAGGAATAATTACCACCTGGATAGGAGCCAGACGTGGAGGCAGAACCAGTCCGTTATCATCACTGTGAGTCATAATCAGCGCACCAATCAGTCGGGTAGAAACACCCCACGATGTAGCCCATACATACTCAGGCTTGTTCTCCTTATTCAGATAGGTTACCTCGAATGCCTTGGCAAAGTTCTGACCCAGGAAGTGGCTGGTACCGCTCTGCAGCGCCTTACCGTCCTGCATCATAGCCTCGATGGTGTAAGTATCCAGCGCACCGGCAAAACGCTCAGTCTCACTCTTCACACCCTGTACCACAGGCACAGCCATCCACTCTTCAGCAAACTTGGCATATACCTTCAGCATCTTCTGTGCTTCCTCCTCGGCCTCCTCGCGTGTAGCGTGGGCTGTGTGGCCCTCCTGCCAAAGGAACTCGCTGGTGCGCAGGAATGGGCGGGTACGCATCTCCCAACGCATTACGTTACACCACTGGTTGCACATCAGTGGCAGATCGCGCCATGAGTGAATCCAGTTCTTATATGTATTCCAGATAATAGTCTCCGATGTAGGACGTACAATCAGTTCCTCCTCGAGCTTAGCTGTTGGGTCAACCTCAACACCGCTCTTATCCTCCTTAGCGCGCAGGCGGTAGTGTGTCACCACAGCACACTCCTTAGCAAAACCCTCAACGTGCTCGGCCTCCTTCGAGAGGAACGACTTTGGGATGAGCAGTGGGAAGTATGCGTTCTGAGCACCAGTTTCCTTAAACATCTTGTCGAGCTGCTGCTGCATCTTCTCCCAGATGGCATAACCGTAAGGTTTAATCACCATACAGCCACGTACAGCGCTCTGCTCTGCCAAATCAGCCTTAACTACCAGGTCGTTAAACCACTGGCTGTAGTTGTCGGCTCTTTTCGTTAATTCTTTTAATTCTTTTGCCATATTTTTCTTCTATGATTTCTATTTTGCCTGCAAAGGTACTGAAAATCGAGCGAAATACAAAATAAAATAGCTTTTATTTTTATATTTTATCCCATACTATCGTTGTAACATTCATGGTAAACATGTAGCGATAGGTGCCCGATCGTGCCCCGAACGATGCCGCATCCATACCATTGGCCACCGGGTCGTAAGGCCGTCCACAGTCCTTGATGGTCATCTGGAAACCTTCGTCCAACTCTTTAAGCGAGATGTCCAGATATTTTAGCTCACTGCTTCTGCGCTCCTTTGCATTATTAAACAGCGCCTTGATGGTAGCATATATCTTTTTACTCACCTCGTCGGTCATCTCGCAAGTGTCGGCAAACAGCTTCATTATTCTTTTCATCTCGTCAAGATTCTGTCGCTCATAATCTATCGAGCACTCAAACTTAATACTCTGTAGCATCTTGTCAACCAGCGAAAACATGGTGTAGAACGGATGCTTGCGGTGCTCCCAATAGCCGTAAGCCAGACTCGCCAGTGTCAGCCGGTAAGTCTTGTCTATCAAATAGCTGTTACGAAATTTACTAATATTCATGTTATTGTCTTAGATTTGTTAGAATGTTTTAGATTATCTTGGGCAAAGATAAAAATAATTATTAATATCTACAAGAAAAAAATCTTTTCTTTAATTCATTTGCAAAGTACCTAAAGAAATATTGCAGCCTAAGTACTTTGCAATTGAAAACTAGTTGGATTTCAAAACGCCATAGAGATAGGCTTTATAGTTTGTTCAGACGTCACGAACAAGTTGTTCAGATAATCCCTATAGGGGTATGGAGATTATCTGAACAACTTACTAAGATTATCCGAATGTGTGAAAGAGACTATCCGGAACGATATAAACTTACCCTTTTACTAAAGGCGTTACACCCTTATACTAAAGGTTGTTTAGTGTTAGGGTATTTGATGTGTAAAGTAAACCCATCTAATATTTAATTCTTCGCAAATTATAGATTTCGGGTGTAAAATTAAGATTTTCTTCGGAAAAATGCAAGTTAGAAGATACTTTTTTGTATCTTTGCAGCATCAAACATAAATTTAGAACACTAATTAAAATTATAAACTGATGAAGAAAGCATTAAAAATCGCGCTGTTTAGCGTATTGGGATTGGTGGTATTATTGGGAATTGCCGTGTGGATGGAGTTTGGACAGTTGGTTAAAGGCGCAAACTCGTGTGTAAAACTGGACGACGGATTGTACTATATGGAGTACAAGGGCGACGACGGGTTTGACGGACTGATGGCCAAGGGGGGCATAGCTAAAGCCGACGAGCTGGCCGGATATGCCATCGAATTCCTGTCGAAGGGGCATTACAAGCCCGTAATCAGTACATCGAAGCAGGCATACGGATGCTCGGCACTGACCGTAAACACTCCTGAAGGCGACATTCTGATGGGGCGCAACTTTGATTTCACGTCGGCCATTGGCGTGATATTGCATTGTATTCCCGACAAAGGCTACGAAACAATCACCACCTTTAACGTGGAATTCTATAACTTTGGCGAGAATTACAAACCTGAGGGATTTCAGAATCAGTATATGGCGCTTACAGGATTGTTTGTGGCGCTGGACGGTATTAACGAGAAGGGACTGGCCATTGCCGACCTGATGGCTGGCGACACTGTGCAGACGCACCAGAACACCAGCAAACCCGACCTGACCACAACGGCTGCCATACCTTATATGCTGAAAAACGCCGCTACCGTTGACGAGGCACTGAAACTGCTGGAGGGGATAGATATGCACTCGGACATAGGTTCGGCTCACCATTACGCGATGGCCGATGCAACGGGCAAAAGGGTAGTAGTGGAATATGTTGACAATAAAATGGTGGTGGTGGAATCGCATGCTGTGGCTAACCACTATCTGTGCGAGCAGAAGCTGAATGCGGGTTTGGAGCCTGGCGATAAGCGTTACGACATGCTATGCGAGCGATATGCCGAAAACAACGGTGTGATGAACATGGAACAGCTTACTAACGCGATTGCATCGGTATCGCAACCACAGAGCGAAGGATTCCTGGGCACAGCGTGGACCATGGTGATGAACCTGAAACACCCATCGGTTACCTATTATTCGCACCGCCACTTTAACAAGCCATTCTGCTTCAGTCTGAAATAGGCTGCTGAGTAAACAGCTTCTCGTTTTCTTCGGCCGACTGTTTGATGGACTCTTCGTAACCGGTGAGGGCTGCGAAGGGGGCAAACTGGGCGGCGCGGCTCCACATCGACATCTGGGGATGACGCTTTGACACGTGATGTGGCAGGTGGATGATATCGTCGTAGTTACTCATGCTTTATGTCCTCCTATCTGATTGTTACGCTCTTTGGCGGTGGCTCCCTCGGAGAAGTTGAGTCCACGAAGGATGGCGTTCTTGCCAAAGCGCTGTTTGATTTTAAGTTGCACTTCCTGCATGCGGCGTTCTTTTTCCAATCGGGCCTGCTCTTGCTGCTTCTGCTTTTCGAGAGCTTCGTAGTCGGTAAACAAATCCAACTGCTGCGGCTCTGCCGGTTTGGCTGCTACGGCAGCCTCGGGCAACACGTGATTGGCAGTGATATTTAACCGACGGATGAGCAGATCGGGATTTACCAAACGCTGGAAGAGTTCGGCTGCAGCGGTCATCATCTGGCTCGACGAGGATGTGGGCTTATCAAAGTTGGATGAGCCATGGGCATGCTTGGGCACGGCCTTGCCATAGTAATTAGTGGTTATCTCGCCGTGATACTTGGCACGTATCTCAGTACGAGTAAGACTTTCAGCATCATAACCAACGGTGAGCACTATCTGGTCGGTAACCATCCGCTTCGACACCAGATTAAGGGCCATCCCCTCGGCCATCTCCTTAATCACCACCAGGGCTTTCTCAAAACTGTAGGGCTCCTGCAGAACTTGTCCGCTGCTGAAGGAGTTGGACTCAGGGCGATAGGCTTTTACATCGGCGATGGTGCAGGGTTCCCAGCCCCAGGCATGATCGATGAGCAATTCGGCATTTACACCAAACATCTGATAGAGCAGCTCCTCGTTCTGTAGCGACAGGCGGGCAATTTTTCCCATAGTGTCGATACCATACATAGCTAATTTGTTGGCGATGCCTCGGCCCACGCGCCAGAACTTGGTGATGGGGCTGTAGTCCCAGAGCTCGCGTCGGTAGGTCATCTCGTCGAGTTCGGCAATTCGCACGCCAACCTTATCGGCTGGCATCTTTTTGGCCATGATGTCCATTGCTACTTTGGCGAGATACATATTGGTGCCGATGCCCGCAGTAGCGGTGATGCCGGTTTGTTTGAGTACATCGCGTATCATGGTCATGGCCAGCTGATGGGCGGTCATCTTATAGGTTCCGAGATAGGCGGTTACATCCATAAACACCTCGTCGATGCTATACACGTGGATATCCTCGGGCGCTACGTACTTGAGATATACGCTATACACTTTGCTGCTTACCTCGATATAATGGGCCATGCGGGGTGGGGCAATGATGAAATCCACACCGCGCGCTTTCTGATACACCTCGAACAGGCGCGCACGTCCACCTATACCATAGGCCTTCAGACTTGGCGACACAGCCAGACAGATGGTTTTCTCGGTTCGGCTGGCATCGGCTACAACGAGGTTAGTGGTCAGCGGGTCGAGCCCTCTGTCCACGCACTCTACTGAAGCATAAAAGCTCTTCAGGTCGATGGCAATGTATGTGCGCTGTGTATCCTGCATGACTCCTGGAAATGTTTTTGCGGTACAAAATTACAAAAAAGAGTGCTTATTATTGCTAAAAAAATCGATTTATTTGTATTTGCTTAGAAAAAATATACTATCTTTGCAGGCAGAAACAATAGTAAACGATTAATTAACAAATTTAGAACGAGTATGAAAAGTATGAAATCAATCGCCGTAGCACTGTGCGCTTCGATGGTGCTGGCTGGATGTAACATGAGTAACACAGCTAAGGGTACAATGATTGGTGCTGGTGGCGGTGCTGCCCTGGGTGCTATTATTGGTAAGATTGCTGGTAACACAGCTGTTGGTGCCGCTATCGGTGGTGCTGTAGGTGCTGGTACTGGTGCAATCATTGGTAAGAAGATGGACAAGGCTAAGAAGGAGGCCGAGGCCGTTAAGAATGCTCAGGTTGAGACTATCACCGACGCTAACGGACTTGAGGCTGTTAAGGTAACATTTGATTCGGGTATCCTGTTTGCTACAAACAAGGCTGACCTGAATACCGCATCAAAGAACTCGCTGCAGCAGTTTGCTACCGTACTGAAGAACAACAGCGCTTGCGACGTTGCTATCTACGGACACACCGATAACACTGGTAGCGATGCTATCAACAATCCTCTGTCGGTTAACCGTGCTAAGAGCGTATCAAACTATCTGAAGTCGCTGGGTGTTCCTGCTTCACAGATTAAGTCGGTTGACGGTCAGGGTTCAAGCAACCCAGTTGCTGACAACAGCACAGCCGAGGGCCGCAAGCAGAACCGTCGCGTTGAGGTTTACATGTACGCTTCGGAGCAGATGATTAAGGATGCTAACGCAGAGGCAGCCAAGTGAATATTCTTAAGAACGCAATAAAATGGATAGTGGTGGTATTCTTTGCCTCCACTATTCTTGCTGTTATGGCACTACGTTTCCTGCCGGTTTACTTTACGCCGCTGATGTTTATACGCTGTTCGCAGCAGATTAGCGAGGGTAAGGACCTGAAGCTGAAACACCACTGGGTATCGCTGGATAAGATATCACCATCGTTGCCCATGGCGGTGATGGCGAGCGAGGATGCCAAATTCCTGCAGCATCACGGTTTCGACTTCCAGGCTATCGAGAAGGCTGCCAAACGTAACAGCAAGCACCCCGAGAAACGTAAGCTGGGTGCATCTACCATCTCGCAGCAAACGGCTAAGAATGTGTTCCTATGGCCGGGACGCTCGTGGGTGCGTAAAGGGTTCGAGGTGTATTTTACAGCACTCATCGAACTGATGTGGAGTAAAGAGAGAATAATGGAGGTGTATCTGAACTCGATTGAGATGGGGGATGGTATCTATGGTGCACAGGCCGTTGCCGAGCAGCACTTTAATACCGATGCATTGAACCTGACGAAGGCCCAATGCGCCCTGATAGCAGCTACACTGCCTAATCCACGTAAATTCTCGAGCAAGAATCCTTCGGGCTATATGTACAAGCGCCAGGCAAGGATTATGCGCGAGATGAAATACGTAGATAAACTATCTGATAAATAAGTACTTACTTTCTGAGTTCCCAGAAAGCCACTGCCGCTGCCGCTGCCACATTGAGTGAATCAACTTGGTGTGACATCGGTATGCGCACGGTGAAATCGGCGTTGGTGATAGTCTGCTGGGGCAGACCGTCGCCCTCGGTACCCATGATAAATGCCAGGCGCTCCTGCTGCTTCAGCACAGGATCATCGAGCGAGATGGATTTATCGGTAAGTGCCATTGCGGCTGTCTGGTAGTCCAATGAGCGCAGGGTGTCGTAAGAGTCGAGCCACGTCCAGGGAACTAAAAATACCGAACCCATCGACACACGAACAGCGCGGCGATTGAGTGGGTCGCAGCTGTTACGGGTGAGCAATACGGCATCGATGCCCAAAGCGGCTGCACTACGGAAGATGGCACCGATATTGGTGGTATCTACCACGCCATCGATCACCACGATGCGATGTTTCTGACCGCTGGGAATGCTGCCCAGCACCTGTTGTACGCTGAGTTCGGGTTTGCGACGCATGGCACAGAGCACGCCACGGGTGAGGGTATAGCCGGTGAGTTGGGCCAGCAGTTCGCGCTCCCCCGTATAAATAGGTATATCGCCACAGGCGACGATGATATCGGCAGCATCGCCCGTAATATGCTTACGTTCGCAAAGCAGCGCCTGAGGCTCATAGCCAGCCTGCAGGGCAACACGTATCACTTTAGGGCTCTCGGCAATAAACAAGCCGCGTTCGGCATCAAGCTTGTTTCGAAGCTGCGCTTCGGTGAGCGTTCCAAACACCTCAATGCCAGGCTGTTGTAAGGATTGTATTTCAGTAATCATTTAGTATAAAAATCAATTAAACGTTGCAGGGCCTGCTGGCAAACCAAGCAGAACTCGGGTTCCTCGTTGGTGCGCATGCGACAGTTCTCGTAACCACGCCAAACACCCTTTGAGAGGTAACCGCCGCCCTCGATAAAACCGGCCTTTTTATCCTTGATCAGGTTCTCCCATTTGCCGTTGAAATCGTGCTTTGTTGTGAGATTGGGCTCCCAAGGCTCGGTATCGGCAAAATACATGGGGTCGTCGTCGCCATAAGGATACTCATCACCCAAGCCGCCGAACGAATGACCAAACTCGTGAACCACTACAGGACGGAAGTGCTTGCCGTGGGCATAAGTAAGGTTGTAAGAGTTGTAGATACCGCCGCCACCATAGCGATCGGTGTTTACCAGCACGATGATGTGCTCGTAAGGGATGCCTGCCAGCACATCGTGCAGCTTCTTCAGATGCAGGGTAGTAAGGTAGCGCTCGCTATAGAAGGTGTCGAAATGCGAGCCGAGTGGGGTATTCTTCCAGATGCCTTTGTTGGGCTCGCTGGTGCCGCTCTCGACCGATGCGGGCATAGCAGCTACAATATTGAATTTCAGCTGGTTCCGCTTAAAGGGCTCGTGCTCAAACAGCGATTCCATCGCTATACAACAATCGTTCAGAAACACGTCCATCTCGTGCTGCTGATAGCCTTCGGCCACAAAAGCCACGCGAATGCAATGTGTGGTATCAGCTGCCTGCTGCAGGGTGACATGAGGCGTAATCTGGCGCTCGCCAGCCTTACGGATAAGAATATCCTTAGGATCCACTTTATGGGTAAGACGGGTGATGACGCGATCGTGATAATCAAAGAGCTCAACTTTGATTTCGACGGGCGTTTTGGGGAAAGGCACCAGGAATACGTTCTCGAACGATTTCTGTGTTTGCTTGGCTTCGGCAGTAGACACCCACTCCTGGAACAAGCTTGAGAACGAGTGGCGATAAATCACCATTCCATCGGTGAGCGAACGGACGGTAATCTGTCCGTTGCCCTTGAGTGGCAGCTCGGCCAAGTGCTGCTTGCGACCGTACCAGCGGGGCAGACTAACCAACTCGTCGACAAATATCTGCTGACGGGTGGCATCGCCTGCAAAAGTATAGTCTAATCGCAGGGTTTTATCCTCGAAATAATCGTCGAAATTCTGCGCTTGCGCGCTAACAGATAACAAAAGTAACGCGCTGTAAATAAGAATCTTTTTCATAATTCGTTAATTAAATCCTTTACATAGTTTCGTTCCCAGTCGCGATGGTGAAAACGCTCGCCATCGTACTCCAACAAATCAAGGTCGACGGTTACAATACCATCCTCGTTATGCGTGCGACCCAGACGTTTCTCAATCTCCTTCAGCACCTCGTTCAGCAGGTTCATACCCAAGGCAGTGGTGCCTTTGCAAAGCTGATTAAGATAAGGCTCCTGGCGGAGCGTGCCTACCGGTTCGGTGTAGATGGCCGATGTGAAATGTACCTCGCTGAGCAGCTGGGTGAGCTGGGTGCGGGCAGCCTCTAAGTTGGCCTCGTGATTGATATTCGAAGCCAGACTGATGATAATATGATGTTCTTTCTGTATCATAACGATTGCAAAGGTACAAATAAGCCTGCAAAATTCCAAATGATTTCAAAAAAAAACTATCTAACCCGCATTGAATACAAAAATATTCATTACCTTTGCAGGGTCGATATATATAATAAGGTGTAGCAAGCTATCAAAAGCGGTAGAAAAATGCTATATTGAGTTGACAAAATGAAAGAAAAAGAGGAAATATTGTGAATTTCTGCTTAAATATTTGGTGGAATGAAATAAAAAGTGTAATTTCGCAGCGTTTTTCAAAGACATAGAATATAAACCATTTAATAAATAAACAATCAAATGAAGAAGTACAACTTTAACGCCGGTCCCTCGATGCTTCCTCGCGAGGTGATTGAGAAGACCGCACAGCAGTGTCTTGATTTCAACGGCTCAGGTCTCTCTCTGATGGAGATCAGCCATCGTGCAAAGGACTTTCAGCCTGTAGTTGACGAGGCTGTAGCTCTCGTAAAGGAACTCCTTAACGTTCCCGAGGGTTACTCCGTGATTTTCCTTGGTGGTGGTGCCAGTCTGGAGTTCTGTATGATTCCTTATAACTTCCTGATTAAGAAGGCTGCTTACCTGAACACCGGTGTTTGGGCTAAGAAGGCTATGAAGGAAGCAAAGCTTTTCGGTGAGGTAGTAGAGGTGGCTTCTTCAGCTGATGCCAACTATACCTTCATCCCTAAGGATTGGACTGTTCCCGCTGATGCTGATTATCTGCACATCACAACAAACAATACTATCTATGGTACTGAGATCCGTAAGGACCTCGACGTTCCCGTTCGTCTGATTGCCGATATGTCATCAGATATCTTCAGCCGTCCTGTTGACGTTGCTAAGTACGATGCCATCTACGCTGGTGCTCAGAAGAACCTGGCTATGGCCGGTGTTACTATCGTGATTGTTAAGGACGACGCTCTGGGTAAGGCTCCACGTGAGATCCCAACTATGCTCGACTACCGTACACACGTAGATAAGGGTAGTATGTTCAATACTCCTCCTGTAGTTCCTATCTACAGCGCTCTCGAAAATCTGCGCTGGATCAAGGCCCAGGGTGGTGTAGAGGCTATGGACAAGCTGGCTCAGCAGCGTGCAGAGATTGTTTACGGCGAGATCGACCGCAACAAGATGTTCGTAGGTACAGCTAAGGCTGAGGATCGTTCGCTGATGAACATCTGCTTTGTAATGGCCGACGAGTACAAGGAGCTGGAGAAAGACTTCCTCGACTTCGCAGTATCAAAGGGTATGGTTGGTGTTAAGGGTCACCGCTCAGTTGGTGGTTTCCGTGCATCTTGCTACAACGCCCAGACCATCGAAGGCTGCAACGCTCTGGTAGCTTGCATGAAGGAATTCGAAGCAAATCATTAATTAAGGTAAAATGAAAGTATTAGTTGCAACAGAGAAGCCATTCGCAGCAGCTGCTGTTAATGGTATCAAGGCAGAGATTGAGGCAGCCGGCAATGAGCTGGTGCTGCTCGAGAAATATACAGAGAAGGCTCAGTTCCTGGCAGCCGTTGCTGATGCCGACGCTCTCATTATCCGTAGCGATAAGGTTGACGCCGAGGTTTTGGACGCTGCTAAGCAGTTGAAGATTGTGGTTCGTGCCGGTGCTGGTTACGACAACATCGATCTGGCTGCTGCTACTGCTCACAACGTAGTAGCCGAGAACACCCCAGGTCAGAACTCTAACGCTGTAGCCGAGTTGGTATTCGGTCTGCTCGTGATGGCCGTTCGTGGTTTCTACAACGGTAAGAGCGGTTCAGAGCTGCTGGGTAAGAAGCTGGGAATCCTGGCTTTCGGTAATGTTGGTCGCAATGTGGCTCGCATCGCCAAGGGCTTCGGTATGGACGTTTACGCTTACGACGCTTTCTGTCCTGCAGAAGTTATCGAGGCTGCTGGCGTACACGCTGTTTGCTGTCAGGAGAAATTGTTCGAGACTTGTGATGTTGTATCACTCCACATCCCTGCTACTCCTGAGACCAAGCAGAGCATCAACGCTGCTTTGGTTGGTAAGATGAAGAAAGGTGGCGTGCTGGTTAATACAGCCCGCAAGGAGGTTATCAACGAGCCCGAGCTGATTAAGCTGATGGCTGAGCGTGAGGACCTGAAGTTCGTGACCGACATCATGCCAGATGCTAACGATGAGTTCGCCAAGTTCGAAGGTCGTTACTTCTCAACTCCTAAGAAGATGGGTGCTCAGACAGCCGAAGCCAACATCAATGCTGGTATCGCTGCTGCCAAGCAGATCAACGCCTTCTTCAAGGATGGCGACACCAAGTTCCAAGTAAATAAGTAATTTACTGATATATCAGGTGCACAGGAGGGTTTAAGCCCTACTTGTGCACTTTTGTATTCTCCTAAAACCTATTTTAATTATGCAAAGTGATCCCAAGCAGTGCTTGTATTGCACGAATAATCAGACGCTTCACGACCTGATGATTGAGTTTGCTCAACTATCGGTGTCGCGAGCTTTTCTTTTTAAGGAGCAGACCTATCGCGGTCGTTGTCTGGTGGCCTATAAGGACCACGTTAACGACCTGAACGAGTTGAGCGACGAAGATCGCAACGCCTTTATGGCCGATGTGGCTAAGGTGACTCGTGCCATGCAGAAAGCATTCAATCCCGAGAAAATCAACTACGGTGCCTATAGCGACAAGCTGTCGCATCTGCACTTCCATCTGGCTCCCAAATATGTGGATGGTCCCGATTACGGCGGCGTGTTCCAGATGAACCCAGGCAAGGTATATCTTACCGATGCCGAATACAACGAAATAATAGAGAAAATTAAACAATACTTATAATAACATGGCTATTATCAAACCATTCAAGGGTATTCGCCCACCAAAAGAACTTGTAGAGCAAGTTGAGAGCCGTCCTTACGATGTGCTCGACAGTGAAGAGGCGAGGGCAGAGGCTGGCGACAACGAGAAGAGCCTCTATCACATTATCAAACCAGAGATTGATTTCCCAGTAGGTACCTCGGAGTACGACCCACGTGTGTACGAGAAGGCTGCCGAGAACTTCCAGAAGTTCCAGGACAAGGGTTGGTTGGTGCAGGATGCCGACGACCACTATTACATCTATGCGCAGACCATGAACGGTAAGACGCAGTACGGACTGGTGGTTGGCGCTTATGTGGACGACTACATGAAGGGCAACATCAAGAAGCACGAGCTGACCCGTCGCGATAAGGAAGAGGACCGCATGAAGCATGTTCGTGTGAACAATGCTAACATCGAGCCCGTATTCTTTGCTTATCCTGACAACACAGTGCTGAACGAGCTGATTATGCGTTATGCCGCTACCGAGCCTGAGTACGATTTCGTAGCTCCTATCGACGGTTTCCGTCATCAGTTCTGGGTAATCAGCGACGCTAAGGATATGCAGACCATTACTGAGCAGTTTGCCCAGATGCCATCGCTGTATATCGCCGATGGTCACCACCGTTCGGCTGCTGCCGCTCTGGTTGGTGCCGAGAAGCAGAAGCAGAACCCCAACCACAATGGTACCGAGGAGTATAACTACTTTATGGCTGTTTGCTTCCAGGCATCACAGCTCACAATTCTCGACTACAACCGCGTAGTGAAGGATCTGAACGGCATGTCGAGCGAAGAGTTCCTGGCTGCCCTGCAGGTAAACTTCGAGGTAGAGGATAAGGGTACCGAGATTTACAAGCCACAGCAGCTGCACGAGTTCTCGCTCTATCTGGATCAGCACTGGTTCAGTCTGAAGGCTAAGGAGGGAACTTACGATAATACCGATCCTATCGGCGTGCTGGATGTAGATATCTCGAGCCGTCTGATTCTGGACGAGATTCTGAATATCGGCGACCTGCGTTCTTCGCAGCGCATCGACTTTGTAGGCGGACTGCGCGGACTGAAGGAGCTGAAGCGTCGTGTTGACTCAGGTGAGATGCGTGCTGCGCTGGCTCTCTATCCTGTATCGATGCAGCAGATTATGGATATTGCCGATAGCGGTAAGATTATGCCACCAAAGGCTACCTGGTTCGAGCCTAAACTGCGTTCAGGACTGGTTATTCACAAGCTGAGCTAAGCCGATGAAGACTAAGCATATACAGCACGAAACTCAGGGCACATGTTCGAAACTGATCGACGTGACTGCCGATGAGAATAACGTGATACAGCAGGTATTCTTCCTTGGAGGTTGCAACGGCAACCTTCAGGGAATAAGCCAGTTGGTGCGCGGACAGAAGATCGACGATGTGATCCCCAAGATTAACGGCATTCGTTGTGGTGCCAAAGGTACATCGTGCCCCGATCAGTTATGCCGGGCACTTGAGAAACTCAAGGATGCTCCATTAGAGGGATAAAAAGAAATAAGGCTTCGGAAATTCCGAAGCCTTATTCTTTTCTTTGCGGAGAGTGAGGGATTCAAACCCCCGATACCCGAAAGGGGTATACCGGATTTCGAGTCCAGCGCGATCGATCACTCTGCCAACTCTCCGATTAAGCGAAGGCAAATCGAGCTTGCTCGTTTTGCTGAACGAAAGGAGAGTCAAACTTGTTTAACTCTTATTTCGTTTGCGAGTGCAAAGGTAATGCTTTTTTAGGAAACCACCAAACATTTTTTGCGGAAAATTCGATTTTTATTCGAATGACAGCTTAGATAGTCGGTTACGTAGTTGTTCAGCTTCCGATTTGCGGATGCTGAGTTTGATTTCGCAGGTATTATCATAGGTTTGCGAAACAATACGTGGCTGCATCTCTTTTACGATTCGCATCACATCGTTCATCAGCGGATAGGCGAAAGTGTAAGTCACAATCTCCTCAACCTGTCGGGTTTCAATCTCGGAGTGGGCTAGGGCATCGGCTGCCGCTTCGCGATAGGCTACAATCAAACCAGATGTACCTAAGTTCACACCACCGTAATAACGCACCACCACAATCAGTATGTCGGTAAGTTCGTTGCTGTTTATCTGTCCCAGAATAGGTTTGCCTGCTGTGCTCGATGGTTCGCCATCGTCGTTAGCGCGGAACTCTAAGCGTTCGGCACCTAACATATACGCATAGCAAACGTGGCGGGCATCGTAGTATTTCTTACGATATCCGGCTAATAATTCCTTGATTTCGTCAAGGGTTTCTACATGATGAGCGAAGGCGAGGAACTTGCTACGCTTTTCAGTATAGTAGCCCTCGCCTTCGGCCTTAAGTGTCTTGAATTCGTCTATCAATTGTCAACTATCAATTATCAATTATTATACTCCTGCCATGATTTGATCTTCACATCATCGATGCTCATAGCGGTGAAGGCCTCGATAAATGCCTTGGCCAAACGCACGTTAGTCATCAAAGGAATGTTATGATCGATGGCACCACGACGGATCTTGTAACCATTGGTGAGCTCGCGACTGGTGTGATTCTTTGGTACATTGATAACCAAACCAACCTTGTGCTGACTGATGAGATCCATCACATTATTCTCGCCGGTTTCATCGGGCCATGCTACAGCTACAGCCTTTACACCGTTATCGTTAAAGAACTTAGCGGTTCCTGCGGTGGCGTAGATGGTGTAACCCTTCTTGGCCAACTGCTGTGCTGGCTCCAGCAAGCTTACCTTACCCTTGGCACCACCCGACGAAATCAGAACGGCATCCTTAGGAATAGAGTAACCGGTTGCGATGAGCGAGTTGAGCAGGGCCTCGTTCAGGTCGTCGCCCAAGCAACCAACCTCACCAGTTGAGCTCATGTCGACACCCAGAACTGGGTCGGCATTCTGCAAACGGGCGAACGAGAACTGACTGGCCTTTACACCAATGCGGTCGATGTCGAACTCACTCTTGTCAGGCTTCTGATAAGGTGCGTCGAGCATGATTTTGGTAGCTGTTTCGATGAAATTACGTTTTAAAATCTTTGACACAAATGGGAATGAACGGCTGGCACGCAGGTTACACTCAATAACCTTAACCTCGCGGTTCTTGGCGAGGAACTGTATGTTGAACGGTCCAGAGATGTTCAATTCGGCTGCAATCTTGTGTGCAATTTTCTTTATCTGACGGATGGTAGAGAAATAGATATTCTGAGCGGGGAAAACCATCGTGGCATCGCCCGAGTGAACACCAGCATACTCCACATGTTCAGAAATAGCATACTCAATTACCTCGCCCTTATCGGCTACTGCGTCGAATTCTATCTCCTTTGTCTCTGTCATGAACTTAGATACTACTACAGGGAACTCTTTTGATACCTCAGTAGCCATATTCAGGAAGCGATGCAGCTCCTCTTCGTCGTAACAAACATTCATTGCGGCACCCGAAAGTACGTACGAAGGACGAACCAGAACGGGGTAGCCCACCTTGGCCACAAAATCCTTCACATCGTCGAAACTGGTGAGTGCCTGCCATGCTGGCTGGTCGATTCCGAGCTTGTCGAGCATGGCCGAGAACTTGTCGCGGTTCTCAGCGCGGTCGATGTCAACTGGCGAGGTTCCAAGCACGGGAACTCCCTGTCTATGCAATTTCATAGCCAGGTTATTAGGTATCTGACCACCCACTGAAACGATGACACCACGAGGCGACTCCAATTCGATCACATCGAGCACGCGCTCCAACGAAAGTTCGTCGAAATACAAGCGGTCGCACATATCATAGTCGGTCGAAACGGTCTCTGGATTGTAGTTAATCATGATAGATTTGTAACCCAGTTTGCGGGCGGTGTTGATGGCGTTAACCGAACACCAGTCGAACTCAACCGACGAACCGATACGGTAAGCACCCGAACCGAGTACTACCACCGATTTCTCATTATTATAATAATTAATGTCGTGCGCAGCTACATATTTCTCACCTTCAGGATTTCCGAATGCAGGAATATGAGTGTAGGTGAAGTAGAGGTAGTTTGTAAGCTCAGGATGCTCAGAGGCAACTGTTGGGATGCGCTTAACCGATGGTACTACGCCACGCTGCTTACGATACTTGCGAACAGCCAGATTCTCCTTCTCCATATTTCCACCCTGTGGCTTAAGAACGAAGCGGGCAATCTGGAAATCGCTGAAACCGCAGCGTTTTACCTCCAGCAGCAGCTCATCGGGCAGTTCCTCAAGCTGATTGTACTTCAGCAACTCGTGCTTAAGGTCGACAATATGCTTCAGGCGCTCCAGGAACCAAACGTCAATCTTGGTAAGCTGCTCGATACGCTCGATGGTGTAACCCTCTTCCAGAGCCTGAGCGATAGCAAAGATACGCAGATCGGTTGGGTTAGCCAACTCCTCGTCGAGGTTATCAAACTTGGTGTGGTCGTTGCCCACGAAACCGTGCATGCCCTGACCAATCATACGCAAGCCCTTCTGGATCATCTCCTCGAAGCTGCGACCGATACTCATAATCTCACCAACCGATTTCATCGACGAACCAATCTGACGGCTCACGCCAGCAAACTTAGTCAGGTCCCAACGAGGAATCTTACAGATCATATAGTCGAGGCTTGGTGCTACGTAAGCGCTTGATGTTGTGCCCATTTCGCCGATCTGGTCAAGTGTATATCCAAGCGCAATCTTGGCAGCAACAAAGGCGAGGGGATAGCCTGTGGCCTTTGAAGCCAAAGCCGAAGAACGGCTCAAGCGCGCGTTGATTTCGATGATACGGTAGTCGTTTGTCTCAGCATTGAATGCGAACTGAATATTGCACTCACCCACAATGCCCAGGTGCTTCACGCACTTAATAGTGATTTCCTGCAGCATTTTAACCTGCTCCTCGCGCAGCGAGCAAGTAGGCGCAACTACGATGGATTCGCCAGTATGGATACCCAGTGGGTCGAAATTCTCCATCGAGGCAACGGTAAAGCAACGGTCGTTAGCATCGCGGATGCACTCAAACTCGATTTCCTTCCAGCCCTTCAGACTCTCTTCAACCAGAATCTGCGGCGCGAAAGTAAAGGCCGACTCGGCCAACTCGATGAACTTCTTCTCATCGGGACAGATACCTGAACCCAGACCACCCAGCGCATAAGCCGAACGGATCATGATAGGGAATCCGATCTCGTGAGCTGCCTTCAGAGCATCTTCCATCGACTCTACAGCGTGGCTTACAGGCACCTTCAGATCAACCTCGCCCAGTTTCTTTACAAACAGGTCGCGGTCTTCGGTGTTCATAATGGCTTCTACACTTGTACCAAGCACCTCAACGCCATACTCTTTCAGAGTTCCGTTCAAGTAAAGCTCAGTACCGCAGTTAAGCGCAGTCTGTCCACCAAATGCCAAGAGGATGCCATCGGGGCGTTCCTTCTTGATAATCTCAGTTACGAAGTGTGTATTTACCGGCTGGAAATACACCTTGTCTGCGATACCCTCGCTTGTCTGGATGGTTGCGATGTTAGGGTTTACGAGTACACTCTTGATGCCTTCCTCGCGAAGTGCCTTGAGGGCCTGAGAGCCTGAATAGTCAAACTCTCCTGCTTGTCCAATTTTCAGGGCACCCGATCCGAGAACCAGCACCTTTTTCAGTTCTTTTTTCATATTCGTATTGGTTTTAATTTTGAAGATTGCATAAAATCGCTTGCAAAGATACGAAGTTTTATTTAAACTTCCAAAAACAGCGTCTTGTAAAGTGTTAAAAAAAGGGCCCGACTTATTAAAAAGTGAGCCCTTTAGATATAAACTAAATGTTTATGCGTTTTACTCGTAATAAGTAATAGTACGGGTGATTTCCATTTCCTGTCCCATCATGCTCATCTTACGACTGATCCAGTTGCCTTTATCATCGAACTTATAGTCGGTGAGAGGAATCTCAACATCCTGACCCATCATGTTCATCTTCTGAGTTTTTACCAGTCCGTTCTCATCGTAAACAAAAGCCTGAACGATTTCCTGCCCCATAGCGTTGATGGTTTGTTTTACCAGTTTGCCATCCTCCCAGGCAAACTTAACATCAGCCTCCTGGCCCTGCATGCTCATCTTGGCGCTCTGAATGTAGCCATTCTCGTCGTACTTCACATCGGTCAAGCCATCCTGCTGCATCTTACCGTCCTGGGTAAAGGTTGTGTTACGTGGCATACCCATCATGGTCATGCTGATTGATTTAACAGCGCCCTTAGCCTCGTTAGCTTCAACGTCGTGGAACTTGGTTTGTGCCTGCATAGTCATAGCCATAGCCAGAGCAGCAATCATCATTGTTAGTTTCTTCATTTCTGAAAAGTTTTAATTGGTTGTACAATAATAGTTGATAAATCAAATTATCGGCGACAAAGATAAGGCAATTTTTGCTAACCGCCAAACGAAAAAGCGTTTTTCTGCGATTTTTTATAAAACTAAAAGAGGCGAGCATTCACTGCTAGCCTCTTTCGTTAAAAAACTAAATTAATCAACCATAAACCTTAACCATTAAAATCGAGTGCAAAGGTACTGATTAAAAATGTAATCACCAAATGTTTCGGTGTATTCTTAACAATATTTATATTATCTGCATATTAATGCTTCAGTACCAGGCAAGCCCAATCATGGTCGGTAGTCTGCGATACCAACTTAAGTCCGATGGAATGGGCTTTTTCTATCAGAATTTCGCAATCGTCTGAGTAGAAGCCACTTAGGATAAGCAGCGAGCCCTCATGCATCTTGCTAACAAACATCGGCATGTCGGCCAAAAGGATATTTCTATTGATGTTCGCCAGCACTATGTCGAATTTTTCGTCGATATTTTCGAGGATTTTAGCGTCGCCCAAAATCGAGGTGAATCGATCGTCAACACGATTAATCACAGCGTTATGGCGAGCGTTATCTACGCTCCATTCGTCGATATCGTAACCTACAGCCTCGGTTGCACCCAGTTTCAGGGCGCAGATAGAGAGGATACCCGTACCTGTGCCGCAATCCAGCACACGACCTTTGGCCAACTTCAGCAGCTGGGTGCAAATCATACGCGTGGTTTCGTGGGTGCCAGTACCGAAGGCCAACTTGGCATCGATTTCGATCTGCACTTTACTATCAACGTCGGGCAGATGGCGTCCATCATGAATCACTAGCTGATCGGCAATCACAATAGGCTCGAAACCTTCCTGCTCCCATTGCTCGTTCCAGTCGCGATCCTCAGCCTCGCGTACATTATATATAATAGAGGTACCCTCGAATGGAAAATCCTCTATACACTCGTGCAGTGTATCCTCGTCGAAGAGCGACTGCTGCACATACCCCTTCAAGCCTGTCTCTGTTTCCTCGAAAGTTTCGAAACCAGCCTCGCCAGCAAGCGATGCAAACAGGTCGGCAGCATCGGCCGAATAGGGTGAAATGGTGAATTCTACCTCAAAATACTTCATATAATCGTTAATTTTTGAGGCAAAATTACAAAAATTAGGGAAAATCCTATCATAAGTTAGGGTTTTTCCCTATTTTTGCACCGAAATTCATTGTATTTTTGCAACGTGAATCATTAAACTTGAAGAAAATGAAGAAACTGTTACTAATTTCAATGCTGATCGGAGCCATGCCTCTCTCGATGATGGCTCAGGACGACGACCTCTACTTCGTACCAAAGAAGAAAAAGGCACAGGTAGAGCATGTGAAGGATATCGCCCCCGTGGTGGCTCCGCAGTCAAAAGCCAAGAGCAGCTACGAGGTGATTGACGGTGATACTACCAAGTTAGATGTAATCGACTTTACCGATGGAAAGGGTGTTTATCCTGCCGACACTCTTGAGGCTGAGGATTTCGCCCTGACCAAGAACATGGTTCGCTTTGATGACTACGACGTGAGCAGCAATGCTGCTTTCTGGGCTGGTTATCGTGCCGGATCAAGCACTTGGGGTTGGCACTCACCTTGGTACTACAGTCGTTACGGCTGGTACGATCCTTGGTACTATGGTTCGTGGTACAGCTCATGGTATAGCTGGTACGATCCTTACTACTATGGTTGGTATGATCCTTGGTATTATGGTTCATGGGGTTGGCCATATTATGGCTATTACGGCTACTACAGCTGGTATTCGCCTTATCGCTACTGGGGCTATCCCTATTACTATGGTGGCGGCGGTGGTAGAACACACTACTACGGTCATACAGGAAATGCCGGAACCATCGACATCAAGGGCAGCACAGGCCGTCGCTCTTCATACCGCAACTCTGTTGCCAACAGCAGCTCGCGTATGGGCAGTCTGAGAGAGCGCGCCAGTCAGATGGGTGGAAACCGCGTATATAGCAGTGGTAACACACAGCGCAGCGCCTCTGGCAACTTCAGTGGTCGCCGTGGTGGTAACAACTCTAATTATAATTACTCGTCATCAAGTCGCTCTAACTCTACTTACAGCAGTCCTACACGCTCTTCAAGCAGCGGTAGCTTTGGCAGTAGCAGTGGTAGCTTCGGAGGCTCTCGTAGCTCTGGTGGCGGTGGCGGTGGCAGCCGTATGGGAGGACGACGCTGACATTGAGCATTGAACATTAATAAATTAATTATATTGCCATTATGAAGAAGATTTTATTGGCAGCGATTGCTATGGGCATAGTTTTGCCAGCAGCTGCACAGGATACATACGAGAGCGCCCGCTTGCTGGGTAGCGATCTGAACGGAACCGCCCGCTATGTGGGTATGGGTGGAGCAATGGAGGCTTTGGGTGCCGATATCTCAACCATGGGTACTAACCCTGCTGGTATCGGACTCTTCCGCCACTCAACAGCCAGTTTGAGTTTCGGAGTGGTTTCGCAGGCCGACGCTAAGGAGTTCGACGGACTGAATAAAACCAATATGAGCTTTGATCAGGCAGGTTTTGTTTACTCGGCTCGCGTTAGTCCCACCTCTATTATTAATGTGGGCTTTAACTACCACAAGAGTAAGAACTTCGACCAGATTCTGTCGGCTGCCAACTCTTTGAGAGGATGTTCACAGAACGGACTGACCTACGAAAAGGCTGACCGAGGATTCTACGAGTTTGATGAGAACAAGCAGAACGAAATAATAGGCTGGGAGGGCGACTATCGTTCGTATCGCTTTAATCAGGCAGATTATATGAATGCTAATGTGTTCCTGCTCGATCCCGATGATAACAACTTCTATTGGAGCGAGGCTGGCGCCTACAGCTTTGATCGTGCACATCGCGGTTGGATTGCTGATTACGACTTCAACCTGAGCGGCAACTACGACGATCGTTTCTTCTGGGGACTGACTGTTGGCGTGCAGGATGTACACTATAAAGGCTACTCTGAGTATGCCGAAAGCATTCTCGATTCACAGGGAGCAAATGCTGGTTCGCTGGCTTATGGCGACGAGCGCAAGATTACCGGTACTGGTGTAAACCTGAAGTTTGGTGTTATCTTCCGTCCTGTAGAGGAATCACCATTCCGCATCGGTGCTTACATCCACACACCAACCTGGTACGAGCTTACCTCGAGCAATTCGAGCGCGATAGTTAATAATACTCTGCATGGTGCTTATGATAAGGGCCAGAGTCAGGAAAGTTACGACTTTGCTTACCACACACCTTGGAAGTTTGGTTTGAGCATGGGTACTACCGTTGGAACCGAGTTTGCATTTGGTGCAGGTTACGAGTACACCGACTACGCCGCCAGTCAGAACCGCATCATCGATGGTTACGACTATTACGACAATGCCGAGACATCAACGGATCGCACTATGAAGACCAATACTGAGCGTTCGCTCAAGGGTGTTTCAACCCTGAAGTTGGGTGCTGAGTACAAGCCCGTACCTGATGTAGCATTCCGCGTAGGTTACAACTACATCACCAGCGGTTACAAGATGGATGGTGTTCGCGACATGACTGTTGACAGCCCAGGTACTATGTATGCTTCTACAACTGATTATGTAAACTGGAAGGATACCCAGCGCTTTACCTGTGGTGTAGGTTTCAAGGTTGGCAAGATGAATATCGACCTGGCCTATCAGCTGAGCAATACTGACGGTGAGTTCCATCCATTCCAGGACTATCAGAGTCTCGCTTCTTCAACAATCGTTAGCACAGGTGTTACTAAGGTTAGCAACAAGCGCAGCCAAGGTTTGCTTACTATCGGATACACTTTCTAACAATGTAACAATTTAAAAATGTAACAATGTGGAAATTGTAAGATTTTAGATTGTAGGAATTAAAAAACTGAAAGTTTTTATGGATAAAAATACGGCTTATGCAAATTAAGCCGTATTTTTTTGGCTGTTTGCGCAAAAATGCCTACCTTTGCCCCTGATAGAAAATATCACATAATTGAAAATCGTAAAATTGTAAAATATAAATTAGTCAGATGAAAAAGCTTTTATTGGGAGACGAGGCAATTGCTCAGGGCGCTATCGATGCTGGTCTGAGTGGTGTATATGCCTATCCCGGCACTCCATCAACGGAGATTACTGAGTATATCCAGGAGTCGGCCATTGCCAAAGAGCGCAACATCCACCGTCGTTGGAGCACCAACGAGAAGACGGCAATGGAAGCTGCACTCGGTATGTCGTATATGGGCAAGAGGGCGCTGGTGTGTATGAAACACGTAGGTTTGAATGTTTGCGCCGATCCGTTTGTTAACTCGGCTATGACGGGTACCAACGGTGGTGTAGTGGTTCTGGTGGCCGACGACCCATCGATGCACTCATCGCAGGACGAGCAGGATTCACGTTTCTACGCTAAGTTTGCAATGATTCCAACCTTGGAGCCCAGCTCACAGCAGGAGGCTTACGACATGATGCAGGAGGCTTTCGATATGTCGGAGAATCTACATCTGCCCATCCTGATGCGTGTTACCACCCGTATGGCCCACAGTCGTGCCGTAGTTGAGGTGAAGGACGAGCCCCGCCCACAGAACGAGCTTAACTACAATGCCCAGGCCAGTAACTGGGTGTTGCTGCCCGCTTTTGCCCGCAAACGTAATGTAGTAGTAACCGGTCAGCAGCCTTTGCTGGAGCAGATGGCTGTCGACAGTAAATATAACCAATATATCGATGGCGCCGACCACAAGTTGGGTATCATCGCCAGCGGTATTGCTTACAACTACCTGATGGAGTGCTATCCTGGGGGATGCCCATTCCCAGTGCTCAAAATCTCGCAGTATCCTATCCCCAAGAAGCTCATCCGTCGTATGACCGACGATTGCGAGCAGGTGCTGATTGCCGAAGAGGGTCAGCCATTCATCGAGGATCAGGTTCGTGGCGTAATGCCTGGCAACGCTGTCATCAAGGGACGTTTGACAGGCGAGCTGCCTCGTACAGGTGAGTTGAATCCCGACTTCCTGAAGAAGGCACTTGGTCTTGAAAGTAGCGAGAGCTACGCACCTTGCGAGGATGTAACCCCACGTCCACCTGCATTGTGTCAGGGTTGCGGTCACCGCGATGTTTATACCGCTCTGAACGAGGTGCTGAAGGAGTATCCCAACGCCCGCGTATTCGGCGATATCGGTTGTTACACACTGGGATTCCTGCCTCCTTATAAGGCCATCCACAGCTGCGTAGATATGGGTGCATCTATCACAATGGCTAAGGGTGCCAGCGATGCTGGTCAGTGGCCTGCTGTAGCCATCATCGGCGACTCAACCTTTACCCACAGCGGTATGACTGGTTTGCTGGATGCTATCAACGAGAATGCCGACATCACTGTGATTATCAGCGATAACCTGACCACCGCTATGACTGGTGGACAGGATTCGGCTGGTACCAATAAGTTCGAGGCTATCTGTAAGGGCTTGGGCCTCTCGGAGGATCACCTCAAGGTGGTTAACCCAATCCCCAAGAACATGCCCGAGATTACAGCAGCCATTCGTGAGGAGATTAACTATCACGGTGTGAGTGTGATTATTCCTCGTCGTGAGTGCATGCAAACGCTGCAGCGCCATCTGAAGCAGAAAAAGGCCACTGAGAAAAAGTAAAAGGGTAAAAAAGTAAAAAGTAAAAAGTTCAAACCTCAAAGTTCAAAGTTCAATGAAAACTGATATAATTCTTTGTGGAGTAGGCGGTCAGGGTATCCTCTCGATTGCTACCATCATTGGCGAGGCTGCCATGAAGGAGAACCTCTATATCAAGCAGGCCGAGGTACACGGTATGAGTCAGCGTGGTGGCGACGTACAGTCGAATCTGCGCATCTCGAGCAACCCCATCAGCAGCGATCTGATTCCGCTGGGTGGTGCCGATGTGATTATATCGATGGAGCCCATGGAGGCTCTGCGTTATCTACCATTCTTGGCTAAGGATGGTTGGATTATCACTTCGAGTGCTCCTTTCGTAAATATTCCCAACTATCCTGATATCGAGAAGATTAAGCAGGACTTGGAGAGTGTAAAGAATGTGATTGTGCTGGATATCGAGCAGGCTGCCAAGGATAATGGTGTGCCCCGTTCGGCCAACGTGATTCTGCTGGGTGCCGCCCAGAAGGCGTTGGGTATCGAGTACGATAAGTTAGAGGATGCCATCCGTCGTGTCTTCGCCCGTAAAGGCGATGCCATCGTTGATGCCAACATCAAGGCCCTCGCCATCGGTAAAGCTGCTCAGAAATAATCATTAAACACAGAGGTACAGAGATACAGAGGATTTATTTAAACTCTGTACCTTTGTGCCTCTGTGTTGAAAATATAGTATAAACAATGGAAACTCCAATTAAAAGAGAAATAGTTGACTCGCTGGTGGCCGAGCTTGGCATTGAGGATTTTGCCAAGGCTACCATCCGCGAGGTGAAGCAGGTAGCTGCTAAGGCCGAGCAGGCGAGTGGGGTAGAGTTCATCAAGATGGAGATGGGTATCCCCGGATTGCCTGCTGCCCAGGTAGGCGTCGACGCCCAGATAAAAGCCCTCGAAGGTGGCATTGCCCATTCGTATCCCGACATTCAGGGAGCGCCCGTACTCAAGGAGGCTGCTTCGCAGTTTGTAAAAGCCTTTATCGGCGTAGATATCAAGCCCGAAGGCTGCGTGCCTGTAACCGGTTCGATGCAGGGCACTTTCGCATCGTTCCTCACCTGTTCGCAGTGCGACAAACAGAAGGATACCGTACTGTTTATCGATCCCGGATTCCCTGTACAGAAGATGCAGCTGCAGGTGATGGGCGTGAAGTACGAGACTTTCGACGTGTATAACTATCGTGGCGATAAGCTGCGCGGCAAGCTCGAGAGCTACATGAGCAATGGTAACATCTGCGCCATCGTATATTCAAACCCCAACAACCCCTCGTGGATTTGCTTGCGCGAGGAAGAGTTGCAGATCATCGGCGAACTGGCCACCAAATACGATGCCATCGTGATGGAAGATCTGGCTTACTTCGCAATGGACTTCCGTAAGGATCTCTCGAAACCTTTCGAGGCACCTTATCAGGCCACTGTGGCACGCTATACCGATAACTACATGCTGCTCATCTCGGGTTCAAAGGCATTCAGCTATGCTGGCGAGCGTATTGGTGTGGTTTGTATCAGCGATAAGCTGTTCCATCGCCACTTTGCCGATCTGGCTGCCCGATATCAGGGTTTGCCCTTCGGACCAGTGTTCTCAACCCGTATGCTGTATGCGCTGAGTTCGGGTACCAGTCATAGCGCCCAGTATGCTATGGCCGCTATGCTCAAGGCCGCTTACGAGGGTAAGTACGATTTCCGCAAGGAGATTAGCGTATATGGCGAGCGTGCCAAGAAACTGAAGGAGATTTTCTGTCGCCACAATTTCTATGTGGTGTACGATAAGGATCTCGACGAGCCCATTGCCGACGGATTCTACTTTACGATCGGCTATCCCGGCATGACTTCGGGTCAGTTGGCTAAGGAGCTGATGTACTATGGTGTGTCGGCTATCTGCTTGATAACCTGCGGTTCCGAACAGGAAGGTTTGCGTGTTTGTACCTCGTTTATCGAGGATCACCAATACGCGCAACTCGAGGAACGCATGAAGGTGTTTGAAATCAATAACCCCAGATAACAAAAAGGCCCCCGCAAAATTGCGAGGGCTTTTTTATTATTCGTTACTCATATCTACGGCGGTGAACTTGAAATCCGATTCGGCTACGTTGCGCACATCGTAGGGTTTCTTGCTCTTAACCAGATATTTGTTCTTCATCTTGGTGTACTTTTTCTCAACCTTCTTGCGGTTCACGTTGGCCACTACCACACAAGTACGGTTGGGCAGGTTGCGCTGATTGGCAAAAAACTCGCGCAGCTGATAGCTGTAGTTATGTCTGCCAGCCAGCATCTGCTTTTTCTTGGTAACCCAAACGCTGTCAACCTCCTGAATATTAGTAAAATATACGGTAGAATCGTTGAACGAAGCAACGAATCCAAACATATACGCACGTGGAACCTTCACATTCTGTGCCTGCACGTTAGCGGTGCCGGCAGCCATCAGTACGATGGCAAGTGTAAGCTGTTTAAATAATCTCATTATCCTAAATATGTCTTTAAAAATTTATTCGCTTTGCTGTTTCTTAGCTTGCGGATAGCCTTTTCTTTTATCTGACGTACGCGTTCGCGGGTTAATCCAAACTTGCTACCAATCTCCTCGAGCGTCAACTCGGGCTGGTTAATGCCGTACGATGCCTCTACCACGTTGCGCTCGCGCTCGTTCAGGGCACTCAGGGCGTTTTGTATCTCCGATTTCAGCGACTCCTCTACCAGCTGGTTATCTGCCAATGGCGCATCGCTGTTGGCCATCACGTCGAGCAAGCTGTTGTCTTCGCCCTCAACAAACGGTGCATCCACACTTATCTGGTGCCCGTTAATGGCCATCGCCTCGTCAATCTTTTCTTGTGGCAAATCCACTTTCTCGGCTATCTCATCTACCGATGGGCGGCGCTCGTTAAGCTGCTCAAATCGGTTTATCTCGCGATTGATCTTGTTTACCGATCCCACCTGGTTCAGGGGCAGTCGTACGATACGACTCTGCTCCGAGATGGCCTGCAGAATACTCTGACGTATCCACCATACGGCATACGAGATGAACTTGAAGCCGCGTGTCTCGTCGAAACGTTCGGCCGCTTTCAGCAATCCTAGGTTGCCTTCGTTAATCAGATCGGGCAGCGACAATCCCTGATTCTGATATTGCTTAGCCACAGATACCACGAAACGAAGGTTTGCCTTCGTTAATCGCTCCAACGCTTTAGTGTCTCCTTTTTTTATGCGTTGTGCCAATTCAACCTCTTCCTCAGCCGAGATCATGGTCTCCTTACTAATCTCTTGTAGATACTTTTCCAGAGCCGCACTCTCACGGTTGGTTATAGATTTAGTGATCTTTAGTTGTCTCATCGTGGTAATAATATGTTTAAGTTGGCCGCAAAAGTAAGACTTTTTCCTGAAACAACCAAAAAAAAGCCACGAATTTTAATCATTCGTGGCTCTTTTTTATCTATTTATGCTTATTCGTTCTGCAGATATACTACAAAACCACCTTTTTTGCCTGTTGGGAAGATACCACGGATAACCAGCATCTGATCCTTAGAATTGTTGGCCTCCTTCACGGCATTCTGCAGGTCGTCGAAGGTATGCATAGGCTCATCGTTCACACGCTGGATGATGAATCCCTTTGGTACGCCAGCATCCTTCATCTTTCCGCCGTTAACCTTGATAACCTCCAAACCGTAGTTAATCTCCAACTGCTTCTTCTGGGCATCGGTAATGGGTCGGAAGTCGGCACCCAGCACGTCGGTATCAGCATTCTTCACCACCTTGGTGTTGCCCTGCTCATTCTTCAGTGTCAGGGTAGCGTTGTGACTCTTCTTGTCGCGCAGATAGGTGATAGCCACCTTGTCGCCTGGGCGCTTCTTGGCCAGCACACCCTGCAGCTCGCCGAACGATGTTACCTTCTTGCCGTCGATAGATGTAATCACGTCGCCTTCCTTCAGTCCGGCAGCCTCGGCAGCACCGTCTTCTACCACCTTAGCCACATAGATACCTTCCATAGTACCCAGGTCGATCTCCTTGCCGTTATCCTTCTGGTTGTCAACGTAGCTCTTCACGTCGCTACCCTGAATACCAATCATGGCGCGCTGTACGTTACCATACTGCTTCAGGTCGTCAACCACCTTGTTCATGATAGCTGTTGGGATGGCAAATCCGTAACCGATGTTAGAACCAGTAGGCGAGGCCAGCATGGCGTTGATACCAACCAGTTCGCCACGGGTATTTACCAGCGCACCACCAGAGTTACCCTGGTTGATGGCGGCATCGGTCTGTATAAAGCTCTCTACGCCGTTGGCACCCAATGTACGGGCCTTGGCCGAGATGATACCTGCAGTGACAGTGTTGTTAAGTCCGAGTGGGTTACCTACAGCCAGAACCCATTCGCCTACCTTTACATCGTCGCTGTTAGCGATAGCGATAGCAGGCAGATTCTTACCGTCGATCTTAATCAGCGCCAGGTCGGTGGTCTTGTCGGCACCAATCACGCGAGCCGAATACTCCTTCGAACCCTCGTTCAAGCTAACGGTCAACTCGTCGGCACCATCTACCACGTGGTTGTTGGTTACGATATAACCATCGGCCGAGATAATCACACCCGAACCGGCAGCAGCGCGCTTAGGTGTCTGCACCTGACGCTGGCGACGGCCGTTATTACCCTGTCCCTGACCAAAGAAACCACCGAATGGGTTAGAGAAGAACTCCTCAAAAGGATCGCTATATTCTACTGTCTGTACCTTTGAGTTCTGTACAGACTTGATGTAAACTACCGATGGCAGCGCTTTCTCGGCTGCATAGGTAAGGTCTACTGGCTGACCAGCTGGTGCTGCTGGAGCCGATGTAACGATAGGAGCTGGAGCAGTAGCTGCGTTAGAGTTAGCGAATGCTACTACTGAAAGAGTCAAAGCAACAGCGCATACGGCGGGAGTTGCTGCATTTACGATCTTTTTCATATTCTCATTCATTTTTTTAATGTTTTAAATTCTACAATCCTGTTTCCTTTCACGTTTTGATGGTGCAAAAATAAGTGCATTATTTTAAATACTGACAATTTGACGCAAAGATTTGTCCCAATTTAACAATTAGGCATAAAAGCTTAACGAGCATTTGCGATTAACACTTAAAATCTTAAATTACTGACAAATTTAAGTATTTATTATGTTTTTAATTGCTTATTTTTAATTATGAGTATAATTTTAGGTATATTATTCGTGTTTTATGAATTTTATTGCTAACTTTGCACGCAGAAAACGCACTGCAACGGTTTGTCGCTGGCGCTTCTGAAAGGTCGCGCGAGAGGAAAGTCCGGGCAGCATAAGGCGCTCCACTTCTGAAAGTAGAAGCTATTGGTGACAGTAGGTGCCGGCAGAAGAGAACGACCGCCTCAGTTTTTTGAGGTAAGGGTGAGAAGGTGGTGTAAGAGACCACCAGCCAACGGGTGATCGTTGGGCTGTGTCGACTGGAGGCTGCAAGTTCATGTATACCATCGTCTGAGGGTTGCCTGCCCAACGACGCAAGTCACGATGGAGGGTAGAACGCTTGAGCCATGAGGCGACTCATGGACTAGATAAATGACAAACGCCATGCCTGCATGGTACAGAACCCGGCTTATAGGGGCAGTGCTTTTTTTTGATAATTATGACACTCAAAAAGATATACCGTACACTTGTTCTCACCATTCGTTTCTTTACCACGAAACGAGTGATGACGCAGGCGTCTGCTCTTACTTACAGCACTTTGCTAGCCATCGTGCCCATATTGGCGGTTATTTTTGCCATTGCCCGCGGCTTTGGTTATAATAAGTATATCGAGATATGGTTTCGCGATGCCTTATCGTCGCAGCCGCAGGTGGCCGATATCTTGACCGACTTTGTAAACAGTTACCTGATTCACACGCAGAGTGGTATCTTCCTGGGTGTGGGCTTGCTGTTTATGCTCTACACGGTACTGATGCTGGTAAACAATGTCGAGGAGACGTTTAACGAGATATGGCAGGTAAGCAATGCGCGCCCCATTATGCGTTCGCTTACTAATTATATGGCCATGTTCTTTGTATTCCCCATCATCATTGTGGTGTCGATGGGTCTTTCCATCTTCATGGCCACCATTGCCAAGCATACCGACGGACTGCTTATCTTAGGTCAGGCCATGCGCTATCTACTCGATTTTTCGCCTTATCTGCTGCTCTCGCTGCTGTTTGTAGGGCTCTACGTGTATATGCCCAATACCGACGTAAAGATCAAGAGTGCCATTGTGCCAGGCATCCTGTCGGGTGTGGCTATGCAGTTGTTGCAATTGTTCTACATCCACTCGCAGATCTGGGTAACGGGCTACAACGCCATCTACGGATCGTTCGCTGCGCTGCCATTGTTCATGCTGTGGCTGCAGATATCGTGGACCATCTGCCTGTTTGGTGCGCAGCTGACATTTACCAACCAGAATCTGGATCGTATTGGTATCAACCTCGACGAGATCAACATGCATCCGCTGGTTGATATGACCGACGACGAAACAGACGAAGCGGCCAGAGCATTATACTCCGACCGCCTCGACTCTTTATAAATTCAATTATTTCTTATTGCTTCATCAAGTAGGCTTTGAAATCAGCAAAGTTCTTACTCATGGCTACGCTTTGTTTCTCGCCACGCATAAAGGCTGCCAAGCGCTCTGGTATCTCTACATCGATACCTAGAATCTCATCCACCTTCTCCTTAAACTTAGCAGGGTGGGCTGTTTCGCAGAACACGCCAACCTCGCCAGGCTGCAGTCCGTCGGCCAGAGCCTGATAGCCGCAAGCACCGTGGGGATCCAGGATATAACCCGAAGCCTTGTAGCACTCGCGCATGGTTTCGCGAATCTGCTCGTCGCTATAGGTAGCACCGCTGATGAGTGCGCTAATCTTCTGGTGGCTCTTACCATACAGGTCGTAGATACGGGCAAAGTTCGAAGGATCGCCTACGTCCATCGCATTAGCCAAAGTCTGCTTCGATGGCTTGGGCTCGTATTTACCCGTCTGCAGATACTTGTAGAAGATGTCGTTGGCGTTGTTGGCTGCGATGAATCGCTTGATGGGCAGTCCCATCTCATGTCCGAACAGCGCTGCACAGATATTTCCGAAGTTTCCTGATGGCACACACATCACCAGATTATTTACATTATTACATTTTTCAATTTTTGCATTTTCCTTCATGCGGGCGTAGGCGTTAAAATAGTAGAACGCCTGAGGCAGGAAACGGGCCACATTGATTGAGTTGGCCGAAGTCAGCTTCATGTGCGCATTCAGTTCAGCATCCATAAAGGCATTTTTCACAAGAGCCTGACAGTCGTCGAACACGCCATCCACCTCGATGGCGGTGATGTTCTTACCCAGTGTAGTAAACTGGCACTCCTGGATAGGACTTACCTTGCCCTTGGGATACAGCACATATACGTGGATACCCTCAACACCCAGGAATCCGTTGGCCACAGCCGAACCCGTATCGCCACTGGTAGCCACCAGCACGTTCACCTCTCCTTTCTCCTTCGTCCTTACTCCTTCCTCGCGAATAAAGTACTGCAGCAAGCGCGCCATAAAGCGGGCACCCACATCCTTAAAGGCGAGGGTAGGACCATGGAAAAGCTCCAAGGTGTAAATGTTATCTTTTACGTTCACCACTGGGCAGTCGAATGCCAAGGTGTCGTACACGATATCATGCAGGGCATCAGGATCTACATCCTCGCCAAAGAAAGCACTGGCTACGGTGTAGGCAATCTCCTGAAAACTCATTTTCTCGATGTTGTCGAAAAACTCCTGGGGCAGCTTGTTGATACGCTCGGGCATATACAGTCCGCGATCCTCAGCCAGTCCCTTAACAACTGCTTTGTGCAGGTCGGCAATAGGAGCCTTGCCGTTGGTGCTATAGTACTTCATATTTTCTTAATGTAACAATTTAAAAATTTAATAATGTAAAAATTAATTTTTGCATTTTATCATTTTTACATTTTTTCATTGAATCTTCATGAATTCATGCATGAATTCTTGAAGTTTCAAAATTCCGTAACTACCTGATACGCAGCTCACTTCGTCGTATTGCTGAACCTCGTCTGCCACGATGCCTTTGTGCCAAATCAGGAATGGCACGGGCTGTCCCACGTGTATACGCATCTCAACAGGTGTCAGGTGGTCGGGCAGTACTGCCAGGCACACGGGCTCGTTCATCTTAAGGATGTGCTCGTAGATAGGTTTGATGAGTCGCTGGTCCAGATACTCGATGGTTTTCAGCTTCAGTTCCAGGTCGCCATCATGTCCGGCTTCGTCGCTGGCTTCAACGTGTACAAACACAAAGTCGTCGTGCTCCAGCGCCTCGATAGCTGCCTGCGCCTTTCCCTCGTAATTAGTATCGGCCAAACCGGTAGCACCTTCCACTTCCACAATCTTCAAACCAGCGTAGTGACCGATGCCGCGAATCAAATCCACAGCCGAAATCACCGTACCCGATTTGATGTCGGGATACTGCTGCATCAGCGTTTCCATCGACGGACGATAGCCACCGCTCCAAGGCCAGATGCTGTTAGCCTGTCGCTCGCCCTTGGCGGCCTTAGCCTGATTATAAGGGTGCTTAGGCAGCAGCTCCTGCGATTTCAGAATCAGCTCGTTCAGCAGTTCCGCCGTCTCTTCAGGAGTCAGAGCATCGTCCTTCCTCCTTCCTCCGTCGTCCTTCCTCGAATCTGGTTTCACCAGCAGTGGGCGCCACTCCTCATTGGGATGATCGTGGGGTGGGGCGCAGGTAATGTGCTTGTTACCGCCCTTGATTACCAACAGGTGGCGATACTGTATGCCCGTGATAAATTTCACACGCTCACAGCCCTGACGCTCGTTTATGGGCTTGGCCAGGGTTTCGTTCAGATAGTCAATCAGCAGACGTGCATCTTCTGTTTCCAGATTACCACCGTTATGCGTAATAATCTTTCCGTCCTGCAGATTAATGATGTTACAGCGCAGAGCCAGATCGTCGTCGGCCATCTCGTAGCCTATCGAGGCAGCCTCCAGCGGTCCGCGACCCTCGTACACCTTATTCAGGTCGTAGCCCAGAATCGCTGTGTTAGCCACCTCGCTACCAGGAGGAAATCCCTCAGGCACCGTAATCAGTCGCCCGCAGCGTCCCTCCTTAGCCAGCTGGTCCATCATCGGCTTCGCCGCATATTGTAGCAGCGTCTTTCCCCCTAATCTTTCAACGGGCAAATCCGCCATTCCATCTCCAAGTATAATAATGTGTTTCATATCTTAAATTCGTGTTATTCGCGTAATTCGTGCCTAAATTAAATATTCGCGATGCTCATGATGTTGGCGAACACACCTGCGGCGGTAACTGATGCGCCGGCACCATATCCTTGTATCAGCATCGGGTACTCCTTGTAGCGCTCGGTGGTTAGCAGTACGATGTTGTTGCTACCCTCCAGACGGTAGAACGGATGGTTGATGTCAACCTCGCGCAGCGCCACACTCGTAACGCCATTCTCCATCGTGGCCACAAAGCGCCAACGCTTGCCCTCGGCCTCCAGCTTCTGGCGTCGTGCCTCAAAGTCGGCATCCAGCGCGGGCAACTTCTTCCAGAAGTCATCCACCGTACCCTCGAAGTACTCGTTAGGCACAAACAGGCGCTTCTCTACGTCGGCCTGTTCCACCTTGTAGCCAGCCTCGCGGGTCAGGATCACCAGCTTGCGAACCACATCCGTACCACTCAGGTCGATACGTGGATCGGGCTCGCTGTAACCCTGCTCCTTGGCACGTTTTACCGTCTCCGAGAAAGGCACGTCGGCAGCTATCTCATTAAATATAAAGTTCAGCGTACCGCTCAGCACGGCCTCGATTTTCAGGATCTTATCGCCCGAGTTACGCAGGTCGTTGATGGTGCCGATGATAGGCAGACCGGCGCCCACGTTGGTCTCGTAACGGAACCACACGCCACGGTCGCGAGCCGTCTTCTTCAGCTTCATATAGTTGGCGTAATCGCTCGAAGCCGCCAGTTTGTTGGCAGCAATCACGCTGATGTTATGCTCCAGGAACGATTGGTACAGCGCAGCTATATCCTTGCTGGCGGTACAATCCACAAACACGCTGTTAAAAATGTTCATGCCAATCACCTCGTCGCGCAGGTTCTTGCCCTGCGCCTCGGGGGCTTTCAGCAGCTCGCGGTAGTTCTCCAGGTCGATGCCGTCGCGGTCGTAGATACCAGCTTTCGACGAGGCGATACCCACCACGTTCAACTTCAGTCCGTTGCGTTGCATCAGCGTTTCGTACTGATTGCGAATCTGCTCAATCAGCTTGCCACCCACGGTACCCACACCGCAGATGAACAGGTTAAGCACCTTGTACTCTGAGAGGAAGAACGAGTCGTGCAGCACGTTGAGCGACTTGCGCAGGAACTTGCCATCCACTACAAACGAGATGTTGGTCTCCGAAGCACCCTGTGCACAGGCAATCACGCTGATACCACTGCGGCCCAATGTGCCAAACAGCTTTCCAGCAATACCTGGTGTGTGCTTCATGTTCTCGCCTACGATAGCGATGGTGGCCAGTCCGCTTTCAGCGTGCATGGGGAACATGGCACCCGTCTCAATCTCCTTGGCAAACTCGTCGTTCAGCACCTCTACAGCATCGGCAGCATCCTCGTCGCGCACACCGATTGAGGTTGAGTTCTCTGACGATGCCTGCGATACCATGAACACACTGATACCCTTGTTGGCCAGCGTGGTAAAAATGCGTCGGTTCACACCAATCACACCCACCATCGAGAGTCCCGTTACTGTAATCAGCGTGGTACCCTTAATGCTGCTGATACCTTTAATAGGCTTCTGGTCGTTCTCAATATGATCCTTAATCAGCGTGCCCGGGTGTTCGGGGTTGAATGTATTCTTAACCTTAATGGGAATGTTCTTTACACAAACGGGGTAGATGGTTGGGGGATAGATAACCTTGGCACCAAAGTTACACAGCTCCATCGCCTCGATGTAGCTCAGCTCGTTAATGGTGTAGGCCGTCTTAATCACACGTGGGTCGGCGGTCATAAAGCCATCCACGTCGGTCCATATCTCCAGCACCTCGGCATCCAGTGCTGCAGCAATGATGGCGGCTGTGTAATCGCTACCGCCACGTCCCAGGTTCGTGGTCTCACTGGTGTCCTTATCACGGCTGATAAAGCCAGGCACCACAGCCACCTCGGGCATATCTTTAAACGCCTCGCGAACCAGCTGGTTGGTCAAATCAGCCACCAGGCGGTGCTTGCCGTTCTTTTTTTCTGTACGGATAAAGTCGCGACTGTTCATGCGCTTGCCACCCTTAATCAGCGTGGCCACGATGTTCGACGATAAACGCTCGCCGTAACTTACAATCGCATCTTCTGTCTTTTTCGAGAGATCGTGAATCAGATATACGCCATAATAAATGCTCTTCAACTGGTCGAACAGCTGATCCACTTTATTGAATAAATCTACGCGCTTTTTGTCATCGGTAATGATGGTGTCGATCATTTGGTGATGTCGTGTCACCATAGCGTCGAATTCCTCGCGCCACTTGTCGTCACCCTTCAGGGCCATCTGCGATGTGGCAATCAACTTATCGGTGATACCGCCCAGCGCACTAACTACTACTACGACAGGTTGCGTCCGAGCCTCTGTCTCAACGATTTTTTTCAAGCTAAGAATGCTTTTTACGGAACCTACGGACGTTCCGCCGAATTTCAATACTTTCATATTCCTATGCAATTTATCTTGCCTTTAGCGGTACCCTTAAACAAGCAGGGCTTCATCCACCGGCGCTGCAAAGGTAAGTGTTTTTAAGCAAATGACCAAATTTCTGAAAGAATTTTTAGCCATTTACTTTCATTTTATCATAATTCCCGTATAAATTCTTCCACTTTTTATACCCAAGCGCCTGGCCGAGAAAAACTGGTCGTAGTGCTCGTAGGTACAAACGGCGGCTGTTTCAATGTGTTTTTCGGCTGCGCCAGCCAGCTGCATATCCAGCGCGTTGGCCTGCCAAAGGTCGATGTGCCACTTGCCGTTACGCTTAAAGGCTATGCGGTTCATGTCAAAATCCGCCTGCGCAAAGGCGTCGTACACCTCGTCGCCCACCTCAAAGGCGTCAGGACCTATGCTGGGGCCTATCACTATCTTCAGGTCTTCAGGTTTTGTGCCGTAGCGCTGCTGCATGGCCTCGATGGTTTTGCGGCCGATACGAGCCACCGTGCCTCGCCATCCCGCATGGGCAGCTGCTATCGCGCGCGTGCGTGCATCATACATAAGTATAGGCACACAGTCGGCTGTTGATACGCCGATGCAGGTGCGGGGCAGGGTAGTAATCAGGGCGTCGATCCCCTCAAAGCGGTCGCCCAGGTTCTGGGCTGTTACCTCAGCCACTTTGGTGTCGTGTACCTGGCGTGGCAGCACCAGATGCTGGTCGTCAATCTCCAGCATCTGGCACATGTCGCGTCGGCAATCGGCTACGTGCTGCGCATCGTCGTCGGTATACCAGGTAATGTTAAACCCCTGGTAAGGTTCGTCCATATCCACAGAGCCTCGCTCAGTCGAGAAGGCAATGATGTCGTGTTCGTTCTGCAGATGTAGCATGCCGTTAGGGTTTTTATTCGCCAAAAATCTCCTTCAGTTTGTCCTGCAGGCCCTGTGCACGCAAGCCACGAGCCACAATCTTTCCCTGTGGATCGATCAGCAGGTTATCAGGAATGCTGTTCACCTCGTACAGTCCCGAAGCCACAGTCTTCCAGCCCTTCAGGTCCGACAGATGTGTCCAAGGCATCTTCAGGTCGGTGATAGCCTTTACCCAAGGCTCCTTTCTGTTGTCGAACGAGAGTCCTACGATGTCAAATCCCTTATCGTGATACTTCTCGTAAGCCTTCACCACGTTAGGCATCTCAGCGCGACAAGGTCCACACCACGAAGCCCAGAAATCCACCAGCACCCATTTTCCTTTGCCCACATACTCGCTCAGCTTGTGCATATTGCCGTCGGTATCAGGCTCCTCCAGGTCGGTAAACTGCTTACCGATATAGGCAGCCTTCTTAGCTCTGTCGGCCTGCTCAAACTCGTACTCCTTGATAGCGCTCTGCACAGCGGGATGGTTAGCCCAAACAGGCTTGGCAGCCATCATCTTCTGCAGCTTCTCCAGTCCGAATTCCTCCAGATACTGCTCCACAAAGGCCACAGGAATCATGGTGTTCACCTCGTCGGTATAAATCTTCTCCAATCCCTTCTTCACGCCCAACTTGCCGTAGGCCGCATTCATGTTGATATCGTAGCGCACCAGTCGCTCGTTCTGGGCCGATCCTGTTACGGTAGTGTCGTTCAGGTTCACAGTTACAGGTGTGCCATCGTTGATAATGGGCATCATCCAGCTAATGCTGCTGTTTCTGATTATCAGCAATGCGTTCTTCTCGGCTGTACCACTAATGCTGAATTTGCCGTTCTCAACCGTAGCGTTCTCCATTTTACGCGCCTGGGCGTCGATCACCATCACCTTAGCGCCGTTATCCTTACTCACACCACTGATGGTGTAGTTAATCTGTTGGGCTTTAGCCCCTGCAGCCATCATGATAGCCGCTGCAAATAATACCTTTTTCATAACTTATGTCTTGTTAATACTACTAATCTAATTTTTGCCTGCAAAGATACAAAAAATCGTAATAACATTACATCATTCCAACTTTTTTTACTATTTTTGCACGCAAATTAATTTTATAACCATAATAAATATGAATAAGATTTTTAAATCGGCGTTAGTCGCCATCCTTAGTATCTACAGCACCCATGTGTTTGCTGAGGGTACCACCATTAACTACCGCTTAGCCTCGGCCGACGAGACACGTAAACTGATGCAGGGCAACACCGAGTACTACGCCAAGATGAACCAGATGGATATCGACTGGCGAGTAAGAAAAGAGGGTAGTACACTCGCCGAACTGCAGACGATGGCCTGGCAGCAGACACGCGACTGGACCGATGCCGAACGTGAATTTATGGCTACCATCGTAGGTATGATTACCGACAGCCTGAACAGCATCGGTTGCCAACTGCCCGTACCCTCCGAGATTGTATTCGCCAAAACCACCCAGGCCGAAGAAGGCGGTTCGGCAGGATATACCATCAAGAACATCATATTCCTGAACGAGACGTATTTGGGCATGTGCCTGCCCAACGCCGAAAGAACAGCCGAAATAAATAAGATTGCGCTGATGCGTTTTACCGAGTTGGTGGCCCACGAGTTGTTCCACTGCGTAACACGCAACTCACCAGCATTCCGTCAGAAGATGTATGCCCTGATAGGCTTTACGGTGATGGATCACGACATCACGTTCCCCGATGCCATCACACAGCGCATGGGTATCAACCCCGATGTTGAGCACCTCGACAACTATGCCTATTTTACTATCAACGGCACCAAGCGCCGCTGCGAGCTCATACTGCTTTTCGATAAGTCATGGGCCGAAGCCAGCGCCGAAAAGGGCAACCAGATTGTATTCTTCCAGTTTGTAAAGCCAGGCCTTGTGCCACTCGACGATATGAGCAAGGTTTACGATGTCACCGAAGCCAGCGACTTCTGGACTGTTGTAGGCCACAACACCGAATATGTCATCTCTCCCGAGGAGTGCATGGCCGATAACTTCTCGTATGCAGTCGTCCGAGGCATCAACCCAGCCACTCCCTATAACTCACCCCAACTCATCCAGAATATCATCACCGCCCTGAAGCGGTGATGTTTTTTTTGATGTCAGGCATCAGCTCCTGGCAGCAATATTTTTATCCACAAAAACTTGGAACTTTAGAATTAATTCTTTATATTTGCGGCGTGATACTAATAACAACAAGTAAATATTAAAGTAATACCATTATGAAAGCAAACCTAAAACAATTGATGCTATTGGCATGTTTCATACTGAGCTTTGTGGCGTGTACTAACGACAGTAGTGATAACCCTGCAAAAGGTATCGACCGCAGGATTGTGGGCAGCTGGTTCTCGGATGTGTCGGGGATGACCTACGCCAAGTGGAACTATGGTAAGACATGGCAGAACACCGAGTTTAAAGCCGACGGTACGGGCAGCACCCGTATCTACTATACCTTGGAGGATGATGCCATCGGTTGCGAGAAGATTGACTTTACCTACACGGCATCGGCCAGCGGTGTGCTGACGATGACCCCGAACGACCGCGAGGTGATGAACGCCAAATGGCAGTTGGAGGGCGACGAGCTGAGTCTTGGTGATGGCGATGACATCAGTCTGACTTTCAAGAAAACCACCAGCGATATGGCTGCCAAGTTCGACACCTGGAGCAAGGACGATGAGATGATAGATGTGCCGCAACCAGCCAAATACACCGTGTTTGTATATGGCAATGCGGGTGGCACCATGGATTTTATTATAGAACAGGGCTTATGGGAGAGACTGCAGCAGTACCTGACCGACCACAACAACGTGCGCGTGGTGTGCATGTATAAATATGGTAAGGATCAGCCGGATCCAAAAAAGGCCTTTACGGGCAAATATGCGGCTCCTGGCGACATTGTGTGGTTTGAGCTGACTGGCGATACCGACCTGAACAAGATTAAGGAAAGTGGCATGCAGGCTATCGGCATGGGCGAGGAAGCTAAGCAGCTGAAGATATGCAACCCTAACACCATGCGTATGTTCTTGGAGTTCAGCAGTCTGCAGTGCCCAGCCGAGGATTACGTAATGGGCATCTGGGGGCACGGATCGGGCTTTGATGCCATGTACGATGTGCCTGGTAAGTACGAAGTACAGCAGGCTCGTGCTACCCGTGGTGTGATGGTAGACGAGTGGGTGGATAACGAGTGGATGGATATGTACGAGCTGAACGATGCCATGAAGGCTGCGGGCATTGAGAAGTTTAACACGCTGATGTTCCACAACTGCTTTATGGGTAATATCGAAACGCTTACACAGGCACGCAGCTTTGCCGACTACATTTTTGCTTCAGCCCATATACTGAATAGCGGCGGTGAGCTGATGACGGAGTTTATACGCGGACTGGCGGAGACTGGCGATGCCCAAAAGGCCGGTAAGCTGATGTTTGAACGCTGTACGCCTGAATGGCAGAACAGTTATGTAGACGTAGCCAAGAATGATTACGCCAACGGCGACTACAAGATGATTCGCACCGATAAGTTCGAGCCTATCATCGATGCTGCCAAGCAGCTGTGCGACCGCATTCTGGCACTCTATCCCACACAGAAGGAAGCTATCGACCGTGCCACCAAGAGCGTGTATCGCTTCGAGCCTATCGATGCGAAAAAAAACGAGTTTATCTACCCATTCTTCGACATCGCTAACTATGCCCAGCTGTTGGCTAAGGAAACCGACGATGCCGAGCTGAAAGCTATATCGGCAGCGATGGATAAGGCCTTCGACGAGGCTTTTGTATGCTATCGCGATGTGAACAACAGTAAGGAGCATCTGGATCACTACACACTGAGCATCTGCTTGATGAGTAAACTCTTCTACACCTTCGACTACATGACGAATGTTCCGGAGTTAAAAGCCTTGAACAACTACAATGAAGGCTACGAGAAGTGCGACTTCCACAAGCTGACTGGGTGGGGCAACTGGCTGAAAACCAACGAGCAGTACTTGGACAGCAATCCACAGAAAGGTGGAGGCGGTAAATTAGAATAATATTTCTGACAATGAAAAAACAACTGTTCACAATCATTCTAGCTCTGTGCGTGTGCTCGCTGCCGCTGATGGCTGTGGTGAGCGGAAGGTCGTTGACCAACACGCTGAAAGACCTTTGTACGGAGTTGCAGGCAACCTTTATGCAGCGCTCGGATGCGCAGAAGCGCTTTAACGAGGATTTTGATCGTCAGCATAAGCGGATGATCAACGTGATTACCGAGTCGAACGAGCTCTCGATCCTGCTCTACACCCAGGAACAGGAGATGACGTTCGATCTGGCCTACGCGCTGAAGAAGGTGACAGCCAACTACAAGGACTTCAGTAAAGACCGACGACCGTACGATCGGATTGTGAACGGTTTGAACTACGAGATTGACCGCAATGCCCGACTGATTGAGGCTCTGCGACGACTGCCGCCGATGATGAAGGAGATAGAGATGGAGATACTGCCCGACAGCTTGTTGTACCGTAACGACTCGCTCGATGTGCATCTTTCCGACTCGCTCTCATTGCTGGAAAAAGAGGTTATCAGGATTGCCTTCAAGGATTCGCTATCTGCCCCCTTTGTGCTGGATTCTATAGGCGAGGCATATCGCGACTCGTGTATCTTCTTCGTGTCAGAGATACTGAAGATGAACGCCAGTAACCGTGCTACCATAGTGGCCGACAGTACGCACTATCAGGAGGCATACCTGCGACTGAAGGAGACCTACGACTATGCCGAGCAGCGCTATCAGGCACTGGAACGCTATATCTTTGTGGACGGACAGACGCCGTTTTTGGACATTATGGCCAACCCTGGTTATTATTGGAATAAAACCAAAGTTGACTTGCGGGGACAGTACAGCCTGAAGGAACTGAGCGACGGGATGGATGAAAGCGATTTGGATGACGACGACGAGGATGATATCGCGTTCTTACAACACTTTTCGAGTAAGGCCGAGAATACCATGCTGGTCGTCGTATGTATCGTACAGCTGGTGGGACTGGTATTGTTCTGGGCGTTGGCCCTGCTCGTACTATGGCTGCTCTACCGTTATACAAGGCTGAAGCGCTATGTACCGAAGCGCAAGCTGTCTATCATCTCGATACTGCTAGGCACCTTTATTTACTTCGTGGTGTTCGGATTCTCGCTGTATGGCGACGAATATATCAATCTGGGTGTGGCGCATATCAACACCTTCCTGTGGCTGCTGATTGCCATCACGGGCTCGTTGTTGCTGCGCGTAAGGCCCGAGCAGTTCCGACAGGGCATCATGCTCTATTCGGCCACCTTCCTGGTGGTGCTGATGATTATCTCGTGCCGTATCACCTTTATGCCCGACAAGCTGATGGTGCTGCTGTTTCCACCCATCCTGCTGCTAATTGTTATCTGGCAGTTGTGCTGCTGTATCTGGTTGGGCAGTAAGGCCACATCAATCGACCGCACCTTGGGCTGGTGGGCATTGGCCGTTTATCTGGTGGCCTTTGGGTTCGCGTTTATGGGCTATACCTTTGTGGCATTGCTCATCCTGGTGTGGTGGTATTTCCTGTTGGCAGCCTGGCTCACCGTGGTGTGCATACGCGACCTGATGAGCCGCTACAAGGAACGCTGGATCGACAAGCGGGTTGACAGTCTGCGCAATCGTATCACCTACGTATCGGGCGACGACCGCGAACAGCTGTTGTTTGGTGCTACGTGGTTCTACGACCTGATCCGTCAGGTGGCCATCCCCTGCATTGTGCTGCTCTCGTTGCCGTTGTGTGTGCGCCTGTCGTTGGGCATCTTCGACTTCGACGATCTGTTTGTACGCTTCTACGAACGACCGTTTATCCATCTCACCGACATGAACGATGTGGAGACGTTGAGCATATCGGCCCAGAGTATCATCTATCTGCTGATACTCTTCTACGTCTTGCGTTACATCAGCAGGGCCGTACACGCCATCTGGCAGTATGCCCGTTACGTTACTTTTATGCGTAAGCATAACCGTGATTCCATCCGTCCGAACGAAATCAACCTGTCGTTGGGCAACAGTATCATCAGTGTGTTTATCTGGATGGTGTTTGCTTTGGTGGTTATCACGGAATGGCAGATTCCTACGGGGTCGTTAGGACTGATAGCGGGAGGTCTGTCGGCTGGTGTCGGTCTGGCGCTCAAGGATGTGATCAACAACTTTATTTACGGCATACAGCTGATGGGTGGACGACTGCGTGTAGGCGACTGGATAGAGTGCGATGGTATCCGTGGTAAGGTAACGGCTATCAATTACCAGTGTGTGCAGGCCGAGACTATCGAGGGCACGGAGATGTCGTTCCTCAACTCGTCGCTGTTTGGTAAGAACTTCATCAACCTGACGCGTAACAACTCGTATGAGTTGACGATTATCACCGTGGGTGTGGCTTACGGAACCTCGGTGCAGCATGTGCGTGAGGTGTTGGTTGAGGCGATGCAGAAGATGTGTACCAAGGATAAATACGGACGGGATATTGTGGATCCCAAGTACGGTGTTTATGTGGTTGTGGGAAATATGAGCGACAGTGCTGTTGACATCAATGTGAAGCAGTATGTGTTGGTGGCCGAGCAGATTGGTTATCGTGATCGTGCCAAGGAGGTGATCTACGAGGCCCTCAACGCCGCGGGCATCACCATTGCCTTCCCTCAGTGCGATGTACACTTGATTTCAAACGAAGAAAAATAAGTTTAACTAACCTTTTATGATTATGACTAAAAAGTACCTATTAACCCTTGCAGCCGTTCTTTGCTGCGTAATGACTATGACGGTGATGACCGCTTGTGTAAATGATGATAATTCTGCTGGTTCCGACCGTCCATCAGGGCAAACCGAGTATGCCATCCTGTTATATGGTTATGGAGGTCGCAATCTCGACACTGGTATCTTGGGCAACATGATGGATTTCTACAAAGCCAAGTCCGAAAGCTACGGTAAGGTAAAGATTGCCTGCCAGTACAAGTACTCGTCGGCCGAAGATATGCAGAAGTATTGGTTCGACATGCTTAACGAAAAACTGCCCGACGAGACCATAAAGGCTATTAAGGATATGGAACTGCAGACCGTACGTTTCGTAGTCGACAATACCGTAAAAGCCCCCGATGAAAATGTTCTGTTGAACAAGGAGTATATTTATGGCCCCAAGGACAACTACGTGGCCAATGTCGATTCGCTCACCAACTTCATCAACTGGGCCACCAAAGCCTGTCCTGCCAAGCACTACATCCTGATTGTGAGCGACCATGGTGGCGGCTATCAGCCACACGACGACCTACCATTTAATGCGCCGTCACAAACCAGAGGCGTGCTTTACGACCAAAGCCACACCCCTAACGAACACTTCACCGTGTCGTCATTAAAGTATGCCATCGGTCGTGCTAATGCTCACATGGACGTGATTTATCTCGATGCCTGCCTCATGAATACCATCGAGTATCAGTTCGAACTTAAGGAACTTGCCGACTACTATATCCTGTCATCATTCACAGTGCCTGGAGCAGGTGGCAGCTATTCGGTACTGATCGACGAGCTGGCAAAGAACACTGGCGACATAGAAACAGCCCTGAAGAGCTTCAACAAAGCCAGCGTCGATAAGTGGGACAAGGATGCTGCCAAACAAGCTGCACAGGGAAGTACAGAATCCAAGTGGGACTATCACGACATGACCGTTACCCGCACCAGCGCCCTCGATGCCTTTGGTGAAAAGTTCAAGGAGTTTACCGATAAACTCGTGGCCGCTTACGCCGACGAAAGCCATAAGGCAAAGATTGATACCATCACCAAATACGCCTTCAAGGTTAACAACGAGCGTCCGGGCTACGATCTGGTAGATTACGCCAAGAGCATAGTAGATGCACTGCCCGACGTTTACGATGATCATTTCGCTCTCGAGATAGGAACAGCTTTCAACAACTGTCTGGTAAGTCAGTATTGCAGCGATTTCCTGATGAACAAAGGTCTGTCGGTAGATTGCAGCATCATGTTAGGCGTAGAGGGTAGCTACTATTTTTACGACTATGATAGGGAAAAACCTGAGATTCTGAAAGGATACAAAATTTACCATGCCGACGGCAAATTGGCAAAATACACCACTGGTGTAACAGAGCCAGAGATAAGCACCTGGCCATCCACACTGGCGGATACCTACTGCCAGTTGGCATTCGACAAGGCAACCGGTTGGAGCCGCTGGATCAAGCTCAACAAACAGCTACCATGCAATAACAGTCCCGTAGAGATGCATTTTGCTATCGAATAATGCATTTACCTTATCAGGAATACAAAAACCCTCAGGCTTCGCATAGAAACCTGAGGTTTTTACATTTTTACATTTTTGCATTTTTACATTGTTGCAACGCAGCTCGTGGTGCCCAGCGCTGTCACAATCGCTGTAGCGATCGATGCAATCATCTGCACGATAAACTTTAATGTCTCTTTCTTACTCATAATCTTTTAATTCTTACATTTTTGAATTTATCCATTTTTACATTGGTTGGGTAGGGTGGGGCCTAAGCCCCAAGCCCTTAGTCTCCGTACGACTCATCCTCGTCGCCACCGCCTCCGGTATTGCCACCGCCATTGCTAGGCTGATTGCCGCCGCCGTTCTGTGGGTTGGTGGGCTGGTCGTTGTCCTCAACTGTACCTGGATCGGTACTGGTCACACGCTTAATCTCCTTGCCGTCGCGGTCGTAGCAGGTAATCTGGATAGCGGTGCTGGCCAGCTCATCCTTCAGATCCACCGCTGGGGTGAAGATAATGCGGCGACTGGTTACCAGTCCGGCTTTCACCTCATCTACCTTGGCCACGCTCTTGGCTCGGATGCCGAATCGCATGGTTCCCAGTCCAGGCAGCGCAACGCTGTGACCCTCAGTGGCCCATGCCTTAATCACCTCGCCAGCAGCATCCCAGCAGGCCTGCATAATGCCTTTACTTACTCCGCTGCGAAGGGCAGCCTCCTTAATCACCTTTTCCTGCGAGAGCGAGGTGTACAACTCCGGCATCATGATGTAGCGATAAGTGCCCTCATACTTGCCAATCTTCTGCAACTTTTCCTGTGCTTTAACTTTCAATGCCATAATTCTAATTTTGTTTTTGTGTTGTTGTAAATAAATTTTTAATTGTGTATGTTAAATCTCAAATGTCTCAACTTCGATGTTGATTTTGCGGCCACACGTAGAAAATTTCCTTAGTGCACGTGGGAGATTTTTTTTTCGCGTGAGCGAGCATCATCGCTATCTTTGTTTTGACGATGCAAAGATACGAAATTTTTAAGCGTTTTGCAAATTATTCTTCAAAAAAGACACATAAAAAAGCACGCTCGAAAAAAAAGTGCAATTTGGTACAGATGGCAGATGGCAGTTTTTATTTCGAGCATGCACCTTACTAGCGTTTTTAAATTTTAATAATAATATAATATATATATTATATTATTATTAAAATAATGTATATTATAAATCTTACTATTGCAGGTCTGCTAGCGACAAGGGTGCAAAAATAAAACTGCCATCTGCCATCTGTACCACTTTAACCTTATACTTCGAAGCGGATGTAGGTGCGGTCGTCGAAGGAGTTGTTGCCGGTTACGAAGGCCTTGGTGGCTTTGAACTGGCCAATGTTTAGGGGATCGGTTTCGCGCTGGTGAGCCAGCAGCGATTCTGATTCCTTAAGCGTTGGGGCCAGTTGGGGATAGCCGTCGCTGGCAAACACGATTTCCCATTTCTGGAAGTCGAGCGGTATCACTTTTACCTTTTGCTCGGGGATGGGGAAACCATCGATAACGGCGTAAGTAATGTTCTGATTTTTCATTACTTCGAGCATGGTGGGAATCATCACTTCGCGGGCAGGGTCGTGGGGCTGCAGCAAGTCGGCCTGGGGCACGCCTGCGGCCAACAGCTCCTTGACTTTGGCTACACGCATCTCGGCCAGGGGCTGCTCGTAGGGCTTGGGGTTATCGAAGAAATTACCACCTATCAGACACTGGCAATCGCCCACCATCCATACCTCGCGACGCAGGCGACTGTAGATGATGGCCGAGGCGCAGAGGCGCTCTTCGGGGTGCTGCTGCATACGCTCAACGGGGAAACGCAGCCAGTAATGGCGGCGCAACGCACGGGTGACACCCACGCAGAACTGATGACTGCTGGTGTTGGCGGGCATTTTGCGTATGTAGCGACTGATGAGCTGCATGGCATAGCGGCCATTGCTCATCAGGGGGCAATGGCGACGCTTGGTTTTGGATGTGCTGCCGTCGATAACGGCAATAAAATCAGAAGTTACGATGATTCCGTCCTCGCTTTTCTTGCTGGGGCTTTTCGCTATGATGCTTTGCTCGAGAATTTTCATTTTTAAAGTTTGGATTATAAGATTTTGGTTTGCCACCGCCAGATGGCTTGCTGCCGCCTGCGGGCTTCTGGCCGCCGTAAGCAGGGCGATAACCGCCTTGTGGGGGCATGCCTGAATAGAGCTTGGCTATGAGGTCGGGACGGCCGATGCGGCGCAACGACTGCTCGATGCCACGGCGCTCTTCGGGCTTGTACCAGAAGAAGAACTGGCGCTGGGCCAATTTTTCCTTAGGTGTTTTGGCGCTGAACACGGGCTGCAGGGTATAGGGATCGTAGCCTGTGTACCACGTTTCGGTGGCGTTGGTGAGTGGCGTGGGGGTAAAATCCTGTACCTGCTCGAGATGGAAATCCAGGTTCTTGGTAATCACCGCCAGCTCGGCCATATCTTCTTCCTGACAGCCTGGGTGGCTGGAGATGAAGTAGGGGATGATCTGTTGGCGAAGACCCTCCTCGCGATTAATCCTATCGAAGATGCGCTTGAACTCATAGAACTGCTGGAACGAGGGCTTGCGCATGAGGTAGAGTACACGGTCGCTGGTGTGCTCAGGGGCTACCTTGAGTCGGCCCGAAACGTGGCGGGTAATCAGCTCGCGGGTGTACTCCATAGCGGCCTTGTTGCTGGCCTCGTCCTTGCTGCGATGTAATAATAAATCATAACGAACGCCACTGCCGATATAGCTATGTTTGATGCCTGGAAGGGCATCTACTGAGCGGTAGATATCGAGCAGCTTAGAGTGGTCGGTATTGAGGTTAGGACATATCTGCGGATGGATACATGATGGGCGACGGCACTTTTCGCAGGCGTTCTTGTTGCGTCCGCTCATGCCGTACATGTTGGCCGAAGGGCCACCCAGGTCGCTGAGGTTGCCCTTAAAGTCGGGCATCTCGATCACTTGTTTCACCTCGCGCAGGATACTCTCTTTCGATCGGCAGGTAATGAATTTGCCCTGGTGGGCCGAAATAGTACAGAATGCACAACCGCCAAAACAGCCGCGATGGATGTTTACCGAGAACTTAATCATCTCGTAGGCGGGAATGCGCTTACCCTTGTACTTGGGATGTGGCTGGCGTGTGTAAGGCAAATCGAACGATGCGTCGAGCTCCTCGGTTGTCATGGGTGGATAGGGTGGATTGATAACCACATAACGTCCATCCACACCCTGCAGCAGGCGCTGGGCGTGCATCATGTTCGACTGCTCCTCGACGTTCTTGAAGTTCTCGGCCTGGGCCTTTTTGTTTTTCATGCATTCCTCGTGTGAGTGCAGCACGATGTCGCGATCGGTAATGCCACCGATGATATCCTCCTTTCGTGAGAGATAAACGGTTTGCGGCAGGTCGCGAATATCGCGTATGCTCTCGCCGGCAGCCAGTCGGCGTGCCAGTTCGATGGTTACTTTTTCGCCCATACCGTAGGTAATCATATCGGCAGGCGAGTAGCACAGCAGGCACTTCTTGAGGCTGTCGCTCCAGTAGTCGTAATGACTCACGCGGCGCAGCGAGGCCTCGATACCACCCAGCACTACGGGTACATCGGGATAAAGCTCCTTGAGGATTTTGGCATATACGATGGTGGGGTACTCGGGACGCATGTCGTGGCGGCCATCGGGGCTGTAGGCATCCTCTGAACGCAGGCGGCGAGCGGCGGTGTACTTGTTTACCATCGAGTCCATACAACCTGGGGCTATACCGAAGAACAGGCGTGGGCGACCTAGCTTCTTAAAGTCGCGATAGTCGCCATGCCAGTCGGGCTGTGGCACGATGGCCACACGGAACCCCGCGGCCTCGAGTGTGCGGCCAATCACGGCGGCACCAAACGATGGGTGATCAACATAAGCATCGGCCGAGAACAGGATTACATCAACGTAATCCCATCCCCGGAGTTCGAGCTCTTTTTTTGTTGTGGGTAAAAAATCAGTTAATCTGTACTCTTTCAAATCTTATTTTCCAATTTTTCGGCCATCAATTAAACGGTGTGCCCTGCAAAACGCGTGTGGTCATGCCCAGACCATCGTTGTCTTGATGCTTCCAGTTAATGTATAATAGCACAAGCTGCTGCAGGCCGAATGCCTTCATGTTGGGATGATAGATCACATCGAGACAGAGGTCGAGCAGGGTTTTGTCCTTGCCGGCATCGCCCTCGAGCAGTGCGCGAATGTTCAGTTTTAATTTGTCAAGTACCTGTTCGTCGACGTAGCCATTAGAGTCGATCAGATCGCGGAAGAGCTGATACTTCTCGATGGTCTGCAGGTGTTCGTCACTTACTTCGATACTACGGGTTCCAGATGAATTAGATTGAATTTTCATACTTTTAGATAATTTTTTATGGGTTATTTGATTGTAATAGGAATTGCAAAATGCCCCGCATAATGCTGTTGCGCTTGGGTTCGTCCTTGATGCACTCGAAGGGGAATCCCATGGCGAACGACCTGTAATCGGTGCCGTTATAGGCTACCGAAGCGCTGTAGTCGTCGGCATACTTCATGGCCGAGAATGCGGGATAAACAGGCTCGATGATTTCGGGGTGCTGATCGGCATAGTGCTGCTCGTTCAGCTGGCGATGGAAGGTGAACTGCAGGCCGAGACCGTTGATGGTATCGCGCTGCAGCGAGTCGGCATTCTGGCCCTGATAGGTTAGCTTGAGTATGTCGGCCAGATATGTGCGATCCACGGGGTCCTGCATGTCGCTGCCCAGGTAGGCGCCGCTAACCAGCAGCGAACCGCCGCGCTTGGCAAACAGGCGGATATGCTCGCGCAGCATGGGCGACATGAGCTGGTAAGGAACGAGCGAGTAGCCATCCTTACGTTGCAGACCGAGAATCACGTCCATCATCTCATAATTCTGAGGGTGTACCTCGTTATTGTCGAGTGCAGCCACCGAGCAGCTGGCCACGCGGTATTTGCGGGCGGTGGCGATGGCTGTAGCGTGGGTGCGGATATAATCAAAGTCGTTGCCGGCGATGAACTGGCCCTGCAGCGAGTCGTTGGTGTAGCCCAGACCATCGCGGCGTTCGCTACCCATCTTACTCTTGTCCCAACCGGTCTGGTAGCCCAGCCAACCGGCTGTGCGACCATAGGTGACGCCGGCATCGGTCTCGAGGTCGAAGCCTTGCGAGGCGGTGTTATCTACCACCTGTGGGGCGGCCAAACGGGTGAAGCCGTTGACGATGAGCACCGACTTCTGAGCCTCGGGCACATCGAATACCGAAACCACCTCGCTGGGGAAACTCTCGCCGCCATCGTTAACAGCTGTGACGCGGAACGAGTACAGCTTTTCGGGATCTACGGGGATGGTAACAGATGTTTCGGTGCCACCTTTGATATAGGTACCGTTATCGAATCCGCTGCGACCTGTGGCTGTGTAAACCACAAAGCCGGTGGGTTTGGCGGTGGGCTCATATTCGTCGTAAACGGGGTGCCAGCTGATTTTGGCCTCGCCACGACCGGTAAGTTCGGCCGAGAGGCGGTCGGGTGCCAAGGGCTGTACCACGTATTTCTTATGGTGCATGTCGCTGATGTAGCGCAGCAGGGTTTTATAGATGCTGCGTGCCAGGTCGAAACGGAAGTTTGGATCCTGACCCATGCGCATGTCGGCAAAGTTCTGATGCGACATGGTTTCGAGAATGGCGCTGGGCACCATGGGGCAACGGGTTTCGCTGTAGTTGCGATCGTAGAGTTCGCGTGTGGGCCAGTTACCGTATTTCTTTTTGATATCGGCAGGGATCGAGTAGAGCAGTTCGTCGGCCAAGTCGCGTGATACCAGGCGGGTAAGGCCCGAATTAAGAATGCTGTCGTTAAGATAGGTGGTGCACACGCTCAGGGTGCCTGTGTGACTCTTGCCATCGCGGGTGTAACCTGCATCGCTGTGAATGGCCAGCGAGAGTTCGATGGGCACATTCAAGCCGGTGGTATCGGGTACAAACACAGAGCCGCCAGCCAGGTGGTTGGTCATGTAGCTGCGCACATTGATGTCGTCGCCATAATCGTCCTCGCCATCCTTGGTGCTGTACACCTCGTAAGGCATGCCTGCCCACTGGGCATAGTAGCGTGCGGCTTCGAGGCAGCGGGGCAGTCCGCTCACACCGCGACCACGATCGATGTTTCCCATACCGCCACCAAAACGTACGGCATCGGCTGTTACCACACCATGGTGGTGACGACTCAGGTTGCTGAGCGTTACGCAGTTGCGTGTGCTCTGACCTTGGTCGAAATAGAACGTGCCCAGGTAAACCCACGTTTTCTCGCCCATCGTCTGGTTCACACGGAACTCGGTGGGGATGCCTTGGTGCCACACGGTGTAATGGGCATCGTCGATACTCTTATCGGTGGTGTGATAGCTCACGTAAACGGCGTAATTGCCGCTCTCGGTGATGGCAGGTTTCCAAACGATTTCGCTCTGGCGCTTGGCGTTATCGGTTGTGGCCGTTTGGCGACAGGTGCCTGCGGTGAATGGGTTTTCAAAGTCTTCATAACTACCTGAGTGCCAGGCAAAACCATTAGTATTGCTCTTGCTCCACTGATGGGTGCCGTTGTGTTCGGTGTAGCCTGTTTCGGGGGTGTCGTTGTCCACTATAAACTCGTTGCGCTGCCAGTCGCGTTCGCGTGGTGAGAACACGATGGCGCCTGCATTCTGCAGCATGGGAATGAGGTAGGGGACGACGATGGTTTGTGTAAAAAGGTCCTCGCGCGTGCCAAACAATGCAGGGCGCTGCCACTTCCACGTACTGTCCTTGACGTTGAAGTAGCGACCATGACTGGCCCAGAGCGAGATATGTCGGTTCTGCAAACCTTCGGTGATGGTGTAGGGGAGAGAGGCGTTCCGAACCCATGGACGACCGTGATAGTCGATGTCGCCCCAGGTACGGTTACGGTCTTTATGCTGGCGCAAGCGGTTGGGCACCAGCTGGCGCAGATCCCAGCCACCAGTGGTGATGGTGAGATTGTAATCCTGAACCGAATCGGGCAGCAACTGCTGCACATCCTGATAGATGGTTTCGGCCAGATCGTCGGTAAACAGCTGTTCGCCAAGATTATTGTTGGCGCTGATATCGACAGTGCGCAACGAGTCGTTAACCACCAGAGTCTTCAGATGGAAAGTAGAGCGGATGCGTTGCTCATCGCTCTTAAAGTTTACGAAGTATCGGTCTATCTTATCCTTTAGCGATTTATAGGGGTCGGGCGGTGTTTTAACCTTTGCTTTCCGAGCCGCATCGGCGGGCATGGCAGTAAGCAAGGCAAACACAGCCGCGAGTATGATACTTGTACGTTTCATTGTTTGGTAATATCTCCTATCTCTCCTATCGAGAAGTTCTCGGGCTTCTTGCCCTTGAAATCCTTAAAATATAATTTTATTTCCCGCATGTCGGCCTCGAGGTCGCCTGTGGGGATGATGGTTTTTGTACATTGAATCAGTTTGTGTTCATAATCCACCCCATATAATAAAATAGGTATGCCGGCCTTGAGTGCGATGAAGTAGAAGCCTTTCTTCCACTCTACCACGCGGCTGCGGGTGCCCTCGGGGGTGATACAAAGTTTGAACTGAGAAACTGACTTGGCTGTTTCGGCCATCGCGTCGGTCATGCTCATCTTTTTCTGTCGGAATACGGGGATGCCGCCCATACTACGGAAGATAGGGCCAAGCGGCCAGAAGAACCATTCCTTCTTCATCAGGAAGTTAATCTTCATACCCTCGGCTCTACTGTAAAGCTGCCCAAGCAAAAAGTCCCAGTTACTGGTGTGGGGCGCTAAACAGATAATGAACTTTTCGGGGTGGTTTTCGGAAATCTCCTTCTGCCACCCCATGCGTTTGTACAGAATCCATCTGCAAAGTGATTTTAGCATTGCAGTAAGGGATTACGCGTTAAGCTGATCAACAATTTCTTGTGCTTCGGCGGTAAACTTATCGCGCAGGTCCTTATAATATGCCTGTACATCCATTCCTGGCTCTGGGTGTGAAATACGACTGATGTAGTTAGCACGGAGCATGATTACAGAACGAATCAGGGCATCGTCGTTTTCCATGTTTCTATCGTTATCATACAATGAGAGCGCTACAGCCTCAGCAAAAATCTCATCACAGATTGCATTGATGCTTTTCTTAAGTGTTCTTTTATTCATCATAATCATTCTTTTATCCCCTCCTTTTGGGGTGTTTTGTTATATTCAGTAAGCAAAGTTAGAAAAAAAATCCGAGATAACAAGTGTTTCATCCCAAAAAAATATTAAAATGCCAAAAATACATCGATTTCTTTCGTATTTCTTACAAAAATTCACTAATTTTGCGGCTCAGAAAACAATTACTCATTAATTTATAAGGAATAATAATATGGAAAAAAGTGCATTGCAGATGGCGAGAGCCGCTTATCAGCCTAAGTTGCCTAAGGCGCTTCAGGGTGCAGTAAAAGTTAAGGAGGGTGCCGCTACACAGAGTGTAGGCGACCAGGAGGAGATCAAGAAGCTCTTCCCTAACACTTACGGTATGCCTATCGTAGAGTTTGAGCCCGCTACCGAGGCTAACAACACTAAGATGAACGTAGGTATCATCCTCTCAGGCGGTCAGGCTCCTGGCGGTCACAATGTGATTACTGGTCTCTTCGATCAGATTAAGAAGCTGAACCCTGAGAACCGTCTGTTCGGTTTCATCCTGGGTCCTGGCGGTCTTGTAGATCACAACTACATGGAGCTCACAGCTGATATCATCGACGAGTATCGTAACACTGGTGGTTTCGATATGATCGGTTCGGGTCGTACAAAGCTTGAGAAGGTTGACCAGTTCGAGAAGGGTCTCGAGATTATCCGCGAGCTGAACATCAAGGCTATCGTTATCATCGGTGGTGACGACTCTAACACCAACGCTTGTGTACTGGCTGAGTACTATGCTGCCAAGAACTACGGCGTACAGGTAATCGGTTGTCCTAAGACTATCGACGGTGACCTGAAGAATGATCAGATTGAGACCAGCTTCGGTTTCGATACTGCTTGTAAGACATACTCTGAGCTGATTGGTAACATTGAGCGCGACTGTAACTCAGCACGTAAGTACTGGCACTTCATTAAGGTAATGGGTCGCTCAGCATCTCACATCGCTCTGGAGTGTGCTCTGCAGACTCAGCCAAACATCTGCCTCGTATCTGAGGAGATCGAGCAGAAGGGTATGAGCCTCGACGATATCGTTACATACATCGCTAACGCTGTTTGCCAGCGTGCTGCTGATGGTAACAACTTCGGTACAGTTATCATCCCTGAGGGTGTTATCGAGTTCATTCCTGCTATCAAGAAGCTGATTGCTCAGCTGAACGACGTTCTGGCTATGCCGGAGGCTAAGGAGCTGGATCGTCACGAGTCGATCGACTTCGTTAAGGCTCACCTGACCGACGAGAACCTCGCTGTATTCAACAGCCTGCCTACAGGTGTTGCTCGTCAGCTGGCTCTCGACCGCGACCCACACGGAAACGTACAGGTATCACTGATCGAGACCGAGAAGCTGCTCTCTACTATGGTAGCTCAGAAGCTCGAGAAGATGAAGAAGGAAGGCAAGTACGCTGGTAAGTTCTCAGCTCAGCACCACTTCTTCGGTTACGAGGGACGTTGCGCTGCTCCTTCTAACTTCGATGCTGACTACTGCTACGCTCTTGGTACATCAGCTGCCCAGCTGATTGCTAACGGCAAGACCGGTTACATGGCTATCGTTAAGAACACAACAGCTCCTGCTGAGCAGTGGATTGCTGGTGGTGTGCCCATCACAATGATGATGAACATGGAGAAGCGTGCTGGTGAGATGAAACCAGTTATCCGTAAGGCTCTCGTTGAGCTCGACGGTGCTCCTTTCAAGACCTTCGCTGCACAGCGTGATCGTTGGGCTCGCGAAACCGCTTATGTATATCCTGGTCCAATCCAGTACTGGGGTCCAACAGAGGTTTGCGATCAGCCAACCCGTACACTTGCTCTTGAGCAGGGTAAATAATTAATTTATTAGGCGCGAATTACGCGAATTATCACGAATTATATTATTTATTCGCGTAAATTCGTGTAATTCGTGCCTTTTCTTTTTCGTTGATGCCAAAGCGCCGAGTTGTTCGTAGAAAAGGGGTAGGTACTACCCGCACTTACCATGGTCCACGTGGCCATCGTAAGCCCGGATTCTTTGTCCGTATTCTACAACATATGCCTGGGTGGGCGTATTGGGTAGGCGGTGGTGCAGTTGTGGCGGTATACGTTTACTTTTTCTATTATTTCTTTGTAGGTCCGTTCGGATTCCGCTGGCGTGCCCTTTATGGCGACGTGAGCTATCCCGAGGGCTACGAGATTCATGGTATCGATATCAGTCATCATCAGGGACGCATCAACTGGGATGAGCTGAAGGATAACGGCACTATTAATCATTGTCCTATCCGCTTTGTGATGATCAAGGCTACCGAAGGTGCGACACGTACTGACGAGAATTTCCGCGATAACTTTTATCAGGCTCGCGAAAATGGTTTTACGCGTGGCGCTTACCATTTCTACAGCGTTCACACACCTGCCGAACAGCAGGCTTACCATTTTATCAGCACGGTAAAACTGGAGAACGGCGATCTGCCACCAGTGCTGGACGTGGAGCATAAACCTAAGAATCAGACTGACGAACAGTTTAAAAACTCGGTGTTACAATGGCTTGATATTGTAGAGAAACACTATCAGGTGAAACCGATTATCTATACCTATTTTAAATTCAAGACGCGCTATCTTAACGATCCCGTGTTTGATGAGTATCCTTACTGGATAGCGCATTACTATGTGGATTCGCTGGAATACCAGGGACCTTGGAAATTCTGGCAGCATACAGATGTGGGCCGATTGCCTGGTATTAAGGGCACGGTTGACTTTAATATCTACAACGGCTCGTATTACGATCTGCGTCAAATGACTCTTGGTTCGCAAGAGACGATTGGCGAAAAAGCTTACCGGGAATAAGTTTTTGTATGTTATCCCCTGCGGCGGAATTCGGAGCAGGTGATAGCGGTGGCGATGGCTACATTCAGGCTATCGGCAGTTGGACCCTTGTGGAAATCAGGAATCAGCAACTTGTGGGTAACACGTTCGCGTATGGCATCGCTGATGCCATTACCCTCGTTGCCCATTACAATCAGTCCTTGTTGCGACAACTCTTGTGTGTAGATGTTCTCGCCGTCCAGGAAGGTGCCGTAAACGGGGAAATCCTTAGGTAGCGAATCAAGCAGTTGCATGGTGTCTATATATATAAGGTGTACGCGGGCAATAGAGCCCATGGTGGCCTGAACCACTTTGGGGTTCCAGGCGTCTACCGTCCCCTCGCTACAGAAAATAGTGTCGATACCAAACCAGTCGGCAATACGGATGATGGTGCCCAGGTTGCCGGGATCCTGGATGTTGTCGAGCAGGATAGAGAGTTGTTGGGTGCTTTGTGTTTGGTGTTGGGGGGTAGGTATGGGGAAGAGGGCGAGCACCTGTTGGGGGTGCTGCTGTAGAGAGAGTTTGGTAAGCTCGTCGTTGGTGACCTCGATGGCACCGGCAACAGGGTTGGCAGCTATCCATTCGGCTGTAGCAAACAGCTGCTTGGGGGGATAGCCGGCTTTCAGTAAATCGCCCACAACCTTATGACCTTCGGCAATAAAAAGGCCCTCTTGTTTGCGAAACTTCTTCAACTCAAGTTGGTGTACGTATTTAATCTGATTTTTGCTTATCATACTCTGTTCATCTGATTTTTGTGCAAAGTTACAGGTTTTTAGGCATGAATTACGCGAATTAGCCGAATTTTTTTAATATTTCGTGTTAATTCGTGCCATTCGTGCCGTTTTTTTTATTAATTTTGCGCCAAAATGGATCTGAAGGCAACTCATAATAGGTTTTTACCCCCCATATGTCTGGCTGCAGCACTCGTTCTGAGTAGCTGTTCGGTGAGTCGTGATATTCCGGAAGACAGCTATCTGCTGAACAAAGTTAAGGTGGTTACCGATGGTAAGTATCACGATATTAATCCGGGTAGTTTGAAGGGCTATGTGCGACAGAAACCTAACTCGCGCTGGTTCTCGGCCGTAAAGTTGCCTTTGGGTGTTTATGCGATGGCGGGTAAGGATAGCTCGTGGGTGAACCGTATGCTGCGACAGATGGGCGAGGCGCCTGTTATCTACGATACGCTTCAGGCACAGATGACTTGCAAGGATCTGCAGCAAGCCCTGCAGAACAAAGGCTATCTGGATGCTCAGGTTGAACTGTTTATCGATAAGAACAAGCATAAGCTGGATGCCGTGTATGTGCTACATCCAGGCAAGCCCTACTTTATACGCGAACTGGATTTTGTGATCGAAGATACCACGGTGACGCGTTTGCTGCGTGGTCGTTCGTCGTTGTTGCATCAGGGTATGCAGTTCAGCGTTGAGACGCTGTCGGCTGAGCGTAATGCCATCACCCAGTTTCTGCAGAATCGTGGTTACTTCCGTTTTCACAAGGAGTATATCACCTATGGTGCTCGTAAGGATGAGGTGCAGCAGGGGGTTAACCTGAAGCTGTTGTTGCAACAGCAGCACAAGGCCTATACCATCGATAGTATCAAGTACGAGAGTGGTGCCGACGACCATATGCATTTGCGTCCCAAAGTGCTGAGCGAGAATACGTTTCTGGAATCAGGAAAGCCTTATTCGGCTGAAAAGCTGCAGAATACCTATAATCACTTCGGACGATTGGGGGCTGTAAAATATACCAATATCGCTTTTGAGCAGCAGCCCGATACCACCTTGCTGGATGCTACGATTCAGGTGCAGACCAACAAGCCATCTACCATCAGTTTCCAGCCCGAGGGCACCAATACCGCAGGTGACTTTGGTGCTGCGGCCTCGCTCACTTATCAGAACCGCAACCTGTTCCGTGGGTCGGAAACATTCAGTTTGCAGTTGCGTGGTGCCTACGAGGCTATAAAGGGTTTGGAGGGTTACAGCAATCAGGACTTTACCGAGTATAGCGCCGAAACCAAGCTCTCGTTCCCAAGATTCATCATGCCGTTCCTGAGTCGTGGTTTCCGTCGTCGCACGATTGCTACCAGCGAGTTGTCGCTGCTTTACGATGTGCAGGACCGTCCTGAGTTTCATCGTCGAGTCTTGTCAGCTGGTTGGTCGTATCTTTGGAAACCCCAGAATCATCATGATAGCTATCGTTTCGATCTGGTGAATCTGAACTATGTGTTCATGCCTTGGATTAGTGAAACTTTTAAGACAGAATATCTTGATAATACCTCGAATCAGAACGTGATTCTGCGCTACAATTACGAAGACCTGTTTATTATGAAAATGGGTTTTGGCTACGTGTATAACAACGGTGTGGTAGCGCTGAAAACCAATGTTGAAACAGCTGGAAATCTGTTGGGAGCCTGCTCAAAGATTTTTGGTGGTGATAGGGATGATTTGGGACAATACAAACTTTTTAATATCGCCTATGCACAGTATGTAAAAGGCGATTTTGACTATACCCAGCAAATCTTCAAGGGTACTAACGATCAGTTGGTGTTCCACATCGGTCTGGGAGTAGCTTATCCGTATGGCAACTCTAAGGTGTTGCCATTCGAGAAACGTTACTTCTCGGGTGGTGCCAACAGCGTTCGTGGATGGTCGGTTCGTAGTCTCGGTCCCGGTCGATATAAGGACAAGGATGGACGTATAAACTTTATTACAATGACGGGTGACCTGAAGCTGGATTTGAACGTGGAATATCGCATGAAGTTGTTCTGGAAATTCAACGGCGCTATTTTTGCCGATGCCGGTAACATCTGGACGCTGCGCGATTATCCCGATCAGCCTGGCGGACAGTTTAAGTTTAATACCTTCCTGAGCGACTTGGCTGTGAGCTATGGTGCTGGTTTGCGACTGAACTTCGACTATTTTATTCTGCGCTTTGATTTGGGTATGAAAGCCATCAATCCTGCTTTCGAGATTGAGTCGGAAGCTCACTACCCACTTCTTCATCCAAAGTTGAGTCGCGACCTTGCCTTCCACTTTGCAGTAGGTATGCCATTCTAATTACTGTTAAAAAAGTAAAATAGTACGGCATCTCTAAATTTTAAATTCTCATTTCTCGATTATTTGTGCTACCTTTGCACGAAAATTATATTTGAGATGTTGAAGTTTATATCCTTTGGAAGCGGTAGCAGCGGTAATTGCTATTATCTGGGCACAGCGACCGACGGGCTGATTATAGATATTGGTATAGGAATACGCACACTGAAGAAGTATTGTAGAGAGTATGGTATTCAGCTTAATTCCGTGAAGCGTATCTTGATAACGCACGATCATGCCGACCACATTAAAAGTGTGGGTGCCCTGAGTCACGACTGCAACCTGCCTGTTTATGCCACGCATAAAGTGCATGAGGGCATAGACCAGAATTATTGTGTAACGAAGAAAGTATCGCAAGATCATAAACACGAGTTGGTAATTGGCGAGCAAGTGCAGCTTGGCGACTTTAAGGTGCGCCCTTTTGCTGTGCCTCACGATGCCAGCGAGAATGTGGGCTACGAGCTGGAGGTTGAAGGTATTGTGTTTGTGGTGCTTACCGATGTGGGTAGCATTACCGACGATATCAAGCAGGCCATTAATCGTGCCAACTACCTGGTGATCGAGGCCAACCACGATGTGGAGATGCTGAAGAACGGTCCTTATCCCGCTTATCTGCAGCAGCGCATTCTGAGTGGTAGCGGACACCTGTCGAACGTATCGTGTGGTGAGGCGCTGGTTGAGAATATGAGCGAGGGTCTGAAGCACGTTTGGCTGTGCCACCTGAGCGAGGAGAACAATCATCCTGAGTTGGCACGTAAGACGGTAGAAACCATCCTGCGCAGTCATGGTGTGATTCCTGGCAAGGATGTGGAGCTGGAAGTGCTGAAGCGCAAGACACCAACAGGAGTCTACGAGATTGAGAAGTGAGAATTTAGAATTGAGAGATATGGTGGAGGTAATTGTAAAAGACGAGGATTTGCAGCAGGCTGCACTCGAGGGAATGGATGAGTTCCTGGATGTGTTTGTAAAGGCTATCTACGATGCTATCGGTGGCGAACTGACTGCCGAGAGCATGGCCAAGTTGAATGCCGACCAGCTGACATTGCTGGCCTGGAACATTCTGCACGAAGAGGTGATGGATGGCGGATTTGTACAGCTGATTTACAACGGCTACGGTCCCTTCATCTTTAAGAACCCCTTGGCCAAAGCACTGCGCCAGTGGGATATGCGTGCCCCCTCAAAGTTGATTTACGATGCCCACACCCTGTGGCTGAAATATCGCGAAGAGATTGAAACCGAGAAGAGCGACGAGGATTTCATGGCTATGTTCGAGCAGTATCCTGAGTTCGAGAATCTGGATGATATCTTTATCGAGAACGAGGAAGAGTGGACCGAGGATATCGCCCATTATGTGGACGATCACCTGGACAACTTCGCCAAGATCATTTAATAGTAAGAGATGAACAAGACAGAAGAACAGTTACGCAAAAAGAGTCCTGTACAGATTCGCAACAAGAAGGCCTCGTTCGAGTACTTCTTTGTTGAAACCTATACTGCAGGCATCGTGCTTACCGGTACGGAGATTAAGAGCATCCGACTGGGTAAGGCGAGCTTGGTGGATACCTATTGCGTGGTGCTTAACGGCGAACTGTGGGTGAAGGGCATGAACGTAAGTCCTTACTTCTACGGTTCGTACAACAACCACGAAGCCAAACGCGACAGAAAGCTGTTGCTAACCAAGAAAGAAATACGCGCCCTTGAGAGTGCCACCAAACAAACGGGTTTTACCATCGTGCCCACCTTGGTGTTTATCGATGACAAAGGCCGGGCCAAGGTAGATGTGGCGCTGTGTAAGGGTAAGAAGGAATTCGACAAGCGCCAGACGCTGAAGGAAAAGGAGGATCGCCGTGAAATGGACCGTGCGATGAAAGTCTGGAAATGATTGAACATTAAAGATTAAACATTAAAAGTGAAGAAACTAAACGAGATCATAAAACAGCGTATTCTCATACTCGATGGCGGTATGGGAACCATGATAGGTGCCGTGATGGGCAAGGTGGGTAACAGCGACGAGCTGAACCTGACACACCCCGAGATAGTTTCGGATATTTATCGCAAATACCTCGAAGCCGGTGCCGATATCATCACCACCAACACGTTCAGCAGTCAGCGCATTTCGCAGGCTGAATATCATCTTGAAGACCGTGCGCATGAGATGGCCAGCGAGTCGGCACGCTTAGCCCGACAGTTGGCTGATGAGTATAGTACCGACGACAAACCCCGCTTTGTGGCAGGTTCGATCGGTCCTACCAACAAAACCCTTTCGATGTCGCCCGATGTAAGCAATCCAGCTTTCCGCGATGTGACTTACGACGAGATGCTGGAGGCTTATCAGGAACAGGCCGACGGACTGATTGAGGGTGGGGTAGATACGCTGCTGATAGAGACCATCTTCGACTCGCTGAATGCCAAATGTGCCATCGATGCCTGTATGCGCGCGATGGAAGCACGCGGGGTAGAATTGCCCATTATGGTGTCGGTAACGGTGAGCGATCTGGCTGGTCGTACGTTATCGGGTCAGACGCTTGAGGCGTTCCTGGCCAGCGTTAGCACTTATCCTATTTTCTCTATCGGACTGAACTGCTCGTTTGGTGCCACGCAGATGAAACCTTTTATCCGCGAGTTGGCCCAGAAAGCACCTTATTATATCAGCTGTCACCCCAATGCCGGATTGCCCAACGCCCTTGGTCTTTACGATGAGACCGCAGAGAGTATGGCTCCCAAGATGGGTGAACTGGTGGATGAGGGTATCGTGAATATCATTGGTGGCTGCTGCGGTACTACCGATGAGTTTATCCGTTTGTATGGTCCGCTGGTGGTTGGCAAGAAACCCCATGTGCCCGCAGAGAAATCTACCACGATGTGGCTGTCGGGATTGGAACTGCAGAATGTAACCGACGAGGTGCATTTTGTGAATGTGGGTGAGCGATGCAATGTGGCAGGCTCGCGAAAGTTCCTGCGACTGATTAAGGAAAAGAAATACAACGAGGCTATATCTATCGCCCGCAAACAGGTGGCCGATGGTGCCTTGGTAATTGATATCAATATGGACGATGGCTTGCTGGATGCCAAGCAGGAGATGACAACCTTCCTGAATATGATTGCAGCCGAGCCTGATATCGCTAAAGTGCCCGTGATGATCGACTCGTCGAATTGGGAGGTGATCAAAGCCGGACTGAAGTGCGTGCAGGGTAAGAGTATCGTCAACTCTATCTCGCTGAAAGAGGGCGAGCAGAAGTTTATCGAGCACGCGCAGGATGTGATGCGTTATGGTGCTGCTGTGGTGGTGATGTGTTTCGACGAAGAGGGACAGGCCACTACTTACGAGCGTCGTATCGAGATCGCCTCACGTGCTTATAAGATTCTCACTGAGCAGGTAGGCATGAACCCGCTCGATATCATCTTCGACCCCAATATCCTGGCCATTGCTACGGGTATGGAGGAGCATGATGCCTATGCTATCGACTTTATCCGCGCTACCGAATGGATTAAGCAGAATCTGCCAGGTGCACACGTCAGTGGTGGTGTGAGTAACCTGAGTTTCTCGTTCCGCGGTAACAACTATATCCGCGAGGCCATGCATGCCGTATTCCTGTATCACGCCATTCAAGTAGGAATGGATTTCGGCATCGTAAATCCTTCAACCAAAGTTACTTATGCTGATATTCCTCAGGATCAGCTTGAAGTAATCGAGGATGTGGTGCTGAACCGCAAGAAGGGTGCATCGGAGGTTCTGATTGAGTTGGCCGGTAAGATACTCGAGGAAGAATTAGCCAAGAAAGAAGCGGGTGGCGCCACGAGCGAAAACACCCCTTTTCAGGACCGCGCCCAGACGCCAGTTGAAGAGCGATTAGCCCAGGCGTTGATTAAGGGCGACGGCACATTCTTGGAGGAAGATTTGAAAGAGGCCCTGCCTAAGTTTACCCATGCGGTACAGATTATCGAGGGTCCGCTGATGGCAGGTATGAATACCGTAGGTACGCTGTTTGGTGAAGGAAAAATGTTCCTGCCGCAGGTGGTGAAAACAGCCCGCACCATGAAGCAGGCCGTTGATATCCTGCAGCCCTACATCGAAGCTGAGAAAACCGAGAGCACCACTTCGGCAGGTAAAGTGCTGTTGGCTACCGTTAAGGGCGACGTGCACGATATCGGTAAGAACATTGTGAATGTGGTGATGGCCTGCAACGGCTACGAGGTATTGGATATGGGTGTGATGGTGCCTGCCGAGCAGATTGTGAAAAAGGCTCAGGAGGAGCACGTGGATATGATTGGTTTGAGCGGCTTGATAACCCCCAGCTTAGAGGAGATGGTGAACGTGGCCGAAGAGCTGAAGAAAGCTGGTTTGGATATCCCCATCATGATTGGTGGCGCTACCACCAGCGAGCTGCATGTCGCTTTAAAAATTGCCCCCGTTTATGGCGGTCCGGTAGTATGGATGAAGGATGCCTCGCAGAATGCACTGGTTGCCCAGAAGCTGTTGACCGACAAGCAGGCGGTGGAGCATGAACTCGACCAGAAGTACGAAACCCTGCGCGAGGAATATCACCAGGAGCAGGCTCAGATTGTGTCACTCGAAGAAGCAAGAAAGAACAAATACAAATATGAAGAATAAATACCTATTGATGGCTCTCGCCCTGATGCTGGCGATGACAACTTGGGCTCAGAAGCGAGAAATGCGCGGAGCCTGGATACAGTGTGTGAACGGACAGTTCCAGAATCTTGGTACTAAGAAGATGCAGCAAACGCTTACCTATCAGCTGGACGAGTTGAAGAAGGATGGCGTAAACGTGATTATCTTCCAGGTGCGCCCCGAGTGCGATGCGCTCTACGAAAGTAAGATTGAGCCTTGGAGCCGATTCCTGACCGGCACACAGGGTAAGGCCCCCAATCCTTATTGGGATCCCCTGCAGTGGATGATCGACGAGTGCCACAAGCGCGGTATGGAGTTGCACGCATGGATTAACCCCTTCCGTGCAAAGACCAAGACCACCCATCAGTTGGCCAATAACCATATTGCCGTTCGCAAGCCCTATAGCTGTTTTGCTTACGACGATTTGTTTATCCTGAATCCTGGTATGCAGGAAAACCGTGATTATATCTGTATGGTTGCCAAGGATATCGTAGCCCGTTACGATGTGGATGGTATTCATATGGACGATTATTTCTATCCTTACCCCGTAAAGGGACTGAGCATTCCCGACGATGAGCTGTTCCACGATCACTCTAATGGTATCAAGGATCAGAACGACTGGCGCCGTTATAACGTAAACCTGTTTATCGAGCAGTTCTATCAGGCTATTCATGAGGTTAAGCCTTGGGTAAAGGTGGGCATCTCGCCATTCGGTATCTATCGTAACAAAAAGAGTTCGCCTGTGGGCAGTAATACCAACGGCACCCAGAACTACGACGATTTGTATGCCGACATTCTGTTGTGGGTAAACAATGGTTGGTTGGATTATTGCGTGCCCCAGTTGTACTGGGAGATTGGCAATAAGGCTGCCGATTATGCAACCCTGATTAAGTGGTGGAATCAGCATGCCGCCAACCGTCCGCTGGTGATTGGTGAGGATGTTGAGCGCACCGTGAAATATCCCGATTTGCAGAACCCCAACAAGCACCAGATGGATGCCAAGATGAATCTGCACCGTGCTAACCCAGCTGTGAAGGGTACCGTACTGTGGTATGCCAAGGCTGCTGTTGATAATGTGGGTAATTACGGCACCTTGCTGCGCACCAAGTACTGGCAGAATCCTGCCTTGCAGCCCGAGATGCCTTTCCTTAGCGATAAGGCTCCTAAGAAGGTAAAGAAGCTGGCACCCGTTTGGACCGAGGATGGTTACATCCTGTTCTGGACGCCCACCCACAGCAAGCACTGGGATCAGCACCCCAACAAGTTTGTGGTGTATCGTTTTGCCAAGGGCGAGAAGGTGAATGTAAATGATGCCTCGAAGATTGTGGCCATCACCGATAAGCCCTTCTACAAGCTGCCTTACGATGAGGGTAAGGAGAAGTTTACTTACGTGGTAACTGCTCTGAACCGTATTCAGAACGAGAGCAAACCTGCTTCGAAGAAGATAAAATTATAAGAACAATGAAAGGGTTGATAGGAGGAATTTTTGCTGTGATGCTGCTGGCTGCCTGTGGCGGCAGGAGCATGAGTGCTGAGGAGATGCAGCACAAGTTAGACAGTATTCAGAAGATAGAAGCTGCCGAGCGATTGGCGGCTCAGGGTATCAACTTGGCTGATGCCGATAACCCGCTGAAGCAGTTCTACGACAGCTTGAACCTCCTGCCATTACCCATTACCTATAGCGATGAGCTGGTGCGTTACCTGCCCGATTTCAAACCCGTGCCTCAGGATATTGCCAAGGCATTGGAGCTGGAGGGTAACAACAAGCAGAAAGCCATCTCGCTATCCGAGTCATTAGGTGCACGCCTGATGATTCTGGCTGCCGATGAGGAAGACGACAGATACTCTTTGTGGCTGTATTCTTTAGACAACGATTATCTGCCTGTAGATAAACTCTGTTTGTACGCGATTGATGAGGAGGCCGATCTCGACGATTTCGGTGCCGAAGACATCCTGCAGTACTTCACCATCACGAGTGATTACGAAATTCATTTGATGGACTACTCGAAGGAAGCCCACAAAACACGCACAGAGGAAGTGTTTACGCTAGATGCCCAGCGTAATTTCCAGTTACAAAAAAGTGAGGAGTTAGATTAGTCGGCCAGCAGCTGCTTCAGGAACGCATCCAGATCTTCGTCCAAACCCTTCATCAGTTCGGGATCGAAAATCACGGTCTCGTCGTCAACCAGATACAACTCGGCTACCGACTCCTTGTCTTCATTCTCCAGTACAAACGAGAATGGTTTCAGAATCGACATATTCTCGATGGTGTCCTTCATCTTATCCAGACACTTGCGGAACACGGCAGGTATCTCTTCGAAGAAATTGTCGGATGTATCGCCAATCCAGTCTTCGATGATGCAACGGTTAATCTCTTCGTCGTTATCGTCGAACGCCATCAGCTCGCCGGTATCCTGCGTTACGCGGAAATGGATATCGGTCATTACATTAGCCTCCTGTGTAGGAGGAAACTTGTCGGCTATCTTACGGATAGCACGCTCAATCTGCTGCTGAGCTAGTTCGGTTGCTTTCATCTTTCTTTTTGTATTAATTCTGCGACAAAAGTATAAAAAATCTTTTGTAATTGCAAACGATTACGATTATTTTTGCTAAAAAACCGCATTTTCGCTTGTTTTATTCAGCAGATTGTCGTACCTTTGCAAAATGTAATGTCTACTTAGCAAATTAATGAGTAATAAGATAACACATTCGGGAACCGTTAAAAGTATTATGGATGGATGCATCAAGGTGCAGATTGTCCAGACCTCGGCGTGTGCTGCCTGTAAGGTAGCTTCGCACTGTAACGCTGCCGAATCGAAAATTAAGATTGTGGATGTGTTTACCACCGATACCGCAAGCTATCAAGTTGGGCAGGAGGTTACCGTGTGGGCATCGAAGGATGTGGCCAATCGCGCCTTGCTGTTAGGCTTTGGTGCACCTTTCTTATTATTAATATGTGTACTGATGATAGCCCTGAAGCTTACTAGCGATGAGGGACTTGCTGCGTTAGTAGCTTTAGCATCGTTGGTACCTTATTATCTGGCGCTGTGGGCGATGAAGAACCGCATTCAGCAACAGATAGCCTTCAATATCGAGAAATAATTATAGTAACTAAAACAAATAGATTATGAATTTCATCTTGATTGCAGTAATTGTACTTGGAGCTATCGCCTTGATAGCTGCTATTGTGCTTTTTGCAGCCTCCAAGAAGTTCGCTGTCTATGAGGATCCCCGTATTGCGCAAGTGGGTGAGTTGTTGCCCGGAGCCAATTGCGGTGGATGCGGATTCCCTGGTTGTAGCGGTATGGCCGATGCCCTTGTGAAGGGTGCCGACGCCGGAAGCCTCGACGGACTGATGTGTCCTGTTGGCGGCGCTGAGACCATGGGAAAGGTAGCCGACTTGTTGGGGATGGCCATCGCTAATTCCGAGCCGATGGTAGCCGTAGTGCGTTGTAACGGTACTTGCGAGCACCGTGCCAAGATTGCCGAGTATTCGGGCTTGCGCACTTGTGCCGCTATGCACGCTTGTGGCGCTGGCGAAACAGCTTGTGGCTTTGGCTGTCTGGGTTGTGGCGATTGTGTGGCTGCCTGCCAGTTTGGCGCTATCAGTCTGAATCCTGAGACAGGAATCCCCGAGGTCGACGAAGAGAAGTGTACCTCGTGTGGTGCTTGTGTAAAGGCTTGCCCGCGTAACATCATCGAGCTGCGCAAAAAAGGCCCCAAGGGGCGCCGCGTGTTCGTATCGTGTGTGAACAAGGACAAGGGTCCTGTTGCCATGAAGGCTTGTGCCGTTAGCTGTATTGGTTGCGGCAAGTGCGAAAAGGAGTGTAACTTTGGTGCGATTACCGTTGAGAACAACCTGGCTTACATCGACCACACTAAGTGCCGTTTGTGCCGCAAGTGTGTCACCGTTTGTCCTAAGCATGCTATCGTGGATGTTAACTTCCCAACGCCTGCACCTGCACCAAAGCCCAAAGAACCTAAAAAAGAAGAGGAGGCAAAAGCATGAAGATAAAAACATTTAGTATGGGTGGTATCCACCCTGCAGAGAATAAGCTTACCCACGAGGTGGCCACCAAGGTAGCAGCGCTGCCTAAGCAGGCCATTTTTCCATTGGGTCAGCATATCGGTGCGCCTGCCAAACCCGTGGTCCAGAAGGGCGACAAGGTAAAGGTAGGAACCATGATTGCCGAAGCTGGCGGTTTTGTGTCGGCACCTATTTTCTCGTCGGTCAGCGGTACCGTGTTCAAGATTGATACGGCTATCGATGCTACCGGCTATCGCAAGCCCGTGATTATTATCAATGTCGAGGGCGACGAGTGGGAAGAGAGTATTGACCGCTCTGATAAGCTCGAACTGGTGGCTGCTCATCCTGAGCTTACTCCCGAGGAGATTGTTAAGCGTGTGCAGAACGCTGGTGTAGTAGGTATGGGTGGTGCTTGTTTCCCCACCTTTATCAAGTTGACGCCTCCACCAACAGCCAAGGCTGAGTGCGTGATTATCAATGCCGTAGAGTGCGAGCCTTATATCACTGCCGACTATCGCCTGATGATGGAGCACGCCGATGAGATTCTGGTTGGACTCGAGCTTCTGATGATTGGCGCTAAGGTAACCAAGGGCTATATCGGTATCGAAACCAACAAGCCTGCTGCTATCGAACTGCTCACCAAGAAATGTGATGAAAAGTTTAATATCGCAGGTTCCAAGTTTAATGTAGAAGTGGTGCCCTTGAAGCAGCGCTACCCACAGGGTGGTGAGAAGCAGTTGGTTGATGCCGTGATTAATCGTCAGGTACCAGCACCTCCTGCAATTCCCGTAAATGTGGGTGCTATCGTGCAGAATGTGGGTACAGCCTTTGCCGTTTACGAGGCTGTGATGAAGAACAAACCCCTGTTTGAGCGTTATACTACTGTTACCGGTAAGAAACTGCAGAACCCAGGAAACTTCCTGGTGCGTATGGGTACACCGATGAAGGATTTGATCGATGCTTGTGGCGGTATGCCCGAGGGCGATAACAAACTGCTGGCTGGCGGACCTATGATGGGTAAGGCCCTTACTTCGGTAGAGGTGCCCATCTGCAAGGGAACCAACTCGGTAACCATTATCTCTGATGATGAGGCTCGCCGTAAGGATGCCCAGCCTTGTATCCGTTGCGCCAAGTGTGTAGGTGTTTGTCCAATGGGCTTGGAGCCTTACCTGCTGGCAAAACTCTCGGAGGTTAAGAACTGGGAGCGTGCCGAGAGCGAGGATATCACCAGCTGTATCGAGTGTGGCTCGTGTCAGTACACCTGTCCGGCTTACCGTCCGCTGTTGGATAACATCCGCTTGGGTAAGAGCACGGTGATGGGTATCATCCGCGCCCGCGCTGCTGCCAAAAAATAAAATGTTTAATCTTTAATGTTTAACGTTTAATGTCTAAGTTAATAGTTTCATTATCGCCACACGCTCATAGCCGCGATTCGATCGAGCGCAACATGTACGGTGTTATCATCGCCCTGATGCCTGCGCTGCTCGCTTCGTTCTATTTCTTTGGCTTGGGTGCGGTTATCGTTACCGCCACCAGTGTGGCAGCCTGCTGCTTTTTCGAGTGGGCTATCTGCAAATATATTCTGAAGAGACAACAGAATACACTGCTCGACGGATCGGCCATTATCACCGGTCTGCTGCTGGCGTTCAACGTACCTTCGAACCTGCCCATCTGGATTATCCTGATAGGTGCGCTGTTTGCCATCGGCGTAGCTAAATTTACGTTCGGTGGTTTGGGTAACAATATCTTTAACCCTGCGCTGGTGGGTCGTGCTGCCTTGCTGGTAGCTTTTCCTGCCCAGATGACCACTTGGCCAAAAATCGGACAGTGGGATACCTATCTCGATGCCGAGACAGGTGCCACACCACTTTCGATTATCAATTCGGCCATCCGTATGGGCGATGCCTCGTTGCTCGAGCAGTTACCCTCATCATTCGACCTGTTCTTAGGTTCAAGTTCGGGTGGTGCTGGTGCCATGGGTGAGATTTGTGCATTGGCCCTGCTGTTGGGCCTGGCCTTTATGCTCTATAACCGCATCATCACTTGGCACATTCCTGTATCAATCCTTGGTACCGCATTTGTGTTCTCTGGTTTGCTGCATTTGGCTAATCCCGTTTATCCTGATCCATTTACCGTGCTGCTCACTGGTGGTATGATGCTGGGTGCCATCTTTATGGCTACCGACTATGTTACCAGCCCTATGACGCCAAAGGGTCAGCTGATTTATGGTGTAGCCATCGGATTCCTCACCGTTGTTATCCGTAACTGGGGTGCTTATCCCGAGGGCATGTCGTTCGCCATTCTCATCATGAATGCGTTCACACCGCTCATCAATAATTATGTTAAACCAAAACGTTTCGGGGAAGTTTCGAAATAATGTAAAAATTTAAAAATGAAAAGATTATGAAGAAACTCGAATCGTCATTATTAAATATGGTGCTGGTGCTCACCGGAGTAGCAGTTATCATGGGTGGTATCCTGGCTTTTGTGAACCACCTTACCGAGGGGCCTATTGCCGATCAGAAAGCCAAGGCGCTGGCCGATGGTATTAAGTCGGTGATGTGTGTTGATGACCTACAGGTAGCTAATACCGATACCGTAAAGCAGACCGATGCCAAGGGCAAGGAGCTGGTTTATGTGATTTACGAAACTAAGGATGCCCAGGGTAAAGATTTGGGTGCTGCTGTTGAATCTACCACTGGTGGATTTGGTGGCAACCTGAAGGTGCTGGTAGGTTTTAATACCGAGGGCCAGATTCTGGGTTACACGCTGTTGGAACATGCCGAAACACCAGGTCTTGGTGCTAAGGCCGATAAGTGGTTCCAGAAGGGCGAGAAGGGCGATATTATCGGCCTTACGCCTGCTCAGCCTCTCACCGTATCGAAGGATGGTGGTAAGGTAGATGCCATTACTGCATCAACTATTACCAGTCGTGCTTTCCTGTTGGCTGTCAACAATGCTTATAACGCTTACAAGGCTGCCCCCATCGATGCCGAGTCGGGCGCCACAAAGAAAAGTGAATAGTTTATGAATGCAATACAGATTATAAAAAACGGCATTGTTAAGGAGAACCCCACGTTCGTCCTCATGCTGGGTATGTGTCCTACGCTGGCCACTACCACCTCTGCTGCCAACGGTATGTCGATGGGCCTCGCCACAATGGCGGTACTCATCTGTACCAATGTGGTTATCTCGTGCTTAAAATCGGTTACTCCCGATAAGGTACGTATTCCTGTGTTCATTGTAGTGATTGCTGCGTTTGTTACGCTGCTGCAGATGGTTATCAAGGCTTATCTGCCCGATGTCGATGCCTCGTTAGGTTTGTTTATCCCGCTGATTGTGGTTAACTGTATCATCCTGGGTCGTGCTGAGGCTTTTGCCGCAAAGAACTCACCCGTAGCTTCGCTGTTCGATGGTATCGGTATCGGTCTTGGTTTCACACTCGGTCTTACTCTGCTGGGTATGTGTCGCGAGCTGTTAGGCTCGGGTTCAATCTTCGGATTCACCCTGATTCCCGAGACTTATAACATCCTGCTCTTTGTGTTGCCTCCAGGTGCGTTTATCACCCTCGGCTTCCTCATCGCCATCGTGAACAAAATTAGGAATTAATGTTCAATGGTCAATGTTCAATGGTCAATAAATAGATTATGGAATACGTTTTGATTTTCATTAGCGCCATATTTGTCAACAACATCGTGTTGTCGCAGTTCCTGGGCATTTGTCCGTTCCTTGGCGTTTCAAAAAAGATTGATACCTCGCTGGGTATGTCGGCAGCTGTAGCTTTTGTGCTTACGCTGGCCACCATTGTTACCTGGTTGGTTCAGAAATATGTGCTCGATGCCTTTGGCCTGCAGTATCTGCAGACGATTGCCTTTATCCTGGTGATTGCCTCTCTGGTACAGATGGTAGAGATTGTGCTCAAAAAGGTATCACCAGCCCTCTATCAGGCATTAGGTATTTTCCTGCCCCTGATTACCACCAACTGTGCTGTGCTGGGTGTAGCTATTCTGGTTATCCAGAAGGATTACAACCTGCTGCAGTCGGTAGTCTATGCCTTCTCAACAGCCATCGGCTTTGGCGTAGCTCTCACCGTGTTTGCCGGTATGCGCGAGCAGCTGGAGTTGGTAAAGATTCCTAAGGGCATGCAGGGTATGGCCATCGTCATGCTTTCAGCTGGTTTGCTCAGCTTGGCCTTTATGGGCTTCTCGGGTGTGGATGGCGGACTGAAGATTCTCTTTGGTCTCGACTAAATAGCCACCTATTGGTAAAAAGAGTCCGAACTATTTTGTAGTTCGGGCTTTTTTTTTTAACTTTGCCCCAAATTTACAGTATATATAACAATGAAGATTGGAGATAAAGTAAGATTCCTGAGCGAAGTGGGCGGCGGAAAGGTTGCTGGCTTCCAGGGCAAGAATATAGTGCTTGTTGAGGATGAGGACGGCTTCCAGATGCCGATGCTCATCAACGAGGTGGTAGTGGTAGGCGAGGAGAGCTACGAAACTACCCGTATGGTTGAACAGAAGGCCAAGGCTCGCATGACTGCCGACGAGGAGGAGCCCGAGATTGAGCCTGCCGACCGTCCCATTACCTTTAAGCCAAAACCCGAGGAGCGCAAGGGTGGCGACAAGCTGAGTGCTTTTCTGGCTTTTGTGCCCATGGATGTAAAGGAACTCTCGCAAACCCGTTTCGAGAGCTATTTGGTTAACGACTCGAACTATTATCTGCGCTATGTGCTGATGACTGCCGAGGGTACTGCCTGGAAGCTCAGAGGCGAGGGCGAGATTGAGCCTAACTGCAAGGAGTTTATCGAGGAGTTCGGTCGCGAGGACCTGAACGATCTTGAGCATCTGTGTGTACAACTGGTGGCTTATAAACGCGAAAAACATTTCCTGCTAAAGTCGCCCGTTAATGCCCAGGTGCGTGTAGATACCGTTAAGTTCTACAAGCTGCATGCCTTCCGCGAGAACGACTTCTTCGAGCAGCCCGCACTTATTTACACACTCATTGAGAACGACGTACAAAAAGTAAAACTATGAAATACGGATTTGTAAACGTGGCAGCTGCTGTGCCCACCGTAAAAGTGGCCGATGTAGAGTATAATGTGCAGCAGATTGAGAGCCTGATAGCTCAGGCCGAGGATCGTGGTGTTGAGGTGATGGTGTTCCCCGAGCTTTGCATCACGGGCTATTCGTGTCAGGATCTGTTTAAAGAGCAACTCCTGTTGGATCATGCCGAGGATGGTGTGGTAAAACTGCTTGATTTTACCCGTAAGCTTAACGTCATTGTGATTGTTGGTTTGCCAGTAGTAGTCAACGGTTTGCTGTATAACTGTGCAGCTGTACTGCAGGGCGGACAGCTGTTGGGAATTGTGCCAAAGGTTTACCTGCCCAACTACGGCGAGTTTTACGAGAAGCGCTGGTTTGCATCGGCTCAGGACCTGAATCCTACCGAGATTTATTTTGCTGGTAGTCCCGTTCACGTATCTGCCGAGCCACAGGTGTTTGTTACTGCCGATGGTGTGAAGTTTGGTGTCGAGATTTGCGAGGATGTATGGGCACCCACACCACCTAGCAACAATCTGGCTTTGGCTGGTGCCGATGTCATCTTCAATCTCTCGGCCAGTGATGAGCTGATTGGTAAGCATGCTTATCTTAAGTCGCTGCTTGCCCAGCAGAGTGCCCGCATGATAAGCGGCTACGTTTATGCAAGCTGCGGTTTTGGCGAGTCTACTCAGGATGTGGTTTATGGCGGTAATGCTATTATTTTCGAAAATGGACGATTGCTTGAAGAAGGCGACCGATTCTCGTTGCAGCCACAAATCAAGATGTGCCAGATTGATGTTCAGGCGCTGCATGTTGAGCGTCGCACCAATACCACTTTCATCAATGCGCAGCGCAACGCCCACGCCCGCGAGATTGCCTGCAAGGCTACCTGCCAACGTCCGTTCGAGCTCTTCCGCAATATCGATCCGTATCCTTTCATCCCCAAGAGCGAGGATATGCAGGCGTCGTGCGAGGAAATTCTCAATATCCAGGTGATGGGTTTGGTAAAGCGTCTGCACCATATCAATGGTAAGAAGGCTGTTATCGGTATCAGCGGTGGTTTGGATTCTACCTTGGCACTGCTCGTAACCGTAAAGGCTTTCGATAAGTTAGGTCTCGACCGTCAGGGCATCGTGGGTATCACCATGCCTGGTTTCGGTACTACCGACCGTACCTATAACAACGCCCTGAAGCTGATGGAAACCTTGGGTGTTACCATTCGCGAAATCAGCATTGCCGCAGCTGTAACCCAGCACTTCAGCGATATTAATCACGATGCTTCGGTTCACGATATTACCTACGAGAACTCGCAAGCACGCGAGCGCACCCAGATTCTGATGGATGTGGCCAACAAGGAGAACGCCATCGTGGTGGGTACAGGCGACCTGTCGGAGTTGGCACTCGGTTGGGCCACCTATAATGGCGACCACATGTCGATGTACGGTGTGAATGCCGGCGTGCCCAAGACTTTGATTCGTTACTTGGTAGGCTACGTAGCAGGAGAAATGGCTACCGATACATTAATGGATATCATCGATACCCCCATTTCGCCCGAGCTGATTCCTGCCGACGAAAACGGCAATATCAAGCAGAAGACCGAGGATCTGGTTGGTCCTTACGAGTTGCATGATTTCTTTATCTATTACTTCCTGCGTTACGGCTTCAGTCCTAAGAAGATTTTCCTGTTGGCCAAGCGTGCCTTCTGCACCGCTACCAGCGAGAAGCCAGCACTTTACGACGAGGAAACGGTAAAGAAATGGCTCACCACCTTCTGTCGCCGATTCTTTAATCAGCAGTTCAAGCGTTCGTGCTTGCCCGATGGTCCTAAGGTGGGTAGTGTCAGCCTGTCGCCCCGTGGCGATTGGCGCATGCCTAGTGATGCATCATCCGCCCTTTGGTTGAAAGAATGTAGCACATTATAAAAAAGAAATGAGTTAGCTAAACGCTAACTCATTTTCTTTAAGTGTGATATGGATGGTGGCTCCCGGTTCAAGGTCGCCGTTCACTATCAGGTCGCTAATGCCATCCTCCAGATAGTTCTGTATGGCGCGCTTCAGCGGACGGGCGCCAAACTGCACATCGTAACCTTTGGTGGCCACAAACTCCTTAGCCTCGTCGCTCAGGTCGATGTGATAGCCTATCTGCTCAATACGGTTGTACAGGCCCTTCAGTTCTACTTCGATAATACGCTTGATGGCATCCAGATCCAGCTGGTCGAAGGTTATAATCTCGTCCAGTCGGTTCAGGAACTCAGGCGAGAATTGCTTCGACAGTGCCTTCTGCACAATGTCGCGGGCATACTGCTTGTCCTTGTCGCTCTTCATCAGTCCCGTTTGTGCTGTAGCACCGAAACCTACACCGCGACCAAAGTCCTTCAGCTGGCGTGTTCCGGCATTCGAAGTCATGATAATTACCGTGTTGCGGAAATCCACCAGTCGTCCGTTACCATCTGTCATGCGTCCCTCGTCAAGCACCTGCAGCAACAGGTTGAATACGTTGCTGTGAGCTTTCTCAATCTCATCTAAAAGAACAATCGAGTAGGGGTGACGGCGCACGCGCTCTGTCAGCTGTCCGCCCTCGCCGTAACCTACGTATCCCGGAGGTGCACCAATCAATCTCGAGGTGTTAAAGCTCTCGGTATATTCGCTCATGTCGATACGAATCAGTGCATCGCTACTGCCAAACATAAACTCGGCCAGTTTCTTGGCCAGGTAGGTTTTTCCTACACCCGTAGGACCTAAGAACATAAACACACCGATAGGGTGGTTGGGCTCCTTCAGGCCCACGCGGTTGCGCTGGATGGCCTTTACCATCTTGTCGATAGCGGCATCCTGAGCTATCACGGCATTCTTCAGTTCTACAGCCATACCCTTCAGGCGTACGCCCTCCTGTTCGGCCATGCGTTGTACGGGCACACCCGTCATCATCGATACCACCTCGGCCACCTGATCGGCATCTACCACCAGTCGCTCTTCACCCTCGCCATTAGTCCAGCGGTCGTTCAGCTCCTTCAGTTCCTTGGTAAGGGTTGTTTCGCGGTCGCGATAACCGGCTGCCAACTCGTAGTTCTGGTTCTTCACTGCCTTCTGCTTCTTTTCGCGGGCCTCGGCCAGTTCCTTCTCCTTCTCGATAATCTCGGGTGGAATCTGGGCGTTGCCTAAGTGTACCTTCGAACCAGTCTCGTCCAGAGCGTCGATGGCCTTATCGGGCATAAAGCGGTCGGTAATATAGCGGTCTGTCAATTTGACACAGGCTTCGAGTGCCGCGTCAGTATATGTCACATGGTGGTGCTGCTCGTAGCGATCCTTGATGTTACGCAGAATCTGCAGTGTTTCCTCGTTGGTGGTTGCTTCTACCTGCACCTTCTGGAATCGGCGCTCCAAGGCACCATCCTTCTCAATGCTCTCGCGATACTCGTCCAGCGTGGTAGCACCAATGCACTGTATGGTGCCACGTGCCAAAGCAGGTTTCATAATGTTGGCAGCATCCATACTGCCAGGGGTTGAACCTGCACCGATAATGGTATGTATCTCGTCGATGAATACAATTACGTCGGGGTTAGCCTCCAGCTCCTTCATCAGGGCTTTCAGGCGCTCCTCAAACTGTCCGCGATACTTGGTGCCTGCCACAACGCCTGTCATATCCAGCGTAAAAATGCGCTTTCCAAACAGCATGGGACTGCAGTGGTGGGCCTCAATCATCTGGGCCAGTCCCTCTACAATGGCGCTCTTACCTACACCAGGCTCGCCAATCAGTATGGGGTTGTTCTTCTTGCGGCGCCCCAGGATCTCTACAATACGCTGTATCTCGCGCTCGCGCCCCACACAGGGGTCCAGCTTTCCATCAGCAGCGGCCTTTGTCAGATCGGTGCCAAAGCTGTCGAGCACAGGTGTCTTCGAGGCGGGCTTCTTCTGGGCGGTGGTGCTCTGGCTGTTGGCATTGCTGTTAGCGCTCTTGCCGCCAGTCATCTCAAACTCCTCTTCCTCCTCGTCGGGCAGTCCTATGCCGTTGCTCACGTTATTACTTACGTTTGTGTTCTTTGGCGCAAACAGTATGGCTGCAGCGTCGTCGTATGTCACATCGTTCATTTCTAAAACTTGTTTTGCCCCGTTGTTAGCCAAGTCGTGCAGAATGGCCAGCAGCAGGTGTTTTTCGTCTATCTTATTGGCTCTCTGTATGCGTGCTTCCAGTACAGCCAGTCGCAGTACGTTGCTGGCCTTCTCGTTCAGCACCAGGTCGGTAGTGTGTATGGGCTGACCAATCTCGTCCTCCCTTACGCGCATTTCCAGTTCAGTCTTAACCGCCTGCATATTCAGGTTCAGCCTGTTAAACAGGTCGATAACCGGACCCTCGTTACTGCGCAGAATGCCAAGCAGCAGGTGCTCTGGACCCACCGATCGGCTAGCCAGTCGAGCTGCCTCTTCACGCGAGAAAGCCAGTATTTCTGATAGTTTTGGCGAAAATTGTGTCGTCATCTATGTTTCGTTTCTAATTGTTATTAATATACCTATTATTATATATCTTTTGCAAAGATACAACAAATCTTGCAAACATCGTGCCATAAAAAGCTAATTTTTTACCATAAAATAGCTTAAAAGGTTTGGTGGGTCGCAAAAAAATAATTACCTTTGCACGGTTAAAAACGCGTCAGAGGGCTTAAAAATGCCCTTAAACGCAAAAAGTGGTAAATTGTAAATAGTTAAATTGTAAATTATAAAGATGGATCAAACATTCGACAACGACAGAATTATTAAGATCAACATCGAAGAAGAGATGAAATCGAGCTATATCGATTACTCTATGTCAGTAATCGTGGCCCGTGCCCTTCCCGATGTTCGCGATGGCTTTAAGCCCGTTCATCGCCGTATCCTTTATGGTATGATGAACATTAATAACGTTTCTACCCAGCCTTATAAGAAGTGTGCCCGCGTAGTAGGTGAGGTGCTTGGTAAGTACCACCCACACGGTGACTCTTCAGTATATGGTGCCCTGGTACGTATGGCACAGGATTGGAACATGCGTTACACCTTGGTCGACGGTCAGGGTAACTTCGGTTCGGTGGATGGCGACTCACCTGCTGCCATGCGTTACACCGAGTGCCGACTCTCAAAGATGGGTGAGCACATTATGGACGACCTGGATAAGGAAACCGTAGATATGGCGCCTAACTTCGACGACTCGCTCGAGGAGCCAACCGTTATGCCTACTAAGATTCCTAACCTGCTGGTTAATGGTGGTAACGGTATTGCCGTAGGTATGGCTACCAATATGCCTACCCACAACCTGGGCGAGGTAATCGATGGTTGCTGTGCATATATCGACAATCCAGAGATCGATACCGAGGGCCTGATGCAGTACATCCCAGGCCCCGACTTCCCAACAGGTGCTTACATCTATGGTCTGCAGGGTGTGAAGGATGCTTACGAGACTGGTCGTGGTCGTATCGTGATGCGTGCCAAGGCCGAGATTGAGAGCGGCGACACACACGATAAGATTGTGGTAACCGAGATTCCTTACGGTGTAAACAAGGCCGACCTGGTAGCTTACATCGCCGACCTGGCCAACCAGCATAAGATTGAGGGTGTGGCTAATGTTAACGATGAGTCGGGTCGTCAGGGTATGCGTATCGTTGTGGATTGCAAGCGCGATGCCAACGCCAACGTATTGCTCAATAAACTGTTTAAGATGACGGCTCTTCAGAGCTCATTCTCAGTTAATAACATCGCTCTGGTAAAGGGCCGTCCACGTCTGCTTACTCTTAAGGAGTGTGTGAAGTACTTCGTTGAGCACCGTCACGATGTAACCATCCGTCGTACCAAGTACGATCTGCGCAAGGCTCAGGAGCGTGCTCACATCCTGGAGGGTTTGATCATCGCCGTTAACAATATCGACGAGGTGGTTCGCATTATCCGCAATAGTAAGACTCCTACCGACGCTCAGCGTAACCTGGAGGCCCGCTTCGAACTCGACGAGCTGCAGAGTAAGGCTATCGTTGACATGCGTCTGGCTCAGCTCACTGGTCTGCGTGTTGATCAGCTCCATCAGGAGTTCGATGACTTGCAGAAGCTCATCGCCGAGTTGCAGGAGATTCTGGACAACCCCGAGCGTTGTAAGGAGGTAATGAAGGCCGATCTGCAGGAGGTGAAGGAGAAGTATGGCGACGAGCGTCGTACCGAGATTATTCCTTTCGACCACGAGTTCAATGCCGAGGACTTCTATCCCGACGATCCAGTGGTTATCACCATCTCGCACATGGGTTACATCAAGCGTACCCCTCTGTCAGAGTTCCACGAGCAGGGTCGTGGCGGTATGGGTTCAAAGGCAGCCCGTCATCGCGACAACGACTTCACCGAGTATATCTATCCTGCCACCATGCACAACACGCTGCTGTTCTTCACCCAGAAGGGTCGTTGCTACTGGCAGAAGTGTTACGAGATACCTGAGGGCGATAAGAACTCGAAGGGTCGCGCTATCCAGAACATGCTGAATATCGAGCCCGATGATGCCATCAACGCCGTTCTGCGTATCAAGAACTTCAACGATACCGAGTTCCTCAACTCGCACTACGTAGTATTCGCCACCAAGCAGGGTATTATTAAGAAGACCTGTCTTGAGGCTTACTCACGTCCACGTGCCAATGGTGTGATTGCTATCAACATCAACGAGGGCGATCAGGTAGTAGGCGTTCGCTTGACAAACGGTCACAACGAGCTGCTGCTGGCTAACCGCAATGGTCGTGCCGTACGTTTCGACGAGAACGATGTACGCGTCATGGGTCGTGTATCTACCGGTGTAATCGGTATGCGTCTCGACGGTGGCGACGACGAGGTAGTAGGTATGGTTTGCGTAAACGATCCTAACACCGAGACCATCATGGTAGTTTCTGAGAACGGTTATGGTAAGCGTTCTGAGGTAGAGGATTATCGTAAGACCTCACGTGGTGCCAAGGGTGTAAAGACCCTCTCAATCACCGAGAAGACCGGTCGTCTGGTAGCCATCAAGGTGGTAACCGACGAGAACGACCTGATGATTATTAATAAGAGTGGTGTACTGATCCGCCTGAAGGTGGCTGATGTTCGTGTCATGGGCCGTGCCACACAGGGTGTTCGTCTCATCAACCTCACCAAGAAGAACGATAGCATCGCATCGGTATGTAAGGTAATGCACTCGCAGGCCGAGGACGAGGATATCGAGGAGGCAGAGATCGATGCTGAGGCAGTTCAGGCTGCTGAGGCTCCCGAGAATAAGGATTAAACTATCCGCTCAAGTAAACGTCAAAAAATAAATTTTAGTAACAATAAGTTCAACCAATTTTAAAAGCTTATGAAAAAATTAATCATGATGGCATGTGTGCTGGTAGCTAGCTCTACCGCATTTGCCGGCGACAGTGACGCTTTGAAGGCTATCCTCAAGGCAAAGACTTATGCAGAAGCTGAGACACTCGTAAAGAGCAGCCTTGGTTCTCTGGCTAACGATGCCGAGAAGGCAAAGGCCTACAACAAGCTTGTTGACCTTGCCCTGAACGACTTTAATGCTCAGAGCGCTATCCAGACTGAGAATCAGGTAAACAAGCAGATGGGTAAGGAAGAGAAGCCCGTTGATATGAAACTGATGAACGAGATGGCCTATGCCGCTATCGTAGCAGGTATCGAGTGCGACAAGTTCGACCAGATGCCTAACGAGAAGGGTAAGGTAGCTCCTAAGTTCGCTGCTAAGAATGCTCAGCGCCTGTGGACTGCTCCACGTAACACTCTGGTTAACGCTGGTCAGGATGCTCTTACCGCTAAGGATAACGCCTCAGCTCGTAAGTACTGGCAGCTGTTCACCGAGAGCGACGCCGCTCCTATGTTCAAGGATTGCGACCGCGAGCAGCAGAAGCCTTTCTTCGGTCAGGTAGCCCGTTTCGCTTCAATCTTCGCTTATCAGGACAAGGATATGGCTAAGGCCCTCGAGTTGGCTGATGTAGCTATGAAGGATCCCGAGGAGTACGAGAACGCTCTCAACCTGAAGCTCGAGATTCTGGGCGATGGTTTGAAGACTAAGGACGACTCAGTTAAGTATGCTGCCAGCCTGAAGGATATCTATGCCGAGCACAAGGTTGATGGTGTGATGGAGAAGCTGTACAACACTCTGCTGGGTCTTGGTCAGACCGAGGATGCTAACAAGATCCTCGACGAGGCTCTTGCCGCTAATCCTAACAACTTTGTAGCCCTCGCCGATAAGGGTCTGGCTCTGCTCCAGGCTAACAAGGCCGAGGAGGCTGTTCCTTTCCTCCAGAAGGCATTCGAGGTTAAGCCCGACAACGCTATCATCGCTACCTACGCAGGTACAGGTTACAGCGTACAGGCTCAGAACGTAGAGGATCCTGCTAAGAAGAAGGAGCTTTACAAGAAAGCTATCGAGCTGTTCGACAAGGCTAAGGAGCTCGACCCCGACATGCTGCAGGCAAAGTGGGGTTACAACCGCTACAATGCATACTACAACTACTATGGTGCTGATGCTCCTGAGACCAAGAAGGCCGAGGAAGAGTCACGCTAATCTACGATCAAATATATAAACCCGATCAGCCGAGGAGCATCCCGCTCCCCGGCTGATTTTTTTATGCCCTAACCGCTTATTGTCGCCCGATTTGCAGGTGTCTATTTAATAGGTATTGTATGATGGCTGATGTTAGAAAATGAGTCTGATTCTGTTCAAAATGAAACAAAAAGGCATAAAAATGCGTCTTTTCGTTAATATTTTACACAAAAATGTGATATTTTTATAATTTTGTTTGTTATTTACAAATCTAAATATTATCTTTGCATCCGTTTTTGGGATTAAAAAACCAATTAATATTCATTATTTAAAAAAACTATTTTATTATTTATGAAAAAAAGACTAACAATGTTTTTGGCCTGTCTTTCCCTTAGCTTTGGAATAGCCTTGGCCCAAACAAATGTTACAGGTACCGTGATCTCTGCTGAAGACGATCAGCCCGTTATTGGTGCTACCGTTCTTGTTCAGGGACAGAAGTCGGGTACTGTAACTGATGTCAACGGACAGTTCACGCTGAACGTCCCCGCAGGTAAGAAGATTACCATTAGTTACATTGGTATGACTTCGCAAACATTAACTCCGAAAAACGGTATGACCGTAGTTCTGCAGAACGGTGCTGCCCTGAAGGAGGTTGTAGTAACAGGTATGCAGAAGGTCGACAAGCGATTGTTTACCGGTTCGAGCACCAAGGTAAGTGCCAGCGATGCAAAGATCGACGGTATGGCCGATATCTCGCGTTCGCTCGAGGGTCGTGCCGCTGGTGTAAGCGTGCAGAACGTAACCGGTACCTTTGGTACAGCACCTAAGATTCGCGTACGTGGTGCTACGTCAATCTATGGTAACTCAAAGCCACTTTGGGTGGTTGATGGTGTTATCATGGACGATGTGACCGACGTGAGTGCCGACGATCTGTCGTCGGGTGATGCCAACACACTGATCTCGAGTGCCATTGCAGGTTTGAACTCAGATGATATCGAGTCGTTCGATATTCTGAAGGACGGTTCTGCTACCTCTATCTATGGTGCGCGCGCGATGGCTGGTGTGATTGTTATCACAACCAAGAAGGGTAAGGCTGGTCAGGCCCGCATCAACTACACCGGTGAGTACACCATGCGCTTGAAGCCCAGCTACTCTACCTTCAACATCATGAACTCACAGGAGCAGATGTCAATCTATCAGGAGATGCAGCAGAAGGGTTACCTTAACTATGCCGAGCTGGCCAACGCCGCTTCAAGTGGTGTTTATGGTAGAATGTACCAGATGATTGGCGAGTACGATCCTGTAACCGGACAGTATGCATTGCCCAACACACTCGAGGCCCGTGCCGATTATCTGCGCCAGGCCGAGTATCGCAATACCGACTGGTTCGACGAGCTGTTCTCTAATTCAATCCAGCACAACCACTCTGTAAGTATCTCTACAGGTACCGATCGTGCACAGACTTATGCTTCTGTATCAGTCATGGCCGATCCAGGATGGACCAAGCAGTCGCAGGTTCAGCGTTATACCGCTAACCTCAACAATAGCTTCAACATCTCAAAGCAGCTCACCTTTAATATGATTGCCAACGCCAGCTATCGTAAGCAGCGTGCGCCTGGTACGCTGAATGCCGAGACCGACGTGGTATCGGGTGCTATCAACCGTTCGTTCGATATCAACCCATATTCGTACGCTTTGAACACAAGCCGTGCGCTCGATCCTAACGAGTTCTACACACGCAGCTATGCGCCTTTTAACATTCTGCATGAGCTGGATAACAACTACATCGACCTGGATGTGTTTGATATCCGCGTACAGGGCGAGCTGAAGTACAAGCCCATCCGTCAGGTAGAGCTGGGCGTACTGGGAGCATTCAAGTTCAACCAGTCTACCCAGAACCACAATATCCTCGACGATTCTAACCAGGCTCAGGCCTATCGTGCGATGGCTACTACTACCATCCGTAACAACAACCGCTATCTGTACACCGACCCCGACGATATGTTCGCCACACCAGTGAGCATCCTGCCCAACGGTGGTATCTACAACAAGACTACCAACAAGATGGGTGCATGGGATTTCCGTGCTACAGCCAGCTACAACGACGTATATAACAACGACCACATTGTTAACCTGTATGCAGGTTTGGAGGTGAATAGCATCGACCGTACCCGCGACTGGTTCCGTGGTTGGGGTATGCAGTATTCGCTCGGCGAGATTCCTAACTACGCCTACGAGGTGTTCAAGAAGGCTGCCGAGGATAACTCTAACTACTTCACACTGTCGAACACTCACGAGCGCCGTGCTGCCTTCTTCGGCACAGCCACTTACTCTTGGAAGGGTCGTTACACCGTTAACGGTACCATCCGTTACGAGGGTACCAACCGTCTGGGTAAAGCTTCTAGCGCCCGCTGGTTGCCTACATGGAACGTTTCTGGTGCATGGAATGCCCACGAGGAGTCTTGGTTCCAGAAGACCTTCAACCACGTTCTTACCACAGCTACCCTGAAGGCTTCGTACTCACTGACTGCTGAGAGTGGTCCATCATGGGTTACCAACTCGCTGCCAGTTATCTCAAGCTATAACCCCTGGCGTCCATCAGCTGGTCTGCGTGAGAGCGGACTGAAGGAAGAGGACCGCGCCAACGGCGACCTGACCTTCGAGAAGAAGCACGAGCTTAACCTCGGTGTTCAGTTAGGTTTCTTCAACAACCGTGTTAACTTCGAGCTCGACTGGTATCGTCGTAACAACTACGACCTGATTGGTATCGTCAACACTCAGATGGGTGGCACCAAGTATGGTAACGTTGCTTCGATGAAGTCGCGTGGTGTCGAGATGTCGCTCTCTGTAACTCCTATTAAGACCGAGAACTTCAGCTGGACTTCGAATTTCATCTACTCGCACACTCACAACGAGGTTACCGAGCTTGAGAACCACCAGCGTGTTATCGACCTTGTGAGCGGTACCGGTTTCGCCTTGGAGGGCTATCCCGTACGTTCGCTGTTCTCAATCCCATTCCGTGGTCTGAACAACGAGGGTATCCCAACCTTCCTTGATCAGAACGGCGAGATTACTTCTACCGGCATCTACTTCCAGACTCGCGACAAGGAGAAGCTTGGCTTCCTGGAGTATTCTGGTTCTGTTGATCCAACCGATGTAGGTTCGTTCGGTAACATCTTTAAGTATAAGGGCATCACCCTGAATGTGTTTGTTACTTACAGCTTTGGTAACGTGGTACGTCTCGACCCTGTGTTCAAGAACGAGTACAACGACCTGAACTCAATGCCTAAGGAGTTTGCTAACCGTTGGGTTGTTCCTGGCGACGAGAATGTAACCACCATCCCTGTTATTGCCTCTAAGCGTCAGAACCGTAACGACAGCGATCTGAGCTATGCTTACAATGCTTACAATTACTCAACCGAGCGTATTGCCAAGGGTGACTTCATCCGCATGAAGGAGATTTCGCTGGGTTACGAGTTCCCCAAGAAGCTTGTTGAGCCTATGAAGCTTAACAGCCTCTCGCTCAAGCTGCAGGCCACCAACCTGTTCCTGATCTATGCCGACAAGAAGCTCAACGGTCAGGATCCTGAGTTCTACAACACCGGTGGTGTGGCAGTTCCTATGCCTAAGCAGTTCACACTCACACTGCGCCTGGGCATGTAATAGCAATGTAATAACAGATAACACGAAAAAGAATATAAACAATGAAGAAATATATAGGATTATGCATCGTAGCCTTGAGCGTGGGACTGACGTCGTGCGGCGACTTCCTTGATAAGTTGCCCGACAACCGTACCGAGGCAAATACGACCGAAAAGATTCAGAAGTTGTTGGTGGCTGCTTATCCCACCCACGACCACATGGCATTTACCGAATATGCATCCGACAATGTGGATGAGATTATCAGCAATGCCTCGTATAAGGACCGTTTCACCGAGGAGTGCTACGGTTGGGTAGATATGACCGAGACCAACAACCAGAGCACTCGCAGCTACTGGATGGACCTTTACCAGTGCATCGAGACTGCCAACCTGGCACTCGAGGGTATCGAGAGCATGGGTGGTGCCACCTCGCAGACACTTCGCGAGATGCAGGCCGAGGCCCTGCTGTGCCGCGCTTACGCTCACTTTATGCTGGTTAACCTGTTTGCACCTCATTACGATGCTAACAACGCCAATGCCATGGGTATTTCGTATGTTACCGCCTCTGAGACTCAGCTTAACCCACAGTACCAGCGCGAAACCGTGCTCGAGAACTACAAGCACATTGCCGACGACCTGGAGAAGGCTCTGCCCAATGTAGGCGACAGCTACTATCAGGTGCCCAAGTACCACTTTAATAAGAATGCAGCTTATGCTTTTGCATCGCGTTTCTACCTGTATTACGAGAAGTACGACAAGGTGATTGAGTGTGCCGACAAGGTGCTGGGAACCAACCCTGTAACCATGCTGCGCGACTGGGACGTGCTGAACACCATGCCCGATGGTTCTGCCTCACAGCAGGATCCAACAGCCAACCACGTGATTGCACCTACACTCAACTGCAACCTTCTGTTGCTCACGTCGTTCTCTAATCAGCCCCTTTATTTCGGTGGTTGGAGCACTGGTAAGGGCTATACCCACAATGCTTATCTGGCTACCAACGAAACCATTGGTGCGCTGGCTAAATACTGGGGTGGCAGCTACAGCTCATTTGCTATGGCCCCCAAGCGCTATACCAGTCGTAACTACTGGTCGCAGTGGCGCCTGCCTTACCTGTTCGAGGTTACCAACCAGGCAGCTGGTACAGGTTACCGCCACACCGTTTACAACGCCTTTACTGGCGACGAGGTGTTGCTGAACCGTGCCGAGGCCTATATCATGCAGAAGAACTTCACCAAGGCTGGCGAGGATCTCACCATCTGGATGCGCAACGTGGCTAAGGCTGCCTACCGCGGTTTGGTGGTTAACGAGGAGCGCGTAAACAAGTTCATGAACGCCCTCAGCTATGCTTACGATGATAAGAACGGCACACCTAAGGCCAGTCTGACATCATCGCTCAAGAAGCACCTGAACCCCAAGTTCACCATCGATGCCGAGGGTTCTTCACAGGAGAACATGATCCAGCTGGTACTGGCATGCCGTCGTTACGACACCCTGCACGAGGGTAAGCGTTGGTTCGACATCAAGCGCTGGGGTATCGAGATTCCACGTCGTACGATTAATAGCGCTGGTAACCCCGAGGAGATTACCGACTGGCTCACTGTCGACGACCCACGTCGTGCCATCCAGATTCCTCAGGAGGTAGTAAGCGCTGGCTATGAGCCAAACCCACGCGACGAGGTTGCTCCAAGCCAAGAATTAATTGATAACTGTATAAGGGAGTATTAAACTATGAAGAAGTATATTTATTACATCATACCCATGATGCTGTTGTCGCTGACACTGACATCATGCAGTGAGGACGGCTTGAGTTCAACCAGCGTCATCACTACCGACAGCTACACCAAGAACGAGTTCGACAAGTGGCTGGAAGAGAACTATCGCAAGCCTTATAACATCGATTTCAAGTATCGTTACGAGGAGATCGAGAGCGATCTTAACTACTATACCGTGCCAGCGCAGCTCGAAGGATCTATCAAGATGGCCCACCTGGTAAAGTATCTGTGTATCGAGACCTATAACGAGGTGGCTGGCATCGAGTTCACACGTTCTTACTTCCCCAAGATGTTCTTCCTGAGCGGTGTGTGGGAGTATGAGAATAACGGTTCAATCGTGCTGGGTACCGCCGAGGGTGGTAAGAAGATTATTCTGCACGGTATTAACTTCCTCGACAATGTGCTTGCCGGCAGTTATGGTGGTTATACACCCACCGAGGGCTTGAACCACTACTTCCTCAAGACCATCCATCACGAGTTTACTCACATTTTGAATCAGACTCGCGACTATCCTACATCGTTCCGTCAGGTAACACCTTCGTCGTATGTTAGCGATAGCCAGTTCTCTGAGCCTTATCGTAGCGCTTACCTCAAGCGTGGTTTTGTTACGGCCTATGCTCAGACCAACTCTAACGAGGACTTTGCCGAGATGGTTTCGATGTACGTTACACACGATGCCGATTGGTGGGAAAACCTGCTGAAGAGTGCCGAGACAACATGGTCGGAAGATCCAGATCAGGCCGAGACCGGTCGTGTGCTCATCGAGCAGAAGCTCGACATCGTTCGCGAGTATATGTTCAGCACCTGGAATATCGATATTGACCAGCTGCGTAGCACCATTCTGCGCCGCCAGAGCAATGTCATGGCTGGCCACGTAGATCTGATGGATCTCACCGTAAATTCACAAAATTAATCAAGGAGGATCATTTTTATGAAAAATAAGATATTAGCATATTTGCTCTTGATGATGCCAGCACTGCTCGCAACATCATGTTTGAAGGATCAGGACAACCTGTTCGAAAAGTCGGCCTCGCTCCGCGTGTCAGAGTATCTCAGCAATACCAAGCGCGTGTTAACCAGCTCTGAACACGGATGGGCGCTCGATTTCTTCCCCGATCGTAAGCAGAGTTACGGTGGTTATTCATATACCCTGAAGTTCACCGACCAGACCGTTGAGGTGTGCAGCGAGATCTCTAACGATCTCACATATACCGAGACCTCTACCTACAGCCTCGACAACGAGGACGGACCTGTTATCGCGTTCGATACCTATAATAATATCTTCCACTTCTTCTCTACACCTAGCAGTGGTAGCGGAGCCGGTGGCTACGAGGCCTACGATGGCGATTTTATCTTTATCATCATGGATATCAGCGACGATGAGAACACCATCACCCTCAAGGGTGTCCGCTCGGGCAACATCCTCTACATGCACCGCATCAGCGAGAGCATCGTAGATTATCAGCTGCGCCTGAACAACTTTGTCAACAACCTGGTGTTCGACCTGGCTACTGCCGAGATCGACGGTCAGAAGTATGTGGTGAACATCCTTGCCGACGACCGTATGATCGTGATTGGCAAGCCTGGTAGTGGCGAGGAGGATATCGAGGTGCCTTTCTGCTTCGATAGCGATGGTATCTCGCTCTACAAGCCTGTAACCATCGGCGAGAAAGAGGTTCGTGTGTTCAAGTACGACGAGCCCAACGGTGCATTTGTTTCGCAGGAGGACAACAGCGTGGTATTCTATGGTCAGCTCAGCCCTTCGATAGTTATCAACAATATCGGCGACAAGATTACATCGGGTAACGCTGCTGCCGAGCTGAAGTACACATTTAATCTGGCCGACCGATTCACTTACACACCAACAGCCGACTGGATTAATGTAAAGGCCGAGGGTAACAGCTTAACCATCAGCCTGGCTGCCAACACCACTGGCACTCCCCGCTCGGGAGCCATCGAGGTGGCTGGTAATGGCGAGAAGGCTATGATTAGCGTTACTCAGATCGAGGTGGCCGACCTGCTGGGCAACTACACCGTAAATGGTTTGGATAGCGATAATCAGGCTGTGGCCGACCCCGCTACCATTACTACCAACGGCGCCTTCTACACACTTACCATCCACTATGGCAGCTATCCACAGACTGTCAAGATGTTGTGGAATGCCGACGAGGGACGTTTCGAAATCCCATCAGCACAGGCCACAGGTACCATCGGTCAGTACAGCATTTGGCTCACCTTCCTTAACGCTGCTTCGGGCACCTGGACGGCTGCAAATACCGGCTATACAGCTTACCTCGTACCCACAATAGCCAGCGATGGTAAGGTGAACCTGCTGCTTGGTGGTAGCTATGGTACCTATAACATCGACTGCCTAGGCTTCGGTACAACCCTCAGTGGTACCGATTACTTCTACGATTACTATGCAGATCCCGTATTTATTAAAAAGTAAGAATCATTAGCATTATGAAAAAGATAATTAGTTTAGTAGCTTTGCTGGCCGGCATTGTTTTCGTTACCTCGTGTAGCAGCGATGATGCCAGCTATGTACCCACACCAAAGCTCGAGATAAAGAGTGCCCAGGTGCTGTTCGATGCCGAGGGTGGCGATGGTAGCATCGTACTTAATACCACTGGTACCGTTACCGCTACCACCGATGCCAGCTGGCTTTCGCTTGCTGTACAAGGCAACACCGTTACAGTTACTGCCAATCCCAACATCACTCTTAATGGCCGTTCGGCAGTTATCAATCTTGCTTCGGGCGATACCCAGGCACAGGTAACCGCCACACAGAAGGGTAGTATATATGGACTTTATTCCGACCTGGATTTGAAGTTCGACGACGCTGCACGTTCGCTCAGCATTTCTATCGACCACCCTTCAACTGTGCAGCTCAAAAGTCTTGACAGCTGGATTGAGGCATCGTTCAACGAAGCCACCGATCAGATCGACATTCAGGTGGCTGAGAACAAGTCAGGCTGGCGCCGTTCGGGCAAGCTCGTTGTTGAAACTGCTGGTTTGCGCGACACCCTCAAAATCACTCAATTCGAATTCCTGAATGATATCCAGGGCACCTATCTCCTGGTTTACCAGAGCAATGGGCAGTGGGTTTACACCACGGTTGACCTCTCTCGCACCAACGATAGCAATGGCGGTCAGATCACCTTCCTCAGTGGTTCTTATGCCGCTAATGGCTTTACCATCCCGGTAGAGTTCAATGTAGCAAACGAGAGCTTCAGCATCTACAACCTTGCCGAGATGGGTGGTAAATACACCAAGGGTGGGGTAGAGTACGGTGCTATGACCATGGTGATGGGCCTCAGTGCCGACAATAAGATCTATCGTTTCAACAACGATAAGTTAGCTATTGAGTGTAAGCTTATTGAGGAAGATGGTGCTATCTTGTTTGATATGGTGCCCAACAGCGAGCTCGATCCCAAGTACAGCCTCTATGGTCTGCGTATTGGTTACACCACAGGTGGTTATTCCGGTTATGTAGGTGCTGTTGCCACCTTCCCCCAGTGCTATCTGTTGAAATACTAGTTACCCGCGTAACCGCATGATAAAAACCGATGCTCTGAATCCTCAGGGCATCGGTTCTTTTTTGTTTCCGCGTTTTTTCGTTTTCTTACAAGGCGCCTACGCCGCTCGGCTATGCCGCTTGGCTTGTCCAAGAACTCGTGGTTCTTCGGGGCTAAGCCCCGATGCACGATGTCGCGCCCAGTGCCGTTACAATCGCTGTCGCAATACTCGCAATCATCTGTACGATAAACTTCAATGTTTCCTTCTTAGTCATAATTCTTCAATTTTTACATTCTTCCATTTCATAATTTTTACATTGGTAGAGTAGGGCGGGGCTAAGCCCCAAACCCTTAGTCGCCATACGACTCATCCTCGTCGCCATTGTTGCCACCTCCGGTATTGCCTCCGGTGTTACCTCCGCCATTGCTTGGCTGATTGCTGCCCTGGCTGTTGCCACCACCGCCACTGTTACTTGGTTTATCCTCCTCGGTCAGCTGTCCTGCAAATGTCTCGGCATTCACAAACTCAGCCCTTTTGATAAACTCCCTGCTCGAGATGTTGGTCTCAGCCTCCTGGTCGGGCAGGAATCTAATGTGCAGGGCTTTCAGGTTCTTGGCTGGCGAGAAATCCTCCTTTCTCAGGGCTCCGCCGGGCTCGTTCTCCAAGGTTGTGAAGAAGATGCCCAGACCGTCGATTTTTACTCGTTTCGAGTTCAGCAGCATCTCCAGCAGACAGCTTCTGAATTTCTCCAGCACTCCGAATACCACGTCGGGGGTGTAGATGCTTCCGTGTTCTGCAATGTGGTTGGCCATCTTTCGGGTGTTCAGTGTTTCGGTGGTTTTTCCTCGGGCAAACCATTTGCCGTAAATCTTCGAGGTCTTGGTGTTGTTCTGCTTCAGCAGATAAAAAATCTTTGCCATAATGTTGTGTGTTTTAATTTTTAAAATGGTTAATAATAAAGGGTGGTTTGTGTCTCTCAAAAGTTGTGCGCGCTTTGTTTTTGATTAACGTTGCAAGGGAAGTGTATCTTTCTTAATGCACTGCAAAGGTACAAAAAATATTTCAAACCACCAAATATTTTAGCCACTTTTTTTATCAAAAAGCAAAAATATTTTGGTTATCCATTTCTTGCGCAAAGAATAGTAATTTTATGGCTCCGAATTTTACGGATTTCGCTCAAATTAGTACAATCTCGTTTCCTGTACTCACCACCACACCGCACGCCGCACGCCGCAACTTTTCCATATCTCACACTCGCAGCATCTTGTCTTTAGAATATTATATATTATTATATATATTATAATATATATAATAATATATAATATTTATAATACTAATAAATCTATCACCACCATCGCACCCATCCACACCGCACAACCAAAAAGTTGCGGCGTGCGGCGTGCGGTGTGCTGCTATCACAACTATATGCATTTTAGCGGAGTTTACAAGCCTAAGCCAATAAACAAATGTTAGGTTTATTCGTATAAAATATTGATGAGGAGAATATAAAAACATTTTCAATAAGTTCCAAATATTTTGGGATTTTTTTTAGTAGAAGTGATTTTATATAAGAAATCTTTTGTATATTTGCACCCAAAAGAACTATCAAAATGAAAATAGAGCAGATATACGAGGTTATAAGATGGGACAGAAGATTTTCCTAGATTTAATCTATCAGAGCATGCAGGACTCTGCACAGCAGGTGCGCCGCTCATTGGGGCGTCCATCATCGCGAGCTACGCGACAGCAAGCATTACGTCAAGTAGCCATGCTGAAGGCAGCGAAGGACAGTGCAAGCCGAGAGCAGAAGTAAGCTCGCTTAACTTATGCCGAGACGTAGCCTGTACTCGCTCGACAGAGCAAGGAGGCCCAGCAAACTGGCAAAAACGAGTAAAAAAACACGGATAAAACAAAAGTTGGGCAATCTCGTACCAAAAACTTCCAAAGCAAAAAAGGGAACTGCAAAATATAGCGATCCTTATAAACTACAGTTGATGAAAGATCATCTCGCAAAAAAATATGAAGGCTATATATACGGGTTGTCCGACTGGTAAATCTATAACAATGCAACATATGGGGCGGAGAATGTTATCGTTTTCTCCGTCCTTTTTTCTTGTATATTGATTTTTTTAGCCTTAATATTGTATTTTTCACAAAACATTTTGTACCTTTGCAAGCAAAGACTAAAAATAATGAACTGAAAATGACAACTATACAAGAACTGATAGCTGAATGTACGGCTTACGACTATAAAGTAGCACTCGAGGAAAGCAAACCTAAAAGCTGGCTTAAGAGTGTAAGCGCTTTTGCCAATGGCATGGGTGGTAGTCTGTTCTATGGGGTAAATAATGAGGGCATCGTAGTAGGACTAGCCGATGTGCAGCATGTGTGCGAAGCTATCAGTTGCAAGATTCGCGACTATATGGATCCTTTGCCAGATGTAGAAATGATTCCGCATAGGATAGACGGGATGGATGTACTACAGCTGAAGGTAAAGTCCGGTAATTACACACCATACTACTACGTGGGGGATGGTCAGCGCATTGCCTTTATACGTGTGGGTGACGAGAGCCTGCCAGCCACCTCCGAACAGATGCTACGTTTGGTTTTGAAAGGTACCAACAGGACTTACGACTCGCTGCTTACCGACTATAAAGTTGAGGACAACTCTTTTGCTTTCTTGGCAAATACTTTTAAAAAGCGAACCGGTCAGGAATGGGATAAAAAGTATCTCCTGTCTTTCGGACTTGTAACTGAAGAAGGTCAGCTTACCAATGCAGGTGCATTGTTTGCCGATTACAGTCCGATGTCGCAGTCGCGTCTGTATTGTACACGATGGGATGGCAAGGAGAAGGGCGATGCCATTAACGATGCTGAGTACACCGGCAACGTACTGCTATTGCTTAATGAGGCTATGAACTTTGTGAAATCTAACACCAAGCGTGGCTGGGAGAAACTGCCTGATGGTCGCAAAAACAAACCCGAGTATGCCGAGCGTGCCGTGTTAGAGGCAATGGTAAACCACTTTATCCATCGAGATTATACCGTGATGGGGTCCGAGGTACATCTGGATATTTACGACGATCGTATTGTTGTAACCTCGCCTGGCGGTATGTGCAACGGTATGCTAATTCAGAATCTGAATATTGCTGATGTGTCTTCCGAGCGCCGCAACCCCATTCTTGCCAATGTGATGGCCCAGCTCGACTACATGGAGAAACGTGGAAGCGGATTAACCCGAATCTGCAACGAAACAAAAGCGCTGGAGGGCTACAGGGACGAATTGAAACCTGTATTCAAATCTACTCCCACTCAGTTCCAAACCATCATTTATGCCAATGCTGAGGAGGAAGTTGGCGTAAATGATGTCACCAAAGATGTCGGAAAAGATGTCGTAAAAGAACTATCTGAGCGTCAGATAGTTATACTGAAAATGTTGTCTCTTAATTCCAGGATTTCAGCAAAGGCCATGTCGGAAAAGATGTCGGAAAAGAATCTTAATGTAGAAAGAACTATCGAAAGAGATTTGGCAAAGCTGAAAAAGTTGGGCATCCTAACTCGAAAAGGAGGTCGCAAGGATGGCGAATGGGTACTAACAGATTTAGGTAAATCGGTATTTGATAAGCTTACAAAATAAGACACCATGAAGGTGTCTTTTTTGTAGCAAATTGCATTTTTTATCCCCATTCTTGTATTTTAGCGGAGTTTTATTATTCATACAACAATCATAGGGACTCGGCAGTACCTTTTAACCCCATCTTTTCCCATTCATCAGCCATACGTCGTTCAGCGTTCCGCCTGATTTCAAGCGAACGCTTAATGCGTGCTAATGCCTCTTCGTACGATATCTTCTTAATTTCCATTATCAATCGAATTATTCCTTTCACTCTGCAAAGCTAGTGAACATTTTCAATAAGTTCCAAATATTTTGGGACTTTTTTAAAAGAAAATACGAATTAATGGTGGGTTTTTACATAAACTTTTGTATCTTTGTAGCCAAATTAAGGCATTGCGAGGTTGGCAACAAAGCGTATTTTACGTAAACAGCTGATTTTCAAAACTTCAACGGGAGTGCGAATTGCTTTGCCAAAATAACATCGTGGATCGAAAAAGATATTGTATCTGATTCGGAAGTGATTCTCTAGTTCGAAAGTCCCTACCAATGACAATCGACAATGCAAGATGAATCGCAAACGGAAAAGGTACGCCTGTATAGGCGTATCCGTTTGTACGTATTTCATCTTGCAAGGTAACTGTGGTAGGGACGCCTGAACTGAGGAATATGAACGACGGGTGCGCTTTCTTTATAGTCTGCGAATAACAATTTAATGAATGATTAGTCCCTACCACAATGACCGATCAAACGCTAAAAATAGAGGTTGGCAGTATTGTTGCCGGCCTTATACCCAATGAATCTGTGGAAATAACCAAGATTCAGAAACTGGGCTCGAAGTATTCACTTTCGTATACGGGAGTGAATAGCCGCCGTGCTGGATCAAAAATAATAACCATCGAGCAAATTGATTCTTTGGAATTACTTACTGCTGATGGTGAGTTTAATTTCAAAGGTAATCCCGAGCAATTTGTACTTTTTGCCGAGGCTGAGCGAATAAAGTCGGCTTATCAGTTTGATCCTCTTTTCGCTATAAACTGTAGTGTTGTCGACCCATTGCCACACCAGGTGGAAGCAGTATATAAATTCTTGCTTCCACAGCCTAAGATTAGATTCTTGCTGGCTGATGATACAGGTGCTGGAAAAACCATCATGACTGGACTGCTACTCAAGGAGTTGTTATTACGTCATTATGTTGAACGTGTCCTGATTATTACTCCTGGCGGACTTACCAAGCAATGGCAGGAGGATGAAATGGGCGTCAAGTTTAATATTCCATTTAAACTTGTCAATCGTAGTGTATTCTCATCAGAACCTACAGTCTTTCAAAATAGCAATAGGGTAGTTGCTAGTATAGATTTTGTTTGCCGCGAAGACATAATGAATGTTTTGTCGAAGACCAGCTGGGATATGGTTATTTTCGATGAGGCGCATAAATTGTCGGCATACGAATATGGTGAGAAGATCTATAAGTCAAAACGATATGAGGTTGCGCATATGCTGTCGCACCAGTGCGAACATTTGCTGTTGCTTACAGCTACACCTCATCGTGGTCGTAAAGATACTTTTAAACGTCTGCTCCAGCTGCTTGATGAAGACATTTTTGCCACAGCTGATCTTGTAACTGAACGTGTACGTGAGCTAAGCGAGACTGGTGCTAATAAGTTTTTTATCCGTAGATTAAAAGAGGATATGAAGGACTGGGATGGTAATCCGTTGTATAAGAAACGTCACACCAAGACTACCAGTTACAATCTTACCCCAGACGAGAAACGACTGTATGATGCAGTAACCCAGTATCTTACAAAGCGAAAGGAAGAGGCTGCACAGTCTAAGAATATCCATGTATCTTTGGCACTTCAGGTTATGCAGCGCAGACTGGTTAGTAGTATTTTTGCCATCCGCAATACGCTACATAAACGTTGGACTGCTCTGCAGGGATTAACAGATGAACTGGAGAAGAACCCATCGCTTTGGAAACAGCGTATCAAGCTTGAGGACTTCGACGATATTAATATTGACGAGCTCGATGATCTGGAGGATGATGAGCGCGATGCACTCGATAATATCCTATCAGACCCAAAGAAGCTAAAGCTTTTCACTACATCAAAGAGTCCTAGCGAGATTAAGGCCGAGACCCAAGAGGTTAAGGAACTATACTTGCTGGCTGACTCACTATATAATCAGCAACAGGAAGAGCAGAAGTATAAGGAACTTAAGCATTTGCTTACCTCGCAGGGGGTTATAGATGGTGAAAAGTTGGTTATCTTTACCGAGCATAAAGACACGTTGTTGTACCTGCAGGAGCGCTTACAAAATAATGGTTACACAGTAGCTACCATACATGGAGGCATGTCGGTAGACGAGCGCCGCCAGTCTCAATGTCAGTTTATGACGCCTGATACTCAGATACTTATCTGTACCGATGCTGCTGGCGAAGGTATCAATCTGCAATTCTGTAGATTGCTGATAAACTGGGATATACCCTGGAACCCCAATCGTTTGGAACAGCGTATGGGACGTATACATCGTTATGGACAGAAAAGCGATGTAATGGTTTTTAATATGGTTGCTGATAATACACGTGAGGGTCAAGTCTTGAAGAAATTGCTTACTAAGTTGGATATTATTCGCGAACAGCTTGGCGATGATCGTGTTTATGATGTAATACAAGATGTGCTAAAGGGTGTTGCGCTTGATAGTATTATTGACTCTGTTCTTAATGGTCGCGAGAGTGATCTTGATGCCTTTATCGATAAGTCAACATCTGAATTAAGCGGAATGTTCAAAAAAAGCATCGAAGAACAAGGCAAAGCTATGGCGCATACTGTTGTTGATTACAAGGAAGCACGTCTGCTAAAAGAGGACAGCGACGAGCGTCGCCTACAGCCCATTTATATCAGGCTGTTTTTTGAGAAAGCATTCAGGTACCTTGGTGGCCAATACCGCGAACTCTCAGATGGAATATATCAGATAGATGTAATACCTGAGTTGATTTCTAAGCGATTGCGCGACAAGTATAATATCTATGCTGAAAATCTCACCCAGCTGTATTTCTTCTTCGATAAGCAGTTGTTCTTGGAGTATCAGGCTTCAACTGCTCAATATGGAAGAGCTCATTACATTAATCCGGGTAATGCACTTTTTGATAGTCTGGTTGATGTAGTCTGCGACCAGTTCCGCGACGAGATGCTTAAGGGTACAGTGCTTGTATCTCCAGAAGATAAGCATCCTTATTTCGCTTTCTTTGTAAAGAATCAAATTAAGGACAACAAAATAATTCAGGATGGAGAACAGAATGTAGTAAACGAGTTGCTGTCGCTGGTATGTCAGCAGGATGGTGAATTCCGTCAGACTTCGCCAGCCAAGTTGCTCGATCTATGTCCGCCTGCTGCATTTGCTAAAGAGATTACTCCACCAGATGTTGTTAATGAAGATGATGTAGTTAGTTGGACTTTTGAAAATATTACCGAACCGATGCTTGTTCAAACACAGCAATTGGTAGAGGAGGATACAGCCCGTCGTAGGGAATACCTACAGTCGGCCTTCCAGCAGATTATCTTTGATATGCAGGGTGAAATCAATGAACTTCAAGCAAAAGTGTTTATTGGCGATGACGAAAAAGCCCAGCAGAAGTTGGAAGCAAAAGAGGCTCGCTTAAAAGAACTTAAGGAGCGTAAAGTTGAACGACTAAAAGAATTGGATGAGGGTATGGACCTTTCGCCAACAGCACCCGAAGTGTTAGGTTGTGCCTACGTTGTACCTCTTAATCAAATGGAATATCAACATAGTTTTGGTATGAGCCGCGATGATGAGGTAGAGGCTATCGGCATGCAGGTGGCTATGGAATACGAACAGGCCAACGGTCGCACTCCAGAGGATGTTTCAAAAGATAATGTAGGTTACGACATTAAGAGTATTGATACTTTGGGCCAGAAACGATACATAGAGGTAAAAGGCCGTGCTGGTACTGATGGCGTCATGCTGTCGGAAAACGAAATGAATCGTTTGGCTCAGCTTGGAAACAGAGCCTGGCTTTATATTGTAACTGATTGTAAGTCAGATCCTAAATTGAATATAATAAACAACCCTGCCAATAGGTTGAACTTTGAACAGAAAACCAAAGGTGTTCAGTTCTATCTCCCATTAGAGGAATGGCAGAATAATATAAACGAATTATGAAAGCTAAGAAACTTATAGAGGTGGCATTGCCCATCAAAGAAATTTCAGCAGAAAGTGTCCGTGATAAGACTATTCATCATGGACATATATCAACATTACATCCATGGTGGGCTCGTCGTCCATTACCTGTTTGTCGTGCAGTTGTGTTTGCTAGTTTGGTGCCAGATCCACTAGATGATAATTGTCCCGAGGCATTTAAGTATGCTGTAGAGATGCTGTTGAATGAAGGCCTTGCTAAATTGCATTATATGCCTTATAAGGATATCCCTTATACCAGCATAGTTGACGAGATGGAGGATAATCATCGTAATCGACTGATGATGTTTATAGGCAAGTTCTCTATGAAATGCCAGGCTGATATGATTGCTGGTAAGGCAACATCACCAAAAGAACAATTGGATGATTGGTCGCTTATTAAATGGGAGAATAAGAATAATCCCAAGATTCTCCGTTTGGCCAGAGAACTGATATTTGTAGCCTATCAGAGCGACAAACGCCCATCTGCTACATGGGAGGAATTGCATGCAGAATTCAACCGCCTTTATGATGCTATACCAGCTGCAGAAAAGCAGCTGTATGAATTAAAGGATCGCCATATTGAAACAGATGAGGTAAAGCAGCGCGAAGCACAACTGCAGGTAGTTATTGATGCATTCCAGAACGAAATGCCATCGGTATTCGACCCCTTTGCAGGTGGTGGCGCTATTCCCTTGGAGGCAGCACGTTTAGGCTGTCGTAGCTATGGTAACGATATTAATCCTGTGGCTCATATTATTGAACGAGGTTCAGCTGAGTTTCCTCAGAAGTATGGTAAGCCTATCGTATATAGTAAGGAGGAGTTTGAAAAGCTATATGGCGATGAGGGTATAAAAATGGCTCAGGAGGATGGTCGAGGTATAACCTTCGATGGAAAAAGTTATCATATACCTAATCGCCTGGCTTTTGATGTTGAGTATTATGCCAAGAAGATATTGGCTGAGACAGAAAAAGAAGTTGGTTATCTTTATCCGGCTGATGAAAAAGGAAACAAGCCTGTTGCATATTATTGGGTAAGAACTGCAAAATGCTCCAACCCATCTTGTGGAGCAGAAGTCCCTCTATTAAAGGGATTTGAATTAGCAAATACATCATCAGCTCGTGTGCACCTTGAACCAAAAATTTTTGGATCTCGTATAGAATTTGAGATTAAAGAAGGAAAATCACCATTAAGGAAAGGATGGAATAATAGAGGAACATTAACATGCCCTTGTTGCGGAAGTATTACTAGTATTGATATTATTAAACGTCAATCAAATACAAATGGTCTTAAGCCAAGATTGGTTTCTATTATATACGAGCAGGAGAGAGGTAAGAAGTATTGTGTTCCAACAGAAAGTCAAATACAACAAATTCAGCAAAAACTAGATCCAATTATTCGTCCTGCAGGGAAAATGCATAAGAATTCTGGTGGAGGCGACACGTTCTCATGGGGCTATAGTCAATGGGGTGATTTGTTTACAGACAGACAAATTTTTGTTATTAATAAAATAATAAGAATCTATCATAAAATAATTAATAATTTTGAGCCAAATTGCTATGGAAGTGCTCTTAAAGCATTGCTTGCGTTATGGATTGATAGAATAATACTTTTAAATACGTCATTTGGTAGATGGAGTCCTAAAGTAGCTGCTATAGTTCACCTGTTTGGTAGGCAAGCTATAGCGATGACTGCAGATTATCCTGAATCAAATCCTTTCTGCTCAAGTTCAGGTAGTGCTTTGAACCAATTAGACTGGGTGCTTCGATATATTGAATCTGAAAGCATTACTCCATTTGTAGCTAGTTTTTTTAATGCCTCAAGTGGTGAAAAAAACCAGTTCGGATCAAAAGAAATATCATCTGTTGTCACAGACCCTCCATATTATGATGCTATTGCATATGCAGATATATCAGATTTCTTTTATATATGGTTGAAACAAATGATAGGTGAAGTGTTTCCAATATGTTTTGCTACTCCACAGACTCCAAAATCAGAGGAATGTACAGCTTTAAAACACCATCATAATGATAGTGAGGAGGAAGCAAAATCTCATTTTGAGAATAAGCTTACTCAAATATTTGATGCGATAGAAGAACAAACTAAAGATATTGTAAGTATTATGTTTGCTCATCAAAGCACACAAGCTTGGACAACTCTTTGTAATTCAATTCTTGGTGCTAGAATGAATATCACAGGTTCTTGGCCTATGGATACTGAAAGGAATGTCAGAATGTTGGCTTTAGGCGGTGCTGCATTAGAATCGTCAGTTACTGTTGCATGTCGTCCATCAGAGCGCAAAGGGTATGCCGATTTTGATGATGTAAAACGTAATATTCGCAACTTGGTAAAAGCTGAAGTAGAAAAACTTTATGGGTTAGGATTCCGAGGTGCAGACTTGCTAACGGCTTGTTTTGGCCAAGCTGTAAGCGCATTCGGACAGTATAAACGAGTGGAAACTGCTGAAGGCGATCCCGTAAGTGTTGGACAGCTTTTGGAATTTGCACGCGAAAGTGCTGCTCAGGCATTACTTGAAGGTGTGCCTGGTGAGCCACAAACCAAGTTCTATTGTGGTTGGCTTCAGATGAATGGCATGTCAGAATGCGATTTTGATGACGTTAACAAGTATACCCGCGTTGGCGTAAACGTGGAAATTCGCAGTCTACAAAGCGATAAGTTGCTGATAACTGACGGAAACAAACAACACCTCGCTACAGCCGAAGAGCATGTGGGCGCTAACCGAAATTGGGGTACTCTGCCTACAGATTACTTGATTTCGCAAGTTCATAGAATGATGCTTGCTTATTTGGGTGGCGATGAGGCGCTTATGAATAAGATGGTAAGAGAGTTGTGCCCTCAGAGCGATGCACCACAATGGCGATTGTTAGATTTCTTGCAAGGTCATTTACCAGAAGGTAAGGACTTGACTGCTGCTAAGGGTATTCTTGCAAATGCAGAAATGTATAGACAGAGATGTAAAGAAGCATATGTGCCTAAGGAGGGTGAATTAGATTTTGGTGAATAAAATGTTAGAACTATGGATAATGGATTGCTGAATAATGGAGGTGTACTGCCTGCATGGTTTAATGTAGTAGTGCCCCAGGCTGATATTCGTAATGGGGTATTAGACGAGAGTGTATTTGCTGCTAATGTTGAGGCTGTAGCTACAGGCATTGCTCCTGTGGTGTATCAGGACATAAAGTACTTTTTTGAATGTACTTATCTTACAGATGGTATCAAAGACTTGGTGCGTCGCGTGGTGCAGGCTCTAAATGGTAAGGAGAGTCAGAACCGAGTGATATCACTCCAAACAGGATTCGGAGGCGGTAAAACGCACTCGCTTATAACGCTTTACCATGTTGTAAAGGATAGTGCAGCGTTTAAAGATTTAGGTGTGGCACAAACCATACTTGAACCAGGCGATATGCCTCAATTCAGTAATGCTAAGGTGGCCGTATTTACACAGAATACAGTAAATGTTGTGGATGGCCATCGTGTAGCAGATGATATCGTTACACATACTCTTTGGGGAGAATTAGCTTGGCAACTAGGTGGGCGTGAAGGTTACGAACTGATGCGCAGCGATGACGAGCAGATGATTGCTCCAAATGCCCAGAAATTTATGGCAGTATTGGAGAAAGCTAAACCTGCCCTAATACTGATTGACGAGTTGGCCGACTATTGTAATAAGGCTAGCGGTAAGATTGTTGGTAGCGGCACATTGTTTACACAAACAAATAGCTTTGTACAAACTCTCACCGAGGTGGTTTCTTCTGTCCCACAAACTATGCTTATCTGCACGCTTCCTGCTAGTGCACGCGAGGTTTCATCGAGCGAGATTGGCCAGGAAATCCTTTCGTCACTCGAAACGCGAGTTGTTCGTGTTGGTGCCAGCGTAAAACCTGTAGAAGATGAAGAAATATATGAGGTGGTTCGTCGTAGGCTATTTGACCGAATAACCAATGAGGATGCCATCGAGCAGGTAGCTCGAAAGTATAAAGATATGTACCACAATCGTCGTGACGCGTTACCTACTGAGGCTGATCGTGTGGCTTATGCTGAGCGTATTAAGAAAGCTTATCCTTTCCATCCAGAATTAATAAATATGTTCCATGTGCGCTGGGGAAGTGATTCAAGGTTCCAGCGTACAAGAGGTGTGCTGCGATTATTGGCAAGCATTGTTAAGGATTTGTGGATGCGAAAGAATTCATTAGTGGGTACGCAGGCTTTAATACAAACCTGCGATATACAGTTGGAAAACCTTCCAGCGCTGCAAAGTCAGATTACAAGTCTGATGGGGTCTCAATGGGATTCGGTAATGCATGCTGATGTAATTGGTTCGATAAGTAATGCCTATAAGGTAGACGAGAATAACGCAGGAGGAAATATAGGTAATTATCATTTGGCAACAGCTGTTACAACAACAGTGCTTATGGCTTCGGTAGGTTCGTCGTCCAAGAAAGGCCTATCACTAAAGGACCTGAAGTTGTGCTTACTAAAGCCGGATGCTTTTCAGCATAGCGACATAGATTCGGTGCTTTTCCAGCTGGAAAATGTGGTACATTATATGTATCGTAGCAACATTGGTGGTGAGCAGAGTTTCTGGTTCCAATCAAAGCCTAACATCAATATTCTCATTAACCAGGCTAAAGGTGATGTTAAAGAGGATGATATAAATGCCGAGATATTACAAATAGTGAAACAGTCTGTAGCGAATGTTGCGAAAGCGAAAGTCTTGGTTGATCCATCAGGAGATGTCCCTGAGCAGAAACAGCTTACGTTTGTTGTTATGCATCCTAAGTTTACAGTTGCTGCAGGAGGTGAAGTGAGCCGTTCTGCCCAATATGCAATTAAGCAGATGGCACAGATGAAGGGCTCGTCGCAGCGTGTTTATCGTAATACCATGCTGTATCTAGTATGTTCTGAGGCTGGCAAGGCCGCTTTAAGCATGAAGCTTAGAGAGTATCTGGCTTGCGACAAAATATTGAGTGAGTATAGTGGACAGCTGGATGCCGAACAGCGAAAGGATGTGCTGGATAGAAAGAAGCAGAGTGGGGATGCAGCTAGAGAACAGTTAATTCATGCATATAATACAGTTGTGAAATGTGTTCGTGATAACCTGCAAACACAAGAAATTGTTTCGTTTGCCTCTGAATTTGCCAGTCAGATTTCGGTGAATACATTAAATGAATTGCATGAAAACGGTTGGGTACTACGCCGTATCGGCTTGAATATTATCAACCGTCATGGCCTGATGCCAACTGTAGAGAAGCCAGTAAAGGTTAACGACTTGTATGAAGCATTCCTACGTTTTGATGACAAACCAATGATTTTGAACGCTGAGGCTATTACTGATACAGTAAACAGGTATTGCGAGGAAGGTATGTGGAATGTGGGAACTGGCGCAAGCGCTCCATATTCACGAATTTATCATGAGGAGCGTGTAACATTCCTGAATCCTACTGAGGAGGGGTATTGGTTGCTAGACCCGTCAGTAATGCCAAAACCTGCTGGAGGTCCCACTCCGGAACCAACACCTGGTCCAACTCCAGAGCCAACTTCTGGCGGAGATACGGAACCAACTCCGGAACCAACTCCTGCGTCGAAAGTATATAAGAAAGTTACGATTAGCGGAAGTATACCTGTAGAGAACTATCACCAATTGTTCCCCAGTTTTATTAATACTCTAAAGAATAACAATCTGAAGATAGAGGTAAAGTTTACGGCGTCAAACAATAGTGTTAGCCAGTTGGCAGACAATTCACCAATCGTAAAGAGCGTAAAAGAATCTGCATCACAGCTAGGATTAAACTTCGAAGTAGAAGAATGACTTCCGCATTAGATACCGCAAGAGGGGCAAGCATCATTTGTATTTGCTCCTTTTTTTCGTTATTTATCGAATTATTAGCATTATCTTGAATTAAAAGTTTGTTTTCTCTGAAATATTTACTATATTTGCCATTAGAAACAATCTAAGGAACAATATGACGCAAAAAAGAAACTTTTATTCAAGTGTACCTGGTAGCAGGCTGAGGAGTTTAGCTAAAAGTGTGAGAGATTATTCAAAACCCACACTTAATGAGATTGTAAAAAAAACAAGAACCTCATTAAACAACGCAAAGCCTAGTGAGTGGATAAAGATAATCTCGACGCCTATGGGGGGAATGAGGAAACGAAAGTAACGACAAGTTAATGTATAATCAACATGGCTATCAATAAAGAATAATTATGAGCGCTTTTCCTTATATATGGCTGCTGTTTAACACCAAAATAGGCAAGGTAATTCTTGCCTTGCTTGTAATTTATGTTATTATTTATGTATTCAAGTGGTGGACGCTTCTTATTGTTACGGTTATCCTGATTCTTTTTGCTTATGTTGTGTATGTGGCGCATGGAGATTCTAGAATGCTGAGAAAGATAAGGAAGGCTAGGTCACAAAGAAAAAGAGATTTATGATTACTCTTTATATGAATGTTGTAGATGTGTCAGAATAAATGTGGCCGCAATTTGCGACCACATTATTTGATTCTATAATGAAACGGCAGCTAGATCTGCGCTCATTTTTTGGATGGCTACCAAGATTTTTTCTTTGGTCTTTTCGCCTGCATAGGCAGCACCTATCTTGTATTGGCGCATTTTACTTTCGTTGATACCTGCAAACTTGGCAAATTTGCTGATGTTAATCCATTCGAAGTAATTGAAAAAGGACTGTAGATCGTATTTGTACTCAATCTTGATTTCCTGAAGATTCTTGGGAAGACTGCCGTGTTCTTTCACGTATTCTTCCTGAGCTTCCTTCACGATAGCTGCCATGTCGGCTTTGGCTTCGTCAACACTGTTTCCATACCCACCCAAACAGAAGTTTCCAATCTGGGCATCGCATGCAATGGAGTAATAACCATTGTCTGTTCTTTCCACAATTGCTTCAACCTTCATATTATTCATTGTTTTAAACCATCTAAAAGCCCTCCAACACTAGCAAAAGTAACGATTTTGTTGCTAACATACAAACAAAATAGTAACAATATTGTTATTGTTATACATATTTAACATAAAATGATCGCTTGATGTCAATAATTTGCTGATTAGTTTGTCTTTAGGTCGATTTTGTAAGGTCGGAGATTACAATTTGGGATTTGGCGAAAAATTTTATTGTCTAGTGGATTTTCTACGTTTTATTTACAAAATGTGGGCGTTTTTTGGTGGGGTGCTGCGACTCGCAGCAGGTATGTGTAGTAAAATAGTGAATCTATTGGAAAAACCAAGGATTTGAGCTGGAAATTTTTGGAATTTGTAGATAAAAAAGATTGGAATGCTTGTTTTTGTTTGGAAGAGAATCTATATATTTGCACCATAAATTAGAATAATAACTAAAATATTAACATCAAAAAGTAAACTAAAACATATGGAAATCAAGATCTTTTTTCTCAGGTATGTGCAAAGCTTACCCGACTTGTTTGGCAATGAGGTGGCTACCGATGGCACCCAAATGCTTAAGACTATAATGAAGAACGACTTTAAAAACCGTAAAACGCTTACGTTTGTAAACCCACGAAATGGAAAACATTACTCGCGCCATTATGGGATGATGGCGCAGGGTGGTATGGCCGTTATCAATGTGGGAGAGTTTGTTGATGGCAATTTTAATTATGCCATTGTGGGCATTAATCTGAGCTGCAGAAAGTATCCGCCTTATGTTGCGATATTCTGCCATAATAAGGCTATGCACAATGTGGATATGATTGCAGATATGGTGAAGCAATCAATGAACTGGGGACTGAGTGAGAATAATATCTCGGTAGTGTTTGAACCGTGTACTGAGCGGATTTATTGGGAGGAAGACTTTGTTCACTCGTATCTGAAGGGAATGGCCGATCGTCCCTTTAACCCGATGAACGACTTTGGATTTGAGATGCTGGAGGAAAAATTCGAAGCAGTTGGGAATGAGGTGATGAATAACAAACGTAAATCGGACAACTTGCTGGATTATGTGCATCCTAGTGTTAACAACAAGGAGAAGCTTGTGCACTGGCTGATTATCCAGGAGAAAGGAAAGATGACGCCAAAGGATATTATGCGCCCTGTTAGATTTTTGCAGGATAAAAAGATGTTGTATCGGCCCACAATGATTGCTTTTAATAAAGTTTGCCATAAGGAGGGACTTATCTCGGTGTCGTCGTTTAACGATTACACTAATTTGGCTAAAGACCTGTTTGTGAACGACGAGGCATATAAAGGCCTGGCAGAACAATTTAGCAACGCATTCTAACTTCACGAAAAGCAGTTACTAGCTGTTGGTTACTGGTGTTTCCCGGTTTTTAATTTTGCCGGATAACACCAGTAATTTTTTTGTGTTGATATCCTGATTATTTGTACTTTTGCGACCGATATTTTTAATGTCTGAGACAGGTATGGGCCCATTCTGTTTCGCAAACGTGAAGCAAGAATGAAACAAATTGTAATTGAAATTGAGGATGAGGCTTACGAGCCTTTTATGGGAATGTTGCGTCTTTGTCCTGCCGTAAAAGTGGTGGGGACCAGCATGGTGGTTGAGACGCGCGATGTGATAGACAGATGCGTGGCGTTGGCTATCAAGAAACTGCGAGAGGATAGGGTGTTTAAGCATCCTGGCGACTATACCTATATTATGAGAGGTGCAAACGAGGGGGTGATAAAGGGCATGGGCTTTTTCTATTATCCATCGGAGTTCCTGGCTTATTTAAGAGAGATTGGTATAGATAAGCTGCCTGGAAGAAATACGCTGTACGATGGTATTACCCGCACGTTTGGCAAATTCCCAGAGTGGACGTTTAGCGATCATCCTTCGGCTGATGAGGTGATGCGCCGTAAGAACGTGCTAAAACGTTTTTTGAGTGCTTATACCAAGATAAAATTGAACGTTTCGGACGCTTTTTCGGACTATTGAGGATTTTTCGGACGCTTTTTCGGACGCTACGTTTTTAAGCGCTGGCTGCACCAGAAAGTATGCATACCTTTGCACCGTCGGAAAGAAAAAACCGACGGTGTTCTTAAACTTACTGATACAAAGAACCTTCAGGAAGGCCTGAAGAAAAACGGAGAAAAGAAAACAGAGAAAGAAACCATTTAAAGGTCGCTTAAAAGGAGGCGACGTAAAACAAAAACAAATATGAAAATAACAGTAACTTGCGAAGAGGATTTGCTGAATGCGGCGGAGCAGATTTTAGCCAGTAAGATGGCCTTCGAGAACAGAATAACCGCTGGATGTTGCACCATCTCGGAGATAGCAAAGCAGCACCACATGAAACCCGACGACATGAACTCGTTCTTATGTGATGTTCACATCCTCCAGAAGAAGGGGCGGCGCTATCTGCTGGCCCCCAAATATCGCAACGAGGGCTATGCTGTGGAGTATCGAAAACCCCACATAACGTATCACGGACAGCTGAAGTACAAGGTGAGACTGCTGTGGACAGAGAAGGGTAGGGAGATGATTAATGAGTTGATTAAACATTAAAGATTGATGATGAAAAAGTTTGAAAAAAGAACGATGCGACATATTGCTGAGGGTGATCGCATTTACAGGGAGATGAAACAGGCGATGCTATCGGTAAGACCTACGATTGGTTGTGCGGTGGCGATGAACTATGCACTGAGCAAACTGATAGCCAATTACAAACTGGCCATGCAGAAACTGGATATCGACATAGATACGTTTATGCGTGAAATGGTGAGATTCTGGGAACAGCAGTTGGAGCGTGGTGATGACGACGACCAGTTGGACTTTGATGCTTTTGCCTATACCGTAGAACGCCTAACCGAGAGCCAGGGTTAATACCTGATTTGATGCTTTGATTTACACACACGAAACACACACATAATTTAGATACACGAATAGAATGAGAAAGAAATTTATTAACATCTTAAACGTTATTGAAGTGATGAACCGCTTGGAGAAAGGCCTTACTGTAGAGGGTGCACTGTTTATCGATAGCGATACGCATCAGCTCTCGTTTAAGCCCTACAAGAAGGCCAAGTATCAGCCAGGCTACTACAAGCGACCCAAACCTAAACTGATAAAAAAGCTGCCATGGGGCTGGCTTAAGCAGAGTACCCGTAACAACATTCTGCGCGTAAGCGTGCCGCTGGATTTGGGAACAGCGCATACCATGAACATTTTTAAGCAGAGCGCAAGCGAGGCTAACAATGCACTGATAGACATGGAGCTGAAAGAGTTCTGCTAGACATTGACCATTGACCATTGAACATTGAATATTGAAAATTAATTATGGGATTTTGTTACCAGAAGAACTTTAGTAATCCTACGTTGCCAGTTGACGAGGCCCAGTTTTGGGCACTCGTCAAGGCAAGCGAATGGAACGAGAAAATTGATAAGTATCGTGAAACTCACGATGCTGCGTTGAAGAGAAAACTGCCTGCCTTTATCTTCCAGGCTACGTTCGATGAAACCACATCTCCAAAAGGCAAAACAGGGGCCTGGCGCAAACAGAGTGCCACCCAGTTAACGGGATTGGTGGTGATGGACATCGACCATGTCGAAAAACCTCGTGAGGTATTCGACAATGTAATAATGAAAGAATGTAAAAATGATAAAAATGGCATTCTTTTGGTTTATATTACGCCCTCGGGTAAGGGCTTGAAGATTGTGTTTAAGGCACGGTTGGACTGGGGTAACCTGATTGACAATCAGCATGCCATGGCTAAGGTGCTTGGGGTGGAGGTTGACGAGAGTTGCAAGGACGCTAGCAGAATGAGTTTTATTTGTAAAGAATCTGACATTTTGTATTTGGATAAAGAACTTTTTACGTATGAGAATAAGGAATTTGCTGAGCGATATACTGCTCTATATCGAGACGGTTGTAGTCAGGCTACGAGAGAAGATGAATTAGGCTGCCGCGACAGGGGACAGGCGACCGACCGCGACAGGGGACAGGGACCAGTCACATCCTGTGACAGGTACCAGTCCCCAGTCACGGAAAAGGCATTCAAGGGGGTTGCGTATTCGGAGATTATTGATGAGTGGTGGCGGCAGAATGGAGGGGTGCCACAGGAGGGCGAGAGGAATGTGAAGCTGTATCAGTTGGCGGTGAGTTTGAGGGCGATATGCGATAACAACCGACAGTTGCTGATGGAGATTATGCCACGATTGGGACTGAGCGAAGAGGAGGTTCGCAGTATTGTGGAAAGTGCCTGCAAGGAAACACCCAAAGGCCTATCCAAAGCGATGCGGAGTGTGCTGGAGGGGCATAAGAATCCGTCTGAACAATCTGAACACGATATCGACCAATGGCTGTGGGATTGGGGCGAGCAGATTGAGGGTCTGTTTGACGACTTTCCGATACTTCGCGATGTGTGCAAAGGGCTTAAACGCAACCAGTATGCCTCGGCCTTGTTTGTGAGTGGCGGGTTTATGATGACGCTGATGACGCGATGCCGATATCGTTTTTATCATCGACCAGAGGAGCTGCGACGTCTGAACTGCGAGGTGATGGTGATTGGTGATCCTGCCAGCGGAAAGAGTTTTGCTACCCGCCTGTATAAGCTGCTGATAGCCCCAATTATTGCTGCCGATCGCATAGGTAAGGATGCCATCAACGCCTATCGCGAGCAGATGAAGACCAAGGGTGCCAACAAGGAGAAACCCAAGAAACCTAAGGTGGTGGTACGCGTACATCCAGCCCGCACCAGTAATGCCCAGTTTATTCAGGACATGGTGAACGCTGTGGAAGAGGTGGATGGCGAGCCCATGCAGTTGCACATGTTCACCTTTGATACCGAATTGGATAACACCCTGAGCATTCAAAAAGGTGGCTCGTGGATTGATAAGCAATCGTTGGAGTTGAAGGCTTTCCACAACGAGGAGGATGGACAGGCTTATTCGAACATGGACTCGGTGATCGAAAATTTTGTGGTGACTTGGAATTATATTTACACCGGAACGCCGTTGGCTTTGAGGGCAAAGATTAACGAGCGCAACTTTGGAAGCGGACTGGCCACACGATTAACCTGTATACCCCTGCCACCCACTAACTTTGAGATGATGACCCGTGAAAGCGTGGTTGACAGTGAGAGCGACAACCGCCTAAAGGAGTGGGGTGAGAAGCTGGACCGTATGAAGGGTGTGCTGAGTGTGGAGAAGATTGTGGATGAGCTGTACGACTGGACGGCACGTCGCATGGCTGATGCCAAGGAGAACAACTCGAAGGCTGAGGAGATGCTGCTGAAACGTTGTGCCTACCATGGGCTGAACTTTGCCGCGCCGTTTATTGTGATGCGCCACTGGGATAAGATGCATCAGGATGGTGCCTACTACTGCGGAGAGTTTGAGACCGACGAGGTAGATTGGAAGTTGGCTGAGTTAATCGTCAACATACAGTATGCCTGTCAGCGGCACTACTTTCTGGCTATGGCTGAGAAATATTTTGACGACCAGATGCGCGATAATGCGGCAAATGTTCGTCATAACAGCAAGATTATAGAGTGCTTTAACCGTTTACCCGATGAGTTCTCGGTAGAGGATATGATGCTGTGTTTCTCGATTGCCAAGGATAATATAGCCAGGGCACGTATCAGCCGTCTGGTGAAGGATCACTTTGTGGAGAAGGTGGGCGACTACGTAGAGAATGGTACCACTAAGGCGGTTTATCAGAAAACAGGTAAGGTGATGTGTTAGCACGCCGCACGCCGCAACTTTTGGAAAATGTAAAAATGTAATAATGAGAAAATGTAAAAATGGAAATAGTACAGTTGAATAATGATGCAAAGTTGTCCCCGAATTTTAAATTGGGGGAGTTCACCAGGAGCAAGTATCCTGAGGTGTATAACATCCCTAGTCACGAGGCGATTGCTAACCTCACCAACCTCTGCCAATGGCTGGAGGTTTTGAGGGAAAGATCCTCACAACCTATTATCATCAACTCGGGGTATCGATCACCACAGTTGAACAGGAAGGTTGGTGGGGCGGCGAACTCGAATCATTTAACGGGGTGTGCAGCGGATATCCGCACCAATGGCATGGAGCAGGCCATCTGCTATGCGGCGATACTGATTAATTATGCCATGGAGTCGCAGCAGGAGTTTGATGAACTGCTGATAGAGAAAAACCGCTATGGTGCCATCTGGCTGCACTTTGCAGTGCGCCCCAAGGATAATCGGCATAGGGTCGCGTTTTTACAAACGTAGATAAGTAACGTTATCAGCACCATTCTTTTAGGGTGCTGATGACGTTGAGGATGTGGTCGCGATGGGGAGTGACACGCTCGTTGAAGGCTTGCTGACACTGCTGGATGACAGCCTCGGGGAAGGAGTCGCTGAGGGCAAGCCAACTGTAGTTACGGATGCTTGCCACAGCGGCTATCTGCTGTTTGCGTAGGGCAATAACATCGGCTGGCAGATCCTCGAAATAATAGTCGATAGCAAGATCAAAAAAATGCTTGCCTAACTCGCGGGGCATGCCGATGATAGCCTCGTAATCACCAATTAACTGAACCATCGACGAATAGGCGTGTGCCAGGTCGAGTACGGGGTGCCCATAGCCCACTTCGCCCATGTCGATGAGCATGAGTTCGTCGCCCTGCACCATGGCATTCTTGGCCTGCAGGTCGAGATGCAGCAAGCGATTGCCAGCGGGCACGGCATCGAGAATCTGGAGTAATAGGTCGATATTTTCTTGTGAAAAATACCGACGGATATGCAGTACTTGTTTGCGTTCGTGCTCGAGGGCATTGGGCACACAGCTATCGGCTGGCACCTGGATGGCATGCAGTTGGTGGAACAGATTGGCATACTTACGGGCATACTCGGCGATACGCTCGGGTTGGTGCATGATGAGCGAACTGAGGGTATCGGCATGCAGTAGCTCGTAAACCAGACCGTACTGCGTGCCTACCTTGACGATATCGAACGAGATGGCGGTAGGCATACCCATCACAAAGGCCTCTTTCGACATGGTTATCTCGTTGCGCACCTCGTCGATGGTGGTACCATCTCGGAACACTTTTATAATGGTATCGTCGTTGTAGCGATAAACGGTGCCTACGCCGCCCACACCGAGGATCTCGCAACCCTCGATGCTCATCTGGCGCAGAGCGCGTTCTACGCACATTATCTTTACAAAACCGGTCATGCTAAGTACGTCGAAAACATCGGCATTAACCTCAACAAGTTTGAAATCCTTATATTGTTTGGCCAGCGAAAGCAGGATGCGCAAACCCGAACTCGACACGTATTCGAGCTCTGCAGCATTAATGGTAACACTCTGGATGGGGCCTTGGGCCGACAAAAACTGATTGATTTCGGCTTGTGTCTGCATGGCACATGAGGTGTCGAGTCGTCCGCAAAGGGTAATGATGGCGTGACCTTCGTTATTGGTAAATTGTAGCGTCATATTGCTTATGTTTTTAGTTATCACTTTGCAAAGATAGAAAAAAAAGTATAAACATCCAAGCATTTTCGAAAAAAGTGAGTACCTTTGCACCCAAATACATGATATAATGATTAACGAATACCAGATAAGAGTAACGCCGGAGGTGGCAGCACAGGAGGACAGACTGAAGAACTACCTGGGCGATGAGTATGGACTGAACCCGAGCGATATCAAGGGTGTACGCATACTGAAACGCAGCATTGATGCGCGCCAGCGACAGATATACGTGAACCTAAAGGTGCGCACGTATGTGAACGAACTGCCTACCGACGATGAATACCAGCACACAGAATACCCGAACGTTGAAGGACGGCCACAGGTAATAGTGGTGGGAGCAGGTCCTGGCGGACTGTTTGCTGCCCTGCGTCTGATAGAGTTGGGACTGCGCCCGATTGTATTGGAGCGCGGTAAGAACGTACACGACCGTAAGAAGGATTTGGCCAACATCAGCCGCACGCAGCAGGTTGACGGTGAGAGTAACTACTGCTTTGGCGAGGGTGGTGCTGGTGCCTATAGCGACGGTAAACTGTACACACGCAGCAAAAAGCGTGGTAATATCGAGAAAATTCTGAATGTGTTCTGTCAGCATGGTGCCTCGACGGCTATCCTGGCCGATGCACATCCGCATATTGGTACCGACCGATTGCCAAAGGTGATCGAGGCCATGCGTAACACCATCATTAACTGCGGTGGCGAAGTGCACTTTCAAACGCGTATGACGCGTTTGATCATTGAACATGGACCGTTCTTGCCTTGCAAGCCAGCAAAGCTGGAGCGGACCATTGACCATTTGGATAGAGTGGTAGGTGTGGAAGCTGTATCTGCGAACGGACAATTAGAATTCCGTGGACCGGTGATTCTGGCTACAGGTCATTCGGCACGCGATGTTTACCGCTATCTGGCTGAAGCTAAGATTGAGATTGAGGCCAAGGGTATTGCGGTGGGCGTGCGACTGGAGCACCCCAGCAAGTTGATTGACCAGATACAGTACCATAATAAACAAGGTAGGGGCCGATGGTTGCCTGCTGCCGAGTACTCGATGGTGACACAGGTTGATGGACGAGGGGTTTACTCGTTCTGCATGTGTCCCGGTGGATTCGTGATTCCTGCGGCTACGGATAAGGAGCAGATTGTGGTGAACGGCATGAGTCCGGCTAACCGCGGTACGGCGTGGAGCAACTCGGGTATGGTGGTTGAGGTGCGTCCGGAAGATCTGGAAAATGTAAAAATGGAAGAATTTAACAATGTAAAAATTGAAAATAAGGCATTACAGGTGATGGCGTTTCAGGAGCAGCTTGAAAAGATGTGCTGGCAGCAGGGCAATATGAAGCAGACGGCTCCGGCACAGCGTATGGCCGACTTTGTGAACGGCAAACTGAGTTACGATCTGCCCAAATCGTCGTATGCACCTGGATTGATATCCAGTCCGTTGCACTTCTGGCTGCCTAAGATGATTTCGCATCGACTGCAGCAGGGCTTTAAGGCCTTTGGAAAGAGCGCCCACGGATTCCTGACCAACGAGGCGGTGATGATTGCGGTTGAGACGCGTACGTCGAGTCCCGTGCGAATTGTTCGCGATAAGGAAACGCTGCAACATGTTCAGGTTCAGGGACTTTTCCCGTGCGGCGAAGGTGCCGGTTATGCAGGCGGCATTGTGAGTGCTGGTGTGGATGGCGAGCGATGCGCCGAAGCGGCAGCTCAATACATTGAACAATGTAAAAATTGAAAAATGTAAAAATGCAAAAATTAATAAGAAAAAGGTTTGGAAGTTCCAAATCTTTTTTTTATATTTGCACCATAAAATACGAATGAATCTATTAACTAAAAATTTGGAACGATATGAATAAGGATGAGAAATTTGTGATTACGATCAGTCGCCAGTTTGGTACCGGCGGACACGAGATCGGAGCTGAGATTGCTCGAAGGTTAGGTGTTAAGCTGCTCGACAAGCAGATTTTGAACGAGGTAGCTAAACGCACACAAGCAGTTGAGGACGCTATGGAAAAGATTGAAGCACGCAACCCTCTGTGGCGCGACGATTTCACCAACTTTTATCGCAACTATATGGCTAAGGCCGAGTACGACGGGGCTGAGCAGGATCAGACCAGTCATGAGCTGTTTGAAGCCCAGTGCCAGACTATCAAGATGATAGCCCAGAAGGAGAGTTGTGTGATTGTGGGTCGCTGCGGATTCTATATCTTTAAGGATCACCCCAATGCACTCAAGATATTTGTGCACAGCAGTGAGGATTGCCGTAAGCGCCGCATAGCTGAAAAATACGGACTCGACCTGCGCGATGCCGCTGCTATGGTGGTGGATAACGACTATAGCAGAGAGTTATATACTAAGACATATACAGGCTGCGAATGGTTCGATGCACGCAACTACGATATCAGCCTGGATGTGCGAAAATTCGGTATAAACGGCGCTGTAGATTTTTTAATGAAGTGTATTGAGTAGATTTTGCAGGAAAAATTTGTGTAAATACCAATTTTTTACTACCTTTGCACCTTGAAATTTCGAAGATAGTAATTACTAAAGAATTGGTATAATGAATATTTCCTACAAATGGTTGAAGGAATACGTTGATTTCGACCTGACTGCACAGCAGGTGGCCGATGCACTGACATCGACAGGTTTGGAAGTCGACGCATTGGAAGAAGTACAGAGTATTAAAGGCGGTCTGAAGGGCCTGTACGTGGGTAAGGTGCTTACCTGCGAGGCTCATCCTAACTCAGACCATCTGCATGTAACAACGGTTGACCTGGGTAAGGGCGAGCCATCGCAGATTGTGTGCGGTGCGCCTAACGTTGCCGCTGGTCAGAAGGTGATTGTGGCCGATCTGGGCTGCGTGCTTTACGATGGCGATAAGGAGTTTGTGATTAAGAAGAGCAAGCTGCGCGGCGTGGAGAGCAACGGTATGATTTGTGCCGAGGACGAGATTGGTGTTGGTACCAGTCACGATGGTATCATCGTACTGCCCGAGGATGCTGTAGTGGGCACACCTGCTGCAGAATACTACAACCTGGAGAGCGACTGGCTGATTGAGGTTGATATCACCGCCAACCGTGCCGACGGACTGAGCCACTGGGGTGTGGCACGCGACTTGTATGCCTGGCTGAAGAGCAATGGCTACGAGACCAAGATGCACCGTCCTGACTGCTCGAAGTTTACTGTTGACAATCACGACCTGCCCATCGAGGTGAAAATTGAGAACACCGAGGCCTGCAAGCGCTATGCCTGCGTAAGCATCAGCGACTGCGAGGTAAAGGAGAGTCCCGACTGGCTGAAGAACAAGCTGAACACCATCGGACTGCGCCCCATCAACAATATCGTAGATATCACCAACTACGTGATGATGGCTTACGGACAGCCTCTGCACACCTTTGATGCCGACATGGTAAAGGGTCATCAGATAGTAGTAAAGACCATGCCCGAGGGCACTCCATTCCAGACACTGGATGGCGAGGAGCACAAGCTGAGCGACCGCGACCTGGCTATCTGCAATGCCGAGGACCCCATGTGTATTGCCGGTGTATTCGGCGGTAAGGGTAGCGGTACTTACGAGACCACTAAGAACGTGGTACTTGAGAGTGCCTACTTCCACCCAACATGGATCAGAAAGAGCGCACGCCGCCACGGACTGAGCACCGATGCCAGCTTCCGTTTTGAGCGTGGTGTGGATCCCAATGGCACCATCTACGCCCTGCAGCAGGCCGCTATCCTGTGTAAGGAGCTGGCTGGCGGTAAGGTGAGCATGGACATTGTGGACGTATATCCCGAGAAGATGGAGAACGCCGTAGTGGATCTCTCATATCAGTATGTTCACGGCCTGGTTGGTAAGGAGATTCCTACCGATAAGATCAAGGCCATCTGCGAGAGTCTGGAGATGAAGGTACTGGAGGAGACTGCCGAGGGCCTGAAGCTGGAGATTCCTGCTTACCGTGTAGATGTTACCCGTCCTTGCGATGTAGTAGAGGATATCCTGCGCATCTACGGATATAATAATGTAGAGATTCCAACCCAGCTGAAGGGTTCGCTTGTGATTAAGGGCGATGAGGACCAGAAGCACAAGTTGGCTAATATCGTAAGCGAGCAGCTGGTAGGTGAGGGATTCAACGAAATCCTGAACAACTCGCTCACTAAGGGTGCTTACTACGAGGGACATAATGCCTACGCTGCCGAGAACTGCGTGAAGATTATGAACCCACTGAGTACCGACCTGAACGTGATGCGCCAGACTCTGCTGTTTGGTGGACTGGAGAGCGTACAGCACAACGTGAACCGCAAGCGCGCTAACCTGCGTTTCTTCGAGTTCGGTAACGTATATACATTTGATCCTGAGAAGGCAAACCTCGACGATCCTATGCAGGCTTACAAGGAGCAGTATCATGCTGCCCTGTGGCTCACAGGTAAGCGTGTTGAGGGCAGCTGGGCTCACGCTAACGAGGAGAGCAGCTTCTACGAGCTGAGCGCCTATGTTGAGAACATTCTGCGCCGTATCGGTGTGAAGCCAGGAATGATTGTTCGCAAGAAGAGCGAGAACGATATCTTCTCTGCCGGTCTCACCATCGAGAACCGTGGCGGTAAGAAACTCATCGAGATGGGTATCATTACCAAGAAGCTGCTGAAGCAGTTCGGACTGGATGCACCTGTATTCTACGCCGAGCTGAACTGGACTGCGCTGATGAAGGTGATTAAGAAGAACGAGGTGCTTTATACCGAGGTGCCCAAGTTCCCAGCCGTTAGTCGCGACCTGGCCCTGTTGGTCGACAACAGCGTAGAGTTTGCCCAGATTGAGCAGATTGCCCGCCAGACCGAGAAGAAGCTGCTGAAGAAGGTAGAGCTGTTTGACGTTTACGAGGGCGACAAGCTGCCTGCCGGCAAGAAGAGCTACGCCGTGAACTTTATCCTGCAGGACGAGGAGAAGACCATGGGCGACAAGCAGATTGAGGCCATCATGAACAAGCTCATCGCACAGCTGAAAAAGCAGCTGAATGCAGAACTGCGCTAATATTTACATTTTTACATTTTTGAATTTCTAAATTTAAATAAGTATATGGGAAGAGCATTTGAATATCGTAAAGCTACAAAGCTGAAGCGATGGGGCCACATGGCCAAGACATTTACAAAGATTGGTAAGCAGATTGCTATTGCCGTGAAGGCAGGCGGTCCAGAGCCAGAGAACAACCCCGCGCTGCGTGCTATCATTGCCAACGCTAAGCGCGAGAACATGCCAAAGGACAACATTGAGCGTGCTATCAAGAACGCTATGGGTAAGGACCAGAGCGATTACAAGGAAGTAACTTACGAGGGATACGGACCTCACGGAATCGCTATCTTTGTTGAGACACTGACCGACAACACCACACGTACTGTAGGTGACGTTCGTTCGGTATTCAACAAGTTCAACGGTAACCTGGGCACACAGGGTTCGCTCTCATTCCTGTTCGACCACAAGAGCGTATTTACCTTTAAGAAGAAGGACGGATTGGATATGGACGAGATGATTCTGGATCTGATCGACTACGGCGTAGAGGATGAGTACGACGAGGACGAGGAGGAGAACAGCATCACTATCTATGCCGATCCTTCAAGCTTCAGCGCTGTGCAGAAGCACCTTGAGGAGAACGGTTTCGAGGTTACTGGTGCTGAGTTCACCCGCATTCCTAACGACCTGAAGGACGTTACAGCCGAGCAGCGTGAGACTATCGACAAGATGGTTGAGAAGCTGGAGGACTTTGACGACGTTCAGACCGTTTACACTAACATGAAACCTGAGGAATCAGCTGAATAAAAAAAAGAATTCCCTCGCCAACCGGCGGGGGAATTTTATTTTAATAATCCTTTTCTGTGAAAACCACATCTAACAGAACTTGCTTTGGATCCTTGCTGGAGCGGTAGGTGTAAGCAAAGCGGTACTTGGCATCTTTATACACCTTAACGGCTGTAGCGTTCTTAAGGCCCTGCTTAAGCACGTTAACGGCATCAACATCCTTCAGAGTCTGCTCCTCGTCGGCCACGCCCGTAAGCTTATAATAATAATGTATGGTGTGTGTGGCGCGTTCGAAAACCAGACTGTCGATCACTGTGTTCTCATCGATGGCTGTGGGGCAATGCTTGCGCGTGTACTCCTTGGCATCGCGCTCGCAGCGGTCCTCCAGACTCTCCTGACAAGCGCTAAATAACAGGGTGATAACACCCAATATCCAATACTTTTTCATAACGAATGCTATTTTTTGCCTGCAAAGATACAAAAAAAAGCAAAATTATGTGATTTCTGAGAGTTTTTTTGTAATTTTGCAGTCTAAAGCATAGAATCTACAATGAATCATATAAGAAATTTCTGCATCATCGCCCACATCGATCACGGCAAATCTACTCTGGCTGACAGATTGCTGGAGTACACTAAGACTATACAGGTGACCGAGGGACAGATGCTCGATGATATGGACTTGGAGCGTGAACGTGGTATTACGATCAAGAGTCACGCTATCCAGATGGAATACACTTACAAGGGAGAGAAATACATACTGAACCTGATTGACACTCCGGGACACGTCGACTTTTCGTACGAGGTGAGCCGTTCTATCGCAGCCTGCGAGGGCGCACTGCTGGTGGTGGATGCCACACAGGGTGTACAGGCACAGACCATCTCAAATCTCTATATGGCCATCGACCATAACCTGGAGATTATCCCTGTAATCAATAAGATTGATATGCCCAGCGCCATGCCCGATGAGGTGGAAGATGAGATTATCGACCTGATTGGCTGCGATCGCGAGGATATTATCCGTGCTTCGGGTAAGACCGGCGAAGGCGTTGAAGAGATACTGAACGCTGTAGTTGAGAAGATTCCACACCCGGTGGGCGACGAGAAGGCTCCGCTGCAGGCGCTCATTTTCGACTCGGTATTCAACTCGTTCCGCGGTATCATTGCTTACTTCAAGATTGTAAACGGCTCGATTAAGAGCGGCGACCACGTGAAGTTCTTTAATACCGGCATGGAGTACGATGCCGACGAGATTGGTGTGCTGAAGATGGATATGATTCCCCGCAAAGAGCTGAAGACAGGCGACGTGGGCTACATCATCAGCGGTATCAAGAACTCGAAAGAGGTAAAGGTGGGTGATACCATCACGCATGTGGCTAACCCCTGCGACAAGGCCATCGAGGGCTTCCAGGAGGTTAAACCTATGGTGTTTGCGGGTGTTTATCCTATCGATCCTACCGATTACGAGAACCTGCGTGCGTCGCTCGAAAAGCTACAGCTTAACGATGCATCGCTCACATTCATGCCCGAGAGCTCGGTAGCCCTGGGATTCGGTTTCCGTTGCGGATTCCTCGGACTGTTGCATATGGAGATTATCCAGGAGCGACTGGACCGCGAGTTTGATATGGATGTGATTACCACCGTGCCCAACGTAAGCTATATGTGCTACACCAAGCAGGGTGAGGTGAAGGAGGTGCACAACCCAAGCGGACTGCCCGACCAGACCATGATCGACCGTATTGAGGAGCCATATATCCGTGCATCGATTATTACCGCTGCCGATTATATCGGTCCGATCATGACGCTGTGTCTGGATAAGCGCGGCGAGCTGCTTGATCAGCAGTACGTGAGCGGCAACCGCATAGAGCTGCACTTTATGCTGCCGCTGGGCGAAATCGTGATCGACTTCTATGACAAACTTAAGTCGGTATCAAAGGGATATGCTTCGTTCGATTACCACATCGACGGCTTCCGTCCCTCGAAACTGGCTAAGCTCGATATTCTGTTGAATGGTGAGCCTGTGGATGCCCTGAGCACCCTGACACACCAGGACAACGCTGTGACCTTTGGTCGCCGTATGTGCGAGAAGCTGAAGGAGCTGATTCCACGTCAGCAGTTCGACATCGCCATCCAGGCTGCCATCGGTGCTAAGATTATTGCCCGCGAAACGGTTAAGCAGGTGCGTAAGGATGTTACCGCCAAGTGTTATGGTGGCGACGTGAGCCGTAAGCGTAAACTGCTGGAGAAACAGAAGCGAGGCAAGAAGCGTATGAAGCAGATTGGTAACGTGGAGGTGCCACAGAAGGCCTTCCTCGCAGTATTGAAATTGGACTAAAAACAAACAATAATCTATGGCAAATGTTAGCTTGACAACCCGAGACGTGGCACGAGAACTGGCCCGTCGATACAGTACAATGACGCACGAAGAGCTCGACCTGCTGGAGAGTATTCTCGTACCGATGAAGTTTGCTAAGAACGAACTCATTCTGAAGGAGGGCGAGACCTGTACCAATATCTACTGGGTGGTACGTGGACTGGTGCGACAGTTTTATTTCAAGAACGATAAGGAACTGACCGAATATATGGCCACCGAGAACTCGATCGTGATGTGTATCGAGAGCCTGTTCCGCGAGCAGCCTTCGCAGTTACAGATCAAGGCCTTGGAGCCAACCATCCTGATTGCGCTGCCAAAGGCCGACCTGGAGGCTGTGGCTATGAAGAGTGTGAACATCCAGATTCTGTATCGTAAGATTCTGGAGGAGAGCCTCATCCTGAGTCAGCACCACGCCGATATGCTGCGCTTTGAGAGCGCACAGGACCGCTATCAGAAGTTGGTTAAGAATCAGCCTCAGCTGGTACTGCGTGCTCCGCTGGTTTACATTGCCAGCTACCTGCAGATGACACCAGAGACACTGTCGCGTGTGCGTACAGCGGCTCTGATGGAGAAATAAGTAAGTGAAATATTAATGCTTAGTTAAATACAATGAGTTATCAATACATTTTGGTAACTCATTTTCGTAATGTGTTACGTAGATGAGCGTGCGATCGGGATTCTCGAACATATAACGGTCCACAATCGTCTTAACCAGATTGCGGTTGCACAGATCAAGTCCGTGCAGCGGCTCGTCGAGAATCAACAAATCGGGACTCTTTACAAAGGCGCGTGCCAGCAGTACCAGGCGCTGCTCGCCGCTCGACATCTCAAGGAACTTGCGGTCGGCCAGGTGCTTAATGCCAAACAGGTTCATCCACTCGATACACAAATCCTTTTCCTGCTTTGTGGGGCGGGCATACAGGCCTACGGTATCTTTCAGGCCGCTGGCCACAATCTGTATGGCGGGGATGTTCTGCTTATAGCTGCGGTGCATCTCGGGCGACACGTAACCGATATGCTTCTTGATATCCCAGATGCTTTCGCCACTGCCGCGCTTGTGGCCAAACAGCGAGATGTCGTTGGCATAGGCCTGAGGATTATCGGCACAAACCAGCGAGAGTAGGGTAGATTTACCTGCACCGTTCTGACCCGACAGCGACCAATGCTCGCCCTTGAGCACCACCCAGTTCAAATCCTTCAGGATGGTACGCTCGCCGTAGCGGATGGTAACGTTGTTGAATTTGATAATCTCCTGTGGCATTGGGGGAATGGTAAGATTGGGCTTTTTCAGGAGAATGGCGTGCGGACAGTGATCGATAGGGAAGCTGGTCTTCACCTGAATGTCCTGCACAAAGCGCAGATCCGACATTTTTATCACACGGGTTACAAACTCGGGTATCTCGTCCATCTTCGAGAGTACCAAGATCATCTGCATGTCCTGTTCGGCAGCCAGCATGGTGAGCAGCTGTTTTACCTGATCGCGGGTCTCGGCATCAAGACCGATAAACGGATTCTCGATAATCAGCACCTGAGGTTTGGTAAACAGGTTGGATGCCAACTTGTATTTGCGCAGTTCGCCGCTACTCAGCAGGATAATATATTTGTCGAGTAGTTCGTTAAGATGGAACAGATCGTAGAGATGCTTCTGGAAAGCACGACGCTCAGGGGTGTCGGCACCTGCCAGCAGAAATGCCTCTTCGAGCTTGCTGCCAACAGTAGGCGTTTCCTCGTCGATCTCCATCTGGTTCCAACGCTGTTGCAGAAAGTATGTACGATCGTTGTCACCGCCGTAGGTGTCACGGAACGTGATGTGTTTCAAGTTGTTATACGGTTCGGTGAAAGAATAGCTTATCTGGTCGGGGTACACGGGATGCTTGCCGGTAATCATATCTACCAGCATGCTCTTACCGCCGCCGTTACGACCTACAATAGCCACGTGTTCGCCCTTGTCGAGATGGAAGTCTACTGGCTCAGCCAAACGCCATTCTGGCTTACGTGCGGTTGCATTCTTTAGTTCAATCGTCTTCATGCTTTCTCTTTTCTCTTAGATACTTTATCCTGGTTCTTGTTGATGAAATCCTTCCAGCCACGATATTTCACGTCGCTTTCGGGGCGCCCCATCTGCAGGAAATGGCAATAGGCAGCAGCAAGCGCATCAGTAGCGTCCATATACTTACCCATCTCGTCGTTGGGAATCTTCAGCAGGCGCTGTAACATACCAGCCACCTGTTCTTTCGAGGCACCACCATTACCGGTAAGTGCCATTTTGATTTTCATGGGGGCATACTCGTGAATGGGAACGCCGTGGTGCACAGCAGCAGCTATCGCAGTGCCCTGAGCACGTCCCAGCTTCAGCATCGACTGCACGTTCTTGCCAAAGAACGGTGCCTCGATAGCCATTTCGTCGGGTAGGAACCCGTCGATGATGCCGGTGACACGTTCGAAGATATGACCCAGCTTGAGATAGGCGTCAGGAAACTTACGCAAATCGATAACACCCATCGTCATCATCTGCGCCTTGCCATCCACCACCTTCAGCAGTCCGTAACCCATTAAATTGGTTCCGGGGTCAATCCCAAGTATGATCTTTTCCATTTCCGAGTGCAAAGTTAACTAAAATTGTTCGGAAATTGACTATTTTATCGAAAAAATGTGTACCTTTGCGGGCAAAAATAGTAAAAACTGTAAGAATATACCAATGAAAAAGAGATATATCACTATAACAATGATGCTGGCAGTGGTGCTGGCATCGTGTCGTTTTGGGAGGAGCGACGAGAAAATAGAGCTCACACCTGAGCAGATACGACTGGAAAAAATAAGCAGAATCGACACCACTTCGCTGCGTGCGGTGCTGAATCCCGACTCGATAGAGGGGCGTACAAAGCTGGATTCGCTCACCGCCGATGCCTGGATGCTGGTGGATGACTCTACGGGTATTGTGATTAGTGAGAAATGCGGTTTTAAGCGTCGCTATATGGCTTCGATCACCAAGATGATGACTGCTCTGATTGCGCTTGAGAAGGGTAATCTGAGCGACAGCATCGATATTACTGAGGATGTGTTTATTAACCGTGATTCGCGTGTACGGTTGGGACAGGGGTACGTGATGCTCGATCTGATTTACGAGATGATGATGATCAGCGATAACGATGCTGCCTACGCGCTGGCCAAGCATGTGGGTGGCGACACGCTACGATTCTACGACCTGATGAACCAGAAGGCGCAGTACTTGGGCATGGACAGCACGCACTTTGCCAACCCTAACGGTATGCCTAACGACAATAACTTCAGCAGTGCTGCCGACTTGGTAAAGCTGGCCCGCTACGCTATGCGCGACACCATGTTTGCCAGTATTGTGGGCACCGCCGAGAAAGCCGTTCCGCTGACCGACGGGCGCCATATGGACTGCCGTAACTCTAATGCCCTGCTGCACACTTACGAAGGCTGTATCGGCATTAAAACGGGTTATACCAGGCAGGCAGGTTACTGTCTGGCCTCATCGGCTACCCGCAACGGGCATACGTTATATCTGGTGCTGCTGAACAGCAGAAAACATGCGACACGATTCACCGAATCGGCCGCATTACTGGATTATGGATTCCGTGTGATGGATGCTTACACCCAGCGCATTAACGCCCAATAAACTCAAAGTGCTGGTAATCCTTTTTGTTTTTCCAGGCTCCGCCCCAGCTAAAGCCGTATTTTACAAACAACTTGTAACACAAATCGTTACGGGTAATCTTATACGGAAAATCAGCCGTGCGGTTGACATACTTCTTGGCAGTTGCAGGTTCTACAATCTGGCTGCCATCTTTTTTGCTGTAGCGTACGTAGGGGTTATACAGCGTATTGATATCTACGGCTAAGCCACGTGCATGTTTCGACAGATTCTTGGAGCCCGAAATGTTGCGGTAACAGAAACAGCTGCTGTTATTGGCACGCATCTGGCGCTCGTCGTCGGCATCGTACACATCGGGCAGGCGCATCTGCTGGATGGGGTAGTGGGCCTTATACAGTTCGCGGAATATGGCCAGCAGCTTATCGGCTATCAGCTTGTTACAGATCATCTCGCCCACATGGGTGCGGCCTTCCAAATCAACATGCGAAATCCTCAGGTAGCGTAAGTCGCTACGCTTGATGTAAGGATTATCGTGCCAGGTTTTGCCCTGCATGGTTTGCCACACGCTATCGGGAATAGCTGTTGAGGTAAAAATCTGGCTTTGCGCACTTAAAGTGCAGCAAAGCCAGAATACGAAAGTAGTGAGTAGTTGCTTCATTGTTATGTGTTACATAAATGCTACGGTGAGTCCCGCCATTACAATACTGACCATCGACATGAGCTTGATCAGGATGTTGAGCGACGGACCCGAGGTATCCTTGAAGGGATCGCCAACGGTATCGCCTACGATACAGGCCTTATGGGCAAACGAGCCCTTACCGCCAAAGGCACCCTCTTCGATATTCTTCTTAGCATTATCCCAAGCGCCACCGGCATTAGCCATGAATACGGCCAAGGTAAAGCCGCCAGCCAGTCCGCCTACCAGCAGTCCGAGCACACCGGCAACACCCAGCACGCAGCCTACGATGATAGGAATAAGGATGGCCAGAACGGATGGGATAACCATCTCGTGCTGAGCAGCACGGGTAGAGATTTCAACACAACGGCCGTAATCGGGCGTGCCTGTACCTTCGAGAATACCTGCTATCTCGCGGAACTGACGACGAACTTCCTGCACCATCTTCTCTGCTGCACGTCCCACAGCCTCCATCGTCATACCACAGAACAGGAAGGCGGCCATCGCACCTACAAAGGCGCCCACAATCACCTTGGGGTTCATCAGGTTAACCTGGAAGAAGTTCATGAAGTCGGGGATATTGGCATCGGCAGCTGATATCAGCTCGCCCTTTACGTTCTCCATCATCACGCCAGCGCGGGTCATCGCAATCTTTATTTCTTCGATATACGAGGCCAGCAGCGCCAAAGCGGTGAGTGCGGCAGAACCGATGGCAAAGCCCTTACCGGTAGCAGCTGTGGTGTTACCCAGGGCATCGAGAGCGTCGGTACGGTGACGAACCTCCTCGCCTAAGCTCGACATCTCTGCGTTTCCGCCTGCGTTATCGGCTATAGGTCCGTAAGCGTCGGTAGCCAAGGTGATGCCCAGTGTTGAGAGCATACCAACGGCAGCGATACCGATACCATAAAGACCGTGAGCCAGGGATTCCGACGACATAGAGAGATCGAATCCGTTGGCGCATAGATAGCTGAGCATGATGGCCACACCAATGGTGATAACAGGGATGCAGGTAGAAATCATACCTGTACCGATACCCTTGATGATAACCGTTGCGGCACCCGTCTGTCCGGCTTCCGAAATCTTCTGGGTGGGCTTGTAGCTGTGCGAGGTGTAATACTCGGTAGCCTGACCGATGATAACGCCTGCTGCCAAACCCGCGATAACCGAGAACGAAAGGCCCAGCCAGTTCTGGATATCCAGCAGATACAGGATGCAGAAGGTTGCGGCAGCAATCAGGATGGCACTCACGTTGGTGCCCACCGAGAGCGAACGCAACAGATCCTTCATGGTAGCGCCCTCCTTAGTACGAACCAGGAAGATGCCCAGCAGCGAGAGGAACACGCCTACGGCAGCAATCAGCATAGGAGCAATAACCGCCTTGAGCTGAATCTCCAAGCCAGCCACACCAAAGGCAGCTGCACCCAGTGCGGCAGTAGAGAGTACCGAGCCGCAATAGCTCTCGTACAGGTCGGCACCCATACCAGCTACGTCGCCCACGTTATCGCCTACGTTATCAGCAATGGTAGCGGGGTTGCGTGGATCGTCCTCTGGGATATCAGCCTCAACCTTTCCCACGATATCGGCACCCACGTCGGCAGCCTTGGTGTAGATACCACCGCCCACACGCGCAAATAGCGCCTGGGTAGAAGCACCCATACCAAAGGTTAGCATCGTTGTGGTGATAGAAATTAAGCCATCGGCATCGAAGTTGTTAAGCACTACGAACCAGATGGCTATATCAAGCAAACCAAGACCAACTACGGTGAGTCCCATAACAGCTCCCGAACGAAAGGCAATCTTTAAACCGGCATCCAAGCTCTCGCGGGCGGCATTTGCTGTGCGCGCCGAAGCATAAGTAGCTGTCTTCATGCCAAAGAAACCAGCCAGCCCCGAGAAGAAACCGCCTGTAAGGAAGGCAAACGGTACCCAAGGGTTCTGAACATTCAGTCCGTAGGCCATAAAGGCAAACAGCACGCAGAGCACCGCAAACACAATGCCTACTACCTTGTACTGCTGCTTTAGATAGGCCATAGCACCTTTGCGCACATAGAGCGCAATTTCTTTCATTCGCGGCGTACCCTCATCGGCTTTCATCATCTGAGTGAAGAAATAGTACGCCATGCCTAATGCCACGATCGATGCGATGGGCACCAGCCAGAATACTTGAGGAATCATCATAATTAGGTTATAGTTTTATTGGGTTGTTGTTAAGTGAATGTACACTTATTATTCCTCAGAGAAGTCGATGAGCTCAGAGCTCTCCTCGTCAGAGTCGTCGCCAAGGTCCATCATTGTTGAGTAGTTGTCCTCGGTGATATCCTCGTCGTTTGGTCCATCTACCTCCTCATCTTCCTCGTCATGTGAGCTGTAGTTGTCCTCAACGATTACGTCAGAGTCGTCGTCCTCATCAAAGTCGTCGTCCTCGCCGTTACGCAACTGCATGCGCAGCTTGATCTCCTCGGGCTTCAACTTAGCAAAGATAGCCTCAACCCAGCCACCTTTGGGCACCTCGAGTACCTCGTAGCCATCCTCTACCTTCTTGTCGTACATGCCGCCTTTCTTGTGCAAGCGGTCCTTAGGCAGGGTAGTGGTAGAGATATCGAAACCGCTCTGGATAATGTCCTGAATCGACTGTGAGAGCGAATCCCAACCGCCACCAAAGTTGCGGTCGATAACCTCGAGCAACTGGGTTGCTGAGATGTGACGGATATTCTCGTAAGTTAAATCGGTGACACGACTGATGGGGCGCTTCTTGATGGCCCAGATGAATTTCATGTTATCGTCGAACTTAATAGTGGCCACTTTATAACCACGACCTTCGTAGCTCTTGCGGATAGGGGCAGAATCGTCGCGAAGATCCTCGATAAAGAAGGCACTCTTAAAGATCTGGATGTAGTGCTTTACGTTTTCCTTTACTTCGGCATCCTTGCAAGCGGCCTCCCACATACGGAAGACATCATTCTCCTGGATGTCCCAAACACTACTCTTGGTTACACTCTTAATTGATAATGACGGATTACTTTCCGGTTGTTGTTGTTTTGTTCTTGCCATATTATTCTACTAATTTTTGTGCAAATGTAACCACTTTATTTTTTATTCGCAAGTTTTTGGCCATAATTTTTTGTAATTATCGCAATTTAGCGTAACTTTGTGCCCGAATATGGCACAACCATTAGCTGAAAGACTGCGTCCACGCACTTTAGATGAGTATATCGGACAAGAACATCTGGTGGGTGAGGGAGCTGTTCTGCGTAAGATGATCGACGCAGGACGCATACCTTCGTTTATCCTTTGGGGCCCTCCTGGAGTGGGTAAAACCACTCTGGCCCAGATTATCGCCCACAAGTTAGAAACACCCTTCTACACGCTCTCGGCTGTAACGAGTGGTGTGAAGGATGTGCGCGAGGTGATTGAGCGCGCTCAGAAGGGCAGGTTCTTCAACGAGGCATCACCTATATTATTTATTGACGAGATACATCGTTTCTCAAAGTCGCAGCAGGACTCGCTGCTGGGGGCTGTAGAGAAGGGTATCGTTACCCTAATAGGTGCCACGACCGAGAACCCGTCGTTCGAGGTGATACGTCCATTGCTGTCGCGCTGTCAGCTCTATGTGCTCAAGTCGTTACAGAAGGACGATCTGCAGAAACTTCTGGAGCGTGCCATCCATACCGACGCTATCCTGAAGGAGCGAAACATCGTGCTGAAGGAAACCAACGCGATGCTGAGATATAGTGGAGGTGATGCGCGTAAGTTGTTGAATATCTTAGAGTTGGTTGTTGAAGCTGAAGCAGGGGATGAAGTAGTGATTACCGACGAGAAGGTGGTGAACCGTCTGCAGCAGAATCCATTGGCTTATGATAAGGATGGCGAGATGCACTACGATATCATCTCGGCGTTTATCAAGAGTATCCGAGGCTCCGATCCTGATGCCGCCTTGTATTGGCTGGCACGTATGATTGAGGGAGGTGAGGACCCTCAGTTTATCGCCCGAAGACTGGTAATCAGCGCCTCTGAGGATATCGGCTTGGCCAATCCAAATGCCTTGCTGCTGGCCAATGCCGCGTTTGATGCGGTGATGAAGATAGGCTGGCCCGAGGGGCGCATACCTTTGGCCGAAGCAACGGTTTATCTGGCCACATCGCCTAAGAGTAACAGCGCCTACTTGGGTGTGGATGCTGCGCTCGACCTGGTGCGCCGTACAGGTAATCAGCCTGTGCCGCTGCCCATCCGTAATGCGCCCACGCAGCTGATGAAAGATTTAGGTTATCACGACGGCTATAAGTATCCGCACGACTTTGCTGGGCATTTTACACCGCAGCAGTATATGCCCGATGCGCTTCAAGACGAGCGTATCTGGCACGGACAGCATAATCCGTCGGAGGAGAAGATGTACCAGCGCATGGTGAATTATTGGGGAAAACGTTACGAGGACTAATGATGAATATGGATCAGGAATTAATATATAAGCTCATAGAGTTGTTGGGCACATTCGCCTTTGCCATTTCGGGTATCAGACATGCGGCAGCCAAGCATTTCGACTGGTTTGGCGGCTATGTGTGCGGTGTGGCTGTGGCTATCGGTGGCGGTACTATCCGCGATGTGATGTTAGGCACCACGCCATTCTGGATGACCAACGCTATCTATCTGATTTGTACCGCAGTAGCACTGCTTACCGTGGTGCTTTTCGGTAAATGGATGGAGCCCTTGAAGAACGCTTGGTTTGTGTTTGATACCTTGGGCTTGGCACTCTTTACGATTGCCGGTATCCAGAAGAGTTTAGCCTTCGGACAACCTTTCTGGGTGGCTATTATCATGGGCTGTATCACCGGTTCGGCTGGTGGTGTGATCCGTGATGTGTTGCTGAACAACGAGCCCGTGATATTCCATAAGGAGATTTATGCGATGGCCTGTGTGATAGGCGGCGTGGCCTATTGGGGACTTGCCGAACTGGGTGTTGCAGCCGAAATAAGCGCGGTGGTAAGCTTTATCGTTACCTGCCTGATTCGCTTCCTGGCTGTACGCTATCACCTTTCACTCCCCGTTTTGAAAGAAAAGTAAATAGTCAAATAGTAAATAGTCAAATTGTCAAATTAATAAGATGGCAGAACAAACAAATAGACGAAGAAAGAGTAGTAACCAGCCCGTAGATCCTACCTACGGACACCTTCAGCCACAGGCCTTGGAGATAGAGAAGGCTGTGCTGGGTGCGCTGATGATTGATAAGGATGCCTACGCGGTAGTGTGCGAGATTCTGCGTGCTGAGAGCTTCTACGAGCCTCGTAACCAGATGGTTTATGCCGCCATACGCGATTTGAGTATGGAGGAGAAACCGGTTGATATCCTGACGGTTACCGATCAGTTGGCTAAGTCGGGTAATCTGGAGCAGGTGGGCGGTCCGGGTTATGTGGCCGAGCTGAGCTCTAACGTGGTATCATCGGCCAATATCGAGTATCACGCTAATATCATCGCCCAGAAGTCGCTGGCCCGTCAACTCATCTCGTTCTCGAGCATGATTCAGACCAAGGCGTTCGACGAGACGATTGATGTTGAGGACCTGATGCAGGAGGCCGAAGGTTCGCTCTTCGAGTTGTCGCAGCACAACATGAAGAAGGACTACACGTCGATCGATCCGGTTATCTCGCTGGCTGTAAAGGGTATCCAGGATGCCGCTAAGAACACCGACGGTTTGACGGGTGTTTCAACAGGTTACTTTAAGCTCGACGACCTGACCAGTGGATGGCAGGCTTCCGACCTGGTGATTATCGCCGGACGTCCTGCGATGGGTAAGACATCATTCGCCCTCTCAATGGCCAAGAATATTGCTGCTGATATCCGTACACCAATGGCTTTCTTCTCGTTAGAAATGTCGAACGTTCAGCTGGTAAACCGATTGATATCGAATGCCTGTGAGATTCAGGGTTCGAAGATTCTGAACGGACAGCTGCAACGTGACGAGTGGGAGAGATTGGATAAGAACATCAATAAACTGCTGGGTGCACCGCTGTATATCGACGATACCCCAGGTCTTTCGGTATTCGAGTTGCGTACCAAGGCCCGTCGACTGGTTCGTGAGCATGGTGTGAAGCTGATTATGATTGACTACCTGCAGCTGATGAATGCCAACGGTATGCGATTCAGTAGCCGACAGGAAGAGGTATCAACCATCTCTCGTTCGCTCAAGGGTTTGGCCAAGGAGTTGAATATTCCTATCCTGGCGCTGAGTCAGCTGAACCGTGGTGTTGAGAGCCGTGAGGGATTGGAAGGAAAGCGCCCACAGCTGAGCGACCTGCGTGAGTCGGGAGCCATCGAGCAGGATGCCGACATGGTACTGTTCGTACACCGTCCTGAGTACTATCATATCTATCAGGATGATAACGGTCGCGACCTGCACGGTATGGCGCAGATTATTATTGCTAAGCACCGTAAGGGTGCTACGGGCGACGTGCTGCTTACCTTCCGTGGTGAGTACACCCGTTTCGAGAATCCTGAGGATAAAGCTATCGAGAACCGTGCCCCAATGGGAGGCGGCGAGATATTGGGATCAAAAATAAACGGAGACAACCCACCGTTGCCTCCGTCAGATCCAAACGAACCGTTACCTTTCTAACGGTTATTTGTATTTCTCAATCAAGTTATCTGCCTGCAGATTGCCCATTTCCTTGGCTTTCTGCAGGTTTTGTATTCCCTCTTTCTTGTTGCCCTTCAGGCACTGAGCCACACCTAAGAACAGGTAGCCGTCGCTGTCGTTAGCATCAACGCTCAGACTCTCCTTGGCGGTGGCGATGGCATTGTCGTAAAGACCTACGCGGATTTCGAGAGAGGCCTTCTCGGCGTAATAAAGCGTCTCCTTAGGATTCATCATGATGGCGCGGGTGATATCGTTGAGTGCCTGCTGATACAGGCGACCCTCGATTTCTGCCTGATGACGGATGTAGTAGAAGTTATCGTTGACGTTGGCCTTCATCAGCTCCTCGTAATCGTTCATATCTGCGATAGCCTCGCGGAACTTCTTGGCCTGCAAACGAGCCTGGGCGCGCGACCACAGATAAGGGGCAGCCTCCTTCAGATAGGGCTTGCTGTACATGTTCATGGCGCTATCCATCAGGGCCAGCATCGAGGTGGTATCCTTCAGCATCTCCTTACAACGGGCAGCGCTGAAATACAGCTCAGCACTCTTCATGTTGGTGCTCGAGAGCTCGTTGTAGATGTCGTAGGCCTCGGCGTATTTCTTCTGGGCAAACAGGATGTTAGCCTCAGTCTGACGATACATCAGCTGTGGGTTAAACGTGTTGGCGGTACGAACCTCTTCGAGCGCCTTTTCCAGTGTCCACTTATCGTAAGGCACATCAGTCTGGAAAATATTTTTGTTGTATATCAGGCGGGCATAGTTGTAATGCGCATCATCCTTCTGCTGAGCATTCTTGATGGCCATCTCCATATCGCGGTCGGCAGCGGCAAAATCGTTGGCATTTGCCTCAAGCTGTGCGCGGTACATATAACCGTCGGCAGCGTTGGGGAACTTATGGATAAAGTCCTCGATCAGGGCTGCATAAGCGGCTGAATCCTGACGTGTCTGGGCCATATAGAGTGCCAGAACGGCCTCCTTGATGTTATCGGGAAGTTCCTTCTTAATCTTGGTCTCCAACAGGCTCGACTCGTTCATGCCAAAGCCCGAAATCTTCAGCGAATCGGCAAAGCGGGCGCTCACGGCATAGTTGAGAGTGTCCTTATCAGTAGCAGGCTGCTGCATCAGACCGATCACTTCGCCCAGCTGGTTAATCAGCGGACAACTAACAGTGTTAGCGGGCATGGTGAGCGCTACAGTATAGTAATCGTACTCGCCCTGGAATGTCTCAGCCTTGCGGACTGTTCCTGCTGGCACGTTCTTTACCTCGTGATAGGGCAGCAACCACGCTTGGCTGCCTACTGTGGCCGAAGCGCTGCTGATGGTCAGAGGCTGGGTTTTACCGCTTACACGGAACTTAACTACATCGTACATATCGTTTACACCTACGATGCTTACTACGGGCATTTCCTTACCTGCAGCATCGATAACCACAGCTTTCGAAGCGCCCTTGAATGGGGTGTAGTTACTGACTGCGTCGCCATTGGTGCTGGTAAAGAAACCGTTACTGCTGCCGATGAGTGAACCGTCAGCAGCAAAGGTCTTAAGGGTGAATACCGACTTGGTGGCTTTCTTTACCCAGCTGGGCTGAGCACCTGCAAGTAATGGCATCACCGCCAGTAATATCAATAATACTTTCTTTTTCATTTTACTATTTTACTATTTACTATTTCACAATTTAATGTTCAATGTTCAATGATTAAGCAGTGCTTTTGCATTCTGTATCGCTGCCTCCGACACATCGCTACCACTCAACATCTGGGCGATCTCGCGTACGCGTTCGTCGGCATCAAGCTGGCGCATCTTACTGGTGGTACCGTTGGCGGTCTCGTTCTTCTCAACCTTATAATGTACCGAACCTAAGGCTGCAATCTGGGGCAGGTGCGTAATGCTGATAACCTGGCGCCCATGACCGCCCATCTCCTTCATAATCTGGGCCATCATCTCGGCAGTCTTACCGCTCACGCCGGTATCAATCTCGTCGAAGATGATTGTAGGCAGCTTCACGGCGCCACTGATCATCGCCTTGAGCGACAACATCACACGGGCAATCTCACCACCCGAAGCCACCTGGGATACAGGCTGGAGTGGGGTAGATGTGTTGGCGCTGAACAGGAACGAAACCCTATCGGTGCCGTTTACGCCCAACTCGATAGTTGAGAGCTGGATGCTGAAACGTACGTGTGGCATACCCAGCGGTACCAGGCGTTTCTGCATCTCGTCCTCAATCTTCTTGGCGGCTTTGGTGCGCAGTTTGGTAAGTACTTCGGCCTCCTTACGGGCCTGGGCTTCCAACTGGCTGAGACGTGTCTTTACTTCATCGAGCGACTCGTCGCCGTTCTCGATAGCCTGCAATTGCTGCTGCAAGTTGTCGCGCTTCTCAATCAGCGCCTCAATAGCGTCAACGTGGTATTTCTTCTCTAACTCGTATATGCGGTCCAAACGGTTGTTTACCTGATCCAGTTCGGCAGGATCGAAATCAACCGACTCAAGCAGGCTGCTGATTTCATGAGCCACATCCTTCAGGTCGATATAGCTGCTGTCGATACGCTGAATCAAATCGCCCACCTCGGGATAAACAGCCTCGATACTTCGTAAGGCCGAGAGCGACGAACGCAAATGTTCTATCACACCGTTCTGTTCGGCCGAAAGGGCATTGTCGGTGGTATAGAGAGCGCTCTTGATATCCTCGGAGTGCTCCATCGTATCGCTGCGCTGTTCCAGCTCTTCCTGCTCGCCTTCAACCAGGTGCGCAATCTCCAGTTCCTCGTATTGGAACTGCAGGAAATCGCGGTTCTCGCGGTTGCGCTCGATAGCAGCCTGCAGCTCTGCCAGTTCTTTCTCGGCAGCCTGATAAGCAGCGAATGTCTGCTGGTATTTGACCAACTGGGCGGCATCGTCGGCAATGATGTCTACCACCTCTAACTGGAAGTCCTGCTTGTTCAGCAACAGGTTCTGGTGCTGCGAGTGAACATCCATCAGCTGGTCGCCTAACTCCTTGAGCATCGAGAGGGCTACGGGCGTGTCGTTGATAAACGCGCGACTCTTACCGGCTGCTGTCAGTTCGCGACGGATGATACAGTCGTCGGCATCGTACTCGATATCGTTCTCATCAAAGAAAGCCTGCATGTTGTAACGCGACAAATCAAAATGCGCCTCAATCACACATTTCTCGGCTCCTTGTTTGATGGTCTTCGAGTCGGCACGCTGTCCTAACAACAAGGCTATGGCGCCCAGGATAATACTCTTTCCGGCTCCGGTCTCACCGGTAATCACCGAGAAACCTTCGTAGAGCGAGATATCCAGTTCGTCAATCAGCGTAAAGTTCTTGATATATAAATGCTTAAGCATAGTAAATCTATTTGGTAATTTGTTCCCAACTATTATTCTGCGAGGCGTTCAGGCCCATCAGCAAGTCGTAGATACGTTGTTTCTCTTTTTGTGTACCTTTACCTTTATAGATATTGGCCAACTCATCCTTCTTGTAGTCGGTCCATATCTGTGGCAACAAACTCAGCGGTTTGTTTTCGTGGGCTTGTTGCAGGTCGGTCTCGAGTGCTGCCGATATCTCAGTTCGGCCACGTTCGGCGTTATTGGCCATCTCGTCGAGTCCCTTACGATAATAATCGTATTGTAACTGACGGAAGGGCTTCATACCTTCGTCCATATAGTCGTTGATAACGGCAAAGCGGTTGCGGTTGTCCTCAAAGGATTTCCATCCCGTAAAGCCTAGGTTCTGGGCGTTGTTTACCAGCACCAGACAGCGTTGCAGTACATCGGTTCCACCCATGGGCGCAAAGCTGTCGAGGTCTAAGCCAATCATCAGCAGGGCGTAGTAGGCTAGGAGAGCGGTCAGTTGGTTGTCGATGTTCTCTTCGGCAAAGTTCAACTGGTCGAACTGCTGGAACACAAAGTTAAAGCTGGCATCCCTATTATTATATAATGTAGTGGTATAGGCTGCATTAAAAACAGGGCGGTTGGCTTGTACGAGGGCGGTACACTCAAAGCGGTTCTCATCGCGAAGATACTTGTTTACAGTCAGGTTCAGGTTGCACTGAATGCGCTCGTTTTTCTGAAACTGCAGGTCGGTCCATGCGCACTCGTTCATAAACTGCTCGATGGTTTGTTGCAGGTTCTCAAACACGCTGGCATCGGTGCCTTGTATCTGACTGTGGTTCACACTAACCTTAACTTGCAGCTCTTGGGCATGTACGCCAAGAACTGCAAGTAGTGCTAGTATGGTTAAACAAGTATTCCTGATCATCCGTTAAGTTTTGACTCGCGAAGACGAATTCTTGTAAGTACTTGCTTGGTGTTATACGTGAAGTCGCCCGACAGAATCCAGCTATAGTAGCCTGGGTCGATATGCAGTACGTCGGCTACAGGAATGCCCTTGTGCTTTCCGAAGTTGAATACCTCGGTGAGGCGTGGGTTACCCTGTTCGTCGAGTAGGGTATTACCGTTGCGGTCCTTCATCTCGCCCCAAACAATACGACCGGCAAAGTCAACATTGTTGTTTACACGTGAGAATTCGGCCAACTTGTTCATATCGTTCTCAAGCACCTTCTCTGGGTCTTCGTTTGCACCTGGTGCATACTTATCCAGCTCGCCCATCAGCACACGGTAGGTGGCTTCGGTATCCTGGTCGGCACGGTGTGCTTCGAAGTCTTCCTCCATCTTGCGTCCGCAGTAGAACTTGTAGGCAGCTGCCAGATTGCGGCGTTCCATCTTATGGAAGATGGTCTGTGCGTCGATCATCTTGCACTTGCTGAAATCAAAATCTACACCAGCACGCAGGAATTCCTCAGCGAGTAGGGGGATATCAAAGTGGTTTGAGTTAAAGCCCGCAAAGTCGCAACCTGTAAACTTCTCGGCCAGCATGGCACCCAACTGCTTGAATGTGGGTTTATCCTTTACGTCATCGTTCGAGATACCCGTAAGCTGGGTAATCATCGGCTCGATGGGCTTTTCGGGGTTTACTAACTCGTTGCCACGCTCTTCGTGTCCGTCGGGATATACTTTTATATACGAGATCTGGATAATACGGTCCTTAACCAAGTCAAGGCCCGTAGTTTCCAGATCAAATATTACCAGAGGTTTAGTTAAATTCAGTTTCACCTTTACTTCTCCCGTTTTTTAGTCGTTAATAAGCATAGGCATCATTAGCATCACAACTTCCTGATTCTCAGGCTGCTCTGAAGGCAGAACCAAACCGGCGCGACTTGAGTCGGCCAACTGGATAATAACATCAGGACACTCGATATTGCCAAGGATCTCGATAAAGGCGTTACCCTTGAAACCAATGCTCAATGGTGTACCGTTATACTCACAGGTCATGCGCTCTGTAGCGGTCTTTGAGAAGTCGTAGTCCTCAGCATCCAGCTGGAATGTAGAGCCTTCAACGTGGAAGCGTACCAGATTGCTTGAATCGTTAGCAAATGGCTGTACGCGGCGCAGGGCTGCCAGCAGCGACAGACGATCCAGACGAACCTCGTTAGGATTGTTCTGTGGAATTACTGAGTTATAGTTGGGGTAGCGACCCTCGATCAGGCGGCACAGCAGCACGCCATCACCGTAGTTAACCTCGGCGTTGCGCTCGTCGAAGCGGATGGTAACATCGCCACCATCTTTACCCAGCAGGTTCTTCAGCAGGTTAGCGGGCTTCTTAGGCAGGATAAATGCCGATGGTTCCTCGCTCTTGATGGTGAATATCTTATTACGAACCAGCTTGTGACCATCAGAAGCAACTACTGCCAGGTGATCGGGAGTAAGATCGAAGTAGATACCGTTCATCACAGGGCGGAGTTCGTCCTGAGCAGTAGCAAAGATGCTACGATTGATATTCTCGGCCAGAATGGCATTAGGTAGAACGATGCTCTTGGCAAACTCGCTAACTGGCTGTGCTACTGGGAATTCGTCGGCATTGTCGACAGGCAGTGAGAACAAACCGTTCTGGTAAGTGATCTTTACCAGATTCTGCTCCAGATCCACGTCGAATGTGATGGGCTGCTCTGAGAAGCCTTTAACAGCCTCAAGCAGGTCGTGGTTGCCGATAGCAAAGCGGAAGTCGCCATCGCTTTCGGTCAGCTCCAACTGTGTCTTCATCACATTCTCTGAATCTGATGCTGTCAGATGCAGGACATTGTTTTCGATCTCGAATAAAAAGTCACCCAGGATGGGTAGGGCATTTTTACTGTTAATCACTCTCGAGAGTGCAACGAGCTTAGAGCTCAGTGCTGTGCTTGATAATGTAAAACGCATAGTTTATAGTTATTTTATTATTCTACATATTATATTATTGGTTACAAAATTACAAAAAAAAGTTGTAATGAGCAAAAAAAAAAGCAGAAATGTGCGTTATTCAAACTATTTTTAGTAATTTCGCACTCTGAAAACGATATTTTCAACAAAATAAAACAAAAAAGATAATGGAATTAACAGGTAAAATCATTGCGGTAATGGAAGCCCGCGGAGGTGTTTCGGCCCGTACAGGCAACTCATGGAAGACTCAGGAGTACGTTTTGGAGGTTCCTGGTCAGTATCCTAAGCGTTGCGTATTTAACGTATTTGGTGAGGACAGAATCAATCAGTTCAATATCCAGAATGGTGACGAGCTTACCATTCAGTTTGATATTGATGCACGCGAATATAATGGTCGTTGGTATAACGATGTGCGTGCCTACAATGTTATCCGTGGTCAGCAGCCTGTAGCCGGTGCTCCTGCAGCAGCAGCTCCTTCAGCAGCTACATCACCATTCCCACCAGCACAGGAGCCCGCTAGCGAGGGTTCGTCTGACGATCTGCCATTCTAAGAATATTTTTCCAAGAAATAAGGCTGTAGTCCTCACGTTTTGTGGGGACTTTTTTATTTTTACGAGAATCGGCATTATGATAAATAAAAGAAAGAAAGGAGGCGATTTTCCCGACCGTTGGCCAGGTTGTTTCAAAATATTGAATGATATCGTTCTGTTAGATTATTTGATATAGAAATCCTTGGTAAGATTGTAATACCATTCGCTGCGCTGTCCTGGGAATGATTCTAATACTTGTTCTTCGAAATTCACTTGTTCTACGGGATGCTTTCTGAATTCTACGAGATGACGCTTTGGGAGTTTGTTGGGCGTAGTTTTAATCAGGCATATTCTGGTCAAGAATAATCCCTCGAAAGCTGCGGCAGATTCTACGTTATCCTGATTATCAGCAGGAATAACCAGCGACAGAATGCCGTCGGCTTTCAGTAATTTGCCAGCGGCGTGCATCAGACTCTCGTACGTTAAACTTACAGCGTGACGGGCCAGTGTGCGCTGGTCCTGTGGACATGTGAGCGAATCAACGAAATATGGTGGATTACACACGATGGCATCATACCCTGCTTTGTTGTCTATTTTTGTAGCATCTTCTCTATTTATCATAATCCGGTCGAAGAATGGAGAACCTACTACATTTTCCTGGGCTTGTTGGGCGGATTCTTCATCGATATCAATGCCCGTAACCTGCGCCTCGGGAAAGCGTTGGGCCATCATCAGGGCTACCAGTCCGGTGCCCGTTCCGATGTCAAGAATACGTGCTGCTGCAACAGGGGTATTTGCCCATGCACCCAGCAGTGTGCCATCAGTACCCACCTTCATGGCGCAACGGTCCTGATAAACAGTGAATTGTTTGAATTGAAAGCAGTTTTTTGCCATAATCGCGGCAAAGTTACTAATAATTTGTTAATTCTTGCCCCTTTCGTACGTATTTCTTAATTTTTATTAGTAACTTTGCCCCCCGATTTAATAAAATTGAAAAATGAGTAATCAGAATAACAATTCAGCATTTCAAATGATTGCTGATGTAGATGGAGATTTTAAAGATTTTCTGAATGTTCACACGCCCGACCGTGTGCCCATTCTGGCTTTGCGTAATATGGTCCTGTTCCCCGGTGTGGTAACGCCGATTCTTATTGGTCGTCAGGCCAGCAAAGCCTTGGTAGAAAAAGCTGAGAAGAAAGGCTTGATAATTGGCGTTGTAGCCCAGCGTGATCCTGATGTGGATTATCCCGATAAGCACGACCTGTTTGAGGTGGGTGTTTATGCCAAGGTGATGAAGCTCCTCACCCTACCCAATGGCAATATTACTGCCATTCTGCAGGGTCTGGGACGTTTGGAATTGAACGAGATTGTATCTACATCGCCTTATCTTGAGGGTAATGTAACAGCACTCGAGGAGGATCTGCCCGACCCTAAGGATCGTGAATTCAATACTGCAGTTACCGATCTGCGCGATATGGTTAGCAGATACGTATCGGTTTCGGATGAGATTCCCGACGAGGCAAGCTTTGGTATTAAGAATATCTCGAACATGGTGATGATGCTTAACTTTGTGTGTACCAACATGCCGTTCAACTACAAGGAGAAGCAGCAGCTGCTGGAGATCGGCCTTGTAAAGGAGCGCCTGTTCGCCACCATGAAGATGATGAACCGCGAGATTAACCTGCAGAATCTGAAGGCCGATATCCGTAACAAAACCCGTGAGGATATCGACGAGCAGCAGCGTAATTACTTCCTGCAGCAGCAGATTAAGAATATCCAGGCCGAGATGGGCCACGGCGAGTCGGCCGAAAAGCACGATTTGCTTGCCAAAGGCCGCTACAAGATGTGGAAGTACGAGATGGCGAAGTATTTCCGTAAGGAGTGCGACAAGCTGGATAATCTTAACCCACAGAGTCCTGAGTATAACGTGCAGCTTACTTACCTGCAGACACTGGTAAACCTGCCATGGGGCGAATATACCATTGACGACCTGAACCTGAAGCGTGCCAAGCGCATTCTGGATAAGGATCACTACGGTATGGAGAAGGTTAAGGAGCGTATCCTTGAGTATATGGCTGTACTGGCCCTGCGTGGCGATCTTAAGTCGCCTATCCTGTGCCTCTATGGCCCTCCAGGAGTTGGTAAGACATCGCTGGGTAAGTCGATTGCCGCTGCCATGAAGCGTAAGTATGTACGTGTTTCGCTTGGTGGTGTACACGACGAGGCCGAGATTCGCGGTCACCGTCGTACCTATATCGGCGCCATGCCCGGACGTATCATCAAGAGCATCCAGAAGGCAGGCTCTAGCAACCCCGTGTTTATTCTCGACGAGATTGATAAGGTAACACAGAATACCCATAATGGCGACCCTGCATCGGCCCTGCTCGAGGTGCTCGATCCTGAGCAGAACAATGCCTTCCACGATAACTATCTGGATGTGGATTACGATCTCTCTAAGGTGCTGTTCATTGCAACAGCCAACAACCTGAGTACAATTCCTCGTCCCCTACTCGACCGTATGGAGGTTATCGATGTAAGTGGTTATATTACAGAGGAAAAGATTGAAATCGCAAAGCGTCACTTGATTCCACGCGAACTGGATAATACCGGTTTGAATATTAATTCGAGCATGAAGCCTTCGTTCAATAAGGCTGCCATCGAGATGATTATTGAGCGTTACACCCGTGAGAGCGGTGTGCGCCAGCTTGAGAAGCAGATTAACAAGGCTCTGCGTAAGATTGCCTTCAAGCGCCAGATTGAGGACGGTGCCGAATACAAGAAGATTACTCCTAACGAGCTGGAGGGATTGCTTGGCAAGCCACCTTTCTATCGCGATATCTATCAGGGCAACGATTATGCCGGTGTGGTAACTGGTCTGGCCTGGACAGCGGTGGGCGGCGAGATTCTGTTTATCGAGACTTCGCTCTCAAAGGGTAAGGGCTCTAAGCTCACACTTACCGGTAACCTGGGCGATGTGATGAAGGAGTCGGCCATCCTGGCTGTTGAGTACGTTAAGGCCCATGCCGAGACGCTCAATATCGACTACCGTGTATTCGACAACTGGAACATCCATATCCATGTGCCCGAGGGTGCTACACCAAAGGACGGTCCTTCGGCCGGTATCACCATCGCCACCTCTATCGCCTCTGCCCTCACCCAGCGTAAGGTGCGTAAGAACACCGCAATGACCGGTGAGATTACCTTGCGCGGAAAGGTGCTGCCCGTAGGTGGTATCAAGGAGAAGATTCTGGCCGCTAAGCGTGCCGGTATTACCGATATTTTAATGTGTCAGGAGAACGAGAAGGATATCCTGGAGATTCCTGAAATGTACCTGAAGGGTATCAACTTCCACTATGTGGAGAATGTGCAGGATGTATGGGATTTTGCCCTGACCGATGAGGTTGTAAAGAATCCGCTTGATTTCACCATTCCCGAAGAAGATAAAAAGAAATAAAAAAGTAGATGAAGTTTGAAGTACAACATACCGATGCAGCCAGCGACGCCCGTGCGGGATTGATTACCACCGACCACGGACAGATTCAGACGCCTATCTTCATGCCTGTGGGCACAGTAGGTAGCGTAAAGGGTGTACACTTTAGCGAACTGCGCGAGCAGGTTAAGGCACAGATTATCCTTGGTAACACCTATCATCTGTATCTGCGTCCCGGACTGGACATTCTGCGCCAGGCTGGAGGCTTGCATAAGTTTAATACTTGGGATCGTCCTATCCTTACCGATTCGGGCGGATTCCAGGTGTTTTCATTGACAGGCATTCGTAAGCTTCGTGAGGAAGGTTGCGAGTTCCGTAGTCATATCGATGGTTCGAAGCATATTTTTACCCCTGAGAACGTGATGGACACCGAGCGTGTGATTGGTGCCGATATCATGATGGCGTTCGACGAGTGCCCACCGGGCCAGAGCGACTATAAGTATGCCGAGAACAGCTTGCGACTCACCCAGCGATGGCTGGAGCGCTGCGTCAAGCGTTTTAACGAAACCGAGCCCCTGTATGGCTACAACCAGACGTTGTTCCCCATTGTGCAGGGCTGTACCTATAAGGATCTGCGCCAGGATGCTGCCAAGCACGTGTGCGATGTGCTGGCCAAGCTGAACGACGGCGGTGGTGCCTCGATTGGTGGACTGGCCGTGGGTGAGCCTACCGAGGTGATGTACGAGATGATCGAGGTGGTAAACGAGATTCTGCCTAAGGACCGTCCACGTTACCTGATGGGTGTTGGTACGCCTCAGAACATCCTGGAGGGTATCGAGCGCGGTGTGGATATGTTCGACTGCGTGATGCCTACCCGTAACGGTCGTAACGCTATGCTCTTTACTTACGAGGGCACGATGAACATGCGTAACAAGAAATGGGAGAACGACTTCTCGCCCATCGATCCCGATGGCTGCGAGATCGACCGTATACATAGTAAAGCCTACCTGCATCACCTGTTCAAGGCTCAGGAGCTGCTGGCCATGCAGATAGCCTCTATTCATAACCTGGCGTTCTATCTGCGCTTGGTGGGCGATGCCCGTCAGCATATCATTGCAGGCGACTTTGTACAGTGGAAACGTTCGGTTATCGATCAATTAGGAAGAAGACGATGAAAGAAGCATTCCGTAAGATAAAACATTGGCTGCGATGGTTGCGCTGGCTTAAATGCCTCAGATGCCTGAAGGTGCTGAATCCGTTCAGCTACCTTAAAAGGCTCGACCGCTACATCATAGCCAAGTTTATTGGTACTTACATCTTCTCGATCATCCTCATCATCTCTATCTCGATAGTGTTTGATGTGAACGAGAACCTGGCTAAGTTCTCTACCTATAACGCACCGCTCAAGGCGATTGTATTTGATTACTACGCCAACTTTGTGCCCTACTTCGCTAACCTCTTCTCTCCGTTGTTTGTGTTTATTGCTGTCATCTTCTTTACCAGTAAGCTGGCGGGCAATAGCGAGATTATAGCCATGCTGGCAGCCGGTGTAAGTTTTAAGCGCCTGCTACGCCCTTATATGATTTCGGCGGCATTGATTGCTGCCGTTAACTTTTATCTGGGCGGCTATGTGATTCCTAAGGGCAACCAGGTTAAGATGGATTTCGAGGCCAAGTACAAGAACAAGGAGCGTAACCTTTCGGCCAGCAACGTGCAGCTGATGGTGCAGCCGGGTGTGATTGCCTATCTGCAGCAGTACGACGACGTGACCAAGACGGGTTACGGTTTCTCGCTCGATAAGTTTGAGAACAAGAAGCTGGTGAGCCACATGACGGCCTCGGTTATCCGCTACGATTCAATCAGCGACAGTCGTTACCATTGGAAGGCTCAGAGCTATAAGATACGTACGCTGAAGGGCCTGCGCGAGGAGATCGAATCGGGTGCCGTGATCGATACCCTGATACAGATGGAGCCTATGGACCTGGTGTTCTCGAAAGGTCAGCAGGAAACCCTTACCTCTACCGAGCTGAGTGATTATATCTCGAAACAGGTTGAGCGCGGATCGGTTAACGTGGTGCAGTACGAGGTTGAGTACCACAAGCGCATAGCCACCTCGTTTGCATCGTTCATCCTCACCATGATTGGTGTGTCGCTGTCGAGTCGCAAGCGTAAGGGCGGCATGGGTATGTACCTGGGTATAGGTCTGGCCCTGTCGTTCGGCTACATCCTGCTGCAGACTATCAGTGCCACTTTTGCCATCAACGCCGACACACCTGCGCTGTTGGCTGCGTGGATACCTAACTTATTATATGTAATCATAGCATACTTCTGCTACAGACAAGCACCTAATTAATGAAATTTGAAGAAACATATTTGAATGATAATATTCTCGATGCGCTGTACGACATGCACTTCGAAGATATGACGCCCATCCAGGAGCAGTGTATACCTGAGATTCTGGATGGATACGATGTACTGGGTGTGGCCCAGACTGGTACCGGAAAAACTGCAGCCTACTTGCTGCCAATCCTTTCAGAACTCGACGATGGCGACTATCCCAAGGATGCCATCAACGCCATCATCATGTCGCCAACCCGCGAGCTGGCACAGCAGATCGACCAAGCCATGCAGGGCTTTGGTTATTATCTGGATGATGTGAGCAGCGTGGCTGTCTATGGTGGTAACGATGGTAACCGCTACGATCAGGAGCTGCGCTCTATGCGTATGGGTGCCGATGTGCTGATTGCCACACCTGGCCGACTGCTCAGTCACCTCAAGGTGGGTAATCTCGACCTCTCTCGTTGCTCGTTCTTTGTGCTCGATGAGGCCGACCGCATGCTGGATATGGGCTTTATCGAGGATATCATGAAGATTGTAAAGGAGCTGCCCGACAGCTGTCAGCGCATCATGTTCTCGGCCACCATGCCTAAGAAGATACGTGAGCTGGCCGTACAGCTGCTGCACAACCCCGTTGAGATACAGATTGCCGTATCAAAGCCCGCCGAGAAGATTCACCAGATGGCCTATGTGTGCTACGAGCCACAGAAGCTGAAGATTATACAGGATATCTTTAAGAAGGGCGACCTGCAGCGCGTGATTATCTTCTCGGGTAAGAAGGAGCGTGTAAAAGAGGTTACCCGCAAGCTGAAGTCGATGCACATTAACTGCGACCAGATGCACTCCGACCTCTCGCAGGCCGAGCGCGACGAGGCCATGTACCGCTTTAAGGCCGGTCAGACCGATGTGCTGGTGGCTACAGATATCGTGGCCCGTGGTATTGATATCGACGATATCCGTCTGGTTATCAACTACGATGTGCCAGCCGATAGCGAGGATTACGTACACCGTATCGGTCGTACCGCCCGTGCCGATCGCGATGGCGAGGCCATCACCTTTGTGAGCGACGATGACATGTACCGCTTCCAGAGTATCGAGCACTTCTTGGGTAAGGAAGTAGAGAAGCTGCCCCTGCCCGAAGGCTTGGGCGAGGCTCCCGAATATAAGAAACGCGAAAAGAAACCCACCAGTCGCCGCAACGGTCGCTGGCACTCCAAGGGCCACGGCGGTCACGGAGGTGGTGGCAAAGGAAAAAAAAATAAAAAAGTATGATAACATTTCCTATAGCAAAGATCAATCTCGGATTGAACGTTGTCGAGAAGCGTGCTGATGGTTATCACAACCTGCAGACGGTGTTCTTCCCCGTGCCCCTGCTCGATGCACTCGATGTACAGGAGATGGGCGCCGAGTTCCCCTCTCAGTTCGATTGCGACCTGAAGGTGTCGAACATGCATATCGACGGCGATGAGCAGCGCAACCTGGTGGTGCGTGCTTACAACCTGCTAAAACAGGATTTCCCTGACATGCCTCGCGTGCATGCGCACCTGTATAAAGGTATCCCCACGCAGGCTGGTATGGGCGGCGGATCGAGCGATTGCGGCTTCATGATTACGCTGCTTAACAAGATGTTTAACCTGGGGCTGAGCGATGAGCAGATGATTCAGTATGCCGCCCGTCTGGGTGCCGACTGTGCCTTCTTTATCCTCAACAAGCCTTGCTATGCCGAGGGTATCGGCGAAAAGCTGCACCCCATAGATCTCTCATTATCAGGCTGGTATCTCTCGTTGGTTCGACCAGACATTCCGGTATCTACTCGCGAGGCCTTTGCCCTGATTAAGCCCCACTACCCCGAGTTTAACTGTAAGGAGGTGGTACAGTTGCCCGTTGAAGAATGGCGTGGCAAACTAACTAACGATTTCGAGGACAGCGTGTTTGCTGTGCATCCCGAGTTAGGTGCCGTTAAGGATCGCCTGTATCAGCTGGGTGCCACCTATGCTGCCATGTCGGGTTCGGGCTCTACCCTGTTTGCCCTGTCAAAGCAGCCGCTTAATCTCGATGAGTTCGCTCAAGAGGGAACATTTATTACAACTATATCAATATAATTTAAAACATTATGAAACAAACAATCCTTGTTACTGGTGGAACCGGTTTTATCGGCAGTCACACCACTGTAGAACTGCAGGAAGCAGGCTACGAAGTTGTTATCATCGACAACCTGTCGAACTCAAACGCAAATGTAGTGGATGGTATCGAGAAGATTACCGGTATTCGTCCTGCTTTTGAGAAGGTTGACTGCTGCGACATGGAGGCCCTCGAGGGCGTGTTTAAGAAGTACCCCAACATCGAGGGTATCATCCACTTTGCAGCCTCGAAGGCTGTGGGTGAGAGCGTTGAGAAGCCACTGATGTACTATCGCAACAACCTCACATCGCTCATCAACCTGCTGGAGCTCATGCCCAAGTACGATGTCAAGGGTATCATCTTCTCTTCAAGCTGTACCGTTTACGGCCAGCCTGCACAGGAGAACCTGCCTGTTACCGAGAACGCTCCTATCCAGAAGGCTATGAGCCCTTACGGCAACACCAAGCAGGTAAACGAAGAGATTATCCAGGATTATATCCACTCTGGTGCACCTATCAAGAGCATTATCCTGCGTTACTTCAACCCCATCGGTGCCCACCCATCAGCACTCATCGGCGAGCTGCCTAACGGTGTGCCCATGAACCTCATTCCTTTCGTTACACAGACTGCCATGGGTATCCGCGAGCAGCTGAAGATCTTCGGTAACGACTACAACACACCTGATAAGACCTGTATCCGCGACTATATCTATGTAGTTGATCTGGCTAAGGCTCACGTAAAGGCTATGGAGCGCGTGCTTGATAAGCCTGAGTGCGAGGCTGTAGAGGTATTCAACATCGGTACCGGTAAGGGTCTGTCAACCCTCGAGGTTGTAGAGGGCTTCGAGAAGGCCACTGGCGTAAAGGTTAACTGGACCTACGCTCCACGTCGCGAGGGCGATATCGAGCAGGTTTGGGGTAATGTCGACAAGGCCAACAAGGTACTTGGCTGGAAGGCCGAGACGCCTACCGAGGAAATCCTGCGCACCGCATGGCGCTGGCAGCAGCAGCTCCGCGAGCGCGGCATACAGTAACGTCAAGATCCAAAGGAAGAACATCAGTGTTCTTCCTTTTTTAATCCTTTTCCCAATTATCTTTCAATAACCATTACCTTCTTTTTTCACAACCACCCAACCCTCCTTATCCTAAGGAGGGCCTCAAACCACTCCTAAATCCTCGCCAATCTTTGGCAAGGACTTAGTTGACTACGAGGGAAAACCCTCTCCGTCAAAGTTTTGGTATGGCTCTCGAGCCTTTGTCCTCAGCTACGCTTCGGATTCGCCATATATTGCTTAATGGGGGCGAGCCCCCATACCCCGCACTTCGTGCTTCATGCTTTCTCGTGATAAATCACTCGAAAACATTCCGCACGAGGAGGTCTTTAGAGGAATGCAAATTCTTTGAATCAACATTGAGTCTCGGATTGCGGTACGCAATCTGAGCAACGAAATACGAAATGCTGTTTGAGCGGAGCGAGTTCATTGAGTGATTTGAAGAATTTGTGTTCCGGCCTCCGAGCTCAGGACGTTTTCGCACCTTTCTTTGTTTCGTTTCTTTCAGTGATGAAAGAAATGAAAAGCCGAACTTGGGGAGGGTGGATGTTTCTTTTAGTTCTTTTCTTTGCGCCAAAGAAAAGGACAGACTCGTGGCTGGGAGGGTTGTGAAGAAAGTTGAGTGGTTGTGAAGAAAGGTAGATGGTATTGGAGGAATTGAAAATGAAAAAGACAAGGTTATTAAAAAAAACACCATAAATTTTCATTATATTTAAAATAATATGTATATTTGCAACAAAATATATAAGTATTACCGATGAAACGATTTTTCTATACCTTACTGCTAAGCGTTATTGGCACTTGCAGCATACAAGCACAAAAACAGTTGGTGTTCACACCTACGTGGACAGCGCAGGCGCAGTTTGCCGGGTTCTACGTGGCTGATGCCCTTGGATTCTTCAAGGACGAAGGACTGGATGTGATTATCAAGCATCCGTCGGCTTCGAACACCAGTCTTAACCGTCTGAAGAGCGGCGAGAGTCATTATGTGGCCCTGCATCTGGTGTCGGCACTCGATATGATTGATAAAGGCGACGAGCTGATTAACGTGATGCAGTGCTTTCAGCAGAGCGGCGAGATGATAGTATCACACAAGCCCCTGCGAGGTCTGAAGAGTCTCGATCGCAAGCGTGTGGGCTGCTTTAAGTCGGGCATCTCCAAGCTGCCCATCGCCCTGGCACGCCGCGAGAAGGTAAACATCGAGTGGATACCGTTTATCTCTCACACCAACCTGTATGTCTCGGGGGCCATCGATGCCACGCTGGCCATGAACTACAACGAGTATTACCAGCTGATTATGGCCGGACAGCGCCTGAAGAGGAATCAGATTATATACATGCGCGACATCGGTTGCAACGTGCCCGAGGACGGCGTCTATGTTACCAGGGAATACTTCACCAAGCACAAGGCCGAAATAGATAAGTTTGTGAAGGCCTCGAAACGCGGTTGGGAGTATGCCATCAGTCATCCCAAGGAAACGCTGGATATCGTGATGCTGTACATGCGACAGGCAGGCATTTCGGGCAATGAGGACGCACAGAAGTGGATGCTGAAAGAGTGCCTGCGCCTGCTGGTAAGTCCCAGAACCGGCAAACGCACCTATAAGCTTGAGCCCGAAGGTCTGAACCAGGCCAACAGCATTCTGCTGCAAGGCGGCGAGATAACTAAACCTATCACTTACAAACAAATCACCGAACCATGAAGTACAACAGTTATATCAAACCTTTCCGGACCCTCTACGCCCGCATCACCATGTGGATCATGTTAACGGTGCTGGTGGTGTTCATCATCATCACCTATCTGGTTACCTACTTTGGTGCCAAGGGTGTGCTGTTAGGCTCAACCGAGAATGCCAAGAGCCGCATGGAGATCACCAACCAGCGCATCAACACCGTGATGCATGCTGTAGAAGTGGCCGTTTACAACACCATCCCCGAGGTGGAGCTATCGCTGAACAAACCCGACGATATGTATCGCATCGTGCGCCGATTGCTCGAAATCAATCCTTATATCGTGGGCTCAACAGTGGCGTTCGAACCCTACTACTACAAGGAGAAGGGCGAGCAGTTCTCGCCTTATGCCTACAGGAGCGTCGACAACAATATCCAAACCAAACAGCTGGGTACATCAGATTACGAGTACCACTATATGGACTGGTATCAGATACCCAAACTGCTGAAGAAGAACTACTGGAGCGAGCCTTACTACGATCGCGGTGGCGGCGAGCAGATGATGACCACCTTCTCGCATCCGCTCTACGACAAGAAGGGCAACCTGTATGCCATCATCACGGCCGATATATCGCTTGAGTGGGTTTCCGACCTGCTCCGTAAGAGTGATATCGATTTTAACAATAAAGCCCTGGAGCTGAATATCAATAGCGATGCTGAACTGCAGGCCGAACTGGAGAACGACAGCGATTTCTTCTATCACTATGCCTACTCGTATATCATCGGCAAGGGTGGCACCTATATCGCCCACCCCATGCGCGAACGCATTCTGAACGATACGTACTTCAACCACTCGATGAAATACAACGACAGTATCGACAACCTGATTGGCTACGAGATGATCGACGGTAAGAGCGGCATGCGCATCATCAATCGCGACGGCACCGACTTCATCGTCAGCTATAGTCCGATAGAACGTACAGGCTGGTCGATGGCTACGGTCATCCCCAACAACCTGATTACCAACCGTTCCATCAAGTATGCCACCATCATCGTGGGCGTCATGCTGTTTGGTTTACTGGTGCTGTTCATCATCTGTCGCAGCATCCTCAAGCGTGCTACCCGTCCGCTGGCCTTGTTTGCACACTCGGCCGACAATATCGCCAAGGGTAACCTGAACGCCTCGCTGCCGGTGATACGTACGCATGACGAGATGAAGCAGCTGCACGACTCGTTTGCCATGATGCAGACGTCGCTGAAACAGCAGATCGAGGAGTTGAAGACGGTGAACGCACAGAAGGGACGTATCGAAGGCGAGCTGAAGGTGGCGAGCGACATCCAGATGTCGATGCTGCCTAAGATCTATCCGCCTTATCCCGACCGTCAGGATATCGACATCTTCGGCAGTCTGACCCCCGCCAAGGCCGTGGGCGGCGACCTGTTCGATTTCTATATCCGCGACGAGAAGCTGTTCTTTGTCATCGGCGACGTGTCGGGCAAGGGCGTGCCGGCATCACTGGTAATGGCGGTATCGCGCACGCTGTTCCGCATCGTGTCGTCGCACCTCGAAGAGCCTAGTGGAATTATGCATCAGATGAACGAGGCGCTGTCCGACCAGAACGACTCGAACATGTTCGTCACCCTGTTCATCGGTTCGCTTGATTTGAGAAACGGTCATTTGCAATACTGTAACGGTGGTCATGATGCCCCGTTGCTGGTGAACCTGAAGGAGAACACGCAGCAGCTGTTGGATTGTAAGTCGAACCTGCCTGTTGGTGTAATGCCTGGTTTCGACTTCGAGTCGCAGGAAACGGATATCGATACCGACACGCTGATATTCCTTTATACCGACGGACTGACCGAGGCCGAGAACATCCAGCATCAGTTGTTTACCGAGGCCCGCATCTTCGAAGTGACCCAGCAGCTGTTGACTGACAAACCCGAAGTTCTTTCGGCTCAATCGGTTGTTGAGCGCATGGCGCGGGCTGTGCATCAGTTTGTGGGCGATGCCGAGCAAAGTGATGATCTCACCATGCTAGCAATAAAAAGGAAGAACATCTAACTTCACAACCACCCAACCCTCCTTATCCTAAGGAGGGCCTCAAACCACTCCTAAATCCTCGCCAATCTTTGGCAAGGACTTAGTTGACTACGAGGGAAAACCCTCTCCGTCAAAGTTCTGGTATGGCTCTCGAGCCTTTGTCCTCAGCTACGCTTCGGATTCGCCATATATTGCTTAATGGGGGCTCGCCCCCATACCCCGCACTTCGTGCTTCATGCTTTCTCGTGATAAATCACTCGAAAACATTCTTCGATAAGCGAAGCGAGCAAAGCTAGTAACCGCACTTCGTGCTTCATGCTTTCTCGTGATAAATCACTCGAAAACATTCCGCACGAGGAGGTCTTTAGAGGAATGCAAATTCTTTGAATCGATATTGAGTTTCGGATTGCGGAACGCAATCTGAACAACGAAATACGAAAAGCTGTTTGAGCGTAGCGAGTTCTTTGAGTGATTTGAAGAATTTGTGTACCGGCCTCCGAGCTCAGGACGTTTTCGCACTCTTTCTTTTGTTTCGGTTTTCTTTCTGGTGACAGAAAGAAAATGAAAAAGCCCTCCTTATTTCTAAGGAGGGTAAGGGTAGATTTGAAAAAGAATTATTGACTATTTCTTCTAGCTTTCTTGAACTTCGCCATGTACCCGTAGGTGTACGACAGAATGATATACGCTATCAATCCTGTCAGGATTCCGTCACAGATACTGCCCGTAATCGACATGAGCAGGATGGTGAGGAATGCTGGCATCGACTCGAGGTAGAACGTTACCTTGATGTGTCGTACCACGGCAAACATAAAGAATCCCGCTACTACCATGGCTGGTGCTGTGGCCGATGTGGGAATGGCCAGGAAGATGGGCGAGAATACTAGGCTGATGGCAAAGCACAGGGCCGTTACCAGAGCCGATACACCAGTGCGACCGCCCTCGGCAAAACCCGTTGAGCTCTCAACAAACGTGGTTACCGGACTGCAACCCAGGCAGGCGCCTGATACGGTGGCCAGGGCATCGCTCAGCATAATGCTACGCATGTGGGGAATGCGTCCGTTCTTACGGATGATACCCGCACTGGCCATCACACCTACCACGGTGCCCAGGGTGTCGAACACGTCGAAAAACAGCATCGTTGTTACACATACCCAGAAGTCGGGCCACATCAGATACTCGAAATCGAACTGACACAACAGTGGTGTGGGCGATGCGGGCATCGAAATCAGCTCTTCGGGTATCATGGTAACGCCAGCGGGCAGTCCTACCACGGTTACAATCAGGATGCTCAACAGCAGTCCGCCTTTGATGTGCATCACGGTAAACAGTCCCGTCAACAGCAGTCCCAGCAGGAACAGCAGCGATGTGGGTGTGGTCAGCGTCTCCATATGGTTAAAGATGGTACCCTCGGCCAGGATGCCGCTGTTCTTGAAACCAATCATCGCTACAAAGAAGCCTATACCGGTGGCAAAGGCATATTTCAGCGTGGTGGGCACCATCTCGAAGATAATCTGTCGCAGGTTGCTGACGCATATCAGCACAAACAGCAGTCCCTCTACCAGTACCGCCGTCAGGGCAAACTGCCACGAGTAGCCCATGGTAAGACATATTGTTTCAACAAAAAAGGTGTTCAGTGTTAGGCCTGGTGCCAGTCCGAAGGGGCGCTTGGCGATAAAGGCCATGAACAGCGTGCCCACGATGGCCGAGAGGGCTGTGGCGGTAAACAGCGACTGTATGGGGAATCCCTGTTCGCTCAGGGGGGCAAAAATCACCGGCATCAGTGCTAGTATGTAAACCATGGTGATAAACGTGGTGATGCCCGATATGATTTCGGTCTTCAAACTATCTCTCTGCTGAGAGAATCCTAAGAGGGTGAAGAATTTTTCTTTCATGCTTTGGGTATGTAGGGGATAATCAGGTCGAACTTAGCGCCCTGGGTATATGTGGTATCGAGTGTGAGCGTGCCGCCCATGTGCTGGGCCACCATGCGGCCAATCGAAAGGCCCAGTCCGGCGCCCTGACTAAAGCTGTCGAGCTTGGTGAAACGCTCAAATATCAGCTCGCTCTTGTCGGCTGGAATACCGCAGCCGGTATCGGTTACGGCAAAATGCATCTTGTCGGCCTCGTGGTCCAGACTCAGTGTGATGCTGCCCTGCTTGGTAAACTTGGCGGCATTGTCTAACAGTTTGGCCAGGATGATGCCTACCAGTCGTGGGTGGCACATCACGCGCTCCTCTTCGGGTATGTTGCACTGGCTGTCTAACGTAACGCCTTTTTGTACCACCGGAGCAATGGCGTCGATTGCGCCTGCCATCGTTATCAGCGGCATGCACTCCTCGGCTGGTGGCAGCTCGTTGTCGCCCTCCATGTGCGATATCAGAATCAGGTCGTCAAGGATGTTCGTCAGCAGTCGGGTGTTCTCCTGTATGCGGGCGCTGTAGTCCTGTCGGTCCTGATCGGGCAGATCCATGCCGGGCATGGTGAGTATCTGCGTAAAACCGCTGATGGCGTTCAGTGGCGTGCGTATCTCGTGTGTCATGCTCTGCAGGAATGCCGTTTTGGCTTTCGATGCAGCCTCGGCACGGTCGCGCTCGATAGAGAGCTGCTTGTTTTGTGCCACCACCACATTACGTTCGCGCTCCAGCTGTCGGTTTTTTATCTCCAGGGTGTGTCGCCAGCGGTTGTTGGCCGACAGGAACAGCAGGAAACCGATAATGCCCAGAATCATCACCACGCCACCCGATGTGAATCGTGATCGCTGCTGCAGCTGTTGGTTCTGTCGGCGCATCGCCTCCATCTCTTCGTGGGTAATCTGCTCCTTTATAGGCGCTTGTTTTATGTTGTTGGCAGGTGCCTTTTGGGGCACACTATAAGTCTGAGGTTGAACATTCGGTGCTCGATGCTCAAACTCACAACCCGATAAAGCGATGATAATCAACAGCATAGCTAAAGTAGCCTTTGTAGCCGTTAGTAATTTCTTAAGTAATTGTACCATTGGTCTGACTCTTTTCGTGTGCAAAGGTACAAAAAAAAGATGGCACGAACAAATATCCGTGCCACTTTTTTAGAGGTTATTTTGACTGAGATTCCAGCCTTGTAGCATGGGCATGGGATCGATGGCTGTGGTGCCGTTTTCGTGGATGGCCATGGCTGCGGCGACGGCTATCCAGCGCAGGGGTTGCTCTGATGGATTTCCCAGGCACTCCAGGGCTCCGATACCCGATAGCTGTGCCACATGATCGATGTACGCGCGTGTGTTGTTTTCGGTCGTAGGTGCCCATTTATGGATGATGTCGCGTATGTTGTACAACCGGTATTTATGATAGTACGTGCGCGTAAGCAGTCTGAAGGCTGCTCGCCACCCCCACTCCATACTCTCAAACTGGCAGAAGTCGCCGTCGTGTTGCTGCGCTTTCATACCCTTCCACTTATCCGCGCTAAGTCGGATGTTAAGTGGGTTGCAATTACGTAGTCCTCGTGGTGTGCTCATGATGGTAGTCGTTTGCTGATGATGTTTACGTAGTGGTTAAGTCCGAAGATAGATGCGGCAAACAGGAAAGCCTGTGCCACGTAGAATAGCAGTCCGGTGGCCACATCGTTGATGCTCACCACCTGATACGTCACCAGTCCGATGCTGCTCACAATGAGCAGCACGGCACTGGCATACTGAGAGGTTTTAAAACTTGTGTTTTCCATGGTACGTAGATTTTAAATTGTTTACATCAGCTGTGGACCGGCAGCACCCAGCAGCGCAGCAATCACATACCCTACAACTTTAAGAAGTGTTCTAACTGTTTTGTTCATAATTCTGTGTGTTTAATGAGTATCTTTTTACGTTGCAAAGATACGAAAAATATTCGGAATTACCAAATAATATGCCATATTTTTTTTTGCTAAAACTTTATTTAAAGTATCACTATAGGTTACAAATAACAAAATACTGTTATGCATATGTTTACAATATTTGTTTATATGTAATATCAGCCAACTTTTTTACGTCAAACACTTGTACATATTGAAAATATTCAGTAACTTTGTTGCTGTTTGGGATCTAAGCCTGAGCACGGGCCCTAGAAATCGCTGAAAAAATGTCTATGGCGATTGTAGTGCAAGACACAAAAATAAAACAGACAACAAATTATGAACAAAAATTTATTAGAAAAAATCTACGACCATTCCAATAATGGTCTCGACATCATTTTCGACGTATGCCCTGAGGCTGTCGATGCAGTAGCCAACAAGCGTAAGTTCCGTTTGCGTAGCAACGAGCACACCCCTTCGGCTTGTGTTTATCCGCCTACAGGAAACGTCGCCTACTGGCACGTAAAGGACTTTGGCATGGGCGAAGGCGAAGGTTACTTCTCGCCTATCGACCTGTACATGTGGGATCGCGGCTACACGCAAGCCCAGTTTGCAATAGCTGTTCAGGAGTTGGCCGAGCAGTATGGTGTACAGGACGAACTGAAGCAGGGTGCTAACAAGCCCGAGGTGATTAAGCGCCCCGCCCTGCCCTGCGAAATTGGCAAGCCCGTTAGAGTTACCTATGGCGATGGTTTTACTGCTGCCGACCTGAGTGTTTGGGGACCTTGTGTAAAGGCCGAGCACCTCATGGAATTGGATTGGAATACAGTGGCGACCATTACCCGTACCAGCGATGGCACTACCACCATTAAGAAACCTACCGATACTTATCCTATATATGCGCAGGTATGCATGTATCAGGATGACGATGGCAATATGCAGTCGTTTATCAAGGTTTACGAACCCAAGAACTTCAACAAGTCGTTCCGTTTCAGTATCATCGGGCATAAGCCCCAGCACTATCTCTTCGGACTGGCAGCCCTGCGCCGCAAGTACGAGGAACGTGGCGAAGTTAAGCTCGACGTGGTGGTGATAGTTTCGGGTGGCAGCGATGCCGCAAACTGCTTAAGCATGGGCTATCAGCCCGTATGGCTGAGCAGCGAGACCGAGACACTGCAGGAGTCCGATCTGAAGTTGCTAATGAAATACGCCAAGCGCGTGGTTAACATCCCCGACATCGATGACACCGGCATAAAGGCTGGTCGCCGACTGGCACTTAGCCTGCCCACAATTCATACCGCTTGGATGACTGCCAGCGACATGCACCTACTGCACGACAACCGTGGTCGCTATCGCAAGGACCTGAAGGATTATATCCAGCTTAATCCCCATCGTGCTGCTATGCGACGCCTGATTAGTCGTGCCCAATGTGCACAGTATTGGATAGAGCGCCACGATAAAGATGGCAACATCTCCTATTCCATCTCAGCTGCCCGGCTTAACTATTATCTGGCACTTAACGGCTACTACACGTTGAAGGACGACGCGCACAAGGACCCCGTTTACATTCATATAGATGGTATTAAGGTTACGCGCGTGATGGCCAAAACGATTACCAACTTCCTGTTCACTCAGGCGCAGCGCGAGGGATTAGACGAGGCATTACAGAATCGACTGCTGCGCAGCCACGATTTGCCAACAAACAGCGTGAGCCATCTAATAGAGTGCGACAACCTCGACTTTAATAATTCCACACCCACATCACAGCGATTTTATTTCCGTAATGGTTGGGTTGAGGTAACGGGCAGTGACATCACACGTCATCCCTACTCTAATCTGTGCGACAGTTATGTGTGGGCCGATAACATCGTGGAGCATGATTATCGTAACATGCCGGCGATGTTCACGGTTGATAAGAATAGTGAGGGGCAGCTTGTGGTAGCTATTACCGAAAATCAACCTAGCAAACTGTTTCAGTTTGTGATAAATGCCTCCAGGCTATACTGGCGCAAGGTTGATGAGGGCCATCAATCACTTACCCTCCAGGAGCGCAACGACGAGAATCAATGCCTGCTGGCCAAGCTGGTTAATATCGGTTATCTGCTGCATGGCTATAAGTCGGAGTCGGCTGCATGGGCCACATTCTGTATGGACTCTACGATGGGCGAAACCGAGGACGAGTGCAATGGGCGTAGTGGCAAGTCGTTCTATCTCAAGGCACTAGGCCAACTGCTTAACACTTTTAGCATCGAGGCGCGTGTAAAGTCGGTGGTCGAGAACCGATTCTTGTTTGATGGTGTGAGCGAGAAAACCGATCTTATCATTGTAGATGAGTGCCACAAGGCCCTGAACTTTGATTATTTCTTTGGCAGGATCACCGGCACCTTCCGTGGCGAGGCCAAAGGCGATCACCCGTTCGAGATTCCATTCTCCAAGAGTCCTAAGTTTGCCTTTGGTACCAACTATACCATCCGCAAGAACGATCCCAGCACCATGGGACGTGTTTGGCCGCAGATATTCTCCGATTACTATCACGAGAAAACCAAGCAAAACGACTATCTGCAAACACGTAAGATTAGCGACGACTTTGGTTGCAACCTGATGGGCTCAGAATATCCCGAGAACGACTGGCAGGCCGATATCGCTTTCCTCATGCAGTGCGTAAAGCTTTACCTGTCGTTGCCCGCAGCTGAGCGCAAGATAATGCCACCAATGCAGCAGGTTGAGCACCGTGCTGAGCGTGCCGCTGTGGGTAAGGATTTCGAGGAGTGGGCCGAGGTGTATTTTGCGCCTGATGGTGGCAATCTCGATCGCGAAATTAAGCAAGACGAGATGTATGCCAACTTTAGTCGCGAGATAACATATCGTGTATCCAAGAACGTGTTTACCAAGCGCCTCAAAGCCTACTGCGATTATGCCTCGCACATCCATTGCCTTAATCCCGCATCGATTACTGGTAAACCTAAGGATGGCGAACGCATTCTGCGCCGCGCCGATGGAGTGCTTTCGTACTTTTACTATGTGCAGTCGACTGAGGAATATGAGGCTAAACTAGCCGAGAGAGCGCAGAGAGGATCCGAGTCCGAAGAGCAGGTCATCATATTCTAACGGTACTGTTTTTGTGCTTTTTTGTTTCAGGCCTGCCCCGTTTGGGGCGGGCTTTTTTATGGGGTGTTGCAAATATTGCAGTTGCAATAGCAAATATACTATCTTCATACTCATTTTTAGAATACTATATATACCCTGTTTTTTAGATTTTAATTGCAACACCGCAACAGAGAGTCATTCTAGAAATCTATCTATTTGTTAATCAGACGCATATGCACTCGTCTTTGTATTGCAAATAGGTGTTGCAATTGTGTTGCAGATAAAAAAACGCCGCATATTTGCAACACCCAATCCCCCCCCCTTCAGCGCCTCCGCGCATCCCCTTTTACCCTAACACTAACCCCGCTCTACCATGATAGTAAAGCGGGGTTAGTGTGATTGAGCGGGAGTTTTAGATATTCTCAGCAGCACGACGGATACGATTAAAATGTCTGTCGAGCTTGCTCATCAGAAAGCAGACATGCATCTTTATGTGGCACTCCACAGAAAAGTGCGTATTAGGCTACACCCTTCTATAGAAACGAATTGTGGTATTGCTAACATTTTGAATGAAAGTTTACCTAATGTGGCAAGTATAAGATTATTTCCATGATTAACAAGCCTTGCAAATGAGACTTTTTTATATAAAACTTGCTATTATCAAAAAAAGTATGTATATTTGCACTCATGAATTCTAATGACCAGAATATCACATACACCTTTTATAGATTGGGGCCAAGTTTTATTACGTGGTTCTATCCAATAGACCAAACCCCTATCGAAAAGGAAATACTTGATCCTATGGGTCAGATAGGCACTGAGGATTTTGAAGATTTCCCTGGTGCAATAGAGCATTTGAATCCCTTTGATCCTAAATGGTTCCTCAAAGAGGAGAATGAATTAGTCTGCCAGCTCCTAATTGAAAACTTGGTTTACCTATCAGATGTTTTTGGTATGAATGGAGCCTATTCGATGCAAGCAGCACTTGCTAAAGATCCAGATGAAAGCATCTTCCGTTACAGACTTGGAGCAATTGGGGGTAGCCCAGAGTGTATGGTAGGCTATGGTCAGATGATGTGCAGAAAAGGATATGTTACTGATGGATGGGAGTGGATAGAGAAAGGTGCAGAAAAGGGCTGCGAGATGGGAATGCTGCTTGCTGCTATCTCCTATCAGTATGGCACGATGTCAGCCATTGACTACGAGAAAGCTGCATATTTCTATCGTCGTGCCATTAAGGAGTTTCATAGTTTTTACGCCTTCATGAATTACGGCGTGATGTTCATTGAAGCCAACTGTTGTCATTCGGCTCTCTATACATTAGGGCATGCGATGAAGCAGAAAGAACGTTATGAAAGACTTCTGAAAGATAAAGACGCCACTAATCTGCTCACTAATTACAAATCATGTGAAGCATTACTTCAATTCCCTTATGAGGAACGCCCTAAGCATATTGCCATAGAGTATCATGCGCCAGAGCTTGATAGCCAATACTGTTACAAAGGCGAAGCGCCCAAGACGATAGGAGCTAATGGGGAGAAACCACAGCCTTGGTGTCCTGAAGACAAGAGGCTTGTTCCTACTGACGTTGAGGAACGTGATAGCTATCAGGCAAAGATAAAGGGAAGGGAAGTTATGATGGAGATCGATGAGAAGTATCGCATATACCTGAAGTATGATGACGGAACACCAATTTCAGAAGTCAAAATGCCAGCCTTGCCCAAGGCCCTATATTTCGTATTCCTCAATCATCCTGAGGGTTTTCCCTTAAAGCATCTTATCGATTATCGTGAGGAATTACTCTTGTGGTATCGTCGCCTCTCAAATCGCACCTCTCTTGATAAAAGTATCGACGATTTAATTGATCCTACTAATAATTCTGCAAATGAGAAGATATCTCGTATACGCGAAGCTTTTGATAAAGCTTTTGCAAATATCAATTTGTCTCCGAAATCTTTCATCCCAACTGGTTCCAAGGGAGAAACATTTATAGTATCAATTGGTGGGAATAATGTAATTTGGTTATAATCTGATGACATATGAGAGAAGAAAACAGAAAAGTGAACAAAAAAAAATTATCGGAGTATATTGCAGAATCAGCGAATATCTCTCAGAAAAAGGCGAAAACTGTTTTAAACAAAATTTTGTCTTTAATTAAAGAAGAACTTGTTGATAGCAAGAAATCTTCTCTGCCCCAAATAGGTTCTTTTATTGTCAAAGAAAAGAAAGGAAGAAGATATAAGAACATTAGAACTGGAGACATCAAGTATTCGCTACCAAGACCGGCTATTGTGTTTCGGCCCAGTTCCTCACTTTTGAACATTCTCAATATAAAGGAAACTGTAACCCCCAAAACCACTGCGAATAAACCTACAGAAAAGAAGACACCATATTATATAGAAGATGGAACAGGCTGCAAGGTTTATTATTCGAAGCCAAATCCGGAACAAACAGATAATTTAAATATTAATTTCTCGCCAATACATTCATTAGTTAATGAGAAGGACTTCCCCATTGTATTAATGCCTCAGAAAAACTCATACTTGAAACTACCACGTGAAGGAAGATCAGATGCGAGGGGATATAAAGAAAAGGATTTTCTCAATGAACTTCAAAAAGCCGATTTGCCTATATCCATTAGTGTTGATAAACATTTGTCCATATTAGGAAGAACTTTACCGTACGAACCTGATTTTGTATTATACGATAAAGGCTTAAACTTATATATTGACGTCGAAATCGATGAGCCTTACGATGGATATTCAAGGACACCAACTCATATTTCAAATGGTACAGATAGAATTAGAGACCAGTTCTTTATTGATAGCGGTTGGGTAGTCATACGGTTTTCAGAGCATCAAATCCACACAAATCCAACGGGTTGTGTATCGACAATCAGGTATATCGTTGACTCATTGCGAGATAATGTGCACAATGCCAAGATGTCCAATAGTGTTGTTCATGAAGAAAAATGGGATTCTGTTCAGGCCATCATTTGGGAAAGGAATCTATATCGTGAAAATTATTTAGGAATACAATCATTTGAGAAGATTATTCGTAATCTTAAGGTCATCTGTTTGGATAAATCAGATAAGATTGAGACCAATTTGTCAAGACCCTCAATACACGAAAATTTAACGAAGCCAAAGAGTAATAATAAAAATCAGATTCAATTTGACGATAGAAATCACACCTATTATCCCAAGAAGGATCCTAGTGGCAACTCGGACTATATTTCAGTTACAACACTCATAGAAGAATTCTTTCCTCATTTTGATGTTGATGCATATATCGTAAAGAAAATGCAAGATACTGGGAAAACAAGAGAGGAAATTGAAAAAGAACTACGAGAGCCATCAGAAAGAGGAACAACAATGCATGCAGAGATTGAGAAATGCCTCAAAGGAAAGAGTTATGATGGCAGTTCTCTAGAATTGCAGATGTTCAAGAGGTTTTATGATGATCGTATAATCCCTCAGAAACTTACTTTTGCTGATGCTGAAAAAGTAATTGAATTGCCTGAACATAATATTGCAGGAACCGTTGATGCTCTTTTTAAAAAGTCCAATGGAGATTATGTGATGATTGATTGGAAGAGAAGTAAGCATTTGATTATTGATGGCTATCCTAGAAAATATGGGTTCGGAAGAGGCTTATCTGTTCTGTCTCACTTAGATAATTCCAGTTATTACAAATATGAGATGCAACAGAGTTTTTATAAGTATATCCTTGAAAAAAGATATAACATGACAATATCATCCATGATATTAGTTGTTTTATATCCAACATACGATAACTATTTCACTATTAAACTTTCTAATTATAGAGAGAAAGAAGTCAAAGAGATAATAGAAATACATGACAGAATGCTAAAATAAGAAAATATGGAACTAATTCAGAATTTATCAAATGCTATTGACCTTCAGCAAAAAAGACAAGATGAAGATTATTCGGAAATGGTAGCAAAGCCATTAGCTGAACGAGTTGCCAAGGGTCACACCTTGACAAATCTCTCAATTAGCAAGATCGACTTTTATGATGGGATGCCAAATAGTTTCTGCCCACCGGTTTTTGGTAATCAAAAATTTATAGATAGAATTTATATTCATTGCAAAAATAATTGCTCTAGGTATAGAGAAGGAACCGCCCTTATGTTCAGCAATGGAAATCTTAATTTTAAGATGGAACTGGAAACAGATAAGATTGATGATTTCATTTTGCATTCTGGCGACTTTGATGTTAAAAACAATATTTTAGATAGCACCAACTATCCCAAATCTGGGTGGGAGCTGAATGCTGTAAACCAAAATATAACCCAGAGATTGCTTAAAGCATCATGGCAACGTTTATATGACAATCCAGAATTGGCAAAGAAAATGGAAATGATGCTTAATGGGAATCTTTATAACGGTTACGATTCTCTTTCATTCTCCAGAGGAGATTTAAATGATTCACAAAATACAGCAGTAAGAAAGGCCTTAGGTTGCTCTCATTTCAGTATTATTCAAGGCCCTCCGGGAACAGGAAAGACATACACAATAGCGAAGTTGTGTGCAAAATTAGTAGAGCAAGGACTAAAAGTGTTTATTACAGGGCCAACACACACAGCCATAAATAATTGCTTGATTGCTGTTGCAAAGGATCTAAAAGATAAATCAAAAATCGTCAAGATTGGCGAGAAATATCAAGCTGCCGAAATTCTTGATAATCCATGGATCACAAGGAAGACAAGATTATCATATTATAGTTATGTGGGGAATAATAATTTCAGCCAAATGGGCTTTGTCATTGGTGCCACTCCTTTTGCTTTGTGTTTTCCTGCTGCAAAAAAGTTAGAGGCTTGGAACTTTGATTATATTATTATTGATGAGGCTGCTCAAGTAAGTATGCCTTTAGCGCTGGCTGCTATGACATCCGGAAAGAAGGTTATATTTGTAGGCGACCATATGCAACTTGATCCTATCATACCTAAAAATACGGATAATTGGTTATTTGGATCCAGCGTTTTTAAGAGAATGGTAGATTTGTATCCTGATCAAGTCGTCCTATTAAACCAGTCATATAGACTAAATAAAAACTTGATAGATATACCAAATCAGTTGTTTTATGCTGGTAAGATTAGTTCATGTTGCCCTATCAAAGATGATTTTAAAGACTTTTTATGCAGAAGTCATCCGGAAATAATAAATCATTCCTCAAATGAGTTGCTAATCATTCATCATGACTTTGGTGCATTGGGACGTTCTCCCTTTGAAGCAGAGATGATTGCCGATATGGTTCTGGATTTGCTTTATAATGGTGTCAATCTTGATCATATTGGTATTATTAGTCCATATCGAGCACAAATACGTGAAATAAAAAGGGCTCTTGTTGAAAAGAATGTTTTGAATGAAGATAATCTGGATTCTATTTTTGTTGATACTGTTGAAAGAATGCAGGGACAGGAAAAGGATTATATCTTCTTCAGCCTAGCCAACTGCAATCCTGAAGAAGTTGAAGATCGTCTGGATTTCTTCTATAGCCCTAACAGATTGAATGTGGCTATTACTCGTGCTCACATAAAATGCATAACTCTGACGAATGAAAAAATCTTCAAGATTTGTAGAGAACGAATAGGACTACCTGGCATTCCTGAAGATTTGAAAAAAGGAATGAAAGCATTTCTTGACTTTGAGGAACTATCTACAAAGATAGAAATTGAGGATGAAAATGTAACAACTGGATGGTAAAATAATTTAGAGTTATATGAGTGTAGTCTCTTATTATTACGAAGATTTAGGCCTTTCCTGCCTATGGTGTAAGATGAATTTGCGTGCAGAAACGAGTTCTGACACGGGTGTACCCTGCGATTTCAAATGGGCACAAAGATATGCAAATTTTGAAGATGAAAGGAATAGAGAGTGGACTACGTCGGAAATGACGCTAAGTGCTTTCGTTGCTCTTCACGGCCAGTGTAAACCTATGCAGTTTACCACCTTGCAGGGTGTTGTTAGGCATAGTATTGATGCAGAGGATGGCGCATCTGCTTTGTTTAGTATAGAACTGGAAGGTATATTAATAGAGTCGAAAGTAAATGGGGATAGATTTCAAGTTGATCAAAGCAGGCTAAAAATTCGCGGCTATAAGAACAAGCATACCATGACCGAATCTTTTCTGGCTTACTATAATAGTAAAGCTGACCAAAACGCCATAGCACATGATGGCGCTATAGGCTTACCTTCGTTAGCTGAATGGAAAGAACTTTTTGATAAGTGTATTTGGGAATGGGGAACGTTGATTGGCTTGAATGGTTACAAAATTACTGGTCCAAATGGTCATCATATATTTCTTCCTGCACTAGGCCATGTAATCGATGAAAAGAGATGCGAATTTAATCTGATTGGGGAATATTGGGTAAATGATTTCACAACCATTAAATTCACTAAGGATGAAAAATATATCGATGTTGGAGATACATTATCAAGATATTCTAGATTTGTATACCGCGATTTTGTCGAAACTAAGAGACCTTATGCAAAACCAATTGAGAGATTGAAAACAAAAGTGGGCGATCAGGCTCTGGAGGAGATAACATTTGTATCAACAAGGCATCAACGCTATGAATGTGAAATACCCGTGATGGGAATCCAAAACTGCATCAGAATCATCAGTGTGTTGAAGAATACAGATGGCTGTGAAGGTTATATGATAAACCCTGGTGACGGATATATCGTAAGAATTTTCAATAATGATACTGGACGGCCAAACATGTCTGATAAGCCAATGAGGTTAATTAGAAAAACAACTGAAATTGTAGAACTGCGTGGCTTCCCTATAAAAGCTATGTCACCTTTCGGATGGCAAGAAGTAGATAATAGTTGCTATGGTATAACTATACACTATCAAAATCAGCAAATCGTAGAATGCAATTTCTATATGTACGATCGAGGTGTACGAATAGAATATATGTAAGCTTCCTAAAATCTATATGATTTGCAAGCCTTGCAAATAAAAAACGCTTGGTGGCTTCTATTATTTGTAGTATCTTTGCCGCAACAAAACATTAAATAGTAGAACAATATGGCAGCGTATTTTGATTTTGTATGCAAAAAATGCGGATGGGCAATAACAGCCCCTGCAGAGGGAGGTGATGTTAATATGGATAGTTTCGTAGTCTATTTCAAATGTCTTGATTGCAAGAAAGTCTTCGGTCGATGTTATGATATGGGAGTTGTTTACGTGGAACCAGGAACCTGCACAAAATGCGGAAGTACCCATACGATTGAATGGAAGCCTTCTGATGGTTGCCCAGAATGTGGTGGTGAACTTGAAAATCAAGGTGTTTTGTGTTGGGAAGATTAATCAGATAGAATATGGAATTAACTGGAAGAATAATTGTCGTACAAGAGGCAAAAAGTGGTACATCATCAAAGACGGGTAACCCATGGATGATGCAAGAGTATGTTATAGAAGTGCCAGGGCAATATCCAAGGCATTGTGCATTTACAGTGTTTGGTGAGGATAGGATTAAGCAGTTGAATATCCAAATGGGTGAAGACCTGACTGTTCAATTCGATATCGATGCCAGAGAGTATAACGCTAAATGGTATAATGACTTTAGGGCATATAATGTGATACGAGGGCAGCAGATTCCACAGCCAGTACAGCCTGCGAAAGCTGATTTACCATTCTATCCAAATAATGAATCTTTCCCATTTCAAGAGAATGGTGATGACGGAGGTGATTTGCCTTTTTAAAGCCCATGGAAATAGAAAATACTCATATAAGTAAAGTGATGGGCGGATATCGTGAGACTACTGGCAAAGACATCATTGCAACGGGCATTGCCGAATTAGACAAGCAGATTGAAGGCTTTGGGATGGGTGAACTTGTAACATTGCTGGGATATCCTGGTGATGACAAAATGAATGCAGCCATTCGTATTATGAGTTATCAGGCTGTTGATAATGGCAACTCGTCTGCTTACTTTTGCACAAGGGAAACTCCAGAGATTATCGCTCGCAGACTATTATGTTATCGTTGTAGTACGCTACCTAATCGGATGCTTGAATATGAAATGTTAGGTGAACCGCATGAATGGAAACAATGGATGGATGAAAACAAGCAAAAAGTGCAAACATCGCCAGTATATTTGTACCCAAACGAGCGTTTGTCTATTGATGATATTTGCGAGCAATGCTGTTTGTATGCCAAGAGTGGTGTAAAAGTATTTTATATATATATCGACAATGAAGCCATTAAGGATAATGCAGTATGCAAACTAAAAGCGTTAGTCAGCAGGTTATATATTGCTATTGTACTTATGATAGATGTGATAGGAACGCGTTATGGTATTGACGATCAACAACCTTGCCTCCAAGACTTGTCTTGGTGTCAATTAGACGAATATAGCGATATGGTTATCGGATTCTTGAACTGCGACTCTTTTGGCTATGTCAGTGAAGAGGGTATAGATATAAAAGGAAAGATGAGAATCAAGGTGGTAAAGGACAGGCACAACAAGCAACACGCCCATTTCTATCTCAATTACTTGGGGTTTATTATGAAACAGTTTGCAGAGCCACCGACTATATCTGATTCTTCTAGACAAATAATAGAAGATTTTTACACTCCTTTTGAATGAGAATTGTAAAGAACGCCCTTTGTAATAGCATAATTCATGAAGGTGCAAGATATAATAGAATTAAAAGTTCTGTATTCGACAAATTATTATGGTAATAGGACGTAGCCTAATACGCACTTTTCTGGCTGGTGCCACAAAAGATGCCGCAGTTAGTTCAAGAGCGTTGAGCAAACTCGAAAGAAAAAGATGTGAATAGATTTGATTCTTTCGAGAAGAATGATTACCTTTGCACCCGATGATGAGCCATAGTACGGCTGGTGGCTCACCGTCGGGTGTTCTTTGATGCAAATCATAGCAAAATGTGGAATTGAGTACGGTCTCCAATTCGTAACCCAGTTTTTCCTCAATCCCCTAGACTGCCTTTATACAAAGAAAAGCAAGAATTTTTTCCAAAGTTAGTACAATAATTTGTATTACCAAAAATTTACTACATTTATTTGTAGTAACGACAATTTTTTAATATATAGACCTAAAAATAACACAATCCCCGCTTTACCATGATAGTAAAGCGGGGTTAGTATTAGTGGGGATGTTATTTTATTCTTAAAATAAGCGTTTCGGGGTTCATCCTTACGTCCCAGATATCAACTACATGTACTGTGTCTGCTGCTTCGTCGTAGTAATGAATAAGTTTAAAACGGCGATTCATAAGATGTCTACGACGATACAATACCGATTCGTTGGCCAACAGTTCTTCGGGGGGATATGATTCGGGGAATAACTTTACACGCTCTTCAAAAGCGGCTATTTCTGTTTTCCAACGTAAGGCTGTTGATTTTCCGAATTCTAAGTATGCATAGTTAATGTGCTTATCAAGCAGAATCAGCACATTTTCGTGCCAGATTATCTTAGCCATGGGTGTTTTTTCGAAAGGCGGTTCCACATCTGTTCCGACGTTGCCCATTTACTGGGATCGTTGCGATCCTCCCATGCCTGATTAATTCTGGCTTTAGCTTCGTCAATGTTCTTAGCTCCGAATACGGGTATGCTATCCCAATTCAGATCATCAATCTCGTCGTGTACATAATGCACACCGTCATGATGCTGAGTAGCTAATTCTGCAGCGGGTTCGCTGGCAGTTTGGCATTTAGTTTCTATGTCTTTTATGTCTTCACTCATTTTTTTATGCTGTTGAGTTATCTTTCGTGTGCAAATATACGATTAAGTATGCAAACTACAAAATAAATCTCGATTTTTTTTAGTTTCTGCCGAAACTAGCACCCCCGCTTTAGGGGGATGGGTAAAGCGGGGGTGATGGTATTGGGTGGGCCATCTTGATGGGGGGATGGCTGGGGATTAGGGGGCTTAGTTCAGCTTCCAGGTATTGGTGCCTGCGCCGGTGAGAGTGAGGCCAGTCTGGCCTGTGCCATCCCAACTCTTACTTGTAACGGTTGCCCCGCCAATGATTATATCGCCAGTGCTATTTGTGTCCATGGTCCCTTTGCCTATCGGCCAAGCAAAATTGCTGTTTGTTGTAGCCTTTACTTGGGTAATGTCTGATGTGATGGTGATACTGCCGAAGGCACTCTGGAATCCGCTACCGATGCCCGCGCCTTCACCAGCGGAGCTAGCATCAACAGTGCCGCCGCTGATGATAATGTTACCGCATAAGGAGTTTTTTTTACCACTACCGATACCAGCGCCATCACCATCGGAGCTAGCTTTAACAATGCCGCCGCTGATGATGATGTTACCGCATAAGGAGTTTGATTCACCACAACCGATACCTACGCCATCACTACTGGCGCTAGCATCAACAGTGCCGCCATTGATGGTGATAGCACCGCATGAGGAGTTAGCGGAAGCGCTGCCGATGCCAGCACCCAAGCCGGTGGTGGCTTTAATTGTTCCGCCGTTGATAGTGATATCGCCACATGGGGAGTCAACGTTAGCGCATCCGATACCTGCTGCCCAGTGGCCGCCGGTTGCTGTGAGCGAGCCTGTGCCATCGATGGTGAGTGTTTTACCAGTGGGACCAGCCTGGATACCTGGATAATCACTGAAAAAGGTTTTTATAGTGTTGGTGCCTGTGATGGTGATGGTGGCATTGCCCAGGCAGGTAAGGCCTGCCCATTGGTTTACACCAATGCCATTGATGGTGGCATCCTTTAGCTCTACGTTGGCATTGGCTGCAATGCAAATTTTATAACTGCCTGCAAGGGTGCCTGTGAGGATATAATTATCTTTAGCGGTGAAATCGGATGTAAGCGTTGATAGATCTATGGTTCGATATACCTTTAGCGTGTATTCTACTGTCTTTTTTTCGTATGCGTAATCGTCGGTATCGGCGGTGGTGGCGGTGATGATTGCTGTACCGCCATCGATGATGTTTACATTGCCATTGGCATCAACAGTTGCCACATTTGTATTACTTGATGTATATATAACCGTTCCATCGCCTACGATGGTGAGTGGGATGGTAAAGGCACCATCGCCATAATTCTTTATAACGTTGTTGGCAGTAGCAAAGCTGATGCTGCCATCATTCTTGCTAACTGTTACCTCTACCGTGGTGGTGTTTTCGCTGAAGATTTCGGTGCGGTAGTAGTCGTCCTCGCCTTGGGCCTTGATGGTGATCTTAGTAGTGCCGGCGCCGACGGCGGTGATGAGGCCGTTGGCATCAACGGTGGCCACGGCAGGGTTCTCGGATGAGTAGAGCAGTACCACATGATCTTGTGAATAGGCACGCAGAGGCTTGCTCTCGCCAACTTTCATAGTTACCTGGGCTTTTAACACCTGTATGGTTGGGGTTACAGGTCTGTCTAACCAGGCAAAAAACTCTTCGCAACTGGTCATCATCAGGGGCAACGTGAGCATCATACCCCACCCCAAAATCTGTCGGATAATACGTTTCATGTTGAAATTTAGTAATATCGTTATTAGTTAATTAATTATGCGTGCAAATTTACGAAATAGTTGATAATCAGCCAAATAAAATCGGGAAAAAGTTTGGCAGTTTGGCAATTTTTTTGTATCTTTGCAATGGTAATAATACCACAAAACACATTTAAAAACACACAATTATGGCAACAAACGAAATTAAGTTGGGCATCAACTTGCGCCAGAACAAGAATGCCCGCAACACGGGGTACGGTAAGTACTATCCCGAAATCGACACGCAGACCACACTCTCGCTGCGAGGCTTTGCCAAGCACATGAGCGATCATGGTTCTATCTATTCGCTCGACATCATCGAGGGCGTGTTGAAGAAAATCACCCAGTGCCTGCCCGAACTGATCAGTCAGGGCGTGCCAGTACGCATGGAGCCCCTGGGCACATTCCTGCCCACCTGCGATGTTGAAAAGCCTATCCTGAGCATCGCGGCCATGGAAAATGCCGATCCCAACGAGGTGGTAAAGGGCGTGCACATCCGCTTTCTGCCCTACGGCGTTGAGAACGACAACATTACCTCGCGCCGTTTTAAGCAGGAGTACTGTTCGCTCGAGTTCCGCAACATTGTGGATACGGTTAAGGTTACCGTGGATGGCAAGGAGAAGAAGGTTACTACCCTGAAGCCTATCGCCACAGCGATAGCCGAGTTTAAGTCGGGGCAGGAAGCCAGCGCGCCATCAACAGGCGGTAGTAGTCAGCCGTCAACTGGCGGTGGTAACACCGGTGGTGGCAACGGCGGCGGCGACGACGATGAGTCGTACGGCGATTAAAGAAAAAGGCCGGGAGCTTAATTGCTCTCGGCCCTAACATAATTATGTAAAAAATGTATTTTAGAAGAACAAGTAGCGGTTATCTACCACACCAGCCTTCTGATACAATTCCTGCATGAAGATGCGAGCAGCCTGAGTGGCCTGCATCTGGAGCTGAGCCTCGGTCTGAGCAGCGTCGAACTTAGCGCCGGCGCGGTTGCTCTTCTTAACTACCTTGAACAGGTAAGCACCACCGTTACCCTTAACCACCTTCTTGCTGAACTCGCCAGCCTTAGCAGCTGCAACGGCACCAGCCAGAGCGGGCTCTGAAGCACCTGTGGCCTGTACGAATACAGGAGCCGAGAATGTGATCTGGTTTACAGAGTCGATGCGAGCACCCTTAGCCTTAGCTGCAGCCAGGTCGTTAACACCGGCCAGCTTAGCCTTGATCTGTTCGAACTTCTTATCGCGGATAACCTCGGCCTTAAGAACCTCCTTCAGGCTGCTCATATCGCGGTAGCCTACAGGGTTGATCTTGGTGAGGGCTACAACCAGCAGGTGGTCGTTGTTACCGCACTCGTACAGTGGGCTAACCTCGCCTGGCTTAGCGTCGAAGATCCACTTCATAGTCTCACGGGTAGAACGCAGGTTAGCTACGTTGTGCTCGTAGTTGAACAGATCCTGACGTGGAGTAACCTTGAAACCGAACTTGCCGGCGTTCTTCTCCATATCCTCGATAGTCTTGTTCTCGCTTACAAACTGGCTGAACTTGTTGTAAGCCTCAGAGTATGTCTGCTTAGAGAAATCGATAGTGTGCTTGATAACAGCTGCATCGTACTTATCAACCATAGCCTTGCGAGCGGTAACCTGCAGGATGATGTTGCCCTGAGTAAACTCGAGGTTCTTAACATCGTTTACAGCCAGGTTGTTGATAGCTGCGAGGTAGTTCTTCGACTCCTCGTCGATTGAGTTGCTGTTCTCGTACATAGCTGATGTGAGCCACTGCTTGGCACCAGTCTGACCGTACTTCTGAGCCATCTGCTCGAAGTCGGCACCAGCCTTCAGGGCTGTGTAGATGCTGTCGGCAGTCTTCTTAGCGGCCTCTACAGTAGCACCGCCCACCTGAATCTGGCGATACTCGATAGAGTCAGGAGCCTGAGTCTTGGCAATCAGCTTAACAACGTTCAGAGTGTTATCGAAAGCGGTCTCGAATACAGCTGAAGTCTGACCTACAGCCATTGAGTCGAGCTTAGCAGCGATGTCAGAAGGATAAGCGCGCTTGGTAGCAGCCATGCCAGTGTAGGCGAACTGCGACTGAGCCTTGCGAGCCACCTCGGCAGCGTTAGCACCGCTCTGCAGCTTGGTAGCTGCGTCGGTCATAGTCTTCATCAGCTCCTTGCGGTCGGCTGCCGAAGCTACTACCTGGAAGTCAACATACTTAATATCGCGGCTCTCAACGTCCTGCTTAAACATCTCCTTCTCCTCGTCGTACTTAGCCTTCAGATCCTTGTCGTCAACCTTTACATCGTTGTCGTTGATCGAAGAGTAAGCGATCGAAGCCAGCTGGATGTCGCTCTCGGTGTTCTGACCCTCGAAAGCCATCTTAGCCGAGATGGGGTTAGAGAGCAAGCAGTTGCTGAGCAGAGCCTGGTACTTCTGAGCCAGGGTGTTGGTGCGCAGCTGCTTCTCGATGAACTGCCAGTACTTGTAGATGGTCTGGTAGCTCTCAGCCATCTGAGGATTTGAGCCTGCCTTCTTGTAATCGTCCAGGAACTTGGTGAGCATGGTCACGTCGAAACGACCAGTCTGCTGGTTTACGAATGGGCTCTGCATCAACATGGGGTTTGTACCCTCCTTCATGATGTTCTGCAGCTCCTCGTCGGTAACTGTCAAACCGAGCTTCTCTGCCTCGTTGGCAATGATCTGCTCGTTAACGTACTGACTCCAAACCTGATCCTTAATCTGGTTCAGCTCCTCCTCAGAGAAGTTCTCGCGGTTCTGAGTAATCTTCAGAACGTCCTGATACTCATCAACCAGGGCCTGGAAGTCCTGAACATTGATTTTGTTTCCTAACACTTCGCCAATCTGCTGTCGCTGCTGGTTCTTGGTTGCTTCGCAAGAACGGAAAGCTTCCTCAGCAATGAAGGCGAAAAGGCCTAAGCCGATAATGCAAACGAGGGCTACGCCTCTTTTACGGATTTTTCCTAATGCTGCCATAATGTATTTAAATTTTTAATTATTATTCATAAAACGGGTGCAAAATTAATAAATTTGTTCGAAACGACCTAATTTTTTCGTATAAATTTTGGCTATTCGCTTATGTTTAATCGCACCAATTCGATTTTTGTTGCCGTATTCTTGATGATTTTAAACTCGTAGCGGCCCATTTTTACTACCTCGTTCAGTTTGGGGAACGACTGATACTCGTGCAGAATCAGGCCTCCAAGGGTCATGTATTCATCGCTTTCGGGCAGGTCGAGATCAAACATCTCGTTAATCTTAGCTATCTCCAGTCGGGCTGATAGCATGTATTCGTGGTCGCCCAGTTGCTTGGCCACGTGGTTAGTATTGTCGTGCTCGTCTTCAATCTCACCCGTAATCTCCTCCATGATATCCTCGAGCGATACCAGTCCGCTGGTGCCGCCAAACTCATCCACCACCACGGCCAGCGAGCGTTTCTGCTGCATCAGCTGGGTCATCAGCTTCGATGCCAGCATGGTTTCGGGCACAAACGAAATCTCGCGTACCAGCTGGCATTTATCTATCTGTTGCTGATAGTTGGATTTATCCAGTCGGAACATGTCGGATGAATGGATATAACCGATGATATGGTCGATATCCTCGTGATACACCAGTATCTTTGAGTGGCCGCTCTCGATAAACACCTGTCGCAGCTGTTCGATGGTGTCGGTATCCTCTACCGCATCTATCTCGGTACGGGGCACCATACAGTCGCGGATCTTGGTCTCCGAGAAGTCGAGCGCATTCTGGAAAATCTTTACTTCTTCCTCGATTTCATCGTCATTATCGGCGTTATCGATACTGGTCTGAACCAGGTAGTCGAGGTCTACTTTCGTAAACTCCTTTTCCTCGCCGGCGCTCTTCATGCGGATGCCTATCAGGCGCAACAGGCCCTTCGACAGCAGCGTGGCAAAACGCGATATGGGGTAAAGCACCACATAGCATATCCACGCAGGCACGGCAAACACCGTGAGCAATGTGTTAGGATTGTTCTTAAAGATAGATTTGGGCAGAAACTCGCCTGTAAACAGCACTACCAGTGTCGACAGCAGCGTATCGGCCGTTACCCTCATCCCGTCGCTCAGTGGCGCAAACAGCGTGGCGTCGAACAGCTGGGCAAACAGGATACCGTAGATTACCAGTGCGATGTTGTTGCCCACCAGCATGGTAGACACAAAGTTATTGGGGTGCTGGTAGAACACGTGGATGATGCGCTGCGAAAAACGGTTCTTTTCGCGATCCATCTCGGCACGCAGGCGGTTCGACGACACAAAAGCTATCTCCATGCCCGAAAAGAAGGCCGAGAACAGCATCGAAACCAATAGCCAGATAATCGTTGTAGTCATATCATCCGTTCTTTCTATGTTTCTGCAGCTGTGGGCGCAGTGGCAGTACCTGTGTGGTATCGGGCTTGGCGCCTGGTTTCTGAGTGGTGGTATCGGTTTGCTCGCCAGTCATATCCTCGCGCTGGAACGATCCCTTCGAGTTGCTGACGGTATAGTGCGTCATGTGCTCGTCCGACAGGAAATAAGTGCCCTCCATGCTGCGTTCGGGGGTGGTAACCCTCGAGAACACGTTAGAGTACAGTTCGTGGCGCATACCGTCCCAAAACAGCTCCTCGCTCTCAAACAGCAATCCGTTAATGTTACGAATGCGTACGCGTCCGCGCAGGTGCCACAGTTTCTTCTGGTCGTAATACTTGGCTGAGTCGGCCTGGATATAGGCCTCTACGTGGAATTTCTCGTCGAACTGCTCGAAGAAAACGCCTTTTTCGAACAGCCAGTACGAGGGATTCTTAACCGTGTTCACATCCCAGCGCTCGGTTACAATCTTGTATTTGATCACGCCGCTGTCGCTAATCAGCGTGTTAACGCCATACGACGTCATTACCGACACCGAATCGCGGTCGTGTATAGCGGCTGCCGTATGCTCGTGCACCTCGGTACAGCCGCCTAGAATCATTGCTGCAAACGCGGCTACGGCTATTATTCTACCTTCCACTTTGCAAACCATCTCTCGTTGAATGTCAGACCGATGTTCAAACGTAACATCGTTTCCTTGATCATGTTATCAGCCGAACGGTTCACAATCTGTCCGCTGATATTCAGCATCGAGCGACCGTTGTAGCCGTTCATGATGGGGATACCGAAACCAATGCTGGCCGAGAGCTCTTTGGGGCCCTCTTTACCGTTAATATAATAATAAGGTGTGGCCATACCTACGCCCGCACGATAGCGCACGCGCTGCAGGAACTTACGGCCCATGGGGCGTGGTGTCCACTCGGCACCTACGTTAACGCGGTAGTTATCTTTAAGCAATCCCGACTTCAAGGTGTAAGTATTAGCCTGAGAGTCGAACGAAGGATAATCTATGCTACCCCACTTCTGCATGGTAAAGTCGGCACCCATACGGAACTGCTGTCCGTGGTTGTAAGCCAAACCAAAACCAAAGCTGGTAGGAATGCTCAGTGCATCGGCAAGCTTATACAAAGTGGTATCGGCCTTGCTGATAGTAGAGTTGCTGTTGATGACCGAGCACTTGGCATCGGCCTTCAGTGAGTGGCCTGGTGTCCAGGTGGCAGCCAGGGTCACGTTGTCCTGCTTGCTCAGGGGGATTTCGAGCTGCATACCAAGGTCGAGCTTATAGCTGCTGATATCTGATGTGTACAGCATCTGCAGGGCGCTTACGTTGCTGGCGTTGCTACTGCTGGTGATGGTGCGGTTGTAGTCGCCCCAGAAGTACGACAGGTTGGCACCGATGCTCAGGGGCTTGAACAGGCGGATACCGGTACCGATAAACAGCTGGTGGATACCGCCATCGCCCTTGTTGGTGGTAGTCATCTTGGTGATGTTGGCATCGTTCAGATATTCGCTCTGTGAGTAGTTATAGCCGATGTTAGAGTAAGGCAGTACGCCGAAGGTTACACCCACGCCTTTAAAGGCACGGAACTGACCTACCACGTAGTCGAAACCGCCACTCTTACCATTCATTTTCGTACCGTTTTCCTTGTAGTTGGTAATCTGACCCGACAATCCGGCATCGAACAGCATGGTAAGTGAGTCGACAGCCGAATACGATGCGGGGTTCATAGGGTTAACCTCGTTACCGCGACGCATGGCCAGGCCCACGCCGTTCATACCTTTATTAAAACCTACACTCTGATCAGTCAGATCACCTAAGCCGAACTGGCTGTAGGGAGAATTAGTGTTGCTCTGGGCAAAAGCCGATGTCGTCATGGTTGCTAAGACGAAACTGGCGAGAATTTTATTCATATTTAATCTTTTAATTCAGTTGAAAATCTTTTCAGCGTGCAAAATTATCAAAAAAAAACGAAGAAATGGCTTTTTCTTCGAAAATATAAGTTATTTTTGCATCGTGAAACATTTAAAAATGAAAATTAAGAGCCTGCTAACCGCAGCTATCCTGCTGAGTGTCAGCTATATAACGCCAATTTATGCGCAATCGGCAGCAAATGCCGAAAATGGCGCTTTTGTGTCTGTTGAGTCGAATATCGACCCGATGGACTCGGTTGAAGTGAGTTTGCTGACCTGTTCGCCCCACGAAGAGATCTACAGTTTGTACGGTCATTCGGCCATCAGATGGCATCAGGGCGATACCGATCTGGTGTTCAACTGGGGTATGTTCAGTTTCAGTAAGCCCTACTTTGCCCTGCGCTTTGTGTTCGGATTGACAGATTACGAGCTGGCCGCCTACCCCTTTGAGCGTTTCTGGCCCTACTACCAGCAATGGGGCAGCAGCATTACCGAACAGGTACTGAACCTGACCAACGACGAGAAGCGCACCCTGCAGCGCCTGTTGGGCGAAAACCTGCAGGAAGAGAACCGCGTGTATCGCTATAATTTCTTCTATAACAACTGTTCAACCAAACCTAGAGACGTTATCGAGAAAAGTGTTGAGGGACAGGTGGTTTACGAAGAGCGAACCGACTATCAGCCGACCTTCCGCGAGATGGTGCGCGAGTGCAACCGCAACCACCGGTGGTCGAAGTTCGGCAACGATATGCTGCTGGGTGTAAAAGCCGACCTGGCTACCACCCGACAGGAGCAGGAGTTCCTGCCCATGAACCTGATGACCGACTTTGCGCATGCGCAGGTATATAAGGATGGTCAGTATCGTCCGCTTATCAAGGAGCAGCGCCTGCTGGTAGCACCGGGCGTACAGGTCATCGAACAGGACTTTTTCCTCACACCCACCGAAATAGCCGTACTGCTGCTCATCATATCCGTATGTATTGCCCTCTACGAGTGGAAAAGCAATCGCGTCGTGAAATGGTGGGATGTAGCGCTGATGACCGTTCAGGGACTTGTTGGTATCGTGCTTACGGTGATGATATTCTCGCAGCACCCCACTACATCGTTAAATCTGAACCTGCTGCTGTTCAATCCCCTGCCGCTGCTGTTTCTGCCAGCCGTTATCAAGGGCAAGCGCAGTCTGTGGACCAAGCTGCTACTGGTGATGCTGATACTGTACGGACTGGGTGGCATACTGCAGAGCTATTCGGAGGGTATGTGGATTGTGGCACTATGTTTGCTGATACGTTGTAAGAAATGAAGAATAGATATCTATACGTCACGCTGCTTACGATGCTGGCACTCAGCTCGCAAGCGCAGCAACAGAAGGGAGTAAGCCCCCGGCTGGTGGTAAATATTACCATCGACCAGCTGCTGACTGACTATCCCGCTCTGTTCGACGATGGATTAATCTATGAGCAAGGTTTCTATCCCTACAGTCAAGTTGACCTGTCGTCTGCCATTTCGTCAGTCGTTACAGGCACATCGCCATTCTATCACACCATTACGGCCGATAAATGGCTCGACCGTCAGTCGCTGCAAACCGTAGCGGCCACCCCCGATGAAATCGCTGTTTCTACCCTGGCCGACGAACTGAAACTGGCAACCAAGGGCGCTGGCAAGGTATGCGCCGTAGCCGAAAAAAAGGAGACAGCAGCACTTCTTTCGGGTCATAACGTAGATCGTCTGGCATGGAACGATGATAAGCGTAGAGGTTGGGATGCTACCAGCTTGACGGTTAGGGCTTTACAGTTGGTTGTTGAAGAAAGACTTGGACAGGATTCTATCCCCGATCTGCTGTTCCTGCAGTACGAGAAAGAAGATTACCAATCGGCCTTGCAAAAGCTGGTGATTGAGATACAGCGCATGGTTGGCAAGCAGCACGCCCTGTTTGTGCTCACCTCTACCGGCTATCGCGATCTGAATACCGATGAATACGCCAAATATCACATCCCCACGGGTGTATATTATACCAACCGCACTGCCAACCTGCTGAACATGTACCTGGGCGCCCTGTGGGGCCAAGGTAAGTACGTAGAGGGCAGCTACCGAAACCAGCTGTACCTGAATCACCAGCTGTTGGAACAGAAGCGTATCGCCCTGTCCGACGCCACGCAGAAGGCCAAGGAGTTCCTGTTGCAGATGGCAGGCGTAAAGCGTGTAAACACCCATCTGTACGAGGCCCACATGGGCGATCTGCAGGTAGAGCTGGCACCTGGCTGGCAGATGCAGAACGACGACACTCACGAGCAACTTAAAACCAAGCAGCCACTGGCCTGCTTCCCCATTATATTCTATGGTGCCGATATACCCGCACAGAAGGTGCAGGCACCCGTTAGCATAGAGCGTATTGCCCCTACAATTTCGAAGGCAATCCGCATTCGTGCCCCCAATGCATGTATGGCTACACCTCTTTTTTAATAAAAAGGCTTGGTGGTTAAAAAATTTTTTTGTAATTTTGCCGCCGTTTTATAACGACATACATCAACAATAAGTAAAAAATAAAAATTAAATATGAATTTCAACAAGTTATTGAAGTCGCTGTTTGGTGACAAATCCAGCCGCGACATGAAGCTTATCCAGCCACTCGTTGAGCAGGTAAAGGCTGTTTACCCCGAGGTACAGAAGCTGGATAACGATGCACTGCGCCAGCGCACTAAGACACTGCAGCTGCAAGTACAGAACTCTGCCCAGGAGCAGAAAGCCCGTATCGAAGAACTGAAGGCTACAATCGAAAACACCCCTATCGATGAGCGTGCCGATATCTTCGCTCAGATCGATAAGATCGAGAAAGAGGTTCTGGAGATCTACGAGGGAGCACTCAACGAGGTAATGCCCGAGGTATTTGCCATCGTTAAGGAAACAGCACGCCGCTTTGCCGAGAACGAGGAGGTGGTTGTTACAGCTACCGATTTCGACCGCGAGCTGGCTGGCGATCCTAAGAAGGACTTTATTACCATCGATGGCGACAAGGCTATCTACCACAACCACTGGACTGCCGGTGGTAACGACCTGAAGTGGGAAATGGTACACTACGACGTACAGTTGTTTGGTGGTGTTGTACTGCATCAGGGAAAAATTGCCGAGATGGCTACTGGTGAAGGTAAGACCCTGGTGGCTACCCTGCCTGTATTCCTGAACGCACTCACCGGTAACGGTGTACACGTAGTAACCGTGAACGACTATCTGGCTAAGCGTGACTCTGAGTGGATGGGTCCTCTCTATATGTTCCATGGCTTGAGCGTGGATTGTATCGACAAGCATCAGCCTAACTCTGAGGCCCGTCGTAAGGCTTATCAGGCTGATATCACCTTCGGTACCAACAACGAGTTCGGTTTCGACTATCTGCGTGATAACATGGCCACTTCGCCTGCCGACCTGGTACAGCGCGCACATAACTACGCCATCGTCGACGAGGTCGACTCGGTATTGATCGACGATGCCCGTACACCTCTGATCATCTCTGGTCCTATCCCCAAGGGCGACGATCAGATGTTCGAGGAGTATCAGCCATTGGTTGAGAAGCTGGTAGGCGTTCAGCGTCAGTTGGCCACTCAGTATCTGGCCGACGCCAAGACCCTGATTGCCGAGGGTAACAAGCTGATGGAGGCTGGCAACAAAAAAGAGGGCCAGGAGAAGCTGGATGCCGGTTTCCTGTCGCTCTACCGTTCGCACAAGGCCATGCCTAAGAACAAGCCACTGATTAAGTTCCTCTCGGAGGAAGGTATCAAGGCTGGTATGCAGAATACCGAGAACATCTACATGGAGAACAACAACCGCCGCATGCCAGAGTGTGTAGAGCCTCTGTACTTCGTGGTTGAAGAGAAGATGAACTCATGCGACCTGACCGATAAGGGTACTGCCTGGCTGGCTAAGCAGGTAAACGATAACGAGCTGTTTGTGCTGCCCGATATCACTACCGAGCTGTCGGCTCTCGAGGCTGAGACCGGACTCACCGATCAGGAGCGTCTGGATAAGAAGGATGAGCTGATGAGCCACTACGCTGTACAGAGTGAGCGTGTGCACACCCTGCAGCAGCTGCTGAAGGCTTACTGCATGTTTAATAAGGACGACGAGTATGTGGTTATCGACGGCGAGGTGAAGATCGTTGACGAGCAGACTGGTCGTATCATGGAGGGTCGTCGCTGGAGCGACGGACTGCACCAGGCTGTTGAGGCCAAGGAGCACGTAAAGGTAGAGGCTGCCACACAGACATTCGCTACCATCACCCTGCAGAACTACTTCCGTATGTATCACAAACTCTCAGGTATGACCGGTACCGCTTCTACCGAGGCTGGTGAGTTCTGGGATATCTACAAGCTGGATGTGGTTGAGATTCCTACCAACCGTCCAGTAATCCGTAACGACCAGGACGACCGCGTTTACAAGACCGCTCGCGAGAAGTACAAGGCTGTGATCGAGGAGGTAGTAAAAATGAGAAATCAGGGCCGTCCAACACTGATTGGTACCACATCGGTAGAAATATCAGAGTTGCTGAGCCGTATGCTTGATATGTATGTAAATCCTGAGACCGGTAAGCGCGAGGGTATCCCCCACCAGGTGCTGAATGCTAAGCTGCACCAGAAGGAGGCCGACATCGTAGCATTGGCCGGACAGAGCACTAACGGTAAGGGTGCCGTTACCATTGCCACCAACATGGCTGGTCGTGGTACCGATATTAAGCTTTCGCCTGAGGTAAAGGCAGCCGGTGGTCTGGCTATCATCGGTACCGAGCGTCACGAGAGCCGTCGTGTTGACCGTCAGCTGCGTGGTCGTGCCGGACGTCAGGGCGACCCAGGTTCATCAGTATTCTATGTTTCACTCGAGGATAAGCTGATGCGTCTGTTCGCCTCTGAGCGTATCGCTTCGGTGATGGACCGTCTGGGATTCAAGGAAGGCGAGATGATCGAGAGTCCTATGATCTCTAAGAGCATCGAGCGTGCCCAGAAGAAGGTCGAGGAGAACAACTTCGGTATCCGTAAGCGTCTGATCGAGTACGATGATGTGATGAACAAGCAGCGTACCGTGATCTACGAGAAGCGTCGCCACGCCCTGATGGGTGAGCGTATCGGTATGGATATCGCCAACATCATCTGGGACCGTGTAGTAAACATCATCGAGAACTCTACCGATTTCCAGAGCTGTAAGGAGGAATTCCTGCACATCCTCTCGATGGAGGTGCCCTTCAGCAGCGATGAGTATATGAACCAGCCACGCGAGGTACTTACCGAGAATGCCTTCCAGGCTGCCATCGGTAACTTCAACCGCAAAACCGAGCGTATCCAGACTGTAGCCCAGCCTATCATCAAGCAGGTGTACGAGGCTCAGGGACAGATTTATGAGCGCATCTCAGTGCCTTTGACTGATGGCCGTAAGATGTACTACATCCCATGCAACCTTAAGGACGCATACGAGAGCGACTGCAAGAGTATCGTGAAGGAGTTTGAGAAGAGCATCCTGCTGCATATCATCGACGATAGCTGGAAGGAGAATCTGCGCCAGCTTGACGAGCTGAAGCACTCTGTACAGAATGCCAGCTACGAGCAGAAAGACCCACTGCTGATCTTCAAGCTTGAGAGTGCCAAGGTTTGGGACGAGATGATTAACGATATGTACAACCGTATCTGCTCGATCCTTACACGCAGCGGTATCCCCGAGATGCAGCAGCAGGTTCAGGAGGCTGCTCCTGAGCAGCCCACACAGCGCCAGCAGTACGTGGAGAGCAAGCAGAATATCAGCGAGGAGCAGTTGGTTGACCGTAACCAGCAGGCCGCTGCACAGCACGACACACGTGCCCAGCAGAGCCACGAGCCCATCGTAAAGGATAAGCTGCCCGGACGCAACGATCCATGTCCCTGTGGTTCAGGTAAGAAATTCAAGAATTGTCACGGTAAAGGAATAGTATAATACGATTATGATTACAATCAACCATTTGAAGAAGGCGTTTGGCAACACCGTTGCCTGCGACATTGAACAGTTCAAAATCAACGACGGCGAGATTCTCGGCCTCGTAGGTAACAATGGTGCAGGTAAGACCACGCTCTTCCGCATGCTGTTAGACCTGCTGAAACCCGATGAGGGTGATGTAGCACTCGATGGCATTAACCCCGCCCAGAGCGAGGAATGGAAGGCCGCTACAGGCTCGTACATCGACGAGGGTTTCCTTATCGATTTCCTCACACCCGAGGAGTACTTCGCATTTATCGGTAAGATTACTGATAAAACGCAGGAAGAGGTTGACGAGCGACTGAAGGACTTCGAGAAGTTCGCTGCCGGTGAGATTTTCGGACAGAAGAAACTGATTCGTAACCTCTCGGCTGGTAACAAACAGAAGGTAGGTATCATCTCTGCCCTGTTTAACAACCCCAAGCTGGTGATTCTCGATGAGCCATTCAACTTCCTCGATCCTTCGAGCCAGAACACGCTCAAGCATGTGCTTACCGAGTACAACAAGCGTACTGGCGCTACAATTCTGGTTTCGAGTCATAACCTGGCACACACCATCGACATCTCTACACGCATTGCGCTGCTGGAGAAAGGGCACATCGTTCGCGATCTGGCCAATGCCGACGGAAGTGCACGTACCGAACTCGAAAATTACTTTGAGACAGAATAACCTATCATCATTTTTAGGTATTTTATAAAAACTTGCGACCTTTGCAATCGGGTTGCAAGTTTTTTTTCGTACCTTTGCACTCAAAATAAATAAGTTATGAAACTGTCGGAACTGAAAACAGGCGAAAAAGGTATAATAGTAAAGGTGCTGGGCCACGGCGGATTCCGTAAGCGCATCATCGAAATGGGTTTTATTCGTGGTCAGGAGGTTGAGGTATTGCTCAACGCCCCGCTACAGGATCCCGTGAAGTACAAGCTGATGGGCTACGAGGTGAGTCTGCGTCATCAGGAGGCTGATAATATCGAGGTGGTATCGGCCGATACACCATTCGAGGCTACTACCTTTAATCTGAATACCGATCAGCAGCATCGCCATGAGGATGATTATATCCGTCATGAGGCCATGAAGGAGCGTCGTACCATCAACGTAGCGCTGGTGGGCAATCCTAACTGCGGTAAGACATCGCTGTTCAACTATGCATCGGGTGCTCACGGCCATGTGGGTAACTACAGCGGTGTAACGGTGGATGCCACCGAGGCACATGCATCGATGTTCGGTTACGAGTTTAACCTGACCGACCTGCCTGGCACTTACTCGCTCTCGTGCTATTCGCCCGAGGAACTGTATGTTCGTCAGCATCTGACAGAAAAAATGCCCGATGTGGTGATTAACGTCATCGACTCGTCGAACCTGGAGCGTAACCTGTATCTTACCACCCAGCTGGTGGATATGAATATACGCATGGTGTGCGCGCTGAACATGTACGATGAGTTTGAGCGCCGTGGCGACCAGATTAACCTCGAAACGCTGAGCACGCTGTTTGGTATGCCAATGATTCCTACATCGTTTAAGAGTGGCCAGGGCGTAAAAGATCTGTTTCGTGCCGTAATCCAGGTGTACGAGGGTACCAGTAAGTTCTCGCGCCACCTGCACATCAACTACGGTCATGAGATCGAGGACGGCATCTCGCATATCCAGAAGTACCTGAAGGCCGACGAGCATATCACCCAGCACTACTCTACCCGATACCTGTCACTGAAGCTCCTGGAGCACGACAGTCAGGTGCTGGAGTACCTGGGCAACCACATGGCTGGTGAGCAGCGTATACAGGACTTCCGTAACCTGACCACTGAGCGCGATAAGGCATCGGCCCGTGTAAAGGAAGAAACAGGTAGCGATAGCGAAACAGCGATTATGGACGCTAAGTACGGATTTATCAACGGTGCCCTGAAAGAGGCCGGCTATAAGACCGGTCATAAGAAAGACACCTATAAGACGACACATACCATCGACAATATCCTGTCGCATAAGTACTTCGGATTCCCCATCTTCTTCCTCTTGCTCTATGTGATGTTCCAGACCACCTTTACACTGGGACAGTACCCTATGGACTGGATTGAAGCTGGTGTGGCCTGGTTAGGCGAAAAAATTAGCGAAGGCATGACCGACGGACCGCTGAAGGCCATGCTAGTAGATGGTGTCATCGGTGGTGTGGGCAGTGTGATTGTGTTCCTGCCACAGATTCTGATACTCTACTTCTTCATCTCGCTGATGGAGGATTCGGGCTATATGGCGCGTGCTGCCTTTATCATGGATAAACTGATGCACAAGATGGGACTGCACGGCAAATCGTTTATCCCCCTTATTATGGGCTTTGGCTGTAACGTGCCTGCCGTGATGGCTACACGTACCATCGAGAGCCGCCGCTCGCGTATCATCACCATGATGATTCTGCCGTTTATGAGCTGTTCGGCACGACTGCCCATCTATATCATGATAGCCGGCACATTTTTCTCGCTGCAGTACCGCTCGTGGGTATTGCTGTCGCTCTATGCCATCGGTATCGTGGTGTCGGTAGTAGTCAGCAAAATCTTCTCATCGCTTGTTATTAAGGGCGAGGACACGCCATTTGTCATGGAGCTGCCACCTTATCGCTGGCCAACACCAAAGGCCATCTGGCGCCATACCTGGGAGAAAGGTAAGGAGTACCTGAAGAAGATGGGAGGCATTATCCTGGTGGCCAGTATCATTGTATGGGCATTGGGCTATTTCCCACACAACGAGGAGCTGACTCGCGAACAACAGCAGGAGCAGAGCTACATTGGACGTATGGGTAAAACCGTAGAGCCCATCTTTGCCCCACAGGGCTTTAACTGGAAACTGGATGTATCGCTGTTGGCTGGTGTTGGTGCCAAGGAGATTGTGGCCTCGACCATCGGTGTATTGTATAGTGGCGACGACAGCTTTGGCGATGACGACAGCTTTAGCGACGACACCGAGAAGTACACCCGTCTGCGCCAGATGATGCTGAATGAAGGTATCACCCCACTGGCTGCCTATGCCTATCTGATATTTATTCTGCTGTACTTCCCCTGTATAGCTACCATTGCCGCCATCAAGCACGAAACAGGCTCGTGGCGCTGGGCTGGCTTTGCCGCCGTTTACACCTCTGTGGTGGCCTGGATAGCCAGTATGCTGGTGTTCCAGATAGGCAGTTTGTTGATATAAGCTAATAAATTTGGTACTTTCGATATTTCTTTGTATCTTTGTCGCCGTTAAAACAATTTTACTAACGATGAAGAAAAGATTACATTGGTTATTGGCAGCACTCTTGCTGGGCACGCCAAGCATCGGCTATGCCCAGAAGGGAAATCTGCAGAAAGGTGATTATGGATTCCTGTATTGCCACATGAACGATCATGGACGCGCATGGACAGCCTATGCCTTGAGTCGAGATGGTTTTCATTATAAGGACCTGCTGAAAGGCGACTCTATCTTTAGCGATGCTGAACATGCCCGTATCGAAGGCGCCACACGCGATGCTTACATCTGTCGTAAGCACGATGGCAAAGGCTACCTGATGGTGTGCACCGATATGAACGTAGGTGCCCGCGACCGCTTGGGTAAGGTAGAGACTTGGGATAACTACGGTATCGACCTGTTGCGTAGCGACGACCTGATTCACTGGAAGTCGGTAACGTTCGACTATCGTAAGGGTACACAGATTTTCTCTGATCCTGACGCTCCCAGCGTATACAAGAACTGGAGTACCATCAACCGTGTATGGGCACCACAGATTGTATGGGACGAGGATTATGTATGGCCTAACGGCAAGAAGGGCGGCTATATGGTTTACTACTCGATGCGCAACCGTGGCGAGGACCACTACGACCGCATGTACTACTCGTATGCCGACGAGACCTTTACCACACTCACCCAGCCTAAGCTGTTGTTTGACTGGGGCTACGCTACCATCGATGCCGATATCAACTGGGTTGAGGCCGACCAGAACTGGCACATGATGATTAAGAAAGAAGGTGGTAAGGCCGGTTTGTTTACCGCTACGGCACCTAAGCTTACTGGACCATGGAGCGAGCCTGTAGAGGACGATTACGTGAACTTTGAGGGTAATAAGAGCTGTGAGGGTGTAAGTGCTTTCCAGTTGCCTGGACAGAAAACCTGGGTGATTGCCTATATCGAGTATTCGTCGCACCCACGCAACTATCGTCTGTGTCTGGCCGATGAGCATATGCGTAACTTCCACTCACCCCGTAATATCGAGGGCGTGAAAGCACCACAGCACGGATCGTTTATGCGCCTTACCAAGAAGGAGTACAAACGACTGGAGAAACTGCTGAAGTAATCGTTGTTATCCAAATACAAAACGCAACGAGGCGTACAGCTGGATAGCAAAGATATAGATAATAATCAGGGAAGAGCCCTGACGTAAGCCATAGGAGAGGATGTCGAGCACATCTTCTCCTTTTTGTTTGTTGCCCGAGATGATACCATACACCACCGAGAACAGCGTTACGCCAAAGCAGATGATAGGCACCAGACCACGACTAAATGCCGATGGGAACAGATGGCCGCTGAACGACAGAAGTATGGCATGAGGCATCAGGGTAAGCATGGAGATAACCATGGCGTAGAGCACCATAAATACGATGGCAACACGCAGTGCCAGGCGGTTACGGAACGAAGCCTCGCCCTTGGCGGCGAAATGCCGCAGCACCCCACTCTGCTTTAAGCTACCGCCAGCAATGAGTGCTAACAGTAGCCAAGCCAGCAGTGGATTGGCAATGATGTTGGAGAACCCGCCAAAGAACCAGCGTATGCCCTCGGATGAGAGCATAGAGCGTACACCCTCGATACGGGCTGCTGAGAGCAACCACGACACGATGATCAGCACACTCTCGGCCACCAACAACCCCATGCATACACGACTACTCTTCATCGGCTTCGAGATTATCGATATCCAGAATACGCAGCTCTAAAGCACGTACCACCAGACGGGTGGCGTTAATACCGCTGGCACCCTCGGGGAACAGCTTCTGAATCAACTCGTTCTGACGCTTTTCCAGGCTCTTCACACCAAAAGGCATGCCACGCAGGTTTGTTATCTGCTCCTTTGTAAAACCTAAGGCCAGATGGCGCAGGAATCGCTCGTCGTACTCATCTATCTCGTAGTTTACCAGGGCCTCCTGCTTAACCAGTTCGCCACTAACAGCACGCTTAAAGCGCTCTACAATCTTTTCGAGGATAGGCTCGTTGAACACCAGCTGCTTGCCATCCATTACGGCCGATACATCGCGACGTGTGAGCAGCTCGCCTGTCTTCAGGATGATACCATCGGCACCGGCATCAAGCACATCTACCCACAGCTTCTCGTTCAGTATCTCACCTGTAAATATCAGCACCTTTACATCGGGATGCACCTCCTTGGTGTGACGGCAGATCTCTACACCTACGGTAGTAGAACCACCCAGTCCCAAATCAAGCAGCACCAGGTCGGGCTTCTGCTGCTTGATCAGGCGCCAATAGGCCTGCTCGTTCTCGGCTGTTCCAATCACTTCGGCCTCGGGAATATCACTCTTCACGATGCCAAGGGTGCCCTTAAGCTCCAGGGGCACATCTTCTACTATTATTACTTTGAAGTTTTCCATACGCTTGGTAATGTTATAATCATATTTGTTGTATTGTCTTGTATAGTGGCATAGATACCGCAGCCACGGCGGTTGGTTGCCTCGCCTAAATCGCGTACTATCTGGCGGCACAGCAGGTAAGGCAGATGATCCTTCGAGGGCGTGAACAGATCGGCAGCCTGACTCTCGGTAAGCTTGAGTTGAGGCATGGGCACACGCACCTCGATATAACCGCCATCGCGTGGCGTATATTCGGGCTGCAGCTTGGCATCGGCCTGTTTGCGCAGGATATCAAAGAGATAGCGCACCAAGGTTTCGTCGCCCAGAATACTATGATGCAACGGCTTGAGATGCAAGCGGGTGCGCTCGGTTTGGCGTAAGGCCTGCTGCGACAGAACACCGTAAAGCTCACGGTAATAGGTGGTTACCTCGCCTAACGATTCCATGTCGCCCGTATCAAGCAACTGCTGGATGCGCGAGGGATAGTACATGGTTTCGTGCTTAAGAGCCGACAAGCAGTTGTCGAGTACGGCATTCGATACATGCAGGTTGCTATCGTCAAGCTCGGCACGGCGCAACTCATCGTCGAGCAGTTCCAGATCGGTAATACGTTGCTGCTCGCGTACAAACCTATCATATAAGCGGTGACGGTAATACAACAGGTAATAGGCGGGCACAATGGATATCATCAGCAGTATCAGCAGGATGATAGCTATCGTTTTGTTGGTTTGCGACTGCTGCATGTTACGACAGTAATCGCCCAACGTATTATCGGCCGACATCTCCTTAAACAGCTGCGTGTAGATGCGGTTGTTGTAGCTATAAAGCTGCCACTCATGTAGTGCCAGAGCTGCCACTGCACTCTCGTTACGGATGTCGAGAATAATATGATAGTTGGTGTTGAGGCTATCGTGGAACCACTTGATTTCGGGTGGCATAAGCGACGGGTTTCCCATCTGGCGCATCAGGTATCGACCGTGTGGCACTTGCTGACGGTAATGCTGGTTCAGGTAGTATCTACAGGTATCGGCAAAGCGCAGTGTACGCTCGTAGTTGCCGTTGATATTACTGAAATAGGCCGAGTCGGAATAGATACTGGCCATACCCAGGGCGTCAATCTCGGGCTGCTGCGCCAGCATCTGCATAGGTAGCATAGACAGTAGCACAATAATCAAACGGGCAACGCCACGTGGCAGTCTGAAGAACAAGCGTGAGCCCTTGCCTAGGCTGCTGGTAGCACCAATCTGACACACAGAGAATATCTGACTGATCTTGCGATACTTCTCGATGATACCCTTACAGTTAAGCAATCCAAAGCCATGACCTTCAACAATCTTATGATCAAATAGGTGATCGAGCTGCTCCTGAGTCATCCCCATACCGGTATCCTCAACAGCTATCTCAACATAATCATTGGTCTGTGTGGCTGATACATTCACCCTACCCTCTCGGTCGGTAAACTTGCGGGCGTTATCGGCCAGGGTGTTCAGCATAAACAGCGTCAGCACGCGGTCGGCCTTTACAACGGCCTCTGTGGGCTCTACGTTCAGTTCTACGCCCTTCATCTGGAACGAGGTACGTCCCTTAAGCAGCACATCAAACAAAGGCTGTAACGGGAAACTCTCGATGTGCAGACTGAGTTCGCCCTGGCGTAGCTGTATCCAGTACGTCAGCACATCGTTGTAAGAGTTAATCTGATTGATGAGCTCACGGATATAAGTTAATCGTTCCTGGCGGTTAGAACTATCAGTTTCCAGCCTAGAAACCTCGTGGATGATGCGATCGATGAATGGTGTGGTATTGCATACCAACGACACCTTGGCACGCTGCTCCAGGTTGCGGCGCTCGTTGTTCTCAACCTGCAACAGCTGGGCGGCCAGTTGCTCGTTCTTTTGCTCAAACAGGTTATCGGGCTCATCAGGCTGCGATTTCTTCTTGTTCAGGTAGTTAAACAGCCACAACGAGAATAACAGCAGGATGATGGCCGCTACAACGAGTATGAGCATCAGGTTAAGCTGTGTAAGCTGTCGTTCGTACTGGTAGGCACGGGCCTCAAGCTGACGGTCCTGACGGGTAGTTTCCTGCAGGTCGAGGTACAAATTGCGGTTCTCGTCGCTCTGCTGCTTATCATCAATGGCAGCGTAAGCCACACTGAGCTGTTCGCGGATAGATGCCACCAGATCGGGTGCCTGATTAATGATGGAATCCGACAAGGCCTGCTCCAGATTAAAGAGTGCCGAACGGTAGTCGCCTATCTGTCGGAAACATGAAGCCAGCGTACGGTAAGCACCTGCTATCTGATACACATCGCCATAGCGCTCAAAGATATTCAAGGCGTTCTCGGCCAGGAAGCCTGGCAGTACCTCCTCTTCTATCCCTAAGGGATTGATAAACTTGAAAGCTGGCAGGTTATCGTCGATCAGTTGACGGCGATAAACGGGGTCCATCAGATGCTCCGACAGTGCCTCAAGGGCGTTGGCAGCGAAATAAGGATAATCGCCTTTACGCGCTGTGAGGAAGCAGCGCATCAGCTTGTCGAACTCATTTTGGTTAATCTCCTGTTGGGTTCCCTGCGTGATAATTCCGCCAGCACCGATGTTATACAGGTAGTTGAGGTATTGTGCTGTATCGCGCTGTACTTCTTCGGGATTGATGGCATTAAGCGCATCAATCGACTGTTGCTCGAGTCCTACATAATAATAGTAGGTGGAGTTAACGATGGCATATTCGGTTTCGGCATACAGTAGCAGACGTTCGTCGCGCTCGGTAAGTTGGTTGCGCTCTTCGTTAATACGCTGCATGGTACGGTCGGCCATCTCACGGTACTCGTGGAAAGCACGGTTGTTGGAACGGCGCTGACAAAGGCGCATCTGCTGAACGTAAGCTATCAGGTGCTGCAGCTGGTTATCGGTTGTTTCGATAACATCATTCAATTGCTGTTCGGCATCATTGTAACGCATACGTACAATGTTGACGAAAGCCATATTGTTGAGAGCCTCTGCACGTCCAGCAGGATAGTTGGCTGCCAGTTCGTACGAACGGCGTGCAATGGCTTCGGTAGAGTCGAGATTACGATAGTGATAGGCATAGGATTGAGAATTCAGCTTGTCGACCGCTTGCCTATCAGGGCGTGCACAAGCTGAGATCAAGATGGTTGATAATATGAATAGCCAGAATTTCATGTTAGTTAAAAAACGAATCCCCCTCGCTCACCATTTTAGGAGCGAGAGGGATGATATTGTATTAAGCACGAGCCTTGGCGATGTAACCGAGTGCTTCTTTGCACTTATCGGTAACATACTGCCAGTCGCCGGCCTTAACCTTATCGCTTGGGAAGAGCTTTGAACCCATACCAACGCAGTAAACACCAGCCTTGAACCACTTAGTGAGGTTCTCCTCCTCAGGAGCAACACCACCAGTAACCATGATCTTTGACCAAGGCATTGGAGCCTTCAGACCTTTTACCATGTTAGGACCTACTACATCGCCAGGGAATACCTTTGTGAGGTCGCAACCCAGCTCCTGAGCCTTACCAATCTCGCTAACGGTCATACAGCCTGGGCAGTATGGAACCAAACGACGATTACATACAGGCGCAATCTCGGGGTTGAACAGAGGACCTACAACGAAGCAGGCACCCAGCTGCAGGTACATAGCTGCTGTAGGGGCATCAACAACAGAACCGATACCCAGAGCCAGCTCAGGGCACTCCTTATCGGCCCACTTTACCAGCTCGCCAAATACCTCCTGAGCAAAGTCGCCACGGTTGGTGAATTCGAAAGCACGAACACCACCCTCGTAGCAAGCCTTTACTACATTCTTACAAACTTCGACGTCCTTATTATAGAAAACAGGAACCATAGGTGCGGCGGCAATCTTTGCCATCACCTGCAATTTATCAAACTTTGCCATAATTGTCAATCTTCAATTTTCAATGATCAATTAACGCTGTACACGTCCATTGGCATTACCTCCAGCCAGACTCTCAACCTCATCAACAGATACCAGGTTAAAGTCGCCATTGATAGTGTGCTTCAGAGCCGAAGCAGCAACAGCAAACTCGAGAGCCTCGCCCTGGGTAGCCTTGGTGAGCAGACCATGAATCAAACCACCAGAGAAAGAGTCGCCACCACCAACACGGTCGATGATAGGATTAATCTCATAGCGCTTGCTCTGGTAGAACTCCTTACCATTATAGATAAGAGCCTTCCAACCATTGAAGGTTGCGCTGTAGCTCTCGCGGAGTGTAGAAACAACGTACTTGAAACCAAACTCCTGCATCATCTGCTTGAAGATGCCCTCGTAACCGGCTGCATCGGTCTGACCACCCTCTACATCAGCATCGGGCTTGAATCCGAGACAAAGCTCTGCATCCTCTTCGTTACCAATACAAACATCAACATATTTCATCAATGGGCGCATGATTGAAATAGCCTTCTCGCTGGTCCACAGCTTCTTACGGAAGTTCAGGTCAACTGATACAGTTACACCATGGCGCTTTGCAGCCTCACAAGCCAACTTGGTGAGCTCGGCAGCCTTGTCGCTGATAGCTGGGGTGATACCACTCCAGTGGAACCAGGCAGCACCCTCCATGATAGCGTCGAAATCGAAATCAGAAGGATCAGCCTCGGCGATTGATGAATGAGCACGGTCGTAAATAACCTTTGATGGACGCATTGAAGCACCTGTCTCAGCATAGTACAAACCTACACGGTCGCCACCACGAGCAACGAACTGGGTGTTTACACCATAACGACGAAGTGCGTTAACTGCAATCTGTCCGATTTCGTGCTTGGGCAACTTAGATACGAAGTAAGCCTCGTGACCGTAGTTAGCCACTGAGATTGCTACGTTAGCCTCACCACCACCAGGGATGATGCGGAATGACTCACTCTGAATGAAACGGTCGTTGCCCTGAGGCGAGAGGCGAAGCATAATCTCGCCCAAAGTTACAATTTTTGCCATTGCTTTGTTTGATTTTTTTGATATATTTTCAACTTATTTTGTTCGTTTGTGAGGCAAAGATAGGAAGTTTTTTTGAGCCACGCAAATTTTTAGCAGGTTTTGTGCTAAAAAACTTACGGAAACGATTTCGAAGCAAATAAATGACTAAGAAATTTGGAAAATCAGAAAATATTTGTACCTTTGCACAAAAATCTGAGATTATGGCAAAGGAGAATATTACGATTAAGGATATTGCTGCACGCGCAGGAGTGTCGACGGGTACCGTTGACCGTGTGCTTCACAATCGTCCTAATGTGTCTAAAGCTGCATTGGAAAAGGTAAACAAAGCCCTGGAGGAAATGGACTACCGTCCCAATATGTACGCCTCGGCTTTGGCATATAATAAGGAATATACGTTTTATTGTGTATTGCCTAAACACGAACAGGAAGCTTACTGGGATGAAATCGAAGAAGGTGCTATGGCATGTACAGAATTCCGTCGTGATTTTGGTATCAAACTTAAGTTCATCTACTATGAGCGTTTCAACCCACCAGCATTTACCAAAATGGTTCGCGAGTTGTTCACCGCCAAGATTGATGGTGTGATCATCGTGCCCGCTACGCTGGAGCAGACAGCCCGTTTTACTGAGAAACTAATCGAGAGAAATATCCCTTATGTGCTGCTCGACTCGTATATGCCTGATTTGAAACCATTGTCGTTCTTCGGTCAGGATTCGTTTGCCAGTGGCTATTTCGCAGCTAAGATGCTGATGCTGATTGCCAATAAGGAAAAGGAAATTGCTCTGATGAAGCAGACACGCGATGGTATCGTAGGTTCAAAGCAGCAGGCTAACCGTGAGACTGGGTTCCGCCATTATTATGGTAGATCATTTCCCTCAGATTAAGATTACCGAGGTAGACCTTCCTTTGGACGAGGATCACAAGGATTACGATGGTATTCTGGAGAAGTTCTTCTCTACCCACCCTCACGTACATCATTGTATTACCTTTAATTCAAAAGCTCACATTGTTGGTGAGTTCCTGCAGAAGAGTAATCGTCGTAATGTACAGATTATGGGATACGATATGGTGGCTAAGAACGAGGAGTGTGTACGTAAAGGCAGCATTTCGTTCCTGATTGCCCAGCATGCTTACCAGCAGGGATATGCTAGTGTTGATGCACTGTTTAACGCCATCGTGATGAAGCGTGCCGTGAATCCCGTGAATTACATGCCTATCGAGATTCTGACCAAGGAAAACGTAGATTTCTATCGTAGAACAGCAATATAAACTAAAACAAAACAGTAAATAAAAGAATGGAACAAGCTACATTTTTGAAGATTAACCCTGCCGATTCGGTAGTGGTTTGTTTGCAGCCCAAAAAGAAAGGAGAGATTATTGAAGTAGATGGTAAGCAGATTACCGTGAATCAGGATACACCAGCAGGCCATAAGGTACTGATTAAGAATGTGACAGCTGGTGCCGACATTATCAAATATGGCTATCCTATCGGTCATGCTATGCAGGATTTGAAGGCAGGCGATTGGGTGAACGAGAATAATCTGAAGACCAATCTGGCTGGTACTCTCGAGTATACATATAATCCTGTAAACGAGAAACTTAATATCAAGAACGACAACCGTAGCTTTAAAGGCTATGTACGTAAGAACGGCGACGTGGGTATCCGTAATGAGATTTGGATTGTGCCCACTGTTGGTTGCGTAAATGGTATTGCCGAACGCCTGGTTAAGGAGTTGAAGAAAGAAACCAACGAGCAGGGTGTGGATGCTATCTATGCCTGGCATCATAACTATGGTTGTTCGCAATTGTCGGAGGATCATGAGAATACCCGTAAGGTGCTGCGTGATATCTGTCTGCACCCCAATGCCGGTGCCGTATTGGTGCTGAGCTTAGGTTGTGAGAACAATCAGCCCGAGGACTTCATGAAGATGCTGGGCGATTATGATAAAGATCGCATCAAGCTGCTGGTAACTCAGCGTGTTGACGATGAGATGGAGGCTGGTATGGAGATGCTGCGTGAGCTGTATCAGTTGGCAAGCAAGGATGTTCGTACCGAAGTACCTGTTAGCAAACTGCGTGTTGGATTGAAGTGTGGTGGTTCAGATGGATTCTCTGGTATCACTGCTAATCCATTGGTTGGCGAATTCTCTGACTGGTTGGTTGCTCAGGGCGGAACATCAGTATTGACCGAGGTGCCCGAGATGTTTGGCGCTGAAACCATCCTGATGAACCGTTGCACTACCGAAGAGCTGTTTAACCAGACAGTATCTATGATTAATAACTTCAAGAACTATTTCCTGTCGCATGGTGAGCCTGTTGGCGAGAACCCAAGTCCTGGCAACAAGGCTGGTGGTATCTCTACCCTCGAGGATAAGGCACTGGGATGCACACAGAAGTGTGGTAAGGCCCCTGTAAGCGGTGTGATGGAATATGGCGACAGACTGCAGAACCCAGGTTTGAATCTGCTTTCGGCACCTGGTAATGATTTGGTTGCAGCTACTGCCCTCGCCTCTTGTGGTTGTCACTTGGTATTGTTTACTACTGGTCGTGGTACGCCATTCGGCACCTTTGTACCAACCATGAAGATTGCCACCAATCCTGATCTGGCATCGCGCAAGAAGAACTGGATCGACTTCTCGGCTGGTCAGCTGATCGAGGGTCGTACCATGCAAGAATTGGTACCTGAGTTTATCGATAAGGTATTGGCTGTTGCCAGTGGCGAGAAAGCCAAGAACGAAGAGAACGATTATCGTGAAATATCAATCTTTAAAAACGGTGTAACACTGTGAAGAAAGGAATCATCGCATTATCACCTATCGTGGTGTTTATCTTATTCTACTTAGTCACCAGCATTATTGCTGGTGACTTTTACAAAATTCCCATTACTGTAGCCTTTATGATTTCGAGTATCTATGCTATTGCCGTATTTACAGGCAGACCGCTGATGCACAGAATCAACAACTATAGTCGTGGAGCCGCCACAGAACAGATGATGCTGATGATTTGGATATTTGTGTTAGCAGGTGCTTTTGCGCATTCAGCCAAGCAGATGGGTAGTATCGATGCTACCGTTAATCTGGCATTAAGTCTGCTACCACCCCAGATGATATTTGCGGGCATGTTTCTGGCTGCCTGCTTTATCTCGCTTTCTATCGGAACAAGCGTGGGTACGATTGCTGCCCTGACGCCAATTGCCGTAGGTCTGGCCCAGGAAACGGGGGTCGACCAGGCTATGATGACCGCTATTATTGTGGGCGGTTCGTTCTTTGGCGATAATCTGTCGTTTATCTCCGATACCACCATTATGGCCACCCAAACGCAAGGATGCCGGCTGAGCGATAAGTTCAGGGTAAATGCATTTATTGTGATGCCTGCTGCTTTGGTGATACTGGTTGCTTATTATTTCCTTGGTCAGGATACCATGGCTCCACAGCAGATTCCGGCTGTTGAATGGGTAAAGGTAATACCTTACTTAACAGTGCTTGTAACGGCTGTATGCGGCATGAATGTGATGGCTGTATTAACTATAGGTATTGTGCTATGTGGTATCATTGGTATATTTACAGGGTCTTTCGACCTCTATGGATGGTTTGGCGCCATGGGCGATGGTATCATGTCGGTGGGCGAACTGATTATTGTGACGATGATGGCAGGCGGTATGCTTGAGCTGATAAAACAGCAAGGCGGTATCGACTTTATCATTAATCAGCTTACACGTCGTGTTAGCAGTAAGCGCGGTGCTGAACTGAGTATTGCCACACTGGTATCGCTGGTAGATGTTTGTACTGCTAATAATACAGTTGCCATCTTGACTGTAGGCGATATAGCCAAACAAATTGGTGATCGCTATGGTGTAGATAATAAGAAGTGTGCCTCGATATTAGACACATTCTCATGTACGGTTCAGGGGTTGATACCATATGGTGCCCAGTTGCTGATAGCTGCTGGTTTGGCATCGGTTAATCCTGTTGCCATCCTACCCTATCTTTACTACCCATTTGCACTGGGTGTTGTAGCCATTCTATCTATCTTACTGCGTTATCCCAAAAGATACTCATGAATATTATTCAGCGAAATTTTTTCAGACTTCTTCGATGTGGTGCTTTCCAGACAACTGAGGTTCTTGAGCCTATGTCGGTGCATAAATGGAGTAAACTGTATCAGCTTGCTACGGTGCACAGTGTTCAGTCGTATGTATATCAAGGTCTTAAGAGCTGTCAGGATCAGTTCAATCTTCATTTAACCGAAGCTCAGTGGAAACAATGGCTCACGGCAAAAGAGAACGATGAGGATAACGACGAAGATGAACTGTTGCGTCCGGATAAGCTTACCAACCCTTTGCTGAACCGCCAGTTGCAGAATATTCTCGACGATGAGCAGTCGGACATCAATACGCGCAGAATGTTGATCCGTATTATCAGTATAGCACGAAGAATCCTGAACGAGGGTCTGCCTTTGAAACTGCTGATTGAATTAGGTTTGACGCTTCGTGCAAACAATAGTAAAGCGGATTACGAGGTGTTGGGTAGTTGGCTGAAGAAATTGCATTTTGAACAGATGGCACAGCTCGAGGCTACGTTGCTAATGGATTTGTTTGGCTTGGAAGCCAAGGATATACCATTTTCTGAAAGTGATGCCGACCGCAAAACAATTGTTGTAGCAAAGGAACTGGCCGAATATACTAATATCCGTCAGGACTTTTATTTCTCACAAGGCTCGGATAGTATTTTTGTACACACCAGCAATGGCGGTGCCTTGATTAATCATATCAAGCGCTCTGCCCGTTATATGCGTTTCATTCCTTCGGAGGCTTTTACCAATTTCTTTGCATCATTTGCCCACTCGCTTACGCATATCGAAGAATGACACATTCTTCCCTACATGTCGTATGTGATTGAACCTGATTTCGCGCAATCCATGATTGCCCATGAATCGGCTTTTATCCACGCTTCCACGGATACCTACAATGCGTCCATGACTAGTGTATTGCCACATGGTGATGTCGCGTCCGTCGGCCAATACTGGCTCTTCTTCGGTGTACATCGCAATCATCAACTTGTAATCATTAATCTTGCCTACAAGATGCTTATTGTAGAAGTTGCGGAACGTATATATCAGTGGTTGCTGATGATAGGCCTCTTCTATTAAATCCAGAAAAGCATACAGCGAATCGCAGAATTCCTCAGATGAAAGTCCGCCTGTGGTCTCAACATCAATCATTGGTATCAGGTCCTGTTCGCCTGGTCGGCATTGTGTCATAAAGTTCTCAAGCTGAGTCATTACAGGCGTTTTAGGACGGAAGAAGTGATAGGAGCCTACTTTCAGTCCGTGACGGTGAGCTAAGTCGATATTGCGTTCGTATTGGGCATCAATGCGATCGCCACCCTCGGTAGCTTTCAGATACACATAAGCCATCTTGGTGTTCTCTCCTACAGTCTCCCAGAATACTTCGCCCTGGTAATGCGACAAGTCGATACCGTGCACATGACTGCAAGTATCCTCACATTGTAAGAATGGGTCGTAATTAGGATCGGTAAGTAAACGCGGATCAGGACGGTATTGGGCTACCGCACGTTTCTTGGTTTTCTTGCCTTTTTTATGTTTGCTCACCACTCTATGTGTTCTGTGCTTAGAGTGGTGCTTGTTGTATCTTGAACGTTGAGCAAATCCATCGTTGGCGCCGAGCATTAACATGCATAATGTCAGCAATATATATAGTTTCTTCATTATATTCATTGTTTTGCGATGCAAAGATACTAAAAAAACAAATAAAAATGTAGGATATTTCATAATTCTTTGTAACTTTGCCACAAATTTTGATTATATGCATAAGATTATTATAGGACTTTTAGGGATAGCGTTACTATGTTCGTGCAATAAGAAAGACGATCCGGAACCTACACCAGAACCAACGGTTTACGACCGAACTGTACTTGTATATATGTCAGGCGAGAACGACCTGACAACTAGCGGCTTTATGGCTGATGATTTGCTGGAGATGGACGAAGGTTCGTATCAGCTGAACGATAACCAGCATTTGATTGTTTTTATCGATTCTGTAGGAAAAACCAATCTTCCACACATTATTGAGATTGCTAATGGAAAACGAAAGGTGCTGTATCAGTACGACAGCGAATTCCCTGCTAGCGATCCCAGTAAATTCCGCGAGGTTATACAATGGACGATAGATAACTATCCATCAAAAGACTATGGATTAGTACTATGGGGACATGCTACAGGCTGGGCCGTTGATGCCGACTCTGTAGCCGATGCAAACAAAACCAGAGCCTATGGCTACGATTACGGGTATGATTTATATAAAGATAGTAAAGCCATGAATATCACCCAAATGGCTAAAGCCCTTGAGGATCTGCCTAAGTTTAAGTATATCTTTGCCGACTGCTGTTGCTTCATGTGTGCCGAGAGTGCTTATGAACTCCGTAATGCCGCTGATTATCTGATTGGTTCGCCTGCCGAGATTCCTGCTGAGGGAGCGCCATATAATACGATCATGAAGGCGTTATTCTCAAGTTCATCTACATTCTATCAGGATATATGCGATATATATTACGATTACTATCTTGATGCTTATAATACCAGTGATTATGCTTATCTTAACTTAAATGGATATAGTGTACCTATGTCGGCAGTAAAACTATCAGAGATGGAATCATTGGCTCAGGCTACTAACACTATCTTATCTACTATTTCTTCGAAAATCACCAGTCCTGCCGTATTAGACCTTTCTGGACTGCCATTTTATTTTGTAAGTACTGCTTATATTTACTCTGATATCAAGGTGATGTATGATATGTCGTCGGTATTATATAAATATGCTTCTGCGAGTGATTATAACCAGTGGTTAACAGCATTCAATAAGGCAGTGTCCTATTATGTTGTATCAACTAAATGGCAAACAGTTTATAATACGTTGCTTAATAGCTTTGGTAGCTTTCCTGTCAACGATGCCATGTGGGGGTGTTTGAGCATGTATTTCCCTCAGCAAGAATACGACTATTGCACCTACAAATATAATTCGCGTATAAAGAACTTCCAATGGTACTATAGCGTGAACTGGAATAATTACGGTTGGTAATTATTCCGCCACGTGGATAACGACTTTTATCTTCGAAATACGATGACCATCTAACTCCGTAACCTCGAAGGTAAAGTTTTTGTAGTCCAAACGTTCGTGCAGTTCGGGGAAATCGCCCTTAATCTCAAGCAGCAGTCCTGCCAGCGAATCAGCATCACCTTCAACATCTTCGAATGTCTCGTCATCGATGTCCAGGATCTTGTAGAAATCGCTCAGCAAGGTCTTACCCTCGAATATATAGGTGTTGGCATTTATACGTGTGTACGACTTCTCTTCCTCATCGTACTCGTCATTAATCTCGCCTACAATCTCCTCCAGGATATCCTCGAGTGTTATAATACCGCTAGTACCGCCAAATTCATCCACTACAATTGCAATGTGTACCTTATTCTCTTGGAAATCGCGCAGCAAATCGTCGATTTTCTTTGTCTCTGGTACAAAATATGGTGGACGTATCAATGACTGCCAACGGAAAGTGGCAGGCTTTGACAGGTGTGGCAGTAAATCCTTGATATAAAGGATACCGCGGATATTATCGATGGTATCCTGATAAACAGGAATACGCGAATAATTATTCTCGATAATACATTTCAATACTTCGGGGAAAGGCAGACTAAAGTCGAGGTCAACCACATCCTGACGACTGGTCATAACCTCTTTGGCTGTCTCATCGCCAAAGCGCACAATACCCTCAAGCATGTTCTTCTCGTCCTTCAACTCTTCTTTGTCGGTAAGTTCCAGAGCTTGCTCCAAATCATCTACGCTTAGTGCACGATTCTCTTTCTGTACCACCTTCTCGGCAATGATACCCGAGCGGATAAGTACCGATGATAACGGATAGAACAACTTGCGCAGTACCATGATGCTACCAGCAACCCTACGGCAGAATGATAAAGCACGCTGACCTGCATATACCTTTGGCATTATTTCACCAAACAGTAACAGCAGGAATGTGAGCAATACAGTGATGACTACAAACTGCAGCCAATAGGCACCGCCGAAATCTATTACATGTGCAAAGAAATAGTTGCAAAGCATGATAATGGTTACGTTTACCAGATTATTTGTAATCAGTATCGTAGCCAGTGTACGCTCCGAATCCTCGCGTAATTGAAGAATATTCTTATCCGAATCATTCTTCTCGTCGTTCAGCTCATTCAAATCGTTAGGCGAAAGAGAGAAGAATGCAATTTCAGAGCCAGAGGCAAAACCGGAAAATAAAAGAAGTAAACCTGCTATTATAATAGCTATCACAGCACCCATGGTTGGTGCTGTGACAGTTACTTCACTCAGGATTTGTTGAAGATAGTCCATTGTCTGATTTTGGTGAAAGCATTTCCATATTATCCGCCCATATCTCTGTGGCATAACGACGCTGACCTTGTTTGTCATCGTACGTAGTGTAGCGGATGCGGCCCTCTATATAAAGTTTATCTCCCTTATGTACATATTTCTCTACAATCTCAGCCAGTCGGCGCCAAAGAATCACATTATGCCAATCAGTATGATCGGGCACCTGTGTGCCATTCTGCAGCGTATAGCCACGTTCGGTTGTTGCTAATCTGATACGAGCAACTGCTACACCTTGGTCAACATATCTTACTTCGGGGTCTTGGCCAACATTGCCAATAAGCATTACCTTATTCATAATAGGAGCGTTTATATAGATTGATTACTTAGCTTTGCCGAGATAACGGAACTTAAAGTTCTTACCTTTAGGTGATGGGAACTGACTGCGTGAGTCAACACGGTCGCGCAGATAGTCGATCATGCGCTCATAGCACTCCATGCCCGAGAAAGCCTTTACGCGGGCAGCAAACTGGGTGTCGCGATACTGGAACTTGCCAGTACCAGGTACTAAAAGAACGCGCTTAAAGTCTAAATATCCTTCGTACCATCCTTCGTTAATCTCATTCAGTCGCATCAAGGTAGGTGTTACCTTCGAAGGTTGCTCGTTCGGCTCTGCCGAATGAACAGCTTTCTTATCTTTGAAGTCCTGCATTGTTGCAGCTTCGGTCTTTATGATGATAAAATAAACACGAGGATGAACTTTATATCTTTTGGGATAGAAAACGTCGCTTGATGCATACTCACGAATATCTGCTTCAAGAAGCGGATTCATCTCAATCTCGTCTATCGAACTTAAAAATTCTATAGCCTCGTCTACGGTTGGTACGAGAGTTTCTCGATCAAAATATCTTAAGTATAAATTCATGTTTGTTTTTGAAAAAGATGTTGTTTTCCTATAAAGAAGAGCGGAAAACGGGACTCGGACCCGCGACCCCAACCTTGGCAAGGTTGTGCTCTACCAACTGAGCTATTTCCGCAAGAATGTCAATTTAAAAATGGTGAAGAGGAGGAGACTCGAACTCCCACGTCGCAATTGACACTACCCCCTCAAAGTAGCGCGTCTACCAATTCCGCCACCTCTCCAACATACGCTGAATAAAAAAGAGTGCCCAGAACAGGACTCGAACCTGCACGCCTTGCGGCACACGCACCTGAAACGTGCGCGTCTACCAATTCCGCCACCTGGGCATTTTTGTCATTAAGGCCATTCCTTAACGTCTCTTTTTTGTTCAACAAGTGAGCGGAAAACGGGACTCGGACCCGCGACCCCAACCTTGGCAAGGTTGTGCTCTACCAACTGAGCTATTTCCGCGTTGTTCTCTTTATCAGAGGCATCTCTCTTGATTGCGGGTGCAAAGGTAATGCTTTTTTTTGAACTGACAAACTTTTCAGCGATTTTTTTTCGAAAAAAGTGCCATTTTATCGATTTGTTTACAAAAACAGCACTAATCCATGCGATTTCGGTAGTCTTCGTACCCAAAACGGCGTAAAATCTCTAATTTGCCATTTGCATGCAACATACCTATAGCTGGATGTGAAATTCCGTTAAAAGTGCAAGTTTTTACGGTTGTGTAGTGAATCATATCCTCAAAAATAATTTCTTCACCTACTTTTAATTCGTGATCAAAAAGCCATGAACCCATAAAATCACCACTCAAACAACTGTTGCCTCCCAAACGGTAAGTCATCGGTTCGGTAGCTTTTTTCATCTCTACTATCTCGGCACCTCGTACTTCAGGCATGTATGGCATCTCCAAACAGTCGGGCATGTGGCAGGTAAAGCTCACATCAAGAATGGCAGTTTTAATACCTTTATCTTCTACTATATCTACTACGTGCGACACCAGAGGTCCGGTTTGCCATGCAAAAGCACTACCTGGTTCCAGTATAATCTTCAACCATGGATAGCGTTTCTTAAAGTCCTGTATTATTTTAATGAGCAGTTCTACATCGTAATCCTTACGTGTCATCAGATGACCGCCACCAAAATTAATCCATTTGAGTTGTGGAAACCACTTGGCAAATTTTTCCTCAATATGTACCAGTGTGCGCTGGAATACATCTGGCCCACTTTCGCAAAGCGTATGACAATGGAATCCTTCGATATCTTCCGGAAGTTGTTCTGGAAGTTTATCGGCAGTAATGCCAAAACGGCTACCAGGCGCGCATGGATTATATAATAAGGTACTAACTTCAGAATATTCAGGGTTAACACGCAGACCCAAAGATACAGATTTGGCTTGCTTGTGGAATCGCTCATATTGCGAAAGCGAGTTGAATGTGATATGCGATGAACATTTCACAATCTCGGGAAACTCTTCTTCGGTATAGGCGGGTGAGTAAGTATGGGCAGGTGCCTTAAACTCCTCGAATGCCAGACGGGCCTCCGACAGCGAACTTGCTGTGGTGCTGTTAATGTACTCACGGAAAATGGGGAACGTCTTCCAAAGGGCAAAAGCCTTGAAAGCAAGTATAACCTCAATATCGGCTTTCGCCGCAACTCCAGCAATCAAACTGAGGTTACGGCGAAGCTTTGTTTCTTCTATAATATAAATAGGTGTATTCATTATTTCTTTAGTGGAACAGTAAAACTAAAAGTACTACCTTGACCTTCGATTGATTCAACATAACAATCACCGCCATTCTTACGGGCGAAGTCCTGACAGAGTTGGAGTCCAAGTCCCGACCCCTCTTCACCGCCGGTTCCGTAGGTAGTGTCGCCTTTGCGGAAAATAGATCCGAGTCGATCGGCTGCGATACCTACACCATGATCGGTTACGCTAATCTTGGCGAAATCGCCTTCGGCAACCATGCTGATCTCGATAGTTGAATTCTCGGGCGAGAACTTGATGGCATTCGACAGGAAGTTGCGCATCACTGTTTTGAGCATATCGTTATCAGCAGTTACAATCAGATTACTTGCTGATGGCTGAAGGTCTAATTTGATATGCTTGGTTTGTGCAATCATCTCGAATATCTCAACTACACCAGGAATGATATCGTTCAAATCCAGATCCTGAACTACCACGCTCAAACGACCTGTCTGACTCTTAGTCCATTTCAGCAGATTGTCCAGCAGGTCGTGAACATCTTCTGATTCGCGATTGGCCTTATCAAGCAGTTCGTAGAGTTCGGCGCCTACGGTTTCAGGCGAAGTTGATGCAACTACCAGATTCAGTACCATACGGATGCTGGCCATTGGCGAACGAAGATCGTGGGCAATTACCGAGTACATCTTATCGCGGTTCGACAATGTGGCACGCAAGTCGCGGTTCTGCTGCTCGATGATACGCTTAGCGGCTACCAGCGAAATCTGCTGCATCACACGCATTACCAGTTCTTCCTTATTAAAGGGCTTGGTCAGGAAGTCATTGGCACCAACCTGGAATCCATGTACCAGATCCTGAGGTGTGTTCAACGCTGTGAGGAAAATAATGGGGATATCTTTTGTCTCTTCGTCTTTCTTCAGGATTACTGCTGTGTCAAAACCGCTGATATCGGGCATCATTACATCAAGCAGAATCAGGTCGGGATGTTCCTTCTTGGCCTGCTCGATGCATGTGGCGCCGTTATTGGCGGTACATACCTGAAATTTCTCGTTTGTCAGTAATATCTTCAAAAGTAAGACATTACTAACAACGTCGTCAACAATAAGTACTTTGTACTCACTGCGGTTTATTTTGGATTCAAGTGTATCTGCTACGTCCATGCCTAATAGGGTCAGTAATTGTTGATATTAACTTTGCAAAAATAGTGCAATAATTTGAAATAACCAAATTATTACACCATTTTTTTGCGTTTTAGGACGAATATAGGCTTTTTAGGCCCCTATTCTACCTATATTCTGACCAAGATTTGATACCAATTTCGTTCAGTTTAATGCTACAGAATGCATGGATAAATGCACTTGCCAGTCGACTGTTGGTAATCAGAGGCACGTTCAGATCGATGGCTGCACGACGAATCTTGTAGCCGTTGGTAAGCTCATGGGTAGTAAGATTCTTAGGAATGTTTACTACCATGTCGATCTTGTGCTCATGCAGCAGGTCGAGAGCCTGTGGCTGGGCGTTGTCCGATGGCCAGTGTACTAGGGTGTTAGCGATGCCGTTGTCGGTAAGGTACTTAGAGGTACCGCCTGTAGCATACAACTCGTAGCCGTTTTCAACCAGCTGGCGAGCTGCATCAAGCATCTCTGCCTTCTGCTTAGCCGAACCTGTTGAGAGCAGAACTGTCTTCTTTGGAATGCGATGACCAACGCTGAGCATAGCTTTGAGCAGTGCAGTGTTGGTGTTATCGCCAATACAACCAACCTCACCGGTAGATGCCATGTCTACACCCAGTACGGGGTCGGCCTTCTGCAGGCGGTTAAAGCTGAACTGCGAAGCCTTGATACCTACATAGTCGAGGTCGAACAGGTTCTTCTTGGGCTTCTCTACAGGCAGACCGAGCATAACCTTGGTGGCCAGATCGATGAGGTTCAGCTTGAGCACCTTGCTAACGAATGGGAAACTACGCGATGCACGCAGGTTACACTCGATAACCAGGATGTCGTTCTCGCGGGCCATATACTGGATGTTGAACGGACCATTGATGTGCAGTGCCTTGGCAATCTGACGTGAGATACGCTTGATACGGCGAACAGTCTCAACATACAGTTTCTGCGGTGGGAACTGGATGGTAGCGTCGCCAGAGTGTACACCGGCAAACTCAATATGTTCACTGATGGCATAGGCCATAATCTCACCATCTTTAGCCACGGCATCCATCTCGATTTCCTTGGCATTCTCGATAAATTTCGAAACCACTACAGGGTGATCTTCAGATACGTTGGCTGCCAGCTGCAGGAACTTCTCAAGCTCCTCCTTGTTTGAGCAAACGTTCATGGCAGCACCTGAGAGCACGTATGATGGACGAACCAGTACAGGGAATCCTACACGGTCAACGAAGTTGTCGATATCCTCCATTGATGTGAGGGCGCTCCACTCTGGCTGGTTCACGCCAATCTCGTTCAGCATCTGTGAGAACTTGGCACGGTCCTCGGCGCCATCGATGTCCACAGCCTGAGTACCGAGAATGTTCACGTGCTGCTCATCCAGATATACTGCCAGGTTGTTAGGAATCTGACCACCGGTAGATACAATCACGCCATGAGGCTGTTCCATGTCGATGATATCCAATACACGCTCGAATGTGAGTTCGTCGAAGTACAGGCGATCACACATGTCGTAGTCGGTAGATACTGTCTCGGGGTTGTAGTTAATCATTACGCTGCGCCAGCCTTCCTTGCGGATAGTGTTCAGCGCCTGAACACCGCACCAGTCGAACTCTACCGACGAACCGATGCGATAAGCACCCGAACCAAGTACGATGATACTCTTCTTGTCGTTCTCAAACTGTATGTCGCTGGCTACACCGCTGTAGGTTACATACAGATAGTTAGTTTGCGCGGGGTATTCGGCAGCCAAAGTGTCGATCTGCTTTACTACGGGCAGGATACCGAACTGCTTACGACGATTGCGAACCAGCAACGAAGCCTCGTGCATATTGCGGCTCTCGCCCTCCAGACCAATAGCGCGGGCAATCTGAAAATCGGTAAATCCGTATACCTTAGCCTGGCGCAACAGGTCCTTCTCGATGGTGTTGATATTCTGTTTTTTCAGCTGCTCGTCGATGTCGATAATGTGCTTCAGTTTCTGCAGGAACCACTTGTCAATCTTGGTCAGCTCGTGAATACGATCGATGTCGTACTGCTTGTCGTGCATGGCCTTCGAGATGACGAAGATACGCTTATCGGTTGGCTCGCGCAGGGCAGCATCGATATCGTTAATCTTCAGTTCCTTGTTCTCTACAAATCCGTGCATGCCCTGACCAATCATGCGCAAACCCTTCTGGATAGCCTCCTCAAAGTTGCGACCGATGGCCATTACCTCGCCTACCGACTTCATCGATGAACCGAGCTCCTTGTCTACACCATGGAACTTAGAGAGGTCCCAACGTGGAATCTTACAAACCACGTAGTCGAGAGCAGGCTCGAAGAAGGCACTTGTTGTCTTGGTAACCGAGTTCTTCAATTCGAATAAGCCGTAGCCCATGCCCAACTTAGCTGCTACAAAAGCCAGGGGATAACCGGTGGCCTTTGATGCCAGTGCCGAAGAACGGCTCAAGCGGGCATTTACCTCGATGACGCGATAGTCTTCCGACTGTGGGTCGAAAGCATACTGAACGTTACACTCACCTACGATACCGATGTGACGGATAATCTTGATGGCCAGTGCACGCAGCTTATGATATTCTGAGTTGGTCAGTGTCTGCGAAGGAGCGATAACGATCGACTCACCTGTGTGGATTCCCAGGGGGTCGAAGTTCTCCATGTTACATACGGTGATACAGTTATCGTATTTATCGCGTACAACCTCGTACTCAATTTCCTTCCATCCCTTCAGCGATTTCTCAACCAGTACCTGTGGCGAGAAGGCGAAGGCTTTCTCGGCCAGCTTGTTGAGCTCCTCTTCGTTGTCACAGAAACCAGAACCCAGACCGCCGAGCGCGTAAGCTGCACGCAGGATAACTGGATAGCCCAGTGCCTTAGCGGCCTTGCGGGCGCTTTCGATATCTGAGCAAGCCTCGCTCTTGATAGTCTTTACGCCTATCTCGTCGAGCTTCTTTACAAACAGCTCGCGGTCCTCGGTATCCATGATAGCCTGTACAGGTGTACCCAGTACCTTTACACCATACTTCTCCAGTACGCCGCTCTGGTAAAGCTCTACACCGCAGTTCAGAGCCGTCTGTCCACCGAAAGCCAGCAGGATGCCATCGGGGCGCTCCTTCTCGATTACTCGCTCTACGAAATAAGGCTGGACAGGCAGGAAGTAAATCTCGTCGGCAACACCCTCTGATGTCTGCACGGTGGCGATGTTAGGGTTAATCAACACTGTTTTTACACCCTCTTCGCGCAGTGCTTTCAGAGCCTGCGAACCGCTATAGTCAAACTCTCCGGCCTCGCCAATCTTCAATGCGCCGCTACCCAGCAACAGCACTTTTTTTATACTATTATCTTTCATAATGTCTCAATAAAACGGTCAAACATAAATTCTGTGTCAACGGGGCCTGAGCAAGCCTCGGGGTGGAACTGGCTCGAGAACCAGGGCAATGAGAGATGACGGATACCCTCGTTCGAACCATCGTTCATGTTTACAAACAGCTCGCGCCAGTCGTTACCCAGCGTGGCAGCATCTACAGCGTAGCCATGGTTCTGCGATGTAACGTAGCAGCGGTTGGTGCCAACCTCGCGAACAGGCTGGTTGTGCGAACGGTGTCCATACTTCAGCTTGTAGATGGTTGCGCCGCCAGCCTTAGCCAGCAATTGGTTACCCATACAGATACCGCAGATAGGCTTTCGCGATGCCGACATCTGCTTCTTCAGAATCTCTACAGCGTCCACGCACATGTCGGGATCGCCAGGGCCGTTGGCCAGGAACAATCCGTCGAACTCCATGTTGGTGTAGTCGTAGTTCCAGGGAACGCGGATTACCTCAACGCCGCGGTTAACCAGGCAGCGGATAATATTGTTCTTTACACCGCAGTCAACCAGCACAACCTTGCGGCCAGCGCCTTCGTTGTAGCGGATAATGTCTTTACAGCTTACTTTGTCTACCCAGTTGATGCCCTCGTACTCGGCTGTAGGGATGTTGTCGGGTTCGTCGTCAAAAATAATCTGTCCCATCATCACACCGTGCTCACGCAGTACTTTGGTCAGTTCGCGTGTGTCGATGCCTGTAATGCCAGGCACACCCTCGCGCTTCAGCCAGTCGGCCAAGCTCTCGGTGGCATTCCAGTGTGAGTACTGCTCGCTGTAGTCGCTCACAATGATGGCCGATGCGTAAATCTTGTCGCTCTCCATAAAGGTTGCCAGTCCATTATTTTCAATACTGAATGGTGGCACTCCGTAGTTACCTACCAGCGGATAGGTAAGTGTCATCAACTGTCCGGCATAGCTGGGGTCGGTAAGGCTCTCGGGGTAACCCATCATAGCCGTATTAAATACCACCTCACCAGCTACGGGTTTCTCGCTACCGAAACTCTTGCCGTGAAATTTAGTTCCGTCCGAAAGGACCAGTGTTACATCTCTCATATTCTTTCTTATATTTGCTATATATATTCTTTATAAAAAAGGCGAAACGTTTAAAAACGAATCGCCTCAAATATCATTCAACTGTCACCGATTTTGCTAAGTTTCTTGGCTGGTCAACGTTCTTACCTTTGCAAACGGCAACGTGATAAGCCAACAACTGCAGAGGAATCGTTGCAACCAACGGTTCCAAACACTCAAGCACGTCGGGAAGCTCAATCACCTCGTCGGCAATTTTCGAAATAGTGTCGTCGCCCTTCGATACGAGCGCAATCACCCTACCCTGACGGGCTTTTATCTCCTGAATGTTCGATAATACCTTCTCGTACATCGCGTTATGGGTGGCGATAACAACTACAGGCATATCAGAGTCAATCAGGGCGATAGGACCGTGCTTCATCTCGGCTGCGGGATAACCCTCAGCGTGGATGTACGAAATTTCTTTCAGTTTCAAGGCGCCTTCGAGTGCTACTGGGTATGAGAATCCGCGACCCAGATACAGGAAGTTGTGTGCATAGGTAAACGTGCGGGCCAGGTCGGCTACCTTATCGTTTGTCTGCAGCACCTCGCGAATCTTCATGGGTATCTCGCTCAGACCTTTTACTATCTTCAGATATTCTTCACGCTTTACGGTTCCCTTTGCCTCTGAGAGTGCCAGGGCAATCATTGTGAGCACGGTTACCTGTCCGGTAAATGCCTTGGTTGATGCCACACCAATCTCAGGACCTACGTGGATGTAAGTACCTGTGTCGGTAGCACGTGGAATAGAAGAACCGATGGCGTTACATACACCATATATAAATGCGCCTTTTTCTTTTGCTAACTGTACGGCTGCCAGTGTGTCGGCGGTCTCACCGCTCTGGCTGATGGCGATTACTACGTCGCCTTTGCCAACTACTGGGTTGCGATAGCGGAACTCAGATGCGTACTCCACTTCTACTGGAATACGGCACAAGCTCTCGATAATCTGCTTGCCAATCAAACCGGCGTGCCATGAGGTACCGCAAGCTACGATTACCACGCGCTTGGCGTCGAGCAACTGTCGACGGTAATCGATCAGTGCCGACAGGGTTACATGGTCGGCCTCAACGTTTACACGTCCGCGCATACAGTTGGTCAGGCACTCAGGCTGCTCAAAAATCTCCTTCAGCATGAAGTGTGGGTAACCACCCTTCTCAATCTGGCCCAGGTCGATATCAACGGTCTTAACGGCCAGCTCCTGATCTTCACCCTGGATATTTACCACGTGCAGATCCTGACCGCGACGGATAACGGCAATGTTACCATCCTCCAAATAAACCACCTTGTCGGTGTATTCTACGATAGGACTGGCATCTGAACCGAGGAAGAACTCATCTTCGCCGATACCTACAACCAACGGACTCTGTTTGCGGGCGCAGATAATCTGGTCGGCATCACGCTTGTCGAGAACGGCGATGGCATAAGCACCAATCACCTGATACAAGGCAACCTGTACTGCCGTGAGCAAGTCGAGATTCTTATGTTCCTTAATATATTCTATGAGCTGAACCAGCACCTCGGTGTCGGTATCCGATACAAAGTGTACGCCCTTCTGCTGCAGTTTCTCCTTCAGCTCGGCATAGTTTTCGATAATACCGTTGTGAATGATGGCTAAGTTCTTGCTTTCTGAATAATGAGGGTGTGCGTTACGCGACGATGGCTCGCCATGGGTGGCCCAACGCGTGTGCGCTATACCTATAGTGCCGCTTACGTTCTTGTCGTTGCAGTATTCACAAAGGTTGTCGACTTTTCCTTTCGACTTGTAAACATTCAAGTCGCCATTGTCGTTAATCAAAGCTACGCCAGCGCTATCGTAACCACGATATTCCAGACGGCGCAAGCCTTTAATTAGTATGGGATAAGCTTCCTTATTCCCGATGTATCCTACGATTCCACACATATACTGTTTTGTCGTTTTGTCGTCTTTGATTCAAATTCGGCTGCAAAATTACAACAAAAATCTGAATCTACAAACGTTTTGCCCAAAAATCTTTTTAAAAACTTACACAAGCTAATATAAAACAAAAATCCACCAAGATTCACATCTTGATGGACCTCTGCGGTGCGTACGAGATTCGAACTCGTGACCTCCTGCGTGACAGGCAGGCATTCTAACCTACTGAACTAACGCACCATTACTATGGAACGAATGAAAAAAAACTTTTAAGCGGTGCGTACGAGATTCGAACTCGTGACCTCCTGCGTGACAGGCAGGCATTCTAACCTACTGAACTAACGCACCAAAGAACGCTTTTTCTTATTTGCGGGTGCAAAGGTAGTGATATTTTTGGAACTACCAAAACTTTTTGGCGATTTTTTTGCGATTTAATCGCATTTTTTCTGAAATACGTACTGAATTAGCACAGAATCGCGATATTTTGCTCCATCGAACAGCCAATCGCCTATTTTTGCACACACTTTATAACCTGCTTTTTCGAACAGGCAAAGCGATGCTTTATTCTCACAATCCACGTAGGCGTAAAGCTGATGAAGATGCAAAATGCGCTGGGCGTAATCGGCCAAAGCATGTAGCATGGCAGTACCATATCCCTGACGGCGATAGCTGTTAAGTACTATCAGTCCCACCTCGGCGCGACAGTTTGCCGGATCGAAATTTACCAGATCGGCCACGCCTACTACCTCGCCTGCCTGGTTTTCAACCATCATACGCACCTGGCGGTCGGTATAGATGTCGTTTTTGCAGTTAGCCACATAATCGTGTAGCAGGTAGCGTGAGTATGGCACATTGGTGTTGCCCACGTTCCAAAGCTCTACATCGTTTTCTATACGATACAGCAGATCGAGATCCTCGGGCTCGATGGCGCGCAGTGTTATCTGTTTCATCCTAAATGCAGTTTTTTACGTACGATATCAACTAATGCCAGCGAGGCGCGGAAGTAGATGGCCACTTTAACCGGCAGCGAAAAAAAGAAACTGAGGTGACTGTAATGCTTGCGGAAGAATATCAGCATGGCCTGATAGAATACATGTACATAGCGGAAATCCGACTTGCTAGTCGATTGTCCTTTGTAATGTACGATGTCGTAAGGCAGATACCAGTTCTGCCATCCGCCCTGAAGCAGGCGATACGACAGGTCGATATCCTCGCCATACATAAAAAAGTCCTCGTCCAGCATGCCTACCTCGTAGATGGCCTTGTGGCGCAGCAGCATAAAGGCGCCGCTCACCACTTCGATCTGTGCAGGTGCATCCCACGACAGGTAACTCATATAGTAGCGCTTGGTAAAGCCTAACATTTTGCGGGCAGCTACAAAGGGTGTAGGTATGGCGCGTCGACTCTCGGGTGCCAGGGTGCCATCGGCATTGTGCATTCTAACGCCTGCCCCACCCGCCTTGGGATGCTGGTCCATAAAGTCGATAACGCCTTTCAGCGTGTCTTCGGCCACTACGGTGTCGGGGTTCAGCAGCAGAATGTACTCGCCCTGAGCCTGACGGATGGCTATGTTGTTGGCCTTCGAGAAACCTAAGTTATCTCTATTATTAATAAGGTGTACCCACGCGTAGTCGCGACTTACGACCTCTACACTATCGTCGTCGCTATGGTTATCTACCACAAACACCTCGCTCTCGATACCCTCGAGAGCACGCTGTACACTATCAAGACAAGCCGTAAGGTACGGGCGTACATTGTAGTTTACGATAATAACCGATAGCTTCATATATTTCTTTTGGTGGTGATATTATTTATCGTCTTCAACCTCGGCCTCGCAGCGGCTCAGGGTTGGGAACACAAATGGCAGGCACAGCAAACCGATGATGGCCATATAACCAAAAGTGGTGTTCATATATAAATAATATAAATAGGTATTAGCAACCATGGGCGCCAGTATCATTACCAGGCGCAGGGTGCCCCACTTGCTTAAGGCATGATGCTTTTTGCTTACCAGTTCGGCATGTATATTATTAAACTTAAACAGGCGTAAGCCCAGAAACACGCAGCCCAGTGTGAGCAGCTCCATAAAGGCTGTCCAGAAAAACTCCGATTGTGTTTCGCCTGCATATAAACCTGCAGTCATGGTATCGGTTTCAAACAGTACCACAATGCCCAGTGCAAACACTACGGCAAAAACCAGAATGGTCATCAAATGATTTCTTGTTTCTTTCATATATTCCTATTTTTCTTCAAACAATGTTCGGTTAGTAATCGATCGGCCCAGTGTAACCTCGTCGGCATACTCCAGTTCGTTGCCCACGGCTATGCCTCGGGCTATCACGCTTACCTTTATGCCTATGGGGGCCAGCTTGCGGTAGATGTAGAAATTGGTGGTGTCGCCCTCCATGGTTGGACTCAGGGCTAATATCACCTCCTGTACCGTGCCTTCGGTCACGCGTTGTATCAGCGAGTCGATCTCGATGTCGGCAGGCCCCATGCCGTCCATGGGCGATATCACACCGCCTAATACGTGGTACAAGCCGTTGAACTGCTGGGTGTTCTCGATGGCCATCACATCCTGTATGTTCTCAACCACGCATACCGTTGTTTGGTCGCGGCGATGGTCGGCGCAGATGGGACAGATGTCGGTATCGCTGATATTGTGGCACACTTTACAGTACTTTACGCCACTCTTCAGCTCGTTTACTGCCGCAGTAAACTGTGACACGTCGCTATCGTCCTGACGCAGCATCCAGAGCACCAGGCGCAGGGCGGTTTTCCTGCCGATGCCAGGCAGTTTCGAGAACTCCTGTACGGCTTTCTCGAGTAGTTGCGATGGGTATTGTTGTTGTATCATATCTCCGACAGTTCCAGCCAGCGCATGCTCTTCTCGTCGAGTTCGTCGTTAAGCACGGGCAGACGCTTGCTCATTGTTGTTATTTCTTCAACCGATGTGGTACCACCACAAAGGGCTTCTTCTATCTGTTTCTTCTCAGTCTCGAGTGCCTCGATGTCCTTTTCCAGCTGTTCCAGTTCGCGTTTCTCCTTGTAGGTAAGCTTTCGCTTACCGCTGCTGGCGACATCGCCAGCTGTGGAGCTAGAAGAACTTGCAGGGCTAGAACTTCTAGCTTCCCTGGAATCTTTTCCAGCGCCCGATCGGGCGCTTTTGGGCTCGTTGGGCTGCAGTTTCTCCCATTCGCGATACTGGGTGTAGTTGCCTGGGAAATCCTTGATGTCGCCCATGCCTTTAAATACCAGCAGATGGTCAACCACCTTATCCATAAAGTAGCGGTCGTGACTTACTACAATCACGCAACCGGGGAAGTCCTGAAGGTATTCTTCCAGAATCTGTAGTGTTACGATGTCCAGGTCGTTCGTGGGCTCGTCGAGCACCAGGAAGTTGGGGTTCTTCATCAGCACCGTACACAGGTACAGCTTGCGACGTTCGCCACCGCTCAACTTATACACGTAGTTGTGCTGCTGTTCGGGTGTGAACATAAAGTGCTGCAGAAACTGTGAGGCAGTTAAGTGCTTACCGCCACCCATGTCAATATATTCGGCAATATCCTTTACTACATCTATAACCTTCTGTGTATCATCAAAATGCAGACCTTCCTGCGAGAAATAGCCGAAGCGTACGGTGTCGCCGATATCAAACTTTCCGCTATCGGGTGCCACCTGACCTAACAGCATTTTTATGAAGGTAGATTTGCCTGTACCGTTATTGCCCACGATACCCATCTTCTCGAAGCGCGAGAAGTTATAATAAAAGTCCTTGAGTATCGTCAGCGGTTCGGCATCGGGGCGCTCAAAGGCCTTCGATACATACTGGCACTCAAAGATTTTGGAACCGATATATACGTTGCGTGATTTCAAGCGAACCTGTCGCTCCTCTATGCGCTGTTTGGCTATCTTCTCAAGTTCGTAGAAAGCTTCTTCGCGGTAGCGGGCTTTATGGCCGCGGGCCTGAGGCATGCGGCGCATCCACTCCAACTCGGTGCGATACAGGTTGTTGGCGCGTGCTATCTCGGCACGACGGTTGTCGATACGCTCCTGACGTTTCTCTAAGTAGTAGCTATAGTTGCCGCGATAGGTATATACGGTCTGATCGTCGAGTTCCAGGATTACCGAGCACACGCGGTCCAGGAAGAATCGGTCGTGTGTCACCATCAGCAGTGTTTTGTTGCCACGGTTCAGGTAGCCCTCCAGCCACTCAATCATCTCCAAGTCCAGATGGTTGGTAGGCTCATCAAGTATCAGCAGGTCGGGATCGGTAATCAGCACGTTAGCCAGTGCCACGCGCTTTTGCTGACCTCCGCTCAGCTGGCGCATAGGCTGCTCCAGGTCGCGAATCTTCAACTGTGTCAGCACCTGCTTGGCTTTCAGCACCTTCTCAGGGTCGCCCTGATGATTGAAGCACGCATCCAGCACACTCTCATTAGGGTCGAATGCCGGACTCTGCTCCAGCATGCCCACACGCAGGTCGCGACGGAAGATAATCTCGCCCTCGTCGTAACCCTCTTTACCGCTCAGGATAGATAGCAGCGTACTCTTACCGGTACCATTCTTGGCTATCAGTCCAACCTTTTGTCCTTCGGCTATCGAAAAGCTTAAATCGCGAAACAGCACCAACGATCCAAACGACTTCGTCAGGTGCTGCACGTCTAAGTATGGATTTTCTTTAGCCATTATTCCTTCAATCCTTTATTAATTTGTTCAATGTAGTCCAGCACCTCGTCGCGGCCCTGTTTCTTTTCCGATGAGGTCACAAAAATTGGGGGCAGCTCCTCCCATGTTTCGCTCAGCACCTTCTTGTAGGCATTCAGGTTCTGAAGCACCTTGCTGGCGCTCAGCTTGTCGGCCTTGGTAAAAATAATGGCAAATGGCACGCTGCTGGTTCCCATCCACTCCATAAACTCCAGATCTATCTTCTGGGCCTCCAGGCGTATGTCAATCAGCAGAAATACATTTACCAGCTGCTCGCGCTGCAGTATGTAGCCGTTAATCATCTGCTCCAGCTTCTGCACCTCTTTCTTCGAGCGCTTGGCAAAACCATAGCCGGGCAAATCTACCAGATACCACTCGTTATTAATTATAAAGTGGTTAATGAGCAGCGTTTTACCGGGAGTAGCACTGGTTTTTGCCAGATTCTTCTTGCCGGTAAGCATGTTTATCAGGCTCGACTTACCCACGTTTGAACGACCAATAAAGGCGTATTCGGGTTTGGTATCCTTCGGACACATCGACTCCATCGGAGCGCTTAATGTAAATTCGGCTTTCTTAATTTCCATAAGTTATATCAATTTTGGGTGCAAAGATACGAAAAGTCGAGAGCAATACAAAATTTTTTCGAAATTATTTGGTGGTTCACAAAAATATGCTTACCTTTGCAACGATTTTTCTAATCAGTGCTTCCGTTCGTGAAGCATTTCCACAAAATCTTTTCAGAATCATAAATGTAATTTAAGTACATATTGTATGTATACAAAAGAAGAATTAGAATCTATGGACATACCCCAGCTTGTGGGTATTGCCGACGAGCTTGGTATTAAGGTGTCGCCCGACGACCAGCTTACTGACGTGGTGTATGCCATACTCGACAAGGCTGCCGAACAGAGCGCCTCTGCCGCCGACGACTCACCAAAGCGCAAGCGCACACGCATTGCCAAGAAAGATACTAGCAAGGTTTATACTGTAAATGGCGAGGACGGCGAGAATCTCGACTCTAAGAGTAATCGCACCCGCAAAAAGGTTGAGCAGCCACAGCTGTTTGCCGATATGCCTGCTACCCCCGCTGCCGAGGAGGCTCCAGCCGAAGAAGCACCTAAACCTAAGAAGCGCGGCCGTAAGAGCAAGGCCGAGAAAGAGGCCATCGAGGCTGCTGCACGTGCTGCCATCGAGGCTGCCGCTGCTAAAGCCGCTGCCGAGGCCGAGGATTTTGTAGTGCCCGAAGCTGCCCAGTTTGCCGTTGGTGCCGATGATGCCGACGACGAGGTAGCACCTAATGCCATCGAGCAGCTACGCGAAAAAATGGCTGCCACTAAGGTTGCTGCCCCCGAGCCCGAGTATGAGCCCGCGGCCGAGACAGAGCAGGCACCCGAAGAGCAGGAGGCTGCCCCCGACCCCATGACCGATGAGGTTGACGAGAACGGTGTATGGATGGGCGACCCAGGCGATGGTACCGACTTTATTACCATTCTTGATATCCCCATCGAGGACCAGAGCGCTATACCTACACTCGATATGTTCGACCGTCCGGTAGTGCCCGTTGCTACTCCCGAGCAGCCCGTTCTTAATCGCAATGCCGTGCCCAGCTCACAGCCACGCTACGACTTTGCCGACTTGATTGATGCTAACGGCGTATTGGAGATTCTTACCGATGGTTACGGATTCCTGCGTTCGAGCGATTATAACTATCTGTCGTCGCCCGACGATGTATATGTATCGCCCCAGCAGATTAAGCGCTATGGTTTGAAGACTGGCGACGTGGTAGAGTGCACCGTTCGTCCACCACACGAAGGCGAGAAGTTCTTTGCCATGACCGATGTTCGCAGTATTAACGGTCGCCACCCAGATGAGGTTCGCAACCGTGTAGCCTTCGAGCACCTTACACCACTGTTCCCCGAGGAGAAGTTCACCCTTTGCGGCGATCGCGCCACTACCAACCCATCGGTTCGTATTGTCGATCTCTTCTCGCCAATCGGTAAAGGTCAGCGTGCCCTGATTGTGGCTCAGCCTAAGACCGGTAAAACCGTGCTCATGAAGGATATCGCCAATGCCATTGCCGCCAACCACCCCGAGGCTTATATCATGATGCTGCTCATCGACGAGCGCCCTGAGGAGGTTACCGACATGGCCCGCACCGTAAATGCCGAGGTGATAGCCTCAACCTTCGACGAGCCTGCCGAGCGCCACGTAAAGATTGCCGGTATCGTGCTCGAAAAGGCCAAGCGTATGGTAGAGTGTGGTCACGATGTAGTTATCTTCCTCGACTCAATCACCCGTCTGGCTCGTGCCTATAACACCGTAGCACCAACCTCAGGTAAAATCCTTACCGGTGGTGTGGATAGCAACGCCCTGCAGAAGCCAAAGCGTTTCTTCGGAGCCGCTCGTAACATCGAGGGTGGCGGTTCGCTCACCATCATTGCTACCGCTCTGGTTGATACCGGTTCTAAGATGGACGAGGTTATCTTCGAGGAGTTCAAGGGTACAGGTAACTCTGAAATCCAGCTTAACCGCTCGCTGGCCAACAAGCGCATCTTCCCAGCTATCGATATCGTGCTGTCTTCAACACGCCGCGACGATCTGCTGCTTGATGATACCACACTTAACCGCATGTGGATTATGCGTAAGTTCATTGCCGATATGAATCCTATCGAGGCCATGAGCACCGTTCGCGATCGCTTGGTAACCACCCGCACTAACGAGGAGTTCCTCCTGTCGATGAACGGATAAATGATGAAGAAGATTCTTTTCGTTTGTCACGGTAACATCTGCCGCAGTCCGATGGCAGAGTACGTGATGAAATACTTAGTAGAACAGGCGCAGCTGACCGATCAGTACATGATCGCGTCAGCTGCAACTTCTACCGAGGAGATTGGCAATCCCGTATATCCACCCGCACGCCGCAAGCTGGCCGAGCACGGCATCAGCTGCAACGGACACGCAGCCCGCCAGATGACCCGCGCCGACTATCAGCGTTACGACCTGCTGATAGGCATGGACTCAGCCAATCTTCGTAATATGACCCGTATAGCCGGTGGCGACCCCGAGGGAAAAATCCGCCCCCTACTCTACGATAAGGATGTTGCCGATCCATGGTACACCGGCAACTTCGAAGCCACCTGGCAAGACGTCCTCCGCGGCTGCCAAGCTTTACTCGAAGAATAATAAATCACCAAACTAATTCGGAATTATAGTAGTACACTATCGATAGTCGGTAGCGTGCTTTGTTTTCTATAGCCTTACAGGTATGACAAGATTTTGCATCAAAATATTGTAGTTGCTTTGTAAACAAAAGATTACGTGTTGTTTCTCTTACCCAGAATGTGGCCTCGGTGTTGATATGCATTGATATTGATTCGAACTGCTTTTTCAGTTCCGGGTTATTGCGTATAATACTTAAAACCTCTTCTACCTCGTTGGCTTTAGGAAAAGGGAAACTATAGTAGTGGGTGTCGTAGAACAGTTCTTCTGTGTCGTCTTTTACAAAAGGCTTACCACCCACAATATTTAAGTATCTTGCGGGTATTTTCCCCAAAACCTTTACTAATATGCCTCGTTGGTCGTTTGATGCTTCGCGAATACATATGTAGCGCGAAGAAACCAACTCCTTATATGCAGTCGTGCGATTTTTCTTCAGCATTTTGTCGATGCGCTGAAGAGTTACGATTTCGCCGGTTTCCCAGTTGGTTGTTGTAGGTCTCATACGTATATTATGTAATTGTTAATAAACTCAACTTTATGCTGTCGCTCATTCTGGGAAGAAATAAGCGCAGCTCTACAATTATGAATTATGCTCTATTCTTTTCGAGGTTAAAGTCCGGTAGAAAATTTGAGCAATAATTTGTATTCTTATATAAGTTCGCCGCAAAAGTACAAAAAAATAGCGAGACTCCAAAAGAATCCCGTTATTTTTTTGCTATAAGTAATCTATTAGGCAAGCTTGTTCCATTTTTGAGGGGCATAATCTTTGATAATATCAATAATCGTTTTTGCATTCGCCAGGATCCTATCAATGCATTCTTGTCTACTTATCATTCTAGGATAGAATTATTCGCTGCGATATAATTCATCTAACGTCTGCCCTTTATCGTTTACCCAGTTTATCCATCCATTGCAACTACGACCACTACAATAACTAGCTGCTGTGCTAGGGCTTGAAACAACATAGTCGCGCTGCAATTCCCAGAATCCATCTTTAGTAGGTTTTGACATGGCTGCTATGATGGCATTGCGCTTTTCGCCATCTCTGTACGAAGGTACTGTACTTTGTGGAAGCAAACTACCTTTCAGTATTCGTATTGAGTGGTCGTTTTCATTAAATATGCCGTGAGCGTTGCACTCGCGTACGGTAATATGAAACAGATTGTTACCAAGTATAGTGTTGCTTTTTTCCTGTTTCTCAAAGATAGGACACCCGATAAACGATGCCAATAGTCGTACATCATCAAAGAACTCCTCCATAATGTCAATCTGATAGTTTGATAACGATATCTCCTTACCTGATTGCTCATTCATTACTCCATATTGGGCACAGTCAGTTGCAAGGTCGATGGCTCTACGCTCAAGGTACTGAACATCGGCTTTGTTAATGCTCTCATCCTTGGCTACAAACATCAGGCATTTGTTCCAAAACAGCTTGTGGCTTTTGTGATTGTTAATGCGTTTCACTCCGTTTGTGGTTTCGCCAATATATGCTTGAGCAGCCCCATTCTCATCCTCGCCTAATAGAATATACAGAGCTGGACGTGAGCTTTCCTCTAATTGGCAAACCATGTCGAATTCAGACTTAGGAAATACAATCATCTCACAAATCTTATTGCTGATGAACACCGTGCGAATTCCGTTAGGATCGCCTGTGCGCAGATGCGTAGTTATAACTTTACCTCGTACCATGTTTTGTATTATTATCTATTTCCTTTTGCTCTGTTATGAGTTTTGCAGAGCATTTGACAGTTACTAATATCAGTAGCCCCACCTTACTCCATGCTGTCACATGGTCGGCATCCATGTCTTTCAAGTCCCAGATCTTGGTATGATTTGCATCGTGACCAATAGCACAAAGCGGACAGTTGCTCTCCCCTTTTTCTTTAGCAGCTTTCGTTTGCTGAGCATATACAGCTTTTTTCGTTGGTTCGTCGAATACTCGCACGTTCAGCAGTTTGGTGTTTTGGCAACCATCAAGCACATACTCATAGATTCCTTTCCTGTCTTTCACATAAAAACTCTCGTAGAGTTCCTTTACCTTTGCAGCAATCATAGTTGGATTGTAGGCGGTTTTATGGAAACGTTCATAAAGTTCGCCCCATTTCAAACCACACATTTCCTTTTCTGGAGTGAAATCGAAAACGGATGTAATCCAGTCGATGACCGACGTAAAATAGGCTTTGAGCTCTATTATATTTGTGTCGTAACGATGAGCCGACATATAATCTTCTACGTTGCCACGGCTCACCCATTCGAGTGCAGCTGCGAGATAGTCCTGGCGCTTGGCCGTGCCTGGAATAAAACAGCTCCATTTGTTAATGCTCGTATTATTAGAATTGCTAAATTCTTCCTTTGCCAAGGTTACAAACGGGCCCGAATAGACAGCGTTGAGTGTTTCTTGCGTGTTTAGCGGAATGCCTACAATGTTGATGGTTCGGAACCAGTCTTTGATTTCCTTCTCCGTACCCTCGCACACATAGATTAGAAGTTTGGTATTCAAGAACTTCGTTTGTTCCTCTGGATTCAACGAAGTAAAGTACCAAGGCCGTCCGTCGGCATCTATCCAAGCAAACTTCTCTGTGATAAAACGGCCTAATGATGTAATGCGTTGCTGACCGTCAAGTACTTCGTAACGATCATCGCCTACTTTTGAGAAATATATCAACCCCAAGGGATATCCATTGCGTACTGACTGGATGACATCAACTTCTTTTTTGCCACCATTTTCTGCATAGAGGTAATGGCGCTGAAACTCAGGCTGAATAGTCAGTCTGCCCGAAAGGCCATAAAGGCCCTTTCCTTCATATTCGTTGTACTGGAATCCTTTGCAAATGTCACCAATGGTCCAATCTGTAATAAGTGTAGGTTTCATATCTGTTATTGTTTTTTACGGATTAATATTCTTGAATAGGGACATGAAGGTTTGTTTGTTAGAGGGTCGGTAAAGGCCAAATCAGAACGTCCCCGATAATTTTTGGTAATACCAATTTCTTTAGCAAGGTCGCCTGCTCCAAGTCCGATAATCTCAAATTGTTCAGGACAGTACTTTTCCAAAATGGAATCAGGGACTCCCATATCACCTTGATAATCGGAGGGAATACATTCTATTGAAGGAATGTCAATAGCATCATAGTTATCGTAGTGTACATATCCACGTTCCCTCAGTGTTTTATTTTTTCCGTAGCGAAGATTATCTTTCATCGTCATTAGTCTCAATGGTTCATGACGTCGGCCATGGTCAAGATTAGTAAACCATCTTACTCCATTCACCCTCCAAAGAAATTGTCCGTTTTGAAAAAAAGCGTTTTTCTGATTCGACATTTTGCTAGGGTCATATAAGGAGGCGTCAGCTATAAAGAATGCAGCTCCACCATTAAAATACGAACTTCCCAGCCACATCTTATTATCTCTAATCAGGGGAAAAATATCTTTATAATGTGTTGCATTGATATTCCCAATTATGAGATATTGTTTTCCTGCATCGACAATCCATGTCACAAACTCTCTAAACAGCGAGAATGGCGGATTTGTGACAATGATGTCCGCCTCATCTCTCAACTTGCAGACCTCTTTACTGCGGAAGTCACCATCTCCCTCAAGATAGTTCCACTCCAGGTCGTCAATATCTATTCGTCCATTCTGATTGGTATCATGCGTCAACTCGAATATTTTTCCCTTGATTCGAGTCTTGTCAATATCAAACATCGGGCTCTCTGTCTCAAAAAGCGATGGTTGATAGTTCTTATACTTCTTACTCTCCACAGCATAGCTGGTACTGATGAGTCGTTTCAACCCCAGCCGCTCAAAGTTCTGTGCAAAGAATCTTGTAAAGTTACTCCATTCTGGATCATCGCAGGGCAGTAAGACAGTTTTGTTCCGAAATGTATCAGGATTGTATTCCAGATAGGCATTAATCTCCTTCTGAATATCCGCATACTGCGTGTAAAATTCATCATTTTTAGCAGCCTTGGCCGCTCCTAAATTACTATTGTTAGCCATTATCGATTGATAGTTTCTTAGTCATTACTGGCATCTGACTATCAATCACTTTTGCGCATAAAGAAAGCGTGATGCTCCTTATGCGTTAAGCTGGGGTATGCCTAGGAATTGGGCCCCATCCTGCCATATAAGAATGCACCACGCCTATTGCGTTGATGCATTGCTACAATTATGGCAGAATGTGAGCATAGATTCCTATACCCACAATCTCTATTACTTCAGAGCGTTTCTTATCCCAATTTGTTTCCTAGGCATATTGGCTTAACGCGAAATAATAGCAAATGCTTCTTTATTGGCCCGGTATTTCTCCTCCGAACCGATGGCAAAGGTAGTTATAATTTCTGTAACAACAAAACTTTCAGCAAGTTTTTCACAAAAAAAGGCACAGGATTCCCCCTGTGTCTTCAAATTTAGCCACATTTAAACGAAAATTACCATAAATATCGATACTCCAATGAAAAAAGTGAAATAAAATTTGTTTTGTTGCGTTTTTTTGTGTAATTTTGTAGCCAAAATTATTTGGAAAGCATACAATATGCCAACCAACATAAATCAATAACAAATATGACTATAAATGATTATAGAAATTGCTTCGAACAGGGGCAAATAGATGAGGATTGGATTTGGAAAATAAAAAACAGAATAGGTCCTTGGGTAGCTCAGAAAAAAAACACTGGGCTTTGGGATTGTGTGAATATATACAGCCAATACATATGTGTATTAAAAAAGAGGCTTACACGAAAAGAGTTCGCTGGACTCATTGTATGTATTCATCCAAAGGAGTTTAGTAAGCATAAAACGCAAACCCAACTTAAGAATAGTATGGACCATTGTCTGTTGAATCTGAAGTTAGATAAAATAAGTACCTATTCAGAAGATAGTGACAACGGAAAGATTGTAAAAGAATTAGAACAGTTATTCGATGAACCGATACCAGATAGCGAACCTGAGGCTTGCCCCGACACGGTAGAATCTCGTATGCAGGAGTTTGTCGAAAAAAGAGTGGCCACAGATCAGTACGCCAAAATATGCTATGGCAAGTCGTACAGTGGGTACCAATCTTCATTATCTATAGAAACATACGCATCAGAACAGTTTAAAGAAAAGGAAAAACCTTCTCGCATTATGATTATTGAATGCATTGAAGGAAAGATAACAGAACTGGATATCACATCAAAGGCGGGGCAATTTCTAACAGACAAGAAAATAAAAGTAGTCATCGCCTCTACTTCTGGATTCAATGAGCGCATCAAGAGTGTCGCTGAAGTACGGGATGTGCAGCTGATTCGCGTGAATCCTAAACATGAAGTTTCTGATAATGACATTCTCACGCCAAGAATGGAATGTGGCAGCTCTGTTCGCAAATACGAACAAGACATGCTAAGCGGCAGAGTCCCCATGACAGTACCTTTAGTTATACAAGATGGAAGTTACACGACCACCTCATTAACGGATTTTCTACAAAGAAACGGTATTCCTGTCAATAACCCTGGTTATGTATACGCACCAGTATTAACTCATGAATTGATTGAGGATGTAGTTTCACAGATTATTGCAAACGATGTTATAAAATATAAAGCGATGCTGGAACGCTGCGACGTAAACAGCAAGATTCCTTTTTGCATCTTTGATCCTTATAAATATGCAGAACAAGACAAACTGATAGTGACGCATACAGATTTGTCAAAACAGCGCCAACTTGGCCAAATTAATATGCACACGAAACAAATAAAACTTAGCAACAAACACAAGAAAGGCGAACCACGCGATCGTTTCTCAATGGCGCATGAATACGGTCATCACAAACTCCATTCTGACCCAAGATTCCGTGAATTTTTGGAGCGTGATGCCAAACTTGCAGGTGAGGCATGCAGCGACATTTGGGAAAAACACTGGCTCGAAGTACAAGCCGACTATTTTGCATCATGTATGCTTATACCTCGCGAGATAGTTACTTTGCTATACAACCTATATTGGCATAAATGGTTCAATCGACAAGAGGTAGAGCCCATGCAAGTTAGTAGTAAACCCTATTGGGATAAGGATTTTCAAAATGTAGTGGCTCCTGTAGCACGCCATATGGGTGTCTCGCTTGAGGCTTTGAAAATCAGGCTCGTAAATCTCGGTTTGTTGATTGACACTACAATTTCAAAGAATGATATAAAAAAAGCGATTTAGTCACAACTTGATTACAATTTGCCATTACAATTCTGCCAACTTAATCTCCTGACGATTAAGTTGGCATTTTCTATTTTGTCTGTATCAGAAAAACATCGTAATTTCGCACTCAGATATCGACACCTGGGGCATGAACCGAGCACGGGCCACGGGGACGGATAAGGTGAAAGCGTAACCACTATACCGAAGTCCGTTTGTGCGAGTGGGTAAACCTCATACATAAAAATATAAGAATAGTATGATGGATAAAAATAACACCCCACAATCCGCTAGCAGCTGGAATGCTGCCGATGCGCGGATGAGCTTCTTTACGAAGCCGATTACGAACAAGTGGCCGACTGCCGAGCCGGTATCACTATTCCAAGTTTATCAGTATGTACACACGCGCAGATACTTACCCGAGACGCGTGAGCTTAGAGCCATCACCGACGACGACAAGGCACGACAGTACAAGGGCCAGCACCTTGACTACGTGACACCATCTGGCATATTCAGCTATTGCAGCGATACGTCGCTCGTTCAGCATTCTAGCGTACTGTGTATAGACCTCGACTACCTTTGCGAACGCGTGGAGAAACTGTTCGAGTTGCTTATCAACGACCCGATGTTCGAGACGCTGCTGCTCTTTCGCTCGCCACGTGGATTCGGACTAAAATGGTTTATCCACATTGACCTGACTCGTTGCGACCATCGCACTTGGTTCCAGGCTGTACGTAACTACCTGATGCATACTTATCACTTAAGCGACAAGCAGGTTGACAAGATGTGCGGCAATCCGTCAAGAGCTTGCTTTCTGTGCTATGATCCTGATGCATATCTTGCACCATATCTATACGAGAATTTTTAATTAGTAACACAAACAATACAAACAAAATATTATGGACAAAAAAATTTTTGATCCCATGGCTTGGGCCTCGGCAAGCGAAGCACCTACAGCCGAACATGTGAACTACCAGCAGAATTCAGAACTTGAAAAGGCCAAGGCAACTACCGACGAATTGCTGAGAATAGGAGCCAACATAGCTGAGAGCTACGACGACTATCTGCATTTGGGATTTGCCTTAGCCGACGGTCTGGGTGCTGACGGCCGAGAGTTGTACCATCAACTCTGCGCCCAAAGCACCAAGTACCGCGCGAAGGATTGCGAGGCGAAATGGCAGGAGTGCCTCTCAAAGCACGACGGTCGAACTACTATCGCAAGTTTTTACAAAATGGCACAGCAAGCAGGCGCCGACCTCAGCGCTATCAGCCGTCAGTTTCCCTCAAATCCCTCAAGCCCTCACGTAGATGTAGAGCACTCTGCTTATAGTAGTAATACATATTCTTCTAATAATTATCCTTTTTCCCCAACTACCCTCAACCATGAGGGAAGTGAGGAAAGTGAGGGAAACAATACAGAGTTGAGTTCAACTAACAACACACAGTACACTGAAACTTTTTCTGACAAACTTAACCACAGCAAGCTACCTACCCTGCTCCGTGTGCCTGTTGAGACACAAACAGAAGTTGAAGGAAGAGATAAAGTGATACTTGCAGCACTTACACTTTACTCTGGTGCTATGCCAAGCGTTTTCGGTATCTATGATGGTAAGCGCGTGTACCCACCGTTCTATACACTCATCGACGCACCATCGGGAGCCGACAAGGGTGTGATATCCGATTGTCGCCAGCTGCTGATGCCTATAGAATGGGAAATACGCCAGCAGTACAACAACGAGCTGGAGAAATACAAGCAGGAACTGACAAAATGGACAGCACTCGACAAGAAGCAACGCGCCAGTCAGCAGGAACCAGAAAAACCCGTCTATCGCTCTTTGTTCATCCCAGCCAATTCATCGGCCACCGCAGCCTATCAGGCTCTGGCTGATAACAACGAATGGGGTATCATCTTCGAAACCGAGGCCGACACCCTGACACAAGCCTTGAAGCAAGACTATGGCGACTATAGTGATGGACTGCGCAAAGCGTTCCATCACGAGACCATCAGCTATAGCAGAAGAAAAGACGATGAGCACGTAAACCTGAATTGTCCACGACTGGCATCGCTCCTCACCTGTACTCCAGGTCAGATACCGCAGCTGTTATCGCCCCAACAGGTAGAGAACGGTCTGGCCAACCGTTTCCTATTTTACAATCTTCGTAGCAAGCATGAGTGGCGAAATGTATTTGCACAGTGTGATGAGCCCATATCTGATCAACTCTTAAAGGTAGGACAACGATATCTTGAACTTTATCACGACTTGGAGAAACAAAGTCATCAACCGCTGCAATTCGTACTCAGTGTAGAACAGCAACAGCGTTTTAACGAATACTTCTCTGGCCTGCTGCTTGAGCAGATCGGTCTGTACGGCGAACAACTTGATGCATTCGTGAAACGTCTTGGACTTTCCACGTTCCGACTGGCCATGGTGCTTACCGTGCTTCGCTGTAATGACCACCAGCCAAAACTCGAGCCACTGTCGCAAACACTCGTCTGTGCCGAGGACGATTTCTGTACGGCTATGACAATTGCCAACTGCCTGATTAACCACACTACCCATGTGTATGCTAATCTACTACCTCACGACGATGTTAAGAGTTTAGCTACAGGCATCACGCTTTCGGCAGCAGAAAAATCGCTTTTCGATGCTATCGGTAAAGATTTTACCACTCAGGATTGCAAACAGGCAGCTGCCGCCCTTGGCATTACATGGAAATCGGCCGAAAGATATATAGGAAAGTTCGTTAGCACCTATCATATTGTTGACCGTATCAAGAACGGGCACTATCACAAGAAAAACGCATAACTACCTCTCAATCGTAATGAGCCGTAACCTCAACCGCCACGGGATTACGGCTCGTTTTTCTTTACATTACGACCGCCTTTAAAAGCATAGGTTAATTAACAATATTTAGCTAAAGAAAAGCGTTAAAAAACTTGCGTAATCCAATTATTTTTCGTACCTTTGTAAACAGAAAAGGTAGGAAAATCCTAACCTTGTTAATGTTTCACTTAATAATCTAATACCATGAGTAAGATTCTTTACGAAGTTTATCAGAATGACATCAAAGACTCAGAGTCGGCGATGTACGGAAAGTGGTACGCCCGACTGAAGAGTACCGAAACCATGACCCTGACAAAGATGGCTAAGCACATCTCTGAACACGGATCGGTATTTACCGAGGATGTGGTAGAAGGCGTCATCAAGAAGTTCAAGACCTGTCTGCTTGAATTGCTCCTCGACTCGAAGAAGGTAAAGGTGGCCGGACTTGGCACTTTCTATCTGACTTGTGAGTGCACCAAAGGCGGCGCCGACAAAGCCGAGGACTTTAATGTGAACCAGCACCTGTCGGCACTCCACATCCGATTCCTGCCCGACCAGACTGCTGAGGACAACCTCTCGAGCCGCGAGTTCATCAAGAAGGCTGAGTTTGTGAACGTCAAGAACCTGCTGTCGGGCAGCACCGATGATTCTGGCGAGAATCAGGAGAACGGTAGCAACACATCAGGTGGCGGCAGCACCAATACTGGTGGCAACACCGATGGCGACGATGAGTCGTACGGTGATTAAACGAAGAGAGAGGTCAGCAACATTACCGCTGGCCTCTCTTTTTATTCTTTCATTCTTTCAATCTTTCATTCTTTCTTCAGAAAGTCTAAAGGATTTATTTCCTCAAGTTTCTTTTTGATAAGCTGGCGGGCTTGGTCCTCGTCGAGGGTGTAAACGTGGTTAAACACGCCTACGGATACCATGATAAACTCGCCTTCGTAATCTACAAAGCCAAGACTGTAGAAGCGGTGGTCGCGAACCAGGAAACTGGTGTTCAGGAACTGATCAACGGCTGTGGTGGCGGCTACCGAGGCTATCGAGCCTAACGGACCATCGATGTTGTTTTCGCGCAATTCGGCACTAACAGCACCCTTAACAACCGATTTTATGGTATCAACATGCTGCTGGCGATCGGGCGTGGTGACCATCAAGCCTAAGGCAATGGCACCAATGATTACTAAAAAGATAACTAACTTTTTCATGCCTAGTTTACTTTATTTATTGTTATACGTAGAACCTTGCTGGTATCGTTGCTTACACGAAAACGGTTATCGGTGCGGCGACCAATTAGCCACACAATGGCGCCTGTGGCATCGGTTACTACCTCCTGGTGGCGCTTATCCAAGATACTGACCTTCTGGTCGGTAAGATAGTCGCTCACCAGTTTGCTGCCTTTCATACCAAAAGGTACGAATCTGTCGCCCTGCTCTACAAGGCGCACCGTGAGCGGGAACTGCACCTTATCGGCATCGAGCGTAGCCACATAGGGCTCACGCGATACGGTGGTATCGGTGGTTATCTCGAACTTAAAGGCCGTTTGGGCTTCGTCGCGATAGGTACCTGTCTCGGGTATTTTAAGCGGTTTAATCGGCTCTTCAATAGGCTCAACCTCAAAGAATTCGCGATCAACCACTAACCTATGTGTTGCCGAAAGAAATTCACGCCCAGTCTCGTTCATGCAATCAAGTATCTGTTCGGTTTGCGTAGAGTTAAAGCCCAATGGCGACAGCCACTCGTGAAGTATCGACGGCATCGACGGTGTTATGTCTGAATCTTTGTAGAACTTATTATCAGTTATAAAGTTATCAATATAATCTTTTATTTGCTTATTATATACCTCCTCGGCCTCGCGCAGGTAATTGGCGGTTTTATAGATGTTGGCCATAGCGCCAGGGGCGATTTCTTCGAGAAGCGGCAACACCATAAGACGAATTTTGTTACGCAGCACGTCGGCCTCGAGATTGCTTGAATCGGTAACGAAGGCTTGTCCGATGGAATCGAGATATTGTAGGATATCCTGTCGATTAATACACAATAACGGACGGCGCACGATATCGTTCTTAGGACGTATGCCTGTAAGCCCATGTATGCCGGCACCACGTGCCAGGTTCATCATCAGCGTCTCAACAGCATCGTCGCGATGATGGGCGATGCACACGTCGTTAGCTCCGATATCCTGACAAAGCTGACGGAAATAGCCGTAGCGCAAATCGCGTGCAGCCATCTCAATACTTACTTTATGTAGTGCTGCGTATTCTTTTGTGTCGAAATGAATTACGTGAAGCGGAATATCGTGCTGCTTGCAAAGGTTACGTACAAACTGCTCGTCGCGATCGCTCTCTTCGCCACGTAAACGGAAATTACAATGTGCAGCCTCGATTCTATAGCCCAAATCCTTTAAAATCAAGAGCAAGGCTACCGAGTCGGCTCCACCGCTCAGGCCCACCAAGTGCAGATCGAAGCGATAAAGAAGCTTCTCGCGCTCAATAAACTTTCTAACCTTATTCAACATACAACACCAGGCCTTTCAGATATTCGCCCTCGGGGTGATAGATGTTAATAGGATGGTCGGCTGGCTGGTGCAGCTGGTGCAGAATGCGCACCTTGCGACCAGCCTGAGCTGCTGCTGTGAACACAGCATTGCGGAAGTTATCTTTAGTAACTACCTGCGAGCAACTGAATGTAAAGAGTATGCCGCCTGGCTGAATCTTCTGGAAAGCCTTGTTGTTCAGGCGGGTGTAGCCCTTCAATGCATTATGCAGGGCACCACGGTGCTTGGCAAATGCAGGAGGGTCGAGAATAATCAGATCGTAATTGTTACCTGCCTGCTCAAGATACTTAAAGGCATCTTCGCAGAAGGCCTCGTGGCGGTTGTCGCCCTCAAAGTTCAGGGCTACATTGCGGTTGGTAAGCTCGATGGCCTTAGCGCTGCTATCTACCGAGTGTACCAGCTTGGCGCCGCCGCGCATGGCGTAAACCGAGAATCCACCGGTGTAGCAGAACATGTTAAGCACGCTCTTGCCGGCCGAATAACGCTCGAGCAGCGAACGGTTATCGCGCTGATCCACGAAGAATCCGGTTTTCTGTCCGCGCAGCCAATCTACATAGAACTTCAAGCCATTCTCGAGTGCCACATTATCCTCGCTGCCGCCATATACAAAGCCGTTCTCCATGTCGTCCATAAACGGCAGTGTGGTTTCGCTCTTGTAATATACATTATCAATACGACTACCCATTACCTTTACCAGCTGCTCGGCTATCTGCTTGCGCTGCAGGTGCATGCCAATACTGTGAGCCTGCATCACGGCGGTGCGGTCGTAAACGTCGATAATCAGTCCGGGCAGGTTATCACCCTCACCGTGTACCAGACGGTAGGTGTTGTTCTTGGGATTGTCGGCAATGCCGATGGATTGGCGCACTTTAAGTGCCGAGGCCAGTCGTGATGCCCAGAAATCAGCATCGATATCAACATCGCGGAACGAGAGGATACGTACGGCGATAGAGCCCATCTGGAAGTGACCCACAGCGATGAAATCGCCATGATTGGTTAATACGCGTACCAGGTCGCCATCCTTCAAATTGTCGTCGGCCTGTGCAATGGCACCCGAGAATACCCATGGATGGAAACGCAGTAAACTCTCTTCCTTACCTCGCTTAAGATATAGTTTCTTCATTATTCTTAGTTGTTATTTCTGGAACGATAACCAGTTGATAATCATTATTTTCAATCATTCTTTTAAACTCGTTGTAAAGCTGTACGCAGGCCCACGCATCGGTGGCTGCATAGCGCTTCTGATGGTCGTCGAGCACGTCGCGCTCCCAGTTGGTTAGCTGCTCGCGTTTGCTGATGCGCTCGCCAAATACGTTGGCGTAGAGCTTAGCCAGACTCTGATCCTCGATGCCCATCTTGCGGGCCATATCCTGCAAATCTACAAACTCGCCCATCTCAAACTCGCCTAACTGGTGCAAGCCCAATGCATCGTTTCGCCATGCCAGGCCCACCTTGGTTACGGTGTTGTCGGCCAACAAGCGCTTAACGGCAGGGCAAAGACCAATGTGATTCAAACGGAACAGGAAGCAGCAGTTCTCGGTGGATACCTGCAGCAACGAGCACTTGTGGTGTACGCCCTTTTTAAAGCTGGGGCGTGTTTCGGTATCGAACCCAAGCACGGGTTGAGCCAGCAGGTAATCAACTGCCCGCTCGGCTTCGGCTTGCGACACCACTACCACGATCTTTCCGTCGAAACAGGCACGTGGAAATTGCGAAATTGCCTTCTTATCTACCTTGTTTTGTATTAACTTTTTCATTTCTGCGTGCAAAATTATAAAAAAAATCCCGATTTATGATGAAATATGAGCGATTTTAGCTACTTTTGCACGAAAATATCATAAACTATATGAAGAAAGGAAAGAAAAAGAACTCAAACAACGAAAATAAAGAGCGCTTGAGCTTTATTCTCGGTGCCATTATATTTGGTATTTCTATCTACCTGTGTTTCGCATTCGTGTCGTACTTTACAACGGGTGCGGCCGACCAAACCCTGATAGAGGAGCCGCGTGCCGGTGAGGTGATGAACGAACACCATGAGTTTGCCAACACCTGTGGCTCGTTGGGTGCTTATGCGTCGTGGTTCTTTATTAAGCATTGCTTTGGCTTGCCGGCATTCCTGATACCGGTACTGCTGTTCGTGGTGGCCATACACCTGATGAAGGCCTATCGTGTAAACCTGCTTAAGTGGGCACTCGCGTCGATGCTGCTTATGATTTGGGCATCGGTTGCACTGGCCACATTCCTGGAGCCGTTGTTTGCCAACGCCAGCTTCAATCCTGGTGGCGATCACGGTTTGTATATCAGCAGCTTTATTGGCAACTTGGTGGGTGCACCTGGTCTCACAGCCTTGCTTATTCTAGTGGCTGTGGCATTCCTCACCTACTTTAGTGCCGCTACAATTATCTTTATCCGCAAGCTGCTTAACCCCGCCATCTATTATAATAAGGTAAAGTTTACCGTTAACAAGGGTGGTGACCAGACGGATACTAATGAATATGAGGACGAGGAAGCCGAGACACTGGTGTTCGACGACCCTGCCAAGCAGGAGGTGATATTCGACAACGATGGCGGTGCAGTAGTTATCGACGAGGGCTACCAGAACGAGAATATCAACATTAAGGAAGGTCCGATGCCTAAGCCTGTCAAGCCCGAGCCTAAGCAGCCCGAAGCTACTGGCAGCGAGATTGAAATGGTGGTTGAAGAGGCCAAGGGCGACACCGAGACTGCTAACGCTAAGACCGTGGCTGATGCTGTGGAGAGCAACGAGCCTTACGATCCCAAGCGCGATCTGGAGCACTATAAGTACCCTACCCTCGACCTGCTGAAGAAATACGATAACGATGGTAAGCCCTATATCGATATGGCTGAGCAGAATGCCAACAAGAACCGTATCGTGGATGTGCTGCGCACCTTTGGTGTTGAAATCAGCAGCATTAAGGCTACCGTTGGTCCTACCATCACACTTTACGAGATTACACTGGCACAAGGCGTACGTATCCAGAAGGTGAAGAACCTTGAGGATGATATCGCCCTGAGTCTGGCTGCACTCGGTATCCGTATCATCGCCCCAATGCCTGGTAAGGGTACGGTGGGTATCGAGGTGCCAAATGCCAAGCCGTCAACCGTATCGATGGAGTCGATCCTGAACTCAAAGAAGTTCCAGGAGTCGAAGATGGAGCTGCCTTGTGCTATCGGTAAAACGATTACCAACGAGGTGTTTATGTTCGATTTGGCCAAGGCACCACACTTGCTGGTGGCTGGTGCTACCGGTCAGGGTAAGTCGGTTGGTTTGAACGCCATCATTACCTCTTTATTATATAAGAAGCACCCAGCCGAGCTGAAGATTGTGCTGGTTGACCCCAAGAAGGTAGAGTTCAGTTTCTACGAACCTATCTGCAACCACTTCCTGGCTCAGGTGCCCGACGAAGAGGCCGATCCGATTATTACCGACGTAACCAAGGTGGTGCGTACCTTGAACTCGCTGTGTAAGGAGATGGATACACGTTACGACCTGCTGAAGGTGGCCCGTGCACATAATATCAAGGAGTACAACCAGAAGTTTACAGCCCGCCAGCTGAATCCTAATAACGGTCACCGTTTCCTGCCATACATTGTGGTGGTAATCGATGAGTTCGGTGATCTGATTATGACTGCCGGTAAGGAGGTTGAGCTGCCTATCGCACGTATCGCCCAGTTGGCACGTGCCGTGGGTATCCACATGATTATCGCTACCCAGCGCCCAACAACCAATATCATTACCGGTACCATCAAGGCCAACTTCCCAAGTCGTATCGCCTTTAAGGTTTCGGCTGGTATCGACTCAAAGACCATTCTCGACCGTACAGGTGCTCAGCAGCTGATTGGTCGTGGTGATATGCTGGCGCTGGTAGGCGGCTCAGAGCCCGAGCGTGTACAGTGTGCCTTTGTGGATACGCCCGAGGTTGAGCGTATCAACGAGTACATCAGCGAGCAGCAGAGCTACGGTGCACCATTCGAGTTGCCCGAGCCTGATATGCCCGATGCCGATATGGGTGATGGTGGCGATAGAGATGTGGATATGGCTCATCTCGATCCGCTGTTCGATGATGCAGCCCGATTGATTGTTATGAACCAGAGCGGTTCTACATCACTCATACAGCGTAAGTTCGCTATCGGTTACAACCGTGCAGGCCGACTGATGGACCAGCTCGAGAAAGCTGGTGTGGTTGGTGCTGCAATGGGTTCGAAACCTCGCGAGGTACTGATTCAGGATGAGAATAGTTTGAATAATCTTTTAAATAGTTTACGATAAAAATGAAACGATTAAGCATGATGCTGGTTGCTGCGCTGCTGGCCGTAGGAGGCTATGCGCAGACAGCAAAGAGCGTATTGGATAAGGCTGCTGCCACTATCACTGCCCCCCAGGGCGTAAAAGCTAATTTTAAGATGAGCGCCACCAGTGGCAGTACCAGTGGTTCCATCGCCATCAAAGGTAAGAAATTCTATGCCACCACACCTCAGGCCACCGTATGGTTCGATGGTAAAACACAGTGGACCTACATGAAGAATAACGACGAGGTGAACGTGAGCAATCCTACCGAGGCGCAGTTGCAGGCCATTAATCCCTACAACTTTATCAATCTGTACAAGCGTGGTTATAACTACACCATCAACACAGCTGGTAAGGATTATGTGGTGCATCTGCTGGCCAACAGCGGTGAGCGCAAAATCAAGGAACTGTTTGTTACCGTTGATAAGAAGAACTATCAGCCCAAGCAGGTAAAAATGCTGCAGGGTAAGAAGTGGACCACCTTCGATATCAGCAACATTAAGAAGGAGAAGCTGGGCGACGGTCAGTTCCGTTTCAACTCAAAAGACTTCCCCAAAGCCGAAATCATCGATCTTAGATAAAAAACAAAACTTAAACAATGAACAAATTTCAACTGTACCGACTGCTTCGTAAGAACACTAACCTGAGTTATAAACGTAGTCCTGCCTTCGAGCAGAACAAGTGGGCCAAGCTACTTATTTATTTAGGTGCTGGCATGTTTGCCCTTTACCTTATTATGTATGGTTGCATAGTGGGTATGGCTGCCAAAGGTGAGGCTGGCATGATGCTGGCGTTTGCGCCTTTTTATATGGCCATCGATTTCCTGCTGCGTTTCATCGTGCAAACCACACCTGGCATGATGGTTAAACCCTACATTCTGCAGCCCATTTCGCGCTATACCGCTATCGAGTGTTTCTTGATTGGCGAGCACGTGAGTGGCTACAATCTGTTGTGGCTTTGCATGTTTGTGCCCTACTCTATCATCCAGCTGTTTGCTGGCGAGAGCTTCGTTCTGGTACTGCTCGAATTGGTAACCTGCGAACTGCTCATGGTTCTGAACAGTCAGATTTATCTGTTCTTCCGTACACTGATTAACCGCAGCGTGCTGTGGCTTATTCCTGGTTTGGTGTTCTACGCTCTGCCATTTACACCGCTGATGCTGTCGCCAAAGGCCGACACCTTCGATAAAATGGTAGATATGATTATTGCTCAAGGTTTGTCGTGGTATGCCCTGCCTATCGTTCTGCTGGTTATCTGCGGTTTGTTCTTTGTAAACCGCCACATGCAGTTTATCTTTGTGTACGAGGAAATCTCGAAGAAAACCGAGCGTGCACTCAAGCATGTGTCAGAGTTCGCATTCTTTAATCGCTTCGGATTGGTTGGTGAATATCTCAAAATCGAGCTTAAGTCGAACATCCGCAATAAAACCATGCGTACACGCTGTATCTATAGTCTGTGTGCCGTGATTGCTTTCTCGCTGCTGGTGGCTTATACCACTATTTACGACAGCGAGCTGATGCAGAACTTCTGGTGCCTGTACTGCTTTGCCCTTTATGGCGTAACTGCCCTAATTAAGATTATGGGTCAGGAAGGCAACTATATCGAGCTGCTGATGATGCACCGCGAAAACATCATCGCCCTGCTGCGTGCCAAGTTCATTTTTTATAGCGCTGTGCTCATTATTCCATTTGTTATCATGCTGCCTGCCGTGTTCACTGGCAAGTACACCATACTGATGCTGTTTGCTTACATGTTGCTTACGGCCGGATTCCTGCATTTCGTCATCTTCCAGCTGGCGGTTTACAACAAGCAGACCTTGCCCTTGCAACTCAAGGTAACAGCTAAGGGTAACTTCGAAAATGGTATGCAGTTGGTCATCGAGTTGTTTGCACTTTTTGGTCCTGTGCTCATTACTGGTCTCGGATACCTGTTGGTGGGTCTTACCTATACCTATATAGTTATGTGTGTAATAGGTGTTGCATTCATTATTACCCACCCCATTTGGATTCGCAATATTTACACCAGAATGATGAAAAGAAGGTATGAAAACCTCGAAGGATTCATGAATACACGCGATTTCTAGGCTTTTTTTGAGTTTTTTGAAAGAAAATCGCGAAAAAGTTTGGTGGTTTAAAAAAATAGTCGTACCTTTGCACCCGCAATTCAGCAAGAGAGCTGATACAAAGCGAAAAATGATGCACCCGTAGCTCAGTTGGTAGAGCACCTGACTCTTAATCAGGGTGTCCAGAGTTCGAGCCTCTGCGGGTGTACTTTTTGCAAGAAAATAGGCCCTAAAAAGCCACCAAAATGATGCACCCGTAGCTCAGTTGGTAGAGCACCTGACTCTTAATCAGGGTGTCCAGAGTTCGAGCCTCTGCGGGTGTACAAGTGAAGAAAAAAGAAGCAGACTTTTGAAGTCTGCTCTTTTTGTTTAGGAACCAGGCACTTATGCCCCAACTCCTACTTATGATAAGCCAGTTCGATAATTTTAAGTTATTGTTGAACCCCGCAGTCCATTTGGACAGACTTGGAATTAACTGGAACGGCTTGGACATACCTGGACATTTTTTTGTTACCAGTTTTGTTACCGGCCACGAGCGGATTTGTTACCGCTTGTTACCGCTTGTTACCACTGACCTAAAGTTTTGTTACCAGTCTTCCGGTGGCTGCACAAAAAAACAAAATTATGAAACAACATGTAAGAGTGGTCTTTGACCGCAAGAAGGCCTCGGCCAAGACAGGAACTGGTAAGATTGAACTGTGTGTTTACCTGAAAGAAGGTGAACGCAAGTGGATCACTGTTGGTACAGCATCACCTGAGAATTGGATGTCTGTATCAAACTCTCGCAGCATCACCTCAAAGGTGGAGCACTACGAACAGGTTATTAAAGCCATGGAACTATTGAAGGAGGATATGACAATATCCAACTTCAACCGCTATGTAGAGTTTGAGCAACTGGGACATAATCAAGATAAAGTGCTCTTCAATGGCAATGATTTGCGACAGAGCTTCGTGGAGTTTTGTCGTAAACATATGGAGCAAGAGAATCTGGCTCAGAACTCTATTAAGGATATCAAGGTCGTTTTAAAAAGTGTTGAAGAGTCTGGATTACTCAATACATTAGCAGATCTAACACCTGCCAATGTCCGAGCTTATGATGCTTGGCTTAGAAAGCCAAACACCAGAACTGATTATACTATTAATGGCTATCATAAGAAGGTACGCAAGTACACAAAGATTCTTTGGCAGCAGGAGATTATTTCAATTGACCCTTATGACCATGTAAAGTTTCCAAAGGGCACAAATAAGGAGCGTCATCCACTTACTGAGAATGAAATCATCAAGATTCGTGATGCAGAGTTCTATGGCCGTAAAGACCGCGCAAGAGATTTGTTCGTCTTCATGGCATATACTGGACTTGCTTATTGCGACATGTGCTTGTTTAACTTCAAAACGATGACAGAATTGCATGATGATTATTATTATATCGACGGTGCACGTCTGAAGACCGGTTCGAACTTCTTCACTCCTATCCTACCACCTGCTTTGGCCGTGCTTGAAAAATACGACTTCAAGTTGCCAATTATCAGCAATCAGAAGTTGAATGATTATTTGCATCTCATCCAAGATACATTGGATATTAGAAACGAAGTAACCTGTCATATCGGTCGCCACTCGTTTGCTACGCTTATGCTTACTTATGGCATCCCCATTGAGAAAGTAAAGAGAATGCTCGGACACAAGAACATTGCAACGACTCAGATCTATGCTAAGATTCTGAAGAAGAATGTAGAGGATAGTGTCAACGAGATTCTCCCTACACTCAGATAATTCGATAGAATGTACCTTTGAGTAACTGCGACTTTCCTGTTGATTCATGGAAAGTCGCTGTTATTTTCTCACAGATATAGCGGCTGCCTTCAATGTAGAAGACGGCACGCGGATTGGGAATATCGTCAGAAAGGAAAGAAAAGCTGTACTTCTTCCTGTTGTCGATAGTGTAGGTATATTGATATGGGATATTCTGCGAGTCGAGACCTTTCTTGGGCTCCAGGCGCAGTGAGTACGGGGGCTTTACTGCAGTAAAGTCATCGTCTATCTCTACCCTATCTACTATCGGACGCGGCAACTTTCCTGTGTTGCGGATATTACCGTCCCAGAAGGCCACATATAGCTTGTCGAAATAAGCCTCTGCCTTTTCCTGATCCCCTTTTTCTATGGTCTTTCCGGCCATACTCTGCGCTAAAGCGCCGTCGCCATATTCTGTTTCTGTATCGCCTTGCCTATCATCGTCTCGACTTCCAGTAAAACCTCGTGTTCGCTGCCCTCCCATCCGGCTGCCATCGCCAGTATCGACGGAACCACCTCCAGTGGTATCCTCGTTCCATGTCGTAGCGTTTCCCAGGTCGCCACATTCCAGAAATAAGCACGGGCCTAAAGACTCGTCTGTTTCATCAATCCAGGCAGGCACCATTTGCAATTCCACTTCTTCTGCATTCTTACTAACGAATAACTTACCAAACTGGTTAACTGGCATCAGACGGTTGTAGTATTTATACCAATGATAATCCTGGTCACCGATATGTGTTGTTTCGTATAACACTGACTTGTAGCAGTACATAATAAAATAGGTATCTACGTCCTTGGCATAGAAGATCTTGTTACCATCGGAACCAGCCGGATAGCCTCGTGAATAACGCTTATGTGAACCTCCATCTGTGATGTAAATACCGCTTTCCTTAAGTGTTTTGGCATAGTTGAGTAATGCTGTAAGCGTGCTATATTTTAAGGCGCTGTCTTTGTTCTTAGCGATGTACCACTGGCAGCTGCGATACGACCAAAGACGGTTGTCATTGTCAGCATAGGAAATGTTTTTCGAAGCGATGTAGTCCGATTTGTCCTCCTGAGCCACGTCCACAGAGTACTTGCTGACGATACGGTCAATTTTCATCGATTTGATGTTATGAGCTATCTTGTGCGAGAAGTCAAACCTGATTGTGCGGTTCTTATGGTTGATGGTGAACTCACCACCCATCAGCAGTTCCAATTGCTCGAAGAATTCAGTGAGCGACCAGTGTGGCATGGCATCAGCAAAGTTAGCTAACGACCATGCTGCAGGGAGCGTGTTGCAGATAATAAGGTACTTCCAATAACTGTTGTTGATGGCGTTGAAACTACCAGAATACTTTATGGCGCTGCATATCTTCTTCAGAATGTATAGCAGATACGGCTGGAATGAGAGATTAGTGAGCTTGCTATCCCATTGAAAACTGCCGTTCGATGCTTTTGTCACGGCGTTTTGAAGATTGCCTGATGTGTTGTTCACCCATGGCAGAGCAACATAATCAACCAATGGATAGCTCGCTTCCCATGCAGTGGAGATGTCGTAATTCTCGGCACTCCGGTCAGATGGGGTGCCGAGATCGAGCTGGTTCAAGTAGATATTGTCAAAAGTATCGTTGAAGTTCTGTTCGCTTCGGCCCTCCAGGAACTGTGTCTTAACTTCCACCTCTGATATCTGTGTGATGGTGATGCAGCCAGCTTTGTAAAACTGTTTATCACGGATTTCACAGTCAAATACAACTTTGTTCTTCAAAACGTCCTGACGATAGAGGTGCCCGAAGATATCAATGTTCTGCGGGCATCCTTTCAGCGGGAAAGTGATGGTAAGTGTGTAGCTGTCAGAGCCTGTAAACAAGGGGTTCTCTGCGATATATTCAAACGATGTGTTCTTTTTGAGATAGGCAATCTTGCCGTTGATAATGATTTCCATATTGAAATGCTTATGTTTTATTTCCTGCGACTTTTGGGAGATTTGTTACGGATGAGCTGGTCGTATTCGTCCTGGGCCTTTTTGATGCCTGTGTCGCCAGTGACGGTGTTGACTGTCACAAAAGGTTCGCTGAGACGATCCTTCAGCTGGCGCATGATATCGGCATACTCCTTCATCAGCTTATCAGACTGTTCTGACTGCTGTTGGGCTGGCTGCAGGATAACTGTCGGCGATGATGGTGCGGACTGTGCGTACACGCTCGGAGCCACGATACTTCGTGAAACGTCATCCGAGCGTAATGAACCGATGGTGTTCGTTCGCTGGGCATAGTCCAAAGCCTCAATCATCGGGCGGGCAACGGGCGACTGCAGTAACTCCTGACTGGCCACCCACTCCCCTTTATGTACGATGCCGGCCACCTCATATTTACCTCCTTCACCGGTAAAACCACCTTTGGCATACCCCTGAGCGGCGGATGCTTCCTGCTGCTTCTTGATAGCAGCTACTTGAAGCATACCAGCAGCTACTGCCGAAGCTGCTGCTATTGGTGCCAGGATATAACCAATCAGTGGCACTGCTGCGGCAGAACTATAGGCGTTGATCGCCGAAGTAGCTGTCTGTGCGATGGCCTGCATCACCTGCATCTTGAACATTTTCTTGTTCGCGTCGGACTTGACCTTGGCCACCTCCTGTTCCTTCTGCTTCTCCAGTTTCTTCACGATGTAGTTGTTACCCTCGGCATTGGATATCTCCGTCTGGTATCGTTTTTCGATGGCAGAAATCTGAATGTCTGCTTCTGCTTGAATGAGCGAAGACATCTGTTGGAAGATGCTGCTCATGCCTGAGCTGATGACATCCAGGGAGCCTGTGACCGCCTTCCCCATATCTGATTGCAGCCACTCCTGAGTGGCGCTGGTCCATTCTTCGAGGAATGACCTGTTATCGTCGAGTTCGTCGATGCCGTATTTCTTTCGCAGGGCCTTTTTCGCTTTCTGGTAGTCCTCCTCGATGCGGAGCTTCTCCTTGGCGTTGTTGTCGGCTGCTTTTATCTCCAGGTCATAGACTACTTTGAGTGCTTCCAGGTCGGTCATATATTTACTTGTCCGCTCTGAGCGATTGTCCCCGAAGAATTCCTCCTTGATTTTCTTCAGTTGGTCCTGATGCTTCTTCTGGGCGGCTTCCGTCTCCTGTTGGCGTCGCTTCTGGTCGGCAATGAGTTTGTCCTGATATCGGGTCTGCGCCTGCGTGTATTCAGTCGTGCCCTCTTCATAGATCGACGTCATGCGTTTCAGGTGATTCAATTCCAAGAGCTCCATTGACTGCTGGTAAATCTCCTGGTCTATCTTCCCATCGATATAGCGTTGCTTCTGGATGGACATTGCTTCGTTGTAAAGCTGTGTCTCCTGTTCCACAGTGATTTTTGTATGCTGCTCCGATTGCTTCTTTTCAGCCTCTGCATATGCTGCCTGAGCCTCCAGCTTTTCTATTTCCGTGAGGTCGCTGTGCTGTAGAATCTTCGTCTGGTATTCGATTTCGATTTCCAGAATGCGCTTCTGGTACTGTTCGTAGTTCTGCTGACCGGTGGCATAACTGATTCGATTGAGGGCTTCTTCCTTGGCTTTCCAGTCCTTTTCCTCCTTGAAGCGCTCCTGTTTTTTGCTGTTGTCAGTGGGAGGTGGTGTTGGGGTCTTCTTTGGGTCTTCGGCCTTTGCTAACTTCTCTGCTTCGTCTGCCAGGCGCTGATTGTCCGCTGTGAGGGATTCGATGATGTTGTTGTACTGCGTCACCGTCTTGTCCAGACGGGACTGTTGCAGCTTCCATGCCCTGTAGGCAGCTGGACTTACATTGGCGCTGCGGATGGCCTCCGATTCCGACTGGCCCTGCTTTTCGTTGAAATAGGCGTCCTGAATGTTATGAGGCGCCTCGTTGAAATGCACGTCACGCTGCTTCTCAGCGTCGGGCAGTTTGTCTAAAGCGGCTTTGATTTTCGCTGAATTCTTCAGCTGTTCAGTGTAGTTTTTCAGGATTTTGATGTTATGCCCATATAGCTGGCCTTCCTCGCTGATACTCGCGTGGTAGTCAGGTATGATCTGTTGCAGCTCCTCGATGGCCTTTTGGCGCTTGTTGACCGATAGAGACTCGTTTTCTATCGTACGTTTTAGCTGCTCAATTCGGTTGATTTCCTCGCGTGTGTTGCGGTCGGCTTCCTCATTGATATCTTTCAGGCGCTTCTGAGCTGCAGCGGCGGTGCTGCTTGATTTGGCAAATTTCACGTACAACCCAATCAGGAGAGTCATAGCCGTGATGGCCACACCCAGGGGGGTCATCTTCAGCACCTTGTTAAAGAAAGTTTGTGCTGCTGCAGCGGCTGTGATTTCCCCTCTTAGTACCTTGTGTTTGAGGATAGAGGCTGCCAATGCCGTGTTTTCGATGGCTATCGCTGCAGCCTTCAGCTTGGCGACGGCAATGTAACGGAGTGACCACAGATGTTGCAGCTTGACGGCGGTATAGTAGCCGACAACTGCTGCTGTCAAGGTGATGAGTGTACCTTTGTATTTCAGGATGAAGTCCACCAGCGTTGAGAGGACTTTTAGCATGAGTGTTGTGCTGCTCAGAACGTGACGCATGACGGGCTGTAGCTTTTCACCCAGCTCGATGGCCATTTCCTTGACACGCTTGCGCGCCTTGTCCAGTCCGGCCTGTACCGTATTGTTCTGTACGTTGTATTCCTTGTTGACCGATGTTGCTTCCTTGAAAGCCTTCGCTGCTTCCGACTGTTCCCAACGAATCATATCCAAATTACCTGCCAACGCAGATATGACCTGAGCAACTCGGGCACCGTTTTCTCCCATATCCTTGAAAATGGGTGCCAGAACGTCGATGTTACCCAGTTTGTCGAGCGTGTCTAGGAGCATCAGCAGGCCCTCGTTTGTTCCCTTGGCCAGCGTCTGCTTGAACTTCTCCGCATTCATGCCCGTAGCCTTAATAATCTTATCCTGCTGCTTGAACATGTCCATGATCAGCTTCGAGACAGCTGTGGCCGACATCTCAACGGCCTGTCCCTGAGAGTCGAGGACAGCGGCCAGACCCATAATCTGTGGGATGGTCATTTCTGCCTGGGCACCTACGCCTGCCATACGCTTGGCGAAGTTGGCCAGGTATGGAGCTGATGCGGTGCAGTTCTGTGAGAGCTCGTTGATGACAGAACCAACAGACAGCAACGCTTTTTCTGTGCCTAAACGCTCTTCGTCGCCGAAGATGTTGGTCAGTTTGGAGAGTGTGAGCGTGGCCCCGTCGCCGAGCTCGTCGAGTGCGACATTGATCTGGTCAGCCGCTTTCACGAATCCCATGATATCCTCTTTCGACTGCTTGCCCAGTTTACCCGCTTCCTCTGCAAGGATGTTCAGCTGTTCACGGCTGGAGCGTGTGTCCATCTTCTTGAATTCCTCGTTCAGGTCCTCGACTTGTTCCTTGGCCATGCCCGTGAACTTGCGGACATTAGCCATCTCTGCGTCGATGTCCGCATAGGCTTTCACAGCGGAACGGCCGGCCATAATGATACCTGTTGCAGCAGCTATCATGCCCATGAGTGTGGTCTGCCAGTCGTTCATCTTACGGTTGAAGCGGTCCCAGAATCCCTCGCCAACGGTCAGCTCGGTGTTGACCTTGGCGAGTTCCGCTTTCACCCGTTTGATGGCTTCCGCCTGCCGGTGCCACTGCTCTGTACCTCGTTCGATACCGTTGAGCTGCTTCTTGAGAGTGGCTAGTGTCTTGTTAAGTTCCTTGGGTGTAGCTTTGTCGAGGTTCTTCAGGACCTTCTCCACGCCGGCAGTTGCACTCTCTATCTGAGCTATCTGGCGGTTGGTCTGCTTCAGTTCTTTCTGAAGCCGTTTGAGTTCTACTTTGTTACCCGCTTTGGCTGCGTTCTCGATAGCATGTTCCAGGTCTTTTGATTTCTTTGTGAGGTTGTCCAGCATATCCTGCGCCTGTTTGCCGTTGACAGTCAGGGTGACAGTTGCGTTTGTGTTGATTGATGACATGATTTACAAGTTTAAATATGGATTTACAAGTGCAAATTTAGTTTCGTGCGTGTGTATGTGAAAAGACGTGTCTGATGCCCATGCCTGAGACTTGACTGGGTGAAGGTATGGGGCGCACATCAGGCACTTTTCATTGATTATCCCACATTTATTTGTTAAAACCGAAAATAGTTAAGTTAATAACCCTTTCGGTTACTGATAATCAATGACTTACGGGATTGTTAAGGGCGGTGCCCTTAACCCGTCGGGATAGACACCCCCCACGCGCCCTGCCCTCGCCTCCCGCTCCCAACGCTCAGAAGAAGCGGAATATGTAAACAGATGTTTAGAAGATGGGGTTTAAAGTCGGATATTGTTAAGAAAGCCCCCGAGGTTGCACATAGGCTCAAAAGCCTTTGAAATTCGGCTAAAACGGCGAATGTGCGGTACTGAGCCACAGGTGCGACACGAAATCCCTTTGACCTGGCAAAGGGTTGCGTGGCGTACTTGTGGAATGGGCGAATCAGACACGCTTCGGCTTGACCTCAATCTTTGATTGAAATCATAGCCGATGTGTGTCCGCCCTGGCGCACGGATGTGCGGTACTTGGCAGGGGTGAACAGACATAAAGAAAAGCAGAGGCAGAGTGTTGGCTCACCAGAGCCTTAACGTGCCCCTGACTTTTCTGTTGGCTGTTCTCTCCTGCTTGACTCCAGAGCCGAATGTGACAGTGGCTTGTCCGCTGCCTCTTTCGGCTGGAACTACTGTTTTAGCAGGGCTTTGCCGTACTTGTACCACCAGTAAACAGAATCGTAGAGTGCGTAAACACGCTCTTTGAAGAAGTCTGGATACTTTGGTGTTAGCTCTTCTGCATTGTAACCTGCAATGACACAGATGAAAGAGAGGTCGGCCTCGATGTAATCACACCATTTGTTCTGACCAAGACACCAACCGAGGATGTTATCAAACTCGGCTTCGCTTTTTGGCAACTGCACGTGCACGACAAGGTGCGGCTTGTCCTGCTGGTACAGGAGCCAATAGGAACCATGTCCTTCGATGTGTTTCAACTCTGCCTTGAAGGACTCGAAGGCAACATGCTTAGGCTTTAGCCCAGGCTTCTGTAGGCGTGGGAACAATACTAAATCACTTTTTTCAATCTTTCTGATTTCCATCATCGTAAATTTTTAGTGGGTTAAACAATCTCACTCACATCATTTTACCACCGATGCCTACGACAGTTGGCCGGTTGGTGGGCAAATTGTGCCACTCTTGATGCAATTTTCTGCTGCAAAGATACGGAATTAATTTGAAATGGACGAATGTTTATAGGAATTTTTAATTGATGGTGAGCCGAAGGCTTTATAGGCAAGGGACTTGATGGACTTTGTACATCGCTTGTGTGGATGGGCGGAGCTTTGCCACTCGTGGAAGGCTGACAAAATGTGCGTGGGTGCTGCGCGGCGAGCAGCATAGCCGCTCCTTCAGGACAAAGGAGTGTGTATTGGCTGGTACAGGAACTTGCTTGCTGGACTTGACGATACTTACTTCTTTGAGGCCATGCCGCTCACCGCATCAGCAGCGCTTATGCTCTTTGCAGGCAACCTGGAGCGAGTGGCATGCCCGAACATACATACAAGCCAAGCATCGGATGATGATTGAAGGACCGCAGGGGATTGTGGGCGGGACGAGCGTACGAAAGTGCGAAAAAAAAGGCAGGGGCGAATTTTATTCACTCCTGCTTATTGATCATAGCCGATTTCGAAGGGATTTCTATTTGAGGAAATCCTTTCGCATCGGTGTGAAGGTGTCGATAAGAATGCCTGCTTCCAAACAGACACAGCCATGTGGCAGGTTGGGAGCTACATAATAACCATCGCCAGCTTTGAGAGTCTTCTTTTCGTCGCCGATAGAAACTTCGAAACATCCACTGGCCACGTATGTACTTTGGGTATGTGGATGTTGATGGATGGGGCCGACGGCTCCATGCTCGAATTTCACTTTCACCATCATTAGGTTGTCGTCATATGCCATTATCTGACGGACAACACCATCACCGGCATCTTCCCATTGGATGTCGGAGGCAATTTGGAAGGTTTCACTTTTCATATTCATCTTTAGAATTTTACTGTGAATTCATCCTGGATATCGCTGTTCTCTACTTCGTAAGTCAGCACATGACTACGGGATTTTTTAATTTCAATTTCGGGTGATTCTACTGATACCCTTGCATATTCTAGATTCATATATTTCAATGTATATAATAAATATCATTCTTGTCGGAGGCAAAGGTACAAAAAATATTGGGAATGGCCTCACGGCTGTCCCAATATTTTTCTAAAACTTCATAAACAGATTAATGAAAACGCTTTTTCATGACATAAGAGATTATTATTAATGCAAGTATGGAAGAAAGAACCACAAGATTCGTAGGAGCGGAGCTTGGATGAGAGCTTTGCTTGGTGGCCGATTTGAGCTTTTGGGACTGGGTGGCCATGACCACGCTGTCCTTCAAATCGGTGGCGGTGACGGACTTCTCCTTGGTGCTTGCACCGAGGTGTAGTCCGTAGATGTGGAGGGACTTTGGAAATGGCGAAGCGAGGACGGGACGCGAAGCGTCTCGTGGGCGCTGATGGCTATTGGGGACTTGTGGTGTGAGTGAGTCAAAGGGAGTTTCCAACCAGCCTTCTATCCCTGATGGAAACGCTGTTGGAAACTCCCGAGACTCATTAAAGAATATCATTGAGATGCTGTCTGCAGACAGATGGAACTGTCTGGAGAGAGAATCGAGGGTGCGGTAAAAAGTGAGACGGGATGCCGTCACGGCTGCCGTCTCACTTTCACTTACCGCCTTTTCGGACGTGCGCACTGTCTTACAAGCGGCAAGTGACAGACAAAATGAAAACAAAATAACAGAGTAAAGTGAGCGAGAAAAGTATTTCATATTTTGTGTTGTCTATTTAAAGATGTAGTCATACTCGTGGACATTGAACGAAGGACAGGCCTTGGCTGCGAATTCGCGGTGGCCATGAAGAGTGGCTTGTGGGTAGCGTTTGTGAAGTTCCGTCAGGATCTTCACGAATGCTTCCTTCTGGGCTGGTGTTCGGGTATCCTTCTCGGTAAGCTTAGCGTCTTTAGCGCAACCGCCGACATAGCAGACTGCGATGGAGTGCTTATTATAACCTGAGCAGTGTATGCCAGGGATGGACTCATCCAGGCATTGATGGATGGTGCCGTCGAGGTATATCAGATAGTGATATCCGATGTGGGACCAGTGATTGTCCTTGACGTGCATACGTCTGATATCTTCGACAGTCTGGACTCGGCCTTCGGGCGTAGCCGTGCAGTGGCAGATAATCCTGTTTATCTCTCTCATTGGATACCTCCCTCCTCTATTGTGTCGAACCTAGATTTTAGTTCGGCAAACTTGGTGTGAATGTATATACTCACGCCAAAGATAGAACCTGCGTATATTAGGCACTGGGCGAAGAATAAGAGTACTGAGTCTGAGATAATGCCTGTAGGGGCAACTATGAAGCCAGCTGTCGCCAGAGCTACACCTGCTATAAGCATGGCGATTGCCGAATAAATTTGGATGTCTGTCCTTGTTTCTTTGGTCATGATGCATTGGTTTAAATTTGATGGTGCAAAGGTATTTCATGACTCTGTTTTATGAAAAGACAGCATTTTCTTTGTTTAGTTCTTTAATTTTTGTATATTTGCAGCAAAATCGCGAACTATAATAGTATATATTATGATTATTACTTCCACAAATGACATTAAGGGATATAAGATAATTAGATATCTTGGCCTTATAAATATGAATGTTGTAGTCGGAGTCAATTTCTTTTCTGACTTCTTTGCATCGATCACAGATGTTTTTGGTGGTTATTCAACGGAATACCAATCGAAACTCGATAAGATATATGCTGATGCAATTCGTGCATTGGAAATTAAAGCAATTGCTTTGCGTGCTGATGCTATTATAGGCGTTCATTTTGATTTTGATGAAATCAGTGGAAAGGGCAAACAGATGTTTATGGTTACTGCTTATGGTACAGCAGTAATGGCCGAACCAATAAAAGAGGAGATTAAAAAGGTAGAAAGATACGAAGTATATGAGAGACTTTATAACTTATCTATATTTAAGGATAAGGGGGTAATTACTCCTGAGCAATATGATGAAGAAAAGAAGAGTATTCTATTTAGGTTTGAAGAAGCAATAAATAAGGAACTTGAAGATATAAAGGCTGATAATGCTAATAAAGAGGTCGAAATTCAGGCTCAACTTGCTTATCAAGAAAAGAAAGAGAAAGAACGTATTGAATTTGAAAAAGAAAGAGAGAAAAGAAGACTAGAGGAGATCGCGAGGATGTCTGAAAAAGAACAATTTGCTTTACTTAGAAAGGAAAAAGAGGAAGATATCAATAAGGCTATTGATGTTTTCACTACCAATGCTCCGCTTCTTCTGGTTAAAATAAGAGAATTACTTGAGAATAATATAAAAGATCCTAAGGAAGAATTGTCGAAATTAACCAAGTCTGAAATAGATTGTGCTAATTACGGTGATATGGGATTGAAACCAACTGATAATACTGCTTATTGTATTGGATTGTTCTTAGTAAAAGAAAGATATGCAGACGCTTGTAAATACTATATTGACCTTGTCAATGATGATGATATAAATGAAGCAATATCATATATCAATAGTGTATATGATATATTGTCCTTTAAGAGTCAATCAGCTTTTGTGGCTATGGCTAAGAATCTTGTCGAATTAAAGGTTTTAGGTAAAGAGGAAGACGCTATTTGTGAATTTGCTAATTATGCACTCTGTAGCCAGGAAATAGCTAAACAGGTAATTGATATGCTTTAATGGTTATAGCGACGATAGTTATCATCAAGGGCTTTGGCTACCACACCGACGAATGACTGGCCGATGTTATCAGCCAGGAAATCACGGAGGTTGAGAACTGAGGAATAATACTTTCGAGAGAACCACTTCTTAGCGACACGTCGCTTTTCACGACCAATATCCCCGGAGTTGCCTCTGGGGATTTCTTTTCCTGTTCCGAAGTCCTGCCAAAGTCCGTATTCTAGGAAGGCTTGAGACAAGCCTATCTCAATAAAACGGCCGTCAGCTCTAACTGGTAAAGCGCTGACGGAGTGCAGCAGCCTGCCTGTGTCGATGACATCCAGCAGCGTGATCTGCTCTTGCCAGATTTTAAGCATAGTGTCGTTGAAGGCGAGAACGTATTTCTCGCGCTCGCCTTGTGGATCGGGATGCTGATTCAAGTCCATTCCTCTTGGTTGAATTGTAAATCGGTGTAGGTATCAACGGCGATTTGGAAGTATGCGCAAGCGCAGCCTGAGAAGAAATAGCGGTCGATTTCCTGGAAGGAGATACGAGGGTCGATATAGATAGAGTGCTGCTGCAGACGAGTGTGCTCCTGGATCAGGACAGACATAAACTGTCGGAACAGCTCGCGCATGGCATCCATACAGGACTGACGGGCCACCATATTATCTATGGTGTGGCGCATGGCCAGGAACACCGTTTTAACACGGCGAGTGTGCGGTGTGTTATTGATGTCCGTAAATCCCTGTGAGATGTCGGACACGCAGACGAAAGCCGCTTTTGTCTGCAATTTGGCCAGGGCTTCTTCGAAGCCGTCAAGCCCAGAAACTCGACAGAAGGTGAAGTGCTTGGACTGAGCGAACTTGTTGCGCTTGGTCAGGTCTTCAAAGAACGATGTGGCATCCCAATTGAAGGTGTCGTTGTTCTTTGTTTGTGTCGGCTGTTCAGGCGTATGTGGGAGAAATGGTAACATGAGTAAAGGTATAAGAAATAAATGTAAATGCTTGGTAAATAGGCTGTTGTTTAATAACGGCGAAACAATCTTGCTAAGGCTTCTTATAAGCCTTTCGAAGCTCTTCGGCTTCCTTCGCCTTAGCGTCAAGCTCGGTGAGGGCGCGCCAAGTATCCATCTTCAGGATGCGCTCTTCTTTGGTGATATCGCCACCTGTGAGGGCGCGGATCATGGCATTCGTACTGTCACGCAACTGGCTATAGATATCTGGCTGGCTGCTGCCCAGCAGGTTGCCTTCGCCTTTGGCTGGGGCTGGTTTGTAGAAGTTCGAAAAGAGCGAGGCAAAGTACTGTTTGAGTGAGGCCATCCAGTAGAAAATACCTACAAGATGGGCTTTCGTGGGCTTCACATGGTCGCTTCCGTATAGGATTTGTGCCATCTGAAGCAACAGTTCATCCTGCTGTGTGTTGAGATAACCCTGGAACAGGTTGTCAACATACAGATATTGCTCAAACGGAACCTTCTCGAAGTCCGCTGGCAAAGCACGGTGCTTGCCGATACGTGCGATACGAATGGGCATTGGGGCGAAGGAATCAAGGAAATCAAGAACTGAGGTGGCTTGCTGAATCTGCCTGGCTTTGAGCACAACCTGCTCTTTTCCTCGCTTTATGAGGAAACGATGGCGCGGCAGAGTGGCAAGCACCTTTAAGTGATTCCACTTCATGAGGCAGAGGGCCTTGACCTCTGCTGCAGACAAGTCGCGTGCGAATAGGTGAAAGACCATGAGGAGTTGCTTGTCTGTGAGTTCGGCCCAATTGGTGGGCGATTTTATATTGAATACTTTCATGTCGCAAAGATACATAAGCAGATATAATGTGTAAAAGACACCATTATCATTCTTCATTTATTAAAGAATCCTAAATATTTCCTTATTCCCTATCAAAAACGGCCAATAAAGGCTTTGTAACGTTTTGTTATTCGTATTATGGAATAAGTAAAATTGTTAAATATGAAACTTGAATTAAGAACAGCATTAGAGTTAAAGTATAATGCATTTATAGGCGAGACTTTTGAGGAACTGGTGTTTCCAGAAGGAATGATAGAAATTCCAGGATCATTGTGTGAGGATTGTCGCCAATTAAGAAAGGTTGTACTGCCATCAACTATCAAGCGTATCGATGTAGGTGCGTTCAACGGTTGCATAAAACTTGAAGAAATTAACTTGCCTGATGGCTTAGAAGAAATTGCGGATGACGTTTTCCAAGGTTGTCACGCTTTAAGAAATATCACACTACCTCCTGGCCTTAAAAGCTTAAGCCCAGAAATATTCGATAACTCCGGTTTGGAGACTATCGAATTACCTGATGGTTTGGAGAGCATTGGGTATTGGGCTTTCTATGGTTGCAATTCCTTGAAGTCGTTAGAAATACCTTCGTCAGTTAGAGAAATTGGGTTTGGCATAGTCTCAGCTCATGATGATTTCAGACTAGTTTGTCATGCAGAGGGCTTTCATGTAGAGAATGATGCCCTTATTGATGACAAGAATAAAGAACTGTTGTGTTGCTGGACTACACAAGAGCATTATGTGGTACCTGAATGTGTTGATAAGATTGCATGCATCAGTAATAATGCCTACGTCAAAACCATCTCGGTAAAACAATCTGTTGAGCTAACAACAGAAGATACTTTTGCTTTTGACATGGGCCTGAAAGAAATAGATTTTAAAGGCGGAGCCACAGGAATTACAAAAGATACCTTCTATCTTTGTAATTATCCCGATAAGATAAAGGTAAATATTATATAGTATGATGATAGAATATAACAAACCGATTAAGAATGACGGAAGCGAGGCCTTCCGCAAGTGTGTAATGGATTTCTGTTTGGCACCAAAGATAAAAACTATCCGAATCACAAAAGAGGACATTGAACAGTTGCTTATAGACAAGGAACTGACTGTGGTTTTTGATAAAACCAATAACTTACAGGACATGATAAATGATCTCCAGTCCAGCAAAGAGCGTTTCTCAACGTGTATCATAAAGATGGTATATCTAAAGATTAATCCACATTGTAACCCAAAGGTTGAAGAAGTGTTCCCTCTGAATGATTTTATTAGATTGTTTGCTAACACGGAAACTCCCTTGTGGGGATTTGCTTCAGACGGAAGTGTGGTGGCGAGGATGGAGATTATGTATGCTTATAGCCCCAAATAGTCAGAACATGAACAGGCGCGGTTTCCTAAGCAATCTATTCATATCATCCAGCAGGGCTGCATTAGAAAATACTATGCAGCCCTGCTGGATTATTCCGTAGCCATCGGGAAAAGATATATCTTGGGAACTGTAATAGTATCAGGCATAGTGTATCCCCATTCTGGAGATTTCAGTTTCACAAGAGGCTGTACTTCCATAAAGGTCCAATGCCATTCATCCCAGTCCTTGACATAATCTTCGTATGTTGGATAGTAGTCTTTGGGATCATTCATTTCCCAATCTTTTCTTTCTGATTCCTTTGTGATTTCCCCAACAACAATGCATGGTAGGAAGGCAAAATAAGGAGCATGGACAGCAGCAAATACCCTTTCGCCTTCAGAAAAATTTAAAGCCTCATGAAAATGTTCCTCTCCAGGAATGCATATTTGAAGAGGAATTTGGTTAGCATCTTTTTCAATTATAAAAGCAACCAAACCTTCTTTTTGTGGATTATCTTTTATGTATTGACAGGCTTCTTCTACTGAATCAAATTTTCCCAATAGAAGGTCCTTGAGATTCCACCATTGTATGTTGTTCTCATTTATAATTTCAATGGAAGATTTATCTACTGAAGATTTAAACAACCCCAATAGATTATACCGTTTACTTGTAGTTGCCCGTTTGATGGTTCTCTTTATATTGGCCATAGTTTACTATAGTTTGTAGTTAAGATATTTATTCCAAAATTCAAAAATCTGATTCGGATGAGAGGCTATTACTAATTTTTGCCATTCAAGTGCAATAACGTTATTTTTATATTCATCAGCAATATACTCGCTTAAGAACTGGTTCAACTGGCGATAGGTATGTGGATTATTTGCGTCATAGACGAAAACGACATACTTATTCTTGTCAGTTGTACGAATCGTATTCCTTAAAAGCTGATAATTAGTTCTGAATTCTTCCCCATATTTGACTTTCTTCTTTAATGCTGGACATTCGTCCAACTTCTCAGAGTAGAAAGAATCATACTTCTCTTGGTGACGAAGAAATTCATCTTTATTCTTACGAAATGTTCCAAAGCCGTTTTCAGTATATTTTATCTCGAAGAATACCTCTACATCGCCAGACCTCAAGTAGAAATCGAAATTGGTGCCTTTTGAATTCTTTGTACGTTCCCCCTGCCATTCTTTTTCTTCTTGCTCATATTCGAAGAAACATTTAGCATTGTTGGAAAATGATACAGGAACATCCGCTGTCTGAAGAATGGTGAAGAGTTCCTTTGTAGGTGTTCCTTTTTCTGAGATATAGGGACGAAAGAAATTATAGCACATCATCTGTGACGAATTAAGATGATGAGCATATCTATGTAATTGTTCTGGAGATAACAAGAATGTCTTTGTCTCAGCAATGCTTTTCAGCGTATTATATTGCTTGACGGCGTCCACTTGTCCATCTTTCAAAGGCAAAATGTAAGGATAAAGAGTGCCAGGGTTTCGTAAATAGACTCCATCTGGTAATTCAGGATACGACTTTTTCTTATATTCAGTCAAATGTTTTTTAATCTGTTCTAAATATTTTGTCTGGCTCAGATTTCTTCCTGCATCTATCAATACCATTTTATATTTTGAGCCTCTAATAATAATCTCAATCCTATTCGCGCCAATCTTAAAAATCATATCATTATTAAGATTGAGCTTTACCCAATCACTTAAAACATGGTATACTTCACAATTTACAAATACTTCAATTTCACTATTACTATCCATATTGCTAATTGTTCTGAATTAATTTAATACTGGCTGGACCCCAGCTTTATATTGTAAACTTGATCTCTCCATGTTCACCATAAACATAGGTTGTACCACCTTGCTTCACGGTAACAGTGCTTGATGTATAACCAACAAGATTACCTGTCTTGTTGAACATAAAGCTGCCTGTCTCGCTGTAAACCATAACATTTGTTCCTTGCTGTTTGGCCATTCCTATCATACGATCTTACACTAAATTTGTGACGTGCGCAACTTTTATTCGGATTTACTTCACATATTCTTTATTTCCATTACTAAAACTTAATACGAATAACTGTTTGTTCCTAAAGCAAAAATGGAATATATTTGGTGGCAAATTATATAATTTTAACGGAACAAGCAAGTATTACTGGCTATATTCTACAAGCTTAGAATGTAGTGACTTATATGATCCTGACACATCTTTATAACAAGATGTGATAAATAGACAAGTGAATAATATTAGAAATAATATCTTCATAATTATTATAGGCTTTTGATATTTGGGGCAAATATACAAAAAAATCCGCTTAAAACCAGTAAGCGGATGATTTTTTTTTGTTTTGGAATACCTTTGGGGTGTAGAGTGCGGCGACGGGGGAGGTGTGCCAGGCGGGGAATATGTCTTCGTGTTCTCGGATGGTGTTGACTAGGTCGTAATAACATTGGGGGTGAACTTGGATGTTGTTTAGTAGCTCCAACTCGTAGGACTGCAGGGATTTAATCACCTGCTCTTCGAGGGGAGATGCGCTGCGGTGCTGGGTGAATACGTGGGAGCGGAAGACTTGCATCTGCTCGTGAGAGAAGTATGTGTCGGCAAGAACGGACTCTATCTTTATGAGACGTTCGCGCAGCTGCTGGTAGGCGTCCCAGATATGTTCGCGGATGGCGAGACGGCGGCAGAGGCTCAGGAACGGGAACATTGTGGCGGCGAAGTATTTACCTGGTTCGCTTTGCTGCCAGTCTGTTCTGCTGGAGAGACGGATGATGAGGGCTTCGATAGCGGCGTCGCGCTGAGACTCGAGAGAGGCGATCAATGCGCCGACGCGCTCACGAGAAGCGGGAACAACAGTCTGATTTGAGACGATGCCGAAGCCATTTGGGGTTAAGATCAAATCAAGCGAAGGGATAGCTGTCATATAGGCATGATAGGCAACGAGCTTTTCCAAGGGGTAACGGAAACGCTCGTTAGGACCAGAGCTGTCAGCTTCATCAATCTCGTCGAATATGGTTTCAGGAACAAAAGTGTCCATTACCCACTGCTCGGCTGACTCGAGATATGGGTAAAGCTTCTCAATCAATGTAGGCTCACCCTCAACGGTGGCCAGTACGTTAGGTATGAGCAAGCGCAGCTGCTCGTCGGTGGTAATCAGTTTCATTATTCTTCTGTCTTATTCGGTGTAACAAGCTTAGCGTCTCTATTTTCATCAAGCGTTGAAAGCATGATGAATGGACAATCGGGATGAACGCCTTCCCAACCGTTGAACCTTATAATGATATGGTGAACGGTGAAAAGAAGGTCGTGATATGGCTTCTGCAGAGCCTGAGCGATGGTATAGAGCTCACGCTTGTCAGAACCGGAGTTGTTTGTCTGACTCTTTCCTGGTACTGAGCCGACGAGGTTAGAATGAACGCGCATCGTAAAACACATCATGTTGACGGCTTCGATAATATCTGTCGACCAGTCGCCACCTTCCTTTTCCGTTTCTACCTTATTAATAACTACGTCATGTTGTTCGTGACCATCTGGGGAGATGTAGAACGTAGAGAAAAGAACCTTACCAGAGTTCTCCATACCCGTCAGGAAGTTGATGATTTTTTCCTTCTCCTCCACTACCCTATCCATCTGCTTCTTACGGTCGGTAATTCCTTCGGCTTTGAAGATTCCGTCCCAGAATCGATTGGCGATCTCGATGTGATACTTGATAGGTGCAGAATTCTTCAATTTAGCTTCCTTTGCCATGCCGATGAGACGCTTGATATTATACCAGTTGCCCTTAAATAGAGAACCATAATAAGGGATGGGATAATAGGTGCTGTCAGGTGTTGGAACACGGCTGACGATGGCGAACTTGCGGGTGCTGGATTTGGGCTTATTACCTTTAGCGGGCTTGAGACGCTCCTGCAGATCTGCCCAAGGAGAATGGAAATCCAGGAGCTCTATCTTCTCGACTTCGTCCTTACTGGAGATAGACTTTCGCCAGTTCGCATACAGGATATACGGTATGCGGCCAGACTTGTCTGCAGGAGCAAAACGGCAGTAGCAGGCCTCTTTGCGAAGAATACGTACAACTTTTGAACCATCAGAACTCAGAATGATGATAGACACACAAAAACCGAAATGTTTGAAATCCTGGCAGACACCGAGGAAATACGAGGCCAGAGAGTTATCCATCAGGAACTCCTGGACTTGTGACTTGGTGGCAGCACTGGCCTGGGATGTGTCATAGACCAGGCCGGAACCATAGCAGACTTCAGCGTTGAAGATCTGACAGGTGGATAGTGTCTCGTCGGACTCAATAAGCTCGAGAATGCGGTAAGGCATCTCGTTGTCTGCGCCCCAGGGCATATACTGGTAACCTTCGGCCAGTGTACGGGGGATGATATCATACTGCTCCTTGAAGACTTCGGAGCTGTTGACAGTGAATGCGGCGCTGGCTTTGAGGTCCGGGATGGATTCAACAGAGTTGAAGGAAACGAAATTATTCATATCGGTGATTTTTCTGGCAAAGATATGAATATGACTAGGGATGAAAAAAGACACAAAAAATGGCGAGCTTCACAGCCAGCCATAATCTATACAATTATATAATCTAACCCGAGGCAGGAATAAAACCTGTACTCACTCATTCTTGCCCTTCACAGGGGTATGAATGAAAAAATTTAGGTATGGGCAAAATGCCCATGGCCAAAAACCAAACGCAAAGGTACAAAGAATAAATGAAATACAAACATTTTGGCTAATAATTTTTGGAATTAGTGAGAAAATTGTAATTTTGCAGCAAAATGAAGAAAATGAAAGAACCAGATATACAAAAAGCAGATGTATCTACGGAGCTGGAGCTGCCGATGTACGATGCGATAGCAGCCGGATTCCCTATTACCAGTGACTATCCTGCAGACAGGCTGGATTTCAATCGCGACTTTATCAAGCACCCCGAAAGTACTTTCTATGTGCGTGTGAAAGGCGATTCTATGAAAGAGGCCGGCATCTTCGATGGCGACTTGTGCCTGGTAGACAAAGCAGAAGAGATGGTACACGGCAATATCGTGGCTGCGTATGTTAACGGTGGGTTTACGGTGAAGTACCTGGATACGTCGACTAAGGATCAGGGCTTTATCCGATTGGTGCCAGCCAATAAGGATTTCAAACCGATTATCATCGATTCATCAGACGAGTTTACTGTCTGGGGAAAAGTAATTTTTACAATTAGAGACTGGAGGAATAGCTATTGTTTGCCATTATAGATTGTGATAATTGCTTCGTGAGCTGCGAGCGTGTATTCAGGCCCGATCTCAACGGAAAGCCCGTCGTTGTACTATCGAACAACGATGGCTGTGTTGTTGCACGCTCAAACGAAGCAAAAGCAATGGGCATCAAAGCTGGAACTCCCTACTTCCAACTAAAAGACCTCTTTCCTGGACAGGAAATAGCGGTATTCTCGTCGAACTACGAACTGTATATCGATATGACCGACAGAGTGATGTCGCTTATCCGAAAGGAGGTGCCTGAATTCTATCGTTACAGTATAGATGAAGGCTTCTGTATGCTGAAAGGTATGGAGCATCTCGACCTGAAAGCATGGGGCGAGGAGATGCATCAGCGCATCAAACAATGCACGGGCATGCCGGTAAGCATCGGCATTGCCTCTTCTAAGACCTTGGCAAAAATGGCCAGTCATTTTGCCAAGAAATACCCAGGATTCCACCATTGTTGCTATATAGATAATGTGTCACGTCGCGACAAGGCCCTGGAACTTTATCCTATCAGCGAGGTTTGGGGCATAGGCCGACAGTATGCGAAGCGACTTGAAGCTATAGGCATCAAGACAGCCTATGATTTTGCAACTCAAAGCCGAAGTTGGATTCGATCCACCTTTAATGTGGTGGTTGAGCGCACCTGGCGTGAACTGAATGGCGAGGATTGCATTTTGCTGGAGGATATGAGCAAGAAGAAAAGCATCTGTACCAGCAGGAGTTTCCCCGGGATGGTGAACGACTTTGAGACGCTGCGAACCAGTATCAGCAACTTTGCCGCCCATTGTGCCGAGAAGCTACGCAAACAACAATCGGCAGCGGCGATAGTGAGTGTGTTTATCGATACTAACCACTTCAGAGAAGATTTGCCCCAGTATTGGAACTATGCCGAGGAACGACTGCTAACACCCAGCAGTAGCACACAGGATATCGTGCAATGTGCGCTGCGATGTACCCAAAGGATATTCCGACAAGGGTACCAGTACAAGCGAGCTGGTGTAATTGTGATGGGCATCTGCCCTACTTCGGCTGTACAGACCAACTTCATCGACTACGATTCCGAAAAATATGAAAAGAAGCGAAAGCTGGATGAAGCCATCGACCGTATCAATAGAATAAACGGTAGTGAAACTGTCGTGCTTGGCTCGCAACAATATACGGCCAAAGACGGCAAAGGTAAAGCAAGTGTTTTCCGAGATAGCATTAAGCACGACTTCCGCAGTCCGAGCTACACTACGAAGTGGAGCGACATTCCTGAAGCAGAATAAAAAAGTGGCTGGCTTTCACAAGCTGGCCACTTTACTCATTAAAATTTACTTATAGCTTAGTCAATTTCTAAAAGAAAAAGACTGTGGATCATACATGCCTTCACAGGTGGTATAGTCCCAAATACAAAATATCTTTTGCTGATGCTTCTGGCTAGTTTGATTTATACAAAAAGAACGTGGACTTGCGTATCCCACGTCTTCACACTCAGGCTCTGGATTGCCGTAAAGAAAAGAACATGAGACGACAAGCCCACGAATATATACGTGAACCGTCGTACCCCGTCTTGTTCTTTGTTTGAATTTTCCAGATTCGAGTGTGCAAGACAGAAGCGCGTCAGCTTCGTTAACCAATAAGATGCTGCAGAAGCACAGATGCATGAGCAGCAGGAACAGCGACGACCTTTTTAGTCCGCTTGTTCCGGGTGCAAAGATACGAAATATTTCCGAATAAGCGATAATTCTTCGGAAAAAGTTCGGCATAAAGGCATGCTACAGGTAGACTTCCATGCCGTTGAGCATGAAGATACAGCACTCGCGAGTCTGACGAATCTGATTAGAATCGAGCAGCTTGAACTTACGTGTGCCTTTGTAGTGGTCGTACTTGATACAGATACAGCGGTGCCACTCCTGGATCTCGCCCTTAGACGTCCATAGACGGATATCGACAGGCTCAGGACGGTTGAGAATCAGCCGGGCTGTGGTGATGTGGATACTATTCATTGGAGAAACTCGTTTTGGTCCGCATAAGTCCAGGTGAACTTCAAGCGGATGGGGTTAGAATTATTATCAGATACTTCTGATGATATATCAGATATTATGACTGGAGCGAACAGCCCGTCAGCAACTTCTCGAGTGATTTCCTGGGAAGAGAGAAGCTGAGTAAGGAACTGTGCTTCGGATAGTGTAAGTGGTGCTGTCTCCACTTCGTGTTTGACTTTGACGGAAGTGTCGTAATAAGCAACCTTATTACCACAGATAGCTTCAGAACGGTCGATCTCCGTTTTTGAATTAGTAGCGCCGAAAAGGCAAACCGTTTCCCAAAGATTAAAATTACCTTTGAACTGGAATGTATCAGATGGAGCGGTGGGTGAGAAATATATATTGAACTCGCGCTCCCCTATTCTATAAAAAACCCGATGTATGGTGGCGTTGTAAATGCCACTAAGCGCCAACAGATTCTGGAACCGCGCATAACTGGCCTCAGATGCGATGATTTTGGGTGTGTCGGACTGTTTATTGCCGAACGTAACTGTTGATTTGAGCATCGACTGTACTGATGGCATGTTGTAATAGATATCGCAATAGTTTGAACTCTGCTGATATGGCTGGGCATAGTTGTATAGCGTAAAGGGGCATGTTTGTGATAGCAATGCACTTTTGCGTGTAGTGAGGAAAGCGCCCAAAAGTGCTTGTTCTGCGCCTTTAAGTGATTTCAAATGACTGTATACTACCTTGATGACACCCGATGTGTAGGTAAAGTTCTCGTAATCCTTGACATTCAGGACGAACGAGGCGATGGCCAGCTTCTTTTGCAACATCGCTGACTCGACGATAGACTGGATGTCACGTACATATGCCTTCAATCCGTAGATATAGTACGCTGAGGAAAAGACTTCCACCTCGTCGATGCTTATAGTGACAGTGACTTGCGGTGTGAGCGATTCTATCTCCACCTCTTCAGGCAAGTCAGCTGTGAGGCATATGGAGGAAAACTTTGTATTGATAACGGTGGCCATATCTTTTTTCTGCAAAGATACAATTGGGCGGTGGGCGGGGAAAAGACACGAAAAGATGTTTAAAAAAAGTGTAACATTGTTTAATCTGCGCTAAATAATGTAGAATCAACAAAAAATGACGAAAAATAAACATCAATTCCGAAAGAAATGTATATCTTTGCAGTGGTTAAGGTTTATGGTTGATTAATTTAGTTTTTTAAGTAATTTTTTTCAGGAAAGGTTCGCTGGGAAGCGAGCCTTTTTTGATGGTATAAGGAACAGCTTATTTTAATTCTGTAAAAAGATAGCACTCCTTAAAGGAATGCTATCAATTCTTGCTGTGGCTCTGGAGCCATCTGAACCACTTTGGGCTCCTTCTTAGCGCGAGGCTTGCGCTGCTTCTTAGGCTTCTCTTCAGCCTCTGGCTGCTGGGCCTCCTGCTCTGCAGGCTTCTCTGGCTCGGCAGCAGCAGCTTCAGCTTTCTGCTTTGCAATTTCCTCTGAGAGGGCCTTGAGGGATGCATCCTCGATGCTATATCCTGTCTGCTTCTTCAGGAGAAAAGCGAAACGCATGGCTTTGTATGGGCTCTTGCAGTATGCCTTACCTTGTTCTTCACCTGTGATGGCCACCATCCAAACATTGTTCTCACTCTTGTTAGACTTCACTACTGAAATGATAATAACTTTTGCTTCCATAACTTTAATATTTTTAAATTGTTAGACTTATCTTTGAAATACTTTATTCTTAAACTTTATATACTTCGACATATGTGATATCTGCCATCAGATCATTGGCCATGCTCTCTGCTATCTCTGTAGCCTTAGCAAATGTATCGGCTTCAACCTCGTACTCGTAATACTCACCACCTTCGCAATTAACAACTACATTGTAGATATTGCCCAGATAATAACGCTTGTTATACAACCTGCTGTGGGTGAAAACTGATGTTTGTACATTCTGTGTCATAATTCTTATTTTTTTAATGTTTGACTTCTTGTTAATGATAAGCTCCGAGGAGCTTTTGTAATTTTTACGTGCATATAAGAGCAGCAATCGGAAAGAGCTTTAATGCAAGGAATTACCAGCAAAAATAACGGAATACCCCATTTTCTTTAGGCCCTGACGTGAAGAAGAAAATGCGGAAGGCTGCTGTGATTTTTGAGCAGGAATCGGGAGCTAGTGACCAGTACTTGAGGAGCACGGGATTGCGCTAAATTTGCAAAGGAAAAATAAGTAAAGGGCCTCATAGGTAGCTATCATGAGAAGTCCGACATGTATAGAGAATGTCAATGACACAGATTCAGCAAACATCCAACCCACGGCAGGTACTAACAAGTGCTATTGCTACCCCATCCTATTTTGGGCTATATCTGCATTGTCTTTCCTTTGTGTATAAGGTGTGGTGAGTGATGTACGAGGTATGTGTGCTGATTTTCCTATTTACCTTGTGGTACAGGGGATAGCTGAGAGTGGCCACTACCCTACTTTACTGGCAGATTACATCGAAGTACAGATAAGTTTTAGAGATTTGACGATAAAGTATCAAAGTAAGGATAACAAAAATGTTGAAGTGGAAAGCAAAATACCTCTTTCGTGGATGTGAAGGCATTCAAGCGTGAGATGAACAATGGATGGTGGCAAATCTGAGGATGTAGAACTGGATTATTTGGGACGTCTCCGGGAGACATCAAGCCTCTGGGACGTCTGCGGGAGACCTTTGAGACGCTTTCGGGAGACATTTGGGACGTTTTCGGACGAATTTGGGAGAAGCACGAGACAGTGTGTCTGCTAAATGAGAAAGCTGCAAATAACAGAACGGCGGACCTCACGGCTCGCCGTCTCAGACTTTTGGGTAATATAAAAAGCATTTGCTATTATTCAGCGTCCAAGAAGCCTCGCAGGAAATCCAAGACAGAGTCCAAAGAATAAGTCAGCGATGCCCACGCTTTAGCAAAAAGTAGAGTCTCACGACTCAATGTCTCAAATAGTCGGCAAAAACGATACAACCTCGCGGGGGAATGAGGGGTACGTTTTATGTCGCAAATATAGTAAAAAGAAAGAATTGTTGATTGATTTAGAGACAAAATATTATGATTTGTGTACTTTTTGGTTGTACGATGGAATAATATCCTTCTTTTTTTGTATTTTTGCATTGTATATTCTAATAACGACAATATGAAAGGTTTCTTGAAAGAGTATTGGCTTTCCGCATCTGTATTGCTAGCTTTGGCAATTATAGTTACATGCAGTACCAAAGGAACGGTAATATCTCATAACGCGAATACGAAGGAGTCAATAGCTATACAAGATGATACTAATGCGGAGGAATTTGATATTCAATCGATAGATATTCCTTCGCCTTTGCAAAATGTATCGGAGCAAATTCTTTATAGGAAAGGATATGTTGTCTCTTATAACAAAGATACAAAAATTCCTAATTGGGTTGCATGGCATTTGACTTCCGATCATACCACAGGTAGCTTTAAGAGGTCTGGGAATGCGTTTCATGAAGATGTAGATGTCCCATTACCTAGGGCAAATAACTATGATTATAAAGATTCGGGATGGAGCCGTGGCCATATGTGCCCAGCAGGTGATAATAAATGGAATCCTGATGCTATGTATGAGTCTTTTCTTTTCACTAATGTATGTCCTCAGAATAGAAATTTGAATAGTGGGGTTTGGAATCAGATTGAAATATCATGCAGGAACTGGGCTGATAGATATGGTGATGTTTATATTGTTTGTGGTCCAATCTTATTCAATCAAGAGCATGAAACGATTGGGCAAACACAAGTTGTTGTTCCTGAAGCATTTTTTAAAGTTGTTCTATGCCTTAATGGTGAACCTAAAGGCATCGGGTTTATATGTAGGAATACTGACGGAAATAGGAAAAAGGATATGTATGTGAATTCAATAAGTCAAGTTGAACGTGTAACAAAGATGAAGTTCTTTCCTCACCTTGATGATGATGTTGCAGAAAAAGTTAAGCACCAGTCTGATTTGTCAGACTGGTGATGAGAGTGAGGCACAATCACATTTTTGATACTGCCTCTGCTAAATCTTTTACTATCAATGTTCGTATATTCTTCTCCTTCTTTGTGATACCAGACTCATCCAGCTTAAGAAGTATTTGATGAGCGGTGTTGAATGTACAAGACATTGCCTTCTGTAAAGATGCCTCATTACATTTTCCGCCCTGCAGTAGTATAGAAACAGCTTGTATAATTGTATTTTTATCTATATCGCTGCATGAAATAGAATGCAACTTGGGTTGCTTTTCAGGTAAATCGATGGAATCAGACTTAATCCTATATGATTCAATAATAGGATGTGTGTTAATATACTGCGTAACGATGTCTTTCGTGTTTTTATCTATATACGGAGTAGAAAAATGCTTTATTGATGCTGTCGTAGGATCAAACAATAAAGCATCCCCAATTGCATATAAATCTACAGCGTCAGAAGAACCTAAAACAGACTTTGACTCGATAGATGATTCTAACTTAAAAGAAATACGAGCTTGGAATGCTTTTTTCATTTCTTCTGTAAGCATATTCCTTCTGATATTTTGACGTGTGGATGCGACAATATGAAAGCCATATTGAGCACCTTCTGATAGAATGTATTTCATTGTGCTCTGATAGTTAGAAAGTTGCATTATATCAGATAATTCGTCAATAATGATAATGATACGAGGTGTAAAACTGTGGCCTTCCAAAGGATCAAGTTCACCTGACAGATAGAGCTTGTTATATTCATCTATGTTATTACATGAGGCTTTTAAGAAATGGCTTTTGCGTAGGGTGAGATCTTCAGCCAGACCAAATAATAATTGAGCTGCAGAAACTGTCGTATCTGCAATGTTAGAACTTTCTCCAAATTCAACTAGATAATTCTTTTGAATGCCCTCATAGATATTTAGACCAGCACCTTTCAGGTCAAAAAGGGCTAACTTAAATTCGTATGGGAAGTAGCAACTAATAAGCGAGTAAATTATCGTATTCAGAGAATTGGTTTTTCCACTGGTAGGCTGGCCACCAATTAAAGCATGGCCTACTTTACTAAAATCTATCGACAATGGACAACCATCAGCCATAAGTCCTAAAGAACAGCAAAGTGAGTCTTTCGGCTTTTCTTGAGGAAGTATCGATTGGAATGAAGGAGCCATTGGCTGTTCTTTGATAAGCTCTATTCCGATTTTGTTTGTACCTGGAATGGGAGCAATAATTCTACAGCCTGTAGAAGAAATTGCTTCAGCAATCGTGTCTTTAAGATAGATAAGTTTTGTGATTCTTATGTTTGATGCAAGTGTTATAACAGCATAGTACATGGATGGAGTCTCACTAAAATCTATATCAGCAGTATCCACCTTGAATTCAGACAAAACATATTTTATATGTTCTTCAGCAGCTTTGGCTGCAGCTCGTTCCAAGATCATACCTTTAGAGTCTTTGACTCCAGTTGTTTTGTTGGATGATTTAGAAAATGAATCAACAGGCAGCTTGTATACTTTATCAATAGCTCTTGGGTCTTTGACTTTATATTTTCCTTTGATAATAATCTCTTTTATTGGAGCTTCCTGCTCAACATGGAGTATAGATTCAAAAGGTACTGTAACTATACCCAGACTATCAGACAACCATTTAAAGACGGTTATTAACTTTTGTACCTGATAGCCGGTTTTCTGATGAACTTCGGATATAAAAGAACATATCTTTAAACTGTTGTCCTGTCTGTCAGGCTGCAGCATTATCATTTGTTCTGCATAGCCTTCATCAATGATATCTAATAATATTCGACGCTCAGCGCGTAAATCCTTAAGAATACCATAGTCTGACAAAATGTAGACTAAACGCCGCTCTTTAATTATGTCACGGCCATAGGTACTTATTATCTTTTGAATTTCTATCTGAATATTCATATTACTTACGGTATTTATCTATGAAAGCTTGAGCTTCATTATATTCCTCCTGATTGAACATTCCTGGTTTAACGGTTAACCAACAATGTGGGCAAACACATTGGAGATTAGAAGGTCTATTATCATTCATGTGCCCGTTTTTATGGTGCACTTTCATATAATGATAATCCGTTCTTGAAGATACATGGGAACCACATAACTCACATGTATAGTCCTTTTCCCGAAGATAATTCTCAAGGATGTATTTCCCAAATTCATTTATAATAAGTGATTCCGCTTTCGATGGAGTCTTTTTGGTTTCTTCTGCATAGCAGATGGGGCATAGAGTAACTAGGTTTGAGTCTCTGTTATCTGCATTTTTACCATTTTTGTGATGAACCTTTAAGAGATGGAAATCAAATGGATTTGACAAGTGAGTTCCACATTTCTCACATGTGTAATTTGATTTTTTCAGATATCGATCCTTTATGGTCGCCCAGTCTTTTGTATATCCCCAATGGTCCACCTCTGTATCTGTGTCTTCGCTAATTGTTTCTCCTTCTTCTTTCAATTTTTCAACAAATTGGCTTGATGTAATAACATGAGGAAACTCATCAGATGCCATTTTTTGGCAGAACTTACAAAGAGGAAGATCTGTAACTTCCGTTTCTGTATCATCATTGTCTTTATCCCTGACAGTTACAGTTTCCACATTAGCACCTCGGTAGTCTGCATGAAAAGCACCACGTCGAATGAAATCAGATATTACTTCGCATTGACGAATATGAAAACGTGGTTTTCCATGTTCTGAAAGCCTATAACTACGCTTATACATGAAAATCTTTCTCAGTGTTCCAGTATCGTCTCTATAAAAAATACCATCATCCTGCATGACAATATTGTTGCGAATTTCTGATTCACCTAAATCTGTTACAGGCAAAGGGCGATATCCCTCTGCATTTCCTACATTATATCCTAATGAGCGCAACAAGTCTTTAAGCCCATCAAATGTATAAATAGGAGTTGGCTCCTCGTTATTGTGATTGTTATTTGGCATCTTTAATCTTTATTCTTTTTTACGAAGTTCTCCAATACCTCTTCACCAGATGTAACAATGCGGAATTCCACTCTTCTTGACTTATCTAGGTCAATAGGATTCTTAGAGTCATAGCAGAAGTTACCATCCGCATCAAGTGCTCTTCCGTATGAAAGACCGTTTGCTGTAAGCCAAAATTCTATCATTCTTCGCTGTTCTTCTGTGTAGTTGTTAAAAGCCGGCATATTTCTAATGTGCATCAAGACACTAACAGAACGAAGCTGTGAAAGAATAGTATTTGCTATATACGGGTCTTTGTTGAATTGAGGAGCAGGAACATTATCAGTATGGCCTTCAATTCGAATCTCTTTGATTTTCTCGTGAAGCGGGTCGTTAACGAGAATATCAAAATACTTAGGAAGGAACTCGTCGAGTATTTCCTTAAACTCTGGTGTTAAATCATAACTGCCAGTTGCGAACAAAACACTGGGGTTGTTGAAACGCATAGACAAGTCATGGCCAATTGTCATTTGCCATCTGGCTGTGTCGCTTTTAAACTTATCTACTAATTTATCATGCAACTGCGTCCTTGTGTCTACATAATCTGTTAGCACATTCTGGTTCTTCTTCACGCGACTGATATATGCAATCGCAATGAAGAGGAAAATAATCATCAAACCTGTCATCAGGTCAGATACAGACATCCATACATTATGTTTCGCCATACTTATCTCTTATCTTTAATCATCGCCTGAATACATACATCAAGCTGAGAGAGCGTTTCACTCAACCTATTGTAGAAGTGCTGGTCAAGGGTCTGAATTTCGCCTTGCAAGAATTGCGCGCTATCGTGTAGCTGCTTTTGAGCATCCATAAGATTCTTCTTGGCATCTGCCCAGAACTCATTGTTGTAGTCACGGAGTTTGTTAAGCTCTTCAAGTTTGTAAATAAGGTCATTGACAACTTGTGCAAAGTTACGCTGCTTTTCCACCCATTTATTCAAGTTCTCGGTGTATTCTTTATATTCTGCGATATTCTTAGAATTAGCTTCTGCTGCATCTCTCATTGCCTTTGCTGTAGCAACGAAGTCTTTATCTTTAGCCATCACTTGTTCAAGGCCCAGTACAATTTGATGTAGCTTTCCGCCGTCGTTAATAAGAAGTTTTGTGTCTGCTTCAACTTCTTTAAGCGTCGTCGATGTTTCTTCGAAGTTGGTATTCATTTGTGTGTATTTACTTGTCAACGAAGTAATCATATTCTTATTTTCCTCTTGCCATGTAATCATACGACCAACACTTTCGTTTAGCTGTTCGAAGTTTTCTTTTATCAGCTTACTTATCAGAGCGTTCATCTGTTTCTCGAACTCTTCAGTAACGCCCTTCATTACTTCAACCAATGCCTCAGTATTGCTCTTTCTCAATAGCTCAGAGAACTCCTCGAATTTCTCTGTTAAGAGGACATTAGTTTCACTCATCTTTTCCTCAATTTCAGTCACTTCGTCTCTGATAACTGGACTTAGTTTCTTTATTTCATCGATAATCTCATTCTGGGTTGAATAAGTTCCAGTAGAAGCTTCTACAATTTCAGCAACATTGTCGTTGACAGCTTTAACGGAGTCGTTGAGCGTGTTAACAGATTTAGTTTGATTTCCTAACGCTTCTTCGACGTTTCCTACAGAAATTGTTATACTTTCCAATCTACCATCGATAGCGTTATTAAGGTCATCCAACTTCTGGATAGTTGCTTCAAATCTATCCTTCAGTAAAGCTTGAGACTCACTATTAGTTTTAGCGATATCTGCAGCAACCGCACAAGTTTTGCCTACTATAGCAACACTCTCATTAGAGTGGCTTGCAATTTCATCTAAGGTATTTTTGATTTCATAATTAGTATGGGCAATGTCGGCAGTTATAGAACATGCTTTGCCTACAGTATTAACAACCTCATTTGTGTGGTTTGCCATAATATTCAAAGCTGTTCTCATTTCTTGAGAGTCTTTTGATTGCTCCTGAATCTTAGATAAAAGAGAAGTAAAGAAGGACTCTTGTTTTTGATAAATTAAGCCCATCTTATTTATAAACTCATCCTGTTTTTGGGTGATTAAGTTCATTTTTTCGGCACTGGCTTTTTCCATCTTTGCAACGGATTCCGTAATCAAGCCAGCAGCCAAATTAATGTCTGATACGCCTTTGTCTATGCTGTCATAGCCAGAACTTACTATTTTGGAAAGGAAAAGTGACCCTATCATACCAGCAAGTGATGTAAAGAAAGCAGTTTTCAAGCCGCTAAGCAATAGAGGAATACTTGCATCAAGATTGTTAGGGTCGAAATTTACAAGGCCCAGTGTGATACCTGCGAAAGTTCCAAGTACACCAATCGTAGAAATAAACGTTGGAAGGTTCTCTATCCAGCGTCTTTTTTCAATAAGTCGGTCCTGGTTTTTCTGATATACGAAATATATCCATGAAATAAGAAAACACAGTACTACTATACCTAAGAAGATGAACGAAATATAATTCAGCGTTTCTTCTGTGAAAAATGTCTGACTTATCTGATCCATATTTATTATACTTTTTATCTTAAACAATTTAATAGGTTATTTAATGAATTTTCATCATTGATAAGAACCTCGCGAGGCTTAGAACCCATGGCGGCACCTACCACGCCAGCTTTCTCAAGCTGGTCCATTATTAATCCTGCTCTATTATAACCGATGGCGAATTTTCTTTGAATAAGTGATGTCGAACCACTTTGATACATAACAATTAGACGTGCGGCATCATCAAAAAGTGGGTCTAGATGTGACAAGTCAATAGGAGGAAGTGGCTCTGGAATATAATCATCGAGTTCATAAACACTGAAATATCCTTTTTGCTTTTGGATGAAATTGCATACTTTATCTATGTCTTCAAATGAAGGTTGTGCACATTGTATTCTTAGTAGTCCACTGTTTCTTGCGGTAAAATACATATCTCCGTTACCTACGAGTTTCTCGGCTCCACCATAATTTAAGATGAGCCTTGAGTCAGTCGTGGTATTAACCCTAAATGAAATTCTTCCCGTTAACTCTGATTTAATGCTGGTACTTATTACGTCGGCAGTAGGGCGATTTGTGGAGATTATAAGATGTATCCCAACTGTTCTGCCTTTTTTTGCAATTTCGAGAATAATAGGTTCAAGTATTCTAGAAGCATCGTTCATTAGTTCACTATATTCATCAATTACTATGACAATGTATGGTAGGAACTTATGTCCGTCTGCAGGATTTAAACGTCTGCTACAGAATTTCTTGTTGTAATCTTGGATGTTTCTCGTTCCAGAAGATGCTATTAATTCATATCTAGAATCAAGTTCGACCTTTAAAGCGGCAAAGGTTTTAAGGGCTTGTTCAGAACTGGAGATGATTGGATTTTTATCATAATCCACATGAGCAGCCAAAAAATGATTTGCGATGGCAGCATAAGCGCTCAACTCTATCTTTTTAAAGTCAATCAAGACTAACTTTAAATCTGATGGATGTTTTTTGAATAGTAATGAAAGTAAAATTGTATGAATACAAATTGATTTTCCTTGTCCAGTTGCTCCTCCTATTAATAAGTGAGGTAAAGTACACAAATCAAACATGAATACCTTAGAGTTTGTTTCTTTTCCTATGACACAGGGGAGTTCCATAGAAGACCTTTCAAACTCTTTACAATTAACTATAGATTGAAAGTATAGACAATCTGGATTATTTCGCGGGACCTCAATTCCTAGTTTATTAGATCCAGGAATAGGTGCAAGAATTCTCACTCCCTTAGGGGAAAGGAACATAGTAAATTCTTCTTCTGCATCTTTTAATAACCCAAAACTCATTCCTGGAGCAGGTTCTATTTCCCAGAAGTCAACGTTTGCTCCCCTAACTAACTTGATAGAAGATATTTCAAATCTAAATGAATTCTTCAGAATTTCGATAATTCTATCACGTATTGAGTCTATTTCAGCCTTATCCATGTACGGTCTGTTGGGAAATTCAAGTAAATCCCAGTTAGGGAAGCTGTAATCTGGAAGGTCTCTATGTGGGTCATAGTCTTCATTAGTCTCAATAATTACGTTTTCCGTAGATACTTGTTCTGACACTTCTTTACTCTTAGTCTTTTTTGACTCATTCAGAAATGTTGGTTTTTCTTTAATATACCCCAAGCCATAACCGAAAGAATTAATTATAAATGAGACTAAATTTTGCTTGGTACCGAATTCATTCACATACTGTTGGCAGATGGATAATGATTCTACTTCCCAGCTGTTAACAGACGTCATCCTTTTAATGTATCCTTCATCTAACATGCTTAACAAAACATTTTTAGCTGCTGGATTATCCTTTAATAGATGAAAATCATTCAAAATATTAATAAATCCTCTATTGTTCAAGGAGGCACGCCCCAGTGTTGAGACTATAAATTTAATAGCTTCAGGAATGTCTTTAGGCTCATTTGTTTTTGGGGATTCTTCAACATAGGTATCTTTATGTCCTTTTACTTGTGTCTGTTTATCTTTAACATAGGAATCTATGAATCGTACTTTTTGGGGCTGAGGATCGTCAAAAATCAGTTCTTCTTCAGAATTATCTAGTAATTCTGATTGATTAGTTTCTTTTTGATTTTTATGACCAAATAATTTTGAGAATATATTCATTGTCGCTTTCTTTTATATCAGGTTAATAACATTCAAAATAAATGAGCAGTCAAAACCTTGGAAAACAAGGCGCTTAACATTATTTCCATCTCTTTGAACCTCCATACCATCAGAGTATGGGTTTATTCCAATTATCTTTGTATATGGGACTTTGATACTACGTGATTGTCCCATAAAGATGATGTTTTTATTTGTAACGTAAAGACTTCCCAGACCCATATTTTCCATATAACTGGTTTCTACAGGATGACCTTTGAATCCGCCAGTACGGTATGTTACACCTTTCATTACGCGGAAGCTAAATCCACTGTGACTACCAACGAATTCCTTTCGGACTTTCTCCTGATACATTGTGACGTTATTGTAGCACCAAAGCGCTGTTTCACCGCGTGTAAGAATAATAGGAGCTTGGATGTTGTAGCGTGGTGGACGGCCAGCCTGAAGGTCAGAAAGGATTGAGGATTGACCAAGCTCCTCGATATGTGAACCCTTCAAAGAAGGTGGGAGATTTATTAATGATAAGCCTAAAGTGGAAACATATTCATCTACCTTTTGTTGTTCAGATGGTGACATAAGACCATTTTTTAGGTAGTTTTTTCCTGCTTGACCCAGCATTTCATAGTACGCATCCTGCTGCTGCTGTCTAGTCAGTGGCATAGTACGCATTACTTGTTCAGAAATCTGCAAGCTGCGCTGTAGTTGCTTCTGGCCTGTAAAGTACTCTGCCATAAAACCTCTTAGCATTTTCTGGCAAAGCCTATCAAGTGCACCGGACTTGTTGATTTTGCTATACGATATTGTAATGCAACTCAAAAGATCTTTTACCTTCTGCAGGTGCTGAGTATGAAATGGCCAATGGATTACGTTTGCCCATTCATCTATGCACTTTGATGTAGAATCAGCGATGTCATCTTCTGAAGCGAAGTATGATTGTCTAGCGAGAAGTACGACCTTTTGTAACTCCTGCGGCGGCGTACTATTCTTAAAAAAAGAGCGAAGAGCACCCTCCAAGATAGTAATGCCTTGGATGTGCTTTTCTTCGCATTCTTTGTGAGCGTGAGAGAAAAGCCCTGCACCTTTACCGCAAAATTTACAATCTCCCATACTAAGTTTTATAAATCGTCGTTAGCTATATTGTTCTTTTCACTTTCTCCTATGTCAGAATTATGCTTATCCTCGTATACCATCGTTACGCATCCGTTCTGTGACATGCGTACAACAATAGTTCCCCCAGTTTCTTTGTCTGTAAAATATGATGAATACTGACAATGCTCATTGCTTAGAGCAGACATCTCATATCCATCCCCCTCATAATATGGTTCTGAAAAATATTCATAACTCTGAGGAGTGCCATATTTTGTTGTGAGTTTATTTTTCCACTCTTGATATTCTGATTTAAGAGAGAACCATATTTGTTGCTCTGGAAGACTTATCACAACTCTACATGTTAACATAGAAATAGGTGTTCCTACAACTAAAATTTGGCAATTATTTACACCTGCAAATTTTCCTGTTAATATTGCTACATTGTACTCGTGATTATATGAGTTTGTAACTGTATAACCTTGTGATTCGAGTTTTCGAATAAAATTCTGTACATTGCCCGTAATAGGAATTTGACGGAAAGTCAGGTGTTTCTTTCCATCATCAACATCTTCTACTTCAATATCGGGTTCTACTTTTGTTCCTGTATCCGTAGATACGGTGTCACTATTCATGGTTGGAATGTCTTCTATCCATCCTAATGCAAAAGCTATGCTTTTCAAAACATATTCAGATAAGCCTTCCTTGAAGCCATAATTGTCAACCAAGTTCTGCTTGTTATTTGCTATTATAGTTTCATAGTCATTCTGCGATTGACCTTCAAAAATAAATTTTGCCATCAGGCCCTCTGAAATCAAACTTTTTATTACGAACTTTGCTGCTGCAAATTCTTCATAAGCTTTAAAATCGCTTAGAATGTTCACTAGGCGAGCATCCTTCAATATATCTGCACTTTGCAGTGATACAATGTTTTTTAAGGCATTATATAGCTCCATAATTTTGGTAGTACTTAGTTATTTATATGATTACTTTTTAGAATATTCTTTTGAGAGTTGTTGCATCAAAACGTCGTATTTATTAAGCTGTTTGAAATAATCTTCTTTGGCACGACTTAAGTCCTTCTTGGCATAGTCAAGTTCGATACGTTCTTTTTCGTCTCGAATGAACTTTGTCCCAGAAATTTTATTCTCCAGCTCTTTTATACGAGTGTTAAGCTGCTGTACGCTGTCTTGAGTAGTATTAATCTGGTACTGGATGAAGTCTGTAATATGTTCCTTCAGTTCTTCGGGATTGTAGATAAACGCAATAGACATATCGTCCTTGCTTCCAATTTTGCTGAGTTGGGGCAGGTCGGATTCTATCGACAGTATTGTTTTATCTAAACCTTCATCAACCAGAAGTTTCATGACCTGAATATAGAAATTCACCAGATTTGTTTCAGCACCAAATGAATCGTCCATACCGTCAGAACCTAAGAATATGGCAGTTGGGAATTTGCCATCACCTTCATAGCAATAACGAAACTCGTTGATTGCTTGTGAGTCGCACAATGAAGTGGTCTTATTCAGAAAACAATCGTCGTCCCATGGAATTGGTTCATCCCATATAGGGTCTTCCTGGAATGAATAACATTTACCGTCGCCAATATGAAATGCAAACCAGTAGTCTTTGGTTTGAACATATACCATCAGCGTGCAGCCATAATGCTTTTCGAAGGTTTCTGATGCTAAGAACCTATCAAGATACTTTTGAGGTACGTTTGCTTTTTCCCATTCTGTTAGCTCGTTCTCTTGGGCATGCTTTTTTATTTTCTCGTTCCATTGGTAGATAATAGAGGAGAAAAGCTGTCTCATAGCTTTGTCGACATTCGTTGGCTTGTCTTTTACTGCTTCGGCTTTGGTCGTGCCAACAGCTGTGAATGGTTGGCCTTTGAAAAGGTCACCTCCACCGTTTTCGACAAAAAAGGTGATTGAATGCAATGCTGCTTCTGCCGCATATTCAGCACCTACGTCGCTACGGAAATATGGCTCACCTCCGTGACCATCACAAACAATGGCCACGGAGAGAGAGTCATCAGCTACAGCCATGGAGTAGTCTTGACAGACTTTGTCTGTTGCTTTATGACTTTCTCCTTGACAAGAAAAGCTATATGCTTTAATCATATATTACCCCCAATCGTCAATGTACTGACTGCTATCGACGTTGTTTACAGAGGTACTATCTGCTGGTTCTGCACCATCGATATCCTTAGCAGCGTCTTGTACGTCCTTAATTACCTGCTCCTGTTTTGTTGTGTCACCTGCAGTACTACTCTTACTACCAATCTGTGAAGATGTAACTGCGACAACACGAATTATTTGCTTCAAGGCCTCGATGTTGTGCACTGGTATTACTGCTTCAGAAGAACCTGTGAAATCTTTCAGCACGTCCTTATCAGCATCGTCGCCGATAGCAATTGCAATCTTAATAGCTGCTTTGAACCAGTTGTTATCTTTCAGTTTTCGAAGTCCTGACTGATAGTCATCTGTTGGACCACCATCTGAAAGAAGAATAATGGCTGGTGCAAATGAACCACTTGCTGCCTGCATAAAACCAGAACGAGACAGTTTTGCTGACAGTTCTTGGCATGCTTGGCCTAGAGATGTGAGGCCACCTGCTACAACATCTTGCCAAATGAAGTCTTTAGCAAGCTTAGGCTCGTCATACAGCCAAGTGCATCCACTTGAAAATTCCAGTGCTGCAACTTTAATCTCTGCGTCTGGGTTTGATTCAGAGATGTCGTCCAGCATTGGCAATACGTTAGCTACTGCGTCGTTTACGGCGCCGATTTTGTTACCTTCCATACTTCCAGATGTATCAATCAGGAAGAACAGGGTCATTGTTCTACGAGGAACACTTACGGTTTCGTCTAATAATCCCATAGTTCTACAGTTTATTTGTTATGCTAAAATTTCTCCTTTTGCGCCTGGTGCGCCTTTTATACTTGAACCAAATGAAATCTTCAGTCCGTTTAGTACAGGCATGAAGTCGTTTGGTTCTACAACTTTGACCTTTCCGCTTGGTGTATCAACATGCCAACTTGAATTTGTCAGATTGCGAACGATACACAATTTGTCGTCATTTGGGAAAACACCCACTTCTCCATCAGGTATGTTGTCATTGTCAATATAGAGCTTAGTTCCTGGAGTCAAGATAAGATTTCGGTTGTTTATCTTTAACTGCCTTGAAACATCGATGTCTTTACCACAGTTAATGCACTTATGACTTCCAGCCTTCAGGTCAAGGAAAGTCTCTTCGTGGCAGTGTGGGCATACTACTAATTCATCACGAACTTGTGTGATGATTTTCTGCCAGGCTTGTTCAATGATTCTCTTCTGAGGATTCTTTAGTTTATCCTCACTGAATTCTTCAATGAATGTGTCCTTGAGAAGAGATGGGAACACTGGCCAGCGACGAATAACATTCTGGTGAACGCCGCGGACAGGAAGATTGCTCTTGTCATTTGGGTTGAAAATAAAAAGTGCATCACTACCGTAGAAGCTCTTTTCATATTTCTCGGTCATACATGGGCATGCTACAACTTTTGCACCCTCGAAAGGATGGTTTGCATAGAAAAGCATGAATAGGATAACAGACAAGGAGAAGCGGTCGCTGTATTTGTCTGGTTTACCTCCAGCAACAATCTCTGGAGCCATATAGCGAGCTTTTCCCATAATGCCAGACTTTTCACCTTGTGGCATTACGTTGTCGTTATCGCATATAAGAACGTCACCATCTGTTGGTCGGATAAAGAAGTTACCATCGTTCAAGTCCTGATAACTGTAGCCGTGCAAATGAAGCTTCATGAAGCCATCACAGATCTTCATAGCTGCAGCCAGCATAGCATCGAAAGACTTGAAACTCTTCTTGGCCAGCAGATAGTTTCCGAATTCAAAGTAATCATTAGGACGAAGGCGCATGATATATCCATAGCTGCCTTTCTCTTTTACGGTCAGGTATTCTGGCCAGATAAAAGCATCACTTGGAGCTTTAGCATTCACGTTATGCTCCAAATTCTTGTAGAAAGCATCACCTGGGGATGTATGGTACCATTTAAGTGCCATCTCTTGACCTGCAAGATCAACGAGATAAACAGTTCCTTGTCCACCGCTTCCCAGTACTTTCTTAACAGTTGCGGTTGTTCCAATGGTCAAATTGACCTTGTCATTTACTTTTAGTTCCATATCTTGTTTTATTATAATCCTCCACCTGATAGTTCAATACTTGAAACCATTTCCAAACCTCCGCTATATCCACAGTTTGGACATGTAACGTGCTTTTGTCCATGCCAACAAACGACGGTACCACAGCCACAAATCCAGAATTGATTGGTGTGACAGTGGGGACAGCCAGGAAAATTAGCATCGTATATAACGGCACCTCTTACTTTATGCGCATCAAAACGCTCTCGAAGTGCCTTGGCTTTATCAATCTTGAAAGCCCAAACGAATTTTAGGTTGCCTCCTTTTGGGTCAACAGTAATTGCGAAGGGCTTTTTGGTCTCTTCGCATGCAGCCATTACTGCAAAGGCTTCTTTTGATACTGGTGTTATTTCTGCCATAACTACGTATTTGTTATAAACTTGTTGCACATTTAGCCACTAACCAAAACAGAGAACAGAAAATGACGATGGCCATAATTGTACTAACAACATTAGCTCCAGCTTCTGTTGCTTTTTCTGTAACGGTCTTTGTGTCCACAAAGAATTTGTCACATATAGAATATACACTATACTTTATTGTGTTAATAAAATTCTCTTCGAAACCATCGACTGTATATTTTTTACTATATCCATGAAGCTGGTCTCTTACTGCGATTGCTGAATTTTTAATTCTAAGTACATCCTCGTCAGTAGAATTATACCATGCAGGAGTAGAATAATAGCTAACTCCTACATAACCTCTGTTTGACTGCAACTCCATAGCTTTGTACTTATCGCGTAAAGTATAGATAGCCAAATTGAGTTTAGCACATGCCTTCAACAGATTTATAGCCAATATAGCCGAGTTGAAACTTTTAAAACCAGCAGAATCCTTCCCGAACTTATCGTTTAAGTAATCTGTTTTCATTTTCGATACATAAGGGGGATAATTGTATGAAGCCATCTGCTCCTCACTTAGATTTGAAAAATCATCAATAAGTGATGACAAAGGACCTGACATATTTTTAAGGTATGTCAAAGCTCTTTCAAAATTGATGGGAGGAAAGCTAATCAAAATGTGGTCACTCGTCATAACACTCGAACTAATTAATCAAACTTCAATTTAGGTAATGCATTCACAATGTCGACAGTTTGGACTGAGACATTTATAACGGAGAGTAGAAGATCCAGGATGTAACGGGGCTGGTGATGTTCACGAGCCCAGTCGTTAGCATCATTCCTGATGAGGGATTTTGTGTCTTGACTGACACAGTATCTCTCAACAATCCATTCAATAGCGGACTTACCGTTTACAATATATTCGTAGGCCTTAGCTGGAATATTTTCGATGGTGATATTACCGTTGAATATGATTGTGGACTTGTCCTGCTTAGACTTGAAACGCAGCTTATCTACAACTCGGAAGTAGTCATAGTCGGCATCTGTGCCTGTAAGCTTGCGGTCGCCATGTACGATTACTCCAGGATATGCAGGAACTGTCTCGTAGTTCAGATGCAAGTCGGCCAGCTTCTTTCCATACGTATAGAAGTCCATGAAGTCGTTCACGTTTTCTACGATAGGAATACGTGGTAATGACTTCTTAAGGTCGGCTGCAAAACGCTCGCGGTATGCAGGAGAGTGTAGAATTCCATATACATAGTAGAAAACCATTTCCTTTGTGATGTTTCTAGCTCCACCATAACGGCTTCGAATTTCTTTAAGAATCCAGTCTGTTATACCATCTCTACGAATATATTTTTCATTGGAAACATCATCAAAGAGCGAGCGTTGCTGAATTTTATTTTCTTCGTACCAATAAAGAGGAAAACACCTGGCGCCAGCACTTAAACTATTATAGTCCGTTATGGAATGTGTAATAGAAATCGGGTTTTCTTTATTATTACCCATACCACTAACGCATATAATAATATTCTCAGTTTCTTCTGATGGAAATAAATTTTTCCACTGAGCAGGACGTTCAATCAGAGATGAGTCATAATACACATATTGTTTCTGATATGGCCTATATACCGCCTCTTTTATACATGATTTATCATATTTGAGCGTTTTGTTGTTTGATTGGTATTTTTTTAAATTTGCAGACCAGCTTATCTTTGAAGGGTCAGAGAATAATTCTGAATCCTTTTTCCCCAACTGTGAATTGTAGACTTCTATCATGTTGGAAATAGATGATTGTAATTTTGAACAACCATATGAATACACCCAATTATCGCGACTTGTTGCAATACCTAAAACTATATTATTAAAAATACTCTTTGGCTTGATTGAATTCTTGTCTGGAGATACTGGAATAAGTGAATCATATAAGCCATCACGCATATTTATCCAATCATTTTTCTCATTTGGTTCTAATTCTGACCATTCAATATTACTTATAGAATTAAAATCATGAACAACCTTTAGCTTTTGCTCGCGAGTAAGGTAATCACCAATGTCGTGATAAAAAATCCGGGCTTCACCTCTTTTAGTAGGATTTTTTACAAGTAACGTTATCGTTATTGGTGTTCGGGTGCCTTCGCCAAAAACGCTTCCTCCTTCCTTTCTGCGCTGCTCTCCAGAGGTTCTTGCGTTTCCCCTCAAATTAAATACATATATTGATGTAAATTCATCACGTAGGCATTTACGCATACCTTCTTGAGTATTTCCATCTATCCACATGCCGTTACTGATAAAACCTATTATACCTCCTTCGTTTATAGAGTGGATACGGTCAGATGCCCAACGGAAAGCTTTTATATAGCTATCATATAGAGCATTTTTTAAAGTGGTAGATGCTTCTTTAACGTACGTTTTTTCTATTCTGCTATCAAGGTGCGGGTATTTCAAATTCTGAGCATCGTCATTTGCGGATTTTTGACCAATAGAATATGGTGGGTTACCAATAATAACTCGGACTGGAGCTTTCTTTTGGCGCTGTAGACGCTTTGAATTCTCTGGGAAAAGCTGGGAGAAGATATCGTTGTCACCGTGTTCATTCAGCTGGAATGTATCAGTAAGGCAAATACCGTCATACATTTCATAGCTGTCAGGATGCATTAAATCGTGATAAACAGACTCAATATTCACGTCGGCAATGTAATAAGCCAGCAGCACGATTTCGTTGCAATGGATTTCATTACGGTATTTGCGAAGCATGTCCTCCTTGCGGATTAGTCCACTCTGGAGTAGACGGGTAATGAACGTACCTGTTCCTGTGAATGGGTCGAGGATGTGGACGTTTTCCTCTGTCAACGAAGTATTGAATTCCTCTTTGAGGATGTCTTCAACAGAGTGTATAATGAAGTCCACACATTCTACTGGAGTATATACTATACCCAGTTTTTCGACAGTCAATGGGAAAGCGCCTTTGAAGAACTTCTCATAGAGGTTCTTGATGATGGTTTGCTTGCCCTCCAGATTATCAATGTTGCTAACGTTGTTTCGGACCGATGTGTAGAACTTGTCCAAAACAGCGGTATCCATCTCCATTCCTTCGGCCTCGAGAACGTCAATCATGTCTTGCATAGAGCGGGAAACAGCGTTGTTATTGACAAACTGATAGTCCTTGAAAAGTGCATCAAAAACAGGACGTGTAATCATGTGCTGTGCCAACATCTCGATGGCCTGGCCAGTGTCGACACTATCGTTGATGTTCTTGTGCAAACCTTTAACGAAGTCGTTAAAGTACTCGCGGGCTTTGGCGTTTTCTTTGATAAGAGTTGCAATACGCTGGATGAATTTCTGGGCAATTTCTCCAACGGACTTAGCCCAGTTTTCCCAATATAGCTTGTCGCCAACCTTCTCAACAAGGCGGGCATAGATGCCGTCCTGAAGTTCTCCGAACTGGAGTTCCAGCTGGCGGGCAACTTCTTCTCCTGAAAGCTGAATAGCTTCTTCTCCCACACGGTCAGGGGCTTCATGACCAACACTATATGTGCCGTGGGGAACACCTGCAACAGTAATCTTTGATGGACGCGTCTTGTTCAAATTAATTTGATTGACATGAGCGTTGAAGTTCTCATCATGAGAACGAAGGGCGTTGAGGATGGTCCATACGACCTTGAAACGCTCGTTGTCTACAAGAGCTTGTTCTGGTGTTACGTCATTTGGAACGATGACGGGTATGATAATGTAACCGTATTTCTTTTCGTGGTCGGTGCCTTTACCGAATGAACGCATAACACGACCTACAGATTGTACTACTTCAACTTCACTGTTTCGTGGAGAAAGGAAAAGAACAGCATCCAATGCAGGAACGTCGACACCTTCTGAGAGACAGCGGACGTTGCAAAGAACACGGCATTCGTTGGGGTCTTCTGCGTCCTGCTTAAGCCATGAGATTAGGCCGTTACGGGTGTTTGCATCCATTGATCCGTCAATATGCTTTGCATAGACGTTTACAACATCGGGACAATCCTCTTCACGAATAGATTCCTTATATTCTTCGCAGATACTGTGGAAATAAGTGGCAATCTGCTTTGAAGAGAAATTTGGGTTGCTCTTTGTGGGATTGATGGTTTGGCAGAAAGCAACAGCACGCTTCATCAGGATTGGGTCTTGCTCCTTAGTAACTCCGTTGTCGCCTTTGATACGCTTTGAAAGTCCATTGATACAACCGATAAGCTTTGTAGCATCGTCGAACTGGAGCTCTTTGATTTTATCCTTATCAGCAGCCATCGTGTACTGTTCCTTGATTCTTGTACGGATAGCCTGAGGAATGTCGTCTTCACTGACAGTCAAAACCAATACCTTATAATCGGTCAGAAGGCCCTGACTAACAGCATCGTTAAAAGTTAAACGATGGAATTCCTCGCCATAGATATCGACGTCGTCCATTGAGCAAAGAACATCATCATTTTCTTTAGCCTTAATTTTTACTGACTCCCTGTAAAGGCGTGGGGTGGCGGTCATATAGAGGCGACGTTTTGCACGAATGAAATCATTATTATGGATTTTCGTGAAGTTGCTTTCGGAGCGATCCTTCAGGATAACGCCTGTTGTACGGTGAGCTTCGTCGCAGATAATCAGGTCGACTTCGCGTCCATAAGCATCAATGGCTTCTTTGACAACATCGATACTCTGGTAAGTGGAGAAGATTACCGTTCTGCTATCGTCCTTGTCGTAGCGACGGAGCTGCTGAAGAATAGACTTGGTGTTCGTAGTAGCCGGAACAGCAAGGTCGATGATGCTGGCGTCTTCTTCGTCAGCGTCAATCATTTGACGAGTAACCTTGGCGTCAGAGCAGACGCAAACAGCCTTCAATGGGTCTTGCTTGTCTGCCATCCATGCATTCAGAGTCTGTCCAAGAAGGGCAATACTTGGAACCAGGAAAACGACAAAGGCGTCCTTGTCGGTCATTTGCTCCATGATTTTGAGCGATGTGTAGGTCTTACCTGTACCACACGCCATAATCAGCTTTCCTCTATCATGCTTTTTCTCAACGAAATACTCGTAGGCTTTGGACATGGCAATCAACTGGTGTCTCATTGGCTGCTTGCCAGATAGTCTAGCCTCGTCGCCATAGATGTTGTTGCGAAGCTTTTCCCAGTCTACAGCAGATATCTCGAGGTCATAGAGCGAAATGCGGTTGAATGGTTTGCTCAAGCCCTGTATTGCTTGTTCAGCATTCGGGCCCCATTTCTTGCGTGATGTTTGCACCCAAACAAGATTACTAAACTCTTTTGTCTGGAATGTATCAGCGTCAATGAAGGTGCGGCTTGCGTTTGCTAAGAAACTATCTACGGCAGACTTGTCGATGGTAGCGTCCTCTGCATAGCACTTACACTGGATGGCCCAGTAGTCGCCATATTCTGTTTTGGCAACAAGGTCGATACCAAGATCTTTGCCTCCAAAGGCCTTGCGACCAGGGAATTCTTCCCACAGCCAAACCTCTTCAAGCTGTGAATAACGTGGGTCGGTGAGGAACCAGAACTTCATCAGACGTTCAAAATCTGAACCTTTCGCCTTTTCTGTAAGTGATTTTAGGCGTATCTCGGATAATATATCGTTTATTGTCATTGTTGCTGTTACTTCTTTGTCTCAGGTTTATATTTTTAGTTGAACTTAATTGTATTTGTTGAAACCTTTGGCTTGTTATACTTCTTTCCTAACATAAAGCCTATAGCAAATGCAATTCCCAGCAAAAGAAGGACGCTAATAGCTACATACCATCGACCTTCAGGGGTAAACCATGCTGCGGGCAAATATTCATACCAATGTTCAATCATAATTTGTTTTTATCTAAATACAGAAACTCCCAAGCAAGTGTCTCGACAGGTGACCAAACCTTTTAATACACTGCAAGGGAGTCTTGTTATATCATATGTTGTTGGCATTTCTGCCTGGTGGGTCTTTGTCGGGTAGTAAGTATGGCTGTGCCAAAGTTTACTAATTGGCTACAAATTTACTATTTTCTTGGGAAAGATAAGGGGGAATAATTGATATTTTAAAATATTTTAAAAGTAGGGCGTTGAAAAGAGAATGTCTTGAGCTCTCTTGATTGAGATTTAAATATTGACAGAACTTTCGAATTTAGAAATAGATGGTGGTGTCGCCGGCCCATGCTGTGTCTATTGTAATTATAAGTTTAATACCTCCAGCCTGTGCGGCTTTGGTGATGTTATTTCTTATCTCCGGGTAGAGAGGATTTGCTTTTTCTTCGGGGTTCTTTATTACGTATGTTTCTACCTTTGTGGCGAAGCGGTGGATACTGTCCGTGGTGGCAGCTGGGAGGTGGGTGGATTCGTCATAATAGTTAAGCATGATGTTGCAATCGCGATTATCTTTGCTGCATGACGATGCGAACGAGACAGCGGCAAATGTGAATGCCACTATAAGAAGAGCGTGAAGACTCTTAATGGAGATACTTAAGCTTATATATTCTTTCATTATCATTATTGGTTTATGGTTGCAAAGATAGTGTTTTTTTTAGTATTATATTCTCAAAACACTATTTTTTTTTAAATAGTCCTGCTATCGATAAGTGTGAATACTATAGATAGCAGGACGAGTACTAGATATTTAATCTTTGGACATATGTTTGGTATAGAAATCCTGCAGGGGGAAGTCTTTGTTTGGAATGAATTCTATGTCATATGAAGTGGTGATGTGTATTATACTGTCAATTGGAATCTTGGCTGCACACTCATTTGTAGAGTCGTGGCAAAGAAGATAATATTTCGGGCAGTCGAACATGATATAGTACGGATGTACAACAATAACTTCTTCAGCTTTTTTGTTTGACTTACAAGTAATGAGAGCTGGCGATTTAGAACGGATATGCTGGTAAATAGACTTGAATATTTTACAAGCTAACTTAGAAGGAGTTTTCTTATAAAGCACAATAGGTTCACTTTCGACATCAACTTCAAGCATGTCAGAAAGCCTACGTGAGAGGGATTCGTAAATCAAAGTACCTTGTATAGGGTCACAAAAAAGGATAGACATCAGAGCCGAATGAAGATGTTCTATCTCATCAAAAGTGAACGTGTTTTTGAAAATGGAATTACCGATTTGTTCATAACGATAATAGTTCTCATAACTGCGACGTTCTACACGGATTTTCCTACGATATACATACCGGATTGTATCTATATCGTTTCTAATAGTGTTGCTTGAAACTGGTGGAAATCCGTTAGCCTCAAGTCCGTCATTTACTGCTTCCAACATCTCTTTTATTGAGCTTCCATGTAGTCTATTTAATAGGCGGTCGATGATAATTTCTCGAGCCGCAGCATGTTTTGTATTTGCCATTTTTGCTATAATTAAATCTAATGATCCGTAAACGAGATGCAAAATTATAAAATTAATATTCAATAATAACAGATACCACCAGAAAACAGTATGATTTCGGACACTTTTTCCGAAATACGAACTAAACTTTTACAAATAGACTGGAAAAGATTGCATTTTACATAATACCACCTAAAGATATGGGATATGTTTCATGCTGGGGGAACTTCTCACAACCGATGTACAGGGTATCAAAAGCATCGGTGCCGTCAGTACGATGCTCGAGCAGGTCCTCTTCAGACTCGGGCTGCTTCTCCATAGACTTGTTCTTGCGGAAGCCCAATCTACCCCGCTCTACCCCAGCCGACTGGATAGCCAGGATGAGATCGTCATTATTCTGGCGATTGAAGAACGGCATGAGGCGCTGCTTACCGGCGAAGCCCTGATTGATGAGCAGGTATTTCTCATCGTGGCGCATAGGGTTGCCTAGGTACACATCTTGTACCTGCCACCCGTGGCGCTCAAATTCATGGACGACGACGTAGCGGAAGTCCTGGTCATTCACGGCATAGTTCGAGCCGAGGGCCGTGGCGTCGTAGTAGAAGATGACCGTCTTGTTCTGATGATAAGCGTAGTATGCGCAGAAATCATCGACCAAGGCGGGAATCTTACGCTCGAACTTGACGTAGAAAGATTTGAGAATATTCAGGCGGGAGCCAGATGGCTGGCCGGCTACAATCCAGTTGATATTAGCATTATAGTCCATGCCGATGCAAATCGGGGCCAGGGGATTCACATCCTCGTCGGCGCGGCTGTCTATACAGCTGCCGAGGGTGCTGAACTGCGAAGCTGCCTTGATGTCGTAGTTCTGCTGTGACGTCTCCTTAAGGATCTTGTCGTAACCGAGCTCGTCGAGGTAAGCAAAGTTCGAGGCATCATACTTGTGATGCTCCTGCATCGAGGAGTAAAATCCGTCGTGTGTGATGCCGATACGCTGGCAAAGGATGGATGTCTGAAAGGTCTTGGGTGTCAAGTCACGTTTCATCTGACGCAGATACTCTTCGCCCAGGAGCTGCAGATTCTCAATGGTGCTGTACTCTTTGTAGTACACCGCCACTGAGCGGAACTTGTTGAGCGACTGGTCCAACCATTTCAAGTAGCCTTTCAGGTACTGAGGAATGGGCTGGTGTTGCTCTTTCAGACGGGCGATACGTTCCTTTGTTTCCCAAATCTTATAGATGGTGCCCTGAATGGTGGCAATCAGTTCTGGATCCATCTTCTCCCGATAATGCAGGAACCAGGAACCTTTCTGGGTCTGTGGCATATCGGATAGAACCATCATTGAGTGATTGAACGAATGATGGCCGAAGTACGAACGAATACCGCCGTTAGCGGGAAGCGTTTCATCCTTCAGTTTATTATAATCAATGAACTTGGCTTCGTCTATAAGCAGCCAAGAGAGTGTCAGAGAGTTAGAAGAACCAGGGCGGTCCTGAGAGATGATAACTGCTATGGAGCCGTTGTAGAACGTGATGACGTGTTCATAGTCAGCAGGCTCGGTAATAGGCTTGGCAAAGGACTTCGGGGGCTTGCGACCAACGACGTAGTGGATACCGTTGAGATATCCCCAGCGCTTCCATGCTGCAAGCAGACCAGGGATGGTGTTTGTCAGGCCGTGTTTGAATGTTGGAACCACAATTCCCCCAGTGGAACCGGGCATTCTCTGCATATTTCTTAAGACGAATGGCGAGGCTATGGAGTCTGTTTTACCGGTACGGCGACCAGCGACAATGACTGTTGTCTTGGCACCGATGTACTGTGCCATCAGCTGGGGCTTATTGAAGTACACGCGCTTTTCGTGCTTACGGGCTTCATTGTCCCATTGCTTTAGGAGTTCAGGGTTTGTATGAGGGGATTGTGTGGACATAATAATACCTTTGCTTTTAGGGCAAAGGTATTATTTACTGACAAGACGAAGAAAGACATGGAATATTGTTCAAATCGATACTTAGTAACAACCGCCAATTATCAACATCGTCACTCTTTTATTATGCCTTGTTAAATCTTTATTTTGTTAGGAGGATATGCTACGTTGTTCTTGAATAGGAGCTCCTGTAGCACATTGATATAATCATTCTGCTTTTCAATAATACTCTTAAAATCAGATAATTTATTTTCTGAGAGAAGTGAAGAAACCATACGAGACTCAAGAATCGCTGATTGGCTCTTAGACTGTTTACAACGCTTAAGGTCTTGTTCTAATTGCATGATTCTTACTCGCGCCTCTTTCAGTTTTCTCTTCGTTTCTGACGCATTCTCTTGAACTTTCTTGGCTTCAATGTAAAACCTCGCCCATTTATCTTGGTCTTTTCTATAAGCCTTGAGAATGTACTTCATCCTTACCTCGAAAGGAATCTCGTCATCATCCAGTATATATTTGCGACCGATAAACTCGTTGTCGCTCTCTTCTTCGTCTATTTGAGAATTAAATTCTTTCATTGATAAATAACTTGTTAGAACCTTGGTTTATATTAAACGAGTGCAAAGGTATATAAATCCATTTAATTAGCCAAAGGTTTATCTGGAAAATGCAGGAAAAAGGGGAAGATCGCCGATGTATTGAGCAATCAGCTGGGGAGTGTTGAAGTACACGCACTTTTCGTACTGGTGTGCTTCGGAGTCCCATTGCTTCAGGAGTTTAGGGCTTGTATGAGGGGATTGTGTGGACATAAAAATACCTTTGCTTTTGAGTCAAAGGTAAGTATTACTTATCGGTAGTAGAAAGATACTTACGCTATATCATTGGTGGCGGAAGTGGTCCGCGCCAATTGTGATTCTGAAACCACCAGTTCTTTTTCTTGCGCTTTCGTGGCTTCTTTTCCTCAGGCTCGGCTCTAATTATTGCTAGCACTACACCTACAAAGAATATTATTCCAAATATGTAAATCATTTCTTTCTTTTACTAAAATGTACAGGATCTCCTGTTTCACCAAGTCTTTCAAAGAAATTCTTTTTCTTTGGCTTTCGTGGCTTCTTTTCCTCAGGCTCGGCTCTAATTATTGCAAGCACTATACCTATAAAGAATACTATTCCAAATATGTATATCATATTTTATATTTTTCTTTTGTTGGCAAATATAGGGTATTATTTTGAGAAATGCAAGTTAGAAAGGAAAATTTTGCTATTCTTGGGGTTTTTCGTCGAAAATCTCCTCGAAATTCATGTCGGCTTCCTCGTACTCGATATTGAGCGTATCAGGATTAGAAGCGCCCAGTTCCTTGGTAAGCTTCTTGATACGCTCGTCGATATTTGGTACGGGATTGATACCTACTACTCGTGGGTCGGTCGTTGGGAAGAAGGGTTGTACCACAATCATGTGATAAGGTACGGCCGTTTCATCCTCGACATCGATACGGTTGTACTTTGCATAGCTGGTGGCGGCTTTCTCCATTGTTTTTGTATCCTTGCGCTTCTTTGCCATCTGGTATGTCTCGAGAATCATCTCGTTATAACGCCAACGGTGGAAGTCTCGGGTGGCCTCACTTAAGTTAGGCAGCAGCGACTTCACGATTTTCAAGTCAGCGTAGGCAGTGACTTTGCTCAGGCCGTAACGTTGCATAATCTCATCAACGAACTGGCGATCCTTGGCATCTGGGTTAGCAATGCACCAAGTGACCATATCCCGTAGGCGAAGGATATGGTCGACTTGGGGAATAGCGTACTTTTCCTCTAACTCAGATTTCTGAGTGTAGAGGTCCGTACGGGCGATATCGACGATACTTGGTAATGGCATAAAGAAGATACGGATTACAATGTTATTTACTCGTCGTCCTCCATATCCATGAGGTTTTTCTGAGCGTTTTCCAACGCGAGGGGGCTACCGACATAAGCCAGCTGCATTTCCTGGTGCAATAGTTTTACCTTTGATGCAGCCTTTCCTTTATGGTAGCGTTTGCTGACTTCTGTAGAACGATCGGCAATATCCTCGCGGAGCTGCTCGGCGGGGATATCGAATAGTACGGCAATATCTGAGATCTTCAGATAGATAGAGGCGTATTGCTCTACTTGATTAAGCTGTTCGGGGGTGTATTCTATTGTAGTCATCGTGATTATTCTGCTTGGATACGCTGAGAGAAAAGGTCAGTTAGCGGAACGCTGTGATTATTGATTAAATCAGTAACCTCTGCGTGGAGCGTGGCGAAAATGGCTTTGTCCGTAGAGATAAAAGCTGACTCGTGGCGATTTCCGCGTGTCAGATTCTGTGAGGTAATGACTGAGACTGTCTGACCGGACTCAGCCTGTACCAACAGGATCTTCGAGTGATTATCTGTAAGATAAGTACGCTCGATGACCTGCGTCATGAATGACCAGAGCTTCAGTGTTTTATTCGTGGCCTTGTGGTCGAGAACCAAATTAAACTCGGTGACTCTCCCACTCTTTTCTATGAAAAACAGGCGGCGTAGGAATTCCTCGGAGATTGAGAATGAAGTTTGCCACACCTTGGCATTTCCTACCTGCTCCAGTATCCATTCAAGGAGGTCAGCCACCTGAACGGCATTGGAGAGGTAGGCTTGTGAAGGACACTCTTGGAGCGGCTTCACAACGTCAGCCATAGATGCGGTACGCTTCATTCTTTCTTAGCGGTCTTCTTTGTGGTACGCTTTGCTGTGGCCTTTGCCTTTTTAGGCTTGGATTTTTCGGCTTCATCACTAGGATTAACCACATCTGGCTCGGGATTAACCGAAGTTGATGAAGAAGAGCCAATGATGTAATGATCGTAGATATCCCAGTTCGAGACACGTTTCTTATCGAGAGTAATGATTTCCTTCAGGAAAGGATATCGCTCGCTATCTGGACAGGTAGTGTTATCTAGGCTCAGTGTGCGCAACTTCAAATGCAGCTCACGCATACGATGAACGATATCCAGATTCTCTACATATAGTGCCTGAACTTCCTCAGGAAGTGAGTCATGATCAGCGCGCTTGCCTGATTTGAAGTCTGCGTATTCCGCTGATTTTTTGGGTGATACAGAATTATTATCTACTAATTCTGAAGCAACTACTGATGGAATAGCCAAATCTGGCTTAATCACAGATTTGACGATTTCATCGACTCTTGCCTGCATGGCTTCCACCTCGTCATGGGTGAGCTTCTGCAGGCGGAAATTGAGGTATTTCTGCAGCTGCCCCTTGATGAATTCGGCTTTTCCCTTGGGATTAACCGAAATATTATGGTACATGATACGGTTGCCCGAAAGCTGAAGCAGCATCAGGGCTCCGGCATCCCAATTCTTTTCACTGTCAGGTGTGTTCATCCAGGCCTGCAGGGTGTTCGTAAAAGTATTATCTTGATTCATACATTTAATATGTTTTGTACGGATTAATGTGAACTAAAATTCCATAATATACTTTAGAGTTTGTTGTTTATTCCGCTGAAAAACAGCAAGTTCTTGTTGTACGGCTCTAACGCTCGAAGCATTGCTTGAAGTGTCTGTCCTGTGGTAACAAAGTCATCAAAGCAGATAATATTCTGTTCATCTGGAACTTGTTGAACATCGAAGATGGCCCCTACTCGTTGTTTTGTCCTACAGGTACAAACATCCTCGTAGAAAGGAATGCCCAACAGGCGGGCAATCTGCTCGGAGATGCGAGTGGCAAAGTTCTTCACCAGGTGACGACGCTTCGGCGTGGTAATGATGCACCAGGAGCCGCGTGAGAGGTCCGGACCGATGATATCAGAAATAAATGATTTCATCGTGCCGGCAAAGAACGGAACCATCGAATCATCGGCTTTGATTTCGGTGAGAGTACGGCCATAGACGGACTTCTGCCAATACGAGAGGAAGAAGAGCCCGGAACGACGTGTCAGGCGTGGGCGCGGTGTGAAGTCGCAACGCGCTTCCACCGTCTTATCCCATCCTTTGCGCTTCTGTTCTGCAAAAATATCCTGCTCGCGCTTGGCCTGAATATCTTTCAAAGCAAGCTGCGCACTCCCGATATCAGGGACTTCTATCTCTGATAGCAGTTCGCCCATATCTATTGGAGTGCGCATCTTCTAGTGAGGTATTGAAGGATTAGTCGCCAATTGGCTCACTGTGATTAAGTATAGAGATTGTGAACCACAGCTCAATCGAATTTCCTGAAGCAGAGTCGCCTCTATAGACATCAATCGTATTTGGATAAGAGATACTGCCGCTCCACAAAGCCTCTGAGCCTCCGTTAGATACTGGAATCTTGGCTTCTGACTCTTTGTTGTTATAAACGATAGACAAACCATTCATGTTTTTGCCGGTAATCTTGATTGATTTTATCGGGCCATAAGCGCTTTGTTTGCCAAGTTTACTTACGGTATATGGATAATTGTTTATATATACTGTGTTATCATACGAAGGCGTACCACCTGTGCTGGTATTGCCACTTGACGAACTGCCTGAATTCTGGTTAGGATTACCCTCAGGATTGATGGTACCCTCATCGGCATCGATAGAGCCAGCATAGAAAGGCGCTGGGCACTCATCAGTAGCTTCCACGTTAATAGTGGTGGAAGTACTGCCTGTAGCCCCCTGTCCGAGGTCCTGAGTGACAGTAGTCTTGGTAGGCCACTTGTCAGAGCCTACCACGCGGAATGCGCCACGCATGTCCTCAACAAGGAACACGTTGTCATTGTTATTGAGGTATGCTGCAGCTGCGGTGGCTTCGGCTTCGACACCAGGGTGAACGGCTACCAGCTTGTTTAACTGTGTCTGTGAAGGAGATTCACCCTGAGCCTCAGAAGTCAGCTGCGACTTCTCAGCTATGATATCGATGAACTTCCACTTCACATCTGCGCGCAGAGTGAAGTCGCCTGAATACGAAGAAGAAGTAAGACGGCCGTTGGCATCATGCTGGAGCGTGGGCCACTTTACGATGTCATACTTAGAGATATAATAGATACGGCGTTTAACGCCAGGTAGCTCGGGGCGTCCTTGACACCAAGCTAGTGATTTTTGTATTGAAGAACAATTTGGCATGATGTATTATTAGTAATGGTTATTGAAAATTAAAGCAGATTAGTCACCCCATGACTCATCTTCGTCATTGCTGCTTGAGCTTGTAACAAGTTCGATGGTAAACCAGACAACAACTTTTTTGTTATCTCCCTGGCCCTCAGTGCGACGAATAGTTATTGTTTTGGGAGCAGTAATATTTCCATTCCATGTGGCTACTGTGCCTGCTGGGTATTCAACGTCTATATCAGATTCTAATTCTCCTTGATATTCATAGGTAATAGAAGTCATTTTCTTACCAGTGAATTTCATCGAGCTCAGATTACCTGCGATAGTAAGCTTGCTTCCCTTGGTGATATTATATAACACGCCATTGAGATATACTCCTGAGTCATAAACAGGAACGCTGCTACCGCCACCAGAAGAACTACCACCAGAAGACTGGCTAGAGTTACCATCCTCATTTATTGTGCCTTCGTCAACCACGATTCTTCCGGCATAGAATGGAGCGGGACACTCATCGGTAGCTTCTACATTAATAGTGGTAGAAGTGGTACCAGTAACTCCCTGTCCGAGATCCTGAGTAACAGTAGTCTTGGTAGGCCATTTTTCTGAGCCAACGACACGGAAGGCACCACGCATATCCTCGACAAGGAACACATTGTCATTGTTATTGAGGTATGCTGCAGCTGCGGTGGCTTCGGCTTCAACACCAGGATGAACGGCTACCAGTTTGTTCAACTGTGTCTGTGAAGGATATTCGCCCTGGGCCTCAGATGTCAGCTGTGACTTATCAGAGATGATATCGATGAACTTCCACTTCACATCTGCTCGCAGAGTAAAGTCGCCTGAATATGCAGCCGAAGCCAGACGACCATTGGCATCATGCTGGAGCGTGGGCCACTTTACGATGTCATACTTGGAGATATAATAAATACGGCGCTTTACGCCAGGGAGCTCGGGACGGCCTTGGCACCACGCAAGCGATTTTTGTATTGATGAGCAATCAGCCATAGTGTTATTAGGATTAAGCGTTTAAAATGGGAGCCAGAGCCTTCACAAGTACTGGCTCCCCAAAACTCAAAATTATGAATACAGAAAATGAAAAAGTTCGAAACGAATTCAAGAAAAAGCGATGTTTAGTCGCCAATAGGGCCGCTTGCACCACCAGTGCCGGCATTGTTGTTGGTACTTGTTGGCTCAGTACCAGCAATCTCAATGACCTTCAGGCGGCGCTTGTCGATAGACTCGAACTGGCAGCCGAAGAACATGGTGGCGATATATGAGAGAATGAATGGCTCATACTCCTTGACCATGACAGTCTCGGTGTCGCCCATCTGGTCATAGCCCACGAGCATGTTGATCTTGGGACTTACGTGGATGAACTTTGAATCAGCCTTGTTAGCCAACGGGCAGAGAATCAGCTTGCCGTTCGAGCCCTCGACGGCGGTCTGATTGTACTGGTTGTTGTAGTTGATACCAGCGTGGGTCAAGAGGTAGCCCTCGTTGTACTTGTCAGCGAAGTCCTGCGAACAGTACATGTAACAGGTCTGAGCGCGGAGATGAGGATCCAGAGAGAAGAGAACGGCCTTGGCGATATCCACGGCATTGGCGGTGGTGATTTCGTCGGTAAACTTCAAATAGTTGCCTTCCTCCTTAGAAATCTTTCCACTTGTGATTTCCTGGGCGGTGATGGTATCGAAGCCATCGAAGAGGTCGAGTGTTGTGTCACCAGATGCGTTGCGCTTACCCGCCCAGATAGCGTTGTTCAGATTCTCAGAAAGCGATTTGGCAATCAAGGCCAATACATGCTTTGCGGTGGGTGCCTGCATCTGTCCGTCGCCCTTTGTGTCGCCGATGGCACCGAGAAGGGTGCTGATGGCTGAGTTAGGCTCAAACTGGGCTACTACGGAACCGAAGAAAGTCTCCAGTGTACGGAAATCCATGTCGAGATTGAAGTTAGAACGGCGTGCTGGCTTGTAGGGGGCGAACTGTGCGTTGCCATTGAGAGCAGCCACGCTTTCCTTATAACGGATGCCTGGACGGCCTGTCATGAACTTCAGTGTGTCCTGAATGCCGATGATGGGCAACATGAGGAGGTCCTTGCGGTACTTACGTGCCGCGTCCTGGTACTCCTCGAGCGTAAAGTTAAGTTTTCCTGCCATAGGATTCTTTTAGTGTTTAGTGATTGTTTGTGTTGATGTTTAAGGGAGCGAGTCAAAAAGCGACTGAGCATTAGCACGAGACTCAAAATACTGTTCGGCCTCCGATTTTTCGGCAGGCTGATCGGTATGCTTGTCATTAACTACGTGGGCTGTAGTGTCACCGGGCTTCTGCTTCAAGGTGGCCACTTCTGCCTGCAGCTGTGTGTTAGAATCAGTCAGAGATTGCTTTTCACTCTTAAGAGTGGTAATCTGCGCGTTGAGGTCGCTGATGGTCTGTTTGTCTGCGCTAATAGCAGACTCGATGTCCTCCATCTGAGCGTCCGAAAGCGTGATTTTGCCTTCATTGCTCATCAGGTGCTCACAAGTCAGGATAGCACAGATAGATTTGAAGATCTTTTTCATTGGTGTTTGTGTTGAATTATTTGTTGATTGGATTTTCTGATTGCTGAATAACTGTCCCAATGCACCAAGGAACTTGGCGAATGCAGACTGCTCCTGGGCGGTGAGATGCATTGTGGGCATATTCGGGATGGGAATTCCTGCAGCAGACATTGCACAGGCCATTGTGTCGGTAAGGACTGGAGCTGATTCATCAGCGTAGTCCGTCAGCTCATCAACAAAGCCCCACTCCAGGGCCTCCTTTGCTGTGAGCCAACCGCCTTCTTTCATCAAAGCTAGAAGGGCCTCGGGCTCTTTCTTGCAACGTGTGGCATACATCTGGGCAATGTTAGCGTCCAGCTTGTCAAGGTCAGCCTTCTGGTGCTCGATATTAGCGATGAGCGCCTGCAGGCCGTCAGAGTTGAGCTGGCCCCACTCGAAGAAGCCTATGCTGCATTTATGAACCAGGTACATGGCCGATGAATCCATTGTGATGTGCTTGGCGCCGAGGCTGGCGATTGTTGCAGCCGAGGCGTTCATTCCAACGAAATGCACATTCACATTGCCATGGAGCTTGAAAGCCGAGAAAATACTCAAGGCGGTAGATGACTGACCACCGAGAGAGTCAATCAGAACGTTGACCTCTGTATCCTTATGCTTGGAGAGCACGTAGTCAACGTAATCAGCGTCGAAGTCATATCCTCCGACGAAACCTTTCAGGTGAAGCTGGTAAGTGTTAGTTTTTGTGTTGGATGCCATAATTCAAATGATTATGGCGCAAAGATAAATACCTTTTATATAGGGGGAAAAGACGGAAGATTACGGATTGTAGGGAATCAGAGCCTTGCGGGCGGTGAATGAAACCTCGTAGCGGTGAACTGAGGCTTCAGCATCGGGCTTTGAGGTGTTTTTGGTAACCTTTATTGTCGGGTATAGCTTTTCGCGCGTACCTAATATATAGTGATTGCCAGCAGAAGTGGTAATCAGAAAAGCCAAGGGCATACTTGTGGGAAGCGTGTCCAAAGTGGTGAACGACAGCTTGGCCTTTTCAATTTGTGTGTTGTTATCAGGCGATTCCTCTACTTCGCACGAAGGGATTGACTTCAGGGCTATTTCTGTAGCGCTGGAGGATATGGTGACTGGAAAGCCTGTCAGGGCTTGATAAATCAAGTCCGCAGGTAAGCTATCACAAGGCACATAGCTAATGGCGGTGATGCCGGGAAGAGATATACAATTCATAATCAAACAAATCAAACAATACCATAATTAGGACAAATACAGGCTTCAAGTCGGAATATTTTTCTTCTTTTTTCTGTTCAAAGCCGTTTTATAGCTATTCCTTTTGCGCTGGTATATCTTCTTGATAGTGTCTGATGATGTACCATCCTCTTTGATTCCTCGGAGCTCCATAAACTGATAGATCAGACCATTGAGCTCACTTCCACATCGGTCGATGTCGTGAAGATACTCCCAGAGATCTACCTTAAAATCGTTTTTCAACATTTCCAGCAGGCAACTCTTTCCATTCTTTGAGAGATAGTTATAGGTACGGGGGTCGTGACACTTGTAATATGGGATGCAGATTGCCAGTTCGCCTTCCTGCTGACGGGGAGGCATCACCCCATCAGGGAGCTTGATGGTGGATTTCTTCAAGAAGTCGCTCTCAGCAGAACCTCGAACGAGTGATATCGGCTCACTTCCACCATGACGGTGGATTAACCACTGGCGAAGATAAGATGGCATTTTAAGATATATACAAATCTGACTCATTGTAGTAATACTTTGCGTTTGTGCTGCAAAGATACTAAAAATCAGGGAGATAACCAAAAGACAAATCAAATAATTCAAACTAAAATTATAGATTCTCAAAAAGAAAAAATCTTCGATGAATTCGATGAAATTTTATTCTTTCTAATGATAGAAACGAAGCGTACGTATTATGAATGGGCGCACAAGCATGCACAAAACTGCGTTTGTGTATCTAAGTGGCTGATTATTAATATATTAACTATTTATTATCATTGCACAAACCCCTATTATTGTTGTGCAATTAGATACTTATTTGTGCAAATCATTATATTTGTGCAAGATTTGTGCAGCGTTGAGCTGGATTTGTGCAGAAGTTCAGGCATCTTTGCAACCGGCTTAGTGCCTGATCTTTAGTAACATACAGATTCCTTGTGCAGTCTTGTGCGGTGTTGTGCATGGATATTCTCGCGCGTGCGCGCATAAAAGCAAGAAATGTCAAAGCATAATAATAGGCCCCCGAGTGCTTCACAGCAGTCAGAGACCTTTCGCAAATGAATAACTAACCAAATTCTAAAAAATAACTTCTTCTTTTCTTTCAAGTTCATCTGCCTCAGTGGCAGAGAAATGTTCCAAATGCAATCCGTAACGATTCTGAAGTATTTCGTAGTCGAAACAGAGACAGCGGTCAAACTTGTATGCAGTCTGTCCATTAACGGTCTCTTTTATACCATCTTTGATGGAAATAAAGCGTTCGGACGATTTCTGTCCGAGATACGCGTTTCCTATCGTCAGGTAATAACGAATCGAGTCACGATCCATGATTATCTTCTTTTCACCTTCACGCTGGGCCAACTGCTTGTACTGAGAAACGAAGTTAATCAGACGCAGCATAAGCACGCGATGGTTTTCCTTGAATTCCCTTTCACCTTTGTCCGTCTTTAGCCTTCTTAATACCTTAATCTTAAAGTCGCAATCGAGATAAATCTTTCCCTGGTCGTAAAGTGTAGAAAGCGCGTTCCAAAGATTTCCAAGCTCATTGTTAGATGTCACCTCACTGTTCTGGCGTTTAATACCCTCTATACATAGCCGCTTAATATCGTCGTACTCAAAAGGCAGATTAAGCGTGGACTTCAGAGTTTTGTAACAAGTCAGCATGATAGACCAGTTACGCCAAAGGCGGTCTTCCACATTATTACCATCGATGCTGTCACACACCTCATTAGTAACATCGTTATATGTATCATAGAAAGCACTTTCAAACAAGGCTCTGTGTGAGAGAATCTCCATGGTCAGGTGCTGCAGCCCAAGTTTACGGATATCAGACAACCTATTGAAACGATCCTTTGCTTCGCGGTCATGAACCGTAGAGTCAGTAGGTAAATAAATCATTCTCGAGAACATCGCGATATCGAGTGTTGGCATCTCCTGTCCGCAGACGATTACACCGCAGTCGACAGGTGTACGCTCAATTTGTTTGCCGCGGTCCATATCCATTCGTGAGCGGCCGACACCGTCATATGCACCTTTGATAATTTCCACAATCCTCATGTCCAGCGTATTCTTATATTCGTCCAGCAGTACCAGTGAGTTAGCTGCCATCGAGAGCATTTGTGAAAGAGATGGAGCTGTGGTGTTTCTTAAGTTAAGGGGCTTGTCGCCGATTGTAAAGAAACGCATTAACGTGATGCCTAATTCTGTTTTACCACTTCCCTTCGGGCCAAAGAGATTGAGGATTGGGAAGTTTACCGTGTATGAGGTGATAATATCCCTATGGAGAGCAGCTAAAAGGTAACAGATTCCTATTTTAGCGTTGTCACCGAAGACAGAAGCCATCAGACTGGCCATATCTTTTAATTCTATGCTTGCATGGGTAGATGGGAGAACAAACTGCCGCTCGAAAGAAAAGTAGCTTGTGTCAGCTGCATAGATTTCCGAGGCTCCCTGCAGATAGTAATTATCCAAATGAGATTCTGCATCATGTAAGTGTACAATTCCCATGGCATCGGCCGGATACCATTCATTTTGATAGATGCATCCGTTGCCAAAGGTAAAGAAACCGCTGTGATGCCAGCCATACTGCCGGATGCGAACAGCCGTTTCTGTCTGCTCGAAAAGGTATGTCTTCAGCTTGGTCAATTCAGGCATACCTACCTTCCAGATAAAGTTGCCTATAGACTCTACCTTCACCATGAATTTCGGCTGTGAAACCAGTTCTTCTGCAGCCAATTCGAGGATACGTGTGGTGCCGTCGATATTCGTAATTTCATAGAGACGGCGTGAATCATCAATACCCATCACATGATAGAGGGGACGCATCTTGAAATTCGACCATTGCTTCTCGTTACCTTCGTCATCGCGGCTCCAGTAACAGTTGTGATCCTCGTAGAAACCATATATAAGCGGGTCGATACCCGTCCTCTTTGTCGTCGCCTTTGCTTTTTCTTCAGCCCGGCGGTGCTTAGCTTCGTTAACCGCGTTTTTCCAAAGGCCTTTATGGCCGTTGTGTTGCTTAACCAAGGCATCCAGAAGCGCCTTTTGCGTATATTCATCCTTTTCCAGGATAAGAACATCACATATCTGTTTGACGATATCAGAAATATCAGTCTCGGTAGAAGATTTGCGCTCGATGTCATCAAATAGCTTGTTGGCATACCAGAGCACAAAGTCCTCTTCAGCTAGCAGTTTAACCTGCTCTCTGTTCTGGAAGTAACTGTCTGCATCCTGCTTTCCACCACCCTCCTCCTCTGGCTTTGGTGGAATCTCCTTGACAGTGACACGGAAGCCTTCTTCCATGGCTGTACGACCGTTTTTGATGACCGCCTTTATGCCAGGAGCATCTGCATCGGGGATGAAGCACAGTTTTGGATGGAACCGCTTAAGTGTGTGCAGATGCTCCTTTGTGAGCGCTGTACCCAATGGCGCTACAGTATTTACCACACCAATCTGCTGCATTTTCATAACGTCGGGGCCTCCCTCTACCAAGTAGAAGAGCTCCTCGCGTGCCCCCACTTTCATTGCAGTATCCAAGCCGAATAATACGCTTGATTTATGGAATAACAGTGAGTCACGGCCGTTAAGATACTTTTGAACATCCTTATTATCAGAAAGAGTGCGAGCTGTATAGTTAATTACATTGCCCCACCGGTCGCGTACGGGAATCATCAGACGGTCGCGAAAGAAGGCATATTCGCTTCTATCGTCACTTTCAGCTATGAGTCCTGCTTCCTTACAAAGTTCCCAGCTCAGGCCTGTTGATTTGATAAAGTCAAAAAAACGTTTATTACCCTTTGGTGCATAACCCAGTCCTCGCTCCTCGATGGCCTCTTCCGACCAACGATGTTTAGCATAAGCCATCATAGCCTTAGCTTCTGGTGTATCTTCGTGGAGGCACTTTACATAGAACTCCTGCACCCGAGAATAGATGACCTGCATGGACTCTTTTTTCTGTTGCTCCGCCAACTCTTCGGGTGTAGGATCCTTTTCTTCAAATTCTATATTGAACTTGTTAGCAATTATCTTGCAAGCTTCATAGAAATTGACATGCTCGTGCTCCATGATGAAATGGATGCCGTTGCCTCCTTTTCCACACACAAAACAATGGCAGATTCCTTTGGCAGGACTCACCATGAAAGAAGGATTCTTGTCGGCATGAAAGGGGCAAATGCCTTTATAATTGACGCCAGCTTTCTTTAGCGTGATATAGTCTGATACTATATCAACAATAGGCTGATCGTTTATCTTATCTAATGTTTCAGGCTTTATCATATTTTTTTCTTGCAAAAATAGCTATACCTTTTCTTCTTTTGGAAGACATGGCTCTATACGTGGATTTTTCCAAGACTGATGGTGCTTCCGACTGGATTCTTTGAATTTTTCCATCAGCTCAGTAGCTAATTCCAGTGAACGAGGGGGCGAAATGACCTCCCGTTCACCTGTCAGTCTGTTGATTGCAGAGATAATATACATCATACTACCCTTTCTAAGGATGTAGCCCCTAGCCTATCTAACACCAGAAGGTAATCGAGGAACAGCTGAAATTCTTCTTCGTTTCTGAATCTCAACTGTTTTTTCTGGCAACTCCCATAAAATGTCAGGATTATATGACCTGTATCTGTTTTCTTTTTCTGTATTACCGGCTTACTCATTTTCTGTCAACTCAGTGTTAATTGTTACTTCTTTAATCATAGGGAACCATTCCATTAAAAGCTCAGCCGCCAAGATTGGAGCTGCTTGGCTTCTTCGATAATGCATGATAGCCCTTATATAGTCCTTAATAGTCCATTGTTCTTGGACCTTAATCTTATCTTTGTATCTTTGAATTCTGATTTTCATTACAAATTATTATTTTTAAATATTCAACATACTGTTTGTTTCTCTCGCAATAACGACGGGTGATGCGCCTGCATCCTTGATCGCATGTTCTACTTTTATCTGGCATTGCTGAAAAAAATATGCCCTGGCTACGGTCTTCCCAGAAAGTAACTCAGGGACTTTACCAGTTCGAATCATTTTGCTTTCAAGCCTGCAATCAGTTCTTTCTTAAAGAAGTAGAGTCTTCTTCCATCTTTGTGGAATTGAACCATCTTTCGCTGAACTCTCTTGTACATAGCCTGCACATCAACCTTAAAGAACTCAGCAGCTTCTTTAATAGTCATTGGTTCGTCGCTCATATCAATCTCGACTTGTCTGTCTGACTTTCTCATTGCTTTATCAGTTTACGCCATTCATTTTTATAGTCCGGGTCAGTAAGCTCCTTTCTTCTCTGTGCGAGTGTAACACCTACGAGTATCACACATAGCTCGTCATAGAGATATTTGGCATGAATAAAAACACCTTTCTCCTTCCCAATAGATCTATTGAATCGTGTCAACTGAACGTTGAGAGAAGTTATTGAACCATACGTAGGAAACTTGCCTTTTGCCACATCACCTGGTTTGATTGTCCTGAACCAGTATTCCTTATTCCTAATTTTCTCTGCCTTATACATATTATATATTATATATATTGGCCATTAGTAATGTTGAACTTAAATGCGTTACCTACTCTCTTTCCAGTCGGAATTAATTTTTTGATAATTTGTTTCATTTCGTAATTTATAATTTCATTAGTTAATATTTGATATAGGACAACTCCTTTAGAATTGCGGCACAAAAATATAGCAAATAAATCCAATAGAATTGCATCTTTTTCAAAAAGGCTACTAACTAACTAAGTCTTTAACATGCGCAACTAACAAAATTAAGAATATAATACATTAATTAACTGTTAACTAACTCACAAACCAACTTACTGACCCATAAACTTGTCTGTAAATGCTCTCTATATAATAAAATAGGTGTTTTTAGCAAATTATGTAAGAAATATATTTGGTGGTAACAAAAAAAATACCTATCTTTGCATCAACAAATAGTAAGCAAACTAACTAACATAGTTCTACGAACTTGTTGGAAAGTTAGAAATACTAAGTACGATATAGAGATATCACAGACTGCTTATCTTAAGTCGTTTGTTACCAGTTTGAAAAGAATTTGTTACCACATGCGGATTAGTAACAAAATAATTCGCAACTTGCTGATAATCAGCATGGGTTCGACTTTCTGCGGGTGTACAAAGAATAAAAGAGATGAGTTCAAAGCTTATCTCTTTTTTTTTATACAGAATTAAACAATCATGAGTATGAATAAGATAGTAGACGAAAAGAAATGAAGAAACTTTTATCAACTATTGTGCTGGCCATTGTTGCAACTGCCGGGTGGGCACAAACTCGAATATGGAATAACATTGTTACAGGCTATTCCAATGTACCATTTGTAAAAGTAACCAAGGTAGTACTTAGTGCCGACAGCACTGAGGTGTTCATGCATTTCGACATGCCAGAACGTGCTGCAGGCCAGGAAGGTGTATTGGCTGCGAAATCGCTACTCCAGGCCGACGGTAAGACCTACGAAGCAAAGAACGCCGTAGGTATGAAACTGGGGCAGCCCGTCAAGATACCTAAGGACTGTAAGGTAGACTTCTCGCTGGTGTTCGATGCCCTGCCAGCATCTACATGGCTGTTTTCTATAAGTGATCCCGGCATGTGGATAATTAATGCTGTACGCGATGCAGATGCGAATGCTGATGCTGATGTACCCCCCGTTGGCATCACCGACACCTATTGGCGCAACACGCTTACGGGCGACTGGTTGATAGGATTCGCCCAGCACCACGTTATATATAATAATAAGGTGTGGGATATCCTGAATCAGACCGAGCAGAAGGACACCTACGTGCTTACTCTTAACGACGGACTAACCATCAAGGTGGGCAAACTCAAGAAAGGCATCCGCCCCATCACCATCGGTACCGGAAAGGCCATTGCCTGCAATCCGATAACCCAAGAAGCCCTACCCGACTATCCTACCAAAGACACTCGCAAGGGATTTGTTGACAATGGCTATCGTGAGGGCGACAGCGTAACCATCGTAGGCTGGCTGAAGGATATGCCCGAGCAAGCTTGGAAACAGAGCGGCGAATTTGAAGTCGGGACAAGTAATTTTATCACCGATAAAACAGAAAGCTTTACAGCAAAGCTCGACTCGCTGGGACGATTTACACTCCGAATGCCCATACTCAATTCTACAACAGCAATACTCGACCCGCGAAGGTCTTGGGAATGGTCTGTATTAGAACCTGGAAAGACGTACTTCTTCCTGAACGACTTCACGACTGGCCAGAAGCTGTTTATGGGCGATGACGTACGTTTGCAAAACGAGCTTGTGGCTTGTGATGCAACATGGCCGGAGACACGCATCAATCCAGGCGAGAGCGCCATGCAATTCATGGAACGCGCGAATAAAGTCTTTGATGCAATCATAACCAAGATGCAGGCGGATATCACTCATCGCCCCAACCTATCGCAGCGCTATATTGATTATATTAAAGGTCTGTGTATGGCTGGGCAGGGCTATTCGATGATGCAGGCCAGATTCGATGTGCCTGGCAATATTCTGCCCAAGGAGTATATGGATTATGTCAACACCAAGTTGTGGCAGCCCGCACCTAAACCCTATACGCTCTATTCTGAATTCCCGCGATTTATGCGCGACTATCTTGACCAGCTGAGAGATGAGCGCCACTCTGTGAGCATTGATCCATACAGAATAACGTTGAACGACGGTGCCTATCCCATCATTTTGCGCCAGGCTAGGGCCGATGGCAAGGTATCGATTACCGACGAGGAGCTTGCCCTAATGGAGCGTTATGCAGTGGAATTTCACAAGGAGTATGCCAAACAAGCCAAGAACCAGAAGATAGATAGTCTAAACATTGATTTGGCTGGTACCGATTTAGATAAGCTTGGCATTGCGGAGCAGTATCTTGCCATTATGGAGCGTCCTGATGTGAAGAAGGCGATAGAGCAAGAAATCTCGTTGATAGATTTGTATTACCAAAAGCAGGCTATCGAATCGGCAACTACCGATAGGGCATTGATTGATCTGGCCTTGGCTCGCAAATTCTATTGGAAGCTTAACTCGTTCCGCAAGTCGCTTGACCCTTCTGATTTGAATTTCGCCAATAAAGAAATCAAGTTGGCATCGGCACTAAACTTTGTTTTGACCGAAAACGATAAGTATGTAGCTTTGGAGCATCAGGACTTGGCTAATGCAGCCAGTCTGCGACCGTCAACCGATGTGGCGAACATGACCGATGGCGAGAAGATGCTGCGTAAGATCATCGAACCCTATAAAGGCCGAGTAATCTATCTCGATGTATGGGGCACTTGGTGCAGCCCTTGCAAGCAGAAACTAAAGGACTCGTGGAAAGTAAAAGAGGCACTCAAGGATTACGATATCGTATATCTCTACCTCTGCAATGGCAGCAGCGACGCATCGTGGAAGAATGTCATCAAGGAGTACAATCTGACAGGACCAAACTGTGTTCACTATAATCTGCCAAAAGAACAGCAGAGTGCTATCGAGCATTACCTGAGTGTAAACAGCTTCCCCACATATAAGATTATCGATAAGCAGGGAAACATTCACGACCTAGGTTGGCTCGACGATCAAAATCTGGAGGCATTCAAACAGACTATGGGCAAGTTCTGCAAGTAATGTTTTGATAGTTTCAGGTTTATGATGATGTTTTACCACGTTTTATTTGTACCTTTGCAGCCCGAGATGTCTATTATAAATATGATATGGGTAATATAATGATTAGAAATATTGCATTTGATTTGGGTGGTGTGGTTGTAGCCTTGAGCTATGAACAGGCTGTTAAGCGATTCGAGGAGATTGGTCTTCGCGATGCCAGAAAGCATCTGGATGCGTTTTGTCAGAAAGGTATCTTTGGTGATTTGGAAAAAGGCATGATATCGCCTGAAGAATTCCGTTCGGAGCTGAGTCTGCTTGTGGGTCGTGAACTTTCTCACGATGAGTGTAAATTTGCCTGGCATGGCTATGTGGAATCTGTGCCACAAAAGAATCTGCAGATGCTGTTGAGATTACGTAAACTCGGCTACAAAGTGTGTCTGCTCTCAAACACTAATCCCTATATGATGCAGTGGGCCAAGAGTAACGAGTTTGATGGCAATGGTCACTCTATCGAACACTACTTCGATCATCTCTATCTGAGTTACGAGTGCAAACAGATGAAACCATCGGCAGAGATTTTCAGGATGATGCTCGACGGCCAGCAATCTTCAGCCGAAGAAACGCTCTTTATTGATGATGGACAAAAGAATATCGAAGCAGCGAAAGCACTTGGTATTCAAACGCTCTTTCCTGAGAATAACGAAGACTGGACAGAGCCACTCGAAAGATTATTAGGCATAGATAAATAATACTGTATCAAGAATATAAGAATGGAATATTTACCCAAAGATCCCGCTATATTGGTTTCGAGCGTGAACATGCTCCTGAGAGATGAGGAGTTTGACACGCTGGAATCACTTTGCTATAATTTTGGAACAGAACCTGCTAATATCAAGGATTACCTGTTAGGTCATGGATATGTGTATAGCGAAGAGCAACGTCAGTTCCGTCCTATTGGATATAACTCAGAGCAAAATGATAACAAAAGATAGTATCGAGACCGCCTATAGTTTCCTGCATCAAAAGCAGCGTATCTATGTTCATTCCACGCTCGACTGGCAGAAGGATGACATAGAAATGGCTATTGCTGCTTATGCCGACGATATGAGTCAGGAACTGTTTGATGCCATCAGTGGTGGCAGGGCTGATTTCTTACGCGATCACAAGCTGTTTCAAGATGATATCACCAAAGCGGTAGAGATACTCGAAAACATGCTATAATTTTTATAAAATCAAGAATATGAGTTTTTTAGATTTAGTAAAGCAGAGATATAGCTGCAGAAGCTATCAGGAGAAGAGTGTGGAACAGGAGAAGCTTGACTACGTGATGGAGTGCGTACGCTTTGCTCCTTCTGCTGTGAACAAGCAGCCTTGGATGTTCCGTGTGGTTAAGAACGATGCTGAAAAAGAAAATCTGCGTGAGTGCTATAGTCGCGATTGGTTTAATTCAGCCCCCATGTATATTATCTGCAGTATCCTGCACGATGAGGAATGGGTTCGTAAGGATGGCAAGCATCATGGCGATATCGATATCGCTATTGCTGTTGAGCATCTGTGTCTGGCTGCAACAGAGCAAGGTCTGGCTACCTGTTGGGTATGCAACTTTGATGCCGAGAAATGCAAGCAGCTTTTTACTTTTGCTGAGAATGAGGAGCCTGCCGTGCTGATTCCCATCGGTTACGCTGCCGACGAGGCGAAGGAAAAGAAACGCAAGGATATGGATCAGATTTGCAAATAATGAATAGCCGCCATTATTGGTGGCTATTTTTATTATAACGAGAAAAGGCTCGCTTCACAGCGAACCTTTTCCGTACAATTACTTAAAAAAACTAAATTAATCAACCATAAACCTTAACCATATTATCTATGCTGCAAAAGTACACATAAAACAGGAAATCAATGTTTGTTTATCGTCTATTTATGTTCAATCTACATTATTTGGCGCAGATTAAACAAAATTACACCGATTTTAAACATCGCCAGTCTATGCTACTGCATGCTTGATGTGACGTGCTGTAGTTTTGTTGGCATCGTAGAGAACGGTTATCTCACGAGTGCGTGGATTGTACTTGGTATCCTTCACACCATGGATACGCTCTGCCCGCGCCATCATCTTGGTAGGAGAATGACGATTATGTGGAATATGAAAATGAAAACTCCTATACTTAATGGGGGAATACCCTATATTTTCGTAGGATATTCCCTCATGAGTGTTTTTATGAGTGGTACATACCATGTTTTTGTTTCTTGGGCAGTGGGCGTGTGGGCGCCGGGGAAATGGAATGAGTGCTGGTAGTGCTCTAAGAAGAGTGGTTCGAAGTGGGCCAAGGTATCTTGCTCGCCAAACAGGCCCCAGATACGTTCGGGATTACGGCATGAATCGTTAGAGAACTGCTGGGCTTCCAGTTCAGCGAATTCGTTGATGAGTGCTTGGTCGATAACAAAATCCTGATTGCCGTTGGAACGCGGCGATTTGTATTGCTGGGCGCCGATTCGGGGGTTCAGAAACTCGGTCATCTTGAAATGTGGATTACCAAGCAGAGCGGGAATGCCTATAGCGGGAGCTATCATCTGGGCATAGAAAGAGCCACAGCTGTTGCCTACCAATACATCGGGCTTTTCGCGGTTGCACAAATCACGGATAAACGCTAATGCGTCCTTGGGATGCAAGGGCAGATCGGGAGTCAGTACGATAGCCTTGCCATCGAATGCCTCCTTTAATGCCTTTGCGGGCACACATTGGCCACTGGCGTAGAATCCGTGTAGGAATAGTATCTTAGGGGTATCCATTGGATGCTTGGTAGTGTTATGAGATACCTAAGAGTTCGATTTCGAAAATGAGTGTTGAGCCACCGGGGATGCCTGGTTGCGAGAACTTACCGTAGCCCATTTCGGCTGGAATGTAGAGTTCCCATTTGTCGCCCACATGCATCTGCTGGATAGCGATGATCCAGCCTTCGATCAGGTCGCATAACCTGCAAGCCAGAGGCACACCACCACGACTGCTATCAAACTTCTTACCGTTAATCGTTCTACCTGTATAATGCGCTGTGATAATACTGCGAACCGTTGGTTGGGCACTCGTCTGATCGCCCTCGCTTAATACCTTATAATATATACCCTTGGGCAGTGCCTTTACGCCCTCCTCTTTTGCTTTAGCCTCCAGCCAATCCTTGTTGGCCTGGATATATTCACGTTTCCCCATATTTTATATCTTAATTTTTCTTGCAAAGATAGTAGATTTTGCTGAATATTCGAGTTTTATGTGTAATTTTGTGCCCAAAATTAACAAATTATGGGATACATGGATAAGTTCACGAAGTCGGAAGACTTTCGTCGCGAAGAGTTGATACGAATAATCGAGCACTCTGTAGAGCACTTGACTCTACAGGAGCTCGAGGCATTATATTATGATATGACCACCAAGAATTTTATTAACGATTGAGGTGTTACCCCTAATCGCTGGTGGTTATTCTCTTCTTAAATTATAAGGATACGACAGTTTCCAGGGGGAATCTTCGAGTTTGAACTTCTTGGCGCCCTCTTGTGTGGCAGGAGTGCGTACAAGGGGAATGTCGGAGAGGTCCATCAGGTAATAATAATAGGCGAACAGCTGGGTTAAGCCGCCTTTTACCGAATAGCGTGCCGAGATATATTCGGGTGTGATGGCATCGTTGCCACGTATGGCTTCTACCTCTTTATTGTAGGCTATCAGTTTGGCTATGGCATTTTTATAGGATGCTAAGGTTGCTGTTGGCGATTTCTGAATCCAGCGCTGTAAAAGCTTGCGGTTGTACTGGGCTACAATCTCGCCTTCGCGCTTACGTCCCTCTATAAACCAGTCGGGTGTTTTCTTGGGGTTTTCGGCTGCTACGCGGGCACGCAGTTCGTCCTCGATGGCCTGCACCTGCTTGCACTCAGTCGACCCGAACCACTCTTTAATTATCTGCTTTACCAGTGGTGAATAAATATTGTAATAGAATCGTGGTACACCGCCCTGTTTTCCAAGCAGCCACGATCCTCTGTCGAAATCTGCAGCCTCGGTATAAAGCACGATGTCGGTATTCATTTTGTAAAGCGATGTAATAACAGCTTTCATCTTGTCGAGCACCTTATTATATTGGGGCCATTTCTTGTCTACGTGAATGGTATCGAATGGCTGACCTTTGCGCGCCTTCTTGGCAATCTCCATTCGTAGCTTATTAAATCTGTCGCTTTCGGCTTTCAGTTCCGGTTCGGGCTCGTAATTCTCCACGCCCTCGTTCTGTGGTCCAACTACACATACTGTATAGCGGGTCATTTTCTCACGTGTGTCTACTTCTGATGGATTAGGCAGTACGGGCAGATTCTTGTAAGCTTCCTCGTATGTGCTGTACGAGTATTTCTCTACTAGTGCCTTATGCTCCTCTTTACTGATTTTAAAGTCGGTTTGCAAGCCATTTCCTTCTTTGGCGGTATAGTCCCAGAACATGTGTCCACCCAGGTTCTGGGCGTAGTTGCGCTCCTCGGGTTCTACATAAAGAATGTTAGTTTTTGTTGTTGTACCTTTGCCTTTGCTTTTGGCTTGGGTTTTCTTCTGTGCCTGCATGGGAGCAGCTCCCGCTAACAGTAAAGCAGCAACACAGATGTAGAGATGATGTTTCATAAAACTGATTAATTGATTTTATTTTCTAATAATTTATTAAATATCGGATGCAAAGATACTAATAAAAAATGTAACTTTAATATCTTATGACACCCTCCGAACATATAATATGACTCAAAGAACATTGAATTCTCATTTTTTATGTCTACTTTTGCACCCGACAACGTGAAATATCGAATATTATATGGATATCAAGGACTTAAAACCAAGAACTGGAGCAGGCAGTTTACGAATAGCCGACAGCGACGAACTGGTGATTATGGAACACTTTGGTGGCGTTCCAGCTGGCAGGGTACGTCCCTTAGAGCATGGGCTCGTTATTATCTGTAATGCTGGTGTGGCGCAGTTTGAGTACGACGGTCATACTGTACAGTTAAGTAAGAACGACTTGTTTTTATTAATGGCCCACTCGGTGGTTGAGAAGTTTATGTCGTCGGTCGACTTTGATTGTCGCGAGCTATGGTTCTCACGCGGCGAAATGTGGAATATGAATATGTATGTAAAAAACAGTCTGGCCGATCTGTTGCCGCTCAAGCATAATCCTAAGGTAACACTGAGCGACACCGATGCAGCCCAGTTCGAGACCTACTTCAAACAGCTAAGTTACCACATGCGTAACAGTTCTCAGCTACTCTATCCCGAGATTACGCATTCTATCGTAGGTGCATTCCTGCTCGAGGTGCTATCGGTACTGCGTCGCGGCAATAACATTCTCAAGGATAACAACCTTATTAATAATAGCGGACTGCACGGCAGGAAACTGGCCGACCGCTTTGTACAGTTGGTTGAACAGAGCGATGGGCGCATACGTCGCGTGGATGAGTTTGCCCAGATGCTGAATGTTACGCCCAAGTATCTGTCGAAACTGCTGATGGAAACCATGCACCGCAAGCCTAGCGTTATAGTGGCCTTTTTTACGCTTCAGGCCATAGAGAACAGATTGCGATATACCGATATGACCATGCAGCAGATAGCCGATGATCTACACTTCGCCAATGCCTCGTTCTTTGGCAAGTACTTCAAGGAACACTCGGGCATGACACCGATGGAGTATCGCATCAAATATCATCAGGACGAAAAGAAATAATCCTACACCTATTATATAATTATACACGAAAATTAATTTATGGCTCTTATTAAACAGGATATCGAAACACTTTTGAATTTAAAATTAGTTGAGGCTGATGCCATTCGCGAGCGCAAGTTCCATGTATGTGTTGATGCAGTTAACTCTGACGATTGCATTGTTTTGGCAGAGTTGTTCCGTGCTCTTAACGTTGATTATCTGATGCTGCAGAACGACAAGTATGGCATTTTGAATCGTACTAAAAAGGATGGGTTCGACCTTGGTTTGGTGGTTGATACTCAAACCTGCAGTTTGTCGATTATTTGCGAAGATGGCACTATGTTTGGTCAGGACTATACGCTGGTTGCTGTAGCCGACTACGTGCTTGGCCGTACTCCAGGTCATACTGTTAGCAGTATTAATTGCACGCGGGCATTGCACGATATAACACTGAAACATGGTGGCTGTCACTATACCTCAGCTGTAGGTCAGACCAGCGTTGTGGAAAAGATAAAAGAGGTGGGCGCTGTAATTGGCGGCGAGGATAATGGTGGCATCATCTATCCCGAGTACAGTTACGAAAGCAGTGTACTGGTGGGCATTGTGCTTTTTCTCAGCAGTCTGGCTCAACAGCAGTGTACCGTTAGTCAGCTGCGCAGCACCCTACCCAACTACCACATCGTAAAAAATCATATCGACCTTGCACCCAGTATCGATGTAGAATCAGTACTTAAGAGAGTTGAGAATCGCTTTGTACACGACGATAGTGCACAGATAAGCGATGTTGACGGGCTAAAGATTGACTTTCCTGATCGTTGGGTATATCTGCACAAGGCGACTGCCACATCTGCTATTAGCGTATATAGCGAAGCCAAGAGCTTTGAGAATGCTGATAATCTGGCCAACCAACTGCTGCTGTTTATCTACAATCTGCAGAAGGATATTCTGTTAATCCGCAAAATACATATATGACATAAAAAATTTAAGGGGTATTCTCACGAATACCCCAGAAATAGACTAACCAATTACTAACTAAAAACAAATATGAATTCTTACTTTATTATTCCACGGTTTTTGATCGTGGCATTGAGAATGGCCATGTACTTACTCATCTGTTCGTCGTTAAGTACGTAGCTCATATGCTTCACATCAGTATCGATAGCGCGCTTAACCATAATCTCGCGCTCGCTACTGCTGTACTGTGTAGCATAACTCATCTCAGTATTAAACATGTTGTAGATGTTCTCTACAGCCTCTTTCTGATCGTTTGTCAGGTTCAGAGCGTCTGAGAGTCTGCTGATATTGATGTTCAAATCATAAGCAGCAACGTTGGTTGCCTCTGGGGCAGCTGCCTCATTCTTAGCAGAAGCTGTAGTCATGCACAGCAAAGCAACCAATGTATAAAATATCTTTTTCATCTTTTTACCCTTTCTTTTCTTTACTCGGAACGGTCTTTTTGCCGCCCTACTTTTACCTATTGTAGTTATCCTTTATGTCTTTTGACGATGCAAAGGTACGACGATTTTTGATAGAATGAGCATACTTTGTGTGTTTTGTGTGCGAACACAGTCTTTTTATTGACCAAAATCAAAACCTTGATTTATCTCAACAGTGTGCTGATTACACAAAAAAATAGGCTTAAACGAAAAAAAAGGGCGGAAAATTTGCAGGTACCAAATAAAAATGTTACTTTTGCACCCGCTAAAGGAGACCTGCCGATATGGCTCAGTTGGTAGAGCAACGCATTCGTAATGCGTGGGTCGCCGGTTCGAGTCCGGCTATCGGCTCTTCTAAGCAAAACTCAGAGATCTTATTCAGTGTTGCGGAATTAGCACATCGGTAGTGCACGGGCTTCCCAAGCCTGGGAGGCGGGTTCGATTCCCGTATTCCGCTCATAGATGTAGAGGGCATTGAGCCCTCTACTATTTTTTATCTCAAGCGCAGACCATCACCCACACGAATCTGGTAGTCGGGCGTCAGATGGTTCATCTTATACAGATTCTTCAGACGGATACCGTATTTCTGGGCGATAGTGTACATCGACTCGCCATCGCGCACGTAGTGCAGTCGGCCCTTGTAATCCTTTGGTGCCTTGCGCTGTTTCTTCTTCAGCCATATAATCTCGCCCTCTTCCAACTTGTCCTTGCGATGACGCTCGTTGTATTTGGCTATCTTGCGGTAGCTGATGCCAACCTCCTCGCCTATCGACTTGAAGGTATCGCCGCGACGGGCAATCATATAATAGTTCTTATTAAATATCTTGATGGAGTGCAGCGAAGCACCGCCCACCTCTTGATCCTTGGTGCGCTGAGCCATAAAGTGATCGTAGCCCTTGGCACTGTCGTACTGGTAGAGCTTATACATCTGTATAATCTCAATCAGCTTCTCGGCATAAATGGGATTTGTGGCATAACCGGCAGCCTTCAGTCCGCGAGCCCAACCCTTGTAATCGGTGGTTTTCAGATTAAACAGCGAACGGTAACGCTGGTTGGCTGCCAGGAATTTCGAGTGGTCTTCGTACGACTCGTAGGCATTGCTGTACACACGGAAACAGTCGTTACGCGCATCATCATCGTGATACGTACGTGGACCCGTCCAACCGTTATTGCACTTAATACCAAAGTGGTTGTTACTGGTGCGGGTGAGCTCACTTCTACCAGCACCGCTCTCCAACAACCCCTGCGCCAAAGTAATAGATGCAGGTATGCGATAACGCTGCATCTGCTCGATGGCAATGTCCTTATATTGATCTACATATTGTTGATAGGCTTGATTCCATCTGATCTGCGAAAACGCCGAAACCGACAGGAAAAAAGCTATGAATACTATAAATTTTCTCATATTATGCATTTTATTTGTGCAAAAGTAATGATTTCTCTCGAATTATTTGTATTTTTGCAGAAAAATATAGGATTTTTATGAGAGAACTGGAGCTAAAGTCGGTAATTAAAGTGTACGCCATGGAAGAACTGAGTGCTGATGAACGCCACTTGGTAGAGCTTGCTATCGAGGCTACAAGCCGCAGCTATGCCCCCTACTCTAAGTTTTGTGTAGGTGCAGCAGTACGTTTGGACAATGGTGTTGAAATTATAGGTTGCAATCAGGAGAATGCAGCTTATCCATCAGGCTTATGCGCCGAGCGTACCGCCTTGTTTGCAGCCGGCGCTCAGTATCCCGATCAGCCTGTACGCATGCTGGCCATTGCCGCTCGTGGTACTCATGGCGATCTGGAAGAAGAACCCGTTGGTCCTTGTGGCTCATGCCGTCAGGTCATCATCGAATCTGAGACTCGTGCCAAAGCCCCCATACGCATTCTGCTGTACGGAAAAAAGTACGTATATGTGATTGATGGCGTAAGAGAGCTGATGCCGCTCACTTTCTCTGAATTTTAACGATAACATCCCAATCCCGCCGCCGTCGATAAAACATCGAGGTGGAAATCGTAGTCAAGGTTGTCTTCATCAATCTTGATGAAATGGGCTTTTCCTTGAATCTCGTCATTGGGTGATTCCCAGATAATATCGTTGAAATGGGCTGTATCGTCAATCTTGGGTGTTCGTAGCAAGCTGTGGGTGAACGTATAGTTAAACGCTGCGCCATCTTTGGCCTGTTCGCCTATCAGTACATCATCGTCGTAACCTGTGATGATGGTGCCTTCGCACATCATATTATATAAAGGTGATGTTTGGTTGGTAAAACGCAAGGCTGCTCCACGCCCACCTGTAAAGGGATAGAATTGCGCCAGGGTGCAATACACTATTTCTACCATTCCACCGTTAATATTCACGCAGTCGCCCATCGCATTCGTCAGCTGACAGTTCTCCAAGCGCACGTGCGCATTAGTTAACTTTATGCCGTCGCCCTGACAATTATGTACCACGCATTGCTGCATTTTAAGGCGATAATGCGTGCTGTCGATGGCTGAAGAATCGCAAATCAAACCTTGATTAGAATTACGTATCTGTGTGGTGTTCAATACGTTATTGTTTGATATATTGTAGAATCTGATACCCTTCCACTGACCAGGCACGCGATCGTATGGCAGATACGAGAACATACGATCCAGACGGTCGCCACGCATGGTGCAGTTGTCGGTATGCAGTGTTCCATATACCTCCATCCCAGCGTCGGCATGGAAGTAAAGTGTGGTGTTACGGATGGTGAGATGCGCCCCTTCCTTTACGATGAAATCGCCGTATATCACCAAAGGCTTATCTGATTCTATCACCGAATCGCGCTCAATCACGGGCTGCTCGCATTTGATGGCATCCCAAGCCCATGCCTTCAAACAAACGCTCTGTTCGGTACCGCTCTCCATTAAAAACACCAATTCATCGGTAATCTCTTTGGGCGTAGTCTGATAGGTTTCATACGGCGTTATCTCTACAACCACAAGAACGCTGTCGTTCTTACGAATCTCAACATCGTTGGTTTGCGAACCATTGTTGTTGTCCAGATACATGCCATCCACATTAACGCGAAAGCCCGTCTGGTTGCCGCGTTTCAAGTGTACGCTTTGCAGTTTCACGCCATTATCATTTCGGTTGTTTACCCAGAAGGTATAGGTAGATGATGCCGTACGGCTGAATACGGTATCCAGTTTGATAGTGTCTGAAGGAAAATCGAGGCGCAAGCCTGTACTGGTCGAGAACGAGTCGTCATCGGCGCAGGCCACCAGGCCCAGTATCAGTGATATAAAAAAGAAAATCCGTTTCATCTTAATGATAAAACGGATTATTCTTTAATTTATTGTGTAGATTACTTGCCAAAATAGCGTTTCAGCAATCCAGCAAAGCCTGCACCATGACGGGCCTCGTCCTTAGCCATCTCGTGAACGGTGTCGTGGATAGCATCGAATCCGGCAGCCTTAGCGTTCTTGGCAATACGGAACTTATCCTCGCAAGCACCAGCCTCGGCAGCAGCACGCTTCTCCAGATTGGTCTTGGTGTCCCATACGCACTCGCCCAGCAGCTCAGCAAAGCGTGAAGCGTGATCGGCCTCCTCGAAAGCATAACGCTTAAATGCCTCTGCAATCTCAGGATAACCCTCACGGTCGGCCTGACGAGCCATAGCCAGATACATACCAACTTCGCCGCACTCACCATTGAAGTGTGCACGCAGGTCGTTAATCATCTCTTCCGATACACCCTCGGGCTTACCATCGCCAATACGATGAACGGTAGCATAAGTTACGTCGCCATCGTCCTTCAGCTCAGAGAACTTAGAGGCAGGAGCCTTACAGATTGGACACTTCTCGGGAGGATTCTCGCCTTCGTAGATGTAACCACAAACAGCACAGATAAATTTCTTTGTCATAATTGTAATTTGTTTAGTTATTAATACATGATATTTTGTTAGTACAATATTCTTCTGCTGCAAATATAAGCATAAAAAATAAATCCCGCAAGTATTTTGCAGGATTTATTTTAAAATGTTGCGTAATTATGTTATTTCTTACGATATTTACTCAGCACGGGAATCTCTTGGCAGAGTGCATCGGCCAGCAGATTGGCTACCACTCTGGCGCCATATATATTATAATGTGTATTGTCCTGCTTGCCCTTTGGCTCCGATGGCTCTTCGCCGGGTCGATACCACATGTGCAGCTTCTTAGACGCCTCGGTTCCCAAACCCTGCTCCAGGTTGTGGGTAATGGTGTTGGCATCTACAAAGTGGCAGTTCATGCGGGTGGCCACATCCTTTGGTGCCACACGATACAGGCCGTGGGTATCGTAAAGCGTGTCGCCCTCAATCATTTTCACGCCGTCCTTAAAGGTAGATGTGCGTAGCTTCTCGTCGTCGTCGTTCTGAGGTGCTACCACAAAAAAGTTGCGACGCACTACCGGGTTCATCAATACTGGAATGCCACCACGCTCGCGGGTTTCGCGCACGTATTTGGCCAGATTGTAGTCGAATGTTGAGCCTGGATCGGTATGGCGATCGGCTTTGGGTTTCTCGTCGTTATGGCCGAACTGGATAATCACATAGTCGCCTGGTTTGATACGTTCCAGTACCTTGTCCCAGCGGCCTTCGTTGATGAAACTCTTCGAGCTGCGACCGTTCACAGCGTGGTTATCTACCACAATGTAATCGGCATCAAAGCACTCCTGCAGCATCATACCCCACCCGCGCTCCTGCTTACCACCAGTTGTATCCTTGTTGGCTGCTGTTGAGTCGCCAATCACAAAAATGGTGGTGTGCTTGTCGGGAGTCATCGCCGTAAAAAGCAATAATCCGCCCAAAAGGAGTGAAAACGTAAATTTCTTCATTGTTTTAATTGTTTTAGTAGAAATCCCCCTCCAACGTGCGGAGGGGGATTGGATAGTTATATCAACGATTATGCAAGAATCGTTTTGATGATTTCGTCGATGGTGATCAGACTCTGCTCACCAGTTTCCATATTCTTCAGTGTCAGCTTGCCGGCAGCCATCTCGTTCTCACCAGCAAGTGCTACAAATGGAATCTGCTTAGCGTTAGCATACGACATCTGCTTCTTCATCTTGGTCGAATCGGGGAATATCTCTGTGCGGATGCCAGCCTCGCGAGCCTTAGCAACTGATGGCAGACAGTAAGCTGTCTCCTTATCGCCGAAGTTGATGAACAGCAGCTGGGTGCCGTTGGTAGCATCCTTTGGATAGCAGTCGAGTGCGTTCAACACGTCGAAGATACGGTCTACACCAAAGCTGATACCTACACCCGAGATACCAGGCATACCGAAGATACCAGTCAGGTTGTCATAACGACCACCACCAGTGATCGAACCAATCTGTACGTCGAGTGCCTTAACCTCGAAGATGGCACCTGTGTAGTAGTTCAAACCGCGAGCCAGAGTCAGGTCGAGCTGAATCTCGTTCTTCAGTCCGAGAGTCTTCAGTGTGTCGAGAATAAAGCGTGTTTCCTCAACGCCCTTCAGTCCAGTCTCGCTGGTAGCCAGAACCTCAGCGATGGTGTTCAGCTTCTCGTCGTTGGTACCCTCGAGCGAGATGATAGGCTGTAGCTTCTCAATCTGCTCGTCAGAGAGTCCGTCCTCACGCAGCTCCTGGTTCACGTTGTCGAGTCCGATCTTATCCAGCTTGTCGATAGCAACGGTGATATCCACAATCTTCTCGGCAGCACCGATTACCTCGGCGATACCAGTCAGGATCTTGCGGTTGTTGATCTTGATCTGAACACGTACGCCGAAACGGCTGAATACGGTGTCCACAATCTGCATCAGCTCCACCTCGTTCAGCAACGAGTCGGAACCTACGATGTCGCCATCAAACTGCCAGAACTCACGGTAACGCCCCTTCTGTGGACGGTCGGCGCGCCAAACGGGCTGCATCTGGTAGCGCTTGAAAGGCAGCTGCAGTTCTTCGCGATGCATCACCACGTAGCGGGCAAAAGGTACGGTCAGGTCGTAACGCAAACCCTTTTCGCAGAGTTTGGCTGCCAATCGCAGCGAGTTACGCTCAGCCAGTTCCTCGGGTGTAACTTTCGAGAGGTAGTCGCCCGAGTTCAGCACCTTAAACAGCAGTTTGTCGCCTTCCTCGCCATATTTACCCATCAGTGTGCCGAGGGTTTCCATAGCGGGGGTCTCTATCTGCTGAAAGCCGTAGAGCTGATACACCTGTTTGATGGTGTCGAAAATATAATTGCGCTTCGCCATCTCCATTGGCGAAAAGTCACGCGTTCCTTTAGGAATACTTGGTTTCTGTGCCATTTATTACTTTCTTACAATTGTTTGATCGCGGTCGGGGCCGATAGAGATAATCTTGATAGGCGTCTCTAACTGAGCCTCGAGGAATTTGATGTAATCGTTGAACTCTTTAGGGAACTGATCCTCGCTGGTAAACTTGGTCATGTCGGTCTTCCAGCCTGGCAGCTCCTGATATACGGGCTCGATACCATCCTCGATGTTGTATGGGAAGTAATCGATCTCCTGTCCGTTCTGCTTGTAGGCTACGCAAGCCTTGATGGTGTCGAAACCATCCAACACGTCGCTCTTCATCATAATCAGCTGGGTAACACCATTCACCATGATAGAGTACTTCAGGGCTACCAGGTCGATCCAACCGCAACGACGCTCACGACCGGTAACAGCACCGTACTCGTGACCCAGGTCGCGAATCTTCTTACCTGTCTCGTCGAACAGCTCTGTGGGGAATGGACCTGCACCTACACGTGTGCAGTAAGCCTTCATGATACCGTAAACGTCGCCAATCTTGTTGGGACCGATACCCAGACCTGTGCAAGCACCAGCGCAGATGGTGTTAGATGATGTAACAAAAGGATACGAACCGAAGTCGACGTCGAGCATAGTACCCTGAGCACCCTCGCAAAGCACGCTCTTACCACTCTTCAGCAGGTTGTTCAGCTCGTGCTCTGAATCTACGATAGGGAACTGGCGCAGGTACTCGATACCCTCCAGCCATTTCTTCTCTACCTCGGTGATGTCGTACTCAAAGTTGAGCGACTTCAGGATAGCCTCGTGGCGAGCCTTTGCCTTAGCGTACTTCTCCTCAAAGTTCTCAAGGATATCACCAACACGCAAACCGGTACGGCTTACCTTGTCGGTATAAGTAGGACCGATACCCTTACCGGTAGTACCTACCTTATCCTTACCCTTCTGAGCCTCGTAGGCAGCATCCAGCACACGGTGGGTAGGCATGATAAGATGGGCCTTCTTTGAGATGTGCAGACGGCTGCGCAGCTCATGTCCGCTTGCCTCGAGTGCCTTGGCCTCTTCCATAAACAGGTCTGGAGCCAGCACTACACCATTACCGATAATGTTTACCTTGTCGCCCTGGAAAATACCTGAAGGGATTGAGCGAAGCACATACTTCTGACCCTCAAACTCCAGCGTATGACCAGCGTTAGGACCACCCTGAAAACGGGCAACCACATCGTACTTAGGGGTCAGTACGTCGACCACCTTACCTTTTCCTTCGTCGCCCCACTGCAAGCCCAGCAGGACATCTACTTTACCTTTGTTCATTTTTCAGTTTTATTCTTGTTGTTACTTTTCTTTTTCGCGGTTGTTGTCTTCTTGCGCTTTGTCATCTTGGTCTGACAGCTACTGCACACACCGTAAACATACAGCGTAAAACCGTCTTTTCTGAATCGTTTCAGATGCATATTCTCCACAGCAGCTATGATCTCAGGCGATTTAACCTCAGTAACCTTACCGCACATGGTGCAAATCTGATGACAATGACTCTGGTTGTCGTAGCAGGCCTCGTATTTGGTCGAGCCTTGAAAGCGGTGCCTGACTACCAGTCGGAGCGACATAAACAGATTCAGCGTATTATATAAGGTAGCCCTGCTAACGGGGAAATCCATCTCCTGTGCCAGTCGGGCTTTCAGGTCTTCAAGTGTAAAGTGCCCGTTGATGCTGTAGATGGCTCTGAGGATGGTGTATCGCTCAGGTGTCTTGCGATGATTGTTCTTCTCAAGATAGTTGTCCAAAAGCCTTTCTACGGCCACAATTACACTTTCTTTCATCTGAATCTATCAAGAAAACCGCACAAAGGTACGCATTTTCGGGCAGATAAAAGAAACTTTATTTAAAAAAAATCTAAATTAGCCTTTTTTAATGCACTTTTTGCAAGACGTTCGTATACTAATCCAAGTTCTGCAAATCTAATCATGGCATTCATGGCTGCTTTCTTCACCATTAAGCTGTTGCCTTCGAGGGCTGCTAACGCCTGATCGATAAACTCGTTGATGCCACGCTCGTTGGGCTCCTGTTTGTTCATAAACAGGCGCGACAGAATATGGAATCCGCACAGCTGATACAGCTCCTTATCCGATGCCATCCAGGTGTAAGCCTTGTCGGCAGCATAAGGCAGATACTGATATAAATTAAATGAAGCTTGCTCTGCAATCTCCTGACTATCAGTTTGTTCCATCCATATATCTACTACTTCAGGCAGCATCTTGTCGGCTGGCATCAGCATGGTGGCCAATATCTTGCATTCGCGCACGTTTTCCTTCCACAACGCTATTGCTAAGTCGTAGTTCTTACCGATTTCATCGGCCTTAGCCTTCAGTCGTGGCAAGGTGGCACCCCAGTTCAGTTTGTAGTTGGCGCCTTTATTGCGCATAGAAGCAGCAACCATTCCGTCCATCATCAGACGGAATGATTGCTTAATCTCTTTTATCTGTTGGTTTATATCCATCTCAAATTTTTAAATTAATGTGCCATACTCCGCGCTGTAGCGCAGCATCTGATGGGCATAACTCTCGCTGTAGCTTACCGTAATGTCGCTTATTTCGCCGTTTTCGTCGTAAACGGGCATCAGCTGCGGATTGATAAAGCCCTTGTAAGGTGCCAGGTTCAGCTTCTTGTATCTGTCTAATACTTCAGCGTGCAGCTCGGCATCTACCTTTACGGCATAACGCTCCACCAAGTCGCGGGCAGCCTCGTAGTCGCCTTCGCTCTTAATACGCTGAATCTCAGCCAGCAAACGGGCAATCAAGGTGCGTAGCTCGGCATAATCGCTGATTTCAACGTAGGTCTTACCCTCGCGTTTCACCAGTTTGATTGCGTCGCCGTTCTCGTAGCACCAGTGGGCTATCAGCGCGCGGTTACGCATGTGCGCCTCCTCCAGCTGGTTGCCTGGGGTGATACGTATCAGCTGCGTCATCAAGCCGTTCATCATATAGGTATAATACTGCGATTTGTACGCCTCTTCGTCGGGCACTAAGCCTAACTCTACCAGCTTCTTGTCGGCTATATAGTACAATCCGAACAGGTCGGCTCTCGCCTCCTCTATCGTGCTGCTGTAAGCCTTCAACGCATCGGGATCAACGCCTGGCAACAGCTGTCCGCTACCATGACCTAAGCACTCGTGCAGGTCGGTATGCAGGTCGTCGCACACGTCGCCGTATTTCTCAATCAGGCGCAGTGTCTCTTCGTCGCTCACAAACTCCTCCTTAAAACCGTTACCCTTCGCGGCCTTGTTATACGCATCGGTAATGTTACTGATGGTAATGCTCTTACTGCCGTAAGCAGCACGAATCCAGTCGGCGTTTGGCAGGTTAATGCCGATGGCCGTAGCGGGATATTCGTCGCCACCCAGCATAGCGGCACAAATCACATTGGCCGATACGCCTTTTACTACTGGCTTACGGAAACGCTCATCTACGGGCGAGTGATCCTCGAACCACTGGGCGTTCTGGCTGATGGTTTGTGTGCGATGGGTAGCCTCTTCGTCGATATACTCCACCAGACCTTCCCACGAACCTTTCAGTCCTAATGGGTCGCCATACACCTCGATAAATCCGTTGATAAAGTCGATTTTCGATTCCTTATCCTGCAGCCATTCTATACAATAATGATTAAAGAACTGCAAGTCGCCTGTCAGATAATACATAATCAATAAAGTAATGCTTGATTTCTGCTTATCATTCTCGGCCACATCGTAGGCTTTTCTTAACCAATATATAATGTGTCGGATGGTGTTGCCATACTTGCCGTCGGCTTTCCATACCAGCTCTTTTACCTCGCCGTTCTCCTTTACCAACGTCGAGTTCAAACCATACGAAGGTGGTGTGTCGTGCATTTTGTTCTGCTGCTTCTGCTGCTCGTAAAATGCTTCGGCTTCGGCCTGTGTCACACCATCGTAGAAGTTCATGGCCGATGTCAGCAGCAAATCCTCGCCGTCGGCCTGATTCACACGTTTAGGCATCACCTCTTCGTAGAAGATTACTGGGAAGAGTTCGTCGCACATCTCGTCGATGGTCTCGCCCGATTTCAGCGGCAACTTGCATGCTTCAACCTGATGCAATGCCTCGCGCAGATACTCGGCCGAGAAGCCAGGCTTGAACTTTTCGCAACCATAGTGATGGTGAATACCACTAGAGAACCACACGCGCTTCAGATACACCTCAAGAGCCTTGAAGTCATCGTTGTCGTGCGGCATATTCATATCAACATATACAACCTCCAACATCTTGCGGATGCGGAGGTTGTATTTTCCAAACTGATCAAATGTAATGTCTCGTCCGAACAGCGTTGCTTTCGACAGGTAGTAAACTAACTTTTTCTGCTGTAACGATAGCTTTTCAAACCCGTTCAAACGATAACGGAGCATTTGCAAGTCAGCAAAACGCTCGTCTTGATAGTTAAATCCCACGCTTATTTAGCATTTTTTGGTTTGCGACCACGTTTTACGTTTGTTACCTTCATGGTTGGGTGCTGCTCCAGGTGCTGCAGGCGGTAGTCGCGTGGAGTCATACCCATCACGCGATAGAACGAAGCGTAGAACGACTGGCGGTTAGCAAAACCTACCATATCACTCACCTCCTCCATGCGCAAATCCTGATAGCGCTTGTCAACCAGAATACTCATCGCCTCGTCTATTCTATACTTATTTACAAACGAAGTATAGTTCATGTGGAAACGAACGTTTACCACAGCCGAGATGTAACGTGTGTTTGTGCCTAAATCCTCGGCAAGTTTCTTTGCCGAATAATCCTTGTCGCGATACTTCTTCTGCATGACGATGATGTTCATGATTTTTTCCTGCATCTCGTCCATCATTTTGGGGCTTACCAAACTTCTGTAAGCCGCTGCCTTCTCTTTCTTTTCAATAATGTTGTACTTTGCCATTTGCTTTTTTGACCTTTATTTTTAACGATGTGCAAAGATAAAAAGTTTTTTTCATTTAACAAAGACAAACGCCGAAAATTTACAAAAAAAGTATTACCTTTGCCGAAAAATTGAAAAAATATGGATATTTTTGGCATTTTACGACAATATTTCGGCTATTCTTCCTTCCGTCAGAACCAAGAAGACATCATCCGCCACGTGATTGCTGGCCGCGATGCCTTGGTGCTCATGCCCACGGGTGGTGGTAAAAGTATTTGCTATCAGATTCCCGCTTTGGCGCTGCCTGGCACCACCATCGTTGTTTCACCGCTCATCAGTTTGATGAAGGACCAGGTTGAAACGCTCCGTTCGAATGGTATCGAGGCCGAAGCTCTGAACAGTGGAAACGATCCTACGATGGATACCGTGATTCGTCGCAAATGCTTAGCCGGACAGATAAAACTGCTGTATATCTCGCCCGAGAAACTGCTGGCCGAGATGGATTATTTCATGCAGCATCTGCAGATATCACTCTTTGCTATCGACGAGGCTCACTGCATTAGTCAGTGGGGGCATGATTTCCGCCCCGAATATACCCAGTTGGGTGTGCTGCGCGAAAAGTTTCCAAACGTGCCTATGATGGCACTAACGGCCACCGCCGATAAGATTACCCGACAGGATATTCTTACGCAACTTAAATTAAGGAACGCGCGCGAGTTCGTGTCGAGTTTCGATCGTCCTAACCTCAGCTTGTCGGTAAAAAGAGGCTACAAATCGGCCGAGAAAATGCACTTTATTCTCAACTTTATCAAGGCGCGCCCCAACGATGCGGGCATCATCTACTGCCTGAGTCGTAAAACCACCGAAAAAGTGGCCGCCGACCTGCGTAAAAAGGGCATCAATGCCGCTGCCTATCACGCTGGTTTGTCGGCATTCGACCGCAGTCAGACGCAAGAGCAGTTCAAGAACGATCAGCTGCTGGTGGTTTGTGCCACCATCGCCTTTGGTATGGGTATCGATAAGAGCAACGTGCGCTGGGTGATTCATTACAACATGCCCAAGAGCATCGAGAGTTTTTATCAGGAGATTGGCCGCGCCGGTCGCGATGGTGCCCCGGCCGATACCGTGTTGTTCTACTCGCTGGCCGATATCATCCAGCTTACTGAGTTTGCCCGTCAGAGCGGTCAGCAGGATGTGAATATGGATAAGTTGAAACGCATGCAGGAATATGCCGAGTCGAACGTGTGCCGCCGCCGCATACTGCTGAACTATTTTAGCGAGCAGACCGACCACGACTGCGGCAATTGCGACGTGTGCGACAACCCACCCCAGCGCTTTGATGGTACCCGATACGTGCAGATGGCCCTGAGCGCAGCCAAACGTGCCAACGAGGATATTCGCATTTCAACCATCATCGAGATACTGAAAGGTATGCGCTCGCCTGCTGTGATGCGCCAGGGGTTCGACCGCCTGAAAACCTTTGGTGTGGGTCACGACCTGAGCCTGACCGACTGGCAGGACTATCTGTTGCAGATGCTGCAGATGGGTTTTATCGAGATTGCCTACAACGATGGCAACAAGGTAAAGGTAACCGCCATTGGCGACGATGTACTTTACGGTCGAAAAACAGCCCAGCTGTGTGTGGTTGATCATAGTGCCAAGGAGGCGCCCAAGAAGAAACCCAAGCTGCGTTTGGAGATACCCACCATCACCATTCCCGGTCTGCCGCCAACCACCGGTATCGAGGATCCCAAACTGTTCGAGGCTCTTCGTCAGCTGCGCAAACAGTGTGCCGAAGAAGAGGGCTTCCCACCTTACATCGTTTTCAGCGATAAGGTGCTCCATTCGCTGGCCACCATCAAGCCCACCTCGCTGGCTCAGTTTGGCAACATCCAGGGCATTGGCGAGCACAAAAAAGGCAAGTATGGCGAGCGTTTTGTATCGCTCATCCAAAAGTACGTTTAAGGGCGTTTTTACACCTTATTTATATTAAAAGCGACAAAGAAACTAAAAAAAGGGGCATAAAGTGCCTAATTTTTGCTAAAAACGAGCACAGATTGGCAATTTTGTGCAAAATTATTAGTACCTTTGCATGGTAAAATCATCCAAAGATGGCTAAAAAGAAGATACTATTTATCAATCAGGAGATCACTCCTTACGTCCCCGACAATGCATTGTCACTCATGGGAAAGAACCTTCCAAAGGTTATGCAGGAACGCAGTCACGAGATTCGTACCTTCATGCCAAAGTGGGGTAATATTAATGAGCGTCGTGGTCAGTTACACGAAGTCATCCGACTTTCGGGTATGAACCTTATCATTAACGACACCGATCACCCTCTTATCATCAAGGTTGCCTCAATCCAGTCTGCTCGTGTGCAGGTGTATTTCATCGATAACGACGATTACTTTGGTAAGCGCCTGATAGAGCGCGATGAACAGGGTGTAGAGTACGACGACAATGGCGAACGTGCTATTTTCTTCGCACGTGGTGTACTCGAAACTGTAAAGAAGTTGCGCTGGGTGCCCGATATCATCCACTGTCAGGGTTGGATGGCAGGCGTAGTGCCTTTCTATGTAAAGACCGCCTATCGCGACGAGCCCTCGTTTGCCGAGACCAAGGTTGTAACCTCGCTTTACAATAAGAGCATCGAAAAGGATTTCGGTTCCGACTTCAAGCAGTTCATGGAGTTCCGCGATGCCAAGCCCGAGTTGCTTACCGATTATAAGGATACATTCGACTTCGACGAGTTAGGCAAGTTGGCCATCGACTATAGCGATGGTGTTATCCAGGCTGTGCCCGATGCAAGCAAGGTGCTTAGCGATTATGCAGCAGCCAAGAACAAGCCACTGCTCGGTTATCAGGAGGACTTTGGCGATGCCTACGAGGCATTCTATGAGTCGCTGTATGCCGACGAGGCCAAGTAAGAGAAATAAAGTCCAAAACAACGATACATGAAACTAAGATTGTTTACAGCGATTGCAATCACCGCAATGGCGATGGCATCTTGTAGCGAGGATACCGAAACTATCGGCTCGTCGATTACCAACGAGAGCGATAAGATGGTGTTCTCTACTGGTGTGTACCAGGCTACATCACGTTCCATCATGGCCGATTCGGTGTATTCAAAAACCTTTGATTGCTATTTCGGAAAGGTAAAGGATCCTGAGACCAACTCGTACGTAAAGAACGAGTTTATGGCTCAGTTTAATATGCTCGAAGGCTTTTCGCTGCCCGATAAGAGCACTATTCTTGGCGAGAGCGATGGCGATATCGCTGCCGACTCGTGCGAGATCTGGCTTATATTCGACCGTACCAAGTGCTACGGCGACTCGCTCACACCTCTTAAGGTAAAGGTGCGCGAGCTGGCTAAGCCTGTCGAGGATGGTTCGTACTACAGCAGTTTCGACCCCGTAGTCGAGGGTTATGTACGTAAGGACGGCATTAACAAGAATTCGTCGTTCGCACTCTCAAACCTGCACTATTCCGATAGTCTTCGCAGCACATCTGGTTACGCCGAGTTTGCAAGCATTTCGCTCAACGATCCTTATACCGATAAGGACGGCAATACCTATAATAACTTTGGCACCTATATCATGCGCCAGTATTATTCTAACCCCGAGAAGTTCAAGAATGCCTATACCTTTATCCACAAATTGGTTCCTGGCTTCAATTTCGAGGTTTCAGATGGTCTGGGCGTAATGGCCAATATCCAGCAGATCGACCTGGTTACACAGTTCCGCTATAAAGACGGCGATTCTACTTATACAGCCACTATCTACCAGTCGTCAACTCCCGAGGTGTTGCAGACTTCACATATCGAGAACGACAAGGCTGCGCTTAACCGTCTGGTGGCCGACAACAGCTGCACCTACCTCAAATCGCCTGCTGGCATCTTTACCGAGGTAACTCTGCCTGTTGATGATATCTCGCTGGCTCATGCTAACGACTCACTGCTGTCGGTAAGCGTTACTTTCGAGCGCGAGAACAGCGGCGTACAGAACACCAAGTATCCCATCGGCACCCCACAGAATATTCTGATGGTGCAGAAGGATAGCCTGTACTCGTTCTTCGAGAATAAGACCATGTACGATTACACCACATCATTTATGGCCACACTCAGCACCAATGCTTACACCTTCAGTAATATTGGTAACCTGATTACACAGATGGCACGCCAGAAGGCCGAAGGCCTGAAGAGCGATGCAGCCTGGGAGGCCAAGCACCCCGATTGGAACAAGGTGGTACTGGTACCTGTTGCCACCACCACCAAGACATCCTACGATAGCTACGGTTATAGCACCACTACCATCTCGGATATTCACAACCAGCTCGGACTCTCAAGCACCAAGCTTGTTGGTGGCGCTAACTCGCCTATCGAGGTGAAGGTAATCTATGCCAAATTTAAGCAGTAAACAGTTATGGCCGACGGATTTTTAGAGAAGCATCACGAGGATTACGAAGCCCGCAAGGCGGCTTGGATCCGTAAGAAGAAGCATCTGCCGAAAGCTAAGCCCAGAAATATAGAGCGACCCGATGACGAGTCGCTCTAATTTTTTGTCTCCGCTTGGCGGAACCTTATCCTAAAATCTTGAACTTAGCAAATTTCAGCAGTAGCTGTTTGGTACCAGCATTGGTAAATTCTACCGTTGCCTTGGTGTTCTCACCCGTACCCTCTATACGTACCACCGTACCCACACCAAAGCGCATGTGCTCTATACGTGCCCCCTCGCGCAGTTCGCTCGCACTCGGGTCGCTCGCCATGGGTCGTGGTGCCACTGCGTTATACACACGCTTAAAGTTGGTACCAAACGGGTTCACGGGCTTTTCCGGCTGTCGTGGAGCCACCGCTCTCGGCTTCGGGTCGGCCTTAAACTGCGTGGCCACCGGGCGTGGGTTCTGCATCCACTCTGGGCCCTCGCTCTCATATCTGCTGCTACGGCTGTAACCACCTGTGGTACCAGTGCCGTAAGCCCCGCCATCGTAGCGGTTGTAAGCCTTACGCTGGGGCGCACCAAAGCTGCCTGCCCCACCCGCTTCGCTGTGTACCTGCAGCAGTTCAGGGTCGATATCACGAATAAAGCGCGATGGTGTGTCGTACTCCATACGTCCGTAGCGGAATCGGTTCTGTGCACACGTCAGTATGCAGTGCTTCTCGGCTCGTGTAATCGCCACGTACAGCAGTCGTCGCTCCTCCTCCAGTTCTCGCATCGAATTGGTACACATCGGACTTGGGAAGATGTTTTCTTCCAGTCCCACCACAAACACCGTTGGGAATTCCAGTCCCTTGGCAGCGTGTACCGTCATCAGCACCACCTTATCGTTGCTGTCGCCATCGTCGCTGTCCAGATCCGTCAGCAGCGCCACCTCCTGCAGGAAATCAGGCAGATACACCTCGTCGCCCATATCCTCCTCGCGTCGACTCTCCACAAAGTCCTGCATACCACCTAAGAACTCCTCCAGGTTTTCCTGTCGCGATATGTCCTCAGGGTTGCGTCCGCTGTAGATGTCCTTGCTGATGCCCGAGTTCATAATGATATCGTGGCCCAGCGTGTAGGCATCCTCCGTTTGCAGGCGCTCTATCCAGCCCTCTATCAGCTGGCGGAAGTTCTGTATCTTCGTCATCGTGCCCTTGCTCACGTCCATCGGGAACAGCACTGGGTCCTTGATTACCCGCCACAAGCTTACCCCGTAAGCCTGCGCCGTTTGTATGATTTTGCCCACCGTGGTGTCGCCAATGCCGCGCGCCGGGTAGTTGATAATGCGCTTAAAGGCCTCCTCATCATCCGGGTTCGCTATCAGGCGGAAGTAGGCTATCACATCCTTTATTTCCTTACGCTGGTAAAAGCTCAGTCCGCCGTAAATGCGGTATGGTATGCCGTCCTTGCGCATCTGCTCCTCAAAGCTTCGGCTTTGCGAGTTAGTGCGGTACAGTATGGCAAAGTCGCTCCAGTTGCAGTTGTCCTGTCGTTTCAGCTTCTTAATGTCCTGTGTCACTATCAGTGCCTCCTCACGGTCGCTGTAGGCAGGCTTCAGCTGCAGCTTTTCTCCATGCTCGTTTTTCGAGAACACGTTCTTCGGTATCTGTCGCTCGTTGCGTCGTATCAGCGAGTTTGCTGCCTGTACTATTAGCTGTGTCGATCGGTAGTTCTGCTCCAGCTTAAACAGCTTGGCATTGTTATACTGGCTTTGGAAATTCAGGATGTTATCAATATTGGCACCACGAAAGCTGTAGATACTCTGCGCATCATCGCCCACCACGCACACCTTCTGTCGCTCCTTGGTAAGCTGATACACAATCTGCTGCTGCGCGTAGTTCGTGTCCTGATACTCATCCACCAGCACAAACCCGAATTTCTCTACGTATTTCTGTCTTACCTCCTCGTTCTTCTCAAACAGCACCCATGTCTGCACCAGCAGGTCGTCAAAGTCCATCGCATTCGCCTGTCGGCAACGCTCCGCATACCTTATATATATATTGGCCACTTGCGGGCGCTTCTGTGTGGCATCATCCGCAGCCCAGGCACTCTGTTGGTACGCCTGCGGCAACAGTAAGTGGTTTTTGGCCAGCGATATACGGTCGGCCACCGACGATTGCTTGTACACCTTGTCATCTAGTCCCATCTCTTTAATGATGGTCTTTACCAGCGATCGTGCATCCGTTTGGTCGTAAATCGTAAAGTTCGCGTTGTAACCTATCTTATCCGCTTCGGCCCTCAGTATGCGTGCAAACACACTGTGGAAGGTGCCCATCTGCAGGTAGCGAGCCTGCTCCTCGCCTACCAGCCGTCCTATACGGTCCTTCATCTCGCGTGCCGCCTTGTTGGTAAATGTCAGCGCCAGTATCTGCCAGGGCTTCATCCCCTGTTCCAGTAGCCAGGCAATCTTATACGTCAGCACACGTGTTTTACCCGATCCTGCACCAGCAATCACCAGACTTGCGCCGTCGCAGTACTCCACTGCAACGCGCTGACTGTCATTTAGTTCGCATAGTATATTGATGTTCATTCTTATCCTTTCTTGTATTGCAGATGCAAAGATACTACAAAAAAAAGTAATAGACAAAATTTTTCGAGAAATTCGCACAAAAAAGACACGAAGTGACACAGGAAACAGAAACAGTTTTAAAATAGCGCAGGGGGTGTAAAACATTAAATTTATGATATTAGTATTTATATTTTATATAATATATATATTATATAAAATATAATCTTCAGAATGAATTAATAGGATGGCTTAAAATAAAAACTGTTTCTGTTTCCTGTTTCCATTATTGACCATCTTTTCTATTTTAACAATTCATTAACAGTTGATATTTCGGTATATGACGAAAATTTCGTACCTTTGCATTGTCGAAATAAAGATGGAGATGATGCTCCCGCGCGAGGAAAAAGATTCTCCCACGTGCACTAAGAAAATCTGCCACGCGTGAGCGCAAAACCAACATCAGAGTTGAGACAAGCAAAATGTAAAAATGTAACAATTAAAAAATTTAACAACAACACAAAAATTAAACTAGAATTATGGCATTAAAAGTTAAAGCACAGGAAAAGTTGCAGAAGATTGGCAAGTATGAGGGCACTTATCGCTACATCATGATGCCGGAGTTGCACACCTCGCTCTCGCAGGAAAAGGTGATTAAGGAGGCTGCCCTTCGCAGCGGAGTAAGTAAAGGCATTATGCAGGCCTGCTGGGATGCGGCTGGCGAAGTGATTAAGGCCTGGGCCACTGAGGGTCACAGCGTTGCGCTGCCCGGTCTGGGAACTATGCGATTCGGCATCCGCGCCAAGAGCGTGGCCAAGGTGGATGAGGTGAAGGCCGGACTGGTAACCAGTCACCGAATCATCTTCACACCCGCAGTGGATCTGAAGGACGAGCTAGCCAGCACCGCTATCCAGATTACCTGCTACGACCGCGACGGCAAGGAGATTAAGCGCGTGACCAGTACCGACCCAGGTACAGTTGAAGACAACGAGAATGGTGGTGGTAGCAACCAGGGCGGCAATACCGGTGGAAACACTGGTGGCGGCGGTAATACCGGAGGCAATACCGGTGGCGGTGGCAGTGGCGACGAGGATGAGTCGTACGGAGACTAAGGGCTGGGGCGAAAGCCCCACCCTACCTATTGAACATTAACCATTCTTGCTTAGGCAAGCGTATTAAAAATAACGATTAAAACCTTAACCATTATGACAAAGAAAGAAACATTTAAGTTCATCGTGCAGATGATTGCAAGCATCGCAACAGCAATAGTAACGGCGCTAGGAACGACATCGTGCATCGGGGCTTAGCCCCGAAGCGCCACAAGTTCTTGGACAAGCCAAGCGGCATAGCCGAGCGGCATGGGCCTTTAGAATATAGCCAAGGACCTGCACTTGCGCGGCCCGCCACGCATACTGCAGCAGGCTCTATCCTATCACCCTCAGGTTTCAAATCGAAGCCTGAGGGTATTTTTATACGTTCTGCTGGTTAATCAGGTTAACCACGACATTTAACAGGTCCTGACTCTCTACAGTTTCTGGTACTCCCTGATTACTGATAGCACGACCAGCCACCTGCACCAACTGACGCAGTTCTACAATCTGATCTTTACGGATTCTATCGTTGATGGCATAGCCTTTAACCAAATAGTCTTTTATAATCTTGCGAGCCCAGATACGGAAAGCAGTACCACGTTTGCTATAAACGCGATAACCAACGGAGATAATGACATCGAGACTATAAAACGGTACAGGCTTCTTCACGCCATTAACGTGTAAAAAAAGCACGTCATTATTGTCTCGCTCCAATTCGCCCTCCTTGAAGGCATTCAGAACGTGGTGCGCCGTTTGAGGGCACACCTTGTAAGAATCTTATTTAAAAGCGGTAAATTTATAGGATTTCTCTGGCTATCCAGGCACATGCTTCGGCATCGGCGAGGGCATGATGGTGGTTCTCGAGTTCATAACCACATAGCTTAGAAATCGTATGTAGCTGGTGATTCGCGGCATTTGGGAATGCCTTACGAGAGGCTACACATGTACAATGAAATTCATAATCTGGATAGTCCATCTGATAACAACGGAACACAGCCTTTAAGCAACTCTCATCGAAAGCTTTGTTATGTGCCACCAGAGGCAAACCCTCAATCATTGGCTCAATCTGTTTCCAAACTTCCGGGAAAACCGGGGCCTCTTCGGTATCCTGACGAGTAAGCCCATGCACCTGGCTACACCAATAATTATAGTAATTGGGCTCAGGCTGTATCAATGAATAGAAGGTATCCACAATCTCGCCATCTCTCACAATCACAACTCCTACTGAGCAAACACTAGTTCGCTCGTTGTTAGCAGTCTCAAAATCTATTGCAGCAAAATCTTTCATTTGTCGTTCTTATATTTATTCCACATTTGTTTAGAAATTTCAAATACACTATTATTTCAGTATCTTGAGGAGTTGTTTGTCGGAGGCTTGGGGGCAGATGGTTTGCATGTGGGCGAAAATACGTTGAAAGGATTCTTCGGGAGTACGAGAACTCTGGTTAGCATCACGACCGTAAAGGCGCTCGGGCGTGGTGAGAAGCGACCAACCCCAGCCGTACTCACGACCGTGACGGTCGTGAGGATACACAAAATCTTCGGTAACGATACGGGTGGCCATCTGCAGGCGGGTGACATAGCCATCGAACTTACTACGCATCTTAGGACCGGTGAAACCACACTGGGCGCGCAGCTCGCGGGTAATCAGACTGCCCTCCTGCTCTAAAGTGAAGAGAATTGCCTCGTCGATACTGCCCTCATGGGGCGCAGGACACTTGCTACGGCGGTAGTTACAGAATTCGGACCACCACTCACGACTGATAAAGCCTGCCTTGCCGGCAAAGAACTTACCATACACATGATGCCCCTCGGTGATGATGCTGCCCTTCCACTTCCACAACGGCCAATCCCAACCGCCATCGCTGAACACGACATAACGACAATCATCAGCCACAATCTCCTCGGCCGAGAAACCGCGAATACCACTATCGAGCAAGGGCAAAAAGCCAATGCTGCTAATCAGCTCAGTAAGTTGCGCACTGTTATGAACTTCGGGAAACATCATACGAACATTAGTTTTAGGGAATGAAAAAAGCTCCCGTAAAAACGGAAGCTCTAGATTTGTAGTCGATAGGGGAATCGAACCCCTATGCCAAGATTGAGAATCTTGTATCCTAACCATTAGATGAATCGACCAGCATGTCAAATTATCGACCAGAATGTCAAAGATGTTGTAGTCGATAGGGGAATCGAACCCCTATGCCAAGATTGAGAATCTTGTATCCTAACCATTAGATGAATCGACCAACATCGACACGCTCTCGTGGAGACTTCCTGAGGCGGAAGGAGGGGGATTCGAACCCCCGGTACGGGAACCCGTACGGCAGTTTAGCAAACTGCTGGTTTCAGCCACTCACCCATCCTTCCAAAGGACCTTAGAGTACCAAACCTTGGGGCATCTCCTCGATTGCGGGTGCAAAGGTACGACTATTTTTTGAATCCTCCAAATTTTTATTCGACTTTTTTTCGAAAAAGTTATTTGAAAGCTACCACCTGGGTAAGCGTTGAGTCGAGATAAAAGGTATTCTGCAATGTGTCGCCCTGATATAAGTATCTCATTCTCAGATAGAACAGATCGCCAGCGGGTGCTTTGGCATACTGGATACCGCTTTTGAACAAGGGTGCACCATTATTTCGCATTTTTGCCACAAGTGTGTCGTTAATGTGACGTGTGGTGCCCAAATCGGCAAAATCAACACCCGAGGTCTCTACCCCATCCTGCATATTCTGAGCCACAAAATCCTTCACCGTCTGCTCGGCGGTGTACTGCTTTCCGCACGAAGCGAAAAGCAGCCCACCCAAGCAAAGGGTTATATTTATAATGTACGCGCGCGTATGCATCATTTCTGCGGAATGTTTTTAAGTACATCAAGCAGATGATCCCATACCATCTGTACGGTTGGAATGAGCAGACGTTCGTCGGGGGTGTGCACATAGCGCAATGTGGGACCGAAGCTTACCATATCCAACTGTGGATAGCGCTCTGAGAACAAACCGCACTCCAAACCAGCGTGGATGCCACGAACCACGGGCTCCTTACCGAACAGTTTTACGTAGCTCTCGCGAACAATCTTCTGCAACTCAGAGTTGGCCTTCATCTTCCAAGCGGGATAGCCGTCGCCTGATGTAGCCTCGGCACCTGCCAACTGGAAAGCGGCACGGATGGTGGCACACATATTGTCGAGGTTTGACATGACGTTACTGCGCTGGCTCGACAGAATCTCGATGGCATTCTCGGAAGAGTGGATGCTGGCGATGTTTGAAGAGGTCTCGACCATACCGCCGAGCTCCTCGTCCTGACAGATGGCGTAGATGCCATTATCAACAGCCTGAACAGCCCAAACAAAGTTCTTGGCTACAGCAGGGTCGATAACAGGCTCGGCATCGGTGCTCTCCATGCTCCAAACCATCTGGGTGTCGGTAACATGGAACTCGTCCTCAACCTCGGCTGCAAATACATTCCAGTCGGCCTTTACGTTCTCCTTTACATCGTGAGGTACGGCAATCACGAACTGACCATCGCGTGGGATGGCGTTGTGCAGCTTACCACTGTGGAACTGAGCGAGCTGGATGCCCTCGTAACGGTTCATCTCCTGATACAGGAAACGAGCGAGGATCTTGATGGCGTTAGCGCGCTTCTTGTTGATATCATCACCTGAGTGACCACCAACCAAGCCCTTGAGCTGGGCTTTCATGAAGAAGCTCCCCTCGGCTGCCTGCTGGCGCTGGAAAGTGAACTTGGCAGTAGTGTTGCGACCACCGGCGCATGATACGAAGATTTCGCCCTCGTCCTCAGAGTCGAGGTTGATAAGGTAGTCGCCAGTCATGAAACCAGCCTTCATGCCCTCGGCACCGCTCAAGCCAGTCTCCTCGTCGCGAGTGAACACGCACTCGATAGGACCATGCTCAATGTCATCGCTTGCCAGGATGGCCAGCTCGATGGCACAACCGATACCGTCGTCGGCACCCAGTGTGGTTCCCTCGGCTGTGAGCCACTCACCATCTACATAAGTCTTGATGGCATCCTTATCGAAATCGAACTCTACATCTACCAGCTTATCGCACACCATATCCATATGGCTCTGCAGGATAACGGTCTTGCAGTTTTCCATACCCTTGGTGGCGGGCTTGCGTATGATGACATTACCGGTCTCGTCGACTTTTGTATCCAGATTGTGGCTCTCGCCCCATGATTTCAGATACTCGATCATCTTCTCTTCGCGCTTAGATGGACGCGGAATTTCGTTAATCTTCGCAAATTCTGCGAACACAACTGCAGGTTTTAAATCGTTTTTATTCATTATTAATGCTTTTTTTTATTGATTTCGCTATAAAATGCTTAACTTTGCAGCCGCAAAGATATAAAAAATGATTGAGACTCTACTCATAACCACGTTAATAATTGCTATATGCATGGCATTTTTGCTCGTAAAGGTGCTTTTAAAACGCAACGGCGAGTTCTCATCGCAGCACATTCATGATTCGCAGGCGATGAAAGACCGAGGTATACACTGTGTAATGGACCAGGATCGCGAGCTTCGCACCAAAAGTCCGTTTGCAGTCTCGGAGAAGTAAAACATTGAGAATGTAATAATTCAAAAATGTAAGAATGTAAAAATTGAAAATTGAAAATTCAAAAAAATAATAATTAAAAACAGAAAATGAAAAAGTACATTTTTCCAGCACTGGCCATCGCAGCTATGATGGTATCGTGCAACAACCAGACTCCAAAGATGGATGAACAGCCCGCTACTACTAGCGGCGAGGGTATGAAGATTGCCTATGTAGAGGTTGACTCGCTGATGACTCAGTACAACTTTGCTAAGGACTACAGCGTAACCCTGCAGAAGAAGAGCAACAATGCCCGTAACACCCTGAACCAGAAAGGTAATGCCCTGCAGGCTGCTATGGCAAACTTCCAGCAGAAGTTGAACAACAACGGTTTCCAGAGCCGTGAGCAGGCTGCCAGCCAGCAGGCCGCTATACAGCGCCAGCAGAACGACCTGCAGGAGTTGCAGGCACGTTTGGAGAACGAACTGGCCAGCGAGACAGCTAAGTTTAACGAGGCTCTGCGCGACTCACTGCAGAACTTCCTGAAGGCTTACAACCAGGATAAGAAGTTTGACCTGATTCTCTCGAAGGCAGGCGACAACATCCTGATGGGCAACAAGAAGCTGGATATTACTCAGGACGTGATCAACGGATTGAACAAGCGCTACAAGCCAACAGCTAAGCCTGCTGCCGAGAAGGCCGAGGAGAAGAAGGCTGAAGAGAAGAAGTAAGTTTTAGTAATACTTTATAAAAAGAATAGGAGCTCCGCTGATTGGAACTCCTATTTTTTTTGTGTTATGGAATGAGCAGCGATGAATCGCCGTAGCTGAGGAATCGGAAATCGTTGGCCAGCGCATAATCGTAGATCTTATGCCAGTCGCCCTTGACAAAGGCACTCACCAGGAGCAGCAACGTAGATTGTGGCTGGTGGAAATTGGTTACCAGCATTTTTACGATGTGATACTGATAGCCTGGCGCGATGATAATCTGGGTACTGCTGTGCAGCACTTCGAGACCGTGGGCATCCATCCAGGCACCAAGGGCCGTGAGCGACTCAACGGTGCTCGTCTGAGTATCGGTATCGTAAGGCTCCCACTGGTTTACATGCAGATCGTCCTCGGATGCCTCGGGGTTCTGCATCACCTTCAGACCCATATAATACAGACTCTCGAGTGTACGCACGCTGGTGGTACCAACGGCAATGGCACAGCCATCGTGGGCCAGCAGCTTGCGGATGGTGTCGCGACGAACCGAGATATACTCGGTGTGCATCTCGTGACCCTGAATTTCCTCGCTCTTCACAGGCTTAAAGGTTCCGGCGCCCACATGCAGGGTGAGCTCCTCGCGCTCGATGCCGTGAGCATCAACCGCAGCCAGCACCTCGGGAGTGAAATGCAAACCTGCAGTAGGTGCAGCCACGCTACCCTTGATTTTTGAGTAAACCGTCTGGTAGGTGGTCTTGTCGCTCTCCTGGGTTTCGCGGTTCAAGTATGGCGGAATGGGCAGTTCGCCCATGGCATCGATAATCTCGGCAAACGAGAAGCCACCGGTCCACTCGAAATCGATGCGGTGCGAGGTGCCGTGAATAGGACCACGTGTAGCCGTAACAACCACCTGCTGACCCTTTATCTCGATTTCGCGACGAAGCGTGCCTTCCTTCCACTTCTTAAGGTTGCCCACCAGGCAATACCATGCGCACTTCTCAGAGGTCTGGAACATCAGTTCGTAGTCCGAAGGCTGGGCAGGCTCGAGCAGGAACACCTCGATGAGGGCACCTGTGTCCTTGCGGAAATGCATGCGCGCCTGGATGACCTTGGTGTTATTAAACACCATGAGTGCACCCTTGGGCAGATACTCGGGAAGGTTATAGAACACATCGTGACTTACCTGACCCTGACGGTAGATCAACAGCTTGGAGTGGTCGCGCTGGGCAATAGGAAACTTTGCGATACGCTCATCGGGAAGCGGATAGTTATAATCGCTGATACGAATATGTCGTGGATCGGAATTCATATAATACAAGCTTTAATAAATACAAAAATTACGGTTAAAACTAGTACACCTACAGGCCAGTTGCAGTCTAAACGGCGATAGCAGCCCGGGGTGTATTGATCGGGATTGAGATTACGTGGTGTGTACATGCCACGGGTAATACGACGATAGAAGAAATAAACACCGGTGCCCACAGCCACACCCCACATCAGGCCAACCATGATGTCGCCTGGGAAGTGTACACCCAGATACATGCGGGTCCAACAGTTGAGCAGCGACCATATGACCAGTGCGATTGACAAACGACGGCTGCGCACCATCCATATAAAATACACGGCAATGCTCATGGTGTTGGCTGCATGCGATGAGAAGAAGCCGTACTTGCCGCCACGATAGCCATCAACAATATCAACCAGCGTGCCAATCTGGGGATCGTGCGTGGGGCGCCAACGGGCCACAAGGGGTTTCACGATTTCGTCGTTGAGTGTACCTGCTATCAGGATGCACAACCCAGCACCCAGCAGCACATACAGCAAACGGCGGAAATTATCGTTATTCTTCATCACCATATAGAACAGCGACAGATAGAGCGGTATCCATGTAAGACCGTTGGTAAGCATGCGCACCATACGGTCGAGGAACAGCGAATCGCTGCCGTTAACGGCCAACAATAACTCGCGGTCGAAATCAATCAACGTCTCAAACATAGGTATTAAATCATTTCTATTTTCTTACTCTCCAGCCAACCTTTCTTACCGTCGGCCAAACGAACCTCGCGCCAGCTCTTCATCGAGTTGTCGGTAATCACTACCTTGGTACCCTCGTGAAGGATAAAGAGGTCGGTACCGTTCTGGGCTGGCGTGCTCTTGACGGCCACCGATGGGGCTACCACGATGGCACCCTGGCGATACAGTAACTGCTGGCGCTGCTGCCAGGCAAAGAAATTGCTGAACACAAACACCACCAGCAAGGCGATGCCGCCAAAGAAACCTAACTTCTGCACCCATACACGGGCCGAGAACAGATAAACCAGGAACAGCACAATCACAATGGCCAGCGACACGAGGGCCATACGTCCCCACCCGTCGACACTCATCAGATTTACCAACGAGCGGTACCAGGTAACGAAGAACATCTCGCTCTCGGGCACAATCTTATCGATGGTTTTTGAGCGGGCCAACTGCAGGTTGAAACGGATGTCGGCATCGCCTGGCGAGAGCAACAGGGCGCGCTCGTAGTTAAGCACGGCACGGGTGATATTCTCGGTGCGATAGTAGGCATTACCCAGGTTATAATACAGTTCGGCCGAAGCACCCTGCTTGAGCATTGACTCATAGCCCTTGATGGCCTCCTGATAATTGCCGTTGATATAGGCGCTATCAGCCTCGGCCTTGGTAGCAGCCTGGGCAGCCATAGGTGCCAACAGCAGCAACAATACCAAAGTAGCGGCTTTCTTACTACCCTTCTTCATCACCTCCTCGATCTTCTCGATGGCCAGTATGGCCTTATCGTAAACCTTACTCATATTTCCCTTTGGATCGCCTGGAGCGTAACGCTCAAACTCGCACTCGTCGATGGCACCGATAAACTTATCGATGATGGTCTGATGTACGCCACGATCGGCCAGCTTCTGACTGATGTTATCGTGCGACAACTGAGCCACAGGGATATTGAGTTTATCGCCCACATAACCCCACAAGGCACGCAGCACCTCGTCGTAGAACTCGTTAGGCTTGTTGTCGGTCATCAATCGGGCAGCCAGCTTCAGACGCTTGGTAGCCACCTTGTTGGCCTTCTTACCACGCATCTTGGTAACATTAGCGTTGTCGATGGCACGCTGACGGAAGATAACAAACAGCGTGATGAACACCACTACCAGCGCAGCGATGATAATCCAATAAGCAGTTGAGCCGAAGAAGAAATCGTTGGTGAGATGCTGATCGGCATCGCCTGTCTTGATAAAGCGGATATCCTTATTCAGCTCATCCACATCCTCCTGACCCGAGAAATCACTCACCGAAGCACTACCAGAGCCCTTGGCCACATCGAGATGGAAGCCCTCGCTCTTTACCGTTTCGTAACGCTTGGTAGCGGTATCGAAATAAGTAAACTCAACGGGTGGAATATCGTACTGCCCCTGATGGCGTGGTACAATCAGGATATCGTAGATCTTCGAACCCTCAAGTCCGGCTGTGGTCAGCTTGGTCTGGTCGGTCACCTTGGGCTCGTACTTATCAAAGTCCTTTGGCAAGTTCAATACAGGCTCTTTGATGAGTTTGAGGTTACCCGTACCACTCACAATCACACGCAGTTTGATAGGATCGTTGGCCTTGGTCTCTTTCTTATCGAGCTGGGCCGAGATATTAAACTTACCTACTCCACCCGAGAATGTGGCTGGGCGCTGTGGCAGCGGATCAACCTGAATATCGATACCAGGAGCCACAATCTTTTTCTTCACCTCTACGTAGCCTGAGCCACCGTTGAAGAATGCCTCGAACGGATCCACATTACGATTCTGCTGCACCACGATACCCTCGAAGGTAATCGACGGAATCTGCAGTTTACCAGTGGTTTGTGGGAACATCACATACTGGCTCCAGGTGCAGGTGCGATATGGACGACCGTTGACCGTCTCGATCGAGAACGACTTCTGCTGTGGCAGATCCACCTCCTGGGTATAGAAGCTCTTCAGGTCGGGCATGTCGCCACGCAGCTGGGTGAGCTGTACCAATGTATAAACCTTATAGGTGAGCAGGATGGGCTCCTGCTCGTAAACACGCTTTTTGTTGGCGCTTACCTTGATAAACAGGTCGCTACCCGAGATACGACTACCGGCATCGCGCATCTCAGCACCATCGTCGCTATTCTGGCGCGAATTAGAGCCAGAGCCCGAAGCCGAGCCCGACACCTTGATGGTGAGCGATTTTGAGGTAATCTTCTTGCCATCTACCACCGCATAAGCTGCAGGGATGGTAAACGTACCATTCTTGGTAGCTGCTACTATATAAGTATAGGTAATAGACGAGGTTGACGAGGTGTGACCATTAATCATCTGATAGCTCGACTGCATGGAGCGGTTCGGGCCAATGAGCACCTCGAACTCAGAGGGGATATTACCAGCACGGAAATCGGACACGTTCTGTGTATTGACCGTGTACGACAACCGGAACTGCTCGCCCACCGCAACATGCGATGGTGCTGATGCTGTTAATGTTTGGGCCACAGCCAGCGCCGTGGTCATTACCATTGCTATAAATATCGCTATACGTTTCATTACCAATTCTTTAATACATTACGACGCTGCGGCTTCTGCTGCTGTTTCTTCATCTTGTCCTGCGTCATCTTCTCGTTCTGGATGGCGGCATTCAAGAGCTGCTCGGCATTATCCTTACTCATCTGAGGCTTCTGCTGCTGTTGCTGCTTGTCGTCTTTCTTATCTTTGTTCTGATCTTTCTGATCGTCCTTCTTCTGATTGTCTTTCTTCTGATCGTCCTTGTTGTTCTGATTCTGCTGCTGGTTCTGGTCCTGCTTCTGTTTCTGCTTCTTGCAGAGAACCAGGTTGTAGCGGGTTTCGTCGTCGTTAGGATTCAGGCGCAGGGCATTCTTGTAAGCCTCGATGGCCTCGCCATACATCTTATGTGTCTGACAAATCACACCCATGTTATGATAGGCTGCAGCCTTGCGCAGCGGGTTGGTCTCGATACGGGTGGCCTGCTCAAACTGCTGCACAGCAGCCGAATCCTTCTTCTGTGCCATCAGCGCATTACCTAAGTTATAGGCTGCCTGCGGATTCTTAGGATTCTTCTCTACTGCCTTACGATACGACACCTCGGCCTTATCGTACTGGCCCACACGGAACTGCTTGTTACCCTCGCGGATATACTGGCGATCGGTCTGGGCGCTGGCCGTGATGGCCACCAGCAACAAAGCTACGGTAGCAGCGGCCTTCTTCTTAGAACCGAAAAGCGACAGGCGCTTGAGCAGCGGATTGCGACGGTCGAAGATGCAGATCTCGAGAATGAGCAGCAGCAATGCCAGGATGGCCACAGCCTGGAACTGCTCGTCGAACTCGCTGTAAACGGTGCTGGTAGTCTCTTTCTTAGCCAACTTTGAAAGCTCGTTATCCAACTGGTCCTGAGCGGCGCTATTATTCTCTACATGGATATAGGCACCGCCACCGGCCTGAGCCACCTGGCGACACATATCCTCGTTGAGGGCCGACATCACCGTGTTGCCCGTATTATCCTTCATATAATCGCCTGTGCCTGGAATGGGGATAGGCGCGCCTTGAGTTGAACCCACACCCAGCACATACACACGCATACCAGCTTTTTTGGCAGCTTCGGCAGCCTCGAGTGCCCCACCCTCGTGGTCCTCGCCATCGGTAATCACGATAATGGCCTTACCAATACCCTCTTCCTGCGTAAAGCTATGGGTAGCCATATCAATGGCACGGGCAATATCAGTACCCTGGGTAGCCATCATCGAGGGGTCGATACTCGACAGGAACATCTTGGCCGACACATAATCGCTGGTGATAGGCAGCTGAACGAAAGCGTCGCCAGCAAACACCAGCAAGCCAATCTTATCGTTGGTGAAGTGGTCCACCAGATTCTCGACCATCATCTTACTGCGATCCAAACGGCTGGGCACAATATCCTCGGCCAGCATAGAGTTACTGATATCCATCGCAATAATGGTCTCGATGCCGGTACGCTGCTCGTTACTGATCTTGGTGCCGAACTGCGGACGGGCCAGCATCACTATCAGTAATGCCAAAGCGCCCTGCAGCATCCAGAATTTTACTGCGGGACGGAAACGTGACACATCGGGCATCAACGAACGCAGCAGCTTGGGATCGCCAAACTTACGCAAGCGTTTCTTCTGATTGCGATACGTGAGAAAGCGGATGATGGCCAGCACTGGTATCACCGCTAAAAGATAGAGATATGTAGGGTCAGCAAATCTAAACATAATTACGGTATCCTCCTAAATATAGTTACACGCAGCAGAATCTCGAGCAACAGCGCCAACACAGCCACAAGTGCAAAAGGCTGGTAGGCCTCGTAACGCTTGCTGAAGGTTTTGACGTTAAGCTTCGACTTTTCAAGCTGGTCGATTTCCTTATAGATTTTACGAAGTTCGTTGGTATTGGTGGCGCGATAGAAATCGCCCTCGGTAATGCTGGCAATCTCGCTCAGCGTCTTGGTATCGATCTCAACAGGCACATTCACATACTGCACACCACCGGCCACAGGCATAGGATAAGGTGCCACCTTATTGGTACCCACACCAATGGTATAAACGCGGATGCCCAGACTCTTGGCAATCTCGGCAGCGGTTGATGGCGAGATATCACCACGGTTGTTACTACCATCGGTAAGCAGAATCACCACCTTGCTCTTAGCCTTCGAATCCTTGAGTCGGCTCACGGCGTTGGCCAGTCCCATACCGATAGCGGTACCATCCTCGATGAGTCCGCGTGCGGCAATATCGGTACGCACATTCTGCAGCAGGTTCAGCAGCGAGGCATGATCGGTGGTCATGGGGCACTGGGTGAACGATTCGCCGGCAAAAATGGCCAAGCCAATATTATCGTTGGGGCGACCAATGATAAACTCAGAAGCCACCTGCTTGGCAGCCTCGATACGGTTAGGACGCAAGTCCTCGGCCAGCATACTGGTAGATACGTCCATAGCCAGCATAATGTCGATACCCTCAACGGTCTTGCTATCCCACGAGTTCTGGGTTTGAGGGCGAGCCAGCACCATGACTAACATCACAAATACCAGCAGTCGGAGCAGCATGGAAAGGGGCATAAGCTTAACCTTCCAGCTTTTTGGCGCATAGCGGAAGGCAAACGTATCGCTCATCCGCAGCGTGGGCTCGGTTTTCTTTCTGTACATCACATACCATATAATATAAGGTATGATGAGCAGAAGCAACAGCAGATATTCTTTATTGGCAAATTCCATTTGTTCTGTTTTAATTCAATAACTGATAAAGGGTGTAAGCCACAAAGCCGAACAATCCGGCACATACCACCGAGATAAGGGTGATGACGGTTTTGAGCAGGCGGCGCGACTTCTGTGTGCGCTGATCCTCCTCAGAGAGCTGTGGTTTAACCTTTTCTTCTACAGGCTGATTCTCGAGCTTGGTCTGATTGATGAAGTCGATGGCGCTCACCAGATTCTTATCGTTCTCGTTGATAAGCGTAGAATACTTGGCGAACTTAACCAGGTCGGCAGTCATAAACAGCTCGCGCAACTCGTCGAGTGCTTTCTGATCCTGCGAGGCGGTCAGTCGTTCGATAATCTCGCTACTGGTCATCTCCATCGCATTAAATCCGTAACGCTCCTCGATATACTTACGCAGGGTGTCGGTAAGCTTGGTGTAGTACTCCTTCGAGTTCTCCGAAGCCACCATCTTATCGGCCTTAATCTGTTCAATCTCCTGCATGGCCTTCTGATGTGGCAGCAGGCGCTTAACAATGCGGATATGGGAGATGATGGGCTTGTTGTCGCGCAAACGCAGATACAGATAATAGCATAATGCCAACAGTACCAGCATGAGCACACTCAACCAGAACGGCAAGCTCCACTCGCTCCAAAGGAACGGGTTGTCCTGCACATCCTTAGGACCAAAGAACTGATCTACCTTAGTGGTATCCACATCGATGGTGAGCACCTTCAGGGCCAGACTCTTACTCTTATACTGCTTACCATCCACCTTCACAGTCAATGGTGGCAGATAATAAAGGGTATCGTCGAACGAGGTGAGTGTGTACACCATCGTGCGGGCTTCGAATCCATCACCGATATCCTGCTTCTGCTCCTCGCACTTCAGCACCTCAACACCAGGTGTCATCATCTGTGTGGGCTGAAACTGCGGGAACTCAACCTTCTGACTGGGCTGCACATTAGTAGTGAGTCGCAGGTGAGTCTGCTGACCAACAAAGATCTGAATCGAGTCGATTTCAACCTCGACAGATACTTGTGCAGAAGTCAGCAGCACATTGGCTATCAGCGATATAAGAAGAAAAATACGTTTCATTTAACTACGTTGTTTAAATAGCAGTAGCAACGATTTCACAAAGTCGTCGTTAGTGGCTATGCTCACATTGTCTACATTGCTCTTATTAAAAGTTTCCTGCAACTGTGCCTGACGGGTTAACCAGTATTTCTGGTAAGCCTGACGCAGTTTCTTGGAACTTGTATCCACATACTGCTCGTAGCCAGTTTCGGCATCTACAACCTTCATCAGACCCACATCGGGCAACTCGCGGGCACGCTGATCGTACACCTGGATGGCTACCACATCGTGCTTGCGATTGGCAATCTGCAACGACTGCTGGAAATCGCTACGCACATAGAAGTCGCTCAGGATAAAGGCTGTGGTACGACGTTTCTGGACACTCGACAAGAACTCGATGGCCTGCTTGATATCCGTACGTGTTGACTCGGGTTTAAAGTCGAGCATCTCACGGATAATGTACAAGATATGCTTGCGGCCTTTCTTGGGCGGGATGTACTTCTCGATCTTATCCGAGAAGAATATCACACCAATCTTATCGTTGTTCTGAATAGCACTGAAGGCAAGGGTGGCAGCAATCTCGGTCACCATATCGCGCTTCATCTGCTTCTGGGTGCCGAAATCAAGCGATCCACTGACGTCGATAAGCAGCATCACCGTCAGCTCGCGCTCCTCTTCGAACACCTTTACATAAGGACGATGGAAACGAGCAGTCACATTCCAGTCGATATCTCGCACATCATCACCGAACTGATACTCGCGCACCTCACTGAAGGCCATACCCCTACCCTTAAAGGCAGAGTGGTACTGACCTGCAAAGATGTTTGAGCTCAAGCCGCGGGTCTTGATCTCGATCTTACGGACTTTCTTGATGATCTCAGAGGTTTCCATCAGGGCACTTCAACCTTATTGATAATCTTCGAAACAATCTCCTCGCTGGTAATATTGCTGGCCTCGGCCTCGTAGGTAAGTCCGATACGGTGGCGCAATACATCATGAGCCACAGCACGAACATCCTCAGGAACCACGTAGCCACGACGCTTAATGAAAGCATAAGCGCGAGCGGCCTTAGCCAGGTTGATGCTGGCACGAGGCGAACCACCAAACGAAATCATATCCTTGAGATCCTTCAAGCCATAACGCTCGGGATAACGGGTGGCAAACACGATATCGGCAATATACTGCTCGATCTTCTCGTCGATATAAACCTCGCGAACTACGCTGCGAGCCTTCAGAATCTCCTCGGCTGTGGTTACAGGGGTAACGGTAGGCATCTCGCCTGTAATATTCTCGCGGATAATCTTCTTCTCCTCCTCGAGTGTAGGATAATCGATTACGACCTTGAGCATGAAACGGTCGACCTGTGCCTCTGGCAGAGGATAAGTACCCTCCTGCTCGATGGGGTTCTGTGTAGCCATCACCAGGAAGGGGTTAGGCAACTTAAAGGTCTGACTACCGATGGTAACCTGCTTTTCCTGCATGGCCTCGAGCAGTGCACTCTGCACCTTGGCTGGGGCACGGTTAATTTCATCGGCCAGCACGAAGTTGGCAAATACAGGGCCCTGCTTTACCTGGAACTTCTCGTCCTTCTGCGAGTAGATCATGGTACCGATCACGTCAGCAGGGAGCAAGTCGGGGGTAAACTGAATACGACTGTAATCTGAATCGATTAACTGCGAAAGGGTCTTAATGGCCAAAGTCTTAGCCAGACCAGGCACACCTTCCAGCAAAATATGTCCATCACTCAACAAACCTATCAAAAGCGAATCAACAAGATGTTTCTGACCTACGATGACGCGGTCCATTCCACTTACAAGATTTGTTACAAATGCGCTTTGTTGTTCAATCCGAATATTCAACTCTCGGATATCAATAGCTTCTGCCATAATATTTATATCTTTAATTGTTTTCTAAATTTGACTGCAAAAATACTTTTTTTAAAGGACTTTGCCACACTTTATCAGTCTAAATAATATTAAAAAAGTTTCCCAAAACCTAAGTTTTAAGAAACTTTTTCATTATTTGCTGATTTAGTTGGCTGTTGCGGCCTTCTTTTTCTTCTTCAACTGCAATTTTGGAATTTTGATTTCCTGACCAACCTTGAGTGGTGTAGAGGCTTTGATGTTGTTGAATACCTCCAGATAACACTCCATATCGGGACCCAGAACACGACGTGAAATCTTTACAAGATTGTCGCCTTCCTTCACCTTCACCGTACGGTCGGTACCAATAATACGATAGGCGCCCAGGCGTACTCTTACGTCCATCGCGTCGTACTTATCGGCAATAGGATTCGACTTGGCCTCGGCCTCTTGCTTAGCCTTGGCTTCTGCCTCTGCCTTAGCTTTGGCTTTTGCTTCAGCATCGGCCTTGGCCTTTGCCTCGGCATCTGCTTTGGCTTTAGCCTCTGCAGCCTTAGCCTCCTCAGCGGCCTTTGCTTCAGCAGCTTTGGTATCAGCCTCGGTTACAGTCGGTTCTGCAGGAGTCTCATCCACTACAGCTTCAATATCAGGGGCAGCCTGTGGCTCGGGAGCGGTTTCCTTCTGAACATGGATCACAGTCTCGCTGCTCTCATCAGGCAGGAAGTTGGCATATGGATAATGATTACCCAGCAGATAGCCACAACCTAAGCCAATGATACATGCCAGCAAGGCCAGTACCCATTTACCAGCCGACTTTCGTGGACGGGCCGACTCAAACTCATATTCGGGTTCTTCGTTCTCGGGCTCTTCCTCCTCTACTACCTTTTCTGGTGCAGGTTTAGAAACAACCTCGTCTGTTACGCCCATACTCTTAAAGGCTGCAGCAAGCTCTTCGTCGGCAGTCATCTTGCGATTCTCTACTACGGGAGCAGGTTCATCCAGAACTACGGGTTCGGGCTCTACCACGTGTGCTCGCTCAGGAATTACGACGGGCTCGGGATCTTCCTCAAGCATATCACGCAGCGACTCTTCGGTAATCCTTGTCTCGTCAGAAAGTTGTGTTACAACAGGTCTAACGGGCTCGGGTTCAGGAACATAAACGGGCTCTGGTTCAGGAGCATAAACGGGTTCTGGCTCGGGAGTATATACGGGCTCTGGAGCCACAACAGGCTCGGGCTCTGGGGTATAAACAGGCTCAACAACAGGTGTTGGCTCTGGGATCACCACAGGCTCTGGCTCGGGAGCTACCACAGGCTCAGGCTCGGGCTCAGGAATTGGTTCGGGTGCAGGAGCTGGTTTCTTGATGGTCTGGAACGAACTCAGGATCGACTGCAGATTAGAATTTGCAGCAGGGCGTGGTGTTTCAACCACCGGCTGAGCAACAGGCTCAGGAGCCACAATGGGCTCTGGCTCGGGAGCAACAAACGGCTCGGGTGCAACAAACGGCTCAGGAGCAACCACAGGCTCAGGAGCCACAATTGGCTCAAGCTCTGGAGCAACCACGGGCTCGGGCTCTGCGATGGGCTCTGGTTCAACCTTGGGTTCTTCGGCAGGCGAAGCAACATAAGGCTCGATAACCCACTCAGGAATATCTTCATCGTCGATATCTTCCAGAACTTTTGGTTCTTCCTTTGGACGAACTGTTGTCTCAGGACGAATAGTCATACCCAACTTCAGCTCCTCCTCAAGTTCATCATCGATATCGTCGTCGAACTCATCATCAAGTGACATCATTTCATCTACAGGCTCGGCTACGGGCTCTGACTCTGGAACCACAACTGACTCAGGAACCACAATTGGCTCGGGGGCCACAATTGGTTCAGGTTCCTCGTTACCACCAAAGTCAACCAATGGCATAGCAGCATGGTCATCCTCAATCACAGGCTCTGGCTCAGGAGCTACCACTGGAGCTGGCTCTGGCCCGGGAACCACAACTGGCTCTGGCTCTGGTTCAACAATTGGCTCTGGTTCGGGCTCTACGATAGGTTCAGCATCTACTTCTGGCTCGGGAACATCGGTGGTGGTGGTATCCACATCATCAAAGTCCACACCATCGTTCAGCACCACCGTCTCGAACTGAGCAAATGGTTTATTTACCAGTTCCTTCAGCAGGGCGTCGGGCACGAAGGTGATTTTACCGTGCCCCTCGATCAGCACACGCTCGCCTGTATTTACGTTTACGCTTTCACGATCTTCAACATCAATAATCTTGAACGTACCCAGGCCTTTGACTTTTACCAGTTTATCGGTTTCAAGTCGCTGTTGTACGATATCGAACATAGCACTTACAAACAAACTTGCATCGCGTCTGTTCATCTTTCTGCGCTCAACCAGCACATTGGCTAATTCTTGTATCGAAATCTTTCCCATCACTCAGCTCCTCCATTCTTTACACGTTCTTTCCAACTTACATTTGGCTTGAATGTAAGCACCAGTTTTGGTGGCACCAGCATGCGCTGTCCTGTAGAAGGATTTACCATGATGCGCTCCATCTTCTTCTTAACTTCGAATGTACCGAATGTAGGAATCAGCACTGAGTCGTCGTCCTGAAAATGGTCGCCCATTGCCTCAACTACGCAATTCACAAACTGCTGGGTTTCATCAGCCGAATAACCCGTGCGTTGCGCCAATTCTGTGATAAAGTCTTTATTGTTCATATGTTTTAATGATTGTGGTTCCATATAAATCAAATTCTTCCGAATCTGTAATCAATACATCATAGAAGTTGCCGATGATAAGTTTTGCCTCAGCTGCTGGTATCAGCACCTCAGGGTCAACTTCGGGCGAACAGAACTCGGTACGACCGATATAATAATCGCCCTCACGTCGGTCGATAATCACCTTGAATACCTTTCCAACTTTCTCAGCCTCGAGTTCGGCGCTGATATTCTGCTGGATACGCATAATCTTATCCAATCTACTCTGCTTTACATCCTCGGGCACATCGTCCTCGAAGTTATCAGCCGAATAGGTTCCCTCTTCTTCCGAATACGAGAAAGCACCCATACGCTCGAAACGCGCCCACTTTACAAAGGCCTTGAGCTCCTCGAAATCCTCGTCGGTCTCGCCAGGGAAACCAACCATCAGGGTGGTACGGATGTGGATGCCGGGCACCTCCTCGCGCATACGACGAACCAGCTCATAAGTCTCATCCTTAGTCACATGGCGACGCATACGGCTCAGCATGTTATCTGATACATGCTGGAGGGCGATATCCAGATACTTACATACATTCTGCTTTTCGCGAATCACGCGCAACAGATCCCAAGGGAAGTGTGTGGGATAAGCATAATGCAAGCGAATCCATTCTACACCAGGGATATCGGCCATCTGCTCGATGAGCTCATCGATATGCTGCTTGCCATCCAGATCCACACCATAATAGGTCAGCTCCTGGGCAATGACATTAAACTCCTTGGTGCCCTGACTTACCAGATAGCGCACCTCATCCAGGATTTCCTGCATGGGGCGACTCTGGTGCTTGCCAGTAATCAGCGGGATGGCGCAATACGCACAATGGCGATCGCAACCCTCGCTAATCTTGATATATGCATAATGACGTGGCGTAGTGATATGGCGCTTACCTTCGCAAGCGTTATACTCCTCGCCATTCAGGTCTTTCAAAAGCTTCTTATAATTAAATTTGCCGTACCAGCCGTCAACCTCGGGAATCTCTTTTTCCAAGTCGGCCAGATAGCGCTCAGAGAGACAGCCCATCACAAAGAGCTTCTCGATACGACCTTCGGTCTTGGCCTGAGCAAACTCCAGAATGGTGTTGATACTCTCTTCCTTGGCATCGTTGATAAAACCGCAGGTATTTACCACCACGATTTCACCCTGAGGGTCGTCGCTATCGTGTGTACACTGATAGCCGTTGGCCTCCATCAAGCCCATCAGAGTCTCGCTATCAACCAGATTCTTTGAGCAGCCCAGTGAAATGATATCTATCGTCTTACTCATTGAACAGCGAATCTACAAACTGACGTTTATTAAACAGCTGGAGGTCGGTCATGCCCTCGCCCAGTCCGATATATTTTACAGGTACCTTCAACTGGTCAGAAATACCAATTACCACACCACCCTTGGCTGTACCATCAAGCTTGGTGATAGCCAGCGAGGTGATCTGTGTAACAGCAGCAAACTGCTTTGCCTGTTCGAAGGCATTCTGACCGGTAGAGCCATCCAGCACCAGCATCACCTCGTCGGGTGCCTCGGGCAACACCTTCTTCATCACGTCCTTAATCTTCTTCAGCTCGTTCATCAAGCCCACCTTATTGTGCAGACGACCAGCGGTATCAATCAATACCACATCGGCACCATTAGCCTTGGCACTCTGCAGGGTATCGAATGCCACACTGGCGGGATCGCTACCCATCTGCTGCTTGATAACAGGCACACCTACACGCTCGCCCCAGATACACAACTGCTCAACGGCAGCTGCGCGGAATGTATCAGCAGCACCTAAGTAAACCTTCTTGCCGGCCTGCTTGAACTGCCAAGCCAGCTTACCTATGGTTGTGGTCTTACCAACGCCGTTCACGCCTACCACCAGAATAACGTAGGGCTTATGATCGGCGGGCAAATCCCAATTATCGTTATCATCCGAATTATTCTCGGCCAGCAGCTCGGCTATCTCCTCACGGAGAATGCGGTTAAGTTCAGAAGTGCTGACATATTTATCGCGAGCCACACGCTCCTCGATGCGCTGAATAATCTTCAATGTGGTATCTACACCCACATCGCTGGTGATGAGCACCTCTTCAAGATTATCCAATACATCATCATCAACCTTCGACTTACCGGCTACGGCACGAGTCAGTTTATCGAACACACTCGTTTTGGTTTTCTCCAAACCCTTATCGAGTGTCTCTTTCTTATCCTTACTAAAAAATCCAAATAATCCCATATTGCAATATTTTCGATTGCAAAGATAGGCATAATTTACGACACAACCAAAAAAAGAGGCCGCAAATTTCCTTGCGACCTCTAATTTCAATATAATAAATGTAAATTAGTTCTTGAAAAAGTCCTTAACGGCCTCGTTGGGAACCATCTGCTCGTCGAAGATGTAAGCACCAGTCTTAGGGCTCTTAACCATCTTGATTACCTTTGTGTAAGCGCGACCATCCTTTGAGCCTTCGTGGAGGGTAGCGACGGTTTTCTTTGCCATACTTCAGTCGTATTATTTAATCTCCTTGTGAAGAGTCATCTTCTTCAGGATTGGGTTATACTTCATAAGCTCCATACGCTCTGGCGTATTCTTACGATTCTTGGTGGTTACGTAACGGCTAGTACCGGGCATACCACTATTCTTGTGCTCTGTGCACTCCAGGATAACCTGAACGCGATTACCTTTAGCTTTCTTTCCTGCCATGATTTTAATCTCCTATCACTTTAATGTCCTTCCAGTCTACAAATCCTTTGGCAACAGCCTGCTTCAAGGCAGCATCCAGACCTACTTTATTGATCATACGAAGACCAGCAGCGCTAATCTTCAACTGAATCCAGCAACCCTCCTCTACGTAGTAGAATTTCTTGCTGAAAAGGTTAACGTCAAAGCTTCTCTTTGTACGGTGCTTTGAGTGAGACACATTGCAACCTATCTGTGCCTTCTTTCCTGTAATTTGACAAATCTTAGACATTTCTATCTACCTTTTTACTTGTGATTTACACTTACTTATTCCAAACAGCGTGCAAAATTACACAATTTTATTGAGATTCAGATAATTACACGACCGGAAATTCAAAGAATTAATAATTTTTAACCTTCTCGCTCGGGTCTGGGGGCATCTTCCTCCTTCAAAAAGCCCAAAAACATCTCCATGGCACGGTTGGTGGCAATGGCCAGATTGATGTCGCGACCAAAGTCTTCTTCCAGCTTCATGGTTACCACTTTTTCGGGACGTCCGCATGCCAACCAGATGGTGCCAACAGGAATCTCCTTGGTACCGCCGGTAGGACCAGCAAAACCGGTAGCAGAAATGGCATAATCGGTATTCAGAGCCTTACATGCTCCCTTTACCATAGCTATTGCAACCTCCTCACACACAGCGGTTTCCTCTTCGAGCAACTGATGGTCAACACCCAGCAGATTCTCCTTAACCTCGTTGATATATGAGATAATACCACCCTTGAAATACTTTGATGCGCCAGGCACAGCAATGATAGCCTCGGCTATGCGTCCACCAGTGCAACTCTCGGCAGTACTTACAGTCTTCTCAGTCTCCCAAAGGATCTCACTCACCTCTCTACTTGTTATCTTACTTTCAAAATCCATCTTGATAATGTTTAATCTTTAATGTTTAATGTTTAATCCTACTTAAACGTTACTTTACTGAATGCGGGGGCATCGATCGAGCAGAACTGCTTGTCCTGATACTTATAATAGCCCACGATACCAATCATGGCTGCATTATCGGTGGTATAACTGAACTTGGGGATATAAATCGTCCAACCATAACGCTTCTCGGCATCGTAGAACGCATTGCGCAAGCCGTTATTGGCGCTCACACCACCAGCCACAGCCACATGCTTGATACCAGTCTGCTTCACAGCCTTCTTCAGCTTCTTCATCAAGATATCCACAATCGTCCACTCCAGCGAGGCGGCGATATCTTCCTTGTGCTTCTCGATAAAGTCGGGATCCTCAGCCACCCACTTCTGCATCGAATACAGGAACGAGGTCTTCAAGCCCGAGAAACTATAATCGAGACCAGGGATATTAGGCTCGGCAAACTGATAGGCCTTGGGATTACCCTGACGAGCCAATCGGTCGATGATAGGACCACCGGGATAACCCAGCCCCATCACCTTCGAGCACTTATCGATAGCCTCACCGGCAGCATCGTCGATAGTCTGTCCAAGCACCTCCATATCGTTATAGGCATTCACCTTTACAATCTGCGAGTTACCACCCGATACCAACAGGCACAGGAATGGCAATGGCGGCTGGTGCTGATCGTCTTCGCTCTCCTTGATAAAATGCGCCATCACGTGTCCCTGCAGATGGTTTACATCAATCATAGGGATACCCAATGAGCGGGCAAAACCTTTGGCAAAGCTCACGCCTACCAGCAACGATCCCATCAGTCCGGGACCGCGGGTAAAGGCAATCGCTGTTAAATCCTCTTTGGTGATACCAGCCTTTTTGATGGCCTGATCCACTACAGGCACCACATTCTGTTGGTGGGCGCGCGATGCCAGCTCGGGCACTACGCCACCGTATGCCTCGTGCACAGCCTGCGAAGCCGTAACGTTCGACAGCAGAATACCATTCTTCAGTACAGCTGCCGAAGTATCATCACACGAGCTCTCTATACCTAATATATATATATCCTTCATCTTAGTACGTCAGTATCTCTACACCATGTTCTGTCATCACCAGTGTATGCTCCCACTGTGCGCTGGGCAGTTCGTCTTCGGTAATCACCTCCCATCCGTATGGATCGTCGGCATCGATGAACACCTTCCAGGTACCCATGTTAATCATAGGCTCGATGGTGAACACCATACCAGGAACCAGCAGCATACCGGTACCACAATGTCCGTAGTGCTCTACATCGGGTTCCTCGTGGAATTTCAGTCCCACGCCGTGTCCGGCCAGATCGCGAACGATACCATAGCCGTATTTCTTACAGTGCTTCTCGATGGCATGACCGATATCGCCCACAAAGCCATAAGGCTTAGCAGCCTCCATACCAATCTCCAGACACTCCTTAGCTACACGCACCAGCTGCTCCTTCTCGGGTGTGGTCTTACCGATGATAAACATGCGACTGGCGTCGGCGTAATAGCCATCAAGGATGGTAGTAAAGTCAACATTGATGATATCGCCCTCTTCGAGCACGTCTTCCTCCTTGGGAATACCATGACAAACCACCTCGTTGATCGAGGTGCACACGCTCATGGGGAAGCCTTCGTAATTCAAGCAGGCAGGGATGGCACCAGCATCCTCGCACACCTTGCGACAAATCTGGTCGATCTCGAGTGTGTTCATTCCAGCCTTAATCTCTTTGGCCACTGCGTCGAGCACAGCGGTATTTACTACACCCGCCTTACGGATGCCTTCTATCTGTTCAGGGGTTTTAATTAAGTCACGTGTTGGCACCAGCTTACCTTTGTTCTCCCAATACATAATGGTTTTATCCATCTCTGTGGGCTCCTGTCCGGGCAAGCAATGCCATCTTCTTTTTTTCTTAAATGCACTCATTTCACCTTATTATATATATAATCGGGTGCAAAGTTACTGCAAATTATGCGAATAACCAAAGGAAAATACTTTTTTCTTTATTTATGCGAGTTACATCCATCTACCACACCAGTGGTTTATATGTTTAATTTTTTCTTTATATATTTTGTTTTTTCAATTTATTTTCATATCTTTGCCGCCATAAAAAAAATATCACTATAAATCAAATTTATTCAGTATGAAAACAAAACTAATTCACAACCTTGCTACAGCGGCTATGATGCTGCTTGCAACCATTGTCGGTACAGGATGCAACTCCAATTCCGACAATCCCGCTAATGCGTCAAATTTATTAACTGATGCCGAGAAGGCTGATTTGCTTGAGCGAGCTTACGTATATGCACTGCCGCTGATGCTTATGGATGCCACCTATATCCATATGACTAACGTGGTTGACCCCGTTGGTCAGCAGGCACCAGCCAACCGTCTGATTCACGCCCGCGTGCTGGCCAACGCCAATACCAAGGAGGTGGTTACACCCAATGTGGACACGAACTACACACAGGTGATGATGGACCTCTCAGGAGATGCACTCGTGTTGCGCCTGCCACATACCGATCGTTTCTGTCTGGCTCAGATTCTTGATGCCTGGAGCAACTGCATAGCAGCTCCTGTTGCCACCGATATCGAGGGTGAATATGGTTACTTCTGTTTTACCGGTCCTAACTTTAAAGGCGAAGTGCCTGCCAACATGACTCATATCGCCAGCCCTACCGACCATGTGTGGATGCTGCTGCGTACTGTTTGTAAGGGTAAGGATGACCTGGACAACGTACATGCCATACAGGACGAGATGCGCACCTATATGCTGAACGACTTTGTAACTAACGGCGCAGAATATAAAGGTAAGGGAACCTACAACCCTGATTACGACTTTAAAGCTCCTGTGGACTACATCATGACTATGCCTATGGACAAATTCTTTGCTCGCGCCAATGAGCTAATGCTCACTAATCCGCCTACAAAAGCTGATGCCGAATGGCTGGCCGACCTGAAGCGTATCAACGTAGGCCCAGGTCTGAAGTTCGATGCTTCAATCTTCGGCAGTGAGGCAGAGACATTGTGGAAAAACCTCGTAACCAATATTATCGCTATCACAACGCCACGCAGTCAGCAGTTTGTGAAGCCCAATGGCTCTTGGCAGTTCTATGGCGAACCTATTGCAGAGTTCGGTACCGAATACTATTATCGCGCTCTTATTGCTGTGGCAGCTCTGGCAGCCAATCCTGTAAGCGTGGCCGTTTACCCACGTGCCAACGTGGATGCCAATGGACAGCACCTTAATGGCAATCATCGCTATCGTCTGCATATCACATCAGACAACTGGCCAGAAACAAAACCTTATGGTTTCTGGAGTGTGACTCTCTATGGCGAAGACAACTTCCTCTATAACAACGAGCAGAATCGCTATAATATCACAGACCGCGACAACTGGAAGCGCAATGATGATGGCTCACTCGACATTTATGTTTCGCACGAACAGGATACAGACCATCCCGACAACTGGCTGCCTGCTCCAGCAGACGACTTCCATCTCATCTTCCGTATCTACAACCCAGTGGATCGTATCGCCCATAACGAGTGGACGATGCCTGTCATCACCCGCTTAGATTGATATCCCAGATACCTCAAATTTACCCAAACACTAACCCCGCTCTACTATGATAGTAAAGCGGGGTTTGTATTAGGGTATATTGCAATTTATTTGATGCGGTGGCGGGGGCGAGATATCGTGGTGCTATCTGCAACTGCTCCGCGTGTGTAGTAATGGCTGCCGCCCCAGTAATCCCAGTCGTAAGAATTCTCGTAACGACGTGAGCTGTTGAAGAGGTCGAAGCGAACTTCCTTATGGCCATCATAGAACCTGCCACTGAAATGATTATCGCTCAGGGTGTAATGCTGGATCTTTAGATTACAGTTTTCCTCGATAAAGTGGATATAGATGGTGCCATACTCTACAACCCAGTTGAAATGGTTGGGAACATAGCCGCGATGATCGTAGTAATCTACCCAGAGACCAGAACCCTCGCTATAGGTGTAGGGGTCTTTCAGGAATGTGATCTCGGATGATACATAGCTGTAGCCATCCCAATCTTCAATAGACATATCACCCGTCCATGTGCCTTCGAGTGTGTAGGCGATTTCCTCATCGGTTTCGCAAGAGGTGAACGACAGTGTCATCAATCCCATCATCGCGATCATCAGTGTTGTGTAGAGCTTCTTCATAATTGTACCCTTTCTATTTTTTTTGTTAGACATTCGATTATTTTTGATATTGCAAAGTTAGATAATTTAGCTTACTCCTACAAAGGAAAATCCATAAACCATAATGGGGAATTCCCTAAAGTAGAGAGGAAAGTTGGTTAAAGTCCATATTCCGATAATCGGATATCTGGATGTCGGACAATTCGCTGATCGATTCTGCCGAATTGGTGGTTGCCAGTCCCACTACCTTCATCTGGGCAGCACGACCAGAACGCAGACCATTAAAGCTATCCTCGAAAACAATACACTCATCGGTGCTTGCACCCAAACGCGCGGCAGCTTTGAGATAACAATCGGGATCGGGCTTACTACGCTCGAAATCCTCGCTGGTAAGAATAGCATCGAACAACGACTTAAACTCGGGCTGATAGCGATACACAGCCTGCATCTTAGGCAGATTAGAGCTGGTAACAACTGCCGTTTTCACACCATGAGCGTGCAAATCGGCAATCATCTGCTCGAAGCCTTCGATATAGTCGTAATGCATGTGACTCTCGTATTCGTTAAGTCTATCTGTGATTACAGGCTGCTCTTTCTCCAACGGACCACTGAACCACTGATTGTAGATCTGTGTAAGCGTCTGACCTTTAATTTCGTGTTCCAGACCTGGACGTTCGGGGTGATAGAGTCGACACTGAGAACCCCAGAATATAGAATACTGGGGTTCTGTGTCGAATACTACACCATCGAGGTCGAAGAGTGCGGCTTTCAATGTGCTCATTTCTTCTCCTCCACTGGTACAAGATATTTGTCGCCGGTCTGCTTCAACAGATCACGGGCATACTGCTCAGGATAACCAGGACGCTCTGCACGTGCACCATGTCCATAAGGTGTGCGCAGGAAAGTGCCGTTAGCATCTGTTGGCTTAATGGCCATATCGTTAAACTTCACAATCAGATAGAAGGCCAGCTTCTGCCAACGGGCAATCATCTCGTCACCCTTCTTGCAGCTGTAATTAGTCAGGAACTTCACACGCTCCTCGGCTGTAGGCAATGCGAGGGCCTTAGCCTCGATCTCGGGCTGAAGCTGAGCATACGAAGCGTCGAGCGAATCGCGAACGGCCTGCAGGGTTGGGAACAACTGTGAGTAACGAGGATAAACCATATTGCTAACCCAGTTGCAAACCCAGAAAGCGTTGTCCATCGAGAAGGTTACGTCATCGGCACCCTCCTCGGTAAAACACTTGGGGCGACGTGTGCTGCAAGAGTACATAGGTGTGTAAGCCACCATGTTACCATCATCGTTACCAAACCAGAAGCAAGCACCAACCTCGCGTGGCATCCAGCTACGCATCTGTGAGATAAAGCTCCAAGCAGTCTGCTGGGTTGAGATAGGACGCTCGTTGAATACATCCTGCTCGCCCACCTTGAATGTAAGAGGTGTTGGACGATAAGGCATCTGATAGATACCGCCACCAATATTGGTATCGAGAGCGAATGGTGTGCCCTCGTAGTGATCGCGCATAGCATCGCGCAGATCCTGGATGGTTACCTTCTTGTTAGGGATAATCCAAAGTGGCATCTCCTTAGCGTTCTTCTCCTTACCGGCTGCATAGGGAACATACTCCGAGAAATCGTCAGCAAAGCGGTTGAAGAAACTCCAAACACGAGCCTCGCAGAAACGACGACCCGAGAAGTCGGGAGCAGCGTAGGCAGCATTATAGCTGAAGTCGGCATCCTTACCATCAAACCAGCCCATCGCACGTGCATAGCTTACCACATTGCTTGAGCAAAGCATCAGGTTGGGAACAGGCTTCTTACCGTTAACGGCATACTTCTTACCAAACAGGTCCTTCATCTTTACCTGTACATAGCGACCATCCAGGAACTTGGTGATACGACTTTGGTTAGCGTGAGCTGCTACAGCATTATCAGGAATGCGTACAGCTACCCAAACGGTGCGCTCCTTCGACTTGGTGCGATCAGGACCGCAGCCCATCATCTCCAGTATCCAAGCCTCGTCCTTATCAGCTACAGAGAAGGTCTCACCCTCAGAGTAGTAACCATACTGCTCAACGAGCGAAGTCATAATCTGCAGGGCCTCGCGAGCAGTCTTAGAACGCTGCAGGGCGATGTAGATCAGTGAACCGTAATCGATAACACCTGTTGAGTCGGCCATCTCCTCGCGACCACCAAAGGTGGTCTCACCGATAGTTACCTGCCACTCGTTAGAGTTACCAATCACATTATAGGTCTCGGCAGCCTCGGCTATCTCACCTAAATACTTGTTTGTATCCCACTCGTACACCTTACGCATATCGCCAGGCTGATGCTTGGCAGCGGGATAGTGATAGAGGGGCATGAATGCGCCATACGAGTCGGCATTATAAGTTACAAACACCGAACCGTCGGCGCTGGCTTTCTTGCCAACAATAAAGTTAGTACATGCCGATGCGCCCATTACGGCCATCAGCGCAATTGCTAGTATCAGTTTTCTTTTCATATACATTATTATAATATTAGTCGCAAGCCTTGAAACTCATGTCGAGTCCCTTAACAGAGTGTGTGAGTGCACCAACGCTGATGAAATCTACACCCTGTTCAGCATAATCACGGATGGTATCGAAGGTGATACCGCCGCTCGATTCTGTCTCATAACGATGGTTGATAATATCAACCGCCTTCTTGGTATCGGGCACGCTGAAGTTATCGAGCATGATACGGTCCACACCACCGTGATCCAGTACCTGCTGCAACTCATCGAACGAACGAACCTCGATCTCAATCTTCAGGTTCAAGCCTTTCTCATCGAGATACTGATGGCAACGATCGATAGCGTTTGTGATACCACCAGCAAAATCTACGTGGTTATCCTTGAGCAGAATCATATCAAACAAACCGATACGGTGATTGCAACCACCACCAATCTTTACGGCCTGCTTCTCGAGCATACGCATACCAGGTGTGGTTTTACGGGTATCAAGCACACGGGTGTTGGTACCCTCCAGACGCTTCACATACTTATCGGTCATGGTGGCAATACCACTCATGCGCTGCATGATATTCAGCATCAGACGCTCGGTCTGAAGCAGCGAACGGATTTTTCCTGAAACAATCATGGCGATATCGCCTTTCTTTACGCGGGTTCCATCCTGCATCAGCACCTCAACCTGCATGGTGGGGTCGAAACGGTGGAACACTTCTTTTGCAATTTCTACTCCTGCCAAGATACCATCTTCCTTAATCAGCAGATGGCTCTTACCCATTGCATCCTCGGGGATACAGCACAAGGTAGTGTGGTCGCCATCGCCTATATCTTCGGCAAACGACAGATCTATCAGTCTGTCAACCAATTCATCAACACTTAACATTAATTTTAAATTTTACTATTTTACTTTTATTTTGATTTTAGAAATAAATTCCGAATCCGAGACGTACGCCGAATCCTGAATAGTTGGAATCCTTGGTACTGTGCTCGTAATATACCTCGGGCTCAACAGTGAGCTTACCTGTGAGGAAATAAGCGTAACCTACGCTCAGCTCAGGACGGAAATCGCTGAAGTCGTCGCAATGTACATACTTGGCTGTAGCACCTGCATACACACCGCAACTCTCAAAATAATAACGCAATCCGGCACCCAACTGTACCACCGATGGAAAATCGGTCTGAGCACGATAACCTACCAAACCGGTAATCATCCAGTCGTCGGCAATCAGATAACCGCCTTTAGCATCAAGGTTGAAGGTCCAATCGCTACCCTTATGATAGTTCAGATCCAAACCTGAGAGCGAAGCGCCTACATACCACTTATCCTGAGTAAACACCTTTTCAGAATCGTTCAGATACTGTGCATTAGCACCGATTGCCATCATCAGGCCGATAGCAGCCATCATCAACTTTTTCATAATCATTACTGTTTTAAGTTATTATTCTTTCGATACCATAATACAAACCATACGATAGCTACACCCAGACAAACCACGCCATAAGGATAACCATCGTTGCCAAGACCCAGGAACTGCTTCGACACAAAGAAGTAGGTACTACAAACGGTAGTCATAAACAAGGCAGGAATCAGCGTAAGCCAGAAGCACTTGTTGTTGCGAACCAGATAAACGGTGATGGTCCAGAGTGTGAACACGCTGAGCGCCTGATTACTCCAACCGAAATACTGCCAGATGGTATTGAAACCATCGGGATTCTCAATCTGCCAAACCAGCATAGCGATAGAGATGGCAAACAAGGGGATACAGATAAGCAAGCGCTTCGGGATGGGGCGCTGATTCATCTTTAACCACTCGGCAACAATCAGTCGGGCCGAACGGAAAGCAGTATCACCCGATGTGATAGGTGCAGCAACCACTCCCAACATAGCCAGGATAGCACCAACAACACCCAACCACTCGTTACAAACCAAGTTTACTACAGCTGGAGCCGAAGTATGGAATCCAGCAGTAGCCTGCTCAATCAGCGTATAGCCTGGAGCGGGGTTACCATAGAAGAACCACGATGCTACTGTAGCCCAAATAAGTGCCACGATACCCTCGGTAATCATGGCGCCATAGAAGATGGGGCGACCCATTTTCTCGCTCTTTACGCAACGGGCCATCAGCGGACTCTGTGTAGCATGGAAACCTGAGATAGCACCACAGGCAATGGTGATAAACAAAGCTGGGAAGATGTTATCCTTCCAGGTATCAGGCTCGGTAGCAGCACCCATATTATACAGACTGTTCCAGAGCTCGGGCACTGTGGGCCAATGCAGGAACAACCACACCATCAGCGCAGCTGCCATAAACAGCAGCGAGAAGGCGAAGAGCGGATATATCTTTCCGATAATCTTGTCAATAGGCAACATAGTGGCAATGACATAATAGCTGAAAATGATGATAATCCACATAAGGGTGTCACCACCTATAGAATGCAGAATCTCGGCTGGCGAATAGACAAACACCGCACCTACTATAATGAGCAGCAGCACGGTGAACACCAGCATGATATTCTTGGTGGTCTTGCCCAGATACTGACCGATGAGTTCCGGCAGGCCTGCACCATCATGACGCATGGACAGCATGCCCGACAAATAATCGTGGGTGGCACCGGCAAAAATACAACCAAAAACAATCCACAGATAGGCTACCGGACCGTACTTGGCTCCCATAATAGCACCAAAAATAGGACCAGTACCAGCAATATTCAGGAACTGAATCATGAAGATTTTCCATGAAGGAAGTACGATGTAGTCTAGGCCATCAGCTTTGGCAACAGCTGGAGTCACACGGTCGTCGGGACCAAACACACGCTCTACCAGGCGACCATAGAAGAAGTAGCCTATCACAAGAGCAACGAGACTCAATACAAATGAAATCATCTTTCTTTAGCTATTTTTTGAATTATTTTTGTGCAAAAGTAGTGTTTTTATTTGAGAAATGGAAAAAATAAAGTAACTTTGCACCAAAATTATCAAAAAAAATATCATTTTGAAGACAATTATACATATTTTCGTGCTTTTAGCACTTGTGCTAAGTACCAAAGCGAACACGCCAAAACATGAAGTAAGAGCCGTTTGGTTGACAACCATTGGTGGCATTGACTGGCCTCACTCCTACTCTACACCTACCCAGCAGCGCGAGTTGATTTCGATTCTCGACCAACTGCAGCAGGCTGGTATCAATACCGTACTGATACAAACCCGAGTACGTGCCACCACTATTTTCCCAACCCCCACTGAGCCTTGGGACGGTTGCATTACTGGTCATCCTGGCAAATCGCCAGGTTACGACCCTCTGCAGTTCTGCATTAACGAGTGCCATCGTCGCGGTATGGAGTGCCACGCTTGGATTGTTACCATCCCCGTTGGAAAATGGAACGGTACAGGCTGTAAGCTGCTCCGACAGAAATACCCATCGCTGATCCGTAAGATTGGCGACGAGGGATATATGGATCCCGAAAAGCCACAAACGGGCGATTATTTGGCCCAGTTCTGTGCCGAAGTTACCCGCAATTACGATGTAGATGGCATCCATCTGGATTACATCCGCTACCCCGAAACCTGGAAGCTGAAGGTATCGCGCCCACAAGGTCGACAGTACATCACCGATATCGTTCGCAAGATTAATCGCTCCGTTAAAGGTTTAAAACCATGGATTAAGCTATCTTGCTCGCCTATAGGAAAATACGACGACTTGACTCGTTACAAAAGTTCGGGTTGGAATGCCAACACCACCGTGTGTCAGGATGCCCAAGGATGGTTGCGCGACGGACTGATGGATGCCCTGTACCCGATGATGTATTTTCAGGGTAATAACTTCTTCCCCTTTGCGGTAGATTGGTTGGAGCATAGCTACGGACGTATGGTAGCTCCAGGCCTGGCTGTTTACATGATGCATCCCCGCGAAAAGAACTGGAATCTGGATGTGATTACCCGCGAGATGAACGTGCTGCGCCAGCTTGGTTTGGGATGCACTTTCTTCCGCAGTAAGTTCTTTACCGATAATACCAAAGGTATCTACGATTTCACCCGCGATTTCAATATCGTACCAGCCCTCATTCCACCTATGACGTGGGCAGGCAAGCAGGCCCCATCGGCTGTTAACCATTTGCAGATGAAACGCGGTTTGATCAACGATATGATTTCGTGGCAGAAGGCTACCGACTATTCGGGTGCCGACTATCTATTATATAATGTCTATGCCTCAGAAACACTTCCCGTTGACGTGAACAATCCCGAGAACCTGATTGCTACCCGTCAGCGTGATTTGTCGATTACCGTACCCCATAAGGGTCGCACCTTGTATTATGCCGTTACAGCCATGAATCGTTATGGGATGGAGGGCGAGGCTGCCTGCATTCCCACAGCAATGGGGCCTCAAGGTAGCAATCGCTTCGATTTTCGCGAGCTAATCATGGGAAATAAGCTAAAAAAGTACAAATCAACAAAGAAATGAGCTAAAAACACAACCTCATTTGCCAATAATTGCGTAATTTTGCAGCATTCAAAAATATAGCAAATCAAAAATATAACTAATTATGGAAAGAACTTGGAGATGGTTTGGCAAGAAGGATAAGATTACTCTTGCACAACTCAGACAAATCGGTGTTGAGGGCATTGTTACCGCCCTGCACGATGTACCCCTTGGCGAGGTTTGGACTCGTGAGAAGATTCGCGACCTGCGCGAGTACATCGAGAGCTACGGCATGCGCTGGAGCGTAGTAGAATCGTTGCCCGTTGTTGAGACAATCAAATACGGCGGTCCCGATCGCGATCACCAGATTGAGGTTTACAAAGAGAGTCTGCGTAACCTTGCTGCCGAAGGTATCCACTGCATCTGCTACAACTTCATGCCCGTACTCGACTGGGCTCGCACCGACTTGTTCCACGACAACCCCAACGGTGCCACTAACCTCTATTTCAACTATGCCGAATTTGCTTATTTCGACATCTATATCCTGAAGCGTCCAGGCGCTCGCGAGGAATGGGAGAAGTTCCAGTTCCCCGAGGGATGGGGCCAGGGCCGCAGCGTCATCGCCGAGTGCGATGAGCTGGCCAAGACCATGACACCAGAGAAGGACCACAAACTGGTAGAGAATATTGTGATTAAGACGCAGGGCTTTGTATCAGGTAACTTCAGCGAGAACGATGAGGCTCCTGTACAGAAGTTCCGCGAGTTCCTCGATCTGTATAAGGGCATCGACAAGGCTAAGCTGCGTGCCAACATGAAGTACTTCCTCGAGGCTATCATGCCTGTTTGCGAGGAGTGCAACATGAACATGTGTGTTCACCCCGACGATCCCCCTATCGAGATTCTAGGCTTGCCACGTATCGTACGTACCGAGGAGGATATCCAGTGGTTCCTGGATGCTGTGCCCAACAAGCATAACGGACTCACCTTCTGTGCTGGTTCGCTCTCTGCAGGCGCTTATAACAATGTGGTTGAGTTGGCTAAGAAGTTTGCCTCTCGCACACACTTCGTTCACCTGCGTTCGTGCCACATCTTCCCCAATGGCGACTTTACTGAGGCCTCTCACCTGGGCGGTCGTGCCGACCTGATCGAGCTGTGCCGTATCTTCGAGAAGGAGAATCCCGCTCTGCCCATGCGTGTGGATCACGGTATGACCTTTACCGATGAGCCTGGTGGCATTATGGACGAGAGCAGTCACGGTCACAATGCCGGTTACACTCTCCTGGGTCGTATGTTCGCCCTCGGTCAGGTACAGGGTATCCTCGCCGCCGTTGATCGCGAATTAGGCATCGAATACAAACAACCCGGCTTTTTCGATTAATTAAAGCCTACCCCAACCCCTCCCAAAGGGGAGGGGCTTTAAAATATTAAAACAAAAAGAAATGAAACTTAATGATATTATAAGCGGTAAGTTTAGCGCCGCAGAGTGGGAAGCTAAGGGCTACCAGCTTCCTAAGTTTGATATCAAGGCTGTACGCGAAAAGACAGCCAAAGAGCCCACATGGGTACACTTCGGTGGCGGAAACATCTTCCGTGCTTTCCCTGCTGCCATCCTGAACGACGCACTGAACACAGGTAAGTACGATCGCGGTGTGATTGTAGCCGAGACTTTCGACTTCGAGGTCATCGATAAGGCTTATGCCCCCTATAACAACCTTTCGCTTTGCGTGAACCTCTGCTCAGACGGTTCTATCGAGAAGAAGGTGATTGCCTCAGTAACCGAAGCCCTGAAGGCCGACCCACAGTTTGAGGATTGGAACCGTCTGGTTGAAATCTTCAAGAACCCATCATTGCAGATGATTTCGTTCACCATCACCGAGAAGGGTTACACTTACAACGAGGCCGATCTGGCTCGCGGACTGAAGCCCCTCTTCGCTATGGGTAAGGTTTGTGCCCTGTTGCTCGAGCGTTTCAACGCCGGACAGCTGCCTCTCACCGTTCAGAGTATGGACAACTGCTCGCACAACGGCGATAAGGTAAAGGCTGGCGTATTTGCTTATGCCGAGCGTTGGGTGAAGGACGGACTGGTACCTGCTGCCTTCCTCGACTACCTGAAGGATGAGAAGAAGATCACCTTCCCATGGTCGATGATTGATAAGATTACCCCTCGTCCACACGAGAAGGTAAAAGAGATGTTGGCTGCTGATGGTTTCGACGACAACAACTACATCGAGACCGAGAAGCACACCTTCACAGCTCCATTCGTAAATGCCGAAGAGGTGCAGTATCTGGTAATCGAGGATAACTACACCAACGGTCGCCCACCATTGGATCTGGGCGGTGCGCTCTACACCACTCGCGAAACCGTTGATAAGGTTGAGACCATGAAGGTTACCACCTGCCTGAACCCTCTGCACACCGCCATGAGTATCTATGGCTGCATGCTGGGCTACACCTTGATTTCTGCCGAGATGGCCGACGAGGACCTGCGCCCATTCGTTCAGAAGCTGGGTTATATCGAGGCTATGCCGGTAGTAGTTGATCCAGGTGTGCTGAACCCCTACGAGTTTATCGGCGCTGTTATCAATCGCCGTTTACCAAACCCATTCATGCCCGATGCCCCACAGCGTATCGCTATGGATACCAGTCAGAAGCTGCCTATCCGTTTTGGTGAGACTCTGAAGAAGTACATCGCTCGCGGTTTGGATAAGAGCAATCTGGTACTCATCCCTCTCACCTTGGCTGGTTACGCCCGCTACCTGAAGGGAATTAAGGATGATGGTACAGCCTTTGATTGTTCCCCCGACCCCATGCTCGAGGAACTGCAGGCTATCGTTGCTCCATTGCAGATCGGTAAGGCCGATCAGGATTGGAGTTGTCTGAAGACGCTCTACAGTCGCAAGGACGTGTTCGGTCTCGACCTTTACGAGGCTGGTCTGGGCGAGCAGATTGAGGGAATGGTTAAGGAACTGTTTGCTGGCAATGGTGCCGTTCGTGCAACCTTGCACAAATACGTTTCTGCTAGATAAAATAAAATGGCCCTAATAATAATGAAGCCCGCCAAATTTGGTGGGCTTTATTATTTTATTTGCACTTATCGTACCACTCACGTAACGCAGCACGTGGGGTGCCTTGTTTTACGGCTTGGTCTAATGCCTCGCGGGCCTCTTTCTTTCTGCCTAAGCGCAACAGCACATCAACCTTCGATGCCGTCAGTTCTGCGTTCTTAGGCGCTAATCGTAAAGCTTCGTCCCAATCGTACAGGGCTGCATCGTATTGCTCCTGTTGGGTTTCAAATACAGCTCTGGCTGCATAGGCATCCGTACTGTCGGGGAACATCTGTACAGCACGGTTCAACTCATCGGCAGCATCGGTCTTTCGTCCCAACAACTGCAACACGTGCGCCAAACCCAAGCGTGCCTCCAGGTGTTCGGGCTGGATAGCTAAGAACGCCTCGTAATCAGCACGGGCAAAACTATACTGTCGCAACTGCGTCTGACAGAACGCACGGAAGTAAAGTGCCGCCAAGTTTTTCTCGTCTTTCTTCAATACAGCCGAATATTCATCGCGGGCATACTCGTACTGCTGCAGATTAATATTAGCCTCAGCCTTTTTTAATCGCAACTCCAGATTACTGGGATTCAGATTTATCTGCTCTATCAGTACCGATACCGAATCGCGCCATTGTTTGGGCGTCTGGGCAGCTGCGCCCAACGCCACAAACATAGCAGCTATCATTACAACTTTACGCATTCTTAATGTAATTTACAATCCACTCTCCTACTTCGGTTGTGCCGTATTTCTTGCCACCCTCGACCTGAATCTCCGGGGTGCGTACGTTGGCATCGAGCGAGGCGGTGACAGCCTTACGGATAAGACCACCCTCCTCGTTCAGTCCGAAGTGCTCCAGCAGCATAGCTGCTGAGAGAATCTGAGCGATTGGGTTAGCCAGATTCTGACCGGCAGCCTGTGGCCACGAACCATGAACGGGCTCGAACAGCGGTGTGTGCTCGCCTAATGACGACGAAGGCTGCAAGCCCATCGAACCAGTAATACAGCTGGTCTCGTCGGTCAGGATATCACCAAAGGTATTCTCGGTAACAATCACATCGAAGTAACGGGGCTCTGTGAGGACACGCATCGAGGCATTATCGATAAACATGTAATCGGTAGTAACCTCGGGATACTGCGACTCCATCTCCTTGGCTATCTGGCGCCACAAACGACTAGATGCCAGCACATTAGCCTTATCAACCACAGTCAGGTGCTTCTTACGGGTCATCGCCATCTCGAAGCCCACCTTCAGGATGCGCTCCACTTCTGGACGGGTGTAGATATTGGTATCGTAGGCCTGATCGTTATCCTGATACTTGGCACCGAAATACATACCGCCAGTCAACTCGCGAATCACCACAAAGTCGGCACCCTTCAGGAGCTCTTCTTTCAATGGCGACTTGTGCAGCAGACAATCGAAAGTAGCCACAGGGCGCACGTTGGCAAACAAACCCAGCTTCTTACGCATGGCCAGCAAACCTGTCTCAGGACGTATCTTAGCGGTAGGATCGTTGTCGAACTTCAGCGAGCCAACAGCAGCAAACAGCACAGCGTCGGCCTGCATACATACCTCGTGAGTGCTGTCGGGGTAAGGATCGCCCACCTCTTCGATGGCGTGAGCACCACAGATAGCAGGGGTATATTCAAACTCGTGACCGAACTTAGCGGCAATCGCATCCATCACAGCCACACCTTGTTTCATAATCTCTGGGCCTATTCCGTCGCCCTCTAATACAGCAATTTTCAGTTTCATAATTCCATTTTTGTTTTTTCCAACTAAATTTCTTTCTCTTGTTCATCTTCGATGATGTTCAGCATCTTGAAGGTAGCCTTGATGGCCGCTTCGGTCTGGTCGGCATCCAGTCCGCGGGTGCGGAGGATTTTGCCGTTATCATTCCAGGTAATCACGGTCTGTACCAACGCATCGGTTCGTCCACCTGGTGGGATGGTAACAGCGTAGTTCTGCAGGATGGGGAACGTACGTCCGAGATACTTCTTATAGATATAGCGCAACGACTTTACGAAGGCATCGTACTGACCGTCACCAGTAGCCGAAGCCTCATACGCCTGTCCGTTAATCTCCACCTTCACATTTGCTCCAGGTTTTAAGCCATAAGCCGTTGATACCACGTAACTTACCAACTTAACTTTATTCTCAGGCGCATCGTGTTTCAGCACGTCGCTCACAATGAATGGCAGATCCTCCTGCGTTACAATCTCCTTCTTGTCGCCCAGTTCGGTAATACGCTGGGTTACACGTTTGGTCTGTTCAGGTGTGAGTTCCAAACCGAGCTCCTCCAGATTCTTGGCGATGTTAGCCTTACCGCTATTCTTGCCAAGGGCATATTCACGCTTTCTACCGAATCGTTCTGGCACCAAGGCGTTACAATACAGGTTGTCCTTCTTATCGCCATCGGCATGCACGCCAGCCACCTGGGTAAACACATTGTCGCCGATGATGGGCTGATTAGGCGCTACGGCAATACCGCTATAGCTCTCAACCATTCGCGAGATATCGTTCAGCTTGTCCTCGCGGATATTGGTGCGGGCGTTAAACTGATCCTTCAGAATTACCTGCACACTCGACAGCGGTGCATTACCACAACGCTCACCCAGTCCGTTCACCGTTACGTGCAGACCTTTGGCGCCACTCAGCACAGCAGCCAACGAGTTTGATACCGCCAGGTCGTAATCGTTATGGGCGTGGAAATCGAAGTGTGTATCGGGATAACGCTTCAGCATTTTGCGGAAGTACTCGATACACTGCAACGGGTTCATGATACCCAAGGTATCGGGCAGCATAAAGCGTCGGATACCTACATCGCACAGCGCATCCATCAGCTTGTAAACGTAGGTGGGCGACTCGTTCATACCGTTGCTCCAATCCTCCAGATACAGGTTAACGGTGATACCTTTCTCGTGGGCATAACGCACCTCGCGATGGATATCCTCAATGTGCTCGTCGGGTGTTTTCTGCAACTGCTGGGTACAATGCTTCAGCGAGCCTTTGCCCAACAGATTCACGGTCTTACAACCGCACTCAGCAGCCCAGTCGATGCTTTTGCCGCCATCGATAAAGCCCAGCACCTCTACCCTTTCGAGGGCATCGATACGTGAGGCATAGCGACAAATCATGCTTACCGCCTCGCGCTCGCCCTCGCTCACTCGGGCCGATGCCACCTCGATACGATCCACATTCAGATCGTTCAACAGCATACGGGCCATCATCAGCTTTTCGTGGGGCAGAAACGATACGCCGCTGGTTTGCTCACCATCGCGTAGCGTAGAGTCCATAATCTCCACAAAGGGCTTTACACGCTTGAATTTGTTTACTTGTTCGCTTGTTCCCATTGTTCTGTTTTCTGTTTGTTCTCCACCAAGAAGTCGATATCGTCTAAGCCGTTCATCAGACAATGCTTCTTGTAGGCGTTAATGTCGAAGTGCTCGCTACGACCGGTAGCCTTGTTGGTTACCGTCTGGTTGGGCAGATCCACCTCTACTTCGGTCTTAGCGTCAGCATCGATGCTGGCAAAGAGTTCAGCCAGGAACGCCTCGCTTACTACCACGGGCAGCACAAAGTTGTTCAACTCGTTGTTCTTATGGATATCGGCAAAGAAACTGCTGATAACCACACGGAAGCCGTAGCCTGCGATGGCCCACGCAGCGTGTTCGCGACTACTACCCGAACCAAAGTTCTTACCTGCCACCAGGATGCAACCCGAGTACTTGGGGTTGTTAAGCACAAAGTCGTTGTTCAGCGTACCGTCGGCATTGTAACGCCAGTCGCGAAACAGGTTGTCGCCAAAGAATTTCTCTTCGCGTGTGGTAGCCTTCAGGAATCGGGCGGGTATGATCTGGTCGGTATCCACATTCTCCATCGGCAGGGGCACACACGTACTTGTTATGATGTTGAATTTCTGTTTCATCTTTTTTTTGCTATATTAACTCTCGTGGATCTGTTATTACACCCGTGATGGCTGCGGCGGCAGCGGTGAGGGGCGATGCTAAGATGGTGCGGGAACCGGGGCCTTGACGACCTTCGAAGTTGCGGTTGGATGTTGATACCGCCAACTTGCCTGCGGGCACCTTATCATCGTTCATGGCCAGACAGGCCGAACAGCCAGGCTGACGGATTTCGAAACCAGCAGCCTCGAGCACCTTGTCGAGTCCTTCTTCGCGAATCTGCTTGTCAACAGCCCACGAACCAGGTACCAGCCAAGCCACTACATCGGGCGACTTATGGCGCCCCTTAACCAGATGGGCAAACGCACGGAAATCCTCGATACGTCCGTTGGTACAAGCACCCAGGAACACATAATCCACCTTGGTGCCCAGCAACTTCTGTCCAGCCTCAAACTGCATATAATTCATAGCCTTTTCGTAGCTCTCCCTCCCTTTGGAGGGGGCTGGGGGGAGGCTTTCAGTAATACCGATGCCCATACCTGGGTTGGTACCATAAGTAACACGGGGCTCGATATCAGCAGCATTAAACGATAGCTCCTTGTCGAACACAGCATCGTCGCCGCTCTTCAGCGTTTTCCAATAGGCCACAGCCTTGTCCCACGCCTCGCCCTTGGGTGCATACTCCCTACCCTTCAGGTAATTAAACGTGGTGCTGTCGGGAGCGATAAAACCACCACGCGCACCCATCTCTATCGAGAGGTTACACAGCGTCAGTCGACCCTCCATACTCATGGCCTTTACTGTCGATCCGGCATACTCGATAAAATAGCCTGTAGCACCACTGGTAGTTATCTGTGCCATCAGGTAAAGGGCCACATCCTTAGGGGTTACCCCCTTACCCAACACACCGTTGATGGTGATACGCATCGACTTGGGTTTCTGCTGCAGAATACACTGCGAAGCCATTACCATCTCTACCTCGCTGGTGCCGATACCAAAGGCCACAGCACCCATTGCGCCATGGGTAGAGGTGTGCGAATCGCCACAAACAATCGTCATGCCTGGCAGCGATAATCCCTTCTCTGGACCTACCACGTGGATAATACCGTTATCCTTCGACATCATGCCGTAATGCGTCAGTCCGAACTCAGCTGCATTCTTGGCGAGTGTGTCCACCTGCTTACGCGATACGGGGTCCTCGATAGGTTTATCCTGATCGTGTGTAGGTGTATTATGGTCGGGCATACAAAAAATCTGCTGGGGGCGGAAACACTTCAGTCCGCGAGCACGCATGCCGTCGAATGCCTGAGGCGATGTTACCTCGTGACAATACAAGCGATCGATATACAGCTGCGTAGGTCCGTCCTCCACCTGCTGCACCACGTGCTTATCCCATATCTTATCAAAGAGTGTATTCATTTAGTCTTCCTCCTTTTTAAATTTGTTGATACAATCGATATACGCCTCGACGCTGGCGGTTACAATATCGGTGTTGGCACCAAAACCATAGTAAAGTGCGCCATCGTACTCCACCTGCATGTGTACCTTACCCACATCGTCGCTACCCTTCGAGATAGCCTGAATGGTAAACTCCTTCAGCGTCATCTGCTTCATGATAATCTTCTTGAGTGCCTTGATAGCTGCATCAACCGGACCGTTACCAGAAGCAGCAGCCTCGAACTTCTGTCCGCTGATGTCCAGTCCGATACTGGCCACACTCTTCACGCCCTTACCTGTAGTAACCTGCAGGAAGTCCAATCTAACAGCGTGCGTATCAGCTGTATCGGCACCAGCCAGCATCAGGGCATCGGCATCGCTCACCTCCTTCTTCTGGTCGGCCAATACCAGGAACTTCTCATATACCTTATCCAATTTCTCCTCGGTCAGATCCACACCATTTACATGCAGACGATGCTTCAAGGCAGCACGACCTGAGCGGGCGGTGAGTACGATTGAGTTATCGTCGATACCCACATCCTTGGGATCCATAATCTCGTAGGTCTGTACGTTCTTCAGAACGCCGTCCTGATGGATACCGCTTGAGTGCGCAAAGGCATTACGACCCACGATAGCCTTGTTAGGCTGAACGGGCATATTCATCAAGCTCGACACCATACGGCTGGTGGGATAAATCTTAGTGGTATTGATATTGGTCTCGATACCCAACTGCTTGTGGCACTTCAGTATCATGGCAATCTCTTCGAGCGATGTGTTACCGGCACGCTCGCCAATACCGTTGATGGTCACCTCCACCTGACGGGCACCTGCCATCACACCGCTGAACGAGTTGGCTGTAGCCATACCCAAGTCGTTATGACAATGGGTTGAGATGATGGCGCGATCGATATTATCCACGTGCTCCATCAGGTATTTGATTTTATCGTGATACTCCTCAGGCAGACAGTAGCCTGTGGTATCGGGGATGTTTACTACGGTAGCACCAGCCTTGATAACAGCTTCCACTACCTGGGCCAGATATGCGTTGTCTGTTCTTCCGGCATCCTCGCAGTAGAACTCCACATCATCTACAAATCGCTTGGCGTACTTGGTGGCGGCAACGGCACGCTCCAGGATCTCCTCACGGGTTGAGTTGAACTTATACTGAATGTGCTCGTCGCTGGTACCGATACCCGTGTGGATACGCTTGTGCTTGGCATACTGCAGGGCTTCGAAAGCCACGTCGATATCACGTTCAACGGCACGTGTCAGCGCACAAATCACTGGCCATGTAACCGCTTTCGAGATTTCAATCACACTGTTAAAGTCACCTGGACTTGAGATAGGGAATCCTGCTTCGATCACGTCCACGCCCAACTGCTCAAGCGCCTTAGCCACCTGAATCTTCTCTACGGTGTTCAACTGGCATCCGGGCACCTGTTCGCCGTCGCGGAGCGTTGTGTCGAAAATAAACAATCTGTCACTCATTTTTAAATTTTTATTTTAACGATAATACTTGTTATTCCAAACGAAAAGAACCTTTCACACTCGGAAGTGAGAAAGGCTCTTTCTTAATTTTTAGTTTCAATGAAACATTGTCAATTATCTACATACCCTGTCACTTCCGACCTGCCCCATGCAGTCGAATAATAATAAACAGGCTGTTAAGTAGATTCAGACTCTTCATTTTTGCTTAATTTCTTATTTTCGGCTGCAAAATTAATCATTTTCGTTGGAATAAACAAACAATTCGTAACTTTTTTATCGAAAAAATCTATCAATTTATTAGTTTTAGCCTTTTTTGGGGGCCTGTTCGCACATCAATTCTTTATCATAAGCATAAAAATTATCATTATTTTGATGGCAAAGATAGCAAATTAATTTGTAACTTTGCACCCGAAATCATGTAAATAAATGAAAAAGGTATTAATATCTATTATAACACCCTTTGTCCTGCTGTTGGCATCAACCTACTTTCTGAGGCAACCCACACATCCCGGCATGCAACTGAGTGCCGATATGCAGAACACACTTGCCGCCGAGGCCGACACCCTGCCCAACGACTCTATGCCTGATTTTGGCGACGAATTTGAGTACTACTTCGACCGTCACAATGTGATGGACGAGGGTTATGAGATGGTGGCTGCCTTTGCCAACGGCAAGCGCCTGCAGATTGAACCTGCCCAGCGACTAACTGTTTGGAACGTGGGCAACTGGCGCAACCGTACCCACGAGGGCACCACGCTGGCTTTAGACTCGGCTGGTTTTACCATCGTGGCCACTTATCAGGCCGACACCATCAAAACGGGTTTGCGTATCGACAGCTTAGGAACTTACCAAGGCGACTTCAGAGGTACCAAAGCCAACGGTCATGGTGCTTACATAGCCGATGGCAGCTATTTCGAGGGTCACTGGACCGATGACAAGCGCGACGGATTCGGCATACAACTGCTTACCCCCACCGATGGCGAGCCACGCCTGCAGGTGGGCGAATGGAAGAAGAACCGATTCTGGGGCGAACGCATGAAGTACACCTCCGAGCGTATCTATGGCATTGATATCGCCCGCTACCAGCACGGCAAGGGGCGCCACAAATCACCCATTCTCTGGGACAAGCTCAGCATCAGCTTCTTAGGCAAGAAAAACCACAAGAATGTGCACGGCAAGGCCAACTACCCCATCTCGTTTATCTTTATCAAGAGTACCGAGGGCGTTACCGTAACCAATAAGTTCTATGCCGACGATTACGCCAAGGCACGCAAGCATGGTATCCCCATCGGCGCCTACCACTTCTTCTCGCTCAAGACATCGGGTGCCGCCCAGGCCAAGCATTTTATCAAGCACACCAAGTTCCAGAAGGGCGACCTACCCCCAGTGCTCGACGTAGAGCCCAGCGACGCACAGATTCGCGCTGCAGGCGGTGCCGAGAAGATGTTCCAGCAGATACGTATCTGGTGCAGGATGGTAAAGGCCCGTTGCGGCGTAACACCTATCTTATATATAAACCAGATGTTTATCAATAAATATTTTGGTATGGTGCCCGACATTAAGCGCGACTACGACGTGTGGATTGCCCGCTACGGCGAGTATAAGCCCGATGTGCGCCTGGCCTTCTGGCAACTGTGCCCCGATGGTCGCGTAAACGGTATTCGTGGCGATGTAGATATCAATGTGTTTAACGGCTATAAGAGTCAGTTCGACGAGTTCGTAGCCACCAAAAGTATCAAGTGATTATGAAAACGATTTTGATTCTGGTGGGCAAGACCACCGACAAGCATTTCCAGGCAGGCATCAACGATTATGTGGATCGCATCGGTCATTACATGCCTTTCGAACTCGTAACCATCCCCGAACTCAAAAACACCAAGAGCCTGTCGGAAGCGCAGCAGAAGACTACCGAAGGCGAGCTGATTCTGAAACAGATCCAGTCCAGCGACACCGTAGTACTGCTCGACGAGCATGGCAAGGAGTTTCGCAGTATCGAGTTTGCCAAGTGGCTGGAGCAGAAACGCAATACGGCCCGCCGACTGGTATTCGTCGTAGGCGGACCGTATGGATTTTCTCCCGAGGTATATGCCCGTGCTAACGAGCAGCTCTCGCTTTCAAAGATGACGTTCTCGCATCAGATGATTCGTTTGGTGTTTACCGAACAGATCTATCGTGCCTGCACCATCATCAAGGGTGAGCCCTATCATCACGAGTAATTATAGATCGTTGTAATTCTGTACAGCGAAGGTGCTGGTGCGCATGTCGCCAGTCTCAAAGCCACGCTTCAGCCAGCGCTTACGCTGATCGCTAGTGCCGTGGGTAAACGATTCGGGTGTTGCCCTACCCTGAGCCTTCTTCTGCAACCAGTCGTCGCCGATAGCCTTAGCCAGCTCCAAGCCCTTTTCTAAATCGCCGTACTCCATCGAGTGGTTCATGGCATCTTCGTAATGCGCCCACACGCCGGCATAGTAGTCGGCCAGCAGCTCCAGTCGCACACTTATCTGGTTGGCAGTCACCTTATCTGTCTGATTCATAGCCTGATGCGCCTTATTCAGCGTACCCGTCAGGTACTCAATATGGTGACCAATCTCGTGGGCTATCACATACGCGTAGGCAAAGGTGTTACCCTCAACCCCCAACTGACGTTTCATCTGGGTAAAGAACGACAGATCCACGTACAGCTTCTGGTCGCCCGAGCAATAGAACGGACCCACCGCAGCTGTTGCCGAACCACAGGCCGAGTTTACCTGATTACTGAACAGCACCAGCGTGGGGTACTGATATTCGCCCCAGCCATTCTCCTCGAACACCTTGGTCCATACCTCCTCGGTACTGGCCAGAATCTTCTTACAGTCCGAGGCCAGTTCCTGTTCCTCCTCAGTAAAATTCTCCTCGCCAACGGTCTCGGTAGGCGCCTGCATGGTTTGCTGCACCACATTCTGTACCACATCTGTTACATCGCCGCCTTGCAGGAATGTAAACAGCGCAATCAAAATAATACCTCCGATACCACCGATACCAGCCTTAGCACCACCGCTCATACCGCGGCGATCCTCAACATTCGAGCTTTCTCTTCGTCCGTCTAATCTCATAGTCCTAAGTTCTTATTTAATGTTTAATCTTTAATGTTCAATGCTCAATGTTCAATGTCATCTCACCGTCATATGAAAGCACCCCTGCTTCACCTCGTATTTGATGTAGCAGCGCCCCTGTTCGCGCATATCGCGCAGCACCTCGCACAACACGTATTTCAAGCTGTCGTTTCGCACAGCTCTGCGCTCAGGCCCATCAGGATCCTGAACCGTTTCGTAACGGTTGTAACAGATATCGAAGGTGGTACCATACAGATGGCACGAGTTCTCGGTAGCGTTGCCGTTATGTCGGCGCAGTTTGGTCACATCGGCCTCGGTACGCAGCACGCTGGTAACGATAGGACGATGCAGAGCAATGCCTTTTACATACAAACTGTCGAAGAATGCCTGTCCTACATCCTGCAGCAGTACCGCCGCACGGGGCACCAGATAAGGAATACTCGAGTACAGCTTGTCGATATGGTAGTAAGGGTTGGCACCCACATACACCAGTTCGCTCTTACGTTTCTCGGCATCCTCGCGGTTCTTCACACGCTTCACGCCCCACTTCATCGCTGCCGCCAACTGCACCGACTGGGTATCGGGGAAGCAAGCCTTAAAGCTGGGCACCGAGAATATTTTGTGCTTCTTTGTTTGATAGCTGATGGGCTTTGGTTCAGCCAGGCTGTCAGCTGGGGCGATCGCCCCAGCACTAGAGCTAGAAATACTAGCAGGGCTAGAAGTGCTAGTTCTGGCTTCAGCCAGCTGCGGAAACTCTGCTCGCACTACCGAAAGCACCACTACCACCACCGTAAATCCTATTAAATATCTTTTTTTTGTAAGTTTCATCTAAAAATTCTGTTTTTACGTTGCAAAGATACAAAAATTATTTGTAACTTTGTGCCCAAAAATAAAAAACTTCAGCTTTTGATAGAGAAACATATCGTATTAGAAGACATTGACCCCGTGATATTCTATGGGGTTGGCAACGGGCACTTACAGATGATTCGCTCGTTATATCCCAAACTGCGCATCATGGCCCGCGACAATGTGATTCGCGTTTTGGGCGACGAGGAACAAATGGCAGCTTTCGAGGAAAGCGTTGAAAAGCTGCGCGCCCATGTACTCCGTTTTAATTCGCTTGGCGACGAGGACATCCTCGATATCATAAAAGGTAAGCGCACGCGCGATGATGTGCCCGATGGCGTTGTGGTTTATTCCATGTCGGGCCGCCCCATCAAGGCGCGAACGCCCAACCAGCAGCGACTCATCGAGGCTTACAACCATAACGACATGGTGTTTGCCGTTGGCCCAGCTGGTACCGGAAAAACATACCTCTCCATAGCCCTTGCCGTTAAAGCCCTGAAAGACAAAACCGCCAAAAAGATTATCCTCTCGCGCCCAGCTGTAGAAGCTGGCGAGAAACTCGGATTCCTACCTGGCGACATGAAGGATAAAATCGACCCCTATCTGCAGCCCCTTTACGATGCCCTCGAGGACATGCTGCCTCAGGTAAAGCTGCAGGATATGATGGAGAAAAACATCATTCAGATTGCCCCCTTGGCATTTATGCGCGGTCGCACGCTGAACGATGCTATTGTGATTCTCGACGAGGCGCAGAACACCACACCCGCCCAGATCCGCATGTTCCTCACCCGTATGGGCTGGAACACCAAGATGATTATTACAGGCGACATGACGCAGATCGACCTGCCCCACTCGCAGAAGAGCGGACTCATCGAGGCCCTGCATATATTAAATAATGTAGAGGGCATTGGTATTGTTAATCTGCAGCGCGATGATATCGTTCGCCACAAGCTCGTAACCCGCATCGTGAACGCCTACGAGGAGTTCGACAAAGAGATGAAGGGCGAAATACCAAACAAGTGAAAAAGGTCAAAAGGTAAATAATAATAAAACAATGAAAGCATTAACTAAGACGGACTTTAAGTTCGCAGGACAGAAGAGCGTTTATCACGGCAAGGTTCGTGACGTTTACAACATTAACGACGATCTGATGGTGATGGTAGCCACCGATCGTATCTCAGCATTCGATGTAGTACTGCCCAAGGGAATCCCCTTCAAGGGTCAGGTGCTCAATCAGATTGCAGCCAAGTTCCTCGATGCCACTACCGACATCTGCCCCAACTGGAAGCTGGCTACCCCCGATCCCATGGTAACCGTTGGTCTGAAGTGCGAGGGTTTCCGTGTTGAGATGATTATCCGTAGCATCCTTACCGGTTCGGCTTGGCGCGAGTACAAGAATGGCTGCCGCGAACTGTGCGGTGTTAAGCTGCCCGACGGCATGAAGGAGAACGAGCGTTTCCCCGAGCCCATCATCACCCCAACAACCAAGGCCGATGAGGGTCACGACATGAACATCTCGAAGGAAGAGATTATCGCTCAGGGCATCGTATCTGCCGAGGACTATGCCATCATGGAGGACTACACCCGCAAGATCTTTGCTCGCGGACAGGAGATTGCCGCCAAGCGCGGACTGATCCTCGTTGACACCAAGTACGAGTTTGGTAAGCGCGATGGTAAGGTTTACCTCATCGACGAGATCCACACCCCCGACTCAAGCCGTTATTTCTATGCTGATGGTTACGAGGAGAAGTTGGCCAAGGGCGAGCCCCAGCGTCAGCTCTCTAAGGAGTTCGTTCGTCAGTGGCTCATCGAGCACGACTTCATGAACGAGCCCGGACAGACCATGCCCGAGATTACCGACGAGTATGCCGAGAGCGTATCAGAGCGTTACATCGAGCTTTACGAGCACATCGTAGGCGAGAAGTTTGAGCGCGAGAACAGCGACGAGGACATCGCCCAGCGCATCGAGAAGAACGTCAGCGAATGGCTCGCAGCTTTTAAGTCACGTTAATATGTACGAACAGGAGAAGATAAAGCCATACGGCGAAGGTGAAAAAGCGTCGCAGGTAGAGCAGATGTTTGATAACATCGCCCCTACCTACGACAAGCTTAACCACCGTTTGTCGTGGGACATCGATAAGGGCTGGCGCCGTAAGGCCATCAAGGCTTTGGCGCCCTACAAGCCCCAGTCGCTGCTCGATATAGCCACAGGCACAGGCGACTTCGCCATCCTGGCCACCCAGATGCTGCAGCCCACCCGCGTGGTAGGTGCCGACATCAGCGAGGGCATGATGGAGATAGGCCGACAGAAGGTAAAGGCACTCGGTCTCGACAGCATAGTAACCTTCGAGAAAGAGGATTGCCTACACCTATCTTATAATAGCGATACCTTCGACGCCGTTACCGCCGCATTCGGCATCCGCAATTTTGCCGACCTCGATGCCGGTCTGCGCGAAATGTACCGCGTGCTTAAGCCCGGTGGCCATCTCAGCATCGTAGAGCTTACCACACCTGTTAAGTTCCCCATGAAGCAGCTGTTCCACATCTACTCGCACACCGTGCTCCCCGTTTATGGCCGATTGATCTCGCGCGACACCAGCGCCTACTCCTATCTCACAAAAACCATCGAGGCTTTCCCCCAGGGCGAGCGCATGGTAGATATTCTGATGAAGGCAGGATTTGCCGAGGCCTCGTTCCGCAGGCTCACCTTCGGCATCTGCACCATGTATTTTGCAACTAAATAAATACGAAATTTATGGACAAGTACGGACTTATCGGTTATCCCTTGGGACATTCGTTCTCCATCAGCTACTTCAACCAGAAGTTTGCCGACGAAGGCATCAATGCCAAGTACGAGAACTTTGAGATTCCCACGATTGATGAACTCCCCGAGATCATCGACCGCAATCCCAACCTTAAAGGTCTCAACGTCACCATCCCTTATAAAGAGAAGGTGATTCCTTTCCTCGACAGCATTTCGCCCGAGGCACGTGCCATCGGTGCTGTCAATGTGATCCGTGTGGTCCATGAGAAGAATAAAACGCTGCTCAAGGGCTATAACAGCGATGTCATCGGGTTTACCCAGAGCATCGAGAGCATGCTCGACCCCAAGTGGCACAAAAAAGCCCTTATCCTGGGCACCGGCGGCGCCTCAAAGGCCATTAACTTCGGTCTCAAGTCGTTAGGCATCGAGCCCGTGTTCGTCAGCCGTTACGAGCGCCCCGACACCATCCAGTACAATCAGATTACCCCCGAGGTTATCAAGGAGTACAACGTCATTGTTAACTGCACGCCATTAGGCATGTATCCCAAAACCGACGAGTGCCCCGACCTGCCTTACGAGGCAATGGACTCGCACACCATCCTTTACGACCTCATTTATAACCCCGACCAAACCCTGTTTATGCGCAAGGGCGCCAAGTACGGTGCCGAGGTTAAGAACGGCCTCGAGATGCTCCTGCTCCAAGCCTTCGCCAGCTGGGAATTTTGGCACGAAAAATAATTTAGATTATGGATAATAGATATATGATGCGAGGCGTGAGTGCCGCTAAGGAAGACGTGCACAACGCCATCAAAAACATTGACAAGGGAATCTTCCCACAGGCCTTCTGTAAGATTATCCCCGACATCTTAGGGGGCGACCCAGAGTATTGTAACATCATGCATGCCGATGGCGCTGGCACCAAGTCGGCCCTCGCCTACATGTATTGGAAAGAGACTGACGACCTCTCAGTATGGAAAGGTATCGCTCAGGATGCCATCGTGATGAATACCGACGACCTGCTTTGCGTGGGTGCCGTTGATAACATCCTGGTATCAAGCACCATCGGTCGTAACAAGATGTTGATTCCTGGCGAGGTTATCTCAGCCGTTATCAACGGTACCGACGAGTTGCTGGCCGAGCTGCGCGAGATGGGTATCGGTATCTACCCCACTGGTGGTGAGACTGCCGATGTAGGCGACCTGGTTCGCACCATCATCGTAGATAGCACCGTTACCTGCCGCATGAAGCGTGCCGACGTGATTGATAATGCCAACATCAGTCCAGGCGATGTTATCGTTGGTTTGTCGTCAACCGGTCAGGCCACTTACGAGAAGCGCTACAATGGTGGTATGGGCTCAAACGGTCTTACCTCAGCCCGTCACGATGTGTTTGCCAAGTATCTGGCCGAGAACTACCCCGAGAGCTTCGATCACGCTGTACCCGACGAGCTCGTGTATAGCGGCAAGTACAAGCTTACCGATGCTGTCGAAGGTTCGCCCGTTAATGCCGGTCAGCTCGTGCTCTCACCCACCCGCACCTACGCACCAGTTATCAAGAAGCTGCTCGACGAGCTCCGTCCCGAAATCCACGGTATGGTTCACTGCACAGGTGGCGCCCAGACCAAGGTGCTCCACTTCGTGAACGACAACTGCCGCGTGGTTAAGGACAACATGTTCCCCGTGCCCCCATTGTTCCGTGCCATCCACGAGTGCTCAGGTACCGATTGGAAGGAGATGTACCAGGTATTCAACATGGGTCACCGCATGGAAATCTACGTACGCCCCGAGGTTGCCGATCAGGTCATCGCCCTCTCAAAGAGCTTCAACATCGATGCTCAGGTAGTAGGACATATCGAGGAAGGCAAGAAGAGCCTCACCATCAAGAGCGAGTTCGGTACATTCGATTACGAGTAAACCCGTTTACACATACAAAAAGCAGCGGAGCCCCACGGCCCCGCTGTTTTTATACGAATTAAGTTTACATTATTTTTCTTTCATAAATTACAAGACACCAACTAATTCGCCTACAACCTGGAACTCATCACCATCCTCGGGAGTGATGATAATACTATTATAATCACGGTTCAGCGGTTTCAATTCAATCTTCTCGTGTTGCCAAGAGCCAAATTCATCGTAACTCTTCACACTCGAATACTCTTTGATAGAATAAGCCCCAGCATTGTCGGCATCATAATAATTACGATGTTGTACCAACATAATTTTGCCCTGTCTGCTGCCAGCCGGATTGATGCGGAACACACAGAAATCTCCATCATTGATGCGAGGTTCCATAGAGTGTCCGCAGGCTTGTACAACAAACATGTTGCGATTTAACTTCCCCATGCCTTCCACTCTTATCCATCCCAACTCGCTGTAGTCTTCGCCTTCGCCGAAATAACCACATGCAGCCTTCATCGAATATACCGGCAGGAAATCAATGTATTTTACATCATCATTAACTACAGGCTCAATACGAACTGTTGGTTCTTTTGATGGTTTCTCGGCCATTAGTTCGCGAAAATGCTCGGCCAAAGCCTTGTCACAGAAATACACATAGCAGCCCTTCATACCACGGGTCATCAGTGTACGATAAGTATTTTTGATGATGGCATCAGCTGATTGTAAAGCTTCGGTTGGATTCTTACGTACCATCGCCTTGAAACCTTTAAGCGACTGATCGTTAGGCGAACGCTTAAATCCATCCGTTACTACCCGGTTGTTTTTATACGTCAAGTCTGGTCCAACAATCACTCCAACATAATCAAGCTCCAACCCTTGACAAGTATGGATGCATCCTATCTGATCGATTGATTTCTCGCCAATCAACCAAGGCTCGTTACTATTAAAGTTCCATTGTTTACGAAAACCGAACTGAGGTATAACAATATCGTAGGCAGCATGGTTCTGTTTACTATTCCAATCCCAGCAATACCCAGCCACTACTCTACTTTTATTGTTTGCTTGATTTCTACGTTTCACCTCTTCGAACATCTCGGTCGGCGAATCATATATACGGAAATCATAATCTTCTGCGGTTAATCGTATATTGGCGGTTTCACGAATCTGCAAAGCATTGTCCAACCAACTAAGAAAACCATCAGAACCATTACAACGGAATTGAGAACTAAGATGCTCCAGATGTACATCAGCTCCCATCTCCTCTGCATATTGTTTGATGGATTGCACACTACCGATATCTTTCATGTGTATACGTTGGCAATCATCTACAAAGAATACAGAAAACCTTGCTGTCTTGATTATTTCCTTAATCTGATTCTCACCTTTGTTTGAGAACAGTCCACTCTTAAGATTCAATCTATGTGCTTCATCAACAATCAAAGCCCCCATCGTGTCGGGCATAGTCTCAGTAAAGGTTCCACTACCAACGAATAGATTATCAATGTATGTTTTCTTAAAACTACCTGATAGTTTTACACTATAAACTGCACGTGGTGCACTATTCTTGGTTACGTATTGCGAAGCAATGCCCTCGGCTGTGAGATTAACCAACAGATTGATTGCCAATACACTCTTACCTGTACCAGGACCACCCTCAACTATCAGTACTTGCTTTTTGCCTTGCTGTGCCTTCTCTGCCAGATAGACTGCCGACTCATACACCACCTTTTGATCGTCAAGCATCATAAACTCTTCATTGCCACGAAGCATGGATGTTAAGGAGTCAGCCAGTTGCTTTGAGGGTCGCAACTTACCATTATCAATCTTCCAAAGCACATCTTCGGGCGAGCAATATCGCACATAACGTAAAATATAGTCCTGTAATCGTGCTGCATCGTTTTTTAGGAATACAGGCGCCTTTACTACATAGTCCTCGTAAAGTTTGCCATTAATCATGCCATCAGGTGCATAATTGTGCAAATAAGCACAAGGGCAAATGTCAACGCCTCGCTCCTGAATGGTCATGTTATAGTTCTGTAACATATAAGCATACGACCAGGCCTGATATGATGGGTGAGCTACCTCAGCCTTACCATGTTGGAATTTTGTAACAACAACGCCAGGTTTTGGGGTTGGCTCTGCATTTTCCCATTGCTTTAATTCAATGATTACAAGTTGCTCTCGTTTCTGGGAGTTTAAGCCAGAAACAATAAAATCTACTCGCTTTGCGGTCAACGGAATCTGATATTCTATAGCCACTCCGGTATCATCGGGTAATTCGGGCGTATTAACCACTCTCGACATATATTGCATTGAATTTTGCCACGAACGCACCTCGTTAGGCGAAGTATGCCTGCCAAGGTGCTCGTAAAACGCCTCGTCGATGTTATCTGCAATCGTGTTATTGAAAACATCAGTAACAAACTGCTTCTTAGTGGCTCTATAGATAATCATAGTTCGTTATATTTCTTAGCACTCCCGTAGGCTTTGTCTACAGGATATTTCTCGGCATTGCGTTTTAGTTTATCCAATACTATTTGCTTAATGTCGAGATTGTATTTGTCAGCGATAAGGATAGCGTAGTTTACGATGTCAGCCAGTTCCTCTTTCACCTTCTCAACTTTTACATCGTTGGCATCTTTCCACAGAAAGGCCTCGTTCAGTTCTGAAGCCTCGATTGACAAGGCTAAAGCCAGATCCTTTCCATTATGAAATTGATCCCAATCGCGCTCTTGAGTAAACTCGACAATTGCCTTACGCAGTTCCTCTAAATCGCTCATATCTCTTCTCGTATTTTGCGTCATACATCTTTAAAGTGACCACAAATCCTGCATCACCACTGGTAGTAATCACGCCATCATGGCGCAGGTATGGACATTGCAAAAGTACAAAAAGTTTTGTGAAATACACAAGAATGGGGCTAAAAATATGCAATTTAAAAGAAAAAAGTCTCAAAATATTTGGAACTTATTGAAATTGTTCTTGCTTTTTAGCATGCGGCTGAGCCGAGCGCTTAAAGAATCTCTCTTAATTCCATAATATCGAGCATATGGAATATCACATGATCTATTTCGGCGTGCCAGCTCTCGTGGAAATGTCCGTAATACCAATTACTTAAAGGATGATTCTTGCTATAAAGATAACTATAGATATCGTCCATCACCTGGCGCTCATACCTTACGTCGTCCAACAAATCAACATCATGCGCAGCCCAGCTTTCCAAGAAATGGTGTGATGATAATTCACAGAACGATGGTGAAGTATGGGTAATTATGGTATCTACAGCGCATTGCTGATCAATTTTATTAAGCTTCTCCTTGTTAAATTCAGGGAGTTCATTTGACCAATAAACATTTGGCAAAAGAGGATCATTTGGATTGGGTATATGAAATTTATTAGATGTCATACGAAGAGTTCTGTCGATGGATGTTGCACCACCTACACAAAGAACCGTATGACCACAAGCCTTAATTACCGAATAATCACATAACGTACGCCAGCGTTGGTGTTTTATTGGCAGTCTGTTGAAATAAGCTGGATTATCGTGATTTCCTCTTATAAAAGCTATCCAGTTATTGGATTTTGAAAGCCGGTCGCGACAACGATTGTAAACAGCCTCATAATAGCCAGGCCTTTCAAAACCGAATCCACAATCACCAGCTACAATGATAAGTGTATCGGTCATTTCATACTGTACGCAGCACTTAAATACGAGCTGAGTAAAATCACCATGAATATCGCCACTCACTACGATTTTCTTGGCGCGAGGGTATTCTACTATATTGCTGTTTCTATTCACTATTTTTATTTGTATTATTGCATGCAAAGATACAACAAATAAGTGAAATAAAGAAAAACTAAGAATAAAAATAATCGTCTTTCAACAAAAACAAGGGTTTAGAGAGAATGATTCAACTTTTGGCAGGGGTAAGGTAAAATCCATTCCGCTCGGCTTTGCCGCTTCGTTTACGAAGAACTTTTTCTAGGGTAGTACAGTTTTCCCCTCTATAGCTCCATGTTGAGTGGTAGTTCGGAATTTCCGAACAACCACTGTCTCGTCCAATTCCTTGTCCTCAAAGATATTCCATACAATCGCCATTTTAGAAGGCATCTGCCGTTCATTAAACCAGATGACATCTACTGTGCGAGCTTTACATTTGATTGTTAAAATATCCTAGTACCCCATATAGAGGAATGTTCTCCATCCAGTCCTGATCGATATAGGACTTCATAGAACAACGCAAACCTTTCAGATGCTTATCGGCGTGATCAACTGTTACAAACTGTTTTAGCGACTTACTTTTCACGTTCTCCTCTGCCTTAACCTCGGTGGGGATAATGCGTTCGGCCGTCTGAACTAAGAAATCAACTTCCTGAGTAGAATTATCCTTGCTGAAATAATAGACATCCAAAGCCCCAATTGATTTTAATTGCTGCAATACATAATTCTCTGTAAAAGCTCCTTTGTATTCTGTAAACACACCATTATTAATGAGCATGAGCCTTGGGCTGGCCTTAGACATAGCCCCTAAAAGCCCCACATCCAACAGATAAAGTTTGAATGCATCGAAGTCTTCATAGAACTTCAATGGCATCGCAGGATTCTTACATCTGCGAATCTTATATACAAGGCCTGCCCTTACAAGCCATTCTATTGCGATTTCAAAATCGCGAGCTCGACCACCTTCCTTTACTGCACCATAGATAAACTTCTTGTTTTCTTTAGCAAGCTGATTTGGAATACTTTCCCATACCATACGTATGCGTTCTGTTTCATCACCTGCATGCTTGGCAAAATCGTTGTCATATGCCCGCAAGATTTCCTCGTGTATCTGCCGTACTTTATTTACATCTCCCTTTGTGGTATATTGCAATACTGCCTCAGGCATTCCGCCTACATAATAGTATTGTCGTAGTAGTTCCTGAATCTTAGAATCCAATAACTGCACCATTCCCCAATCTGTACGTGCCAAAATCTCAGCAATTCTTTCTTCACCTTTTGCCCAAAGAAACTCCTCGAATGTCATAGGATAAAGTGTGAGAAGATTAACCTTGCCAACAGGATAAGACTCACCTTTACGATGAGTGGTGCCAAGCAGCGAACCTGCTGCAACAACATGCTGCTCGCGTGCATTTTCACAAAAATATTTTAAGCTGTCAAGCCCTCTATACGCCTCCTGAATCTCGTCCATGAATATCAGCGTCTTGCCTGCTGTAATCTTTTGATTCGTTATGGATTCCAACAAATATAAGATGCGATCTACCTTAAGATCAACACGAAATATCTCCTGTGCTTCAGGATCATCATGAAAATTCACATAAACCAGATTCTGGTATTCATTCTGTCCAAACTCTTTTAGCAGCCAAGTTTTGCCCACCTGACGAGCCCCCTCAAGCACCAAAGGCTTGCGGTCTGGGTCGTTTTTCCAATTTATCAGCGCATTATACAATTTTCTTTTCATATCAATCTACACTTTTCTGGATGAATTATCGCTGCAAATATACACTTTTTTGGACAAACCTCCAAATATTTTGCCAATTTTATGAGGGAATAATCACCACTTCTTGCCAATTTTATGAGGGAATAACTACCACTTCTTGCCAATTTTATGAGGGAATATTCGCCTATTTCTGATAAAGAGAACCGATCCTACTGATACCGCCTAAGGCCAGAGCCACATTCTTTCTGGTTGCTTTTGGGTAGTTGTTTCGCCCTTTTTGGGTAGTCAAATTCTCCTTTTGGGTGGTAAAAATCAACTCATCAGTTGCCTTTTGGGTAGTCAATCACCAGCTACTATCTAAGCCTTTGAAGAACTTTTCGTCTATGGTATTAATCAATTGTTTTTGTTCATTTTCTAAACCTTTTAGTTGTTCTTCACTCCCTACACATAAACATACATGCGATTTCTTCATGTGATAAAGTATTATTTTTCAGGAAACGATTGTTATATTGCTCCAAGAAATTCTGCGACTACATGCAGTTTTTCTTTAAAAATTATCCAAAATATTTGGAACTAATAGAAAATGCTTCTATATTTGCAGCGTCATTATTTTATACGAATAAACCTAACATTTATTTTTAGCTTAGGCTTGTAAACTCCGCTAAAATGCAAAAAACGAACCTCTAAACTCCGCTAAAATGCATGTAGTGGTGATAGCACCACACCGCACGCCGCACGCCGCAACTTTTTGGTTTTGCGGTGTGGATGGGTGCGATGGTGGAGGTAGATTAATTAGTATTATAAATATTATATATTATTATATATATTATAATATATATAATAATATATAATATTCTAAAGACAAGATGCTGCGAGTGTGAAGTACGGAAAAGTTGCGGCGTGCGGCGTGCGGTGTGGTGGTGAGCACAGGAAACGAGATTGTACTAATTTGAGCATAATCAGTAATATTCGAAGCCATAAAATCACTATTCTTTGCGCAAGAAATGGACAACCAAAATATTTTTGCTTTTTCAACTAAAAAAGTGGCTAAAACATTTGGTGGATTAAAATAATTTTCGTACCTTTGCAGAGCTCTCAGGAAAGAAGAATAAGACAACTATCACCTCCACCCCAAACGACACTTAGTTATTAACCATTTTAAAATTTAAAATCGAAATACAGAACACCTGCACTAAGCTTTACTATCGATTCACATTGCAAAATATAACCATAAAAAACAGAAAAACAGCATTTTAGCGGAAAAATATTTTGATATACGGGCTTTTTTTTGTAACTTTGCCGCCCAAATATAATATATTATAAATAAGATGGCAGAAACAAGTAACAGCATTCTACAAAAATTAGATGGACTGGAGGCACGATTCGAGGAGGTTTCGACCCTGATTACCGACCCCGCCGTGATTGCCGACCAGCAGCGATTTGTTAAACTAACAAAGGAATACAAGGACCTGGGCGATATTATGGACGCCCGCAAACGTTATATTGCGTGTCTGAATGGTATTAAGGAGGCTAAGGATATCCTGGCTAACGAGAGCGACCCAGAGATGAAGGAGATGGCACGCGAGGAGCTGACTATGAACGAGGAGTTACAGCCACAGCTTGAGGAGGAAATAAAGATTGCGCTGATACCGAAAGACCCCGAAGATGCCAAGAACGTAGAAATGGAGATACGTGCAGGAACAGGTGGCGACGAGGCTGCCCTGTTTGCTGGCGACCTGTTTAAGATGTACAAGAACTACTGCGAGTCGAAGGGCTGGCAGGTGTCGATTACCTACGTATCTGAGGGTGCCGTGGGCGGATTTAAGGAGGTTGACTTCTCGGTAACAGGTGCCGATGTTTACGGTACGCTGAAGTACGAGAGTGGTGTACACCGCGTGCAGCGTGTGCCAGTGACCGAGAGCAACGGACGTATGCAGACCAGTGCTGCCACCGTGGCCGTGCTGCCCGAGGCCGACAAGTTTGAGGTACACGTGAACGAGGGTGAGATCAAGTGGGATACCTTCCGTAGCTCGGGTGCCGGTGGTCAGAACGTGAACAAGGTTGAATCGGGTGTACGCTTGCGTTACATGTGGAAGAACCCTAACACTGGCGAGACCGAGGAAATCCTGATTGAGTGTACCGAGACCCGCGACCAGCCTAAGAACAAGGAGCGCGCACTCTCTCGTTTGTACACCTTTATTTATGACAAGGAGCACCAGAAGTACGTGGATGATATCGCCAACCGTCGTAAGAGTCTGGTTTCGACCGGCGACCGAAGCGCCAAGATCCGCACCTACAACTTCCCACAGGGTCGTGTAACCGATCACCGCATCGGCTATACCACACACGATCTGCAGGGTTTCCTGGGTGGCGATATCCAGGCCATGATTGATGCGCTGACCGTTGCTGAGAATGCCGAGCGCATGAAGGAAAATGAACTTTAAAAAACAAAGATATGACCAGAAAAGAACTGATAGAACAGATTCGCGAGAAGCAGAGCTTTCTGTGCGTGGGACTGGACACAGACCTGGACAAGATGCCCAAAGGCCTGAAGGAGATTGTGAAGAAAGAGTACGAGGAGGAGGAGATGACCTTCGGCATGCTGTTTGAGTTTAGCACCCGCATTATTGATGCTACTGCTCCCTACTGTGTGGCCTACAAGCCCAACCTGGCCTTCTACGAGGCTTACGGCATTGAGGGTATGGCCGCTTTCGAGGGCATTATCGAATATCTGCAGGAGAACTATCCCAAGCACCTGATTATAGCCGATGCCAAGCGCGGCGATATCGGTAACACATCGAAGATGTATGCCAAGACTTTCTTTGAGCAGTACAACGTGGATGCGCTGACCGTTGCACCTTACATGGGCGAGGATAGCGTTACACCATTCCTGGGCTACGACGGCAAATGGGTGGTGCTGCTGGCTCTTACCAGCAATAAGGGCAGCCACGACTTCCAGCTGATGAAGGACGAGAATGGCGAGCGATTGTTTGAGAAGGTACTGAAGAAGAGTCAGGAATGGGGCAACGACGAGAACATGATGTACGTGGTTGGTGCCACACAGGGACAGATGTTTGAGGACATCCGCAAGCTGGCTCCTAACCACTTCCTGCTGGTTCCTGGCGTTGGTGCGCAGGGCGGCAGTCTGGAGGAGGTTTGCAAGTACGGCATGATTAAGGACTGCGGTCTGCTGGTTAACTCTAGTCGCGGCATTATCTACGCCAGCAATGAGAAGGACTTTGACGAGGTGGCCGGACAGAAGGCCCAGGAGCTGCAGCAGCAGATGGCCAAGATCCTGGCAGATGCCGGCATCTGCTAATGGTCAATGTTCAATGTTCAATGTTCAATGTAACAAGTGGGCGAGGTTAAGATCATTAACGACCCGGTTTTCGGGTTTATCAAGATACCACGCGGCATACTCTACGGGATTGTAGAGCACCCGCTTTTTCAGAGGCTGAACCGCATCAATCAGTTGGGGTTGGCCTCTGTGGTGTATCCTGGGGCTAGGCATACGCGATTCCAGCACTCGCTAGGTGCTTTCCACCTGATGAGCGAGGCTATACAGAACCTGCAACAGAAGGGGCAGTTTATCTTCGACTCGGAAGCCGAGGCGGTACAGGCCGCCATCCTGATGCACGACATCGGGCACGGTCCGTTCTCGCATGTACTGGAGAACACGCTGATTAGCGGCATCAGTCACGAGGAGATCTCGCTGATGATGATGGAGGAGATTAACCGCTCGTTGAACGGACAGCTGAATCTGGCTATCTCGATATTCAAAGGCGAGTATCCGAAGAACTTCCTGCACCAGCTGATATCCAGTCAGTTGGATATGGACCGACTGGACTACCTGCGACGCGACTCGTTCTACACGGGCGTTACCGAGGGAAACATCGGTAGCGCACGTATCATCAAGATGCTGAACGTGGTAGACGATAGCCTTGTAGTAGAACAGAAGGGTATCTACTCGCTGGAGAACTATCTGACCACCCGACGACTGATGTACTGGCAGGTGTATCTGCACCGCACATGTGTGGCCTACGAAAAGGTGCTGGTAAACATGCTGAACCGCGCCAAGTGGCTGATACGAAACGGCCAGCAGGTGTTTGCATCGCCCGCCCTACTCTACTTCCTGGAGAACGATATCGATGCCGAGTGGTTTGCCACCCATACCGAGGCGCTGCAGTACTACAGCGAGCTGGACGACAGCGACATCTGGAGTGCCATGAAGGCCTGGAAGCACCACAGCGACAAGATACTGGCCACACTGGCTACCGACATGCTGGACCGCCACATCTTCAAGGTGGAGGTACTGGAGGAAGAGCCCACAGCCGAACGCCTGGACGAACTGAAACGCAGCATTGCCCAGCACATGGACATAGCTTACGAGGATGCCCACTATCTGATGAGTCTGAACACCATCCAGAAGGATATGTACAACGTGGATGATGATAAGATACAAATACTTTACAAAAACGGCGAAATCAGAGACATATCGGAAGCCTCGGAGCTGCTAAATGTTCAGTTACTATCAAAAAAAATACGAAAATATTATCTTTGTTATCAAAGATTTGAAGAAAAATAGTTATCTTTGCACGGATTTTTAAATAATTGCAAACAATATGGAGTTTACAGCCAAACAAATTGCAGAATTGATACAGGGAAGAGTGGAAGGCAATGAGAATGCAGCCGTTCGCACTTTCGCTAAGATTGAAGAGGGCGTTGAGGGAGCCATTTCGTTTCTCTCAAACCCAAAATATACCCATTACATTTACGACACCAAGTCGAGCGTAGTACTGATTAACGAGGATGTAGAACTGGAGCGCCCAGTAAGCTGCACACTGATTCGCGTGAAAAACGCCTACGAGTGCGTGGCCAAGCTGTTGCAGTTCTACGAGAGCATGAAGCCTGCCAAGACGGGTATCGACCCACTGGCATCAATCTCGCCCAAGGCTAAGGTTGGCGAGAACGTGTATATCGGTGCATTCGCCGTGATTGGCGATGGCGCTGTGATCGGCGACGGCTGTCAGATTTATCCCCACACCGTGATTGGCGATGGCGTACAGGTAGGTCAGAAATGCCTGTTCTACCCCCATGTAACCATCTATCAGGGATGTAAGATTGGAAATAATGTTACAATACACGCAGGTAGCGTGGTAGGTGCCGACGGCTTTGGCTTTGCACCTAACACCGAGGGCTACGATAAGATTCCACAGATTGGTATCGTAGTGATCGAGGATAACGTTGAGATTGGTGCCAACACTTGTATCGACCGCAGCACCATGGGACAGACCACCATCCGCAAGGGTGTGAAGCTGGACAACCTGATTCAGGTGGCTCACAACTGCGAGATTGGCGAGAACACCGTGATGAGTGCTCAGGTAGGTCTGGCAGGCAGCACCAAGATTGGTGCCTGGTGTATGGTTGGCGGACAGGCTGGATTTGCAGGACACATCCAGGTGGCCGACAAGACTTTTGTAGGTGCCCAGTGCGGTGTGATCAGCAACACCAAGGGTAATGGTGAGCAGCTGATCGGTTCGCCCGCCGTTAATCCAAAGATGTACTTCAAAGCACGCGCCATCGATGCCAAGCTGCCCGATATGTATCGCCAGGTAGCCGCCCTGCAGCGCGAGATCGACGCCCTGAAAGAAAAACTGGAGAAATAAAAGAAAATAAATGATATGAAACAGAAAACACTGAAAGGCAGCTTTTCTTTGTTCGGAAAAGGTCTGCATACAGGTTTGAACCTGACCGTTACATTCAACCCTGCCCCCGAGAATACAGGTTATAAGATTCAGCGAATCGACCTGGAGGGTCAGCCTATCATCGACATCGACGCCATTGCCGAGAACGTAATCGATACCCAGCGCGGTACCGTGCTGGCTAAGGGTGATGCGCGCGTTTCGACCGTTGAACATGGTTTGTCGGCCCTCTATGCACTGGGCATCGACAACTGCTTGATTCAGGTTAACGGTCCCGAGTTCCCTATCCTCGACGGTTCGGCCATCCTCTACGTAAACAAGATTCAGGAGGTGGGCATCGAGGAGCAGAACGCACCCAAGGATTACTATATCATCCGCAAGAAGATAGAGATTAAGGACGAGCAGACAGGATCGTGCATCACCATCCTGCCCGACGATGCATTCACCATCACCGCCATGTGCTCGTTCGAGAGTAAGTTTATCAACTCGCAGTTTGCAACACTCGACGACCCCGCCAAGTATGCCACCGAGATTGCCAGCGCACGTACCTTCGTGTTTGTACGCGATATCGAGCCTCTGCTGCAGGCCAACCTGATTAAGGGCGGCGACCTGGATAACGCCATCGTTATCTACGAGCGTCAGACCACTCAGGAGCGTCTGGACATGCTGGCTGACATGCTGCACGTGGAGCATCGCGACGCTACCGACCTGGGTTACATTCAGCACAAGCCCCTGCAGTGGGAGAACGAGTGCACACGCCACAAGCTGCTGGATATCATCGGCGATATGGCACTGATTGGTAAGCCCATCAAGGGACGCATCATTGCCACACGTCCTGGCCACACCGTAAATAATAAGTTCGCACGCATGATGCGCAAGGAGATTCGCAAGCACGAGATCCAGGCACCTATCTACGATCCGAACGAGGAGCCAATCATGGACGTGAACCGTATTCGTGAACTGCTGCCACACCGCTACCCCATGCAGCTGGTTGACAAGGTGGTAGAGCTGGGCGCAACCACTATCGTAGGTATCAAGAACATCACCGCCAACGAGCCTTTCTTCCAGGGACACTTCCCACAGGAGCCCGTAATGCCAGGTGTGCTGCAGATTGAGGCTATGGCCCAGTGCGGCGGACTGCTGGTACTGAACACACTGGAGGAGCCCGAGCGCTGGAGCACCTACTTTATGAAGATAGATGATGTGAAGTTCCGTCAGAAGGTGGTACCAGGCGACACCCTGATTTTCAAGGTTGAGCTGTTGGCACCCGTACGTCACGGTATCTCATCGATGAAGGGCTACGTTTTCGTTGGCGACCACGTAGTAAGCGAGGCCACCTTCACCGCCCAGATCGTAAAGAATAAGTAAAGTTCAAAGTTCAAAGAAACATATGGCAAATCAGATACATCCAATGGCAATTGTTGATCCCGAGGCAAAACTGGGCGACAACAATATTATCGGCCCTTTCTGCGTGATCGACAAGAACGTAGTAATCGGCGACAACAACAAGCTGTATAACAGCGTAACACTGCATTTTGGTACCCGTCTGGGTAACAACAACGAGATCTTCCCAGGTGCATCAATCTCTACCAAGCCCCAGGACCTGAAGTTTGTGGGCGAAGAGACCACCTGCGAGATTGGCGACAACAACTCTATCCGCGAAAACGTAACCATCAGTCGTGGTACTGCCTCGAAGGGTAAGACCACCGTGGGTAACGGTAACCTGCTGATGGAGAATATGCATATCGGACACGACTGTGAGATTGGTAACGGCTGTATCATCGGTAACTCAACCAAGTTTGCCGGCGAGGTAGTAGTTGACGACAACGCTATCATCTCGGCCTGCTGTCTGTTCCACCAGTTCCTGCACGTGGGTGGTTACATCATGTTCCAGGGTGGTAGCCGTACCAGTCAGGACATTCCTCCCTACGTGATTGCTGGTAAGGAGCCTATCCGCTATGCTGGCGTGAACCTGATCGGACTGCGCCGTCGTGGTTTCTCTAACGAGACCATCGAGGCCATCCACGATGCCTACCGTATCATCTACTCAAAGGGTGTGATGAAGGAAGGTGTGGCCGAGGCCCGCGCTAAGTACCCCGACTCTAAGGAGGTAGAATATATCTGCTCGTTTATCGAAAATTCGAAGAGAGGTGTCATCCGCTAAAACGCTTATCGTGATCACAGGGCCAACGGCCGTAGGCAAAACAGCCTTGTGTCTCGACATAGCCCAGCACTTTGGCATACCTATCATCAATGCCGATTCGAGGCAGATATACAAGGAGCTGAAGATAGGGACAGCGAGTCCCACCATCGAGCAAATGCGACGAGTGCCCCACTACTTTGTGGGATCGCTCTCGCTGCACGATTACTACAGTGCATCGCTCTTTGAACAGCAGGTTCTGGACATTCTGCAGCGCGAGTTTGAGTATAGCGACTACGCCCTGCTTACTGGTGGCAGTATGATGTATATTGATGCTGTGTGCAATGGTATCGACGACATACCAACGGTTGACGATGCAACTCGCGAAGCCCTAAAAGCTAGGTTATCTAGCGAAGGTCTAGAACCTCTAGTAGAAGAACTTAGAAGGCTTGACCCTGAGTACTACGAGATAGTTGACAAGCAGAACCCTCGCCGCGTGGTGCACGGACTGGAGATATGCCTGATGACAGGTAAGACCTACACCTCGTTCCGCAAACGCGAGAAGAAAGAACGTCCGTTCCGCATTGTAAAAATCGGACTGAACCGCGACCGCGAGGAACTGTACAACCGCATCAACCAACGCGTTGACCAGATGATGACCGACGGACTGCTGGACGAAGCACAACGTTTGTACCCGATGCGCCACATGAACGCGCTCAACACGGTGGGTTATAAAGAGATGTTTGCCTACATCGACGGCACCTGGACACTGGAAGAGGCCGTTGAACGTATAAAGGGTAACACCAGGCGATACGCACGCAAACAATTAACATGGTATAAGAAAGATGAACAGATAAGGTGGTTTCACCCCGACGAAATAGAACAAATTTATAGTTACATATCTCAAGACTATGAGCAACGAAACAACTGAAAAATTGATGGGCTGGCTGAATCTGGCTCTGCAGAAAATCAAAGGTTTCTGGCCTTGGTATAAAGGCTTGTATCAGGGACGTGCCTGGTACGTTAAGATACTGGTAGGCATTGCCTCGCTGGTAATAGCTTTCTTCCTGTATCTGGTAGCAGTCGATATCAACTTCCTGTGGCTGTTTGGTAAGAGCCCCTCGATGAGTACCATCAAGAACAAGCGCCCAGCCGAGGCTTCGATGATTCTCAGTGCCGATGGCAAACAGATTGGTAAGTTCTTTAGCGAGAACCGCACCCCTGTAGGCTACGACGATGTTAACCCCGCCTTCTGGAAGGCCCTGATTGATACCGAAGATGAGCGTTTCTACAGTCATCATGGTATCGATTATCAGGCTTTTGCAGCTGCTCTGAAGGACTACGCCCTGCATCACGATGCACGTGGCGCATCAACCATCACACAGCAGTTGGCCAAGAACCTGTTCCGCACACGTTCGGAGTATTCTACAGGTTTGCTGGGTAACATCCCCGGCATCAAGATGCTCATCCTGAAGAGCAAGGAGTGGATTACAGCCTATAAGCTGGAGTTCTTCTTTACCAAGAACGAGATTCTTACACAGTATGCCAACACCGTTGACTTCGGTTCGAACGCATTCGGCATCAAGACGGCCTGCAAAACTTATTTCGGTTGCTCGCCAAAGGAGCTTACTACCGAGAAAGCAGCTGTGCTGGTAGGTATGCTGAAGGCTACCACCTACTATAACCCGCTGATTAACCCCAACAACTCGCTGAAGCGTCGTAACATTGTGCTCGACCTGATGCACCAGCACGGCGACCTGACCAAACAGGAGTGCGACTCGCTGAAACAGCTGGAGATTAAGCTGGACTACAGCGTGGAGAATGCCTACGACGGCGAAGCCAACTACTTCCGCGAGGCTGTGGCCGACTTTATGAAGAGCTGGTGTACCGACTACTACGGCGAGAACAACAAATACGCTTACTACACCGAGGGACTGAAGATTTACACCACACTCGACTCGCGCATGCAGAAGTATGCCGAGGAGGCTGCTGTAAAGCAGATGAAACAGGTTCAGAAGAGCTTTAACTCGCACTGGGGCAGCACAAACCCCTGGCAGGACGAGCGCCACGTTGAGATCCCCCACTTTATCGAGGATCTGGCCAAGAAGACACCTTATTATAAATATCTGAGTCGCAAGTTCGAGGATAATCAGGACTCTATCGATTACTATCTGAACCTGCCTCATAAGGTACGCCTGTTCGACTACGACAGCGAGACGGGCTATATCGAGAAGGAGATTTCTACACTCGACTCGCTGCGCTATATGGAGCGCTTTATGCACTGCGGATTTGTGGCCATCGAGCCTCAGACCGGACACGTAAAGGCTTGGGTGGGCGACGTTGACTTCAAGACCTGGAAATACGACAAGGTTACCGCCATGCGTCAGCCAGGTTCTACCTTCAAGCTGTTTGTTTACACCGAGGCCATGAATCAGGGCATCACCCCTTGCGACACCCGCAAAGACGAGTACTTCTCGATGAAGGTGATGGATCACGGCGAGGAGGTGACATGGGCACCAACCAATGCCGACGGACGTTTCTCGAATGCCGACATCACCCTGAAGCAGGCTTTTGCCATGAGTATCAACTCGGTAGCCGTTCGCCTGGGTCAGGAGTGCGGTATCGACAATATCGTAAAGACCGCCCACGACATGGGTATCAAGAGCAAGCTCGACGCTACCCCAGCCCTGGCGCTGGGTTCGAGCGACGTAAACCTGCTGGAGATGGTGAGCGCCTACTGCACACCTTGTAACGATGGTGTACAGCACGACCCCATACTGGTAAGCAAGATTGAGGACCGCGACGGTAACGTGATCTACGAGGCTCCCACACAGGGCGAACAGGCCATTCCTTATCGCAGCGCCTTCCTGGTACAGCAGTTGCTGATGGGTGGTATGAGCGGCACCAGCTCGCGCCTGAGAGGTTTTGTAGGCTATGACGTGACCGACACCGACTTTGGTGGTAAGACAGGTACATCAAACAACCACTCTGATGCCTGGTTCATCGGCACCACACCTAACCTGGTTTGTGGCGCATGGGTAGGCGGCGAGTATCGTTGCATCCACTTCCGTTCGGGTATGCTGGGTCAGGGTAACCGTACGGCACTGCCCATCTGTGGTTACTTCCTGGGCAGTCTGCTCAAGGATCCTGCCTTCCAGAAGTATCACGCTAAGTTTGGCGCATCAAAGGATAACTCGCTCACACAGAACATGTATGGCTGCGGCGGTTATCTGGCTATGCCTTCGGATTCCGACTCAATCGCTGTCGACTCGCTCCACGTTTCGGAGAGCGGCGAGCTGATTGAGGTGCAGGGCGATGGCAGCATCAAGACCGGTGAGGCCGACCACGAGAACGCCAACACCACACCAACACCAAACAATAACGGCGAAGCTACCGAGAAAAAAGATTAATGCAAGCAGAACAGCAACTTGATCTGGACAACAAAGAGTGGCAAGACGCTCTCCAGATCATCAACTATACACGGCGCTCGCTTTTCCTAACCGGAAAAGCGGGCACTGGTAAATCCACCTTTCTGCGCTACGTTTCGAAGAACACCAAAAAGAAACATGTGATACTGGCACCTACCGGCATTGCGGCTATCAATGCAGGCGGATCAACACTTCACAGCTTTTTTAAACTCCCCTTCCACCCGCTATTGCCCAACGATGTGCAGTACAGTTGGAAGAACCTGAAGAAAACCCTGAAATATAACGGCGCCCAGTGCAAACTGATACGCGAGGTGGAGCTGATTATCATCGACGAGATATCGATGGTGCGTGCCGATATCATCGACTTTATAGATAAGGTATTACGCGCGTACACGCGTAACCCCGAACCATTTGGTGGCAAACAGCTGTTGCTGGTGGGCGATATCTTCCAGCTGGAACCCGTGCTGAAGGACGACGACCGACAGCTGTTACAGCCCTTCTACCCTTCGGCCTATTTCTTTAATGCCAAAGTGTGGCAGACGATGCCGATTGTGTCTATCGAGCTGCGTAAGGTGTATCGCCAGACCGACGATAAGTTTATCGCCATCCTGGATCGCATCCGCAACAACACCGCCACCCAGCACGATTTAGATTCACTCAATTCGAGAGTGGAGAAATCTCCTTCCTCTCCCCTCCTTCCTCCTTCCTCGGACAGCACTCCCTCCTCGCCCCCCTCACCGCTCTCCATCACTCTCGCTGCCCGCAGGGATACCGTTGATTTCATTAACGACCAGCATCTGGATGCGCTGGATGGCGAAGTGAGCATGTTTAAGGGCGAGATAAAAGGTAACTTCCCCGAAAGCTCGTTGCCCACTCCCATGGAGCTGCACCTGAAACCAGGCGCGCAGATTATCTTTATCAAGAACGATAAGGAGAAACGCTGGGTTAACGGTACGCTGGGCACCATCGAGTATATCGACGAGGAAGGCGGCGTGATTGGTGTGATGACCGAAGATAACGAGGAGTTCGACGTGGAGCGCGACATCTGGGAGAACATGCGCTACACCTTTAACGAGAAGGAACAGAAGATTGAGGAAGAGCTGCTGGGCACCTATACCCAGTTTCCACTTCGCCTGGCGTGGGCCATTACAGTACACAAGAGTCAGGGCCTGACTTTTTCGCAAATCTCCATCGACTTTGGTGGCGGGGGCGCCTTTGCTGGCGGACAGACTTATGTGGCCCTTTCGCGCTGTACATCGCTCGAAGGCATCACGCTGAAAGAGCCCTTACGCCCCAGCGATATCTTTGTACGCGCCGAGGTAGTAAGGTTTGCCAATCAGTACAACAACCAGCAGATGATTAACCAGGCCCTGCAGGAAGGTAAGGCCGACCGCGAATACCACGATGCCGTAACCGCCTTTGACCGAGGTGATTTCAAATCATTCCTCGACTCATTCTTCAAAGCCATCCATCTGCGCTACGATATCGAGAAGCCGCATATCCGTCGTTATATCCGCCATAAGCTGGAGATTATCAATCGCCAGAAACGTGAGATAGAACGTCTGAAGGAGAACCACGCAACCGAGATGGCCCAGCTGAAGAACGAACTGGAGGCTAAGCGCGAGATGCTGAAGCGCCTGGCTGCCGAATACACCATCATGGGTCGCGAGTGCGAGCACGAACACATGACCGAAGCCGCCATCCGCAACTATCAGAAAGCACTCGAGCTTTATCCCGATGCCGGCGACGCTCAACGCCGACTGAAAAAGCTTCAGAAAGCAACCAAATAATTTGTATTATTTAAAACACAAAATACCCCCATTTTGCAATCGATTACATGGTAATTTTAGTTAAATTTGTTTAATTAACAACTTTGTGTAGGCACACGGAGGCAGTTCGTCAAAAAAAAACGCGAAAAAATTTGTGAGTTTCCAAAAAAAACCTTACCTTTGCCACCGTTATCCTGAAAACAATCTTTTTACCTTAGAAGACTAATACCTATTGAAGATATGGAGCGATCGCTTGCGAAAGTCATTGCTCTTTTTTTTATCCCTACCCCAATAGTTAAACTTTCATAAATCTTCGCCAAAGTTCAATGTTCAATGTTCAATGTTCAATAAAAATGTGTACCTTTGCACCCCGTTAGAGTCCGTTGGGGCAGAGTTAAGTGTGTACGAACGTATGCCGCCTCGCGGAAAAACCCCTAAATACAAATAAAAGCAAAATGTACGCAATTGTAGAAATTCAGGGTCAGCAGTTCAAGGCCGAGGAGGGCAAGAAGCTCTTCGTGCACCACATCAAGGATGTTGAGGCAGGCAAGACTGTTGAATTTGACAAGGTACTGCTCGTAGATGCTGACGGTGCAGTAAAGGTAGGCGCTCCCACCGTAGACGGAGCAAAAGTAGTGTGTGAAGTAGTGAACCCACTCGTAAAGGGTGACAAGGTCATCGTTTTCAAGATGAAGCGTCGTAAGGACTATCGCGTTCGCAACGGTCATCGTGAGCAGTTCACAGAAGTAGTAATCAAGTCGGTAATCGCTTAAAAACGTAGGAGGAACAACATTATGGCACATAAAAAAGGTGTAGGTAGTTCTAAGAACGGTCGTGAGAGCGCAGCTCAGCGACTTGGCATCAAGATCTTCGGTGGTCAGCAGTGCGTTGCTGGTAACATCATCGTTCGCCAGCGTGGTACAAAGCACAATCCTGGTAACAACGTTGCCATTGGTAAGGACGACACTCTCTACGCTCTCGTAGATGGTACCGTAAACTTCCACAAGGGCAAGTACAACAAGAGCGTTGTATCAGTAATTCCAAACGCTGAGGCCTAAGAGAATTATTAAGAAACACTTATTCCAAACAAACAACAGGATCCCGCACTCCGCAAGGAGTAGCGGGATTTCTGCTTTTTTTAGCTTATTTCTTTGGCTATTTAACCGATTATTTGTACCTTTGCGCCTTAGAAAAGAATATAAACTAATAAATACGTATTTAAAATGTTAACACTCAAACTCATCAATGAGGAAACAGAACGCGTAATTCGCGGATTGGAGAAGAAACACTTCGCCGGCGCCAAAGAGGCTATCGACAATGTATTGGCCGTTGACAAGCAGCGTCGCGAAGCTCAGCAGGAACTTGACAAATGCCTGAACGAGCAGAAGCAGCTTTCAGGACAGATAGGCCGCCTGATGAAGGAGGGCAAGAAGGACGAGGCCGAGCAGGTAAAGGCTCAGGTGGCTCAGCTCAAGGAGAAATCTAAGGAGCTGGACGAAACCATGGCCAAGGCTCAGGAGGAGATGACCACTCTGCTGTGCCAGATTCCTAACATCCCTTACGACGAGGTGCCCGAGGGCCGCGTTGCTGAGGATAACCACGTAGTAAAAAGCAACCTGAAGGAGTGCACCGCTAACGACACCGTTGGCAACTGGGACGTTAACCCATCACTGGGTATCGCTAATCCCCTGCCCCACTGGGAGCTCACCAAGAAATACAACCTCATCGACTTTGATCTGGGCGTAAAGATCACAGGTGCCGGATTCCCCGTTTATATCGGTAAGGGTGCCCGATTGCAGCGTGCCCTCATCAACTTCTTCCTCGACGAGGCCCGTAAGAGCGGATACACCGAGATCATGCCTCCTACAGTAGTTAACGCGGCATCAGGCTACGGTACAGGTCAGCTCCCCGATAAGGAGGGACAGATGTACCACTGCGAGGTGGATGATTTCTATCTCATCCCAACAGCCGAGGTACCTGTAACAAATATCTATCGCGACGTGATTCTCGACGAAAAGGATCTGCCTATCAAGAACTGTGCTTACACAGAGTGCTTCCGTCGTGAGGCTGGCTCATACGGTAAAGACGTTCGCGGACTGAATCGTCTGCACGAGTTCTCGAAGATTGAGATTGTACGTATCGATAAGCCCGAGCACTCAAAGGAGAGCCACAAGGAGATGCTGGAGCACGTTGAGGGCCTGCTCAAGAAGTTAGAGCTTCCCTATCGTATTCTGCTGCTTTGCGGTGGCGATCAGAGCTTTACAAGCGCCATCTGCTACGACTTCGAGGTTTACTCAGAGGCTCAGGGACGCTGGCTCGAGGTTTCGAGTGTATCTAACTTCGATACCTATCAGGCTAACCGCTTGAAGTGCCGCTACCGTAACAGCGAGACCAAGAAGACCGAACTGTGCCACACACTGAACGGATCGGCTTTGGCTCTGCCTCGTATCGTGACTGCCCTGCTGGAGAACAATCAGACCGAAAACGGTATCAAGATTCCAGCAGCACTCGTACCCTACATGGGTTGCGACATGATTGATTAATCAACAACTTACAAATACTTATGAACAAAATCGTTAGAAAAGAGCAGTTCTCCGAGAAAGTATTTCTCTTCGAGATCGAAGCTCCACTGATTGCAAAGAGCCGTAAAGCCGGTAACTTTGTGATCGTGCGCGTAGGCAAGAAGGGTGAGCGCATGCCGCTTACCATCGCTGGCGCAGACATCGAAAAGGGAACCATCACACTGGTTGTACAGATGGTGGGACTCTCATCTAAGAAACTCTGTGCCCTGAATGTGGGCGACTATGTGACCGACGTGGTTGGTCCATTAGGTAACCCCACTAAGATTGAGAACTACGGCACCGTGGTTTGTGCAGGTGGTGGACTGGGCGTTGCTCCAATGCTGCCCATTATCCAGGCCCTGAAAGCTGCTGGTAACCGCGTGCTCTCAGTAATGGCTGGTCGTTCGAAAGACCTCATTATCCTTGAAGATAAGGTACGCGAGAGTTCTGACGAGGTAATTATTATGACCGATGATGGAAGCTACGGCGAAAAGGGCGTAGTAACCGTTGGTATCGAGAAGTTTATTGAGCAGGAGCCACACGTTGACAAGGTATTTGCCATCGGACCTCCAATCATGATGAAGTTCTCGAATCTCACCGCACAGAAGCACAATATTCCTTGCGAGGTATCGCTCAACACCATTATGGTGGATGGAACTGGTATGTGCGGTGCTTGCCGACTCACCATCGGAGGCAAAACAAAGTTCGTATGTATCGACGGACCCGAGTTCGACGGTGCACTGGTAGACTGGGACGAGATGTTTAAGCGTATGGGCACTTTTAAGCGCGAGGAGCAGGAGGAACTGGCCCACTACGAGGAGCACTTAGACGAAGCCTCCCCCGCCCCCTCCAAAAAGAGGGGTGAAACAACCTCAGCAACTACTGAAGCTTCCCTCCCTTTGGAGGGGTTGGAGGAGGCCTCTATCGAGGTGCTGACCGACCGCAACGCCGCCTGGCGCGATGAGCTCAGAAAGAGCATGAAACCCAAGGAGCGCACACAGATTGAGCGCGTGATCATGCCCGAGCTCGACCCCGTTTATCGTGCTACCACACGTACCGAGGAAGTAAACATCGGTCTGACCAAGGAGATGGCTATGACCGAGGCTAAGCGCTGTCTCGACTGCGCCAAGCCAACTTGTGTTGAGGGCTGTCCTGTAAACATCAATATCCCATCGTTCATCAAGAACATCGAGCGCGGTCAGTTCCTGGCTGCTGCCAAGGTGCTGAAGAACACCTCTGCCCTGCCCGCTGTGTGCGGACGTGTTTGTCCTCAGGAGAAGCAGTGTGAGAGCAAGTGTATCCACCTGAAGATGAATGAGCCCGCTGTAGCCATCGGCTATCTGGAGCGTTTCGCTGCTGACTTTGAGCGCGAGAGCGGCAACATCAGTCTGCCCGAGATTGCACCAGCCAACGGTATGAAGATTGCCGTAGTAGGTTCAGGTCCTGCAGGACTGAGCTTTGCTGGCGACATGGTAAAGAAGGGCTACGATGTGTATGTGTTCGAGGCGCTGCACGAAATCGGCGGTGTGCTGAAGTACGGTATCCCCGAGTTCCGTCTGCCTAACAAGATTGTTGATGTAGAAATCGAGAATCTGGCCAAGATGGGCGTTCACTTCCAGACCGACGTGATTGTGGGTAAGACCATCAGCGTTGAGCAGCTTGAGGCTCAGGGCTTCAAGGGCATCTTCGTTGGTTCGGGTGCCGGACTGCCTAACTTCATGAATATCCCTGGTGAGAACAGTATCAACATCATGTCGTCGAACGAGTATCTTACTCGTGTGAACCTGATGGATGCTGCCAACCCAAAGACAGATACCCCACTGAACCCCGCCAAGAGCGTGCTCGTTGTGGGTGGTGGTAATACCGCTATGGACTCTTGTCGTACAGCCAAGCGTCTGGGTGCCGACGTAACATTGGTATATCGTCGTAGCGAGGTTGAGATGCCAGCCCGACTGGAAGAGGTGAAGCATGCTAAGGAAGAGGGCATTAAGTTCCTCACCCTGCACAACCCTATCGAGTATATTGCCGATGAGACAGGTGCTGTTAAGCAGGCTGTTCTGCAGGTGATGGAGCTGGGCGAGCCCGATGCATCAGGTCGCCGCAGTCCTGTTCCCGTTGAGGGCAAGACCGTAACACTCGATGTTGATCAGGTGATTGTGGCCGTTGGCGTATCACCAAACCCACTGGTACCAAAGAGTATCGAGGGCTTGGAGCTGGGCCGCAAGAACACCATCGCTGTGAGCGAGGAGATGCAGTCGTCTCGTGCTGAGATCTTCGCTGGTGGCGACATCGTGCGTGGTGGCGCAACAGTCATCCTCGCTATGGGTGATGGCCGTCGTGCTGCATTGAACATGGATAAGCATCTGCGTGGAGAAGCTTAATCAAGATAAAGAGAGCCATCGCCTCTGGCATCGCCTCAATGAGCGTTTTGTCAAGGCGATGGCTACTTATCATCTGATAGAAGATGATGACCACATACTCGTGGGTCTATCGGGCGGTAAGGACTCGCTCCTATTGCTCGAAATGATGGCCAAGCGCTCGCGCATCCAGCATCCACGATTCAAGGTAGAGGCCTTGCACGTTAGGATGGCCAACATCCACTACGAGACCGACACCAGCTACCTGCAGCAGTTCTGCGACAACCTGGGCGTAAAACTCCACGTGCTAACTACTAGCTTCGAGGTTGACGCTACAGCCGAATCGGAACCTACCGATGCTGCCCGTCGCCGCAAGCAGAAAACGCCCTGTTTCCTGTGCTCATGGAACCGCCGCAAGCAGATGTTTAATCTGGCGCAGGAGTTAGGTTGCAACAAGATTGCCTTAGGGCATCACCAGGACGACCTGCTGCATACGGCACTGATGAATCTCACCTTCCAAGGCAGATTCGACACCATGCCCGCCCTGCTCAGGATGCGCAAGATGCCACTCGCCATCATCCGTCCGCTGTGTATGATCGAAGAGAAAGACATCAAGCAGTACGCTGAGTTGCAGGGCTATCAGAAACAGCAGAAACTCTGTCCGTACGAGACTCACTCGCATCGCGCCGACATCAAGCACATCTACGATGCTATCGAGCAGATGAACCCCGAAGCCCGCTACAGCATGTGGAACGCGCTGAACACTGACAACAAACTAATAGAAGAATAAGATATGAACCTGAGAAAAATTACGATACTCGCATTGGCCGTACTGCTATCGCTCCCGATGGCAGCACAGAAACGTAAACGTGTAAAGCCCAAAGCTAAACCCGTGCCTGTGATTGAAGAGCCACAGGAGGATCCACGCATCACCAACATGCGCGAGATGACACAGCAAATTGTGATCATCGACAGTATCGTAACCGATAAAGAGCAGTTCTTGGCTTCGATCCGACTCTCGTCAGAATCGGGTAAGCTGATGCCTACGGGCACCTTCTTCAACAACCAACAGCAGGGTTGCCTTTACATCAACGAGATGGGCAACAAGGTGTACTTCAGTCAGCCTGTCGACACACTGCAACAGCTCTTCACATCCGACAAACTGGGCAACGAATGGAGCCGTCCACAGCGCCTTACTGGTATCAGCGAGGGCATCAGCGAGGCCTCCTACCCCTTTATGCTTGCCGATGGCGTAACCTTCTACTTTGCCGGTAAGGGCGAAGAGAGTATTGGCGGCTACGACATCTTTGTAACGCGCTACGACTCGCGTAGCGGCTCGTTCCTGAAACCCGAGAATATCGGTATGCCTTTCAACTCTGAGGCCAACGACTACATGTACGCTATCGACGAAACCAACCGTATCGGTTATTTCGCCAGCGATCGTCGCCAGCCTGAGGGCAAGGTATGTATCTATATCTTCGTGCCATCCGAAACACGTAAGACCTACGACGGCGCCGTGTATTCAGAAGAACAGATTCGTCACCTGGCCGATATCACCAGCATTGCTGATACCTGGGGCGACGGAACAGAACGCAAAGCCGCCCTCGAGCGTATCAAACAGAAATACGCCGCTGGCACATCAGCCGAATCAACAAATAATAAAAGTAAAGCGGCAGTAAACCTCCTGTCGAAAGAGGCCAAATCGCTCTACCCAGAACTGGTGGAACAGCAGAGCAAGCTGGATACCGCCAACGCACGCTTGGCCCAATTGCGCCAGCAATATCACGCCGCCAACACCAACGGCCGAAAAGTGCTGAAGAACGAGATTCTGAAGCTCGAAGCCGAGGTTGTAGAGCTGAACGCCAACGTAAAACAGTTGGATAAAGCAATCCGTAATGCAGAAATTAAAAGTAAAATTCAATAATACATACAGTCTATGAAGAAGAATTTTCCAGAATCAGAACTGATTATCAATGCCGATGGTTCATGTTTCCATCTGCATCTGAAGCCAGAACAGCTGGCCGACAAGGTGGTGCTGGTAGGCGATCCAGCCCGAGTAGACACCGTTGCAGCTCACTTCGACTCAAAGGAGTGCGAGGTTAGCAGCCGCGAGTTCCACACCATTACTGGTATGTATAAAGGCAAACGCATCACCGTACAGAGTCACGGTATCGGCTGTGACAATATTGATATCGTAGCCAACGAGCTCGACACGCTCGCCAACATCGATTATAACACCCGCGAGGAGAAAGCCGAGCATCGCACCCTCACCATGGTACGTATCGGTACCTGTGGCGGTTTGCAACCCAACACCCCTACCGGATGTTTCGTAGCAAGCGTAAAGAGCATTGGTTTTGATGGTTTGCTGAACTACTATGCCGACCGTAATAAGGTGTGCGACCTGAAGCTTGAAGAGGCCTTTAAGCAGCACATGAACTGGAACCCCATCAAGGGTGCCCCTTACGTATCGGTGGCCGATGCCGAGCTCATCGACCGCATTGCTAAAGACGATATGGTTCGCGGCTATACTATCTCGTGTGGTGGATTCTACGGTCCTCAGGGACGCGTGCTGCGCGCCAATATCGAGGATCCCAAGCAGAACGAGAAGATTGAGAGCTTTGAGTATGATGGCTTGAAGATCTGCAACTTCGAGATGGAGTCATCAGCCCTCGCTGGTATGGCATCGCTGCTGGGTCATCGTGCTATGACCTGCTGCATGGTTATCGCCAACCGCTATGCCCAGAAGATGAACACCGAGTACAAGAACAGCATCGATACCCTTATCGAAAAAGTTCTCGACCGCATCTAATGTTTAATCTTTAATGTTTAATGTTTAATCATTAATGAACGAAACAATTTGCGCACTCGCTACCGCCCCAGGCGGAGCAATAGGAATCATAAGAATCTCAGGTACTCAAACACTTGAGATTCTTTCTCGTGTATTTACCAAGGACCTCACACAAGCCCAGCCCAACACCATTCATTATGGGCATATTAAGAACGGCGAAGAGATTGTCGACGAGGTTCTGGTGAGCGTATTCCGCGCCCCCCACTCTTATACGGGCGAAGAGAGCGCAGAGATTTCATGTCACGGCTCGCGTTATATCCTGAACAAGGTGTTATCGCTGCTGATTGCCAACGGTTGCCGCCAAGCTGGTCCGGGCGAGTTTACCCAGCGTGCCTATCTGAACGGCAAGATGGACCTCTCGCAGGCCGAAGCTGTAGCCGACCTGATAGCCTCTACCAATCAGGCTACTCATCAGATAGCTATGAGTCAGTTGCGCGGTCATTTTTCGTCCAAACTGGCCCAGTTGCGCGAACAGCTACTCAAGCTCACCTCACTCTTAGAACTGGAGCTCGACTTCTCCGACCACGAAGATCTGGAGTTTGCCGACCGCAGCGAGCTGATGGATTTAACGAAAACGATTGACAATCACATCACCCGATTAGCCAAGAGCTTTGAAACGGGCCAGGCACTTAAGCAAGGTATCCCTGTAGCCATTGTGGGCAAGACCAACGTGGGAAAATCCACCCTTCTGAATCGTCTGTTAAAGGATGATCGCGCCATTGTGAGCGACATTCATGGTACCACCCGTGATACCATCGAGGACACCATCGACATTAATGGTATCACCTTCCGCTTTATCGATACGGCAGGTATCCGACAGACTCAGGACGAGGTAGAACAGATAGGTATTACCCGTACTTACGCTGCTATCGACAAGGCCCGCATCGTGCTTTGGCTGATTGATGCGGAGCCTTCGACAGAAGAATTTAACAACGTATTACAACGCACTGAAAGTAAGAAACTTATCGTTATCAAAAATAAAGCCGACAAGGCAGATAACAATAGTTACAATCTGTTAAATCGTCCATTTATCACCATCAGTGCTAAGTTTGGTACCGGTATTGAGGAGTTAGAGCAAGCCATCTACGAGGCAGCGAATATTCCAGCCCTAACCGAAAACGATATAATTGTTACCAACGCCCGTCATTACGACGCTTTGGTGCGTGCTCACGACAGCATCCAACGCGTTATCGACGGTCTCCAAATGCAACTTAGCGGAGACCTTCTGAGTGAAGATCTCCGCCAAGCCCTTGACACCCTCGCCGAAATTACCGGCGGTCAAATCACCCCCAACGAAGTTTTAGGAAATATCTTTAAAAACTTCTGCGTGGGAAAGTGATTTTTTGCAAAGAAAAGCATATTATCTGCAAATATAGCTCATAAATCGCATAATTTCAGGCATTTAAAATTTCGCCCATTTTTGCAGATTTTTGATTTTTAACTTCGATATTTGCAGATTTTCGCCCATTTTGTCCCTCAGCTGTCCCCCGGGATAGTCAAAAATAGCCGAGGGACAAAAATATCTCATAGGTGGTGATTTACATTTTTGCTTGTGATTCTAGAATAATAAAAACTACTTTTTGAATTGCCCCTTAGTCAATACTTTATTGACAAACATTGATGGTTGCCAACCATTGATTATTTTATCGCCAGCAAATCCATCTAAGCAAGTAAGTGCTCCACCTGCTATTGGGCCTATTATTGGTATCAACCCCGTAACAACTTGTGCTAAGGTCCTTATTCCCTTAACCCATAATTTGTTGCTATTTTGATTTTGTATAGCTTTATATAGTTCACCAGATATTGGTTGACCTTGTGGGATTTTCGAAAGCCACTCGCGAAATTTCACACTATCGTCGCAATTCAGGTTTTTTACCAATTCATTTGGGGAAACCAAGCCATCTACGAAAGACTGCCCTGGAGATAAATAATCATTGGCTGTCATTTCATGAAAATGATCTATATTGTCTATAGTTTTGTCTACCTGTTTTATACACTCATTTATTCGGAGCTTATACACTTCACTCCAACGCTGGTTCACCATCATTTCTGCCTGTAGCTCAGAGGCTAAATAACAATCCATATGGGTTTCACCTAATGCCATTAGAATTGTAGAATATCCAAATGTACCAGAATATCCATTCTGTTGATGCATCTCATTCAATTCATTTATTCGAAGATTACCACCTATTTTATAAAATGTCATAAAGGAAGATACGGATGGGTCTGCCTTAATACGAATATCTTCAACATTCTGATAATTCGGATAATATTGTTTAATAAATACTTGTGTTACCTTCGACAATAAATGCTCATTTTCGACATCTTTATATAATGAATCATTTATCTCTTTGGGATAGCGATATTCTGACAAAACTTTTGAGAATCTGTCAGCAAATCTTTTGTTTTCTTTGAAATCCTTGCTTGTTTCTTTATGAAAATTAAATAGAAGTTCATCAATAGAACGGAAATTATGGCGAAACAAACCTACAGAATCAAACTCCCCATATTTGGAAGCACCTATGTGCTGGTCACAAGGGTGGACAATCAAACGCTTTGACGTTATTAATTCATAAAAAGAGTCTTCGCCAAATACTGCAAGTAATTGCTTCAGTTCAAACTGAGAAATGACAACATGCACTTCGTTAAAGTAGAACATCATATCTACAATATCTGCTATGGATAGATATCGTTCTGCCACATTAGAACCTGACTTTATAAGAATCTTATTGAACATGTCTATACTTATTTATAATAATAACTTCGAATTACCCTATTAATCCTGCAGAAATACATTATCAATTGCTCAGCCACCTCCTGCAACTTCTGCGGAATCTGCTTAGCAAAAGATATTAAGAAAGCAGATATCATCACTAATACTATTTTCGTATGTATTTCTCCCAATGTTTGGAAAACTCATCAAGCCCTTCATTATGTTGAGTTTTCATGTATTCTGGAAAGGAAGCTAAACCATTAAACAAATCTGTCAGTTCATTACTTTTCTCAAAACGTTCTATTGACGACTTCTTATAGTAGTCATCAAGATATGACTTAAAATTATTATTCGAGAAAGTTTTAGCATATAAACATATAGTAGCTATATCAGTAAGGACTACAGGCATAATATTTGAACCGTCAATAAGAGAATATTTGCAGTATTCTTCTTTCTGCCAATACTGAAGGAAATTTTTCACGCCATTCATTGTTTGTTTCACGTCAGCTAAAACAAGTATCGGATATACAATCGCATCTTTAGGACAAGCCGAATCCCATCGTTTTTGAAACTCTCCAGTTCTTATTCTTTGAACATTCTTCAGTAATTGTCCAACACCTTTCGGTTTTCCTTTTTCATTACGAATTAAATTCAAGTAAAGGAAATCAAGATAATCATTAAGCCTACCATACTCTTTAGTGTAATCTTTAAGTTTTATATCCTTATTCTCGAAAAGAAAGACTACATTATTATAGCGCGCGTAAAAATCAGGAGCGCCACAATTTAACGCATCTTTAGATTTATCTATCTTTACGCATTCGTTCTCACATAGATTAATATCTGATTGAGAAAGAAAAATCTCTTTTAATGTTTGAGTAAAAAGACAACCTTCGGAAAAATCTGTGGTGTATAGCTTGTTGAAATCTTGCCCTTTAAACCCTAAAACATTTTCTGCAATTTCACGAAAGTCAAAATAAAGGCTATTATATATATGCTCAATCCATAAATTATGATTGAACAAGAAAAAGCGAGTCTTATCCATACGAATCAAAGGACGCGAACGAAATTTTGTAAAATCACGATTTTCTTTCTTGGGCACATAGTCATTTATACCCAAAGACGATTCAATTGCAACCCTATATGTTATATTTCCATCGGGCATCTTACACTTAGCAAAATCAATTTCACCTACATGAGAATTAAAAATGCATTCCAATTCCCATATCGCCTTGGGGTAATACCACCATTTAGAATCAAGTCCATACTTATCACAAAACAACGGTACTATTTTACTAAACACAGTATGTTCAGCTGCAAATTCAAAGAGCCGAATACACTTAATAGTCTGAGTAACCAGTAACATATGATTATCATGGTAGTTATTAGATGAGAACTGTCTTACCATTGTAGCTGCATAGAAAAGTTCTGGATTTTCTTCTAATGTATAAGGAGATACACCGCCACCACGTTCACATGTAATTTGGTTTGCAGCATAAAGAGATTTGAAAAAATTCTTTTCAATTTTGCCTTTATTATAATTATTAACCTTATATGTTGTAGCAAAAATATCCCTCATCAAATATAGTAAAGAATCTTCCGATGCTGCCAAATAAGAATGGGGCTGTTTCTTTGCACGATTGACAAGTTTATTAAAACGCGATATAACGTCATTAATATACTTGGCATTGTCTTGGCTAAAAAAGAACCCAAGTGCATCTATATCCTTTCTTCCAGGCCCGTAGTAAGGATTATAGAATGGTTTGTTGACAAGTTTCTCTGCCATATTACTAACTAAGTGCATCAAGGCTTCACGTTCAAGAGTGCTAACGCACTTTCGAATGTTTGGCATCATCCGTTCATGGAACAAATCGCGATATCCCACAATTTGTCCAATACCAGAGCTAGAATATATAGGAACATTGTTAACCATAATGACAATATTGTTATTAATCTCGTAATTCTTTAGTTTAGAACAAAAATCAATTTCTCTTTTTCCTCCTGCAACTTATTCGGATTCAGCTTAGCGAGTTTCTTCAGATTGAGTAGCTTCCATTGTACTGAAGGATAATCCTTGAAATATTCAAACTCATAGCCATCCCATTCTGGCTGACCTGATTCGAAACTAATCAGGAACTTCTTATCCGCTTCTGTCATCAACGACTTGACATCACTGATGAGTTTTGCGCGAGTTTCTTCAAACTCTTCGTATGTAAAAGGAATATTTGTCATGCCAGCAAACTGGTTTTCCATTGCTTCCCGCTGGTCAATCAGGCCTGGAACAAAAGACTCATGAATGGGCCTATCGCTGCCAAGTAAGCAGAAGATAAGTCCCTCTCGGCATTCACTCAATGGAATATCCATATACTTCACATCAAACAAATCACGAGGATGCTGACGTGATAACGCTGCTGCTATCTTGCCACCATATAATTGAGTTGGGGGCACAACATTTGCCTCGCAAAAGAGAGAAAACTCGTCTTGCGCCTTCGCGCTCAATGGAAATGTTTGAACATTACCACCTATTATTCCTCTCTTAGTTTGATTGACCTCTATCTTCACCTGCTTACCTCGATACTCGCATAGTAGTTTGCAGGTATTGAAATTGGGTACGATGTGCATCCCTTTGAAAGCTTTCTTTGCCTTTTCCGCAATGGCTTTCAGATGCATATTAATGTCATCCAAACTTGTCTGACGGTCAGCCAATGGAATATAGGTTAAATCTATATCTACGGAATAACGTGGCAGGTCCTTCAAGAACAAATTGATGGCGGTGCCACCATGTATGGCAAATACCGTATCTTCCATCACTATCGGAATGAGACGGAGTAGCAACTCAACCTTCTGTGCGTAAACACTTGATCTTATATCATTCATATTCTGCAAGTTCTTTTGAGATTGTCATATTATACTTATTGATATACTTTCCTGTAGGCGTTATCATATGTTCATAATAATCTCAAGCATTTTCTCTTGATGCCGAACCATATCATCAACATTCCATTCTAAGCCAAATGGACGTTTCAAATATTCATTTATGACACCAGCATCGTAATTGTCCTGGCATATTTGTAACATAATTCGAAACTTTAGGGAAGCGACACTTACTTGATTGGACTTTGTATCAAGATAGCGATTCTTTTTATCAATTGGATTCCAGTTAGAGCCTGAACTATTTGCATCAGAACCTATCATTGCAAAATTACCAAAGCAATTTATATCTTGCGAACTAATTGGCATATTGTCCCCTGCTTTAGCTTGTGGATAATAATGCTCCAAACTTTTTCGAGTTCGAGAGAAATAGAAATTCTTGAATGGTTCCAACTCAAAGTCACTACAACCTAATGCGCTGAAAAACTCTATTCTATTACGCGAACCCTTCTTTTCTTTATTACTTCGAAGTTCTTCTGCATATTTTTTCCATAGCTTATAATCTGTATAGTTAAATACATAGAGAGGTATATTGCATGAACCTACAGGATAAACGCTATCAAAGCAACGATCAACGTCCTCTAATTCAACATTTAATTCGCCGCCATTAAGAATAGTTTCATCGAAACTATTAGGCTTTGGTTGATTGATTTCGTTGAGTTTACTTGCATCGAGATATACATCAAAGAAATACTTGTCTGCAAGTTTTCTCAAGAATTCTAAATAATTATCAAGGTCCCAATCTTCGAATAAATGAAGTAAGCAATAGAACAGATAGTTCTTTCTTTGCTTGGGTGTAAAAGAAACTTCAAACATGGAAAGAAGTTGAATAACCTCGTTTTGTCGTGCTTTATTACCCTCGTATAAATCCTTTAGATAAGCAGCCTTATTACCTTTCTTATAATAATATTGCAACTTCCATGGATTTTCAATGACTCTATCTTCACCATTTGCGTGGTGTATAACATAATTGTCAAGGAAATATTTAGCAGAAAGGAGATTATATGCAAAGTCTTTAACAAACTCTGGAGTAAGATTTACCTTCTCGAACTCCTTAATGAGTTCTTTATCATCAAGCGTAAAACTCAAAGGATTGAAGTCTTTTTCATCCTTCAGCCTCGTAATTTTCAGTACAATCAATAGAAAATTCGGAAAGTCTATTATTGGCTGGAAATGATCGTTATTGTCAATCACATCATCTTTATCTATCTTTTTTATAGGCGAATTTAAAAACTCTGAAATGGTTTTCATACCTAATGATGAAGATGTATCTACATCAGAACTTGGAAACTCGTCGAAAGACTCTATATCAAAGCTTTCCATAGTTTTACCAAAGACACTTGTCATATCTGGGAGTTTCTGCTGAATATAGAAACTCATATCACTACAAGCCTCCCATATACGGCTAAACTTCTGCATTGCATTGTCATCGCCTATTAACTGTTCGCTGAGTTTAGCTTTTACTATTTCATGCTTTTCCAACTGCTCACCACGAGAGTTCATAACTTCAAAATAGTGATTTAAATCCACATCTTTCGGCACACGATAATGAATGATATGTACCTTGTTCAAGAAAAAATCCTTGAATGTATCTATTTCATCATTCTTTTCGCCAACAATGTCTTTGAGAGCTTCTTTTGCATAATTGAACCCATCGACAATACCAAGGTCTTTTTCTTCACCAAACTTAGGCATCTTTTCTATTGTCACTGCTGAAACTTTTCTTGCAGAATAAGTAAGAGTATTTGGAATAGTTTCTATACCCAAAGCTTTCAAAATAATGTAGATTGTTGTCAATCGTTGCTGACCATCAATAACCTCAAAGATATTCTCATCACGCTTATATGTGACAAGAGTTCCAATATAGTAAACCGACTTCTTCAAGGAATCGTACACATCTTTTATCAAGGCGTAGATCTCTTCACGTTCCCAAGCATAATTACGCTGATATATAGGAATCTTATATATTATAGAAATCCCTCTGTTTGTGAAATATATATCGTTAATAGAACACTCTTCAAGAATATTATTCAAATCTTTCATTGTAATCAATTTTTATAGTAACCATTTATTTGAAAGAAATACAGATAGTTTTCATACACACCATCTTTCTCATCCTTTAGATCCTTCAATGTTTCTCCTTTGCCACTATACTCATAACACTCCTGCGCCCATCCGTCTTTAATGTCATCATTTGAAAGAGGATTTAGCATGTCAGCTAAAGCACTCAATAATGAGGTCGGTGAATCTTGCTTAACAATGAGTTTATACATATTGAATGCATTGATTTTATCACTCCATCCCATAATGTAATTCTGTGCAGAAAGCCAACCGAGATTAGTGTATTGGGCTCTCAATGAATAAGCCCAAATAAACGCGTAGATAACAAATTGTTCAAATAGTTCTATATCTTCTTTTGTAGGATATGTTTCTGGGCAGAATCTATCAACGTAAAGTAGAACAGAGGTGTCAAACATCAGACGTACTATACTATTACCTATTCCTTTTTTGAAATGTCGATCCAAAGTTTTAACTATAATGTTGTCGTTGATATAGAACCCTTCATACTTATTATTGTTCTGAATATCCTTTAATATCTTATAATAGTGCTTTGTATATTCAAAGAACGGCTTACCTGCAATTATAGGAGTGTTCAATTGGAACGCATTTACATTTCGAGTTCCTGAAACAAAAGGCATAGCAGAAGAGTTGACCATATCTGCATAACAATAGGCACTCTTATAGAATTGGGCATAAGGCGTTCTTGCCGAACGCGTAATACCTTTGAACATATGGATATTATGCTCATTTAAAACATTTGCTTTATTGCCACTTACCCATTCTTTGATACGATATAGGTAATTACCAAAGAAATCTGCTAAACCACTTTGTGAAACCTGTTCCCAATCCTTTACAATCTTTTCTGTCTCATCCTCACTAATGTCATCCATTTCGCGAAGATGGTATGCTTTCAACAAATCATGAGGGTAAAGAGCCTTACCTCGTGCATTTTGAGAATCAAAGAATTGGAATGCTTCCGATACGTCTGATGTTATAACAACAATCAACTCGCACCTATTCTCTATGTAGTCCTTTAGACGTTCCATCTCTCGTTGGTGTTCGATAGCCGAATCACTTTCTTTCGATTTTAAACCAACCCTTCGGAAAAGTGCATTATAGTTGTTGGCAATGTTATGATTATTATGCTCATTGTCATATATTTTCTGCTGCAAGAACTCGATTCCATCTTCTCCTAATGCAGTCAGAAGTAGTGAGAATGTTATGGTACGTTGTTGACCATCAACAATATCATATTGATTCTTATCATTTAACTTGTGAAGGATAAGTGTACCTACTCTGTATCTTTCCTTGTTGCTATTCTTCGCATCAATAATGTCATCAAGCAATTGTATGGCATTACGAGCCGTCCATTTGTATGGGCGCTGATAAATAGGCACACAAAGGCTTACGTTCTTAATTGGTTCCTCGCCATTAGTTATGGTTTTACGAAGGAGCAAATCACCTATAGTTGTTATTGATAATGTCAGATTATCATTCATATTCTGCAAGTTCTTTTGAGATTGTTATATTATATTTATTGATGTACTTTCCTGTAGGCGTAACCATAAACCTGGATGTACCAAGATTGATATTCTCCAGTTTCAAAGCTTTATACCAGGAGTGGCTAGCCTTTTCTGCCATATAGAGGAACAGGCGCTTCACTTTTTGCGATGTGCATGCCTCTAATAATGTCTGAACCAACTTGGGACGTAATGTAGTTAAGCCCTCCATGATGTAATAGATGTCAAGCAAAGATGACGATGCATCCGGCAAGTTCAGACACTCTAATATGGCACGCTCTGGAGATGACACAAGCAAATCATGTTGATTGACAGTCATGTTTTCTACACCCAAAAGTTCATCACCCAGGAAAGAAGTTGTCATATATTTTATAGTCATATCCCAATCCTCTTTTAGCAACCATGAAGGCAACTTATTGCTTTTGTCTGTAAACAGATAAGCTTTAGGCTTTCCCATTGACAGGTAATGGGAGTATCCTCGAAGTTCCAAAGCTGTATATGCACCTACCACACAACTCTTACTAAGTTGCGTGTTATATGACGATACAGCAGCAAATAAACTTGGTTCTGTTCCATGTATCTTATAGACCCCTTTAGATATACGGTCAAGCCATCCGCTTTTCATATAAGCATACTGACCACGTGCATCTAATCCCTGACCTGAAAGCCACGAACCAAACAAGACCGATTCATTGGGTGCTGCCTCTAATATTTGCTGTATTTTTGTAGCCATTTTCGTTAATTTTATGAATACCAGTCTAAATTTGTTGCAAAAATACTCTTTTTGTTTTGTCTAACCAAACATTTCACTCAAATATTGGCAGTTTTTATATAAATTTATCTCCAAATTCGCAATTTTAGCGAATTTAAGAACAAAAAGCACGCATAAAACTATAAATAGAAATACAATTGCCACCCAAAGAAAAAGAGGCCATTGAACATAAAAAAACGCTTATTGTACTTGTGTCATCAAATGATTTGTCCCACAAGTATTCTCACATTTTATTGGATTTAGAAGAAAAACTATACAAATATGAAAACTCCTAATTTCGTACATCTTAATGTACATTCACATTATTCCATTCTTAACGGATGCTCCACCATCCAACAAATTGTGGACTCTGCTATAAAAAACAGAATGCCAGGCATTGCCATTACTGACAATGGTAATATGTTTGGTATTATGGAGTTTATTGACTATGTAGCTCGCATCAATAAAGAAAGACAAGAGAAGGGAAAGAAACCCTTCAAGCCCATTATAGGATGTGAGCTGTATGTGGCAAAACACGGCCCTAAAGAACAGAAGAATGGAATCAAAGATTATAAGGGCTATCATCTGACTGTTCTTGCCAAGAACCTACAGGGATACAAGAATCTTATCAAGATAGTCAGCAATGCCTGGACAGACGGATTCTATATGGCTCCTCGATCTGACCGGATGGATTTGGAGAAGTACCATAATGGACTGATTGTTCTGTCTTGCGGTTTTGGCGGTGAGGTATTCACTCATGCCACGAAGGAGGATATGACTGCATTAGATGAAACCATCAAATGGTACAAACATGTATTTGGCGACGACCACTCCAGTCAGGACAAGCAATAATCCGTATCATAGTTATTTCTTCACCCAAGGCATCGACAGGTCAATGTCCGACAAACTTTCCAGTTGCTGCTGATAGATGTCGGCATGTTCGCGCGTGAAATAGTCGAGCGTGAAGAGTGTCAGCGTAAAATAGATGCACATCAGGGCGATGGCTCGCCAAATTGGTGCTTTGAAAAGGGCGAAGCCCAGGAAGCCCGCCACCAACATCACACCTCCTAAAACCAGGGCGACGGTATAGTTGGGCATGAATGCTGCCACACGTTCCTTCTCAGACTGCAAGAACCTTTCCGGCGAATCCTGGTATGCCTCGCGGAAATCATCAATCCGTTGGCGGTTGGTGTAAGTCGTACCGACGGCAATCCCTATCTGTAAAACCGACATTGCCACCAAGGGCAGTACGATGGCACGTGCCGTCTCTATCGTCCCCCACTTCCAGAAGGCGATAGCCACTATCAGCCCGACGACGCCGACGGCTGTGAGCCATTTGGCGGTGTAAATCTCGCTCTCGCACCATTTGATGCTGTAGTCAATCAGTTCCATATCTATTTTGTTCTAATGTCTAAATCCACGGAGTTTGGCGTATGATTCGCCAGCGTTGGCTATTGTCACCCCTGTAGGGCTGTAGCTGAATGCGGTCGTTCTCCTCGTTGGTCGGAGACGTGATGTATAGGTCACTGCCGTCCAGTCTGATAAGATAGGAGTTGTCTTCCTGTTTCAAGAACTGCCACAGTTGATTTCTTGTGCCGTCCATCGACTGCTGGCAGAGGAATGTTCCTACTTTTGGTTCTCCGTCAGGCTGGAAACTGCGTTCACTATAAAGGTTCATCAGCAGTACATTCGCCGAGTCCGCCTTTATCATTTCCCAGGTGATACACTCCCAGTTATGGAGAGGATATTGGATAAGTGGCGTTCCATTCTCATACCCGGCATCAAGCGGTCGTAGGCACAAGCCGTTACCCACATTCTGAATGGCGTATGTGTTTTCGAAACTCTTTTTCTTCTTAATATCCTTACTGAACCTTGGAGTATACACGGCCAATACTATCAGCACGAGTACGAGAAGTACGGTTGAAATCTTGTATATCATACCAGTTAAAGCGAAAATTCTATAGATTTTGCAAAGTCCTTTCTGTCTTCCAGTCCCTTTACATGACCAAGATTGTTCATTGAGCCATGGATGTTCTTCAGATAGAAAGTCTTGAAGAGCGGATGGTCAGGGTTGTTCTGATAGAGTTCGTGCACGATACTGCTCTTCTCCATAATCAGCTGCTTCACCTGGCGGTTGTCCTCAAACACCACCTCTGCACTTAGCATACATACATAGTAGGGCTTGCTAAGATAAGCCATCAGCTGGTCTATATAATAGGTTGCAGGTACTGAACCACGAAGAACGTAATGAACAGGAATGATTACATAAAAACCTCTATACACATTGGCTATAGTCTTATTTGAACATAGCCTGGAAAGTTCATTCTGAAGAATCTGTTCAGAAGAGCACAAGCCAGCAACTCTCACTTCTTCGATAGAAAACGTGGGATAACCATGAATGGCTCGGTCTTCAATCCACTTTTGCAATGTCATACTTGGTAATTTTGGTGCAAATATAATAAAATTATTATTAAATACGCATTTCTTTTACCAGAATCTATTCTACTTTATACATTTTTCTAATAAACAAATCTATTTTTGACACTCTAAAATGACTTTTTGCCGTCAAAAGGAGAAAGATACGGAAATTAGTTTGTAGCGCAGCAATAGCCTGTTTAGTTTATCCCCATATTAAATATCCATAACCTAAACTAAACCTTTTATCTTCCGACTATAATATATATTACGTCGAAGGGACAGAATTTGGAACAGGAGGAACATGATGTACAAAAGTGTACCCCGAGGGACAGATTTCGATTTTTGCCTCCAAGGGACAAAATTAGTATCAACACTTTTTAACAACCCAATTTTGAGATAAAAAATGCTCCGATTTTTTGCCTGATTATAAAGATATACAAAGAACTGCAAAGATAATTGTACCTGAAGGGATTTAAATTGGAGGTCGCTCTTCACTCGCTTCTCAGTGAATACAAAAATGTGCAAGAATCCGTGTTAACGAATGTGAATATACAAAGAACTGGAAAATCGTCTTTGCAGATGTTTGTATATTTTATTTTTGACGGCAGCTTCATTTGCAGATGTTTGTATATTTTACGTCCCTCCTCCGTCCCTCGGCATACAATCTGTCCCTCTATATTGGAGGAATATACATTGATTATCATACACTTATATTTGCAGATTTTACATTCTGCATCGGAAAGTAGATTCTGCGTGGGCAAATAAGGTAGTCCAAACTACCTGAATATCAGCAAGTTACAAATTTCTCGAGAAACATATATATATATTTAGGAGAAAACCTAATTATTTCATTATCAGTGAGTTATGTTTTAAATGGCATGACAAAAACGACTGTTTTGAGGCCATTTTTCTACCCTATTTCTACCCTCTAGAAAGTTTTTATTTTTTAAAAACGCCCAAAAACGAGGCAAAAAACTTCTTGCCTTGTTCCGAAAACTTGTTGCCGACGAAAACACGGTCATCATCATCGAACACCGCCTTGAACTCATCGCCCAAGCGGATTACATCATCGAGATGGGACAAGGCGGCGGCACCGACGGCGGCAAAGTCGTCTTCCAAGACCCTCCGCAAGAGATTATCCACTGCCAGCAATCGAAGACGGGGCGGTATCTGAAAGATGCCTGTTATGCCCAATTCTCATAATAAATCCCAAAAGTTTCTCCCACATCAGCGCGATGCGGGAGTTTTTTGTGCCTTTGCACTAGAAACAACTATAATATAGATGTACTATGTCATCTCGCACAACGGACTGGACTTCTCGCCTTTGAACGGCGGACGGCCTGTAGTCGTTGCAGATACTATCAGCGTGAGTGGTGAAGATAATATGAATTTATGGGATGTCCGGTGTCTGTGAGGACTGAGTATGGCTGATGCGATATTCCATTGGTGTGCAGCCAAAGTGTTTCTTGAAGTACTTGCCGAAGAAGGAGGTGTTCTCAAAGCCCAGCCGCAGGGCCACCTCCTTGACACTAAGGTCGGTGGAGAGCAGCAAGTAACGGATGTCCTCGTTCACCATATCAGCAATCCACTCGTGGGCCGACTTTTGGCTGCAAGCTTTGCAGATGGTGGCAAGATACTTGGGCGTGATGCAGAGCTGCCGGGCGTAGTATTCTACCGTCTGCTTCTTGACGGTGGCATTCGTTAGCGTGTCAAGGAATCTCTTGAAGTGCATATGTCCAGTACTGGCATCTTCGGCCATGTCGGTCTGCCACTCGCTTTGCTCCATCATCGACAGAATCTCGTAGAGCAAGGCATGAATGATAGTACGGATAATCTCCTTATGATAGGGTTCATTGGGAGTCTGTAGCTTCGACTCCAACAGATAGTCGTAGTAGGCCAATTGCTGCAGGTGTTGCTCTGACAGATTGTTTACCTGTCTCTTGTTGATATACAGCATACGGTTCCACTGCTTGATGTTATTGCGCATCAGTTCCTGTACCAGCCTTACAGACAGCCGCACCACGTTGACCTTGGTATCGGGGCTTACCAAGAGGTGGTCGATGTGCTGTCCTGGCATGCAGATGATGAATGTATGCTCGGCGATGTCGTGCGGCTGTCCGTTTAGGTGAAGTTTCACCAGTCCCTGACGGCACATAATAAATATGTAGCCGTCGGCTTGTGTATGGTTCAGACGCGACAGGTCGGTAATGTTCCGCATTTGCGTGATACACTCGTCGATATAGTCTATGTCTTTTTTATCCATTATCGGTTGCAAAGGTAATGAATATTTTTCTTTCGTCGTGTCCTTTACGTCGAAAATTGTGTGCTTTTTCCGTGAAGTTCGCCTTTTAGCACATTTCCTTCGCCGTATGGAATATCATTGAATGTTCCTTTTGTGCTACTTTTGCGCCTACAAAACAAAATTCGAGTTATACAGGAGTAAAAAAGTATGAAAAAGGAAAATCATGTATTAATGATGTTCGCGCTACTGGCACTGGCAGGTTGCGGCGGGCAGAAAGAGAAACGGGAGGCGGCTCCCGTGCGAGTGACCACAGAGAAAGTAAGTCTAGGGATGGACTATGCCCAAAGTTCCTACGTGGGACAAGTTCAGGAGGCATCAAGTACTGCTGTCAGCTTCATGTCGGCAGGCACCGTGAGCCGTGTCTATGTAGAGGAGGGGCAGCGTGTTAGTCGTGGCCAGTTGATAGCCGAGATGGATAACACCTCTGCCCGCAATGCCCTGCTGGCCGCCGAGGCCAGCCTGCGGCAGGCTAAGGATGCCTATGAGCGCATGAAGCAGTTGCACGACGACCAGACGTTGCCCGAGATGCAGTGGGTGGAGGTGCAGAGTAAGTTGCAGCAGGCGCAGTCGGCCTACGAACTATCTAAGAAGAATGTCGCTGACTGCCGTCTGGTGGCTCCCGTCAGCGGCATCGTCGGTCAGAAGTTCGTCGATGCCGGTGAAACGGCCATGCCCGGCAGTCCTGTGGTGACACTACTCGACATATCCCATGTCAAGGTCAAAGTCTCTGTGCCTGAAAACGAAATCAACGGCATTCCGACCTCTGTCGCATCCACCATCAAGGTAGCGGCACTCGGCGGCGAGACTTTCCAGGGCGGACGCATCGTGAAACACGTTGCCAGCGATGCTATGACCCACAGCTACGGCATCCAGATTCACCTCGCCAATCCCTCGGGGCGCCTGCTGCCTGGCATGGTCTGCACTGTGAGGTTCAACCATGAGTGCAACCCGCAAATAACCGTTCCTGTCACCGCCGTGCAGCGCGGGCAAGGCCAGTCGCTATATGTCTGGACTATCAGCAACGGGCGGGTACGACAGCAGCCCGTCTCGACTGGCGAGACCTACGGTAGTCGCATCGTCATCACCGACGGCTTGAAGGAGCGCGACAGCGTGGTGACTGCTGGCTGGCAAAAATTGAGTAACGGAAGTAAAGTGTCGGCGTTATGAGCAAGGAAAAAAACAGCCGGTGGGTGGCGTGGATGATGCGCAACTACCGCCTCACCTTTCTGGTCGTGGGGCTGATGTTTATTCTGGGCATCTACGGACTGGGTAGGATGTCTAAAGCTGAGTTTCCTGATTTTACCCTGCGGACGGGCGTTGTGGTAGGCATCTACCCGGGAGCCACCAGCGAGGAGGTGGAAGAGCAGCTTGTAAGGCCGCTCGAGCGCTACCTGTTTACTTTCAAGGAGGTGAACCGTTCCAAGACCACCAGCACGAGCCAGAACGGGATTTGCAGTGTTATGGTGGAACTGAACGATGATGTAAATAACAAGGATGAAGTATGGAGCAAGATCAAACACGGGCTAAATGCATTTAAGTGTACTTTGCCGAAAGGTGTGGCAGACGTTGTGGTCAATGACGAGTTCGGCGACACGTCAGCGCTGCTTGTCGCCGTTGAAAGCGATAGCCGGGATTACAGGCAGCTGGAAAAGTATTGTGACCTGATTGGCGACCGCCTGCGAACATTGCCTTCCGTCTCGAATGTGCGTATTTTGGGGAACGTGAAAGAGCAGATTTCCGTCATCGTCGATTACGACCAGCTGTCGGCATACGGCATCAGCAGCCAGCATCTGGCCGACGCATTGTCCGCGCAGGGTATCACCACTGTCAGCGGAAGTGTGAGCGGTTGGCAGAAGGATATGCCTGTCCATGTGTCGCCCGCCTTACGGGGCGAAGATGAAATATCCGAACAGATTCTATACAGCGATGCCGCAGGCCGGGTAGTCCGAGTAAAGGACGTGGCGCGTGTTGAACGCGGGTACGACCTGACGGATGGTTTCATTGAGTACAACGGGCATCGCTGCGTCATCATCTCGATGGAAATGCTGGCAGGCAACAACATCGTGCAATATGGGCGAGACGTTGAAAGCCTGCTGGCAGAGGTCAAGGCCGCCGAACTGCCGGATGACGTGGCAATACACACCATCAGCGACCAAGCCAGTGTGGTCAGTGCCAGCGTCAATTCATTCCTGCGTGACCTGTTCGTCTCGATGGTAGTCATCATCCTCACGATGATGCTTCTTTTCCCGTTGAGTTCGGCACTGGTTGCTTCCACCGCAATTCCCGTGACGACGTTCATCTCGGTGGGCATCATGTATCTGGCCGGCATCCCACTCAACACGATTACGCTCGCAGCTCTGATTGTGGTACTCGGTATGGTCGTGGACGATTCAGTCATTGTCATCGACGGCTATCTGGAATACCTCAATACAGGGATGAGTCGCTGGCACGCTGCCTGCCGGAGCATTTCGACCTATTTTATGCCCATGTTGTTGGCTACTGCTTATATCAGTGCCATTTTCTTCCCGCTGTTGCTTACCTGTACTGGGCAGAAGGGAGATTTCCTGCATGACTTTCCGATTGCCATCGCTATTAACCTGATGACCTCGCTGTTCGTGGCTTTGGTCGTTATTCCGATACTGCTGGTCACTCTTATCCGGAAGAAGACTCATAAGGAAGGACGTAAAAGCATTACCGACTACGTGCAGGAAATATACGACCGACTGCTCGGCTGGGTATTCCGTCACGCATGGCTGGCACTGGGCATGGCCGTCGCCGTTCTGCTCTCCACGGTGTTCTATGCCAGCGAGGTCAAACGGCGCATGATGTCCTGCTCGGAGCGCGACCAGTTCGCCGTGGAGATCTACCTGCCTAAAGGAACGGGACTGGCTGAGACGGTACAAGTGGCCGATTCTGTCTATACTGTGCTGGGCAGCGACGAGCGGGTGCGAGCCATCACCTCGTTCAAAGGTTGTGCATCGCCCCGTTTCCAAGCCTCCTACACCCCTAAGCAAGGTGGAAAGAACTATGCGCAGTTCATCGTGAACACCATCTCGAACGAGGCTACGGAGCAACTCGTGGACGAATACACGGCACGACTTTCGGAAGCCTTCCCTAATGCCTTTGTCAAGTTCAAGCAGTTGGACTCCCAGGTGTTTCAGGCACTGGAGTATCGCTTTTATGGGGAAAATCTGGACTCCCTGCATAGTGCTGCCGGGCAGCTTATGGACTATATGCGCAGCAATCCCGACTTGATGTGGGTGCGCACCGACTTCGAACAGCCGGAACCGATAGTGGAAGTTACACTCGACGAGATAGCCGCAGCACAGTTGGGTATCAGTCGCCAGTCTCTTTCGCTCGGTCTGATGTCACAGATTGATGCCCGTCCGGTAACAACCCTGTGGGAGGGGGATTACGGAGTTCCAGTCATGTTGAAGGACGACCGTTGGGACGATGCGGGATTCGAGGACTTCGGTCATATCCACCTGCAGCCGATGACATCCCCCTCGAAGGTGCAGTTGAAACAGGTAGCCGGAGTGTCACCCAAGTGGAGTGAGACGAAAATCGTCCACCGCAACGGTGTGCGCTGCATGACGGTGACGGCCGAACTTCCACGCACCATGACAGCGGAGAACTTCGCCCCCGACTTACAGCGGTTTGTCGAGGAAGAGATGCGCTTGCCCCAAGGTGTAACCACCGAGTTAGGCGGAGAGATAGAAAACGACAAAGAGAGCATGCCGCAGCTCGGAGCGGGACTGTTCATCGCCATGATTATCATTTTCTTCTTCCTGCTGTTCAATTTCAAGAAATACAAGCTGACGTTCGTCTGCATGTTCGCTGTCATACTATTCATCCCCAGTGCCATGTTCGGCCTTTTCATTACCGACACCACAATGGGACTGACAACCATCTTCGGGTTCATCACGCTGATGGGGCTGATTATGCGTAATGAGATTCTCATTTTCGAGCATGCCGAGGGAGGAATGAAAAACGGGCTGTCGGCACGCGAAGCAGCATTCGAAGCGGGCAAGCGACGAATGGTTCCCATTTTCCTGACAACGGTAACGACTGCCGTAGGCGTCGTGCCGATGATTGCTGCGGGCTCCGCCATGTGGAAGCCCGTGGGCATCACTATTCTTTTTGGCGGCCTGGGTGCGCTCGTGCTGGTCGTCACCGTGTTACCGGTCATTTATTGGAAAATTAACGAAAAAAGAGGATGAAAATGAAATACTTATCGAAACACTTGTCAATACTGCTATTGTTGCTCCCCATAACAGCAGCAGCACAGCCATACACATTAGACCAATGCCGCGAACTGGCACTGAAGCGAAACCGTACCCTACAGTCAGCCCGTCTCGATATGTCGAAAGCCGACGAAGACAAACGCAAAGCCTTTACAGCCTATTTCCCTGAAGTGTCGGGCATGGGTGCCGCGTTCTGGGCTGATGACTATATGATTCAGATGGGGCAAACGGCAATGTTGAAAAACGGAAGGATGGCTACCCTGAGTGCCACGCAACCCCTGTTCGCCGGTGGGCAGATTGTCAATGCCAACCGTTTGGCGAAGGTACAGCAAGAGGTGTCGGCGTTGAAATACCATCTCACAGAGAACGAAGTCCTACAGCGCGTTACCGAAACTTACTGGCAGATTTTCAGCTTGCAAGCCAACCTCACTACGCTCGACAGTAGCGACCGTCTGCTGGCTGAACTCCTGCGTATGACAAACAGCTATGTCCGTGCCGGGGTACGCCTGCCGGCCGACACGCTGCGCTTGCAGCTGCGCCGTCAAGAACTGGAATCCAACCGACTCTCCATCGACAACGCCCTGCGCCTCTGCCAGATGTCGCTGGCCAACATGATGGGTATCGACTGGCAAAGATTCTCCATCGTCGACACCACCTTTGCACAGCCTGCAGACCCCGTCACAGCTTTCATTCCTGCCGACGATGCTGCCACCCAGCGCAGTGAGTATCTGCTGCAAGAACGCGCCGTCGATGCAAGCCGACTTCAATTACGTATGGAACGTGGAAAACTGCTGCCTACGCTTGGTGTCGGTGTGAATGGTATCTATGCTAACCTGATGGAGAAGAATGAGACACACGGCATTCTCTACGCCACCCTCAGCGTCCCCATCTCCGCATGGTGGGGAGGCAGTCATGCCATCCGCAAGGCACGTTATAACCGCCAGCAGGCTGAACTCGCACTGCAAGACACTCGTCAGAACTTGCGCTTAGACATTGAGCATGCATGGAACTCCCTCGTGGAGTCCTACCGGCAAATCGATGTCGCCCGCCGCAACGTCATCTCTGCCCAGGAGAACCTGCGCCAGAACCAGTCCTACTACCGTAACGGCACCACGACTATCAACGACCTCCTCGATGCCGAAAACCAACTATTGCAATCCCAAAACCGACTAACCTCCGCTCTTGCGACCTACCAAGTGCGTCTGGCCGATTACGGGCGGAAAGTGAAATAGAACCCAAGGAGACCCTACACGGATGCCGACCGTCATTCCCTTCGCCACCTATGGCGGCAGCAGCATCAAGAAGGCCTGCGAAGACCTGAAAGCTGCCTACCCAGATGTAAACTGGAAGGAAGGCAAACTCCTGAACAGGACAAGCAAAAAGGAATTAGAGACTTGGGTAAAAGGATTGTAACAGCAAAAACGTCCGTGTCACGAAAGAATGGCACGGACGTTTTTCTTTCAATCATCTTCATCCTCTTCCATTTTACAGATTTGACGTGTCGCCTTACGGGCTTCCTTCCAACGAGGGAAGTATTTGTCCATCAGCGCATGGAAACGGGCATTGTGACTGGGTTCCAACAGATGGCACAGTTCATGAACCACCACATGCTCGACACACCATTCCGGCAACAGCAGCAGATAGGCCGAGAAGCAGATGGACTTATCATTAACTTTGCAGACACCCCAACGTGAAATCATCGCCTTGTAATATACAACCGAAGGTTTCACACCCATCTCCTTTGAATGGCGTTCCACCATCGGCTCTATCAGGGCTTTAAGTCGCCGTTGGGCATCATCAGCCTGTTCTCTTGTCTTTAGCGGCAGCTTATTATAGAAGTTTGCCCTACGCTTTTGGCTTTCGTAAGTTTTCTTCCGTGCCTCCGTTATCCAGTCGCGGTGTTCCTCAATGAACCGTTCTACCTCTTTCTTTGGCATACCAATGAGTGCTGATACATGCACATCGCCATTCTTCACGATGCGCATTGACAGCCTCCTGGTTCTCCTGTATGTTACCTGTATTGCCATTTCAATTTGTCATTAGAATAATCACGCCGCTCACTGCGATATAAGCATAGACAATATAACGAAAGATTCGGTTGGGAATGCACTTAAAGACATAAGCTCCAAGGGGTGTGCCGATGATGACTCCACCAAGTCCAAAACAATAATCAGTCAGGACGGTCGTGGTGAAGAAACCGTTGTAGGCACGAACGAAGGTCATCATTATATTGCCAATCAGGAAGTAGGTCTGAGCCATTGCCATATAATGCTCCTTAGTGGGTTCTGATTGGATGAAGTAGAGCACGGCTGGCGGGCCTTGCATGCCAAAGAAGCCTCCCATCAGACCGCTCAACGTTCCTGCTCCTACCTGCACTCGTTTGGTTGTGGATAGCTTGATCTTTTGGCTGAACAGCGCGAAATAGACGCTGATGACTATCAACGCCACACCCAGAATCCGCTTCAAGATGTGGTCTTCGATGCGGGTCAAGGCAAAGATGGCTATTGTCGAGACAACAATAAACGTCTGCAGTATCGGCCAAAGCCGTTTCCATGTGACATAGGCCTTCAATCTCCAAACGATGACAGCTGAAGTCGTGATTGCAAGAAGTCCTGAGAGTGTTGTGGCCTCACCGTATGTTGGCAGGAAGAACGGCAGCATCGTCATGATGAAGATGCCAAAGCCGAAGCCAGTTGTGCGCTGCACAAAGCTGGCTCCAATGCTCAACAAGAATATGGCTATGACAAGGCTACTCATCGTTATTCCGTCAAGAGAAAAAGTATTTCTCAGCCATAGCCAGCAACTGTTCTGGAGTAAGGTTGGCTACCCCTGTCTTCTCAATCAGCGAGAACTCTTCCTTGTTCTTGCCGATGACGTACTTCCGTTCCTTGCCATCGATTTCAGCGAGCAAGTGGAAGTTGCCTTTATAGGCTTGCTCTATACGGATACTGGAAACCAAATGGCCGTTGATAGTCTGTTCTGGCATTGCCACATCTTCCTGCCATTCACCCCATTCCTTCAGGTGGCTGATAATTGTTGCCTCTACCCTACCCGTCCATTGTTCAGACACACCGTATTTCGTAGCAATGGACCTGAACTGTTTCAATGATGCAACCACTTCACGGATGATGGCATCAGGTCGGCGAATGCCATTGTCGCGGGCAAACTGGATGGCATCCTCACGGGTAATGCCACGAAGCTTGGCCCTGATATACAAGCAATGGTCTTCGTTAGGCAGGAAACCACCATTATCTATAATATAGGTGATATCATAGGCTGGTGACAGTCGCCAACTGCCATCCTCATCCATGATGAACGAGAAGTTCTTATTGTGGTCATCGGTGTTGTTGGCCAGAATATTGAAGACCATTCTACGGAAAACCTCCTGGCAGTCGGATTCTGGTAGATGCAGCTTGCGACAGACGGCTATCAGTTGCTCATAGCTGTCAGCATCTGGACTGATGGCAGCTAACGTTTGGGTATAAATCTTCCTCTCACCGTCACGATCAAAACGCTTGGTGATGAAATGATTATTGCCGTCAACGGTATATAGTTCAGACGGCATCATACGGATTCCTGCCATCGTAGCCAGTTCATAGTAGGCCATCTCCAGTTCAGCCGAACTGTACTGCGTATTGCCGAACTTCAGCAGACAGTAGTCATAGTTCTTCAAGCCGGATATCTGACCACTACGAATCTCACCCGTCTTTCGGTTGATGGCAATGATGGCCTTCGGCTGACGGCCACCTGCAGATGTGCCGACAGTCAACAATGACTGCATGGTGATATTTTCATCAGGCATGATACGAGCCTGTTCCCTCTCTGTGTAGATACGTTCTGCCAAGTCAGCCAACGATTTCATGTCAATCTTCTGAGCCTTTTGCTCACGGGCGTATTCTGGCTGGAACTCCAAGGCTCCCATGCCACGTTTGCCAATGAACGAGAGTTTGTCCAAAGGTGTGATGTCGGCATTAGCCAGATGGTTCTGCTGTCGCCACAGGTCGAAGAGCTGATTGCCCCAGGCATCAGGCAAAGAGTCGGCAACAAATGCAGGTAGTTTCTGGTAGATCCTGGCATCTTCACCCCAAACTGGTGTAAGACTACGTGCTCCATCGATGGGTGCAACCAAGGGAGAAATATTCAGACCTCGCTTGATCCACTCAGGGTTATACATGAAATAAGCCAGCCTCCTGCGCTCATCCCATGCCAATCTGCCTATCTCTTCTCCCCAAAGGATAACTTTCAATGAACTTGTCATAACAGCCTACTTCTTATTCGTGTGACGTATTCTCTGTGCCTTCTTCTCTTCCTTGCGAACAAGGTAAGGCGACTCAGGCAGCTCTGGCAGCACATCGTCCAAAGCATTCACCTGACCAACCACCCTGAGAAGCAAGATGAAGGTGGACAGCGACAAACTGTTTGCCGTACCATTCTCAAACTTGTGGATGGTGGTCAAACCGATGCCTGACTGCTCTGCCACCTCCTTCTGGGTGAGGTTGCAGCGCATCCTGTATTCCTTGAACCGTGAACCAAGCAATCGAACCAGTTCTGGCGTAGAATATTCATAAAAGTCTGCCATAATTGATGTATTTATTATTCAATAAACTGATATTTATATATTGGTTTTATTATTTATCTTCACTTTTTTAATATTTAACGCTGCAAAATTAAGCATTATTTTCCAATCAAACAAACTTTTTCGGGTAAATATGCGAATCTGAAGTCCACTTTTAACAATCAACGTCGTAAGACAGGATTTCGGTCAAGAAAAAAAATCAGGTTTAAGGTTTAGGTTTAACCATGTATATATACATGCCTTCATAACCTCAATCAAACGTACCTGAATCACATGGTGGGTTTAGTTTACCTCTTATATGTATATAAGCCTCCCTAAACTTAAACCTAAACCCAGAGGCACAACCTGAGGCGATTTTTTCTTTTGACCGAAAAAACAGTTGCAAAGATGCGGCTCTTTGAAATAAAAGTCGTACCTTTGCAACCGACAAGATCGATGGTAAGAGATCGATTCGAGTCAAAACGGGAAAACGGATGGTTAAACTTGTTTAAAACTGAAATTTCCTGACATCAGGCTAGAATCCGTAAAAACTACGGACAAAGCAGACAAAAACCACCACTGCCCGTCACTATGAGGCATTCGTAAGTCTCTCAAAAACAAATTTTTAGAAAGGGTTTATCCTATTTCTACCTTTTCGTTGTAACTAACTGATTTTCAGTAACTTACATTTCCTGCGTGGGAAAATAGATTAACTATTCTTTTTATAGCTCTGTACGGCCCAACAACCCATCAGCGTACCAATGCCAGCAAGGGCTAAGACCTGATGGACAGTTTCGTGCAGCCCACCACCACGGATGAAGACGGTGCGGATGGCATCAATGAAGTAGTGCATGGGGTTGATATAGGTGGTAAGATACGCCCACTGGGGCATGGATCGCGTAGGGGTGAAAAGTCCCGACAGCAACATGATGCTCACCACAAAGAACCACATCACGAACATGGCCTGCTGCATGGTGTCGGAGTAGTTGGACACGATGAGTCCGAAAGAAGAGAAGAATAGCGCCAGCAGCATAGCAAGCACGTAGATGAGCCACACGGGACCAACAGGTGTGATGCCATAAACGAACCACGCCAACAACAAGCACACGGTGATGACAAACAGCGCAATGAGCCAGTAAGGGATAAGTTTGGCGAGGATGAACGACCACTTGGAAACGGGCGTAACGTTAATCTGTTCGATGGTGCCTGCCTCTTTCTCGCCAACGATGTTGAGTGTGGGCAGAAAGCCCGTCATCAGCATCATCACAATGGCAAAGAGGGCGGGAATCATGTAGAGTTTGTAGTTCTGACCTTTGTTGTATAAGGTGAGAGGCGTGATGTTTGATGTGTGATGTGTGACGTTTGAGGTGACTATCTGACTCAGATAGGCGCTACCCATTGAGCCTTTGGTGCCGTTGACGGCATTGGCTGCAATGAGATACTTGCCACCGCGAATCTCGAGGATGACATCGGCCCTACCCTTCTCAATGTCCTTCATCGCATCAGCGTAGGTGGCCTTCTGTCCACCGAAGATGAAATAATTAGAGGCAGCAATCTGCTGTACCAACCGCTGCGACTCCACGGTGTGGTCTATGTCAACCACATCTACCACGATGTTCTTCACTTCCATCTGCATCACCCACGGCATGACGCACATGATGACGATGGGGAACATGATGATGAGCTTGGGAAGAAACGCATTGCGGCGTATCTGCAGGAACTCTTTCTGTATGAGATACTTAATCATAATTAAGAATTAAGAGGTATTATCACTTCAATCTTACGTTAAACTTCTTCAGGGCAATAGCCAGCAACACCACCGTCATACCAGCCAGCACAGCCACCTCGCGAGCCACTTCGCCAATGCCCACACCCATAATCATCAGCTTGCGCATGGCCTCGATATAGTAGCGTGGCGGAACCACAGCAGCCAGCCATTGCAGCACTTGCGGCATCGACTCTACTGGAAACAGCATGCCCGACAGCATCACCACAGGCATCAGCAGCACCATAGCCGACAGCAACAGTGCCACGAGTTGCGTCTGTGCCACGTTGGAGATGAGCAGTCCTAACGAGAGCGCCAGCAGAATATAGAGGGTGCTCACAGCCAGAATCCAGAACAGCGAACCAGCAAGGGGCACTCCCAGCACGAAACGCGCCATCAGGAGGATGGTGATGAGGATGGCGAAGGCCAGCACCAGATAGGGCACCACCTTAGCGATGATTACCATCAAGGGGCGCACAGGCGATACGAGCAGTACCTCCATCGTTCCTTTCTCTTTCTCGCGGACAATCGATATCGAGGTCATCATGGCACAGATGAGCATCAGCAGCATACCCATGATGGCAGGCACGAAGTTGTAGGCCGACTTCATCTGCGGATTGTAAAGGAGCCTCACCCCCAGCCCCTCTCCAAAGGGCGAGGGGAGTGAATAGTGTTTGCCGTCAACTGGCTGAGACAGTATGCTTTGGGCGTATGTGGTCCATTGCTGAGCCATATTGGGGTCGCTACCGTCAACCATGATTTGCCACTGAAGGTTACTACTCCCCTCGCCCTTTGGAGAGGGGCTGGGGGTGAGGCACATATCAGCCTTCTGACTGCGGATGAGCCGTTCGGCCTCCTGTGGGGTGTTCACCGTCTGAGTGATAATGAAGTATTCCGATTGTGCCAGTCGTTCTACGGCCTGCTGCGTACGGGGCGACATCTCAGAGGTAACCAACACCGTGCGCACATTCTTCACATCGGTGGTGATGGCAAAGCCGAAGAGCAGCATCATTACCACGGGCATACCAAAGAGGATGAGCATCGTACGCTTGTCACGCAGAATATGCTTGGCTTCCTTGATTACAAATGCTATAAACTGTTTCATTTCTCTAAACACTAAACTCTAAACGCTCAACTGTCACTACGGGTGGCCTGACGGGCCAGATAGGTAAACACATGGTCCATATCGGGTTGGTGGAAACGCTGTTTCAGTTCATCAGGTGTGCCGAGTGCGCTTATTTTGCCGTCCACCATGATAGAGATGCGGTCGCAATATTCTGCCTCGTCCATATAGTGGGTAGTCACAAAGACGGTGATGCCGCGACGGGCAGCGTCGTAGATGAGTTCCCAGAACTGGCGGCGTGTGGCGGGATCGACACCACCCGTGGGTTCATCGAGGAACACCACGCCCGGCTCGTGGAAGATAGAGACGGAGAAGGCCAGCTTCTGCTTCCAACCCAATGGCAGCGAGCCAACGAGGTCGTTCTTGTGCTCCGTGAACTGCAGGCGTTCCATGAGTTCATCGGTCTTGCGGCGAATCTCATCGTCCTTCATGCCGTAGATGCCTGCAAAGAGACGGATATTCTCGGCTACGGTGAGGTCTTCATAGAGCGAGAACCGCTGCGACATATAGCCTATGTGGCGCTTAATCTGCTCATACTCCGTGCGGATGTCGAAACCTACCACCCTACCCGTTCCACTGGTGGGTTGGTTCAGTCCTGTCAGCATGTGCATCGCCGTCGTCTTGCCAGCACCGTTGGCTCCCAGGAATCCGAATATCTCGCCTCGCTTAACGCTGAACGAGATGTCGTCAACGGCATGGAATGAGCCAAAGGCTTTTACCAGATGTTCTACTTCAATGACATTCTCCGACTCTTCACTTTTCACTTTTAGCCCTTCACTTTTATCTATGCCTGGCGGGTTAAAGATGCTGGCAAACTGGGTGAGGATATCATCGGGAGTGCCAATACCGCGCACCTTTCCTTGGTCCAGAAAAGCGACGCGCTCACAACAGCGTACCTCATCGAGATAAGGCGTTGAAGCCACAATGGTGATACCACTTTCCTTCAGCATCAGCAGCATCTCCCACAGCTCCTTACGGCTCACGGGGTCAACACCCGTGGTGGGCTCGTCGAGGAAGAGCACACTGGGTTGGTGTACCAATGCACACGAGAGTGCCAGTTTCTGCTTCATACCACCCGAGAGGGCGCCCGCCTTGCGGTCTTTGAAGCGTTCTATCTGCGAGTAGATGGCTTTGATACTATCGTAGCCTTCAGCAACGGTAGTTCCGAAAAGCGTGGCAAAGAAGTTCAGGTTCTCCTCGATGGTGAGGTCTTGGTAGAGCGAGAACTTGCCCGGCATATACCCCACCCTGCTACGCACCTCGCGCATCTGCTTCACCACGTCGTAGCCATCTACCACCGCCGTGCCTGCATCGGGCAGCAACAGCGAACAGAGGATGCGAAACATCGATGTCTTTCCGGCACCATCAGGGCCAATCAGTCCAAAGACCTCACCCTTGCCGACAGCAAACGACACATCGCAAAGTGCCTGCACCCGTCCGTACGACTTACTGATATTCTTTACTTCAATGGCATTCATAATTGTCAATTATCAATTGTCAATTAGAATTTCACCTCGCCGTACATACCAATCTTCACAAATCCATCATTTTTGATAGCCACCTTGACGGCATACACCAGATCGGCACGCTCATCGTCGGTGAGGATGGTCTTGGGGGTAAACTCCGAGCGCGACGATATCCAGCTGATCGTACCTGCATACTCCTTGCGCTGGTTGTCGCCATAGTCGGCAAACACCTTCACCTGCTGACCTATCTTGATGTGCTGCAGCTGGGCTGAAGTGACGTAGGCACGCAGGTGCATCGACTCGGTATCAGCTATCTTGAACAACGGCTTGCCCACACTTACAAACTCGCCACGCTCCACATATTTCTCGAGAATGGTTCCCTTGGTGGGAGTCATGATGTGACACTTGCGGAGCATATCCTGCAACTGTGCTTTCTGAACCTCAGCAGTCGAAAGTTGAGAGTTGAGAGTTGAAAGTTGAGTGTTGAGCGATGATATCTGCGCATCCAACTGTTTTTGCAGCACCTTCACCTGGTTCGTGGCATCGTCGAGCATCTTCGAGGGGGCAGCCCCGTCGGCCACCAGTTCGCGGTAGCGCTGCTCGTCCTGCTGGGCCTTAACCAACTGCTGGCGTGTGGCAGCTATCTGGCGTTCCATATCAGGCTTCTGACTCTGATACACCGCTTTGGTAGCGTCCATCTGCTGAATCTTCAGCCACGTCTGCGTGGTGTCAATAAGTCCCACCTCTCGGGCTGCCTCCATCTTGTCGCCCTCGTTCACGTCAAACGACAGCAATGCCCCACTCTGTTCGGCAAACACGGTCGTCTCGGTAGCCTCGAACGTGCCCGTTGCATCGTATTCTTTCTCGTTGCTTCCGCAGGCTGTTATTATCAGCGCCACACCTGCCAATACATATATCTTTTGCATAACCTTAATTATTTGTCGTGTATTTGTTGTCGTATATCTCTTTCAGCATTTCAATCTCGTGTACTGACTGTTGCACACAGGCAGCATGCTCCTGATTAATTTCGCGCACCAGGTCGTTCGCATCGATGATGCCGTGTGCCAGCTTCGATTCTGCCGCTTTTCTCACAGCCTGTCGCAGCGATATAATCTCTCCGTCTTGAGCCATCAGCTTCTGATAGCGTGCAATGTTCTCGTGCTGCTGAATCTGTTCCAGGTTGTTATTGAAGAGGAATACCTCCCGGTTGTTTTCTGTCATATCACGCTGCAACTGCAGTTTTGCCTTGTCGTTCTTGCGAGTATAGAGGGCACCGATGTTCCATGTAACCCGTGCACCGATGATGCCGTTCAAGCTCCATTTGTGGCGCATCATGTCCTCAAACATATTCAGACCTGGATAACCATAGAATCCCTGAGCAAACACACCCACCTTCGGCCTCAGCGCGGCGTTGAGTGCTTTTTCCTGAGCATTCAGCACGCTGATCTGTGCGTCCAGCGCCTTCAGTTCCGGACGACGGTTTTCAGCCATGAGCCCTCCGTTGTCAGCCCTCATTTGCGGTTTCAGCACCTCCGTCACCTCTATGCCGCAGAATGTACTCAGCATGCGCTGCAACATCTGTTTCTGCGATGCCAGTTCGGTGGCTTTCTGTACTGCGTTGAGTCGCTCTGCTTTCACACTTTGTAGGTCGCTTTCGGCTGCTGTACCTCGTTTGGTCATCGACTCCAATTTGTTTTCGTTGCCTGCTAACATTGCCTGCAAATCGTTGTTTAGCTTAATCTGCTCATCAATCAGCAACAATCCGAAATACATCTCATTCACACGCTTGCGAACATGATATATATTTACTTCGTTCTGCGCTGTTTGTACCTTGCCCTGTTCACGGGCTATGCGTTTCTGACTGCTGATGACGCCTCCGTCATAGATGGTCTGCTGCACATCGATACCCACGCGATACTGGTCCTTCGTCAGTCCCTTCATGTCAATGCCCATACCGCCCATCATCGTCTTCATCTCGTCAGGCCAAGCCGTCACATCACTCTGATACGTGGCTTGTGCGGTTGCCGACACTTGCGGTAGCCATCCCTTCTGGATATTGGCTACCGTCAGCTGGGTGGTCTTTTCGACAAGTCCATACTGCTGTATCAACGGATAATTCTTTTCTGCTGCCTGCTGACACTCTTCCAGCGTCTGCCCCTGTACCAGCATGGGCAACATCGTCAAAGCTAAAAACAATTTCTTCATATCATCTTTTGTCATTGAATTCCGGATGCAAAAGTACGATGTTTTTTTCATCGTGGTGTTATCTGTAAGAATGGGGAAATGTTCTTTTTGTTCGATTTATACATAAACAGAGCATTGTTTCGCGGAAAATGATTATCTTTGCCAACAAAAAAGGACGTATTATGAACAGACAACCGCAACTGATGGATGCCACACGAATGCGCGACATTCTCACACCACACCTCTCGCAAATGCGCGAGCATATATTCATGAATAGCGAACTGGCAATGGTTCGCGGCGACAGCACGGTGTTCAGTCTGCTGATGCGCCAAAAGCCACCTTTTACCATCAATGATCACCGTTTGGGCATCATCATGAGCGGCGAGGCTGAAATTACCATCAACCTGCAAGACCGCCACCTTACGAGCGGCACACTCGTCTATATCGGTCCTGGAACCATCATCCATCCCAAGCGTCTGTCGCCTGACCTCCGCATCTTCGGAATGGGACTTTTTTCTAACTTCCCCATGCCCTTTGCACAGGGACAGATGCCGTCGGCCTTCAACGGGCAGGTGCGCGACTTCCAGATACCTGCCGGTGAAGCAGATATCACTACAGCTATACATATTATTGACGCCATCTGGCAAATAGTTCATGCTACCAGCGACTATCATCGTCCCACCGTCACAGCCCTCGTAGCTGCCCAGATGCATCACTACGACCAGCTGTTCCATCGGCAGACTGACCAGCTGGCCAGCAGTCGTTCACGCGAGCAGTCCATCTTCGACCGCTTCCTCCAACTGGTCACCCAGCATTGTGCCGAGCATCACCAAATAGGCTACTATGCCGACCGCATGTGCCTAACTGAGCGCTACCTGAGCACCGTCATCCGACAAACCAGCGGCACCACCGCCAAAGACTGGATAGACCGTGCCCTCATCACACGCATCAAAATAGAACTGCGCCACACGGACAAGCCGGCTGCGCAGATTGCCGATGAGATGCATTTTGCCAATCCCTCATTCTTCTCAAAATACTTCCGTCGCCTCACCGGCATGACTCCCGGCGAGTATAAATCTATCAGTTGAGTAACTTTTGTATTGAAAAGTAAATGTGACTCGCTTTCGTCGGAAAAGGCATAAATGAAGATTTCAATAAAGGAGCCTACTCTACTATTAAAGAAACTTTGCAAGGATAAAGACAAAATATCCATCGTCAATTGTCAAATATAAGACAAAAATAGCTTTATTATGAACCTTTTTGCGATATTTAACCACAAACATCGTCGAAAGAACAAAAAGTCTTGGCCATTGATGCTTATTTTCCCAAAAAATTAGTAGCTTTGCACCCATAAAGACCTAATTATATGAAACAAATCATGCTATGGATGCTGACTACCATCCTTATATTGGTTTGAGTACATCGGAGTAAAGAATGATCGACATCAAATAAGAGCCAAGAAGGGATTTTCGATAATTGGTTATAGTAAGATTGATTTAGGCATTGCCAAATATCACTTTGAGATTGGTGCCGAAGAAGTCAACTTTGATTGGGTATGAATATTGAAGAGGTTAGAGAGTACACATTATCACTTCCAGGAGTGACCGAAGACCAAGCGTTTGGTGAAGACATCCTAAACTTTCGCTTGGAAGGAAAGATATTTGTCTGCCTATGGTTAGGTGGTGGCAGATATGATATGAAGGACGGAGAATCAAGAATCGCCTTGAAGTTATCTCCAGACAGGAATATCGAACTTAGAGAACAATTCTCTGCTGTAACACCTGCCTATCATTGGAACAAGACACACTGGAGCGACATTTATTACGAAGAAATGGACAAAGCATTAGTAGAGGGGTTGATAAGAGAATCCTATCAACTCATTGTATCGAAACTCCCAAAGGCTATTCGGTCAAAGTATTTATCAGAATCAGATTAACGCCGAAGTTGTAAAATGAAATTTAAGGATAGCCTTATTACTATTGGTCATTCTACCCACATGGACAGTTTACAAATTCACAGAAGAACGATAAATCGGAATTTAACAATATGACACTCAAAATCATTGATAAATCAGAGAACTTTGAACGCGCTATCGGCTTGCTACAAGCCGCTGGGTATTCAATCAAGTAAATTACAATTTAGCTTACTGAAAAGCGAGGCCTAACATCGACATTGCAGCAAGAATGAAACTACAACAGGACAGTATTATTGTAAGCGACAGGCTACAGGCACTCTATTCAATACACATTTCTTGACAAACGTACTGAACTCAATATTGATATAGAAAAAACTCCCCCAAAACCATGAGTTAACTCGATTAACTTCATGAATTAACTCAATAGACAAATCGAATTAATTCAATAGACAAAATGAATTAATTCACCTAGTTATTTCGCCTAAAGCTTTTTTGTTAGTCTAGCCATCATTTTTTATTACAATATATACACAAAGATATACCAGTCATCAAGTGCTGTTTCTGTTATGCCTTGATTTCATCAGTTCGATAGCTTCCTTACCCGTCAGATGTTCGATATCGAAGCGGATGACCAACATATGGGATAATCCGCTTTCAATCTCTTTCTGAAGGTCTTCGTCATGATTAGGATTGTAGCGATTGCCCAACAAACGGGCTATCTCAAATCTTTCGGAATCGTTTTCCACAATATGGACTCTACCGAATGCAATCACGCTACGAAAGAATGTGGTATATTTCTCAGGCTTTACGTCATCTTGATCAATGACACAGAAAGATGCCTTAGAGCATTTACGGATGGCATCGACTTTATGCCCCTCCATAGCGCTATGGAAATAAAGTCGGCCCTCTTGATACACATAGCTGATGGGAACAGCATACGGATAATCATTATCGCCAAGTAATGCCATCGTACCTGATGTGGCTTTCTGCAAAATAGCGATGCTCTCCTCTTCGGCAAGCATCTGACGCTTGCGCCTCATTTCTCTGAACTCATTCATGATATACCTAATAATTCTATTTCAAAAATAAGCGTGGATCCACTTCACACCATTCTCTTTGGCTTTCGCCTCCAACCAATCCTTGTTGGCCTGTATATACTCTCGTTTTGCCATATATCTATATTCTTTTTCTGATAATTGATTTACTTTCTCACAAACTCGCTGGGTGTAAGACCTGTAATACGCTTGAACAAACGGGTGAAATGATGGGGAAAATCGAACCCCAACAGGCGTGAGGTCTCGCTAATGTTATGCCCTTGCATCAGAAGACTCTTAGCCCGATTAATAATATAATTATGTATATATCCGATAGCTGTGCCGCCTGTGACCTTGTGGACGATGTCACCAAAGTAACGGGGAGAATAGGCCAGTTGGGAGGCACACCAGGCTACGGTAGGCAAGCCTTGTGACAGTTGGCGGTTCTCACGGAAATAGGTTTGCAGCAAGTTCTGGAAGCGCTTCAACAGGTCGGTCTCTCCCCTATTCTCTTCCGACAGCTGACGCAGATAGATACGATTGCAGTATTCCAGTATCAGGTGCAGGTAAGCCTGCAGCACACTTCGGAGTGAAGGGGAATCCTCATGTGTCTGCAACTCTTGTCGCATCTGTGCCACCAGCTGCGTGATGCAGAGCCACTCATCGGGCTCCATGCGCAACGAACCATCAAAGAAATAGGAGAAGAACTGATAGCGGTCTATCTGGCGTTCCAACACGCTGCCATGCAACAGCTCGGGCGACCATAGCAGAACCCAACCACACAAGGAAATGCGCTCACCATTGTCCTCCAATCCGCCTATCTGTCCTGGTTCTACAGCTATGATGGAGGCATCGCTTACCTGCAGCGTCTTCATACCGTAAGAGAGCGTATTGGGGAACTGTCGCTGGATAAACAGTCCATACACGCCATAGTTGTTCAGGCTATGACGGAAGGGTGCCAGTTCGTCGTAATGGATAATGCTGATTAATGGGTGCAACACCGGTGCATCCACAAAACGAGCATAGTCGTTGGGGCTGTCTAACTTCAAAATATTCCTCATATCGGTGGCAAATATACGCAAAATAGTCTAATAATGGTAGAAATTTAATGGTTTTTTAGCACTTTCTGCGAAATTGGTATATAATCAGCCAATTTGTGTAATACCTATATAAAATAATGTGCGTAATTTTGCAGTCGAAATAAGATTCGATTACAAAAAACTTTAAAACTATAAAATTATGTTAGGCAATTTCACATTCCACAACCCCACAAAGTTGCACTTCGGTGAGGATTCTTTGAGCAAACTGAGTGAAGAACTGAAAAAATATGGCAAGAAGGTGATGCTCTGCTATGGCGGTGGTAGCATTAAGCACAACGGCATCTACGACCAGGTGATGGCAGAGCTAAAGAAGGCTGGCTGCGAAGTGGTAGAGATAGCTGGTGTGATGCCGAACCCGACAATAGAAAAGGTTCTGGAGGGTGCCCATATGGCTCGCAAGGAGAATGTCGATTTCATCCTCGGTGTGGGCGGTGGTTCTACCATTGACTACTGTAAGGCCGTAGCCGGAAGCGCTTGCTACGACGGTGATCCCTGGGAGTATTACTTCAAGAACTGGCAGCCTATGACCTGCCGCTGGATTCCCGTGGGCTGTGTGCTCACAATGGCTGGCACAGGTTCCGAGATGGACAGTTGTTCGGTCATCTCCAGCCACTCGGAGAACCGCAAGTTGTTCTATAACTTCCGCAACCCTGACTTCGCCATCCTCAATCCCCGTTTCACCTTTACCGTTCCCAAGTATCAGATGGTGGCTGGTATCTACGACATCATGAGCCACATCTTGGAGCAGTATCTCTCTGGCACCGACGACAACACCAGCGACTATATCGCAGAAGGTCTGATGCGCTCACTCATCGTCAGCTCACGCAAGGCTAACGTTAATCCTGAGGACTACGAGGCTCGTTCTAACATCATGTGGACAGCAACCTGGGCACTCAATACGCTCATCGACCGAGGTAAGGCTACCGACTGGATGGTTCACATGCTTGGTCAGGCTGTGGCTGCCTTTACCGATGCCACTCATGGTCACACACTCGCTGCTGTCAGTGGTGCTTACTACCGTCTGCTCATCAGCAAGTCACCCGATGCTGTACAGAAGTTCAAGCGTCTGGCTATGAATGTATGGGGCGTTTCTGCTGAGGCCAAGACCGACAAGCAGATTGCAATGGAAGGTCTTGAGACGATGGAACAGTGGATGCGCGAACTGGGACTGGCGATGAACATCACCGACTGCGGTGCCAAACCCGAACAGATTGAGGGAATGGCCGATGCATGCCCGATTTGCCAAGGTGGCTACTACATTCTGAATCGTGACGAGGTTGTACAAGTTTTGAAAGATAGTCTTTAGAATATGAAACAGATATTTTTGTTTTTAACAGCATTGCTGTTCACCTGCTGTTCTTCGGACATTGAGATGAAGGCTGAGACGACATCGGCCAATCATGGCAAGACACTTGTCGCATACTATAGTTATACTGACAACTGTCGCAGCATCGTGACTGAACTCACGAATCAGATAGAGGCCGATGTAGTTGAAATTACTCCCGTTGACAAAAGTCAGAAATACGAGGAAAATGGCTATGCAATCGGTACGGCTCTCTTGAATGCCATCAAAGCCAATCCCAACGATGCCAGCAGTTATCCGGCCATCGATCCTGTCACGGTATCGCTCAGCGACTATCAGAACATCATCGTTGTTACACCACTGTGGTGGAGCCAGATGGCAGCTATCATGCAGACCTACCTGTTTGGCGCTGGATCGCAGATGGCAGACAAGAGTTTCAGCATGATTGTGTCGAGCGCCAGCAGTGGTATCAGCGGCGTGGTCAGCGATGCCAAGCGACTTGTGCCAGAGGCTTCATGGATGGGCGATGCATTGTGGATCAACAACTCGAACCGTAGAAACACGGCCTCGCTTATCGAGGAATGGCTCAAGACATTGAATTTTACAGAAGGACAAACTACTACGAACAAAATGTATATCACCATCGATGGAAAAACGCAGAGCGTGACTCTCGTAGAAAATGCAGCCACGCATGCTTTGTTTGAAAAGTTGCAGCAGGCACCTGTCAGTATAACGCTCAACAGCAGCGGCGGCTTTGAGATTTGGGGCCCATTGGGCTTCTCTCTGCCTGAGAACGATCAGCAAACGACAGCCCAGCCGGGCGATGTCATCCTCTACAACGGCAGTAACCTCTGTCTCTTCTATGGCACCAACTCGTGGAGCTACACCCGCTTGGGCAAGATTGACGGCCTTTCGGAGAGCGAATTGCGCACTTTCCTGAAAGCAGGGGAAAGTAATATCGGCGTAGTTTTGTCGCTGGATAATTCCGCTGCCATCAAGGAGGTGAAGAGCAATGGGTCGGAAGATGGAACCTATTACTCGGTGAATGGTCAGCGGGTACAGAACCCTACACATGGCATCTATATCAAGAACCATAAAAAAGTTTTCCTATGAACGTCAACAAACCTATCAGTCGAAGAAAAGCACTCAAGGTAATGGGCCTTGGAATGCTTGCAGCCTGCGTTCCGACGCTTCCGTCGTTCGGAGAGTCCCCAAAGGAAAATGAGAAGATGACCAAACGTCTGATCTTCTATTTCTCTGCAACCGGCAATAGCCTTTATATAGCCAGGCAGTTGGGCGGAGATGAAGCGACCTTGCTGAGCATCTCACAGGAAATTCACAACGAGCATCCTGATTATGAGGCAGAAGAAATAGGATTCGTGTGTCCCGTCTACTGTTTCATTCCTCCTGCCATTGTCCAGGATTTCATTGCTCGTTCATCTTTCAAGGCCGATTATTTCTTTACAGTGGGCACTTATGGAGCCCATAGCACGATATTCCCAGAGTTCGTTGATGACCTTGCCAAGAAGCACGGTTTTCAGATGAATTATATCTCCACCATCCAGATGGTCGATACTTACCTGCCGTATTTCGACATGGAAAGGGAATTGGCCGACCCCAAGCTTCAGCGTATTCCCGAAAGAGTTGCCACAGTTCTTGCTTCTATCAACAATCGCGAAAACTATATTCAGGAGGTTACAGAGCAGGACAGGATGATATGTGACGGATATTACCGCATGTCGGGACGCGACCGCCAGCGCCCGACTGTGACAAGATCGGAGAAGATTGTCTTTGCCACGGATGACTGCATCGGATGTGGAGTTTGTACTTCGGTTTGTCCACATGGCTCCTGGAAAGTGATTGATGGTCATTCGGTTGCCAATGGGGAATGCGAAAATTGTCTGGCATGTGTTCACAACTGCCCGAAGAAAGCAATTTCAATCATTCCCACGCCTCCTGAACCCGAAGAGGCAAACAGGAATGCACGATATCGTAATCCGAATGTCAGCTTAGCTGATCTCATCAAGGCCAATAGTCAAAAATAATATGAAAGTAGTTTTAGCCGCAGTACTGATGGGCGGATTGCTCACAGCCTGCACAAACCAAGAACAAAATAAAAAAGAAGAGAATATGACAACATTGAATCTGACACAGGAGTGGGACAAGGTGTTCCCACAGAGTGACAAGGTAGAACACAAGAAGGTCACGTTCAAGAACCGCTACGGCATCGAATTGGCTGCCGACATGTACACACCGAAAGGCGCAATAGGCAAGTTGGCAGCGCTGGCTGTCACGGGGCCCTTCGGAGCCGTGAAAGAGCAAACAAGCGGCCTCTATGCCCAGCACATGGCCGAGTGTGGGTTCCTGACCATCGCCTTCGACCCCTCGTTTACTGGTGAGAGCGGTGGCGAGCCTCGCCGTATGGCCTCGCCCGACATCAACACCGAGGACTTCCTCGCTGCCGTCGATTTCCTGAGCAATCAGGAAAATGTAGATGCAGAAAGGATTGGCATCATCGGCATCTGCGGCTTTGGTGGAATGGCCGTGAACGCTGCCGCCATCGATCCAAGAATCAAGGCTACTGTTGCCTCGACGATGTACGATATGAGCAAGGTGAACGTGGAGGGCTACTTCAAGAGCGAGGACACCCAGGCACAGCGCATGGAGAAGCGCAAGGCCATCGCCCAGCAGCGCACCGAGGACTTCCGTACAGGTACTTACAAGCGTGCAGGCGGTGTCATCGACCCGCTGCCCGAGGATGCACCGCAGTTCGTGAAGGACTACTATAATTATTACAAGACCCCACGCGGCTACCACGAGCGCAGCGGCAACTCCACTGATGGCTGGAACGTCATCGGCTGTCAGTCGTTCCTCAACCAGCCCCTATTGGCTTGGGCACACGAGATTGAGTCGCCCGTCCTGCTCATTCACGGCGAGAAGGCCCACAGCCGCTACTTCTCTGAGTACGCCTTCGAAAAGATGACGGGCAAGAATCCAGACGGCAAAAGCATAACTATCGGCAACAAGGAGCTGATGATTATCCCCGATGCTGTCCACACCGACCTTTACGACGACAAGAACGGGAAGATTCCATACGACAAGATGGAGGAATTCTTCAAGACAAATCTGAAATAAAATGACGACACAAGAGTTCAGGGATTACATGGCCTCTGACAAGCCCGTTGAAGGCGGGTCTGAGGTTCACATGATGTTTCATAAACTTTCCCAAGAGGCTTTGCAGATTACGGCAGAGATTAACGGCAAGTATCACACGCCCGAAGAATTACATGACCTGTTGGAGCAACTTTGGGGACGTGAGGTGCCGAAGAGTGTTGGGATGTTTCCACCGTTCCACACCGACTGCGGAAAGAACACCGTGGTTGGCGAGCGCGTCTTTATCAACATGGGCTGCAAGTTCCAGGATCAAGGCGGCATCATCATCGATGAAGGCGCACTCATAGGCCATAATGTCGTGCTGGCCACGCTCAACCACATGCTTGAACCAAGCATGCGAGCGGGAATGACACATGCGCCCATCCACATCGGCAAGAACGTATGGATTGGCGCAAACGCTACTGTACTTGCAGGTGTTACCATCGGCGATGGTGCAGTGGTAGCAGCCGGTGCCGTCGTGACAAAGGATGTCGAGGCAAACACGATTGTCGGTGGTGTCCCTGCCAAAGTGATTAAGAAGATTGAAATCGAATAATAAACAAAAAGGTATGAGACTGAGGATAACGCTAATCTCGCTGCTGTTTGCGGCAATGGTACAGGCTCAGGGCATAATCGATGTACATTCACATCTGATTACCTCTGAGTTTGTGTCAGCTTTGGAGAGCGAGGGCAAACTGATGGACGAGGGATTCCCCTTGCCGAAGTATGACGTGACGGAGCATCTGCGGTGGATGGACGAAGCTGGCATTGAAACATCGGTGCTGACATTAGCGGCACCACAGCCGACATCAGCCGAAGTGGTTCGTAAGACCAACGAGACCGCTGCCCGCATAAAGCGCGAGCACCCTGGGCGATTTCTGTTCTGTGCCGCCCTTCCTTTACCTGATGTGAATGCTGCTATCGAAGAAGCGAAATACGCCCTCGACGTGCTGAAGGCCGATGGTATTAAGTTGGCAACAAACGTAAATGGGCAGTATCTTGGCGCACCAGAACTCGACACGCTGTTTGCTGTATTGAACGAGCGCAAGGCGGTGGTGATTCTGCATCCGCATCGCCCTGAACCAGTGAACAAGGAGGTAATGATACAGACGCCGCTGGCTATGCAGGAATACCTATCTGAGACCACTCGTGCCGTAACGAATATGATTAGTCGCAACGTGCTGGCCCGTTTTCCGAATGTAAAGGTGGTGGTGCCCCATTGTGGAGCCTATCTACCGCTTGCCGTGCCTCGCATGAAATCGCTGACACCCGTGATGCAGGCCAACAAGATGGTGGGTGAGATAGACTGGAAGGCCAACCTTCGCGCCCTGTACTACGACCTCGCAGGCGCACACAGTCCAGAGACCATCCGCATGATGCTCACCATCACCACGCCCGACCATCTGTTCTACGGTTCCGACTATCCTTACGTTGCTACACAGGTGCTCACCCAGAGCCTCGCCCGCATGAAGGACTATCTATCGAAAGAGCCCGACCTTGCGCCATTCCAAAAGATGATTCTTTCGGAGAATGCCCGTTGGCTTTTTGGTCAAACCACCAATAAGCCAACCGCTGACGTACCTCACACTGATACGATGTTGTATCGCCTGGCTGAAATCGAGATTTATCCGCAATACTTGAAGGAATACCTTGCTGCAGCCGCAGAAATTCAGAAAGCGAGCCTTGCCGAAGAACCAGGCGTAATCTGCCTGTTCCCAACACAAACAAAGGAAGATAGCTGCCAAATTCGTATCCTCGAAATCTACGCCTCGCAGCAGGCCTACCAGCACCACATCCAGACAGCCCATTTCCTGAAGTACAAGCAGGGCACCCTACACATGGTGAAGCACCTGAAGCTGCAAGACCTGCAGCCGCTGACACCAGAAACAATGAACAGTATATTCAAACGATAAACAAACTACGATTATGGAATACGTAAAACTTGGAAATTCTGACCTGCGGGTGTCGCGCATCTGTTTGGGCTGTATGGGATTCGGCGACCCGACTATCGGTCAGCATGCATGGACTATCGGTGAAGAACCCACACGAGAGATTATACGTCGCTCGCTCAATCTGGGTGTGAACTTCTTCGACACGGCGATTGCCTACCAGTTGGGTACGTCGGAGCAGTACGTGGGTCGTGCGCTGAGGGATATGGCTCGTCGTGAGGACGTGGTGGTAGCCACCAAATTCCTGCCTCGCAGGGATGAGGAGATTGCCGCAGGCATCGGTGGCCGTCAGCATGTGATGAACTCGATCAATTCCAGTCTGGAGCATCTGGGCATGGACTACGTGGACCTCTACATCTACCACATCTGGGATTACAAGACGCCCGCCGAGGAAATCCTTGAAGGCATGAACGATGTAGTGCGCGCTGGCAAGGCCCGCTACATCAGCATTGCCAACGTGTATGCCTACCAGTTGGCAAAGATGAATGCGCTGGCCGAACGGAACGGTTGGGCGAAGTTCATCAGCGTGCAGAATCACTACAACCTGATTATGCGTGAGGAAGAGCGAGAGATGCAGCTACTGTGTCGTGAGGACAACATCGCACAGACACCCTACAGCGCACTGGCCTCTGGTAAGTTGGCGAAGCGCCCCGGCGAGACATCACTGCGACAGGAGAAGGACGCATTCATGCACTTCAAGTACGATGCCACCGCCGAGCAGGACAACCGCATCGTAGAGCGCGTGGTGGAGTTGGCTGACCGCTACGGTGTGGAGATGACGCAGGTGTCGCTGGCCTGGCTGCTACAGAAGGTAGAATCGCCCATCGTTGGCGCCACGAAGCTGCATCACATCGAGGGTGCCGTGAAGTCGCTCGACCTGCACCTGACCGCTGAAGACATCGCTTATCTTGAAGAGCCCTACGTGCCACACAACCTCAGTGGCGTGATGGCAGTCAATAAGCCCATCATGAGCGAGGACCCCGTGTGGGTGACGGCAAGGAGGAATAAGTAAAAAACGACTATGAAGAAGATTGTAATATTTTTATTTGCAATACTGATGATGACAACAGTAAACAGTCAGACGCTGACAGAGCGTCAAAAGGGATTGGCAGCGTGTGCCTGTCTGATGGCACAGGGTGATATGAATCGTTTGGAGCCTACCGTGCGTATGGCTCTCAACAAGGGCGTAACCATCAACGAACTGAAGGAAGCATTCTCGCAGTTGTATGCATATACAGGGTTCCCACGAAGTCTGAATGCGCTGGGCATATTGAACAAAGTACTGGAGAATCGGAGTGCAAACTGGCAGGAAGGCAAGCCCTGGGTGCGACCTGCCAAGTGGGACGATGCCCGCAAGGCCTACGAACTGGGCGTGAAGAACCAGACGCAGCTATCGGGCCGTCCTTTCAACTACGACTTCTGTCCGCAGGATGATTACTATCTGAAGTCGCACCTTTTCGGCGACATCTTCGCTGGCGAACAACTCACAAATGCCGACCGCGAGATAGTGACCGTTGCAGCCCTAAGCGGTCTTGAGGGTGTGACACCTCAGTTGGCTGCCCACAAGAAAGGTGCTGTGAACATGGGTAATTCGCAGGAGCTTGTCGATGAACTCTGTGCGTGGCTCGATAGCGAGGGCTATACCCTGCGCAGTAAGTGGCCGAAGGGAGAACCGAATACTGGCTACGCGCAGTATTTCATCGGCAACAGCTATCTGGCCAACGTAGGCGGTGGTGTGATGAACGTGACCTTCGAGCCTCGCTGCCGCAACAACTGGCACATCCACCACAAGCAGGTACAAGTGCTCATCTGCGTTGCTGGTCGCGGCTGGTATCAGGAATGGGGCAAGGAGCCTGTGGAAATGACTCCCGGCACCGTCATTGCAATCCCTGCAGAAGTAAAACACTGGCACGGTGCCGCCAAGGACTCATGGTTCCAGCATCTGACGTATCATAAGGATGTGCAGGATGGAGCATCGAACGAGTGGTTAGAGCCTGTGACGGACGAGATTTACAACAAACTACAATAGATATTATATTCTCTTTGCCGTCCCAAAAAGAAAGAGGGGCGGCAAAGAGTTTGTCAAACCGCAGAACGGTTTAGTTTATTCCCATATAAAGCATCACTTAAAGACGCATCAGATGCATTCCTTGCTCGCTTCACAGCGATTGCAAGAATGTGCAAAAATCTGCGTGGGAAAGTGATTTTGGGTTTTATTTCTTTTCCTTACCGTGAACGCTCTTAATCTTCATGCCTAACTTACCAGGCAGGATGGCGTTAAGACCTACGCCTACGATAGCCGAGAGGGCTAAGCCTGAGAAGTGGATAGGACCGAAGCTTACGTTATCGTCGGCACCGTATTTCACGCCGATAGCGATAACCAGAATCAAAGCAGCCACAAACACATTTCGTGAAGAGTTGAAATCTACGCTATCCTCAACCAGGTTGCGAACACCCACAGCCGAGATCATACCGTAGAGAATCAAGCTAACACCTCCGATGGTAGCAGCAGGCATCAAGCCAATCAAGCAAGCGAACTTAGGACAGAACGACAGCAGGATGGCAAAGATAGCAGCCAGACGAATCACAGCAGGGTCGAACACCTTAGTAAGGTTCAGCACGCCGGTATTCTCGCCGTAAGTGGTGTTAGCAGGCGCACCAAACAGCGAAGCAAACGCAGTAGCCAGTCCGTCACCCATCAGCGTACGATGCAAGCCGGGCTCCTTCAGGAAGTCCTTACCTACGGTAGATGAGATAGCACACATATCACCGATGTGCTCCATGATGGTAGCGATGGCGATAGGCATGATGGCGATGATGGTAGAAATCAGGAACGTGGTATCCATATTATCCCATACAGCCAGCGCGGTCTGCTCCTTGCTGAAAGGCAAACCAATCCAGTCGGCCTCGCCCAGCGAAGTAAAATCAACCTCGCCCATCGCAACGGCAACGCTATAGCTCACCACAACACCCAGCAGGATAGGGATAATCTTGATGATACCCTTACCACACACGCTGGCAATAATTACTGTAGCCAAAGCCACGATAGCCAAAGTCCAGTTGGTGGTACAGTTCTGGATAGCGCTACCCGAGAGCACCAGACCGATGGCAATAATCATCGGGCCTGTTACCAAAGGCGGGAAGAAACGCAGGATTCGCTCGATACCGAACGACTTGATGAGTCCGGCCATCACGAAATAGCACAAACCGGCAAAGAACACGCCGATACAGGCATAATCCAAAGCCAGCGTCTCGCTCATTCCCTGCTCTACGCCCAGTGCCTTCACCGCCATGTAGCCGCCCAGGAAGGCGAACGACGAGCCAAGGAAAGCTGGCACCTTAAACTTGCTGATAGCATGGAACACCAATGTGCCGATACCCGCAAACAGCAAGGTCGACGACACTGAGAGACCGGTTAACACAGGTACCAACACAGTGGCACCAAACATCGCAAACAAATGTTGGACACCCAAAATAACATACTTTGGCATGCCCAGTTCTCTGGCATCAAAGATGCCTTCTTTTTCTTCTATCTGATTCATGTGATTAAAAAGTTATTCTTCCATCAATTTACGGTAACGGGCGCGTTTGGGCTCCTCTAAGCCTAAGCGCTGGGCCTTGTTGCTCTCGTACTCACTGTAGTTACCCTCGAAGTAGAACACATTTCCTTCGCCCTCGAAGGCGAGAATGTGTGTACAGATACGATCCAGGAACCAACGGTCGTGACTGATGATAACGGCACAACCGGCAAAAGCCTCCAGACCTTCCTCGAGTGCACGAAGGGTGTTTACGTCGATATCATTGGTAGGCTCATCGAGCAACAGCACATTACCTTCCTGTTTCAGGGCAATGGCCAAGTGCAGACGATTACGCTCACCACCTGAGAGCACGCCGCACTTCTTTTCCTGATCGGCACCGCTGAAGTTAAAGCGGCTCAGATAAGCACGCACGTTTACATCCTTACCGCCCATACGGATGGTCTCGTTACCCTGACTCACCACCTCGTAAACCGACTTGGTGGGGTCGATATCCTTGTGCTGCTGATCCACGTAGCTCAGCTTAACGGTCTCGCCCACGGCAAACGAACCGGCATCGGGCTTGTCCAAGCCCATAATCAGGCGGAACAACGTGGTTTTACCCGCACCGTTAGGACCAATCACACCTACGATACCGTTTGGTGGCAGGTTGAAATTCAGATCAGTAAACAGCGTTTTCTCGGGGAACGACTTAGCCACGTGCTCAGCCTCGATCACCTTATTACCCAAACGAGGTCCATTAGGAATAAAGATTTCCAGTTTCTCTTCCTTCTGCTTCTGCTCCTCGTTCAGCATCATCTCGTACGAGTTCAGACGGGCCTTACCCTTAGCGTGACGAGCCTTGGGCGCCATACGTACCCACTCCAACTCGCGCTCCAGAGTCTTGCGGCGCTTCGATGCCGATTTCTCTTCCTGTGCCAAACGCTGACTCTTCTGCTCCAGCCAGCTTGAGTAGTTACCCTTCCAGGGGATACCCTCGCCGCGATCCAGTTCCAGAATCCACTCAGCCACATCGTCCAGGAAGTAACGGTCGTGCGTTACGGCAATCACCGTACCCTCGTACTGCTGCAGGTGCTGCTCCAACCAGTCGATACTCTCAGCATCCAGATGGTTGGTAGGCTCATCGAGCAACAACACATCGGGCTTCTGCAGCAACAAGCGGCACAAAGCCACACGGCGGCGCTCACCACCTGAGAGGTTCTTCACGCTCCAGTCACCTGGAGGACAGTTCAGCGCAGCCATCGCGCGATCCAGCTTCGAGTCCATATTCCAGGCATCGGTGGCGTCGATGATATCCTGCAGTTCAGCCTGGCGCTGCATCAGCTTATCCATCTTATCGGCATCCTCGTAATATTCTGGTAATCCGAACTTTACGTTTATCTCATCGTACTCAGCCAGCGCGTCGTACACGTGCTGCACGCCTTCCATCACGTTCTCCTTCACCGTTTTCTCCTCGTTCAGCGGTGGTTCCTGTGGCAGATAGCCCACGCTGTAGCCTGGACTCCACACCACATTTCCCTGATACTGCTGATCCAGTCCGGCGATAATCTTCATCAACGTAGATTTACCAGCACCATTCAAACCGATGATACCGATCTTAGCGCCATAGAAAAAGCTCAGGTAGATGTTTTTGAGTACTTGTTTCTGATTTTGCTGGATAGTTTTGCTCACGCCTACCATCGAGAAAATCACTTTCTTATCGTCAACTGTTGCCATATTGATTTTTGTTATTTGGCGCAAATTTACTAAAAATCCTTGAATTGTGCTTTGTTTTCAGCAAATTTCTTTGCCAAACAGATTATTTTGCCTATTTTTGCACCTAACAAACATTAAATATTAAAGGTTATGGTAAAGCATATTATTCTTTGGACATTGAATCCAGAACTGAGTGAAGAGGAGAAGCAGACCGTTAAGGCAGGTATCAAAGCTGGCCTTGAGGGATTGGTAGGTAAGGTTCCCGGACTGCTCGATGTTAAGGTTCATATCGATGGCCGTCTGGCTTCATCAAATGCCGACGTGATGCTCGACAGCACGCTCGAAAGCGAAGAAGCGCTGAAGGGCTATGCCGTTCACCCCGAGCATGTAGCCGTAGCCAACGGTAAAGTTCGTCCTTACACCGTTCAGCGCTCCTGCCTCGATTTCGAGATTTAAATCACGTTCTGTGGTTTTCCGCTTATAAAGCAACGTACATTTTCGGTTGCTATCTGTATCAGTCGCACTCTTGCTTCGGTGCTTGCCCAAGCAATGTGCGGCGTGATATAAGCGTTGGGTTGCTTCTGCAGTTTATTATCGGCAGCAGGTGGTTCAACCGTCATCACATCGGCACAGAAGGCACCCAGTCGTCCTGAGGCCAGCGCCTCGGCCACAGCATCGTCATCAATCAGCGGTCCGCGACCGGTATTAATCAGGATGGCCGATGGCTTCATCTTCTTCAGGCTCTCTTTATTAATAAGGTGACGCGTGCTGTCGGTTAACGGACAGTGCAGCGACAGCACATCGACGGTAGCCAACAGCTCGTCCAAGCCCACTTTCTCGATACCGGCGGGCAGCACCTCTTTACTGCTGAAGGCCTTTACCTTCATGCCGAAGGCCAACGCAATCTGGGCCACGCGCATACCGATATTTCCCAAGCCCACAATACCGAATGTCTTACCGGCCAGCTCTGTAATCGGCGCATCCCAGTAGCAGAAGTCCTTACTCCTGCTCCACTTGCCCTCGCGGTTCTGCTGGGCATAATGCTCTGTGCGGTTAGTCACCGTGAGCAGATGCGAGAACACCATCTGTGCCACGCTCTCGGTGCTGTAAGCGGGCACATTGGTTACCACAATGCCGCGCTCGTGTGCCGCCTCGATATCCACCACGTTGTAGCCCGTTGCCAGCACGCCGATATACTTCAGCTGTGGCAACTGTGCGATCACTTCGCGTGTCATCAGCACCTTGTTGGTTAACACCACGTCGGCCTCAGCCGCACGCACTACCGTCTCTTGGGGCGCCGTACGCTCATACACCGTCACATCGCCCAACTTCTCCAGCTCGTTCCACGACAAATCGCCAGGATTAGCTGTGTACCCGTCAAGAATTACTATTTTCATTGTTGTGTTAGAATTTGGTGCAAAGATACAATTTTTTTTTGTAATTTGCCAGAAAAGAATTAATTTTGCACCCGAAATGGAAAAATTTGAAGAACAATTACGTAATGATCTGCACCAGTTTCTGCAGAGTTTGAACGAGGTAGATGAGCGCATGCCCGAGTGCCCCGATGTAGAAGACAAGTGGGAGGAGATAGCCAAGGCTTATCTCCCCGATGGCATTCGCGAGTTTCAGGCTTACCCTTCGGCCTCGTTGGGTTGGATGATGTATATCGGTCTGGCTGTAGCCAAGATGTGGGATACCGAATGGGAGATCTACTCGAAAGTAGAAGACCTGTATGCTTACATGCGCGACAAGCGCGGCTACGATGCGATGGACGAATACATCCGTGAGGAAGTGCTCCTGCTGCAGGGCGACGATTACACCGCTTTGGAAAAGCTCACCGGCGAGTGCGCCCAGCGTGTTTACAACGCACTAATGCACCAGCACCTGGAGCCCGGCACTAAAGAGGCCTTTAACGGTTATGTGAGTTGCTTGCACCAGCTATACCTGATGGGTGCCGCCGTGCAGCTTAAGCGTATGGGCTATCACATGACCAAGGTGCAGTAAGTCCCCCGCTCTCTTGCTGATAACAAAAAAAATAAGCCCCGCCAATTGGCGAGGCTTAAATTTTAATATCTCAAGAAATGATTTATTTCTTATTCAGGGCGAGGTCGATAGCAACTGCTACAGAAACAGTAGCACCTACCATTGGGTTATTACCCATACCCAGGAATCCCATCATCTCAACGTGAGCAGGAACAGAAGAAGAACCTGCGAACTGAGCGTCAGAGTGCATACGACCCATGGTGTCGGTCATACCGTAAGAAGCAGGACCAGCAGCCATGTTATCTGGGTGCAGAGTACGACCAGTACCACCACCAGAAGCTACTGAGAAGTAAGGCTTACCAGCGAGTACGCGCTCCTTCTTGTAAGTACCAGCTACTGGGTGCTGGAAACGTGTTGGGTTTGTAGAGTTACCAGTGATAGAAACGTCAACGTTCTCCTTCCACAGGATAGCTACACCCTCACGTACGTCGTCAGCGCCATAGCACTTAACCTTCAGACGGCTAGGATTGTTACCGTAAGGAACCTCCTTAACCACGTTCAGATCACCAGTGAAGTAATCGAACTTAGTCTGTACGTATGTGAAACCGTTGATACGGCTGATGATCTGAGCAGCGTCCTTACCAAGACCGTTCAGGATAACGCGCAGAGGATTCTTACGAACCTTGTTAGCCATCTCAGCAATCTTGATAGCACCCTCAGCAGCAGCGAAGCTCTCGTGACCAGCGAGGAAAGCGAAGCACTCAGTCTCCTCACGGAGCAGACGAGCGGCGAGGTTACCGTGACCGATACCTACCTTACGATCGTCGGCTACTGATCCGGGGATACAGAAGCTCTGCAGACCGATACCGATAGCCTCAGCAGCCTCGGCAGCTGTCTTAACACCCTTCTTGATGGCGATAGCAGCACCACAAACATATGCCCATTTAGCGTTCTCGAAGCAGATCAGCTGTGTGTCCTCACACATCTGATATGGATCGATACCAGCCTTTTCACAAATCTCATTGGCCTCCTCGATAGAGTTGATGCCATTCTCCTTCAGAGCAGCAAGAACCTGGTTGATACGGCGCTCCTGACTCTCAAACTGTACTTTTCTAATCATTGTCGTATCCTCCTATTATTCTTTACGTGGATCAATAGCCTTAACTGCACCCTGCTCCTCGGTTGTACGACCGTAAGAACCAGTGAACTTCTTCATAGCCTCGTTGGCGTCCATACCGTTCTTGATGGCCTCCATCATCTTGCCGAGGTGTACATACTCGTAACCGCAAACCTCGTTGTTAGCATCGAGGTACTGCTTTGTGATGTAACCCTCAGTGAGCTCGAGGTAACGTGTACCCTTAGCAACGGTGCCATAAAGTGTACCAGTCTGTGAACGAAGACCCTTACCGAGGTCCTCAAGACCAGCGCCGATAGCCAGACCGCCCTCAGAGAAAGCACTCTGTGTACGTCCGTAAACAATCTGCAGGAAAAGCTCGCGCATAGCGGTGTTGATAGCATCGCAAACGAGGTCGGTGTTCAGAGCCTCGAGGATGGTCTTACCAGGCAGAATCTCAGAAGCCATAGCAGCTGAGTGAGTCATACCAGTACATCCGATGGTCTCAACAAGAGCCTCCTGGATCACACCGTCCTTAACGTTCAGGCTCAGCTTGCAGGCACCCTGCTGAGGTGCGCACCAGCCAATACCGTGGGTGTAACCAGAAATTTCCTTGATTTCCTTTACTGCTACCCATTTGCCCTCCTCGGGGATAGGTGCAGGTCCATGGTAAGCGCCCTTACAAACGCTACACATGTTCTCCACTTCTTTTGAATAAATCATTGATAATAAAACATTTAAATGTTAAACAACTTAATATATCCTTCTTTTTGACCTACAAAATTACGCCAATTATTTGATATTACCCCTTTTATGGTATATCATTTAGGAATTATTAACCAACTTGTGGTATTATAGACCTCTATACTTCAGGAAACCTGAAGCGTCGGGGTTCTTCATGCCTGTAAAGTCGGTAAACATCTCCATCTGGTCCTTGGTGTTACCGCGACTCAGCACCTTCTGACGGAAGGCCTCACCGGTCTCGGGTTTCAAGGCGCCCAGCTTCTCAAAGGTATCGGCCACGTTGCAGGCCAGCACCTCGGTCCACAGATAGCTGTAGTAGCCGGCAGCATAGCCCCCACCCCAAACATGGTTGAAGTAAGATGTGCTGTAGCGTGGTGGAATCTGGGTATCGTAAAGACCGATCTTCTTCAGCGCGTCGATTTCGAACTGCGCAGCGTCGTCGGCTGTAGGTATCTCGTTTACAGAAAGATGGTGCCAAGCCAGATCCAGACAGGTAGCAGCCAGGTTCTCGCCCAGGGCGTAGGCTGTCTGGAAGTTAATGCTCTTCAGCATCTTCTCCTTCAGGTCGGCAGGCATAGGCTCACCGGTAACAGCGTGCTTGGCGTAGTGGTCGAAGATCTCGGGAATCGAGGCGAAACTCTCGTTGAACTGCGATGGCATCTCCACAAAGTCGCGAGCCACAGCGGTACCGCTCAGGGTGTTGTAGTAACAGTTAGAGAGCATACCGTGCAGGGCGTGACCGAACTCATGGAACAGCGTGGTTACCTCGTCCCAGGTAATCAATGTGGGCTGACCCTCGGGTGCCTTGGCATAGTTGGTTACATTATATATAATAGGCAACTGCTGGCGCAATCCGCTCTGCTTGGCAAAAGCGCTCATCCAGGCACCACCGCGCTTGGTTGGGCGGCGATAAGGATCGCTGTAGAACAAAGCCAGCATCTTACCGTTCTTATCGCGAACCTCAAACACCTTCATATCGGGATGATAAGTAGGCACATCCTTGCGCTGAATGAAATTCAATCCGTAAACACGATGAGCAGCGTAGAACACACCATTCACAATCACGCTGTCGATATTAAAATAAGGCTTAACTTCGTCGTCGCTCAGGTTCAGCATCTCCTTCTTCATCTTAGCCGAATAGTAGAAACGGTCGTAAGGCTGCAGTTTGAAGTTGGGTCCCATCTCCTTGCGGGCAAACTCCTCGATGGCCTTGGTCTCGGCCTGGGCCTTTGGTGTGTACTCAGCAATCAGCTGCTTCAGGAAGTTGTACACATTGTCAGAGTTTTTAGCCATCGTGCGCTCCAGCGAGTACGAGGCATAGTTCTTATAGCCCATCAGCTCGGCCTTCTCAGCGCGCAGCTTGGCAATCTCCACTACCAGGGGGAAGGTGTTGTACTGATCAGAGCCGTCGGCACGATGACGTGAAGCCTCGAACACACGGCGACGCAGATCGCGGTTTTCCAAGCTACTCAGGATAGCCTGCTGGGTGGTGTTTACAATCACGATAGCGTAAGGAGCCTTACCTCCACGAGTCTCGGCATCCTTCTTGCACTGGGCAATATCAGCATCGCTCAAACCCTTCAGCTCGTCCTTGCTGTACACCCAAACCACAGCGTTGTTGGTAGCAGCGGGTAGCATGTCGCCCCACTGCTGCTGCAGCTCAGATATACGCATATTAATCTGCATCATACGGTCCATCTTGGCATCATCCAGCAGCGCACCCGAACGTACAAAATCCTTATATACCACCTCGGTCAGGCGTTTGTCCTCGCCCTTCAGGTTCTTGTACTCGTTGTCGTAAACATATTTCACACGCTTAAACAGCGCCTTGTTGAACGAGATCTCGTTCTCCAGCTCAGTCAGCAGCGGTGTCGACTTCTTCTCAGCCTCGGCAATGGCGGGCGTCTTATGTGCGCTGGCCAGGCCCTCGGCTACGTTCAGCCATTTGTCAAGCTCCAGTCCGCTCTTCTCCAACGCCAGGATGGTGTTCTTGAAGGTGGGCTTCTGCTTGTTGCTTACAATCTTGTTAATCTCCTGTCGCTTCAGCTTGATAGCCTTCTCGATGGCAGGCAGGTAATCGGTTTCCTTAATCTTGCTGAAATCGGGTGCGCCCTTAGGCAGACCGTCAGCGGCAAAAGTGGGCAGCATCACAGCTGCAATACTCATCGTCATGAGCGTTTTCTTAAAATCCATATCCATTAATGTTAGTTTATAAAGTAAAGTCTACTTATTTGAGTGTGGCAGGTGGAACTTATACTGGTTGGTCATCACCTCCTTCACGGTGTTAATCTCCAGGAACTTGGTACCGCCACCTTCGCCAACATTTCCGCTCAGGTAGGCAATCTTATCAGCATCCTGTACGTAACCCTTCTGGCGCAGCATGCGTACAGCCGCATGGAACAGCACCTCGTTGTCGATATGTTCCTTCTGATATACAGGGATTACACCGTATGAAAGATTCAGCAGACGCTGCAGTTTATCGTTGTAGCAGATAGCCAGCACAGGGTTAGGACCACGGAAGGCAGCCAGGTTACGGGCAGTGTCGCCCGAGCTGGCGTCGGTGATAATACCCTTCACACCCAGCTTTTCTGTAGCCTCGATAGCAGAGTGCGCCATAAACTCGCGGATGTCGCAAGTTGGCGACAGGGGCACCTCGATGTCGTTCTCGCGCATCTTGTCCTTCTCGGCCTGTTCGGCGATAGCGGCCATGGTGCGAACGGCCTCTACAGGATATTTTCCGCTGGCAGTCTCGCCCGAGAGCATCAGTGCGTCGGTGCGATAGTAGATAGCATTAGCAATATCAGTAACCTCGGCGCGTGTGGGGCGTGGGTTATTAATCATGGTGTGCAGCATCTGTGTAGCAACAATTACAGGCTTCTTAGCGCGTACGCACTTGCGGATAATCTGTCGCTGGATACCAGGAATACGCTCGATGGGCACCTCGATACCCAGGTCGCCACGGGCAATCATGATACCGTACGAAGCCTCGATAATCTCGTCGATATTGTCCACACCCTCCTGGTTCTCGATCTTCGAGATAATCTTGATGTCGCTGTTGTAGGCATCCAGGATAGCCTGCACGGCACGCACGTCGGCAGCCGAGCGCACAAAGCTGTGAGCAATAAAGTCGATGTCCTGGTCGATAGCCAGTTTAATGTTCTTGCGGTCCTTCTCGGTCAGCGTAGGCAGTGCGATGTGAACACCGGGCACATTCACACTCTTATGCGAACCCAGCACACCGTCGTTCTGCACCTGAGCGATCACAGCGGGACCGTTGATACCGATCACCTTCATGTCGAGTGCACCGTCGTCGAACAGGATATGACAACCCTCGTGTACGTCGGCAGCAAAGTCGGCATACGACAGGTTAATGATATCGTGCGTGGTATCCATTTCGGGTCGACCGAAAATCTTCACCACATCACCTGTCTTATAGGCGATGGGTTCGGGGCATCCGGTGGTACGCACCTCCGGACCCTTGGTATCGATAAGGATACCAATGTGGTGGCTCACGCTACGCACATTATTAATAATGTTTTTAATACCCTGCTCATCGGCATGTGCCGTGTTCATTCTCACTACATTCATGCCTGCCTCGAAGAGACTGCGGATGAAATCCTGATCACATCTTCTGTCACTAATGCTAGCTACAATTTTTGTCTGCTTCATGTTATTTTTCCTTCATTTTGTGGTGCAAAGATACAAAAAAACGGCCAAAAAGCGGTGATTTTTGTGATTTTTTGAAAAAAAAACGAGAAATATTTTCGTAATCGGCTGAAAATTAGTAACTTTGCAGTCCGAAATCGAAGCATTTCGAGTTTACACATTATTAATATATAAAGAGAAAAGAAACAGATAAGAAATGACAAAGGCAGAAATCATCAACAGAATTGCTGAAGAGACCGGCCTGGCTAAGAAAGATGTAGCCATCTCAGTAGAGGCATTCATGGAGTGCATCCGCGAGAGTCTCGCTGACGAGAAGGAGAATGTATACCTGCGTGGCTTCGGTACTTTCGTAGTAAAGCGCCGTGCTCAGAAGACCGCCCGCAACATCTCTAAGAATACCACCTTGGTAATCGAGGCTCACGACTATCCAGCCTTCAAGCCTTCGAAGAGCTTTATTGAAAAAATGAAGTAATTAACATTATAAATTATTTAGTATTATGCCAAACGGAAAGAAAAAGAAGGGCCACAAGATGGCTACTCACAAGCGTAAGAAGCGCCTGCGCAAGAATCGTCATAAGAGCAAGTAAATCTTGATCCTCTGTGACCAATAGTAAAGAAATGAAAGGAGTGTGTCTTGCTAATCTATAATGGATAGCGGCACACCCTTTTTAGTGCTAACGAGACATTCCCTCAAGAAAAAAAACAGAAAACATTTAAGGAGAAAGACAATGACAAGTGAAGTTATCATTGATGTGCAGCCAAAGGACATAAGCATTGCCCTGCTCGAGGATAAGCAGCTGGTAGAGTACCAGCAGGAGCAGCGCACAGCCTCGTTCTCGGTGGGCAACATTTATGTGGCAAAGGTAAAGAAGCTGATGCCAGGACTTAACGCTTGTTTCGTTGATGTCGGAGCCGAACGTGTTGCATTCCTGCATTATCTTGATCTGGGAACTCAATTTAACTCTTACGAGAAATATCTGAAACAGGTAGTGAGCGACCGCAAGAAGCTCTACCCTATCCAGAAAGCCCACATCCAGCCAGAACTCAAAAAGGATGGCAGCATTGCCAACACCTTGAAAGTTGGTCAGGAAATACTGGTACAAATTGTAAAGGAACCTATAAATACCAAGGGTCCACGACTCACCTGCGAGTTGAGTTTTGCTGGCCGTTATCTGGTACTGATTCCTTTCGAGGAAGGTGTTTCTGTTTCGACCAAAATCAAGAAGGGCGAAGAACGTAGCCGACTGAAACAGCTTATTCAGAGCATCAAGCCAAAGAATTTCGGTGTTATTGTACGTACAGTAGCCGAGGGAAAGCGCGCAGCTGAACTTGATGCCGAGCTGAAGATACTGTTGAAGCGTTGGGAAGACGTGATTAGCAAAGTACAGAAGACCACAGAGCGACCACAACTCTGCTTCGAGGAGGAAAGCAGGGCCGTAGCACTGTTGCGCGATCTCTTCAATCCCACTTACGACGGCATCCATGTAAACGACAGCGGCATCTACGACGAAATCAAGAACTATCTGGGACTCATCGCACCCGAAAAGAAGGATATCGTGAAGCTCTATAACGGCACGGTACCCATTTTCGACAATTTCGATGTAACCAAGCAACTCAAGTCGGGCTTTGGAAAAACGGTAAACTACAAACATGGTGCTTATCTGATTATCGAACACACAGAGGCCATGCATGTAGTGGATGTTAACAGCGGTACGCGAATCAAGAAAGAGAACAACCAGGAGGCCAACGCCCTCGAGACCAACCTTGGAGCAGCCGACGAGCTGGCCCGCCAGCTCAGACTCCGTGATATGGGCGGTATCATCATCGTCGACTTTATCGACATGAAGTTACCCGAGGACCGCCAGCTGCTCTACGAGCGCATGTGTAAGAACATGCAGAAGGACAGAGCCAAGCACAATATCCTGCCACTTTCTAAGTTCGGACTGATGCAGATTACCCGTCAACGCGTTCGCCCAGCTATGAATGTGAACGTTGAGGAAACCTGCCCCACTTGTTTCGGTAAAGGCACTATCAAGTCGAGCATCCTGTTCACTGATACCCTCGAGAGTAAGATTGACACCCTAGTAAATAAGATAGGTATGCGCAAGTTCTATCTGCACGTTCATCCCTACGTTGCCGCCTACATTAACCAAGGCCTGTTCAGCCTCAAGATGAAGTGGCAAATGAAGTACGGACTGGGCGTACGGGTCATCCCCTCGCAGAAGCTGGCGTTCCTTCAGTACGAGTTCTATGATGCCGACAAGCAATTCATAGACATGAAGGAAGAAATCGAAACAAAGTAATGAAACTCTTATATCGAAAAATCTATGCTCACACTAAAAATCCTATTCTGGGCCATGTTGCTCATAGTATTCTACACCTATTTAGGTTATGGAATTCTACTATACATCATCCTCAGGCTAAAACGGCTTTTTGCGGGCGCTCCCCGCAAGGCCGTTGTGCCTGCCGATGAACAGCTGCCCACCATCACCCTGCTTATTTGTGCTTATAACGAAGAAGACGTGGTGGCCGAGAAGATGGCCAACACGCTGGCTATCGATTACCCCCGCGAAAAATTCCACATCATGTGGGTAACCGATGGTAGCACCGACCGCACCAACGAGTTGCTCAAGGCCTACCCCGAGGTTGATATCGTGTTCAGTCCCGAGCGCCGCGGTAAGTCGGCAGCCCTTAAGCACGGCTTACAGGAACTCAAGACCCGCTATGTGGCCTTTACCGATGCCAACACCATGATCAACCCAGGCGCCATGAAGGAGATTGCCCGCCTGTTTACCGACCCCACCGTGGGCTGCGTATCGGGCGAGAAACGCGTGGCCGCCCGCAAGGAGGATCAGATGGCTGCCGAGGGCGAAGGACTCTACTGGCGTTACGAGAGCACTTTGAAACGCTGGGACAGCGAGCTCTTCTCGGCCATGGGTGCCGCCGGCGAGCTTTACGCCATGGATCCCACACTCATCCGCGAGGTTCCCGACAATGCACTGTTAGACGATTTCATGATGTCGATGTACGTGGTACGCGACGGCAAGCGCATCGCCTACACTGCCGACGCCTACGCTCAGGAGTACGGCTCTGCCAACATTTTTGAAGAGAGCAAGCGCAAGCGCCGCATCGCTGCCGGCGGACTTCAAAGCATCTGGTGGTTGCGCAGTCTGCTCAACCCCATCAAGTACCCGCTGGTAAGCTTCCAGTACATCAGTCATCGCGTGCTGCGTTGGAGCGTTACTCCAATCGCCATGGTTATTTTACTGGGTATCAGCGTATTACTTTCAGTAATGCGCGCAGGTTTATTCTACGATTTGATGTTAGCAGCGCAGATTCTGTTCTATCTGGGCGCCTTTGCAGGCTGGCTTTTGGCCCGCCACGGCGTTAAGAACAAGCTGCTTTACACCGCCTACTATTTTGTGTTTATGAACCTCAATGTTTTTCGCGGAATGGCCTATCTGCGCAGCCATAATCACAGTGGCGCATGGGAAAAAGCTAAGAGAAGTTGAAAATTTTGCTAATTTTCTTTCATTTTTCTTTTGTGTTTACAAAAAAAGCATTACCTTTGTAGCCAAATAGTGATTTTTGACGACAAATGGAATATAGCGAGAAGGAAGTAATGCTTCAGAAATACGCGGAGGCTAACCGCAAATTATCCCTTGCGCAAGAACAGTTGGCCATCGCAACGCAGAAACTGAAGGAATATGAGGAGAAGGCCCAAAAAGCAGAAAAAGCGAGCAAGATGAAGTCGCTTTTCTTGGCTAATATGAGCCACGAAATCCGCACCCCCTTGAATGCCATCGAGGGTTTCTCTCGCGTATTGGTCGAGACTGATTCTCAGGAAGACCGCATGAAGTTCTTCGAAATCATTGAAAGCAACAACAACCGTTTGATGAGTCTGGTAAACGAGATCCTCGACCTCTCGCGTGTAGAGTCGGGCGAAATCGTGATGAAGAAGTCGAGCACCGACCTCAACCAGCTCTGCGACAGCATCAAGAATCTGTTTAAGTTCCGTTGCCCCGAGACGGTAAAGCTCAGTTGGAAGAAGCCCAATATGGCCGTTACCTTCAATACCGACGCTAACCGTATCACACAGGTATTCTCAAACCTCATCAGCAACGCCTTGAAACATACTTCGGCTGGCAGCATCACCTATGGTTACCGCATGCTCGACGAAGGCTCAAACATCGAATTCTTTGTCCAGGATACCGGTACAGGTATTGCCCCCGAAGACCTTCAGCACATCTTTACTACTTACGTTTCTCGCGATGCCGAGACTAGCAACAACGGCTACGGCCTTGGTTTGGCGCTCTGCAAGATTATCGTAGAGAAGCTGGGCGGTAAGATCTATGTAGAATCAAAGCTTGGCGAGGGTTCGCTGTTCCATTTTGTGCTGCCCTTCGAGGGTACCATTGGCGGCGTAGCACCAGCCCGCAACACCACCACCTCGAACGTCCGTACCATCCGTGTAAGCGGCCGCCCCGACGATAAGAACAAGAAGACCATCCTAGTAGCCGAGGACGAGGATAGCAACTACGAACTGGTAAAAATTGTGCTCCACAAGCGTTACCGCCTTATTCGCGCCCATAACGGTATCGAGGCTGTAACCATGAACGAGGAAGAGCACCCCGATCTGATACTGATGGACATTCGTATGCCCGAGATGAACGGTCTTGATGCCACCCGCATCATTAAGGAGATAGATACCGACACTCCCGTTATCGCCCTGAGCGCCTATGCCTTCGAGGAGAATATCCGCGATGCAAAGGATGCTGGCTGCGACGAGTTCATGGCCAAGCCATTCAAGGTTGAGAACCTGATCGAGATGGTTGGCAAATACCTCGACTAAGCATAACTACACATATTTTTTTATACTCACACATTATGGGAAAACTTGCTGTACAGAAGTACTTTTCATTCTCCATTCTTATTCTCACCGTACTTGTCATGATATTCACCCTTGTAGGTCTCTACGGTGGTGATGTTCAGCCTGCAGGTAATACAGCCCGCGCCATGCTGGTTTATGCCCTGCCCTTGCTGATAGCAGCCAATGTGGTACTGTTTCTTTACTGGGTTATTATGCGCCGTTTCCACTGGGCTTTCATTCCGCTCATTGCCATCATGTGCTGCATCCCCTACTCAGGCACCATCTATCAGTTTGGTTCGCTCGATGAGCATGCCGACATCAAGCCCGGCATCAAGATTGCAACCTACAACGTGGCCATGTTCGGTCGCGAAACCTCAGGCTTTATTGCCCAGGATATTCTGAGCGAGATGAAGAAGCAGAAGGTTGATGTGGCCTGTTTCCAGGAGTATAACGACCAGAGCGGCGACAAGAAGAACAGCGACTCGTACAAGGAGTACTTCCCCTATATGGCCCAGGGCGAGAGCGATATGATGATCTATAGCCGCTACCCCATCGTCAAGTCGAAGAACATGAACTTCGAGATGACCAACAACAGCGCCATGTGGGCCGAGATCAACTACAAGGGCACCATTATCCGCGTGTATAACGCCCACTTGGAAACCACCGGTATCAACAGCACCCTGCACAAGGCTGGCAAGCTGATGAATCAGGGTATGGATATCGAGGGTAACGCCCTGATGCGTGCCTTCTATGGCAACTACACCTTAGGTATGATAGCCCGCTCGGGCCAGGCCAACGTGCTGGCGATGGACATGCGCGATTGCGAGCGCCCCATCATTGTATGCGGCGACTTCAACGATGTGCCCTACTCTTACGTCTACAACACCATGCTGGGCGATAAGGTCGATGGCTTCAAGGAGTGCGGCAGCGGCTTTATGTACACCTTCCGTGGTGGAAACAAGAAAGTGCGCATCGACTATATTTTCCACGATAAAACCTTCTTAGGCTTGTCGTATTACAAGCGCGAGTTGAGTTATTCCGACCACAACCCCGTGTTCTCAAAAATTCAGATTCCTCAGGATCAACAGAAGTAACAACATAAAGAATCCCGCCTGTTTGAGCGGGATTTTTTTATTGCACGATTTTAAACCTTACACGGAACGATCGTTCCTGTTCGTCCCAGTTGGTGCCCAGCAGCTCAAAGCGCCCTATCTGACTGGTGCTTCTTACGTGCTTACCAATGCAGGGGCACACGTCGTAATCGCCAATGCGCACCAGGCGGATGGTCTCCGATGCGTCGTCGGGCAACCGGTCAAGCGTCACATCATCAGGTATCGTGTCGCGGGTCACAAACTCAAACGTCACAGGCAGGTCCTGCGCTATCAGGTCGTTCATGCGCTCCTCAATCTCACGCTCCTCGGCGCGCGACGGTTTCTGGGCCAGGTGGAAACTCATCTTACTCTTCTTGCGCTCCACATGGGCATTATACGATCGTCCGCAGTCAAACATCCTGATCATCGTCTGGTTCAGCAGATGCTCGGCTGTATGCGCAGGTGGAAACTCCTCTTTGTTGTGCTCGTTCAATACAAAATCGGCCATATCTTTAAAATTTTGGCGCAAAAATACGAATTTTAACTAAAAAAAACAAGTTTCTTGCAACTTTTTCCTACCTTTGTGCGTCAAACCAATAAAAATAAACCAATTAAAATAATAAATGTATATGAAAAAGGTATTGTTTTTGATGGTCAGCGTTTTGGCGCTCACATCGTGTAAGTTAGATTTGGGTATCAACAAGGTAACTCCCAGCGACAACATCGTAACCAAGACCTATAAGGTTGATACTTTCGAGGAAGTAAACATGAGTTGCGTGGGCCACGTAGAGATCGTGCAGAACGTGAAAAAGAGCGGCACCATCGAGCTCACTGCTCCCGACAATTATATTGAATACTACAAGTTCGAAAGTGCCAACGACGCACTGAACATTAAGTTCACACAGAAAAATCTCAATCTGAATACACAAGAGGTAAGAATCAAGGTTTATACTGCCGACCTTACCAAGGTAACCAATAGTGGTGCCTCTAACATTAAGATGGACAGTCTGGATACCGATAAATTAGAGATTACCAATAGTGGTGTTGGTGAGATTGCAGTCAGCGGTATTGCCGATGATGTTGAGTTGCGCAATAGCGGTGTTGGCAGTATCGAGGCTGGCAACCTAAAGGCACTGAACGTAACAGCCAGCGTATCAGGTGTGGGCAGCATCAAGTGTTATGCTTCCGAAAGCATCGAAGGCCGCGTGTCGGGTGTAGGATCGTTAGAGTACGGCGGTCATCCCAAGAAGAAGGATACCCACCGCTCCGGTGTCGGCAGCATCAGTGAAATCTAATTTTTAGGCACAGATTTTTTAGGCACGGATTACACGGCTTTTTTTATAAAAAAGACACGGATTTATAATAAAAAGAACACGGCTAAAGTTGAAATAACCAAAGCCGTGTTTTTAATTTATTAAATCCGTGTTAATCCGCGAAATCCGTGCCTTATATTTCCTACACGCGGAATTTTAGGATGGCGGCACCATTTTCGGGAACTTCTACCTGTACCGCTTCGTCGCGCTTAAAATGGAGGCGCGATTTCGTGTCGGTCAGCAAGTCGGTTACCTGCGCGTTTTTCTCGCTCAAGCCCAAGTAATCGAAGGCATGGGCGGGAATATTGACGCTTACCGTAGTAGCCTGGTCGGCAAAGTTGGCAACCACCAGGATGGCCTCGGTGCCGTGCTTGCGTATAAACGCATACTGACGCTGCAGATGGCCGTTGGCATACATCAGGTCGAACATCTCACCCTGTGTGATAGCCTTCTCCTTTTGTGCCAGCGTCATCACCTTGCAATACATATCGTAGATATACTTTTCGCGGATGGTGTATTTGCGGTTAGCCGCACGCACCATGGTGTCAACGCTCCAATAATCAAAAATGGTGGTTCGTCCGTCGCAGCCGCTAAAGCCCTCCTTGTCCATACCACGCTCACCATACTCCTGTCCGAAGTAAATCATCAGCGGGTTCTGCTGCAGCAGGGCCGACACCACTAAGCCTGGAATACCCTTGCGCCCGTCGCCGGCAAAGAAGTCGCTGGCCACGCGCTGCTCGTCGTGATTCTCCAGGAAGTACAGCATGTGCTGCTTGATATCATCCGTCTGCTGCCAGGCGCCTGTAATCGCATGGGCACTCTGCTGGTTGCAAATCACGCTGCGCACCGTATCGTACATGCCCACCTTATCATACAGGTAGTCGAAACCGGCCCCCAGGTAGTTGCGATACTCGCCGGGGTTATACACCTCGCCGATAAACACGCACTCAGGATAACGGTACTTCACCTTATCCGTGGCCCAATGCCAGAAGGCAGCAGGCACCATCTCGGCCATGTCGCAACGGAAACCGTCAACGCCCTTAGCCGCCCAATACAGCAGTATCTCAGTCATCTTATCCCATGTGTTGGGGATAGGATTAAAGTGGCCCACGCCGCCGGCATAGTAATCCACGCCGTAGTTCAGCTTCACCGTCTCGTACCAGTCGTTCATGCCTGGTGCATTGTGGAAACAGTCGTTACCTGTGGCCTTGGCAGGCTCCTCGTCATACTCCTCGGCCTCGCCATGATACAGGTCGAAGTAAGGATGGAAACGCTGTCCGGGACAATAGTAAAAGTTGTTCTGCGGGTCGAATCCGTTCTGTGGGTTATCCTCCTCGCCCAGGTCCTTCACCCCTTGTGGCTTGCAGATTGAGTGATACTGGCGTGCCACGTGGTTGGGCACAAAGTCGATAATCACCTTCAGTCCGGCCTTGTGCGTACGCTCCACCAGCGCCTCAAACTCCTGCATGCGCTGCTCTACGTTCTCGGCCAGATCAGGGTCGATATCATAGTAGTCGGTAATGGCGTAAGGCGAACCAGCCTTACCCTTCACCACCGCAGCGTGCTGTTTGGGAATGCCGTACTGGGTGTAATCCGTTTGCGATGCATGTCGGATCACACCTGTGTACCAAATATGGCTCACGCCCATCTCCTTGATAGCTTTCAAGGATTTGGGCGTGAAGTCGTTCAGTTTTCCGCAACCGTTCTCGGCCAATGTTCCGTCCTCATGGCGCGTCACATTCTTATTGCCGTACAAACGGGTGAAAACCTGGTAGATAATCATCTTATTCGATGCCATGGGCTGCAACCTCTTTATTGATCTTAACGATCATACCCTGCAGGGCCTTACCAGGACCGCACTCTGTAAAGTCGTCGGCACCATCGGCAATCATGTTCTGTACGCTCTGAGTCCAGCGAACCGAGCTTGTGAGCTGAGCAATCAGGTTAGCCTTGATCTCAGCGGGATCGGTATGAGGCTTAGCATCTACGTTCTGGTAAACGGGGCACTTAGGAGTCTTAATCTCAGTAGCCTCGATAGCTGCCTGCAGCTCATCTTTAGCAGGCTGCATCAGTGGCGAGTGGAAAGCACCGCCCACCTTCAGCACCAGTGCACGCTTAGCACCAGCAGCCTTCAGGCGCTCGCAAGCCTCCTCGATAGCCTCAACGTTACCGCTGATAACCAGCTGTCCGGGGCAGTTATAGTTAGCGGGCACTACTACACCCTTACCCAGCTTGCTAACCTCGGCGCAAACCTGCTCTACAGTCTCATCGGGCAGAGCAATGATAGCAGCCATGGTTGAGGGCTGAGCCTCGCAAGCCTTCTGCATAGCCATAGCACGAGCGTAAACCAGCTTCAAGCCATCCTCAAAACTCAGGGCACCAGCAGCTGTAAGAGCCGAGAACTCACCCAGTGAGTGACCAGCAGCCATCTTAGGATCGAAAGCGTCGCCCATGCAGAGTGCCGAGATAACGCTGTGAAGGAAAACGGCTGGCTGTGTAACCTTAGTCTGCTTCAGCTCCTCGTCGGTACCAGCAAACATGATATCGGTAATACGGTAGCCAAGAATCTCGTTAGCCTTCTCAAAAAGTTCCTTTGCCAGGGGGTTGGTATCATACAGATCCTTACCCATTCCTACAAACTGTGCTCCCTGTCCGGGAAAAACAAATGCTTTCATCTTTCTTTAATTTTACTATTTTACAATTTTACTATTTTACTATCTAAAACTCCTCCTTTTGCTCTTTTCAGGATGCAAAATTACTAAAACTTTCTGAAAAATGCACCCTAATGACTTTTTTTTTGCCGAAAGTGGTGATAATATCGAAAAATCTGTGTAATTTTGCACTTAGAAAGAGAACAGATGGCAAAAATGAAGCTTATTGTAATGACGAAACCCACATTCTTCGTCGAAGAGGACAAGATACTTGTGAACCTCTTCGAGGAGGGATTGGAGAATCTGCACCTGTACAAACCAGGTGCTTCGCCCATGTATTCTGAGCGCTTACTGACTCTGCTTGGCGACGACTATCACAACCGCATAACCGTTCACGGGCACTTCTATTTAAAAGAGGAGTATCGCCTGCGCGGCATACATATCGACGATGCGTTCACCGAGGCTCCCGTTGGCTATAAGGGCAACATCAGCCGCACATGCCACGCTATCAGCGAACTCAAGGAAACAAAAAAGAAGTCGAACTATGTTTTCCTGCACTCTATTTTCGACAGTCAGACCAATGCCGACGAGAAGCAGTCGTTTACGATGGACGAGTTACGCGCAGCCTCCAAGCAGGGCCTGATAGACAAGAAGGTTTACGCCTTAGGAGGAATGAATCTCGACCGCGTGAAGGAGATTAAGGATTTAGGCTTTGGTGGCATGGTGATATGCGGCGACCTATGGAACCGCTTCAACATCCACAACGAGATCGACTACAAGGCCTTACTTAACCACTTCGAAAAACTACGCAAAACGATTGAATAGCATGCTAAAGTACTAATATAAAAATATAAATAGGTATTAACAATGAGTGATAAGAGCTCCTTTTTGGTATTCTCAGGAACAGCCACGAGATACCTGGCAGAAAGAATCTGTCAAAGTCTTGGTTGCCCGTTAGGTAAGTTACAAATCACCAAATTCTCAGATGGAGAGTTTGCTGTTTCGTACGAGGAAAGTATCCGCGGTCGCGACATCTTCCTGGTTCAAAGCACCTTCCCCAGTTCCGACAATTTGATGGAGTTGCTGCTGATGATCGATGCAGCCAAGCGCGCTTCGGCCCGTACCATCAATGCCGTTATCCCCTACTTCGGATGGGCCCGCCAGGACCGTAAGGACAAGCCCCGTGTAAGCATCGGCGCCAAGCTGGTGGCCGATCTGCTCAGCGCAGCTGGTGTTAACCGTGTGATCACCATGGACCTGCACGCCGACCAGATTCAGGGTTTCTTCGATGTTCCTGTCGATCATCTGTATGCATCAAACGTTATTCTGCCCTACCTGCAGTCGCTTAAGCTCGACGAGCTGGTAATCGCTTCGCCCGATGTTGGTGGTTCAAAGCGTGCCAGCACCTACGCCAAGTACCTGGGCTGCCCACTGGTATTGTGCAACAAGACCCGTGCCCGCGCCAACGTGGTAGCATCAATGCAGATTATCGGTGATGTAGCAGGTAAGAACGTAGTGATTATCGACGATATGGTTGATACTGCCGGTACCATTACCAAGGCAGCCGACCTGATGAAGGAGAACGGTGCTCTTACTGTTCGCGCTTGCGCCAGCCACTGCGTGATGAGTGGTCCTGCCAGCGATCGCGTACAGGCTTCGGCCATCGAGGAGATTGTATTCACCGACTCTATTCCTTACACCCAGCGTTGTGCAAAGGTTAAGCAACTCAGCGTAGCCGAGATGTTTGCCGAGGCCATCCAGCGTGTAATCGACAACAAGAGCATTAGCGATTTGTACATAGTATAATATGCATTTCGAGAAAAAACTAAGGAGGAAGGAGGAAGGAGTTATCTTTTTCCTCCTTTTTCTATTTTGCGCCTGCCAGTCAGATGTTTATCAGATCAAGGGTTGCGCGCCCCAGCTTAAGGATGGCGACACCGTAACGCTGGCATTCGAAGACCCGCCACAAAAGGTTCTGGGTCAGGCCATCATCAGTGGCGGCACCTTTAAGTTTGCCGGCACCACCGATACCACGCTGTTCTGCCGTGCCTATCTCAACCGCCAGCAGCTCACCAGCTGCAGCTTCTTCCTCGAACCTGGCGAGATTACCATCGAGCTCAACCAGCACCCCCACCCATCGCGCGTGTCGGGTACCGTGCTCAACAATCAGTGGCAGACGCTTAACGATACCGTGCAGAAGCTTGGCACCCAGCTCATCCGTCTGGCCCAGCTCTCCACCCGTACCAACGCCGCCCATCGCCAGCAGTTGCAGCAGCAGGTCGACAGTCTGCACCGCCGCATCAGCGATTGCATCACCCAAACCGGCCAGCGTAACAGCAAGAATGTTTTAGGCCGCTACATCATCCAGAATTATAAAAAACCCGAGTTCAGAGATTGAACCCGGGTTCTTTTTTATGCTTGTACCAATGTAATTACACGGTGTGTGCAGGCAGCTCCAGCCACTTAATGTAGCAGAAGTCCTGACGGTGAGGCAGCTCCTTATGCTTAGGATACATACGGATGGCGCTCTTGAACTGTCCAGCCTGCTGTGGAGCCAGTGTAGCCTCAAAGATATAGTTGTTACCCTCGTGGCCCACCATCTTCAGTGGCTCGATCGAGAAGATACGCTCCTCGCCCTCCTTATTGATATGTACGTTCACCTTCTCGAGTGCCACAGCATCCTCCAGTCCCTGCTCGTCAATCACGTAGCGGATGGTGTACTTCTGTGCAGTCTCGATACCGGCAGCAGGATAATCCCACTCGGCGCTAACCACGTGGATAGCATCCCAGCGCTCAGCTACGGTCTCCTTCCACTGAGCCAGCTCCTTAGCCAGCTTGTTGTTGTCCTTGCTCAGAGCCTTAAAGCGCTTAGCCTGCTTGTTGTAGAACTTCTCGTAGTAGTCGTCAAGCTGGCGCTTCATGGTGTAGTGAGGAGCAATCTGAGCAATCGAGTTCTTGATGACCTTCACCCAACCCTTCGACAGGCCAGTCTTCTTATCCTTATCGTAGTACAATGGGATAATCTCGTTCTCCAGCAGGTGGTAGATGGTAGCAGCATCCAGGTTGTCCTGGTAGCCCTGGTTCTGGTAGGTACGCTTCTCGGTAAGAGCCCAACCGGCACCCTCACGATAGCCCTCAAGCCACCAACCGTCTTTTACTGAGAGGTTTACTACACCGTTCATCTCGGCCTTTTCGCCCGATGTACCCGATGCCTCCAGTGGACGTGTAGGTGTGTTCATCCAGATATCCACACCCGATACCAAGCGGCGGGCCAGCAGGAAGTCGTAGTCCTCCAGGAAGATGATTTTTCCTAAGAACTCGTCGCGCTGACTAATCTCGTAGATGCGCTGGATCAAGCCCTGACCGGCACCATCAGCTGGGTGAGCCTTACCGGCAAACAGGAAGATTACTGGGTGCTCAGGATCGTTCACAATCTTGCTCAAGCGCTCCAGGTTGGTAAACAGCAGGTGTGCACGCTTGTAAGTAGCAAAGCGGCGGCAGAAACCGATTACCAGTGCGTTAGGATTCATACCCTCGAGCAGTGAAACCACACGCGAAGGATCGCCCTGGTTCTTCAGCCACTTCTCGCGGAACTGCTCCTTGATATAGTCGAACAACTTGTTCTTCAGTGCCATACGTGTAGCCCAAACCTCCTCGTCGGGACAGTTGTAGATACCGTGCCAGATCTCCTCGTTGCTCTGATCACTCATGTGCTTAGCATCAAAGTACTTGGCATACACCTTACGCCACTCGGTAGCACACCATGTGGGGAAGTGAACACCGTTGGTAACATAACCCACGTGGTTCTCCTCGGGATAGTAGCCGGCCCAGATAGGTGCAAACATCTTCTGGCTTACCCAGCCGTGCAGCATTGATACACCGTTAACCTCCTGACAGGTGTTGCAGGCAAATGTACTCATGCAGAAACGCTCGCTGTGGTCGTTAGGATTGATACGACCCATGCCGATGAACTCGTCCCACGAGATACCCAGCTTCTGTGGGTAACCGCCCATGTACTTGCCAAACAGACCCTCGTCGAAGTAGTCGTGACCAGCAGGTACTGGTGTGTGAACGGTGTAGAGACCGCTGGCACGTACCAGCTCCAGAGCCTGGTTAAATGTCATACCCTCGTCGATATAGTCGCACAGGCGCTGCAGGTTACACAGGGCAGCATGTCCCTCGTTACAGTGGTAGATATCCTTCTTAATGCCCAGCTTCTTCAGCAGCAGCATACCACCGATACCCAGCAGAATCTCCTGCTTCAAGCGGTTCTCCCAGTCGCTACCATACAGGCTGTGGGTGATAGGCTTGTCAAACTCCGAGTTCATCTCGTTATCAGTATCCAGCAGGTACAGCTTTACACGACCCACGTTTACACGCCAAACATAAGCGTGAACCTGGTAGTTGGTGTAAGGCACATCAATCACCATGGGGCTACCATCCTTGTCAAGCTGGCGCTCGATAGGCAGGTTGCTAAAGTTCTGTGCCTCGTAGTTGGCCACCTGCTGTCCCTCCATCGAGAGACTCTGTGTAAAGTAACCAAAACGGTACAGGAAACCAACGGCACACATATCCACGTTCGAGTCCGAAGCCTCTTTTACGTAGTCGCCGGCCAGCATACCCAGACCGCCCGAGTAGATCTTCAGGGCCGAGTGGATACCGTACTCCATACAGAAGTAAGCCACCGATGGGCGCTTCTTGTCGGGTTCTACATCGATATACTTACGGAACAAGGTGTAAACGCTCTTAATGCGCTTCATCAGCGCCTTATCCTTTACAATTTGCTCTTTACGGGCAAAACTCAGTCGCTCAAGCAGCATAACTGGGTTGTGTTTTACCTCATGATAAAGCTCAGGGTCCAGGTCGCGGAACAAGTCGCGAGCCTCGTAGTTCCATACCCACCACATGTTGTGGGCAATCTCGTCCAAACACTTCAGTTCTTCAGGAAGACTCGACTTCACGGTCAAATCCTTCCACATTGGAGCATTTGCATAATCAGCTTTAATTTTCATAATCTCTCAAATTTTTATTTGAATTCTTCTTTAATCTTTCTATTTTTCCATTCTATCTTGTGCTTTGCGCAGCGCGATATCATACGCTTCGTAGTAGTACTCGATAAAGTGAGTCCAGAGAGCCTTCTCCGAGAGGGCTTCAGCATTCTTGCGGCAAGTCTCAATCTGCTTTTTAGTCATGTTCGAGAACTCAGCCACCGTATCCTTGATATTATCGGCCACTTCGCTATAGTTGTAATCCGTGCGGTGAATCACCTTCACACCATCCTCCAGCTGTCCGTCGTGACCGAACACCGTGTTGGCCCACAGTCCGAATCCAGCCAGGTCGGTAGTGATACAAGGCACCTTAAAGGCTATTGCCTCAAGTGGGGTGTAACCCCAGGGCTCGTAGTACGATGGGTAGATGCACAGGTCGTTGCCCAGCACCACATCGTAGTATGTCATGTTCACGATACCATCATTACCGTCCAGATAGCAAGGCAGGAAAATCACCTTCACGTTCTCATCCTTACGGTTGTGCATATCGTAGTATTTCAGCATGCTCAGCACGTTGTCATGACTCATGTTGTGCAGCCAGTGCGTCACCATCGGCACCTCAAGAGGAGAATCAAACTTTAATGTTTCATGTTTCATGTTTAATCTCTCCTGCAAATCTTTACGAGGCTCTCCTACCCAACCGGGCACCTCGATAAATGCCACCACCTTCTTTTTCAGGTCACGATCGCGCAGCAGTCGGTTCATAGCCTCAACAAACACGTCGATACCCTTATTGCGGAACTCGTATCGTCCCGAAGTCGAAATCAGCAGCGTGTCGTCGTCCAGCTCCTCGCCAAGCAGCGCATTAGCCACCTGCAGCATTTTTTTGCGAGCGGCCTTACGCTTGCGGGCAAAAGCCTGCGCTGTGCTGGGCACAAAACTATTATCAAAACCATTTGGCAGCACCACGTCCACCGGCTTGTCAAGCAGCTCCACGCACTCCTTAGCCGTAATGTCGCTCACCGTGGTAAAGCAGTCGGCATAGTGGGCAGTCTGCTTCTCAATACTGTGTTTGCTCTGCATGTTCAGCTCACCAGCCATCTGGTCGCCGTTATAGGCAAACAGGTAGTCGTACAGCGGCTTCTGGTTGCCGGCAATCGATCGGCCAATGCTCGTAGCATGGGTCGTAAACACCGTACCAATCTGTGGCAGCTTGTTGTTCAGGTACAGCAGTCCCAGTCCGCACATCCACTCGTTAGCGTGGTATATCACCTTCTGTTCGGGCTTCAGGCTGTGCTTGTAGAAGCTCTCTACTACGAGAGCTGCAGCATACGAGAACATCGAAGCCTCATCATAGTCGCCATAGGCATGCAACGAATCCACCTGGTAGTGTTCCCACAACCAGCCGTAAATCTCGTTCTTCTTTTCGAAGTAAGGGTTAAAATCCACCAGGATAGCAATCGGTTCGCCGGGCACGGTCCATCTTCCCACTCTCACCTTCAGGCCCTGCTCTTTCGCAGCCCACTGCCACTCGGCCAGCAAGCTGTTGTCCTCCCTAAAGTAAGGGCTCTCCTGCTCTTTCCAGAAATCAGGACCAATAAATATGATTTTGTCTTTCAGAACCTGTTGCAAAGTTTTAGCACGTGTCGAAAGTACGGTATAGATACCGCCCACCTTGTTGCAAACCTCCCAACTCGACTCAAAAATATAATCAGGTGTAAATCGTTCCTTTGCCATGTTATACTAACTAATTTGCTGCAAAGATAATTAAAAAATTATTAAATCACCAATCTTTTTGTTATTTTTTTCGGCGTAAACGTTTAAAAGATGATATAGATTAGTATCTTTGCGGTCTAAAAAACGTATAAGTGTTGTAATATGAACAAGTTAATAGTTTCAGCCCTGCTGTGTTTGGCCAGTATTACGGCCAGTGCGCAGAACACCCAAGGCCCCTTTCGCGCGTACCTTATAAATAAGGAACTTGATATTGTGATGCGTATTAATTTTTACCAACAAGATGTTACCGTTCCCGGTCAGGATTTGTTTGGCCAGGTGCCCGGCTATCTCAGTAAGCGTTTCAACTCGTTTGCCTGGGTCATCACCGATGCCGAGGTAAAGGGCCACAAGGCCACGCTGCAGATGATCAACGATTACGGCAGCGAGGATCTCACCGCCACCCTCACCGCCAAGGGCGATTCAGTATTCATCCTCAAGCAAGAGTCAGGTAGCGCCCTCAAGGTGCCCTTCAAAGGTAAATGGCAAAAATTGCCCAAGACCATAGAGTTTAAACGTCAGAAATAATTTTCTGACGTTTAATGTAAGTTATTCAACCTTTGTCATCTGGAAGGTGGCGATGTAGGTTGAGCCATCATCACGCATACGCAACGCCGTCCACTTCATCACCCCATCCTTGATGCTCTCAATCTCCCACCACTCGCGCAGCTCTTCACTGTCGGCCGTCTTCTTCCAGCGGGTGCAGAGCAAGATACCATCTACGAAATAGTTTGAAAGATAATCAGTGTCCGACTGCCATTGCCCCTCCACCTTACTATAATAGGCGTAGGTGCCGTCGGCTTTATACTCCCAACGGTGCAATTCGCCATCGGTGTGCTCGTCCTCAGTGCTAGTCACCTTGCCTTCCCATGTGCCAATAATATCATTCTCATAGTCGTTTGTCACACGTATATAGCGCTCTTTGTCGTAGATCTCATTTATTACCACATTACCGTCAACATAGACTTTCCAGTCAGACTTCAACATCATATCCTTATCAGTAATGGAGTAGATGGTTGTTTCCGTCACATGCGTAGTATGTTCATTTTCTTTCGCTCTAAGCGTTACATTCTTGCCTTTAATCGTAACCTCAGCCGACGCATGGTTGTTCCACGACTCGCTATAGTAGTCAGAAAGACTACCATACGCTTCCGTCGGCGACAAGAAAGTAATGACTGCTTTCAAGTTAGTAGGACACGCCTGACCGTCCAGTTCGTCCACCATCCACTTGCCCATCAACTTTGTTGAAAGGTCGAGCTTGACGGGTTTGTCGTCATTCGATGTACATGATGTAAACACACTTGCGCCGCAAATGAGGGTGGCGACGAGCACCCAGTTCAAAATCTGCTTCATAAAGGTTTTCATTAAATTGTTTGTTTGCAAATATACATAACAATTCAATATCTTCCAATTATTTTAGCTTTTTTTTTGCATTCTGACAAATTCTTATTACCTTTGCGGCGTATTGTTAAATGAATGGTTATAAAATTCATTTTAATGATTATGTTCATTCTATTTTCGCAGTGATGCGAGAAAGAATTGGGTTTTATTAGTAATAATTATCACAGAGGAATCAGCAGCGATGCTCATTCCCCTTTTTGTTTCATCTATCTTTATCCATATCTATAGAGGCAATGTAGTCATCATATGCATCCCGTTCTTCACGAGCAGCTCGATAACTTTCATCGTCACAAGTTTTATCATCCGGATTTTCAGGTGAATTACTTCCTCTAAAAATAGCGTCACCTTTGTATATTAGTAGAAATATTACAGCTCCTATATGCATAATTATCACAGCCCACCATGAAGTAATGGCAGCCAGCATCCATATTATGAAGGCATACAAAAGAACCCATGTAAGACAAGCTATCATACTCTGATAAGAATTAATCGTTTCTATTCCGTCACAAAATTAGCACAATTTTCGCAACCCACAAAATTTACAGTCATTTCTTTTGGTTCTCCACAGAAAACTTTGTATCTTTGCACCCAGAAACATCAAGAGCAGTCGCCATTATGGCGGACTCGCCAACCGAACATTAGGATGTCACGGTGGCCAAGGTACGATGTGGAAGCAACATTATTATTCACTTCAAAATTATCCTAAGTTATGCAACAGCACATTTATTACATCAAGTTTGCATTGCAATTTGCCGATATGCAAATCGCAGAGTTAGTTAACGTATTCAATTCTCAGGTAAATCTTCGAGGTTTCACTTCGATGCGCGCTTATCACGACGCAGCTCTAATCGATGAATTCCAACGTCGAGGTATCGACACCACCTGCGTCCACGATGGCCACAGTATATCATTCGCCCAACCTATTGCTTATGATATAAGCCAGAATAAGTTAGTCCTTTTAAGCTAACACCTCTATAAATAACCTCCGCCCCTATACTGTCTGCTCTGGTATAGAGGCAGAGGACTATTTATTCTTCAGCTGCAATCAACAAGCTGTCACTCTCTTCTTCTATTGCTGGGTATGCCACATTTCTCAGGCTGTGGTCCTGTAACCAGATGTGGTTCAGTGTAAAAGCCAATGAGTCAAGTGTTTCTTCCCGTTTCGATGGTTTTAGCTCACATTCCCAAACCGTAATGCAGTGCCATCCCATTTTAGCCAATTCACGCTGTTTTTCTTTATCCCGTTCTTTATTTCTGCGAATCTTCGCCACCCAGAATTCCCTGTTACTCTTCGGAATCTTACAGCACTCACTATTCTCAATGTTTAATGTAACATGTTCAATGTTTCGCTCGGCTTTGCCGCTTGGCTTGTCCAAGAATGTAACACCGTGTCCGTGCCAAAAGCATCCATTCACAAAAATACAAGTACGATATTTCCTAAGCACGATATCCGGCCTTCCAGGCAATCGTTTATGGTTTAGCCGATAGCGGAATCCCCTACTCCACAACCCTTTTCGCACAATTATCTCAGGCTTCGTGTCTTTCCCACGAATCGCCGCCATATTCTTGTGCCTTTGTTCGGGAGATAGTTTGTCCATTGTATTCACACTTTATTGAAAATACAATCTCTATGCCATTCCAAGAATTCAGGATTAGGATGATATTTCTTTGGAGTAACAAGTTGCTTCCCTCGTATAGGTTCAAAGTATTTTGAGAAATACTCCTTTCCTACATTTGCCTCCAGTCGTTCAGAGAATAAAGCAGTTAAGTCGTTACCGAAACTCAGCAATCCTCGATCAAAAGCTTTGTCATAAAGAGAAGAAAGACATATTCCGTTTTCAGGATTCAGTCGTTCTTTTTTATCCTCAGACCAAGGTATTATGTGACTAGCCACAAGCAACTCGGGAATATCTATTCCAGACAAACCACACTTATTATCATAATTTACAAGCACAATCTGTCGGAACACATTCTGATTTACACGTGTCTTTACAATTCTATTTCGAGTTTCTCCAGACATTTCTTCTGGAATATCTTTCAAATCATCAGCAAACTTTGTTTCTACATCAGTTTGTTGATATTTAGCAAGAATTTTTTCACTCTCATACATTAGAGAATCTTTGTTCTCTGAAAACTCATCCCAGATAGGCTGGCACTGTTTTATTCCTCCAACCATACCTTTAATACCCCTAGCCTGTAAAATAGGATCACATGATGCAAAATTGACTAACCTCAGGGCTATAGAGTTTGCACTCCTACCCATCAGGTTAGCCAATTCTATAATTTGTGCATTTCCTCTGTGCATTTTACCAAATGGCATTTTTAAATACAGATTGAATGCCAATATCAGTTCATCACGCGTCCAAATCTTCCGTTCCATAGTTTATCATTTAGACAATAATTCTTTCAAAAAGATTTTTATCGGGTTCGATATTCCTGTATTAAAACATAACAATAGGTCAATATGTGACATATTCAATATATATAAAGTTCCCTCCTTTGACACCATCAAGCATATATCATCAGGAGACGTTACAGGAATAATTTCAGCACCAAACCACATCCGTTTATCTCCTCTTTTTGTCGCCTTATAGACGGAAGAATGAATCACCTTTTCTTCTTTAAAAGTCAACAAATGCGCATCAATATATTTTTTTTCACCATTTTGCTGCATAGAAAAATCGTGGATACCCTCTTCCTTTAGGAATTTATCAACAGATTTCGTAGCGTCAAATATATGATGAGACAAAATATTCTCTGTCATCAATACCATAACAAAACGAACTCCCTTCTCCGTCAAGAATAATTCATTTTGACGTTCCAAATCTGTTAATACTCTCATTATCTTATATTTTTTAAAATTATATCACCAATAGCTTTTGCCATTAAAGGAGGTACCGCATTCCCAACAAGGGTATATTGAGGTATATCTTTCTTTCTCATATCGCCGCCTGTCGTACGTTTACCTTGAAATACAAAAGAATCGTCGAAGGATTGAAGTCGAGCCATTTCTCTCACCGTCATGGCACGACATGCAGAATAATGTATAAAATCATCTGGCATTGTCACAACAGTTGGAGATTGTCCGAGAGGATTCAACACTGTATAATTACGTTTGTTTGACATTACATTTTGCTCTCTTAATTCATTTTTACACGCATCATTATATTCTCCATGTTTAACTATTATCTCCAATCTGGTCTTTACGTCATCATTTTGAAGGCTAGTTTGATGATTATATAAATGACATCCCTCCATTACTTTTCCAGATCTTAGATCATCCAAATTCTTAACATAGAAAGGAGCGCTATCCATATCGAATCTAAAACCAAGCCTTCCTATACGACTCCAGTCAGAATATAGTGTATGACATTTTTCACTTCCTATTGAACTATCCGCATTGCGATACTTTATCTGCGGCAAATAACGATTATCAACTTTTACTCTTTCATATTCAGTTCTCTCCTCTCCATTACCAATAAAATCCAAATCTGCAATTGCTTCATAAACAGTTACCTTGTCTTTTTTATCTATTGTTGCAGGAATGTTATCAATTAATGGTTGATCTTTTCTACAACCAATAAAAAGAACTCGTTCTCTATTCTGAGGAACTCCATAATCAGACGAATTAACTACTATAGGAGATTCAATTTGGTACAAACGAATATCTCTGGTTAATTCGTATAGTTCTTCGGCAATGTCGTTTTCTGCATATTCTTTTATTGTAGTAAAACATTCATCAAGTGATAGTGGGAACAATCCTATCATATCAACCAATTCAGACACATCTTCCTGATAGTCTTCAAAATCTTCTATTCGACCAAATGCTCCTCGTATATTGTTAATAATATAATCATCATCCAAAAATTCGATAAATTTATTCATTGGCTTGACAAAATAATCGTTATCAATATATGCCTCTGTTTTTTCCTGAATGATTGCATTAATTATTGACTCACGTTCTTTGCTTCTTCTCAACAGATTCAAACCATGACGTATGGTATTAACATTCCGATCACTTCTGCTGGTTTGATACGCCAATTGTTTTGTTAAAGATTTATATTGCGCCTCAATCAACTGAATAAAATCATTTCTATAAACCTCATCATTAGTATCATCTGCAAGTTCCATTTTAATTTTTGCGATAATACAAGAATGAACGAAGTCTGATTTCATTGGAGTTTTTTCAAGAAAACCAAGAAGTCTTGGAACTTCTTTATCATCAATGATAGATCTTATCTCATTCATTACGGCCTCCTTAAATTTGCCTTTATCTTTCGTTAAGATTCCTGCAACATTTTCCATAACAAAGTATTTAGGACGTAATTTACGAATTACTTTCAGATAATGCAAGAAAAGATTATCACGCTTATCATATAATTTTCTTCTTCCACCCAAACTGAACGACTGACAACTAGGTCCTCCTGTAACAACATCAATTTCTTTATTTCCAATCTTTTCTAACAAATGAGGAAGGAATGAATCAGACATAATATCCTCTGTTATAAACTCTGTACTGAGACCTAACTGGCAATTGTATCTCACTTTATGTGTAAGTTCGCAATTGCTATTTATATCACTTGCTAAAATAAAATCAAAATATCTATTCTCGGTATAAGACTGTAGAAATCCTTCGCTAATGCCACCTGCACCAGCAAAAAGATCAATAAATGTAATAGGAGTTTTATTTTGTATAAACTCTAGTTTTTCTGCCATATCTTATTTTCTCTTACGTTTTTTATTCTTTTTATGCTTCTTTTTCTTAGATGTGATGCCTGCTGCAGCCATTGCTTCGTCACGTTCTTTCTTCTCTTTCTTGCGGTCACCAACACTCTTAATGTATTCGCGATTGTCATCAAGGAAATTATAAAAATCCTCCTCAGAATAAACACCAATATCGATAACACCACCAAGTTTATTGATTAGCTGAATACACTTATCTGTACGATACTCAAAGTGTTTGTCGAATACTGAAGAAGCAGGATCAGAATCTTTTTTCTTCAGTTCGTCCATATAGAATTTAAGAATGCCTCGTACGGCAGCAGGATTACTCATTACATACGTAGCTGCGCCAATACCTCTATCACGCAGTTTCTGTATGGAGAAGAGGAACTGTGTGTAGGTATAATCGTATGTACCATCTTCTTGTTTTATTGCGCTACACTTGAACGACCAGTATAAACCCTCAAGCCAATTTCGGATACGCCCCTGTCCATAAAACCAGTGTTCCTTAACATTATTGTATGTAAGTTGTGTACCATCTCCTTTTGCCCATCTCGTACACATATATTTATAAAGAACAACATGTGACAAATACTGCCAGAAATGTGACTGTGCAGCATGTAATGGAGTCAGATTTTCATAGCTTTCAAACAAAATCTTACCAGCATAAAAGTCATTTGCTGCCAAACAATTGTCAGCATATTCCATCATACCAGAAAGGTCTGGCTGTTCAAAACTAAGTTCCCTAATTGCATCTTGAGATCTTGCTTCATCTTCCCATGAGAATTCTGGGTTATTGTATTTGTCGAGATTCTCGTTTATATTTGCTTCCAGATCCTCACAAAATTGAGGTGTAAATATCCGTTGTTTCATAATTTAATCCTCCATTGCTTGGTCAATTACCTTTTTAGTTTCTTCCAAAAGCATTACGTGTACATTCGATAAAGAAGCATTAGCGATATCATATATCTCGTCTAATTCCAATTTGTAATCTTCAGGAACAGGCATATCAATTTTTGAGCAGTAGTCGTCAACAATGCTCCTGAGATAGTATACCCAATCCCTATCAGAACTATAATGCTGTGGTAAAACACTTAACGCATATATCAAAGCAGGAAATACAAATGCAGCCTCAACTGCAGCTGGGCATGTACTTTCGACACATTCAAATTCCGTCTTAGAACTTTTTGGATACTTTATTACCACTCTCTCACCATCAACAGAGTACTCAACTCTTGAAACGTCAGCAGCTTTTGTTCTAAAGATTTTACTCAAATCCGTGTCATTGTCTTGTTGTTGTAAATCAAAATTAATGCTATCTATATAGGCAATTATTCCTCCTTTAGGATAATCAACAGCTCCTTCATAAATATCATTTACATCAAGATAATCGCAACCGTTTATATCTGTCGTAGCAATAACAAGAACTTTAACCGAAAGACGTTTATGTACTCTTTCCGCAGGTATTCTAACTTGAAACTCTGGAGAAGACGATTCCTTCATCTGCAGGTAATATGTTTGAATACATTCAACAATACATTTATATGACGCTTTTTCTTCAGCAATCAGACGCTTAATTCCTTCATTCTCGACAGTCACAGTATAATCAAAAACAAATTCATTAGAACCTGTATCAAGATTCATTTTATGAATGCCGTCAGGCTCTGGCCCATTGAAGTCATCATTTGGCAAGCCCCATATTGGATATGGGTAAGTTGCATTTTCTCTAATTTCCATATGCCTTAATAATTAAAGTATAATTCTTGACGCTCTCAACAGGAGTGAATTTTATTACATTATTTCCTGCCGTCAAATTAAAACCCGTTATCTCATTAGAATCCATACCAGAGATTTTACAGTTGTCTGATACACGATTTAGGGATAGTGGTATCTGGCCTGTGACACCTTGTACGAACAATTCTATACGACAGTTTGCAAAATCGCGTGGAACTGTAAGAACAAGTTTACAAGCAAACTCGCCATCATGAAGCGGTATAAGATGTCGGTTTCTTCCATCTAATTTAATTTCGCGCATACGAACTCCGCTATCTTCTATTTCATCAGTGTTGCCTTCGAAATTTCCTTCACCACCAACAACTGGGCCATCTGGCGTTTCAGGAATTCCAAAAGGAGGAGCAGGCATAGGAGGCGCTGGATGTGGATAAGGCGGAACAGGTACTGGCGGGTCTGTAGGAGTTGGCGTAGGAGAATCTGTTTCTATAGGCGTTACACTAGGTCCAAGGTTGGTTTCATTTGATGCAACTGTTTTACCTTTAGACTTCTTTTTCTTACGTTTACCCGGAAGCGATTCAAGAATAGAAGTACGTCCATTAGCTTTAGTCACCTTTACTCTTTCTGTAATGTTTGTAGAGGGCCAGATTGACTCAACCTCATCATCTTGTTTTTTATCACCTAATACAGAGACACGACGGTTTCGTAAAGAAACAATCGTACGTTCTTCGCTTTCTTCCTCAGGAAACATCTGTTTCTCACATGCAGAAATAAATGAATCTATTTCTTGAAGAACTTTAGCTGCAGTTTTTTGGTATTCCTTAGACTCGCCACGTAGTTCTCCTAAATCCCATTTATCATGAGTCACGTTTTCCATACGTCTAAGGTATTTGCTTCCATCTCCATCACACAAGAATAGAGCATAATATCCCTTATTATTCCTCCCTCGTTTTACCTCAACAACCATATTATTATCTCTCATGTAGACAATACTATCCCTAGAATTGGCTTGCCTAATAGAATCAGATTTCCACATGTAGAGCGTTGCATGACCAATTGTTTCGAATTGTCCCAATGAACTATCGGAAGTATCAAACTCCCTATGATTATCATCAGAATTTATATTACAAAGAACTTCTTTATAATAAGGACGAGGATTAAATAATAGCTCAGGAGTTCTTGTTCGTCTGATGTCCAACTCACCCTCTTCTTGAAAACATTCTTCAATTTTATTACAAATGTTGTCACAACTAAATTCTTCACCGCATACATCTACAAGTAACTTATTATCTTTTATTGCTTTAAAGAAACTGCGAAGTATCTCTTTACGCATAACCTTAATGTCCTCTTCATTGTATTCCATTCCCAAAACGTATGCATCCGTTCCTGGTTCTTCTCTAAGAAATGCTTCTGGAATAGAATCTCCTGAATCAGGTCTGGTACCATTGTTGCTGTCGTAAAATGCCACATTTTCATATAATTGAACAGTTCCATCTTCATCTTTAAAAAGATGGTCACATAATTTAACGACACCCTCTCCATACGTTTTCCCTTCAGTTGTCTTTGTCGAATAATAAACAGCATTGATACCAGAATTGACAAATCCCACTGTTTTACCAAGGCCATGACTACCACCAGCATGTTCAGAGTCTTTATAGCTAGAACTTGAAGATCTAACACACGACTTGAACTTACTTGGTTTGAATCTTTCAGTCTCATATGGCATACCAAGGGTATTGTAATCTGATACCTTCAAATAGCCAATACTACCCCAATTCACGCGCTCGTTCAAATACTCATATTTTTCGTAATAAGGGTCTTTACCATTCTCAATAGAACGACACATATTACTACATGATTTTAGTCTTTCTAACAATGAGATGATTAATTCTGGATATTGACTACAATCTAAAGTGTCATAAGAAAAAGACACTTTAACTGGTTCATCAGACAAATCTGGATCATGGGCATCAAGAGAATTTTGAATATACTCGCGAACCAAACAACGCAGTTTATTTGCAAAGAAGAAAGAAAGAGATGAGTCCTCTCTGCCCTGATTCATTGAAGCATCATTTCTAATTATAAAATTCCATTTACAACTCAGGTCCTTAATCATAGATTCTACTCCGTTTATTTTAAAAAATCATATTCATAAATATTCCTTAATTTAAAAACAATAATGCCCTCCTCTTCGCTTGGAAGAGAAGGGCGTGAAAAGATAGATTGATGACACTGGGGCCTAGCACAACCGCATCAGACAACAACCATTCAGTCCACGCCCTATTTGAGAGCGCGAACATCCATTGCCTTGTCTGACTGATGCTATTTGCGGAGGTGCTAGTTCCAGTGTGTCAGTCTAATCAAGGATGTTCAAGACTCGAAAGCCTATATTACATTTCTAATATTATTCCTCATATTGTTGGTCGACTTTATGAAATTATTACTCTTGTTTCTTAGTTATTCGCCAAACATAAAAAAGCATACCCGATTCCCTCGTGTTCCAGAATTCGGGTAGTCGACCAAGAAGACCCTGAAGAGAGAACAATTGGGAAGGGTATGCCATAACGGCACACCTTACTCCCAAGGTTTCTCATCAATGTTTGGTCGACTTTTGAATTCTAAACCTTAGTCATAAGATATGTATCTTATAATCAGCAAAATATGCACCGCACCGTATCAGCCCTGTTCACTCCAGAACCGCTGCGTGCTGTTTTTACACAAGCACAGACGGAACGATTGCACTGCAAAAGTACAACAAATTTCGCATCCTGCAAAACAAAACACAGATTATTTTTGGCGGTTTGCAAAATTCCATGTACATTTGCAGCCAAATTGGTATTAAGTTTGTATAATCGCAGTGATGCGAAAATGAAATTTGGTTTAATTAAAAAGTTTTTTAAAGTAATTCATAAAGAGGAATCAGCAGCGATGCTCATTCCTCATTTTTATCTCATCAACTACCACCAAATCGGCTGGTAACCAATCTACACAATCAAGTTGATCTATAGTTAGCCAGCGTGCAGCCTCGTGCTCTTTAAGCGTTAACGCCCCACTCACTACACTACACCAGAAGCAATGCATAGTTAAATGAAACTTAGGATAATCCCACTCTACGGTTTTAACCAACCGCTCCACTGTGATTTTTGTTTCCAGCTCTTCCCAAATTTCACGCTTCAACGATTCTTCGGGCGTTTCGCCAGGTTCCATTTTGCCCCCAGGAAACTCCCATCCATCTTTCATATCGCCGTATCCTCGCTGCGTGGCAAAAATGCGACCAGCCTCATCGTGTATAATCGCTGCTACTACTTCAATCTGTTTCATAATCGGCTACAAAAGTAGCATTTATTTCACTAAAAACTAAATATTTTCCAAAATTATTTGGAACGTATCGGAATTATTCTTATCTTTGCAGCGTCAAAAGTTTACTTTTGGCTATCCGGGTAAGTTTCCCGCGAGGGAGCAAGACTTTATCGACACTACTCCAAATTTTAAAAGAGCTACTCAAATGAGTGGCTCTTTTAATTTATCTTGTATATCGTATAATAAATGTTCTAAAGAATTTATTATCATCGAGAGTCTTACGAGTTACTGATAATTGTTTTTTTCCCTTAAACACCAAAACCTCGAGTGCGTTTCTATTATACTCAAAATAGCTTTTAATCGTACGAGCTAATGCACTAGGATTATAGTCAACCGTCATATACAAAAGTACTCGATTGGTTTGACCAATAGACTCCTTTAATCGGTTATCGACAGAGTTGCTACCTGATATCGTCTTCAGGTCGAACATCTTAAACACGCCTTTTCGTTCGAAGATAAAATCGGCAGTTCTAATGCCTTTAGGGTTGGGAAGGATGAATACACGATAGCAATGTTCTACTGCCTTGCGGGCTGCATTAAGCAGATTTTCGAAATCTGCATCCTGCTCACCACCAACGCTATATATCCCCGTTTCACCATTAATCGGCGTAAATGCTCTATGAGCTGCTATATACTTAAGTTGGGTTACAAATGCTGAACCATGCAAAGTATGCAAATCTTCCAGCAAGGTATCAAGATCCCTTGTTGGTGGCTCTGAAACTATCCACTCTGAAGAGAAATCCTCTTCAAGTATTTCGTATTCTACAATATCTTCTTGTATCATATATTCTGGTTGATATCCAAGTGCAAAGATACAACATTTTGAACAAATAAACAAACAATTATTGATAATTATTTTGCATAGATCTAAACAATCCAAATTCGATCTAAACTGATCAAATTACTTTGGTCGCTTCGTCGGGATCTTCTACCTTTGCGGCAAAAAAAGAACTATGAGTAATCCTGCTTTTATGTCCGTTAGCATCGTGGGCGATAGGCGACAAATGAGGTCGCTGTATCAAAAGATGTATAGATTACAGAATCGAAAAAAGCCATTAGTAGAGAATGGCTTTTATTACCCCAAACGTTGGCTGGGCAATCTGGTGGTTAGATTGGGCGCCGATTGGCGCGATATGGATTGTAGAGGCACTTGGGATAATTTGCAACTGAATGATAAAGAACTATACTTCTTTACCGAATCTGCTTGGCACCCGCCTTTCGATGTGCTGCGACTTATTAAGAAGGTGTATCCTGGTCTGGAGATATACTTTTCGGCTGAAGGGGATGACTGGGATAGCTACCTAACCAACGATGCAGAAGGACGTTTCCACCCCACCCGATATGCGTTTGATTTGCCCAGCGACATTGAGTATTGTGATACAATAGAAGAAGTAGCCGAGAAGTTATCAGACTTTATCGGCCATCCAATCGAACCAACTAAAGAGGCAGTTTTTGCTGCGGCTGAAGAATGGGATGAGAATGAAGAGCGTATTGATGACTCTATCAACCTAAAAGAATTCGAAGTTGTAAGCCTTGATGAAGTATAATCAGCCCCGTGGGTACAACAATTTTCGCATCTAGCAAAACAAAAAGTAGATTTTATTTGGTGATTTGCAAAAAACCGTGTACTTTTGCAGCAAAGTATTCCTTAGTTATCGCTGTAATGCGAGAAACTATGCTTTTCAAAATTTTTCATATTTTAAAGAGGAATCAGCAGCGATGCTCATTCCTTTTTTATTCCTTTCTTTTCTCACAACACGGATTTCTTCATTAATTTCGTCTAATGAAAGTTCTTGGCCATTATCTGATTCAGCCAAACGTCTCTGCTGCTTGAATAATTCTAACGCTCTTGATTCTAACTTACTCATAATGAAAAAATTTATGATTACCCAGCAAAAGTACAACAAATTTCGCATCCTGCAAAACAAAACAACGATTATTTTTGGTGGTTTGCAAAATTCCATGTACATTTGCAGCCAAATTAGTTTTTCATAATTTATATAATCATAATATAATCATAGTGAGAGGAATCAGCAGCGACTGCTCATTCCTCTTTTTTGATGTCCTCAACCACAACCAAATCGGCTGGTAACCAATCTACGCTATCAAGTTGATCTATAGTTAGCCAGCGGGCTGCTTCGTGCTCGTTAAGGTGTAAAGCCTCATCAAGCAAACTGCAATAATAGCAATGCATGGTAAGGTGGAACTTGGGGTAATCGTAATCTACGGTACACACAAATGTATCCACGCTTATCTCTGTAGAAAGTTCCTCGCGTATCTCACGTTTCAAGGCTGCCTCGGGTGTTTCGCCTGGTTCCACTTTACCACCGGGGAACTCCCACCAGTCCTTCCATTCGCCATAACCGCGCTGGGTGGCGAACACCTTATCGTCTTTGCGAATAATCGCTGCTACTACTTCAATCTGCTTCATAATCGTCTGCAAAAGTAGTACTTTTTTTCGATATACTTGCAAAATTTCATTCGTGGGTACAACAATTTTCGTATCTAGCAAAACAAAAAGTAGATTTTATTTGGTGATTTACAAAAATACGTGTACTTTTGCAGCCATATTAGTTTTTTTATATTTTTATGGAATCTCGCAGTGATGCGAGGATGGTTTAAGTTAAAGTACAAGATACCATAGGAATCAGCAGCGATGCTCATTCCTTCTTTTTTTTCTATTAAAGCGAAGTATTTAAGTTAATAATTGTAAACAACATACATCTCATCAAAATTTATTGTTATTTATGCGATAAAAATTTGGCCAAGTAAAACAATTGCACTAACTTTGCCTCCTGGAAATGTAATGAAAAGATCTATTAACTTAATACATATTTATATTATGAAAAGAAAAAGACTTATTTGGTTGCTGGCAGGAGCAATTGCCTTCTGCAGCACTAGCATGATGCAAACCTCATGTACAAAAGCAGAAGACAATCCTGTAATGCCCGAGGAGGGAACATCGGGAATGGTGGGTGGCAACGAGTTTACGCCCACACAGTTGATTAAGACGTATATCTATGTAGCACCAGGAGTGGATCCCGATGTGAAACAAGCCATCGATTGGGCCTCGAAGGGTGCAATCGACCAGCTGAGCGAAACGTTGTCGATACCTGTATACGTAGTCAACAAACTTACCGACCTGAGCGACGAGCAAATGGATGATATCATGTATAGTGGCGAGACGGTGCTACTGATGAACCCTGTGGAGAGCGAGATTAAGGCATATCTGGAAACCCACGACTACATCACTCTCGATCCAGAAATTACCGACTCTACCTGGATTCTGGGATTCAACAATAACACAAAGATTCTCATCGACAAACTGAGCCAAACAGGCGACCCCGTGGCTGACAATGCCAATCGCAACGAAAAGGCATATGTAGCACTGTCGGGAGTGTTTACAGCTTTCGCCGAGCGCTACGAGGGCTATACCGGAGCCTTCGGCGGCGATGATAAAGAAGACACCAAGAAGATGGAGAACCTGTTTGCATCGTACCACTTTGTGCATGTAAACTCATATTCTGCCCACGTGCACTACGACACCACATGGGGCGAGAAGTACTATCTTGACGGAACAGGTTCGGCCACCACTCTGCTCGACGTTTATCCAGTACACGTGTACGAGGGACAGGCTGGAGCAGGCGACTACTTTGCTGTTAAGATGAATACCAGCGTGGCCAATGCCGGCATGTGGAAGGGTAAAGGCTGGAATAGACGTGTAGGTATATACATCCGCCACTGCGGATTGTGGGCTACCAACTTTGACACTCAAGTTGTGCCGATGAAGGACGAAAACACAGTGATGCCTCAGACAGAACTGCAGTTCCTGGCAGCATGTCCACCAACACCAGGCACCACCACCAATCAGAAGTATTATGAAGACTCTAAGTCGTTCAGCCTTAACGTTTCGGCTACAGGTAAGCTGGAGGCTGGCGAAGAGGCTAAACCAGGCGAAGAACCTACAGCCAAGAAATCAAAGAGCTTGCAGGTACAGTTGTCCATGGGCTGGAACTGGACCCACAAGGAGAGCTATACCATACAGAATGTAGAGATTGAGGATCGTCATGCCGGAAACAGCATCGATTGGAACATCAAGTTCAACGATCTGCCTCACTACGATTGGGACGAGGACTACGGATTTAAGATCACCGAATCGCTGCCATACCGCAACACGCAGGCACTCAACGCATCGTGGATGTGGTACGATCCCAATGCCAAGGACGAGAGCGATACCAAGCCTCTGCTCATCAAGGTTACCACCAATCCTCAGTACGAGATGCAGACCTTCTGGACCACCAAGGCCGACCTGAAGTCTGTATATTACAACCACTCTAAGACAGAATTCTTCAAGATACCACGCCCCAACAACAAGCATGCCGGCGAGCTGGTAATCAAGAACGACCTGAAGGATGATGCTTACATCTCTGATATCCGTGTATATCGCAAGGGCACTAATATTATGGTGGGCAACTACAGCATGTCGGTACCTAACGGCGAGGAGCAGTCTCTGGGCCATTATCTGTCGAATAATCAGGCGTATATAGTTACGTTTAAGGCCACGTTCGGCGATGGATCAACAGCCTACTACACCTATTCGCTTAACGATGGCATAAAGGTAACTCATAACACTACCACAAAGCTCTATGCACGAAACGACTTCACTGCAGAAGGCGCTTGATATGAGCTAAAACAAATAAACGATAAAAGCGAATCCCGACAGCCACTGAGAGCTATCGGGATTCTTTTTAATTATAAAAAACCTTATTGAGATTACAATCCTGCAGCAGCAATCCACTCGTAGATGCAGCTTACAACGCCGAAGAGGGCGATGCCGGCAACCATGCTTCAAGAACAGCAGAAAAGGATGCACATTGCCTACACATCATAGCCGACAATTTTATTGGTGGTGTAGATATCAAGAATTGAAGGTGATGATGAAAAGAATTGTTTTGGCTACGGCTATCGCCCTTGCGTTTATAAGTGCCTGGCATGAAACTAAAATGCAGCATTCGTCGCGATGGCGCGTGCTGCATTTGACAAGTTCTACAATCTGATGTAAAAGGAGGTTAAAAAACAAAAAGCACTCGGTCATTCGACATAAAATGACTACCTTTGTAGCCAAATCGTGTGAGACATGGAGTGGATAAACAATCTGATTTTTAATCCATCGGCTATGCAGACCGTAGTGGTACTGTCGCTGATTTGTGCCTTGGGGCTTGCCTTGGGCAAGATTCGGGTCATGGGTATAAGCCTTGGCGTGGCATTCGTATTTTTTGTTGGTATCCTAGCAGGTAATTTCGGTTTTGAAGTAGATTCCAGGATGCTTGACTATGCCCAAAGTTTCGGTTTGATTCTGTTTGTCTATTGTCTCGGCCTGAGCGTGGGTCCCGGTTTCTTCGGTTCGCTGGCCCACGAGGGTGTTACACTCAACCTGTGGGGGCTGGCCGTCATTCTCATCGGCACGGCGATGGCAGTCTGTCTCTGTCCGCTTACAGGCATCAGTATGCCTGACATGGCGGGACTGCTCTGTGGAGCTACCACCAATACACCTGCACTGGGTGCTGCCCAGCAGACACTGTCACAGCTGGGCATCCCCCACAGTGGGACGGCCCTCGGTTGTGCCGTCACCTATCCGTTGGGTGTGGTAGGTGTCATCCTCGCCATCCTGTTTATGCGCAAATTTTTCGTACGCCCTGCCGACCTGATGCCCAGAAGTATCAGTGAAGAGAACGAGACCTACATTGCCCGGTTCAACGTGGTTAATCCCGCCATCGTTGGCAAGAGTCTGGAAGAGATTGCTACGATGACTCACTTGCGGTTTATCATCTCGCGTATCTGGCGCGGTGACGAAGTCATCGTGCCCAAGTCGACAACCCAACTACAGTTGGACGACCGCCTAATGGTAGTCACCAAAAAGGAAGATGCCTCAATGCTCGAAATCCTAATAGGCCTGCATGTGGAAGAGCCGGAAGACTGGAACAGCGAGAAGGTGGACTGGAATGCACTCGATAACAAGATGGAGAGCCGCGTGGTAGTGCTCACCAAACCGATACTCAACGGCAGGCGACTTGGCAGTCTGAAGATACGCCACACTTACCGTGTCAACATTAGCCGTATCACACGTGGTGACATCAAGTTGCTGGCCACGCCAGACCTGCGGTTGCAGTATGGTGACCGTCTTCACATCGTGGGTGACCCCAAGTCCGTCGATGCCGTTGAGGCTTTCTTCGGCAACAGCGTTCAGAGCCTAAACGAGCCCAACCTGGCCGCTATTTTCATTGGCATCATCCTCGGACTTGCCCTGGGCAGTCTCCCGCTCCAGTTGCCTGGCATGAGCATTCCGGTCAGGCTGGGCATCGCAGGAGGCCCCATCGTGGTAGGTATCATCGTGGGAGCTTTTGGGCCGCGGTTTCACCTCATCACCTACACTACCCGCAGTGCCTCGCTGATGCTCCGTAAGTTGGGGCTCTCGCTCTATCTGGCCTCTCTTGGTCTGGATAGTGGCGCACAGTTTTTCGAGACGGTCATAAGACCAGAAGGTATCCTCTGGATTTGCATAGGCTTTGCACTCACTGTTGTGCCTGTGCTATTGGTGGGCATGGCTGCCCTGCGGAGCCACAAGTTCGACTACGGCACCATCTGCGGCATCCTTAGCGGAAGTATGGCCAATCCGATGGCTTTGGCATATGTCAACGACACCATTGAGGGCAACAGTCCTTCCGTCAGTTATGCCACGGTCTATCCTTTGGGCATGTTCGCCAGAGTTATTCTCGTGCAGATGTTACTTATGATTGCGGGCGGCTGAATTAAAAGATAGACTCTTCGGTCTCAGAGGTCAGCAGTTCCAGTGCCTTCATGCCCATGACGGAGTTTCCCTTTATGTTAAGCCGGGGGCTCCAGGTGGCTACGGCATAGTGCAGCGGATGGATGGCCGCTATGCCGCCTCCCACGCCGCTCTTGCCCGGCAAGCCTACGCGATAAGAGAATTCTCCGGCTTCGTCATAGAATCCGCAGGTCTGCATGATGGCATTTATGCGTTTCACCTGCGACGAGGTGAGCGACACGCCGCCATAGTTGAATGGTTGCCGATGGTTGGCAAAGGGCAGGAAGGCGTGGGCCAACTCGTGGCACGACATCTCTACGGAGCACATCAGGAAGTAGAATTCTAGTACACGGGTAATGTCACCCCGAATGTTGCCGTGGTATTTCAGCAGGTTGGCAATGGCTGCGTTCAGGTAGCCGCAACTTTGTTCACTCTGTGCCACACGGCGGTTGAACCCCACGGTACTGCTGCCACTGAGGCTCCTGACAAAGGTCAGAAACTGTTCCTCGGGGCGGCTCAGCGTAGAGAGCAGCACGTCGGCCATGACGATAGCACCGGCGTTGATGAACGGATTGCGGGGAATGCCGTGTTCATATTCCAGCTGTACCAGCGAATTGAACGCATTACCGGAAGGCTCCTTACCCATGCGCTGCCACAGGCGGTCAGCCTCCTGGCTGAGGCACATGGCTAGGGCAAACACCTTGCTGATGCTCTGCAGCGAGAACCGGGTGCGCGTGTTGCCTTGCTCGTAGACATTCCCGTCGAGCGTCAGCAGGCACAGGCCAAACTGATTGGCATCTACTTCTGCCAGCATGGGAATATAGTCTGCCTGCCTCCCTTCATTGGCGAAGGGCAGGCAGGCTGTGTACACCTTATCTATAATCTGTCCGTAGTCCATCACTTCAAGCAAAATCATCAATGACATGGCAAAGGTACAACAAAAATCTGAGAAAATCAGCGCTTTTGGCGGAATATTTTTCGTTTTGGACAGATTTGACCGTATTCTTTCCTCTGTAATCGACTCCCACCTGGGACTTCGCAGTAAGTTGATAGGCTATCAGTACAGCGAGATAATACGGGCCGTCTTCTCCGTTTTCTGCTGTGGCGGCGACTGCATGGAAGACCTCAACCTGTATCTGAAGGATGTGCACGGTGCTGCGCGGCATAGAAGAACTGGCAACGGAGAACATATCATACACGGTAGAAAAGACGGGCAACGTCTATGATTTTTATCTGCGGATTTTAGGGAATATCAATCAATGCCTTACCAACTCTAACCAGACGTCCATCTTTTACACAAAGATAGATTACATTTTCTACACTACGTTTAGTGGATGAGGGGCGGCGCTCGAGTACCTGGCTAATCAAATCGCGCACGCGGACAGGACTATCGGACTGGGCCACCACATCTATAACCAAGTCGAACAATGAACCAGGAAAAACGCCCCACTCGACCAGCGAGTAGATGGTTGTTTTACCGATATTTATCAACCTTTCATCCTTGAACAGATAGGGTTTGATTTGTAAAGGGGTTTTATATTTACTTCGGGGATAAAGCTGTTTATAGCGGGCAAAGATATCGTTAACAAACATTCCCTTACCGTTATCCTTGATAATGTTATAGAATATCTCCGCGTAATCAATGCGGTTGGCAGGCAACTGCACATAATGATCCTGGACACAGACACCCCAGAAATCCTTGATGATACACTCGAACACATACAAAAAATGCTCAACACTATCGGCACTAATCACTTTATCCCCCCTCCAATATTTGGGATTGCTTACAAAGGGGCGTAATGATATCTTATCGGTATTTTTACGGAACTTGCGTACCATGATTTCGAAATCTTCAAAAGCCGAAAAGAAATTAAAGTTTAAATACTTAGCATCGTAAATACAAGTATGGAATGGCTGGTTCCCATTGATATATGCAGAGATGTTGCCTATACCTATATCAGTATATCGGGTTGTAAAATGCAATACTCGCGAATCCTGAAATAGGTTAGCCAAGCAGGCATAGGTGTTAAACGAGATAGACAAATGCTCACGGCGGGAAATATTTTTAAACTGCGACATTTTTGGGGTTAGCACACCAGTAAACGACAGGTTATACGGCTGCCACCATTGGGGATTCATCACGTTTTTATAATCCTGGTCGGCAAACGATTTAATTCCAATAATTTGTCGAATTCTCTCTCTTGATAACTTACTGCGAGCTGCGGCCAGCGTAGCCTCATCACCCAAGCCACAGTACGATGCAAAAATCTTGGCATTATTATTGGTAGTGGTATTAAAATACCTGCACAAGATGTAGAACATAGGATAATGATGATGTTTGGCGTAGAACTGACTAACAAATTCGACATCATCGTTACTAAGAAAGTGGAACTGGTACTTGCAGAGATTGTAACGTACGTTATCTGTATTATCAAAGAGTATCTTATGATATATAGGTTCGAAATCGGCCAACAACTTTTTTAATTGCTGAAAACGCTCTATTCCCACACGAGGCAAACGGTATAATTCTTTTTCGTCCTTTAGAAAACACATGAACTCAAGATAATCAATCTCACCTTTTACAATTGAACTTTGGGTTCTGTTATCATATCGAGACAGTGTTTCCTCGAACGCATGTCTCAGCAAAGAATCCTTATCGGGGGTGATATTGGCAAAATGAACCAAACGCACATTATTATCATCCCGATAATAAGAAAGCCTTTTTACGGCTTTAACAAAATCATAGCAGTCCTCATGAAATAAGGCACGAGCCTTTAAAGTTTCCTTAATCTTTGAACAGATGTTTAATATCATATCCAAACAGGCTAATGCGTATTTCTCGTTATATACAAATATAATATTACACACTTGATAAGGATAGTACAGCAAGTCGCGTGCAAACAAGGTGTAATCTGGGTAAATGGCACGCAGTGCATCGATTACGTCAGCTTGATACAGCTGTTGCTTTTCGAGCTCATTCCTAAACAAAATACTAACAGTTTCGATGAGAGCCTTTTCGGATTGGCTTTCAAAATCTACAGCATGTTGGCTGATATACGCTTTATATTTTTTTCCGAACTGATGTAGAAAATCGCTCACATCTGCCGGGCAACTGATACCAACGTTTTCAAAATTATAACGACGCTTATCGCGGTATATCCAAGGCAACACATCTCTATAAGAGCTGAATAATTTATATATTCCACTCCAGGCATCCCTGCGATAATCCTCCATCAGGTTTTGAAACGCAATTTGCAACTTCTTATTATATGTATATTCGAGCATAGTTTTTTATTGCAATTTTTCTGTTCAGTTTAATTCGGCCACAAAAGTAACACTTTTTTTCGCAACCAGCAAAATTATGATAATAAATATTTTGGTGGTTTGTAAAAAACATAAAGAGGAATCAGCAGCGATGCTCATTCCTCTTTCTCGTTTTATGTGATTTCCAAAGTTACTTGGTGCGGTTGCGGATTTGCTGCTTGAGGGTTAGGATGCGGCGAACACTCTGGTTGATGCGGGCCTCGCTGAGGGTGCCATCGTTAACGGCGGCTATCACGGCATCGAAGGCCTCGACCAGATTGCGGGGATCGAGCACGATATCTGCACCGGCCTTGATACAGCCCACAGCGGCCTCGGCATTGGTGTACTGCTTGGTAATGGCGCCCATGCTGATGGCATCGGTAACAATGATGTTACGATAGCCTAACTCGAAACGCAGCTTATCCTTAAGGATGACGGGCGACATGGTGGCGGGCTCATCAGTACCAGTCACGTTGGGGGTTGCAATGTGGGCAGTCATAATCAGCTGACAGCCCCAGGCGATACCGGCACGGAAGGTTACCATCTCGCAATCCATCATCTCGTCCCAGGTCTTCATCGATTTGGCATAGCCGTAATGGGTGTCGGCAGTGGTGTCGCCATGTCCGGGGAAATGCTTGATACAGCCCGTGATGCCAGCATCTTTCAGACCCTGCAGGTAGCTGGTTACCATGGGTGCTGCCACAGCCGGATCGCTACTGAAGGCGCGCTTACCAATCACTACATTGTCGGGATTGGTGTTGACATCGGCCACTGGGGCGAAATCGATGTCGAAACCATAACGGGTAAGATAGGTGCCGATGGTGTTAGCGCACTCGTAGGCATTGGCAGGATTGCCGGTTTCGCCAATCGATTCCATCGACTCATATTTGGGCAGATTGAAGTTGGGATGGTTGGCCAGGCGCGACACGCGACCGCCCTCTTCGTCGATACACAGCAACGGACTACCATTGAGAGCACGTATCTGCGAGATGAAAGCAGAGAGCTGGTTTTCGTCTTCGATGTTCCAGGCATAGAGTATCATGCCACCTATGGGATAGTTCTTGACCACACCTGCCATGCAATCGTTAATCTGCTGCAGTTTGTAGGGAGAAAGTTCTTCGAAACTGCTCCAGTGTATCGTGGTGTCGAGGGCCTCGGGGCGCACGTAGAACATCTGACCTACTTTTTCGCGAAGGGTCATCTTTCGTAGCTGCTCCTCAACACTGCCGGCCGAGCTGCCGCTGGGGTTGTCGTCGTTAGTACAAGCTGTTAACAGCAATCCGCCCAAAAGCACTGCGGCGGTAATCCATGTTTTAAAAATTTTCATACCTATAGTTTTAATTGCAAAAAGATTAATTAGATAGGTGCAAAGATACAACATTTTTTGGCAGCCGACAAAATAATAGGGCACAAAATGGTGAAAAGATGTTAAATTTTAGGCATTAATCGGTAAATATTAGCAACTATTGCGTACATTTGCGGCGAAGAGATGATTTTACCAATAATTGGGAACTACAACTTTTACTTCTACTAACTCTATTCCAACGAAAACAAAGAGAGGGTTGAGCCGCAAAGCTCATCCCTCTCGATATTTTTATGGTTACTTGGCATCCTGGCGGCAAAGGTCGAAGCCTTTTAGCATGGCGAAATCATCTATCTGGGCGGTACCGTTTTCCTGGATGGCCATGGCGCGGGCCACGCTTATCCAACGGGCGGGGCGATCGCTGGGGATGCCGATGGGCTCGTCGGGGCCGATACCAGAGAGCTGCGATACTCTCTGGATATAGGCTGCGGTGTGGTTCTCGATGGGCGGCGCCCACTTGGTGATGATTTTACGGATGGTAAACAATCGGTAGGTGTGGTAATACACACGGGTAAGCAACCAGAAGGCAGCTCGCCACCCCCACTCCATGCTCTCGAACTGACAGAACGAAGCATCGTTCTGCTGGGCACAAAGCCCCTTCCACTTTGCCGCACTGCGACGGATATTCAATGGATTACAATTACGTATTCCTCTAGGTGTTGTAGTCATAAATTTAAATGTTTTAATGTACTAAATGTTGCGGCGTTGCGGTGTTGCGGTGTTGCGGTGCTAACACATCAGCAGACCTGTTTTGCGATAACGGCTCTTGGTTGTTCCGTCTTCAACAAACTCGTCGGTTTTCACTATCAGATGATCCTGCACCAGACGTGTAATACGCATGCGCGCAGCCGATGAGGAGTTGAGCTTAAAGCAGCGGCAAACATCATCGGTAGTAAACTCCAGCGGCAGGTTGGCAAACCCATCATAGGTTTTCTGACGTCGACGTACATTAACGCTGGCATCGCGCATCTTATTCTCAAAGTAGCTCTCGGCCATAGCGCCAAAATAGTAACGCTGACAGGCGTACTGGATGTTTACTATGAGTTCGGCCAAGCGCCAGTCGATCTCGTCGGTCTCAAACTCGCCACACCAGAATTCGCCTTCCTGATGCAGACTGCCCCAATGGCGCATTACAATGAATGGAGCAGCGAAGTTAATACCATGGTAGGCACAACGCTTCAGTAGCATCTCGTCGGCTTTCGACTGGTTGTCCTCGGCATCCATCATGCGGCGTGCGGTCCACTCGTACAGTTCGTCGACTATCTTATCCATCGACAGCAGTCCCTTGGTACGATCAAGCTTCTTAGCCCACTCTTTCAGGCGTTCGTCGCTATCGTAATCTACCTCGCGCTCACGGCTCATCATCTGGAAGTTGGTGGCTGGCAGCGGTATGCAGGTTAGACGTGTGGCCAATCCCGAACCGAAGTTCTGCTCGTTTACCTTCTTTTTCAGGGCGATGGGCGTACCTGTATATATAAAATTCCAGGTTACAAAGAAGTCCTGCAGTATCGAGTCGTTGTTCGAGTAAGCCTGTCCATCCTCCTCGTTGTGGAAGGCTTTCAGCTCCAGGTTCATCTTATCAATCCAGCTACCACCCTTCTGCACACAGATGGTATTGTCGAGCTCGGTATCAAACGTGAGCATGTGCAGCTGCATGGGCTGACCGTCGACCTCCTCGACCGAGTTTACCATATCCTGGATAAACTGCGCATTCGAGGTGCGCGATGGGTGTATGCGCACAATAACCTTGGGCTTTTTGGGTTTCTCCTTGTTAGCGCCTTTGGTTCGCATCTGATCGCGATAGGCATTAATGGCATCCTTACCCACCTTATCGGCCTCGGCTATCGGTGCAGCCAGCAGCTTATACAATCGTGTGGCAAACGATTTTCCACTGGCAGGGTCGCCAATAATGAAGGTAGAGTTATTGAGTCGACGTAGCTCCTCGGGACGATGATAAAAGCGATAGGTGCAACGTGTCATCAGCGTCATGGCCAGTGCGCCACCTACAAACATGGCTGCAGGATACTGATTGTGCTTAAGCCCCTTGCACATATCCTTCAGGGCAGGGAAATAGGCCATCAGCTGCTCAATCTGCTGTCCCCACTCCCATAGCCACTGGGCCATGTTCTCATCGTTCAGTGCCGCCTCCTTCTGCGGCGTGGTTTTCGTAATCTCTTGATACGTTTGCCCCGTGTACGTCTGGATAGCCTCAAGCATGGCTTTGCTAGGCAAACTGCTGGCATAGCGCTTTTCTTTCTGCGCCACGCACTCAGCTGCACTGGCCACCGTTTGGGCCACATTCTCATTACGCGCCGCAATGATCTCCTGTACCCACGACTGACTCTCAACCACGCGCTGCACTTGGGCTTTGTCGCCATCCAACATAAGCAGCAGGTCGGTGGCCAGTTTAAGACTCTCGGTGTGACGGTTGCTGTCGGCTTCGCATGGCAGCTTGGCTGCATAGCGAGCATCAATAATACGCTGTATATCATAACCACGCCATTTTATACATTGAACATTGGCTTGTACTTCTGGATTTACAGTCACTGTATTCTCTCGCGTAGCCTGGCTACGACCGTCTCGATATAGAGCAGTATATCGCTCACTAAATTCTTTGTTCTCATACGTAAAAAGTTCTTTGTCTAAATACAAAATATCCGATTCCTTACAGATGAAGCTCATACGGCTGGCATCTTTACAACTTTCGTCGACATCTACACCCAGCACCTGGGCCATGGCATGCTGATTGTCGATCAGGTTTCCCCAATCCAATCGGGCCTTAAACACGATTTTCAGGCCTTTACCACTAGGGGTTATATAAACGAGCACGATACCTAACGCCTGCAGGTCGAGCCCCTTCTCTACCCAGCCCTGATACAGGGTTAGCGGGTCGTCGATGTGGTCGATATCCATCACCACCAGGCCGGTTAATTGGGTGGCTGCCTGTTTGCGCCAGGCGCCTACTTTTCCTTTTGCCGATGTGGTTTCGCTGAATGTGGCCTGGAAAATAAAGGCAGGCAGTTTGCGTTTTAGTGCCGCATCGTGGGTTTGGCGATACTTATCGATATTCTCGCTCCACTGTTTTGCCTTGACGAGGGCCCAGAACTGGGCCTCGTCTACTGGCAGCGTAGGGTTACTGAAATTCTTTTGATAACAAAACATCTAACCTCCTTTTTTAAATTCAACAAAAATCGCGCAGTTCGCGATCTATCATCGCATTCTTGGCATCGTGATGGTGCTTGTCAAGCAGGGCCAACACAGCTGCAATACCCTGCTCCTTAGGGAAACTGCCCATAACCTTAACGCGCTGCATACTCTCTTTTACCCAGCCCCAAGGCAACTTTTCTATCAGTTTATCCTTGGTTCTTACCTGAGGCTTGCGCTTGTAACGGTCGAAACAGATAACCAGCTTACCTTTACCGTTGTATTCCAGCCATACACGTCCGTCAACCTTGCGCCCATTTAACAGGGCATCCATTACAGCTTTTTCGTTCTTGAATAATACTAGTTTCATTATTTGTTATTTAGTAAATCACTACTTCCTTTCGTACACGATGGCGGATCATACCGCCGCCCATACCGGCATTCTGCAGTCCCTCTCTCAACAGCCAGCGCTGGCACGTAAACTTCTGCTCAACCACCAGCAGCATGTTAGCACACACCCTTTTGCCGTCGGCTCTTATCAGTCGGTGTTGGCACGAGGCACAGCAGCATTTAATCATCACATCATTGTTGTTACGCACTTTCTTAATAAAAATCTCATTCATTGCTTTTACTTTGTTTTTAGGATTAATACATTAGTTCTTTGATTTTTCGCTTCAGGGTTCTGATCTCGTTCTTAAGCACGGCCCGCTCGTCCTTAAGCTGCATGATTTCGGACTGCAACTGTCTTACAAGACCACCATCAAGCGTGGCGTTTACCATTGTTTCGATGTCGCTGATAGTCAGACTGTCGGTACGCTGCATCCACACCCTTACAAACAGACCTTTAAGCAGCGTTAGCTTGTTGAAATACATCAACTTCTGATCGTCCAGCTTCACCTCGTAACCACCTTTCACCGTCGATACTTTAAATTCAATTTTCTCAATCATATTTTTATCATTTTAAATTGTTATTTTGTCGGATTGACGATGCAAAAGTACAGGTAAAAAGCATGCAAAAGAGCGATTTTTTCGAGTTATCGAGGCGCACTATACGCTACTATACGTACAGCCTTTTCGGGCTATACGCACTATACGTACGGACACAAAAAAAGCGAGCTAAAAATGCATTAGCTCGCTTTAATGGGATGTTAATGGGGCGGTTTTACAACATCTTTAACCGCTTATAAACCTCTTTTATTATCAAGGTGCTCTGCTCGTATCGGTTCTTGTCGCCCGTAAAACGGTTCTTCCATACCGATAATTCGTTTAATGGTGGCAGCGCCTGGCCGTTCATATACCATGCCGCAGCCTCGCGTCCCAGCAGCGTGGTGTATTTGTGATATCGGGCCTCGCCCTGCTTGGTGGTATCAATACCCTGTAGCAAATCGGGCACCAATGCCTCGATATCTGCAAAAAAGTCGGTATAGCAGCCCATCACAGCCGTCTGCTTTTTATAGTAGCGATAACCGGCATATATACCAAACCAACCACGACCGCTGGTGGTATCAAACTGCAGCGCCATCTCTCTCAGCATCTTTGCCAGTTGTGGCTGCACATCTTCGGCACCAAACTCCACCATATCAAAAAAGCACAACTGCGCAGGCACAGCGGTAACCTCGAGCACCTCTACCTGCTCGGCATCATCGGCATCGGCCCTGCGCCACATGCCATCCCTACCCTGATACAAGTTGAGCGTACCTCCATCCTTTACCTCGATATTTGGACCGTAATTATTCTTAATGTTTATTGCCATATTGTATCTATTCTAAAAGTCGATTTAATTTCAACTCACCTTTGTCCACATCTACTATCGGACCGTGGTTTGTATCTATGTGTATACCACCTTTGGCAGCCTGTTTCTCCAGATTCAGGTTCAACCTGTCGGTTTTATCCGCAAGCTGCACAATGTCGGTCGACACGTTGTTCAGATAATCATCCCTTAACCACAGTATGCATAGTTTTATAGCGTTTAGCTCGGTACTTGTTAGATTGCTAATCTTAACATAGTCCATCATACGTCCCAGTGTGGTAGGTATTTCGGGCAGGTTGGTTATCAGGCTGTCGCACCCATAGTCTTGCTCGGTCATCGGTTGCATCTCTATACCCAGCTCGTTACATGTAAGGTGTCGCAGCATCAGCAGTGCCAGTATGGGCTGAAGCGCACGTCGTGGTGTTTTCATATAGTACAAACGCGACAACATGGCCCCTACATCGCCCACATCGTTATACAGATCGCCAGGCAGCAAGCGCATCTTTTTGTCAATCTGTCGCAACATAGCCCATAACTGTGCCTCGTTCTCAAGTCGCCATCCGCGCCATAATGCCTGTAGCGGTTGTGATTCAAGCTGACTTTTGAACCACTCGCCACTATGCCCGCCCAGCTCGAAGTTGCCACAGATGGATGCACGCTGACGTTTAAGACCGATGGCCAGTTCACGTATCTCAGGCTTAGCGGCCGCCTCGAGTCGATCAATATAGGTGGTACGCATCTCTCGGGCTTCACGACTCAAATCGTGCCTGGAACTTTCAAGCCATATATCGATATAGGTTTTAAGATGTGATAAGTTAGCTGTATCCGTATGGTTAAGCATGGTTGAGAGCATAAACTCCGCCTCCTCTTGCGCCAAGGCATCCTCGTTGGGCGGCAACAGCGTTTGGTTTCGCAGCCAGTAGTCCCAGTTAATGTTCGATGCCATCGTGGGAACATGCTTGGTGGGAGTGTCGGCATCAACCTCTATTACCACATGTCCATGCTGTTTAGGTTTTACAACGGCATCAACAGCCACCACACGGGCCATCAGTTTATGTAGCTTACTCTCGGCCAGCAAATCGTTAGCCTGCTGTACCTTCTCATCACATATAAAGCCAATGCGTTTACCCATGGTGCGAGCCATCACCGCATCAGGGTTTCGGGGGTTACCGGGATCGTTCATCAGTACCACTGCTGGACGGTCGTGGTCAATCCATTGCAGCATAGTGCGCGTATTGGCCAGTTCTTGGTTAGTTTCAGGTTTCCCTGCATATGTATCGGGGTTAGCCGCATAGTGCACGCCCCTTATGATAAATGTCGTAGTTGGCATTGGTTGTAATCCATTTTTTTATAGATTGCAAAGATAACATTTTTCTATCAATTACCAGCGCTAAAAACAAGAATTTCGCAGCAAGTATTTAAATTTTTCCGAAATACCAACAAAACTGCACATAGCGAACGCAGCAACGCCGCAACATTAAGATTTTTGATTTTGGCGTTCGGCGTCACTAAAAGCATTATTTATATTATATATAATATTATAATATTATATATAATATAATATATATACCAGGTTAAACGTTGCACACTGCAACACATCAAATGTTACAGCGTTGCGGTGTTGCTACAAGATCGCTTTATTTTACATTTTAACATTTAAAATAAATCGGAAATAAATCGAAAAAAGCCTTGTTTTGCACTATTATTTTTTGTACCTTTGCATCGTCAATAAGAGAGAAAGGTGCGGTTCTAGTTAGAGCGAAAAATTTTCTTAGCTAGCGAGATTTTTTAAGCCAACTACGCAGTTGCTACCTACACTCCCCCACTTGACAACCGAGAACTACTAACAACAAAAGTTTAACCATTAAAATTAATTTTACATTATGAGTTTAAAAGTAAAGGCAAAGGAACAGCTGATTAAGGTCGGCAAGTACGAAGGCAAGTATCGTTTTGTAATGATCCCAGAGTTGTACACCTCGCTCAGTCAGGAGAAGGTGATTAAGGAGGCTGCTCTGCGCAGCGGAGTTAGCAAGGGAATTATGCAGGCATGCTGGGATGCAGCTGGCGAGGTGATTAAGGCCTGGGCCACTGAGGGTCACTCGGTTGCGCTGCCAGGTTTGGGTACCATGCGATTCGGCATCCGCGCCAAGAGTGTGGCCAAGGTTGAAGAGGTGAAAGCCGGACTGGTAACCAGTCGACGTATTATCTTCACCCCTGCAGTGGATCTGAAGGACGAACTGGCCGGTACCGCTATCCAGATTACCTGCTACGACCGCGATGGTAAGGAGGTGAAACGCGTAACCAGTACCGATCCTGGTACGGTTGAGGATGATGATCAGCCTACTAATCCTTCGAACGGCGGTGGTAATCAGCCAAGCACCGGCGGTGGTAATACCGGAGGAAACGGTGGTGACGAGGATGAGTCGTACGGCGACTAAGGGCTTGGGGCTTAGGCCCCGCCCTACTCTACCAATGTAAAAATTATAAAATGGAAGAATGTAAAAATTAAACCTTAACCATTATGAGTAAGAAGGAAACGATTAAATTTATTGTGCAGATGATTGCATCAATCGCAACGGCGATTGTTACAGCACTTGGTGCTACAAGCTGCGTTGCAGCCTGAGCAATGTAAAAATGTAAAAATGCAAAAATGTAAGAATTAAAAGTCTAGAAAACGAAAAAGCCCCGAGAATATTGTATTCTCGAGGCTCTTCTTTTAAAAAGACGGCGGCTTCCTACTCTCCCGCATTGCATTGCAGTACCATCGGCGCAGGTGGGCTTAACTTCTCTGTTCGGAATGGGAAGAGGTGGGACCCCACTGCAATAACCACCTAATATAGGTTATTGACATTGTCGACACAAGAAACGTAGTTAAAGATTGCTCTTGGAAACAACTACATCTGATAATATCAGCATGAAGCGAAAGAGTTCGGGCAATTAGTAGTGCTCGGCTTTGACGTCACCGTCTTTACA
>NZ_FNRF01000001.1 GCF_900107775.1 Xylanibacter ruminicola
GTGCTTGTCAGGTGGTGTTCCTGATTTGCGGGTGCAAAGGTACGGCTTTTTTTGAAACTACCAAAACTTTTCGAGAGAAATTTTCATTTTTCATGCATTTTTCTGGTCGCTCTTGATAGATATCAATCGCAAAAACAGCTTCACATTATTATATATTATATAGACGGCGACACCATGCGCCAAAAACCGTGAGTTAATTCAAAACCCCTCGTGAATTAATTCATTGCCCTTTTTGAATTAACTCACACGTTAATTTCTGATAAAACGATGGTGATTGGGAAAAATTTGCGTACCTTTGCACTTTATTAGTATAGGTTAATTAAAAAGTATGTCGACGATATTACATATTGAAACCAGTACGGATGTTTGTTCCGTTGCTGTTTCGGAGGATTCGCATGTTATCTTCCAGCAAGAAGATCATAGCGGACCTAACCACGCAGAAAGTTTAGGTACCATGGTTGACGAGGCTCTCTCGTTTACCGATAATCACGCCATCCCTTTTGATGCGGTGGCTGTAAGTTGCGGTCCTGGCTCATATACCGGACTGCGTATTGGTGTATCGATGGCTAAGGGTATTTGCTACGGCAGAAACCTGAAGCTGATAGCTGTTCCTACACTGGAGCTGCTTTGCGTACCTGTATTATTAAGAGAGATTCCAGAAGAGGATGCCCTACTCTGTCCCATGCTCGATGCCCGACGCATGGAGGTGTATGCCGGTATCTACGATCGCGCCTTGAAACCTGTTCGTGAGATTGGCGCCGATGTGGTAACGGCCGAGACTTACAAAGAGTATCTGGATAAGCACCCTGTGTACTTCTTCGGTAACGGTGCCAAGAAGTGCATGGAGACCATCAATCATCCCAACGCCCACCTGATTGAGGGCATAGAGCCACTGGCCAAATGGATGCAGCCCCTGGCCGAGAAACGATTGTTGAACAACCAGACAGAGGATGTAGCCTACTTTGTGCCTTACTATCTGAAGGACTTTGTGGCCAAACTACCCAAGAAGCTCCTTTAATTAAGAATTTAGAATTTAAAGATGGATATAAAAGGATTAGATTACAACACACAGCGCGAGAAGCTGGTGATGTCGGAATACGGACGTGAGATCCAGAAGATGATTGAGTTGGCCTGCGAGCTGCCCAACAGAGAGGAGCGCCTGCAGTGTGCCCAGACCATCGTGAAGCTGATGGAGACCAAAAACCCACAGCTGAAAGAGAACGATGACTACGAGCAAACACTCTGGAACCATCTGTACCTGATGAGTCACAGAGAGTTGGAGATTGACTGGCCTTACGATATCAGCGAAGCCGACAAGATTCTTTCGAAGCCCCAGCCTATGAAGCTGCCTCAGGAGAGCGTGCGACTGCGCCACTACGGCAGATTGGTTGAGGAGCTCTTTAAGAAACTGAAGACTATGCCCGATGGTGAAGAGCGCGATGCGTTGGTAAGATACACAGCCAACCAGATGAAGCGCGACCTGGCTCAGTTCGGACATGGTTCGATGGACGATGAGCGTGTGGCCAGCGACCTGGCTCGCTTTACCGACGGCGCCATCCAGATTGACCTGAATGCTTTCAGATTTGAGAAAGTGGCTCAGGCAGATGAGAAAAAGAAGAAAAAGAAGTAACCTATATGGCATCATTTATCATTGAAGGCGGCCATCTGCTGCAAGGAACCATCACACCACAGGGTGCCAAGAACGAGGCCCTGCAGGTAATCTGTGCCACATTGTTGACAGAGGAAGAGGTGATTATCCGCAACATCCCGAACATTCGCGATGTGAACAACCTCATCCAGCTGCTACGTGATATTGGTGTGAAGGTAACCAAAAAGGAAGAGAATACCTATACCTTCAAAGCCGACGAGCTGAACCTGGATTACTTGCAGAGCGACGAGTTTGTGAAGAAGTGTGCTGCACTGCGAGGCAGCGTGATGATGATTGGTCCGCTTTTGGCCCGTATGGGTAAAGCCGTTATCACCAAACCTGGTGGCGATAAGATTGGTCGCCGTCGTTTGGACACCCACTTCTTAGGATTCGAGAAACTCGGTGCCACCTTTAACCGTGTGGAAGGACGCGACGTGTATGAGATCTCGGCCAAACAGCTGAAGGGCACCTACATGTTGCTCGACGAGGCATCGGTAACAGGTACAGCCAACATCATTATGGCCGCCGTATTTGCCAAAGGAACAACCACGATATACAATGCAGCTTGTGAACCCTATCTGCAACAGCTTTGTAAGATGCTGAACAGTATGGGTGCCCGCATCAGCGGTATCGCCTCGAACCTGCTCACTATCGAGGGGGTTGACAGTTTGCATGGCACCGACCACCAGATTCTGCCCGATATGATTGAGGTAGGCTCGTTTATCGGTATGGCAGCCATGTGCGGCAATGGCGTTCGCATCAAAGATGTAAGTGTTGAGAACTTAGGAATCATCCCTGATGCCTTCCGTAAGTTAGGTGTAGAAATCGAAGTTGAAGGCGATGACCTGTGGATTCCCCGTCAGGATCATTACGAGATACAATCGTTCATGGATGGTACCATCATGACACTGGCCGATGCCCCTTGGCCCGGCTTGACTCCCGACCTGCTGAGTGTACTGATTGTGGTTGCCACCCAGGCTCGCGGTAGCGTGCTGTTCCACCAGAAGATGTTTGAAAGCAGACTGTTCTTTGTGGATAAGTTGATTGACATGGGTGCCCAGATTATACTTTGCGACCCACACCGTGCCGTAGTGGTTGGTCACGATAGAAAGATTACCCTGCGCGGCGGTCGTATGTCGAGTCCTGATATCCGTGCCGGTATTGCGCTGCTGATTGCAGCCATGAGTGCCAAAGGTACCAGTCGCATCGACAACATCGAGCAGATCGACCGCGGTTACGAGAATATCGAAGCCCGTCTGAATGCTCTGGGTGCGAATATTGTTAGAGGTTAGAAATATGATAAGACGCGAGGACGTATATAAGATAGGTAAGTTGGGTAAGGCGCACGGCGTGAAAGGAGAGATTAGTTTTCTCTTCGACGACGACGTGTTCGACCGTACCGATGCCGACTACCTGATACTTGATATGGATGGTATCCTGGTACCTTTCTTTATAGAGGAGTATCGTTTTAAGACCGACGACAATGCCCTGATGAAGTTTGAGGGTATCGACACCCAAGAGCGTGCCAGAGAACTGACCGGCTGCGAGGTTTACTTCCCCCGTGAGATGGCAGAAGACGACGAGGAGCAGCTTTCGTGGGCAGCCATCGTGGGCTTTGAACTCATCGATGCCAACACCGGCAAGGTTGCAGGAAAAATTGCCTCGGTGGATGATGCCACTATCAATATCCTCTTCGAACTGGAAGACGGCAAACTGATTCCAGCTTCAGAAGAGCTGATTACTAATGTAGATACAAAGAAACAACAAATAATAGTAAAACTGCCGGAAGGCATTTTAGAATTATGAAGAAACAAATAGCCATTCTCGGCTCTACGGGGTCGATAGGAACACAAGCACTCGAGGTCATCGAGGAACATAGCGACCTGTACGAGGTCTATTGTTTGACTGCTAATAATAAGATAGAGTTGCTGGCCGAGCAAGCTCATAAGTTCAAGCCCGCAGCCATCGTGATTGCCAACGAGGCACGTTACGACGAGCTGAAGAGCCTGATGAGCGACATGCCCGACGTAAAAGTATATGCCGGTGCCCAGGCACTGAACGAGATTGTAGAAGCAGGTCCCATCCATATGGTACTCACAGCGATGGTTGGTTTCGCAGGACTGAATCCCACCATCCATGCCATCAAGGCCGGTAAGACCATCTGCTTAGCCAATAAAGAGACGTTGGTGGTTGCCGGTGAGCTGATTCTTCAGCTGGCCCAGCAGTACCACACTCCTATCCTACCAGTAGATAGCGAGCACTCAGCCATCTTCCAGAGTCTGGTTGGCGAGGATCAGAACCCTATAGAAAAAATTCTGCTCACCGCTTCTGGCGGTCCGTTCCGTCTGAAGTCGATGGAGGAGATTGCTCACGTAACCAAGGCCGACGCCCTGCGCCATCCAACATGGGACATGGGGGCTAAGATTACCATCGATTCAGCTTCGATGATGAACAAGGGCTTTGAGGTGATCGAGGCCAAGTGGCTGTTTGGTGTGGACGCCAAGCAGATTCAGGTGTTGGTTCACCCCCAGAGTATTGTTCACAGTGCCGTTCAGTTCCAGGATGGTAGCGTAAAGGCCCAGTTGGGTGTGCCCGATATGCGTCTGCCCATCCAGTACGCCTTCTCGTTCCCACAGCGTTTGCACCTGAGTGGCGAGCGTCTCGACCTCTTTAAAACCCAGCATCTGGAGTTCTTCGAGCCTGACTTGGAGAAGTTCCGCTGCTTAGCTCTGGCTTTCGAAGCTATCGACAAGGGTGGAAACATGCCATGTATCGTGAATGCAGCTAACGAGATTGTGAACCGTGGATTCCTGGAGGACAAATGCGGATTCCTGCAGATGGGCGACATCATTGCCGAGACCATGCAGCGTGCTACCTTCGATAAGAACCCCAGCTACGACACCTACATCGCTACCGATGCCGAGGCCCGTCGTATTGCTACAGAACTCATGAATAAATAATCAACAATGGATATCTTTTTAATTAGACTTTTACAATTCATGCTGGCCATTGGCCTGCTGGTGCTGCTCCATGAGGGTGGCCACTTCTTCTTTGCCAAGCTCTTTGGCATCCGCGTAGAGAAGTTCTATCTCTTCTTCGACCCCTCCATCTGGAAGTGGGACGGCAGTCTGTTTAAGATCAAGCCTAAGAACAGCGACACACAGTATGGTGTAGGTTGGTTGCCATTGGGCGGCTACTGTAAGATTGCCGGTATGATTGATGAGAGTTTTGATACCGAACAGATGAAACAGCCCGCACAGCCTTGGGAGTTCCGCAGCAAACCTGCCTGGCAGCGTCTGCTGGTGATGATTGGCGGTGTATTGGTAAACTTCCTGCTGGCCCTGTTCATCTACTCAATGATACTGTTCTACTGGGGCGACACCTATATCCCCACCAAGAACATGACCTTGGGTATGAAGTTCAACACCGAGGCTAAGCAGTACGGCTTTAAGGATGGTGATATCCTGGTAGGTACCGAGAACGGCGAGTTCAAGGACTTCAGTGCTGATATGTACCGTGCCCTGAGCGAGGCTACCCGTGCCGACATTATTCGTGATGGTAAGGCCATGAGCATCAAGTTGCCTGGCGACATCAATCTGTTAGGTATGCTGAAGGCAGAGCCCTCATTCGTTCGTCCACTGATTCCTGCCGTGGTTGACAGTGTGATTGAGAACACCCCTGCTGCCAAGATGGGATTGCAGAAAGGTGATAAGATTGTAGGCATCAACGGCAAGCCTGTTGACAGCTACAATGAGTTTACCGATCAACTCGGCATACTCGAGGATATGATGACAGCCGCCAAGACGCAGGCCGACAGCCTGAAGGTGCGCACTGCCACGATTGTAGTTTCGAGAAAGGAGATAGGAGGAATGAGTAAGGAGGATACGCTTGCTGTTACTCTGACACCTGATTTGAAACTCGGCTTCATGGTGCAGACCATCGCTGGCATCTACCAGCCCATCACCAAGGAGTATGGATTCTTTGAGAGTTTCCCTGCCGGAATAGCATATGGCATCAACGTGCTGAAGGGTTACGTGGGCGACATGAAGTATGTGTTCACAGCCGACGGTGCTAAATCGATTGGTGGTTTCGGCGCTATCGGCAGTCTGTTCCCACCCATGTGGGATTGGTATCTGTTCTGGAAGATGACCGCCTTCCTCTCAATCATCCTCGCCTTCATGAACATCCTGCCCATCCCAGCCTTGGATGGTGGACATGTACTGTTCCTGATTTATGAGATGATTACCCGCAGAAAGCCTTCAGAGACCTTCATGATCCGTGCCGAATACTTCGGATTCGGATTGCTCATCCTACTGATGGTATTTGCCAACCTCAACGACATTCTTCGTTGGTTAGGTTACATGTAGATTTTTTTAGCAAAAATATACAAAAGTATCACTTTTTGCTATAACATCCTATACATCAATAAGATACGAGAGTGATAGGTAATATCAAACCATCACTCTCTTTTTCTTATCATCTTTCACAACAAAACAACTTGTTTTGCTATCTAAAATCTATTGTTTTACCTTGTAAGATGTATTGTTTTAGAGCACAAAACAAGTTGTTTTGTTATCAAAGATATATTAGATAGCCTTGCAAAGACTATTGTTTTACCCTTGATATCCACACGAATGGCAGCTTTACCATTGGCAGCTTGGATGCGATAAGAACCAGTGTTGGTACCTTCGTTCTGGTGCATCAAACCATCGCCAACCATCGAAAACTCCACCCAATCCTTTGAATCCAAACAAGGCACCCCATCTTGGTCGCATATCTGCGCTGTCACCAAACCATCCTGACAGGTCAGTTTAATCTGTGCAGGTGCGCCCCATTTGGCCGTTTGGTAGTCGCATGTGATCTCATCAGTCAGGCGCCCCGACACTGCACGGATGTGATTTTTCCCAGCCACAAACGGCACCATCCAATGAAAACCCTGTGCGGGATAATCGGTCAAAGAGCGCTGTTTCTTACCATACGACACGCCGTTGACAAAGAGTTCCACCTCGGGTTCGTTCGAATATACCAGCACCTCTTTCTGTTCGCCCTCATTGCCCCAGCGGATAGGCCAGGTATGTCCATAGATATGCAGCATCGGTTTTTTCGACCAATAACTCTGAAACACATAATAGCTCTCCTTAGGTGTGCCATCGCGCTGGCAAACGCCCTTCTGATTTACATAGGGTATCGGGTTATTGGGGCGCAAGGGGGTACAAAAGTCCTTAAAAGTCCAGAAAGCCGACCCCGTCAGGTTGGGCATCTGTGCCTGTTCTTTCAGATGCCAGTCAAATAATCGCACCATATAACTCTCCGACCAATCGCCATTTCTGTCGCCAGCTTCTATGTCAAATCCGCTTTCTGCATGGCGCCCAGCATGACTGTCACCGCCCCATTCGGCATGTAAGAAACGCGGGAAACGGTTGATAGCCGTCTGTTCCATCTCGCGATAATCGGTAAACCTACGTGCATACCAACCAGCCCAGATGGAAGGCGAATATACATCCACGATGTCGGCACAGAAATCACAGCGCCGAATGGTGGTGAGGCGATTAGCATCCAACTGATGCGCCAGGGTATTCAGCGAGGTCATCAACAGTCGGATGCCCAGGGTGTCCACCTTCGTCCCGAAATCGCCCGGCCAGTCGTTCTCATTACCTAAGCCCCAGAGAATCACCGAAGGGTGATGGCGATGTTGCTGAATCATATTGGTCAGCATGCGATGCGCCTGTGCCTGATAGCGCTCGCCCCCCACTCCGCCTCGGCACCAGGGAATCTCTTCCCATACCAGTAAGCCCAGCGAGTCGCACAACTGTAGCACCAGATCATTCTGCTGATAATGCCCCAAACGGATAAAGTTTGCCCCCATATCCTTGATTTGTTGCATCTCACGACGAATCTGCTCGTCGGTCATGGCAGCCCCTACCCCAGCATGGTCTTCATGGCGGTGGGTACCGTTAAGCAGCAGTCGGCGACCATTGAGATAGAACGGTCCATGCGTTTTAAACCCGAATGTACGCAATCCAAAATGTTTCTCTATCTGCTGCTCACCATAACGGATGCGAGCCGTATAGAGTTGGGGATGATCCACATCCCAAAGCACAGGCTTCCTGATGGTAATCGGTCGACGGTTGGTACCCTTAAACACGCGTTTGCCATCAGGCGCCATGATTTCTACCTGGAGTGGGTACTGCTGATCGATGACCACCTGGTTTCCACACACATCGATACATACATCTTCGATATACTGCTTGGGCATATACAACAGATTGACGTGACGATAGAGGCCACCATAAAGACAGAAATCTGAGAGGTCCGAAGGTATCATCTGCACATCGCGACTGTTATCGCAGCGCACCACCACAGGCAGTCGGCCATTGCCATAACGTGTGATATCAACCGTCCAACGGTCGTAGCCACCCACATGTGTGCCAACAAGCATCGTATCCACATACACCTCGGTCTTCTGTCCTGCGCCTTCAAACTCCAGTAGCGTATGCCCTCCAGAATACGGATTCGCAACCTGTAACGTGGTACGATACCAACCGACACCCTGATAATACTTTATATCAGGGTTCACCCCATCGAGGGCATTATAGCAATGAGGCAGGTTTACCGACTGCCACGCATGAGCAGCATCCTGGCGTGCAAACTGCCAACCGGCATCAACACAAAGTTTAACCTGCGCGCTGGCAGAAGTCGCCAGCACACAGGCCGCAAGTATGAATCGAAAAGAATGTTTCAACATATTATAATCTCCTTATTTTAATACCCGACAAAGCAGTAACCGATGCCATAGGAATCACCAGACGGCTACCGGTATGATTCACAAAAAGTCTGCGTCGTGTAGCCACACCACCACCTCGTGCATCCTGTCGGCCTAGCAGATAAGCACTCGACGATTGGGACTTGCGAGGTTCTACCAGCAACAGTTCAACCTCATACCATCCTGTCGGCACGTCAAAGCAATAAGCCTCCATATTCTCGCGCATGGTCTGGTAGAGCGGGCCATCAGCCGTTAGCTGTATCTCCGTCTGCGTTTGAACAGCCTGACCACCGATATACCCCCAGCTACCCTCGCGGTATGGCTGGTCGGGCAACCAAGTAAGTGCAGAGGCATCCGACTGGAAATAGCAGTTACTCCCCACATTCACAGCAATCTCACCAGAAGGCTGTGCATAATTTACGATGGTCATATCCTCCACACCGTCAGCAACGGCATGCAATGTATTCCTGCCACAGGCAAAAGCCACATCAAACACGGTCTGATGGTTCTCAACCTTCTTTCTGCCTAACGAGCGGCCATTATGTATCAGCTCTACTTCCGACTGGTTTGAATATACTTTCACAGGCATCACGCACTCAAACGAAGTACGTTCAGACCAGTCGCGTGTGGCAATGTGAACCACCGGTTTCGGCAACCATGAGGCTTGGAAGAAATAATAAATGTCCTTAGGCTTACGGTTGTTGGTTACCAGACCTTTATTGTTAATGCGGGGCATCGACTCATCACGATTGGCCGAAGCAAAATCGATGAAGTTCCAATAAGCAGCGCCACAAACATAGGGTGTTTGTTCTATCACAGGCAGGTAATGCTCGGCGTAACGCTGCTGGTATTCCATCGAGAAGTCGAACGCCACGGCATTGACAGGCTGATGCAGTCGGCGGTCGCTACCTGCTCCATACTCGCTCACGATGATAGGATGCGACGGCTGCTGACGATGCTGGCGATCCAGGAAGCTCTCAAAATCATGCATATCCGAACCATACCAACCCTGATAAAGGTTCCAACCCACCACCTGGGGGATATCACTCAAGCCCACCTTATTATAATCGTTGCTACCATGAAATGCCATCACGCTCACACGTGTCGGGTCTTCTTCACGAACGATATCCTCCAGGCGACGTGCCAATTGCAGTGTGCGCTGAATGGTAGCATCCAGTTGTGCCCCCTGATAACGGCGTTGCGTCTGCAACAGGATTTCATTCATATAGCCCCAGAGAATCACAGAGGTATGGTGCTTATGCTGACGAATCATCTCACGCAACTGACATTCACAATTCTTGGCAAAGGCATCGCCTTCGGGTACGATATCCACCACAGGAATCTCCTCCCATACCAGCATACCCTCGCGGTCGCACATCTCCAACAGGGCCTCATCCTGCGGATAATGTGCCAGGCGCACAAAGTTGACGCCCATCTCCTTCATCAAACGGAAATCGCGGCGATGCTGATCGTCATCGAGTGCGATACCGAAAGGTTTCTGGTCCTGGTGAATACAAACACCATGTAGTTTATAGGGCTGACCATTCAGCAGAAAGCCCCGCTCGGCATCGAAAGCATACCAACGGATACCTACATAACGCTCCACGCGGTCGAAAACCACCTTACCATCGCCACGTTGTAGCGTGGTAACTACCTTATATAAATAAGGTGATTCGGGCGACCACAGCCGGGGATGCTTGGGCAGGGGTAATTCCAGGCGGATACTATCTGCCGTCTGTTTTCTACTTTCCGATAGCAGATGTCCTTCGGCATCCAGCAATCTGGTCGTCACCTCACAGTCGGCAGCCCCAACCACCCTACAGTCAACAGTCACCTGACAAGTGTCGGCAGTCACGTTCACGCCATCCAACAGTTCAAAATGCTGTGGTGCCTTCTCTACCAGCCACACATCACGGTAGATGCCGCCCATAAAGGTAAAGTCAGCCGAGATGGGGGCAATGGTCTCATCCTGATTACCCACTTTTACCTGTAGCGTATTAGCACCTTCGTGCAGATAAGGCGTGAGGTTAAAGGCAAACGCCGTATAACCGCCCACGTGCTGGCCAACGGTATGTCCGTTAACCAGCACCTCGGCATGTTTAAAGGCCGCATCTATCTTCAGCCACGTTTCATGGTCATTTCGCTCCCACATCAGTTGCCTCTCGTAAGTAAAAGTACCCTTTTGGTAGTCCTTCACCGTATAGGCATCGACATTCCACGTATGTGGCAGGTTAACGGGTGTTCCCTCGAATGTCCAACCATCGTTCAGGCTCCTCGTCGGCCAGTCAGCCGTCTGCCAGCCCGAGCGGTGCAGCGCCTCCAGAAAATAATAATCGGCATAGTTAATAGGCACATCAATCTCATCTTTGGCAGGATAGTTGCCTGTAGAATGTAGAAGCAGGAAGCCTTGCATGGTATTAGGTTCAGACCGATATCCTGACAACAAAGACGAGATGATTTTATCAGCGATACGCCGATATTCCTGAGCTTGTTGGACATCAGAAAAAGTGGCCAGTTCATAGAGTCCCGACGCAAAGACAGCTGCCGCCGATGCGTCGCGAGGAGCATTGGGAATGGCAGGATCGCGCATATCCCAATAAGGTATCAGGTCGGTCGGCATCTGCTGCTGGCCAAAGAAGAAACGGGCAATTTTCTGAGCTTGGCGCAGATAGGCCTCATCATGGGTATATCGATAGCACATGGTGAAACCATACAAGCCCCATGCCTGACCACGACTCCACACCGACTCATCGAACAGTCCCTGATGGGTGATACGCTTGATGACCTTACCATTCTCGGGATTGTAGTCAACCACGTGATACGACGAGCCGTCCTCACGGAAATGATTTCGCAGTGTGGTATTGGCATGACTCACTGCCATGTCGTAATAGCGCCGGTCGTTGGTGAGTCGCGACGCCTCGAACAGCAGTTCCAGATTAATCATATTGTCGATAATCACAGCAAACTGCCAACGGTCGGGCGTGCCCCAACTCCAGCTGCGGATACACCCCACCCGCTCGTTGAAACGCGTGGCAAGTGTCTTAGCCGACTGTATCACCACATCACGATAGGCCTGATCGCCAGTCAAGCGATAAGCCTGACCAAACGAGTTGTACATCATGAACCCCAAGTCGTGCGTACCGCCATGATACTTCACGTTCTCAATCAGCCACGTGTTCTCTGCTGCCTTTTCACGCCAGAAATCATCTTTCGAGTACTCATACATCTGCCATAGCGAGCCAGGGAAAAAGCCCGAGCACCAGTCGCGCATGCCAACCAGACGCAAAGAGCCGTCTTTCTCCACACAGCGTGGCATCATCCTACTTTTGTCGGTCGCATGCTGTCGAGCAGCCTCGGTATTCTCCAGCAGGTAGCGCAACTGTGTGTCGGCAGCCGCAAAGGCATGATCCATGCTACCTGGTTGGTAATACAGCAGGAAGAACCTATCGGCAAAATGCTTCACCACATGCTGCTGCGCCAAACGCAGATAATCAGTGCGTTTCGAATCCAACAGATACAAGCGATACAAGTCTTTGGCAAACAGGTTCTGCTTATAGTCCCACTCGCTAATCTGCTGATAAGGCCACGCCTGCACCTGTTTTCCCAAATACTGGGCCAGGAAATCGGCGGCTTTCTCTAACAGCGGTAGCGCTTCGGGCTGCATGCTGAACGATGCAGCGCGCGCTATCTGAAACACATCGATGATATGACTCAGGTTATACTGCGAATAGCCGAAAGCCAACGTGCGACGCAGTTCACGGGGCTGTTTGCCATCAGGTGCTATCTGTGGCACCATTCGCTTGGTAAAGAATTCACTCAGATACTGTTTCAATACCTTCTGATGACCTACATATCTGGCATAGGCTATCACCTGAACATCGCGCGCCGTAGAATGATTATTCAACTGCTGCCCTTCCTCGATACCTTGTTTACTGGTCAGTATCCAATTCAAGAACTGGGCAAACCAGCGCTTCATGCTTTTAGAATCGTTGACCGTAAACGCTTTTGAATGCTCTAACAATTGCACCGCATCCAGCATCTCTACAAAAGAGTAGCCATCAATCACCCCATAGCAGCGCCCCATACCGTCAAACTTACCTGGGATGGTTTGGGCATAGTTCAGATGAGGATTCATACGGGTGTGCTTATTGATAAACCACACACGCAACTGCTCGGTAGCTTTCTGGGCATAGCGCTCGTCGTTACTGAAGTACCATGCCAGCGCCAAGGTGGTGACACGTCCAGCCATCTCAGCCAGTTTGGGACGATCATAATGTTCGAGTTCGGGATTCGACTCGCCATCACGCACCACATAAGGCAATCCATCCGGCTCGTTGGGATCAGGCCAGTAGTAGCGCGACAAACTCAGATAATCGTGTTTATTGCCACTTACAGCTGCTTTCTCCTTCATCATCACCGACACCGGTTCGGCAGTCATCAACCTGTCGGCGCTGCTTATCAGCTGGTGATAGGCCGTAGCATAGGCCGGCTGCTCCAGGCAGGATTTCACCTGGGCCAGGTGCGCGCTGTCCCAAATAGACTGCGCACCTGCCTCGGCAACTAACAAAACCAACTGTATGAATACAACTAACCTATTCTTTATCATACCAAGCAATTACTGAATAGTGACTTTTACCTTGTAGTTTTGTGTAAAGCAATGTACCTCGTACTGACTATTGATGTTGTTAGGCGTATAGATCACGCCATCGGTCGAGCCATTCGAGATTCTCACCTTACCATCGGCATCTACATCCTTCGGGTCGAAAGTAGTGATTGTTACATCGCCCTTGGCACCGTTAAGCGCCTTCAGGTAGATGTGCTGCACACGATGGTTGTTGGTTGTATCCGTGCCCGTAAGCTGCCATGTCATGGCGAAAGCACCTTTGGCGTCCTGCTGCAGTTGATGGCCATCAGCATCAACAATCAGGAAATCGGTGCCCAACGTCAGGGAGTTATCTACATAATAGAAAGCCTCAGCATCGAAAGTACGCGCCCCCGCACACCAGAACTGAACAGGTATCTCTACCGTCTGTCCCTGAGCTACGGTATAGCCCACACCATTGTTCAGTCGGCCCCAGTCTTCAAAGCCGAAGTAGAACACATTCTCTGTTTCGGGATTATCGTTTCCCCAGGCATCATCGCTACAGCTTGAGAGCGACATGCCCATTATCATTGTGCACAAGGCACAAGCAATTATATGATATATCTTTTTCATAAATAAGCTTCTTTTGAGTTTGTTTTTATTGTTTACCAGCCGGGATTCTGTACCACATTGCCTTCGGATGTAGCAATCTCATAGGTTGGTATCGGGTAATAATAGTCTCTGCTGGTATCAAACGAGCGTGTTCCAGCCTCCTCTATCACATAGATATCGGCTTGATCGCACACTTTCTGGCCCTTATACATTCCGCCCTCGGTGGTCAGCCTGCTCTGCAAGTCCTCGCGCTGGGCACTGGTGTCGTCTTCATGATACTTCAGTCCGAGCATGGTTACTGGCAGCACCTTTTCGGCAATCTTCCAGCGGATGATATCGTTGTAGCGCAGACCTTCGTCGATAAACTCTACCAGGCGCTCACGACGAATCTCATCCAGGATGTTCAAACCATTCTGCTTGGCAAAGTCATTGGTGAGTTTAGCCTCAAAGCCACTACGGGCACGTACGGCATTCACCGTCTGGTTCAGCTGCTGGTCGGTGATGCTGCCATTCAGTTCATACAGCGCTTCGGCATACGACAGCAGCACCTCGGCATAACGGATAATCATCTTATCCACAGTCTCTTTGCTGTTGGTGGTCCACTCATCGAGCATAAAGCCCTTCTTGATGCCATAGCCATTGCCATGCTGATTGCTGAACGGGGTATAGCCGCCTTTGTAGGCCTCCTCATCCTTATGATAGATAGTCATAGCCAGACGTGGATCGCGGTTCACGAACACATCATCGTAGCGGGTCTCAGGTATCATAGCCAATGTACTCTTTTCGCGAGGCAGACCATCGGTATAAAGATACTGGTCGATGGCCTGACGGGTGATGCTCACACCATTCTCCAACTGTCGCGAGTTACCATGCATAATGGTGGCACCGGCGCCATTAGGACCATACACCTTGACAAACACGTTCTCCTTGTTCTGACGCCCCTCGCCATCAAAGTAGAACAGCTTCTGATAGTCGGGATAAAGCGCATGCTTCCCGCTATTGATGATACGCTCAGCAGCGTCTACTGCCACCTTGAGATGTGCTTTCGGGTCGCTGGTCAAACCATGATACTTAGCAAATGTACCCTCGTAGAGGCCAATACGCATCATCAAGCCACGTGCAGCCGACTTCGATACGCGCCCCCAATCGGCATCACTGCTCACGGCATCAATCTCGGGCAACCACTCCTCGGCAAACTTCAAGTCGCTATAGCACTGTTGGATAACCTCTTCGCGGGGTGTGCGTGGCATCTTGATATCAGGATCGCCGGTAGAGTCGAAAGCCTTCAGTATCAGGGGTACATCGCCATATTTCTTTACCAGATCGAAGAAGTGGAAAGCACGGAAGAAGTAAGCCTCGGCCATCCAGCGGTTCTTCTGGGCATCACTCAAAGGCGCCTGACTGCCCTTGGTGATGATGTTGTTACAGATACCTATCTTATTATAAGGGTTGGTCCAGTCGCCTGATGTCGAAGGCAGACTCCAGTTGCCGCTCGATGTGCCGTTGGCTGCTGTGCCGATAATATCGTCGGCACGACGGTCGTGGTCGAAACCAGGCAGATCCACATATAGTTTATTACAAGCGCCACGCAGGTCGGTCTCACTCTGCCAGAAGGTATTATCGGCAAGTGTTGTTTCTGGCAGGCGGTCCAACTCACAGCTCGTCAGCAGCATGGCTCCACAAGCCATACCTACAGCACATATTGATTTAAATATATTTTGTTTCATAATAACTTCAACTTTTCAATTCTTACAAAGTCACGTTTACGCCAAAAGCCCAGGTACGAAAGAAGGGATAGTAGTTACGTCCCACATTGTTGCCCGACTCTGGATCGAACACCTTCAGGATGTCTGACTTCTCCCATACATCATTACCGCTGATATAGACACGCAGTTTCTGGATATAACGTTTAGATACAGGGATGGTATAGCCCAGCGTGATGTTCTTCAGTCGCAGATAAGCTGCATTCTGCACCCACTTATCTGATGGCTGGAAATTGAACATATCGCCATTATAGTTGTAAAGACGTGGCCATGCAGCCTGCTGATTATCCTCAGTCCAATAGTCGCGATGGATGGTCCAAGGCATCTGGTAGGTGCGCCCAAAGGGGGCGATGGCTTCGGTATCTATCAGTAGTTTGCGTTTGCCCACGCCCTGGAACATCATCGAGAGGTCGAAACCCTTCCACTGAGCCGAGAGGTTCAGGCCGTAGAGATAACGTCCGTTGGCATCGCCCAGATATACCAGGTCGCCGTGGTTTTCCTTGGTTCCATCGCCAGCACCTACCTGATGACCTATGTTACCATCCTTATCAGGCAGCGCAAGATAGCGCACATCACCACCATTCACCTTACCATCGCTGAACGACTTGTAGCCAGGATGGTCCTGCTTGTACTGTTTGTACTCATCAAGACTGCTCCAGTAGCCATCGGTTCTGTATCCCCAGATGGTGTTCATGGCATAGCCTTCGAGCAATCCTACTGTTCCGGCATAAATCACATCGGCACCGTCGTATTCCATCAACTTGTTCTGAGCGTCAGAGATATTGAATGCCACCTGATAACTGAAGTCGCCAATACGGTCGTTCCACTTCACTTCGAACTCCCATCCCCATGTCTTCAGCTTACCAACATTCACATTAGGAATGCCGATACCGATGGTGTGTGGCAACTGCAGTTTCGACAACATGTCGTTGTTGTACTTCCAATAATAATCGAAAGAAGCGTTCAATCGGCCGTTCAGCAAACCTAAGTCGATACCCACGTTAGTGGTCTCGATGGTCTCCCAAGTCTTATCCTTCGAGGCCAGCTGACTCTGATAATACGATTTCTCACCCATATACACCGTGCTTTGAGCGATGGTAGGGATATAATCGTAGAGCCCCAGGATGGCACCGTTACCAAGTTGTCCCCACGAGGCACGCAGTTTCAGGTTGCTCACCCAGTCGAGTTTGAACCACTCTTCCTGACTGATACGCCAGGCAGCCGATACTGATGGGAAAGCCTTCCAACGCTTCTCTGGAGCCAGGCGCGATGAACCATCGTAACGGATGTTGGCCTCGAACAGATAGCGATCGGCATAGTTGTAGTTCAGACGACCGAAGTATGACATCATCGACCATGGAGCGATGTTATCCCCCAGCGTGGTGTTGGTAGCCTCGGCTGTGTCGTAATAGTTGAACGAATAGAAATCGTTAGAGTTCATGTTCCTGGCGGTAGCCGAGAACTCGTCCTTGCGGTAGTTCTCATACGAAGCACCAGCCAACAGTTTGAAGTTATGACGCTTCACGTCGAACTCGTAGTTCGCGGTAGCCTCAAACAGATCGTGGAAATCGTTGTTTTTGATACGATACAGCGAGTTGGGATTATTATAAGTCTGACGAACATTATTGCCAGTCATGCCATACCATACCAGATAATGGCGCTCGGTACGACCGGTATAATAGCCAGCACGGCGACTGGCATTCAGGTTGATGCGCAGCCCCTTCACCAGATTTTTAATCGTCAGGTCGCCCTTACCAATAAAGGTTTCATAAAGTGTTTCCGACAGTCCGCCCTCCTTCATCACCTGGATGGGGTTGAACTGCAGGTCGCCGTTATAGGGGTTCACATCGTAGTTCACGTCGTCGGTTGGGTTGTACACCAGCTGTCGGGCACGCGAGCCATACAGGTTATTCAGAATAGCACCTGCACCCGCCGAAGGCACGTTGTTTTTCTTCGACTGGTACTGCATGTTCACCCCCACGGCAATGTACTTATTCAGTTCGGCATTCACCTTGGCATGCAGGTTCACACGGGTATTATCGTTTTTACCATACTTCAGCATACCATTCTTATAGAAGTAGTTGCCCGAAATCAGGTAGTTGATATTCTTTGAACCACCCGACACCGAGATGCTGTGATTGGTCTGGTCGGAGTGATTACGCGTACCCTCGTCCACCCAGTTAGTGGCCGAGAACTGATCCCAGCGACCATTGGTGTTGTTAGGACGATAGTTAAAATTGCGGTTGCCCACCCAGCTCGACTGCTCTGGGTTCCACTCAGGTTTACCACCCTGATTCTGGCGACCGATGTTGATCCACTCCTGCTCTTCCCAGGCAGTCAGGCGCTCAGGCATGTTACCAGGCAGGTTGGTGGCATAATAACCGCTATAACTGATTTTGGGTTTGCCCTCACCACCATTCTTAGTGGTAACCAGCACCACGCCTGCAGCAGCACGGGCACCATAGATGGCACAGGCCGAGGCATCTTTCAGCACCGAGATACTCTCGATATCATCAGCATTGAGCAGCGACAGGTCGCCCTCTACACCATCTATCAGCACGAGTGTTGAAGTAGAGTTGACCGATGAGAAACCACGAATACGCATGCCACTGGTCTCGTTACCTGGCTCACCACTGCTACGCAGCACAGCCACACCAGGCAGTTCGCCCTGCATGGCATCCAGCACATTACTTGATGGTTTAGCAGCCAGTTTCTCGCCATCAACAGCCGACACCGCACCCGAGAGATTCACCTTCTTCTGTGTGCCATAGCCCACAACCACAATCTCACTCAGCGTCTTGTCGTCTTCGCTCATCAGAATCTCACCATGAGCCTTGGCTACCGGTAACGTCTGACTCTTGTAACCGATAAACGAAAACTGGATGGTGGCACTGGCTTTTACACCCGACAGTGTAAAATGACCATCGAAATCGGTAACGGTACCATTCGATGTTCCTTGCACCAGCACACTTACACCTATCATCGGCTCGTGCGTGTTCTTATCCAGCACGGTGCCTTTGATAGTCTGGGGGCTTTGTGCCCAAGCACCTACTCCCATGAGTAACAACATACAGCTCACCAGTAGCAGCTGTACGCTTCTTGTTGACAATGTTTTTTTTCTCATATAAAAACAGGTATTTAGTTTGATAATAAAAAAATTGATGGTGCAAAATTACGTCTTATCTGCACTCGCCACAAACTTTCGGCCACATCTTAATTACTACAAACCTGCAAAAGCACTACATCATCTATTTCTCAGCAAAATCCTATTCAACTATGAATCAAGCTGTTACAAAAGTAAATCACTACATCAGCCCCCATCATTATTTTCTCACATATTATTGCACGATTCAATAATTATGCTTATCTTTGCCGAAAAATATGATAGGTATGATGAAATGGTTATTAGCACTCATTGCCTTCGTTGCAATACCAGTGATGGCCCAGACGCCTTGGCAGCGGGCTGTGGTTAACTATTCGCGCCAATCTTACCAGTCGGGCAACCAGAACTGGCAGATAGGTCAGAGTCCTGAAGGATGGATGTACTTTGCCAACAACAACGGTCTGCTGGAATACGATGGCACCAACTGGACCACCTACCCCCTACCGGGCAACACCAAGGTGCGTTCGGTGCTGCCTGTAGGCGACACCATCTATGTGGGTGCCTTAGGACAGTTCGGCAGATACATCCGTAATGCCAAAGGAAAAATGATATACCAGAATCTATCAGGAAAGGCCAACCAGAAAGAGCGTGTAAACATCTGGCATATCCACCGCATTGGCAACGACACATTTTTTCAGAGCGATGAGGCCTTTTATATCAACAATGATAAGATGCGGCTCGACTGCCGTCCTGGCGTACACTACTCGGCTGTGGTGTACAACCGACTTTACGTCACCTCTTACAAAGAGCTCTCGGTGCTTGTGGGCAAAAGGTTCGTACCACTGCCAGGCATCGACATCCGCAAAACGTCCGACATCGTGGCCATACTCCCCTGGCAACAGCAGTTGCTGATTGTGACAAGCCACAAGGGACTGTTTACCTACAGTCACCATCAACTACGACCTTTCGCCATTGCTACCGATATCGACAACCTGCAACTATCGTGCGCTGCATTGTCGGGATCAACGCTGGCCTTAGGAACCATGCAGGACGGGGTGATACTGATTGATATGAACCAGCATAAGGTGGAACGCCTGTCAACCAACAACGGCCTGCAAAACAAAACCGTGCTCTCGGCCACCTTCGACGCCGACAAGAATCTATGGCTGGCACTCGATAATGGTCTCGACTGCGTTCAGCTATGGTCGCCACTCCGCTTTCTCAACAGTCGCCAGTCGCCCATCGGTAGCGGCAACTGCAGTGTGAGCTATCAGGGCCAACTCTACCTGGGTACCAATCAAGGACTTTATGCCATGACCGATGGAAAGATAAGATTCATTGAGGGCACTGGTAGTCAGGTACTGTGCCTCGACACCATCGGTGGTCAGCTCTTCTGCGGCGGGCGCCAGTTCTTTCTCAGCATCAACGACCAGCACATCACCCACTACGGCAACCGCGGTGTGTGGGCCGTACGCCCATTGGCAGGCCATCCCGATGTGCTGTTAACCAGTTCGTATTGGGGCCTGCGCCTCATGCGTCGCTCATCACAAGGCTGGCGCATGGCCGAAGAGGTGAAGGGCGCCGGCATCTCGGCCAAGACGCTATATATAGAAGATATTACCAATGCTGTGTGGGTGGCCAATAAGGAGAAAGGCCTTTACCGACTGGTGCTCTCGCCCAATCTGCAGAACGTTGTCAGTAAGAAATGTTACAACTCAGCCACGCTGCCCAAGGGCGACAATGTTTTTATTGCCAAGGTGAATGGTGAGATGGTGATAGCCAGCCGACAAGGTTTGTTCCGCTATGATGCCAGCCACGACCAGCTGGTACGCCACACATCGCTCGAGGAACAGTTAGAGGGGCATACCGCCTACACCTATATCTCTCAGACGCCCGACGGACATATCTGGTATGCCACCGATGGTGCCATGCATGTGAGCAACGGCAAGTGGCACCGCAGCTATCTGAACAACTGTTTGATGGAGGACTTCGAGAGCGTGAGCTATACCAACCGACAGCAAGCCGTGATAGGCACCGAAGACGGCTTTGCCCTACTCTACACCCAACAGGCACAGGACAGCACACGCGCCATCCTGCCCTACATACGTCGTATCATCATTGGCAATAACGCCGACACACTCTACTATAAAGCCGAACAGCCACACATCAGTTGGAGGAATAACTCCATACGCTTTGAATACAGTGCCAACAGCTACGACCCTTCGCAAGCCGTGCGGTTCAGCTACTGGCTCGAAGGCTCTGACGAACAAGACTGGAGCCCATACACCCGTCGGCACGTCAAGGAATATACCAACCTGACCGAGGGGCACTACACGTTCCACGTCAAAGTGATTAATCCCGACGGCAGCATTGGTAACGAAACCAGTTTTGAGTTTACCATCCTGCCACCCTGGTATCGCTCCTGGTGGGCCTATGCCCTTTATATCATCAGTATCATGGCAGCCATCTATGCATTGTATCATCGCATCATGAAGAGCAGGCAGCAACTGATTAAAGAGAAAGACGAACAGATTGAGAATCTGGAGGAAGAGAAGCTGCAGATAGAACTGCGCGCCCGCCAGGACGAACTGGTACGTTCGCGCATGAATGTGGTACGTAAGAACGAGATGCTGCAGGAGATTAAGAAGACTGCCGTGAGCATCAACAACGGACTGAGCGAGGAAAACCTGCCAGCCATCAAACGGCGTGTGGTGCGACTGATCGGACAGATTGATACGAATATCGAACACGACGACGACCTGGAAGCCTTCCGCAACTCGTTCGACAACGTGCATCATCACTTTCTGAAGACCCTTGGCGAGCGCTATCCACAGCTGTCGCACAAAGAAAAAATGCTTTGCGCCTACATCCGTATGAACCTGATGTCGAAAGAGATTGCGCCGCTGCTCAATATTTCCATCCGTGGTGTAGAGATAGCCCGCTACCGCATTCGCCAGAAGTTAGATTTGGAGTCAAAAGCCAACCTCACAGAATTCCTGCAGAATTTGTAGCATAACTAAAGAAAAAGTTGTACCTTTGCACCATGTTTGTAGTGATGATGACACTGTTTGTCATAGTATTAGTGGGCTATGGCGCAGGCAAATTGGGATATTTAGGAGGTGATTTCGACAGACAACTGTCGAGATTGGTAATCAACATGACGTGTCCGGCGCTGATTCTGTCGTCGGCTATGACGGGCGAACTGCCTGACCGCGAGTATATTCTGCCGTTATTACTCATCAGCGTTATTACCTATGCGGTGCTTACAGGTATTGCCTTTCTGTTGCCACGCTACCTTACCAAGAAGAAAGACGACGAAGGTGCAATCGGTTTTGCACTGATGTTTGGTAATGTGGGCTTTATGGGCTACCCTGTGGTGGCATCGATATTCGGACACGAGGCCGTGTTCTATGCAGCGGTGCTGAATGTAGTAAACACATTTGCAGTGTTTACAGTGGGAACTATTCTGATTACAGGTAAAAATGAAGTGGAAGAGAGTAGATTTGAAAAGAAAGTACTCTATTCTACGCCAATGCTAGCCTGCTACCTGACCATGCTGATAGTAGCATTGCGCATTGATAATATCCCCGAAGCCATCAGCGCACCACTCACCATGATCGGTAATATCACCGTGCCTGCAGCACTGTTGATTATCGGTTCATCGATGTCGAACCTCCCCATCAAATCGCTATTAGGTAACACCAGCGTTTATGCTACCACACTTTTCCGACTGGCCATACTTCCCATCGGCATCTACTATCTGTGCACGCTTTTAGGCTTCTCGCAGTTTGTAGTAAACATCAATACGGTGGTGATTGCCATGCCTGTTGCTACTTACGGCACCATTCTGTGTTTAAAATACGGCAAAGATACCACGATGATAACCGAGGTAACATTTATTACCACCCTTATCTCCATGGTGTCCATCCCATTATTGGTTTTATTCTTTCTATAAGCAGATAGCAACAAACAATCAGCACATAGATAAACACAACCTGAAGGATGGTTGGATGCAAGTTACCGATACTGGCACCCGGCAAGTTAGCGATGGCATCAAGTGCCGCATTCAATCCTTGCACTATATATAATAATAGGTACGCGAGGGACGGGAACAACAATACGACTACCGACAAGCACAAAATAAGAAATGCCGCAGGCACCACCAGGAAGTTAGTGAGCAGGAAACAGGTGGAGAACTGCGCGAAGTAATAGGCAATTAATGGAGCTACGCCCAACTGCGCCGCCATTGAGACAGCTACCATCCCCCAGCCTTTAGCCACCCACGGATGTTCCATATAGTATTTATCGGAAAAAACACCGGTGAATACTGGCACAAACAGCAGGATGGCCCATACCGCCATAAACGACATCTGAAATCCCACATCAAACAGCCAGGCAGGATTCCACAGCAACATCACCAAAGCCGTAAACGCCAACACGTTGACCGACATTTTGTTTCGGTGCCCGATGGATAAGATACCATAGATGGTAAGCATCACAGCCGAACGCACGGCACTGACAGGCATGCCTACCAGCAATACAAACGCCCATACGACCAGGATGGAGAGCAACTGCGACACAGCCGGCCATCGCCGTCGAGGCAGCAACAACGACAACAGCATGTAGATGATGCCTAAATGTAAGCCGCTGAGTGCCAATACATGTGAGGCACCACTCACAGAATACATACTTCTAACCTCACGCGTCAATGCCGTCTTATCGCCTAACGACATAGCTGCCACCACCGCATAGGCGTCACCATCGAGTCCACCATCCTGATAACGCTGCAACAACTGTTCGCGCTGCTCGAGGAAGAAACTCCTGGAACGGTCGAAACGCGACTCTGTGGATGCATGTTCAGATGTTTGCTGATGATACTGCATCACACACATCCCCAGCAACAGGCAACATACCAGAATGGCCACCGACTGTGCATGGGCCTGTTTATACAGCAACAAAGTCACGAACACCATGCCCACCAGCACAGGCAGAATGGGAACAGGCAGCCACACATAGTGAGCAATGACGATTCCAATCATCATACTAACCGTTACTGGCGCCACCGGACAAGTATCAAATATTCGACTTTGCATACCAAGTTACAAAAGTACAACTATTTTTGGGAATATAAGAAATATTTCGTAACTTTGTCGCCGCAAATATAATAAAAAAGAAAGTATGGAAATGGTTCATATACCTATTTGGGCGTGGATATTATTCTACGTGTTAGTGTTTATCATGCTGCTCATCGACCTGAAGTCGTTTGGTAAGAAAGGGCAACACGAGGTGAGCGTATCCGAGGCGCTGAAGATGACTGCCGTATGGATTGGCGTATCGTTAATATTCTGTGGCGGCATCTATCTGTTTTACCCAGGCGACGCCCACGAGAAAGCGATGGAGTTTCTGGCGGGTTATCTGATTGAGAAATCATTATCGATGGATAATCTGTTTGTATTCCTGATGCTGTTCTCGTTCTTCGGGGTGCAACGCAAGTACCAGCACGAGGTGTTGTTCTGGGGAATTTTTGGTGCCTTGGTACTGCGCAGCATCTTTATTTTTGCCGGTACCGCAATGATAGCCCAGTTTGAATGGATATTAGGCTTGTTTGGTTTGTTCCTGATTTATACAGGCATCAAGATGTTCGGACATAACGATGAACAGGTTGACCCATCGAATAATATCTTTGTGAAGCTTTTCAAGAAGTTCTTCCCTGTGACCGACCAGATGCACGAGGGTAAGTTCTTTATCATCGAGAACGGCAAGCGACTGGCTACGCCCCTGTTTATTGCACTGTTGGTGATTGAGACTACCGATGTGGCCTTTGCCGTTGATTCAATCCCTGCCGTATTCTCAGTGAGCCGCGATCCGTTTATCGTGCTCACCTCCAACATCTTCGCCATTCTGGGTCTGCGTGCCCTGTACTTTGCATTGGCAGCAGTCGCCAGGTATTTCACCTATCTTAAATATGGGTTAGGTATCATCCTGAGCTTTGTGGGTGTAAAAATGCTGTTGGCCATGAACGAATACGTGAATGCATTCGGCGAGATGATTGGATTAAGTATCAACATGCCACACATCGAGGTACCTACCACACTTTCGTTGGCCATCATCTTCGGCGTTTTGGTGTTATCGATGCTACTATCCGTATGTGTATCAAAAGCAAAAACCAAATAAAATATGGAAAACAAAAACTATCTTTACGATGCCGTAGCCTTACTGAAGGAGCTTATTGCCATTCCTTCGGTTAGTAGAGAAGAGACGAGAGCTGCCGATAAGCTGGCTGATTTCCTGAATATGTGGAATCTGCCATTCGGTCGCGAGGGTAACAACCTCTGGGTGGGCTGTCCTGATTGGGACAACAATCGACCTACCGTGATGCTCAACGCCCATATCGACACCGTAAAACCCGTTAGCTCGTGGACACGCGATCCATTTTCACCAGATCAGGAATACGACGTAATCTATGGTCTGGGCTCAAACGACTGTGGTGGCGGACTGGTTTCGTTATTGCAGGCTTATCGCATTATGCTCTATCACCCTCGCAACTATAATCTGTTATGGGTAGCCTCAGCCGAGGAAGAGATATCTGGACAGAACGGTTTGACCCGCGTGCTGCCCTTTCTGCCTAAGATAGATGTAGCCATTGTAGGCGAGCCTACAGGCATGCAACCCGCCATTGCCGAGAAAGGACTGATGGTGATTGATGGTTATGCTCACGGCAAATCGGGCCACGCTGCCCGTAACGAAGGTGTAAATGCTATCTACGAAGCACTCGATGATTTGGTTTGGCTTCGCGATTACAAATTCCGTAAGGTGAGTCCACTGTTAGGTCCTACGAAGATGACGGTGACCATTGTTGAAGGCGGTACCCAGCATAACGTGGTGCCCGATACGCTGCATTTTGTCATTGATGTACGCACCAACGAGTTCTATCAGAACGAATATCTGTTTAACTTCCTGTGCAAAAAGATGACCAAATGCGAGTTGCGCGCTCGTTCGTTCCGTCTGCACTCATCGGCCATCTCGCCCGAGCATCCGCTCATTAAGAGATGTATCGACAGAGGCATGCAGCCCTTCGGTTCGCCCACACTGAGCGATCAAGCGCTGATGCCATTCCCATCATTCAAGTTGGGCCCAGGCGAGTCGAGCCGCTCACACTCTGCCAACGAGTTCATAAAGATTTCGGAAATTGAGCAGGCTATTGATACCTATGTAGCCCTGCTAGAAGGGCTAGATTTACTAGGATAACTAGCCGGGCAGGGCCAGGCTATCTAGCCAACCAGCCCTCAGGGTTCAGTTTTGCACTGCCTTTGCGTAACTGGAACTGCATCAAACCCTCAGCACCCACACGACCAAGTGTCTGTCGGGTGCTTACTTTTTGTCCGCGGCTCACGTTCACCGAAGCCAAGTCGCAATAAACCGACAGATAGCTACCGTGACGTACAATGACTACAGTGGTGCCGGCATAGCTGAACACAGCACTCACCTCGCCATCAAACACACATCTCACAGCAGCCCCGGGCTGTCCCTTGATGTCGATACCTTTCTTATCGAGTGTTACATGTCCCTTCACATCGGTTACGTGATTGGTACCAAAGTGGTTCACGATGCGATAGCCGCCTGCAATAGGCATGGGTAATCTGCCGCGGTTGCTCTCAAAGTTACCACTCAGTCGGCGGTCTTCGCTTGAAACGGTATAAACCTCTGTTTCCGACTTACGCGCCTCGGCCACCTCTTTCTCATGCGCTTTGGCATCGGCAGCCGCCTTACGCTCGGCAGCCAGTCGGGCACGTTCTGCCTCAGCAGCAGCGCGCTCGGCAGCCGCCTTCTCTTCAGCATTCTTACGGGCAGCAGCCGCACGGGCTTCGGCCTTGGCTTTCTCCTCGCGAGCCTTCGCCTCAGCAATACGTCGCTCGTTCTCCTTACGAGCCGCTTCGGCTGCAGCCTGTTTGCGGGCCAGTTCCTCAGCCTTACGTTTAGCCTCAGCCTCAGCAGCCTTACGCTTAGCTTCAGCCTCAGCACGAGCTTTGGCACGCGCTATCTCTTGGGCAATCAAACGGTCGATCTGAGCATTCAACTCAGCATCGCGTTTTTTCTGTTGGTCAATGATTCCCTGAATAGTTTTCTGCTGTTTCTGCAACGAAGATACCATCTTCTGCTGCTCTTCCTGCTTACCCTCGAGCGAACGGCGTTCCTGTTCGTCTTTTACCAACAGGTTGTTCTTTTCTCTCTTGGTATCCGTCAGCTCACTATGCGCCTCAGCCACCTGCTCTTTCATCGACTTCACTGCCTCGGCCTGATTCTGCTGATAGGCAGCATACTCACGCACAAAACGCAGTCGTCGGTACATCTGCGACAGGTTCTTAGCACTGAACACAAACATCAGGCGACTCTGCAGATTACGGTTGCGATGCATGTACTTCATCGATTTGATGAAACGCAACTTACGCTCTTCGAGTTCCTTCTCGAGTGTTACCAGCTGTACCTCCAAAGTATGGATATTACCATCAAGACGATTGATATCATGACGGATGGTATCAATCGACTTACGCTTATCGGCAATCTCGTTGTTGATAATCAGCAGGTTCTGCAAACGTTTCTTAACATCACGCTCGTTGGCTTTCAACTTGCGCTGCTGCTCCTCAATCTGCTTGCGTACCCTTTGCTGCTCGGTCTTCAGACTGTTAACCGTTACAGGCTGCTTGGATGCAGAACTCTTGGTGGTTGTCTTCTTACCTTTACCCGTAGATTTCTTGCTGCCCGACTTCTTAGTTGTGGTAGCCGTACGTTTTTGCACAGACTTTTTTTTCGCCTGCTGTGCAATAGCAGGCGAAGAAAACGAGATGAGTGCTATCAGCACCATCGCGATATATCGCATACGTAACACTCTATTCATCATAGAGCCATGAAACGGCGGAGTATCTCGTCAACTGTTACCTCGCGATACTTGTTAGAAACTTCGGTTCGTGCATCCCATTCGGTATCATTACCCAGATAATTCAAGGTCATCCCCAACTTCACTTCCTTATCAGGAGTGGTGAGCGTAATAAGATGCTTCTTGGGGAACATCTTACGCCCAAACACATCGTATTCGGAATAGTCCCAGTTAAGCTGGGTATTACCATTAAATCGGTCCTTATAGAGGATGTTGGCCATACGGATCAGTGCGGTATTCTTGCTGGCCAACCAACTATAATCCATTTTTCCCTCTTCGAGATTGATAATCATATCGTCACCACTCTCGATGGTGGTAAACTTACCTTCGCCCTCCTTGTTATTCTTTGCAATCACAACGGCCTCGCTACCCTGATTGGGCTTGAAAAGCTCGTTCCAGAACAATGCCTGAATAGCCGAGAAGTTCAAACCGCTATTACGCAGGAAATCTACCTGGCGGTAAGGAGCCTTCAGGTACTGCTTATTGATACGGTCCATAATCAGCACGTAATCCTTGGTGAACTCAAGACGTCCGGCCTCAACAAATCCAAAGGCCATCAGCTGCAAACGGATTACATCGTTACGACGCATTTTCAGATTACCCGTCAGCGTAATCTTCTGCGGACCAACCTCAACCGAGAACTTCACCTTCGAGGTGATGAACTTGTTGGTTTGCTGGTTATCACGCACCTGACTCACAAAGTCGGTAGTCTGACGCTGTTCAATGATTGGCTTCACCTCTTTCGATTTCTTGAATATACCACATGAACTAAACATCAATGGCAATGCCAATACGGCAATTCTTACGATACTTTTCAGTTTCATTATTGATTTGCTTTTTGTTTTATTTTTTCTGCATGTTCCTGAATCACAGAGTTGTCGATCGACTCATCCAGATTCTGCAACGCCTGGTCGATATATATCTTGGCCTCAGAGTAGCGACCCAGCATATACAGTATCCAAGCGTAGGTATCTAAGTAAGTAGCATTCTTGGGTTCAGCCTTTACGGTTTTAAAGCTCATCTGCTCGGCCTTAGCCAACTGTTCACCACTTTCGCTTAAGAAGTAGGCATAGTTATTTAAACAGCCCATGTTATCATCTTTCCATTGCAAGCAACTATCATAAGCCTCGTAGGCCTCCTTCATCAAGCCCTTCTGATGCAGAATGTCGCCCATCACTGCATAGAAATCGGATACGATAGCAGGATCACTGTCTTCCTTGATCACACCGATACCATTCTTGAAGGTAGAAAGGGCAGCATCAAGACTGTCGCGACGATAGTAGGCGATACCTTGATAATAATAAAAAGCCATCTCGTCGGGGTTGTACTGTCGGGCATCCTGACAGAGCGCTATCACACGCTCCATATCATCAGCCTCCCAGGCATAACCAATCAGCTGCAAACGGGCCGAAGAATTATCGGGTGCCAGTTGCAAAGCCTTGGTCAGCACCGTAGCGATGGTATCCTTTGGCATTTTCTTTACATTCATATACGAGGCACAGAGGATGGCCATGTGCTCATCGGTCTGAGGCTGTTTCAGAATCTTGTCGAACAGCTGCAGTACACGGGTACTGTCGCCACCCGCATTCTCGCTGGCCGAAATCTCCTGTCGCAACAGCAGAATCTTCTCGTCGATGGTGGCATTGCGGTTCAGCAGCACACGCTCAGTGAGCGAGTCGGCTATCTCGTGATGGCCTAAAGCCTGATGATAGGTACGCAGCGACATCAGCACACGGTTGTTATCAGGTTCATCCTTCAGAATCTTGTCGTACACCTTCAGTGCCTTTTTCAACTGTCCGTTCATCATCAACGTCTCGCCATACAAAGCCTGATAGTTTCCATCGTTAGGGAACTTCTCGGCCAAAGCCTTTATCTCGGCAATCGCCGCTTTCTTGTTCCCCTGTCGGGTATATATCTCACTCTTGGCTACCGACAAGCGCTCGCTCTTGCCATCGATGGCTTCGATACGGTTCAACACCTCGACGGCTGAATCGAAATCGCCCACCTGCTGATACAGTTGGAACAGCATCTCCAACAAATCTTCGCGCTCTTTGTCGCGCTCATAGATTTTCTCCACTACAGGGATGGCAGCCTCGTAATCCTGCTGACGGATGTACGCCTGCGCCAATGTTTCCATATAGGTGGCGTTATCCGGATCAAGTGCAGCCGCCTTCTGGATATAAGCCAGACTTTTCTCGCCATCCTTCAGGGCGTTATAGTACTGTGCAAGAAAGTAGTACGCTTCGGGGGCATCGGGATTAATCTCCAGACAATGACGCAGCAAATCAAAGGCTGCATCATTGTTTCCTTTCTGGCGCTGCATCATGGCTTCAAGAAAAAACTGATCGTACTCACGCTGTCCGTAACCAGTGGTTACAGAAAGCAGCAACAATAACGACAGTCCGATTTTCTTCATTCGCATCATGATTCTACTTTACACCAGTATGACCATATCCACCTTCGCCACGCTCGGTTTCATCCAATACCTCTACCGATACAAACTCACCCTGCTCGTGACGTGCAATCACCATCTGGGCAATACGCTCACCATCCTCGACAACAAAGTCCTCGTTCGACAGGTTGATGAGCACCACACCAATCTCGCCACGATAGTCGGCATCGATGGTGCCCGGTGTGTTCAGAACGGTGATACCCTTCTTCAGAGCCAGACCGCTGCGCGGACGCACCTGTGCCTCATAGCCTGCAGGCAGGGCGATATGCAAGCCTGTTGGGATGAGTCGGCGCTCCAGCGGTTTCAGTGTAACGGGTTCATCTATATTAGCTCTCAGATCCATACCGGCACTCAGCGCAGTAGCATACTGCGGCAAGGGCTGGTGACCTTTGTTTACAACTTTAATTTTCAGCATCTTTTAAAATAGTATTTTAATCCACGTGCAAAGGTAGTGCTTTTAGCTTAGAAATCACCCTTTCGTAGCCTATTTTTTTGATTTTTTCGTTAATTTCTGCGAAATATGCCGCTACTGCGCTTATTTTTCGTACCTTTGCACCCTGATTATGATGAATTGGCAACAACTGATATCTAACAAGCGTCTCGGTCAGGAGCATCGTCATCCTGAGCGCCACGACGACCGAACAGAGTTCAAGCGCGATTACGACCGCTTGATTTTCTCTGCTCCATTCCGTCGTTTGCAGAACAAAACCCAGGTGTTTCCACTCCCGGGAAGTATCTTTGTGCACAACCGCTTGACCCATTCGCTCGAGGTGGCCAGCGTGGGTATGTCGCTGGGCAACGATGTAGCTGCACAGCTTACGAAGAAACATCCTGAGCTGAAGGATCAGCTGTTTCAGGAGATCGGTCAGATTGTAGCCACCGCCTGCTTGGCACACGATTTAGGCAACCCGCCTTTTGGGCATAGCGGCGAGAAAGCCATACAATCGTTCTTTACCGAAGGTGCCGGTTACGATCTGCAGCGTCAGGTAAGTGCCAACTTCTGGAACGACCTTACCCATTTTGAGGGTAACGCCAATGCATTCCGTTTGTTAACACATCAGTTTAAAGGTCGTCGTCCAGGTGGATTTGTCATGACTTATTCTACGCTTGCCAGCATTGTAAAATACCCATTCTCATCGAGTGCTGCCGGCAAGAAGGGTAAGTTTGGATTCTTTGATTCCGAAAAGGTGTATTATCGCCGCATTGCCGACGAACTTGGCATCCCTTGTCAATCTGAAGTGGGCGAGCCACTGCGCTACGCCCGTCATCCGCTGGTTTATCTTGTCGAGGCAGCCGATGATATCTGTTACGAGATTATGGACCTTGAGGATGCCCACAAACTTAAAATTATTTCGCATGCCGACACCATGCAGTTGATGCTGGGTTTCTTCGACGAAGATACCCAGCACCACATTCTGAACCGCATTGCTGAAGAAGGTGTGGATGACAACAACGAGAAGATTGTTTACCTGCGTGCCTGCGTGATTGGCAAACTCGAGAACGAGTGTGTACGCGTGTTTGTGGAGCACGAGGACGAGATACTGAGCGGAGCCTTCCAAGGCAGTTTGATCGACCATATCAGCGAACTGCCCCAACAAGCCTATAAGCATTGTTGCGAGCTCTCGGTTCAGCACATCTACAAGAGTCGTCCTGTACTCGATGTAGAGTTGTCGGGTTATCAGATTATCCAGACGCTGATGGAGAAGTTTATCAATGCCGCCGTTCACCCCGAGCGTTTTTACTCTAAGCACCTTATCAGTCGTGTGTCGAGTCAGTATGATATTGATGCGCCCGACCTTGAAACGCGTATCATGGCGATTATCGATTATATCAGCGGAATGACCGATGTGTATGCACTCGACGTATTCCAGAAGATCAACGGCATCTCACTGCCTATTATTTAAAATTCTGATAATACTTTCGCCCGTTCTTGATATATAAGCCTCCAGATTTAGGTGAAGTAATGCGATGTCCCAGAAGGTCGTACAATCCCGTATTGCGGTCGTCAGTCTCATCTAAAGTAAGTACTTCGGCTATACTTTCAGTGAGAGCACTACCTACCAGTTTTTGGTAAACAGTAGTGCGCTCAGTACCTTGATTATCATCATTACAATACTCCCAGTACATACCGCCAGCAAGATGGTTATCTAAGATATACTGACACTTGATGGCAAGCGAACGGTCGTCATCATAGCCATAGGCAAACTTACCTTTGGAATCCGTTACATAGGGAACTTTCGCAACATCATCCCAATGATCGGTCCATTTTCCGGTCTCAATGCCCCTCTTAATCTCCTCCAGCGAAATCTGGCTACCAGCACCGCTGTTACCATAGAAAGGCATTCCCATGACCAGTTTGTCGGCAGGGATACCAGCTTTCAGATGGTGCTGAATACTCTCATGAGCTACCAACCAGCCATTGCCTACAGTACCACCACGATACAGCGCCGAATGATGGTTGGGAGGGCCCGACATATCGTAAGTCATCACATTCACGAAATCCAGATATTCTATACATCCCTTGAAATCGTAGTAACCAGGATCGGCCGAAGAAGCCATTGTCAGCAGATATTTCTCACCTAAAGCCTCACGCAAGTCACGCATCAGAAGAGTGTAGTTCTTTTTCTCATCGCCAGGAGATTTCTCCCCACTAGAGTTGTTACCAGGAAATTCCCAATCGATATCAATCCCGTCGAGATGATTATTCTCACAGAACTTGACACACGACTCTGCAAAAATCTTACGCCGTTGAGCACTGGATGCCATCGGTGTAAAATTACCACGTCCCCAGCCTCCAACAGAAATCAAAACCTTCAACTGCGGATTCTTTTCCTTGAGTTTCACGATCTTCTGCAAGCGACTTGTGTTATCACAATATACTTTGAAGTTATCACCCACACCGCCAAAGGCATAGTTGATATGCGTCATCACCATCGGGTCAGGAATAGTCTGCGTCCATGACGTCACATAGGCAACCACAATTTTACCAGCAGCCTCTGTTGTAATCCAGTAATTCAGACACAACAATAAAAATAAAAGTTTTCTCATTTCTAACAGGATGTTTAATCAGTTTTTATCTGAATCTTAGTGATGGTGATATCGCCACCAATGATAAGCGCTGTATCTGAACCACCATTCATGGTAGCTGCCATACCTTCTGAAATTTCAAATTCCAAGAAATCTTCACCTGCAGAAAGTACAATATTATTATCGCTTTCGCCACCATCGCGAATATAAGGAGCTCCCCACCATCCGTCGCACAAACAGAAAGTCTGCGGTGCATCATGGTGAGCAAAAGTAAACCTTATGATCTGCCCAGCCTCGGGTGTGATGCCCGAAAGATCGAGCTCGGAAGCAGGAAGATACCACCACCAGCCCGTCGTGTACTCACCCGACCAGAGTGTGGGATACTCACGAAACAGTTCAATTTTCTTCAGCGTGTAGTTACCACCACCAATGATGATGCCACCACCAGCAGTCAACGTTTCAACCATGCCCTGTGATATAGGAAATTCCAGTTCGGTGGTGCCTGCTGCTACCCACACGGTGTTATTACCCTGCCCATCAACATTAGGTGTACCCCAATTGGCATCACAGACACACACGCTGGCACCATCCGGATTATCAAAGGTTAGACGCATCATCAGTCCTTCGCGAAGCTGAATACCTTCAAGATTCAACTGATCTGAGCTCAGATACTGCCAATTAGCCCAATCATAAATATAGACATCATCTTGCCAGATGGGGACATATCTCTCACCGCCAGTCTCTTCGGTACCTCCTGACACCTCGTCAGACAATGTGACCTCTGGCAGACTGTACTTCTTCCCGCTACAATCTTCGAGAACCACCTGGGCTAGTCCGGCCTTAACGCCCATGGGAGAATAGATTGAAAGAGCCCCTGTTGCCTTACGTCTAAACAGGTTGGCATTAACCACAACCTCATGCCCATCAGCACCAGGGAAATAGGCTTTAGTCATAAACTCGAGGTCCTTTCCATAGACTTCAACACACTCGTTGATTTTGATGGGTTGATCGAGTGGTGCTACGCGCAAAGGAGCTGGGGCGCCGACAGTCAGGCGCATAGGAGCTTCGGCCGATTCACCATTGGCTTCGACGATGATGGCTCCACCCCCTGCTGCAATACCAGCAGGGGTGGTTACTGTCATATAGTCGTTGCCCAACTTATTGATGTTGTTCACAGCGACATTGCCTGGGAACACAACTGACGTGGCACCATCAAGTCCCGTTCCTGTGATGGTGACAACCTGACCTTCCATGACTTTCGTGGGTAAGACAGACTTCACTTCAAGTAGCTGGTTGGCATCAACAGCATCGTCATGACTGCATGAGGACATCACCAGAACTGCCAGCGCTGTAAGACATGTGGCCAGAAGGCCTGTAATATATTTCTTCATCTTTTACTTATTTATTGATGTGATTGATTGAATTTTACCAATTGGGGGTCTGATTCAGACGACTGTTTTTCTGAATCTCAGACTGCGGGATGGGATAGAGATTGTATTTCTCGTCCCACTGGCGACTCTTAGTAATCCTATTAAGAATCAAGTGACCATTGTTGTCCAACTTGAATGAGGCCACGTCCACATTCTTAAAGAAAGCTGCACCTTTCTTCCAGCGGCGCACATCCCAAAAGCGCTGACCTTCGAAAGCAAGTTCCACCATGCGTTCACGCATATAACGCTCTTCGAAACCTTTGTTGCCATGAAATTCCGGCATCATAATATCAGGACGGTTGCGGAGCACATTAACAGCCTCATTAGCCGACAAGCCGAATTCTCCCTTTTCATCGGCATTACCATAGTAGTTGTACATCGCCTCTGCATAGTTAAGATAAACTTCGGCCAGACGCATCACAATCCAATTGTGGCGTGTGGAAGTCTGGTTATTAGCGGTGGTGATACAGTTACCATCAACAAACTTCTTCAAATAGTAGCCAGTAGGGGTAGCACCATATTTGGGCGCACCATTGAAACCATTCTGATAAGTCTCTATAGCGATTTGCTGAGCCGTATTGGCTGGCCATAGGTCGCCATTCTTTACAATTGTCAGTGCAAAACGCGGGTCAAGACCATCGTATGGTGTCTCGGTAGTCACATCAACATCACCTGGATGTTTCTCTTTGAACGTCCTGCCATCGGTCTGATATTCGTAAGCATCGACCAATGCCTGTGTGGGACAATTGCCCGAGTTTCCGTTCTCCACGCCGACAGGATAATTGTTGCACTCGAAGGTATTGCTGGCCTGAGTACCAAGGACAAAGATAAATTCGGGGTTCGTAAAAGTATCATGCCCCCAAAGGTTGGCATAGCTACTGAGTTTGTAGCCCCAACGTTGTGCATTATCAATAATCACCTTGCTGGCAGCAGCAGCCTCTTTCCACAGTTCTTTATTACTATTTGGATTAAACAGAGGCGAGGCCTGATAAAGCAATACGCGGGCCTTCAGAGCAAGTGCTGCGCCACGTGTTGCACGACCTATCTCCTGTCCTGGAATATCTTTGTACGAAACAGGCAGATATTCTGCCACAGCATCTAACTCATCAATAATAAACTTAAACACCTCGCTGGCTGGTGTGCGTTCCACGCTGTTGGCTTGTTCATTGGTCAGACTTGTAGTCACCAAGGGGACATCCCCATAGGCTCGTACCAGCTCAAAATAAAAATAGGCACGAAGGAAACGCAACTCGTAAGGAAACAGTTCGAATTGCTGCACCATATTCTGATAGTCGGGGGCATACTCATAATCCGACAGATCAATCTGATGGATGCGCTCAAGATACATATGTATCTGCGTGATGGCACGATAGGACCTATCCCATGTATCACGGAAGGGGTTAGATGGGTTCCATCCACCATTGTAATAGTTGTGAATGGCAGAGTATGAAAGCGAGAACTCAGCCTCATCCGTAGCACTGGCTGTCATTGCCCCCATACCATAGAAGTCATCCTTAAACTCACTTGGCATTTGTGCATAGACATCATAGACCAGAGCCTTAACGCCATTAAGAGGACTATTATAAGTCCACGCCTCATCACGACTTGAAGCCTCGTTGTAATCCAAGTCTGCACAACCGGCAAAAAACATTGTTGCCAAAGCCCAAAAAGACAATTTTATCTTATTCATAATCATCATATTAGAAAGTTAATGTAACACCAATGTTGACACCTTTGAACATAGGATAAGCGGTAGAAAGCACCTCAGCATCCATGGCATCGACATTATCGAAAGAAAGGAGGTTCTCGCCCTGCACAAACACCTTGGCACCTGTCAGTGAGAGTTTTGAGAGCACCTTGGCAGGAACTTTATAGTAAACCTCCACATTGCGCATTTTCAAGAAATGAACAGGCTTTATCCACACATCGCTTGCTTGATTGTTATTACTGCTATTCAGGGTTGTCAAACGTGGGTAGAGCGCTTTGTCGCCAACCACATCCCAGCAGTTATTGAAGTAGTCAACAGACAGATTACCGTTATTGGCCATACCACCCCATATGGCAGAAGGGAGTGTCTTCATATAATTACCCGTACCTTGGAACCAAGCATTCAGACCAAGTCCTTTATACTCTACCCCCACATTGAATGCATAGTTAAGTTCCGGGATGCCAGTAGGACCATCCAGACTGGTTTCATCGAAGGCATTGATAACCTGGTCGCCATTCAGGTCTTGGTATTTAATATCACCAGGTGTTACTACAGAATATTCCTGACGGTGGCTGGTGTTAACATCATCCTGGTTCATAAAGAAACCTGCCGACTTGAGTCCCCAAGCCTCGTTCACACGATGCCCCACAGGATCGAGCAAAGGATAAGTAGGTGTGCCGATATATCTGGTTACCTCATTGCGTGCCCATGATAAGTTGGCTCCAATATGAAGATGGAGGTCGCGCACAATCTGCTTGGCATATTTGGCCGCAACCTCAAAACCATAGCTCTTAACCTTTCCCACATCATTATATGACGACTGTATGCCTACTACCGAAGAGTTTTCATTGCTTGCAGAGAGCATGATATGACTGCGAAGCTGATAGAAAGCATCAAACGAGAGGTCGAGGGCATTTGCCAGACGCAGATCGGTGCCCAAATTGAAGTTTGTTGATGTCTCCTGTGAGAAATCGGTGGTAGGAAAAGAGCCAAGCGAGGCGCCCCATGTCGCGCTATAGTCATTACCAATAATCACATATCCATGCGAAGCATCCCAAGTGGGGAGCCACATGCCATAGGTAGGCATATAGTCGGTATGCTGTATGCCTGCCGAGGCGCGCAACTTGCCATAACTGAGCAGATGTTCATGGTCATTGGCATAGATCCAACCGAGCGATAAGGTGGGTGAGAATGCCCATTTTGTAGGATAGGTGCGATTGGAGCCATTACCAGCAAGTACAAGGTCGGCTATATAGCGATTCAGAAAGTCGTAGTGGAAGACACCCATGATATTCCGACGATAGATGGTGTTTCCCCGTCCGTCGGCACTGGAACCGCTATTGGTATAGATGGCTGTGGCACTGAAATGGTCATCGCCAAAGAACGACTGCTTATAGTGGAGTCCTATGCTGGATTTGGCTTTCCACCACTGACCGGCATTCCAATTACTGAAGGTAAGGTTAGTCTCCTTATTGCCGAATGTGGTCAGGGCAACATGACTGATATCACCGATAGCACCAGTGTAGCGTTCGTAACCATATTCATGCGCCTTGTGCATGTTCTCTGCATAGATCGAAGAGTTGGCATAGCCAGCACTGACAAACAGGTTCAAACCTTTGAGTAGGAAATCCAGACTCTGAGTCAGCTTAGCATCTACCCACAGTTGGCGCTGGTGAGTCTTATAGAAGCCTGACTCCTGAATTTTAGCAATGGGGTTAGCATCGCCAAAGGTCTCGTTACCACCCCACACACCTGTTGTTGTCATCAGGGGAAAGGCACTTGCCGGCAGACTATAGATAGCATAGACAGCATCGTCAGCCCCTAAATCAGAAGGGCGTTTGGTTTCCTGGAACATTCCAAAGAGGTTCACCGACATGAGCGTTGTCTTAGAGAGATTGAAGTCGAGATTAGTACGGATGTTTGCCTTCGATTGTCGCAGCTGCGCATTATAGTCGGTCAGTTTAGTATCCCTCAAAGCCCCTCGCGCATCGGTATAATCAATATGTGTATAGTATTTCACCTTAGCCGTTCCTCCATAGACAGAAAGATACGCATGATCTTCCTCTGCTTTGTTTTTGAAAGTCAGATTACGCCAGTTGATGTTGGGATAGAAGTATGGATCAGAACCATCCTTGAAGAGGTTCAGTTCCTGTTCAGTATATGCTGGTGCAAGTCCGTCGTTGATGCGTGCACGATTGAGTGCAGTAACATACTGGTAGCCATTCACCATATCCGCAAATTCCGGACTGAACAAGAACTTATGTCCATAGCCAGCCTTCACATGCGTTTTACCTTCAGCACCGCGTTTCGTCTTCACAAGTATGGCGCCATTGATTCCCTCGTGACCAAGAAGAGCAGTTGCCGCAGCATCTTTGAGCACAGTAACACTCTCTACCTCCTCTACGGTCAGGCGGTTGATAGGTCGCTCATAACCATCCACGAGTATCAGGATACTTTTGTCATTGAGTGTATGATAGCCTCGGATATTAAATGAAGCCCCCTTATCTTCGTCACCAGAGAAGCCACCTGTAGAAAGAGCCGTGAGACCAGGAAATCGCCCATAGAGCGCCTGAGCAAGGTTGGCTGCTGAAGTTTGCTGCAATTCTTCGCCTGTGACTGTGGTTGCGGAAGCCGTGCTAAAAAAATCGCTGATTTCCACACCATATCCCAAATCATAGGCATTTGCATTCTTATCGTTGAGTCTCACCTGTGCATTTGCCGTCAGAGAGAAAGCCACCGCTGCAACGATCAACATTCTATTTGTTTTCATATTCTTTAAGTCTTATTGATATTTTTATTCCGAATTACCAACCGGGGTTCTGGTTCAGACCATAGCCCTTATTGATTTCATCTCGTGAGATAGGTGAAAGATACCATTTATCGTTCCACTTGCTGGTCTGGCTATTGGTATCCCACCATACACGGATATTATTGGTACAAGGCACCTTTTCATAGATACAGTCAGGCCATGGTTCGCCAGGCTGAAGGCTCGTATCGCCATGATAGTCAGCAGGTTCCATCTTCTTACCATTGGCATCCTTACGCCATACACGTAATTGGTGCACCTGCTTCTTAAAGATATCTGATCTCTTGTAACGTATCAGGTCATACCAACGAGAGTCTTCATATCCAAATTCGCAAGCACGCTCTTTGAAAAGTTGCTCGATAAAGTTATCTTTGTTGGATGTGAGGTTGAGTTTTGGATTCATCACCTCTACCTTACCTAATCCTACACGTGCACGTACCTTATTCATTTCGTCGCAGGCTTTCTGCAAGTTACCTGTCTGTGCCAATGCCTCAGCATAGCAAAGGTGAATATCAGCCATACGCAGATAAGCATAATTGGTGGGATAGTAAGCAGCATAACCGTTGTCACGGAGATATTTAAATAGTTTCAGTCGTGTTGACCAAGGGTTATCGGTGACTTGGGGATTGAAGTTCTGATCGACATTACCACCCTGCCAGATTTCTGTGCTCGACAGTCCGTTATACTGTTCAACCAGATTATTGCGATTCACCACCATCGTCTCATAGAGACGTGGATCGCGATTGGCAAAAATATCCACATTATCGGAGTTATCAGTATTGAACACATCGTCGTAAGGGAAGTTACGTCCATCAGCCATACCAAACATCTCCATGTACTCTAGGGTGAAGAGGGCCATACCAAACTCATCCATACCTTCTACGTTCCAGTCACCATTCCAGGCATTGTTACCAGGACCAGCATGCACTTCAATCACCTTCTCGCTGTTGCCACGGAACCAGTAGGCTGCACGGAAAGCATTACAATAGTCTTGTTCAGTATTACCTTCAGGCTGAACAAGAGCGAAATAATTGCCATTCGCACTATTGGCCTGGAAGAAATCCTCGCAAGCCTTGAGCGCCTTCTGCCACAAATCCGCCTGATAGCCACCTGTCCATATCTGGTGAAGGTCCTGATTCTCTTCATGACGCGTAAACTGCAGATAAGGCTGGTCGCTATTGAACAAAGGAGAAGCCACGAAATTCCAGAGTTTCACACGCAGACCATAAGCCGAGCCCTTAGTCAGTCGACCAGAATTCGAAGCCTGGTCCTGAACATAGAAGGGCAGTCCTGGTTCATCGATGGCCGCCTGAAGGAGCTGGTCGATAAATTCGGCAGTTTCGATAACGCTCATACGTTTGCCATCTACGATATCAGCAGCTTGGTAAGAACGATCTACTTTGGGAAGACCACCGAAATTACGGAAGGCATCGAAATAGCGCGAGGCCATGATAACATAGACCTCACCACGCAACTGACTCTTCTCTGATTCGCTCAAGTCGGGAACACGATCGATATTCTCCATAAAGATCCACCCTTCACGAATCGTACGCCAGATGCCAGCACGACTATTACCATCACCATTAGCAATAAAAGGGAATTTAACAAAACCGCCATTATCCTGATCTGTTTCAGTTAGGTCGCCACCATAGTATTTTCCCAAATTATGCCATCCACAGTATGACTGACAGATATCAGTAAGCGCATCGGGATGCGAGTACCATACTGCACCAGTATAGGTGAAGGGGTTATGCATGGCACCATACATGTGCCAGAGAAAGCGTTTGGCACTCTCTCCTTTGACAAAAATGGTGTCCATGGTCACATCGACGCCCGGCTGCTTATCGAGAAAGCCATTTCCAATATTTATATCATCTACACACGAAGCCAGTGAGCTCGCAGCAACACAGAGCATGGCAGCGGTCTTCATTTTGAGTTTTTGGATATAATTCATTGTCTTGATTGTTAGAAGTTAAAGTTAATTCCGAAGTTATAGACGCGAGTCATGGGGTAACGCGTGCTACCATAACCGGCTTGCGCCTCTGGGTCATTAGCCTTGAAACTTGTGAAAGTAAGAAGGTTGTAGCCATTGGCATAAACACGGATATTATTGATGGGTATTCCTGGTATGCGGAACGAATAGCCAATTTCCATGTTCTTCAGACGGATATATGATGCATCAACCATCCATGGAGACGAAAGGGCGCCATTATGCTCACGTGCCGATTTCTCAAGAGAGATGCGAGGCAGTATAGCATTCAGATTGTCTGCCGTCCACGAGTTATCATACACCCACTTGTTCAGCATCGACTGGTTGCCAGTACCAAAAGCTGGTGTATAGAATGAGCTCAGCTGACGGTTGACGTGGGTAGCCCCCACCCAGGTCATGGAAAAATCGAAACCTTTCCAGTTGAGTGTTGCGTTAATGCTACCAGTATATTCTGGAATGTCGCTATAGCCGATGGCATGCACATCATTGGCATCCACTTTTCCATCACCAGTATAATCGACAAACACACTATCACCAGGACGCAGCGTTATCTGTTGGTCAGGCATGTCAACACCATAAACATCCTTGTAATGCTGTTCGGTTTGACCAGGCACATAGAATTCAAAGAATTCATAGCCGAAAGGCTGTCCTACAGGATGTCCTGTATGATACATATGGGGGAACTCCTTCTTCACTTCGGCCATCTCAACAATCTCATTACGAGCAAAAGCAAAAGTTGGCGCTATAGAATAGCTCACCTCACCAATCTTATCAGCCCAGCGCAACGTAATCTCATAACCATGGTTCTTCACACGACCGAAATTAATCGAGTTGGGTTTCAAAGCAGAGATACTGGCAATGGTGGTCTCATTAGAAACGAGGATGTTCTTACGATCTTCCCAAAAGAGGTCTAAACCAAAACTCAAACGGTCGTCGAAGAAATGAATGTCGAAACCATAGTTCTGTTTGGTGGCAGTCTCCCAAGTCACATCGGGATTACCATTGGTAGATTCGCGTGCACCCGGCATGAATGAGCCATTATTGACACCGAAGTTACCTGTACGGTCGTTGGTCCACCAGGCACCACCATTATTATTGTAGAATTGCCAAGTACCAGGCAGATAGAGGAAACGTCCTATTCCCTGGTCATTACCAACCTTACCGACTGAGCCACGAATCTTAAAATAAGAAATGACTTTGCGGATAGGTTCCCAGAACTTTTCAGACGAGGCTATCCAACCAAGAGAAGCTGATGGGAAGAAGCCGAAACGCTTACCTCGGGCAAAGTTCTCTGAGCCATTGTAACCCATATTAAAGTCAACCATATACTTTGTCTGATAGTCGTAAGTCAAACGTCCCACCATACCTACGTAGCCACGAGGGATAGAATTATACTGACCGCCAGGATAGTAGTTTTTGGATTCATTATAAAGGACGAGGGCTCCAAAATTATGGTCACCAAACTTACGAGCATAGTTCAGGCTCGCCTCAGCATACCAGTTTCTACCACCCCATTTCGATTCGCTGTAGCCAAGCGGCCACGAGTCACCTTGACGGACATACGCAATCTTTGGCGAGCCATCATCATCATATTCGCCTTTGACGATAGTAGCCTTATAGTTGATACCACCACCCGTGGTACGAGCCTTTTGCTGCGTATAATCAGAGTTATAGGAGCCCTTGATACGGAAATCAAGACCCTTGGTAATAAAATCGAGTTTGAGCTTATACTGCAGGTCGAGATTCACTACACTCTGACGCTGTGTGGTATAACCATGCTCGTAGATGAGTCCTAGACCATCTGAGCCTACAGCACCCACCAGATCGGGATCGGAGACAATACGTCGCCCTCTGTTGTCAAGACCATAGCCCGACATAGGTGTACCGTTATTAAGCAGTCCCTCTACGCCAAAGACTCCCGACTGGCCGTTATACTCGCCATTACCGATAGAGTTACGACGCCCAATACGTCCACCGATGCCAATAGAGAGCGTGCTCCGTTGGGATAAATCAACATCCAGATTAGCACGGAAATTATAACGACGGTATTTGAAGTTGGCATCATCACTCTGCCCGAAAGTCTTGAACAGTCCATTTTGGTTGAGCATTCCTGCAGAAACAAAATATCTGGCACGTTCTGTGCCACCCGACACATTAATATTATATTGGTCTTGCCAGGCATGATCATTCATCAGGTATTTGAACCAGTTGGTGCTTGGATAGACCGTAGGCATATCCATATCCTTCCAGTGTTGGATAGCTTCCTTCGAGAATTTCCATCCATCTTCGGCCACCCCTTCCACCTCTTGGGCATGGTTATAGGCAGTAGCATATTCATAAGAGCTGGCAGGTTCGAGAAATCGGGATATCTGTTGCAGTCCGAATGAGGTTGTCAGTGAGATGGTTGGTTTCCCCACGGCACCACGACGGGTAGTTACAAGGATAACACCATTAGCACCACGCACACCAAAAACAGCCGTTGCAGAAGCATCTTTGAGGATTGAAATATCCTGCACCTCGTTCGGGTCAATCTGACTGAACTCACGCTCTACCCCATCTACCAACACGAGCGGTTCGGCACTATTGAAAGAGCCTATACCACGGATGCGGATGACAGGATCATCGCCACCAGGAACACCAGTGTACTGCACCGACTGCAGGCCAGGCAACTTACCAGTAAGGGCATTACCCAGAGAGGCAGCAGGTGACTTCAGGAGTTCCTTTCCACTCACGTTTGACACGGAGCCTGTCAGTGTGACCTTACTCTGCTGACCATAGCCAATTACCACTAATTCGTTGAGCATCTCATTACTTGCCACAAGAACCACATTCATTGGTCTCGTTGTCGCTTTCATTTCCACAGATTTGCAACCAACGTAAGAGAAGACCAAGGTCGTACCCTTGGGAACTCTCGACAAAAGATAATTGCCTCCGACATCGGTGACTGTGCCCTTCGACTTGTCTTTGATTTGCACAGTGGCACCAATAATCGGTTCGTTCTGCTCGTCAGTAACACAACCTCGCACATCAATCAAGCCTTGTGCAAGGCACACTCCTTGTAGCAACAAGGCCAACAAGAGGAGACTCATTTTGCATAACTTTCCCATTCAAAATAACATTAGAGTTAATAATAATTGTTTGCTTCGACTTTTTAGTTTTATTACGGGGAGCAAAATTAGGCCTTATACACAAAAAAGAGGTTAACAAAATGACAAATAGTGTAGAAAAACTATCATGCTACACATATTTGTCATTTTATTAACCTTCACTATCAGAAAGTAAGCCCCTTAAAGAGCTGATTGCCGGACTTTAGAACCTATGAGTGCATAGAAAAGCATGACCAACTCGCCGAAAAGAACGATGGACCACGACCAACGCCAATGGCCCATCCAGTCAGCCAGTAGGCCTTGGAGAAGTGGCAACAGGGCACCGCCAACCACTCCAATCATGAATACACCAGAAGCTACAGAAGTATATTTTCCGAGTTTTGATACAGCCAAAGTAAAAATGGCTCCCCACATGATGCTGTGACATAGACCTACCGCCACCAATATCCATGGGTTATTAGTCAGCATAGCCATTATAACCAATAAACAGGCCATCGTTGTGGTAAATATCAATTGGACACGAGGATGGATGGTGCTGAGTGTGCTTCCCAACAATCTTCCTACCAACAGGCCACCCCAATAGAGTGTTGCCATCAACGTGCATACAGAAATGTCTAATCCAAGATCCTCGCTGACATAGAGGTTGATGTTTGTACCAATACACACCTCACATCCCACATAGAAAAAGATAGCCACCACGCCATACGCCAGATGACTGAAAGACCACACGCTTCTCTCCAGCTTCTCACCCATTTCGTGATGTGTCCCCTTTATATCTGGAAGAGAGAGGCGAAGCAGAATAAAAATGATGATGAATACAACAGCCGCCAATACCAGGAAAGGCACCATCAACTGTTGGATTTTCACTTCTTCCAACGCAAGACCACCAAACACAATGCCCGACACAAAATAGGGGGCTATCGTAGTACCTACCGAATTTGCTGTACCACCAATAGCCAGGCGTTGCACTGCCTGAGTGCTTTTAACGTTACAGGCTGTAAGGTAAGGATTGATCACCACTTGCAGAATAGTAGCCGAAGCTCCGACAACAAAGGATCCTAACAGGAAAATAAAGAATCCGCCAGGAATGCTATGATCATTCAACTGTAATGCAGCATCAGGCAGATGCATTGTAAACCATGAGGAGAGGAAAAACAATAGCAATCCAATGGTCATCACCATGAGCCCACGTATGAGTGTGCCCTTGTAGCCATAACACTCAATCCACTTTGATCCCAATCGGCCACAAACGGGATAAGCCAGAAACCAAGAGAAGGTTACCAGTGTGGTTAGAGTGTTTTTAAGGCTACCTGCATCTGAAAGGAAAGCCGCCTTGAGAGGCCCTTGGAACTGTCCGTTGGCTGTAGTTAGGAATCCTACAATCAAAAAAAGAAAGACCATTGTGAGGAATGGTCCAAAATAGTTTGTCTGCGGTTGCAATTTTGAATTCATATCAATCATCTTCTTAACGTTTCACAAATTTAGCAGCAGCAGCATCCAACAAAAACTCGCATTGAGGATGAAGTTGAAGTACTGAGGCTGGCACTGCTCTTGATACAGGACCATATAACATTCTGCGCACCATATCGGCCTTATGCGCCCCCTTAGCCACCAAAACGATTTTCCTGGCATGCATGATATCCTTGATACCCAGTGTGACACCACCCAAAGAGAGACTTAGAGGAGTCTGTGTTTCCTGGCGAATGCGCACCTCCAGCTCGTCATTCATCCTCGTCGTCCAAGCCACACTCTCAAATGGTGTACCTGGTTGATTGAATCCCAGATGTCCATTCTCCCCTAATCCAAGCATCAGGAGATCGATTCCCCCACGCGCTTCTATACTATCAACAAATGTTTTACAGTCTTTTTCCCAGTCAGAACTCATGGTGGGCAGCATCAGAAAATGGGCATTATCGATGCCCAAGTCGTCTATCAACTCCGTCTTCAACATCGTATAACAAGCACCAGCATAAGTTCGGGGCACATTCATCACCTCGTCCAATCCGAAAAACGTAACGTGACTGACATCAAAAGGCGTTCTGTGATGTTGTTCCACAATTTTGCGGTGCATATTCTTAGTCGTCCTGCCTGTTGACAAACCGATAACGCTATCTGGTTTTAATAGTATCTGCCTGATGACACGTTGTGAGGCAGTCAGATCGAAGACCGACTCATTCTCTACGATAGTAATACTCATCATACCTATGGATTATTTAGAATTCATGGATATAGCCGCAGCACCTAAGAGACCTGCAAATTGCGGGTCAAGTTTGGTAAGTACAACACCATTAGATACGAATCGCATGGTAACAGGATGCAGATAGTGCTCAATATGTTCAAGCATGAAGCCATCTGCAACTACGCCACCTCCTAAAACCACCGTGTCGGGATCGGTCATTCGCACCAAGTTCATAATCAGATTGGCTAAGGCCTCAGCAGCATTGTCAACCAGCACTCTGCATAAGGGGTCATTCTGTCCATAGAGGGCAAAGATATCTCTCACGTCAACGCGTTCACCATTCACTGTAGGAATCTGCAATGCAGTAGGATATTGTTTCTGGAGTAAACGGGCACAACGGTCGAAGCCCATACCGGAAGCAATAGCCTCCACACAGTCAACTCGACCACATGGACATTTCACGCCCACCTGAACTCCCACTCTCACATGCCCCACTTCGCCAGCATTAAAATGACTACCACGAACTTGTTGCCCATTGATAACGAGACCAGCAGCGATGCCCGTACCAACGTTGACATATAAGAAGTTACGTGACACCCTACCATGCCCCCACATCATCTCTGCACGCGTGGCACTCTTCACATCGTTGTCAATAAAGCAAGGCATACCGTACGTTTCAGACAGTTGCTGTGCCAGAGGCATTGGGTAGGTTCGCTCGGGATCAATCTGCTGCCAGATACCCTGCTCATAGTCAACACGTCCTATCAATCCAACCCCCATTGCTACGGGCGGCTGCTTGTACCAACCCACCTGATGGATATAATCATCCAAAGAATGACGGATAATATCAAAAGCCACCTGCTGATTGAAATAGCCAGAGTCATAACGCTTGTGATTGTAAATGTTCCCTTGGCCATCAACCTCGCCTATCAGGAGTTTAGTGCCGCCTAAATCTAAACCTAAATAAGTTTCCATATTTGTTTTATTTTATTGTTTATTTCATCATCTTACTTGGAGAAAAGCCAAATTGTTTCTTAAAACAGGTGCTGAAGTACTTGGGATCATTATATCCCACTTTTACTGCTACTTCTGCTATCGTCCATAGTTTCGCTTCCAATAACCTTTTCGATTCATTCAGTCTGAATATTCGCAAATAGTCATTTGGACAGTGCCCTGTTGTGGCTTTGATTTTGGTAAACATAGCCGTACGGCTCATCCCCATTTCCTGGCAGATATCATTAATCTGCAACTCGCTGTTGGACAATTGCGCCCTGATAACCTTATCAAGTCTTTGCAGAAATTCCAAATCACTCGTTTCCTTGACAGCGCCAGACTTGCTCAGATCCGGAAGTCCTTTTGTTGGTTCTTCGAGTACAATTCCTATTCTGGCTTTCAGTATCGACATGTCGCAGGGTTTGGTGATAAAGTCTTTTGCACCAGCCTCCAAACCATAAACGATATCGGTACTATAGGATAGCGACGAGAGGAATACGACTGGTAGCATACAGGTTTCTGCATCTTCTCTGATGGCATGACAGAGTTCATCGCCACCCATATCCTGCATCAGGTATTCGGATATGACAAGGTCGGCTTTGATATCCTCAATCATATGGATAGCCTGCTGTCCACTCTTCACGAACACCAAGTCATAGTCAGACTGCAAACCTGCTTTCAGATTCGTCTCTGTATCCTCATCCATACCCACCACTAGAATTTTTTTCTTGATATGGGTAACTACTGTTTCTGGACGCGACGCCTTACAGTCAACTTCATCCATCTGCCGTCTCCTATGAAGGAGCCAGACGACAACTGCCAACAGCAGTATATTGAAAAAAATACTTATCCAAGTAATCATAGCTTCATCAGTTCAGCTAACAGAGATAACCACTTGCCTGCCGAAGTAAGCCACACCTCTTTATAACAGGCATTATTCGTCATCGGGAAATAGGGCATATCCTTATCCACGATAGCACGAATGCCTACGGGCATCTCACCTACGATTTCTCCTGACGAGAAACTGTCTTGAGAGGGATAGCGATGACCTTCGCCATACATGAGCGACTGGCAGAATGGATTCTTGCCAAGTGTCCAATAGAGTTGCTCTATAGCAATATCACTCAGTTCCTGATCATCCAGGAATCTGCCACAAAGTGCAGCAGCCTTACCCGAAGCAAGTATCAATGCCTCGTTGCCATCAAAGATATCTGTCCACAGAGGGAAGCGACGCACACTCTGATCCTGATAGATACCACTAGGAATCATCCCATAAGGCAGAGTTACCTTCATGATTTTTTTGAGATACTGACCGTATAATGTTAAGGCATACTGCCAATGGTGGAAATCCTGATGTTGACGCTGACTCTCACAAAGAGCGACAAGCGCCTGGATAGGCAGTTGTTCTCTCGACTGGTGCATAAAATGCACTATAGACTGGTGCGTACTGTCACGATAGAAGTAGCCAGCCATCTCACCTGACTGCTCTTGACACATCAATGTATAGTGAATGTATTGCGCGGCCTTGTCAGCATAAATTTTTTCACCTGTCAGCTGGTAGAGCATGGATGCCGACCACGAGGCAGCAGCCATCCATATGCTCTCAGGCATGCCATAAGTATGCTCCATTTTAATTTTAAAGGTGTCGAGACCATGAACCAAGAACTGACTATCTGCAAAGCCAAAGTCCTCAATGGCCACCTGTTTCAACTGCTCATCGTTTAGCTGCAAGGATGCATAAGCCTCATAAGCAGCATAAAGATAGTTGTCGAAGGCATGATGCTGTTTACGTACAGTATGGATATCATCCTCTGTACCAGCGATACCATCAGTCCAGTGAAGCAGTCCTATACTACTGGCTCGCCATCCATCACCCATGCGGGTGTTCATAAGTTGCCGAAGCCCGTGCTGGGCCTCGTCGAGTAAACGTTCGGCCAATTGTGGATGGAGTTGTTTGCACACCTGGTATGCTTCAAGCAATGCAAATGTCACATCACCAGTCTGAAGTGTTTGCTGCGACAAGTCGCCTGCATCATGCCAGCCACCGCCGTAGCTGAATGGCTGTCCATTGTGATCACAGAACACATCCGTGTGGCATCTGGCATGGATACCATCAACGACATCGCCACAACGCTGACAACGGATAAAATTCAGCGTTTTCCACATGGTACCGTCCAATGCATGCCGACTGATAGGAAATGGTGCCGAATGTAAATCGTCTAATACCAGACTATAGATACCCTCTCGCTGAAAATCGGAGAAATCGATGACAGCCAACTGACTGTTGAGAGTAGATGGCACCACTTGCGTTGTTCCCTGAAACACTACCCGATGTGTCTGTTCATCGATGAGTTTGAAATTTCCGCCCTGACCAGCCACCAATGCTGTCTTAGGCCCCATTGTAAAATAGCCAGACATTGAATAAGCCATCTTTCCTGGTGCCACCTGCCAACCTGCAGTCTGCTCTGGCTGTGCCACACGTTCCAGTTGCATGTTACGGATTTCGTAATGAATAGAGTCCTGTTTAGAGAGATTTCTGCCCTTGATGTCCGTATAAAGTCGTATGTCGGTGACCTCTTTACGAGGCATCTCTTCTATCTGATAGATTACATGCTGCCAAACCTTTTTCTCCACATTCACCAAATGAGCTCCCCCCCCACTGTAAGGATGGCTATCTACAGCCACATTTACATTAGCGATACCAGCATCCAAATCTGTACGGATATCAAAGGAGATACGATTCCAGTCCTCCAGGTTATGGTTATTCAGAGGAATGGTGATACTCGATGTACCATAAATGGCATAATCTGGATCATCTTTCGGACCTATGGCTCGCTTTCCAGTGCTGACAGGCAGTGCCAACACCCATTTTCCATTGATCATTTTTGAGGCAACGATGGGCTGAGCCTTCATTTCGCTTTCTAGTGATGCTTCTGCATAGCACTTCATGGGACGGTTCAGCACCCAGAGAAGTGCGTTGGTAAACATTCTGACGAAATCAGGATTATCAAAAAGTGAGGCACTATGCCCTATTTGGAAATATACATTACGAGCAGGTTTACTGAGGTTAGTCCAGATAACAGGGTGATCGCCCATCTTCACACCAGAAGCTGGATGATAGGTATTTTCATCCACACTTGCCAGCACATGCACATGTCGCCGAGGCGTCTGATCATAAGTGTACCATTCGTCTTCCTTTATCAGAAACTTTGGATTGACACCCGACATCACAGGATGCCCTGGATCTTCCACTATCACTTGTCCATCGGCCTTCTCTGCAATGTAATTCTGGAATCGGATGCTTCCAAGAAAGTCACTGAACCACAGCCACATAGGATAGCCGTCGAACTCACCTAACAGCGATGCATGATGGAAACCAATCCATGCTACAGTCCCCTTATCAATAGCCTGTTCGAACTCTTTCATGGCCACCTGACTCCATACATAGGGCGGATAATTCAGTTGCACCACCAGATCGTATTGAGCGATGTCACCAGCTTGCAATTTGTTACAGTCATCAAGTTCTGTGATGCTGAAATTCATTTCTTCTGCCTGCTGGTGCAGCCAGCGCAGTCCCGTTTGGGTAAAAGCATCATGCTGCCCTCCCAATTCGGCCAGCACCAGCACGCGCTTTTGTGCAGCCATCAGGTCTATCATATGGCACAGTAGCACAAGTACTATCCATGCCCATCGTCTCACCAATATCGTTTTCATACTATTTCTCAAAAGGATTGCCTTTAGGGTCACAGCTTACCACCCACCTGAACGCATTCGTATAAAGCATATTCTGCGTGGCCTCCATGAAACTCTCGTCACCATGTCCCATATTCAGATAAATCATTCGATATCTTTTGTTTGTCCACACAATAGGAAAATCGCCTGACTTCACCACATCCTTAATACCAAAAGGATACATCTTAGATGATATCGACACCAGAATTTCTACATCTTTATCCTGACGAGGCGATGTGGTCCATTGATAATATTCTGAGGCAGGCGCCACATACTGTTCAGGTAGCGTGCGTGTAACAGGATGCTCAGATGTTTCCACTCTGACCAAAGCAGACTGTGGTGGCCATTGATTACAGAGGAATGAGCCACAACCCAAGAACTCGGTCATCCAGGGCCATTCGGCCTCGTTAGCCCTAAACGCAGAGGCGTGGAACCCCATCCATCCACCTCCATTCTCCATATAGGTCTGAAAAGCTTCACGTGTCTTCTTGTCAGCTATTCCATAGTTACACATAATGATGATACTATAGTTTTGCAGACTATCACGATAATCACCCAGATTGGTGGTCACATCCAACAGATAGCCTTCTCCATACGTCAGTTTATGAAAAAACTGAATAGCCTGTTTATCAAACTGCACATGAGCCTCTTCGGCTGTAGGTTCATAACACAATAGTGCCTTGAATCGAGGCCCTTTGGCATAGTTAGCCGGATAGTCTTCAGTCTGAGCATTCAAGTTCAAACCATTAACGAATAGCAATGCTGTTAAAATTAGTTTTAGAATCTTCATTTTTTATCTTGTTTATTAGTCGCGCTGCAAAAGTATCACATTCCCGTGACATAGAAGTTTAATAATTGACAAATCGAGTAGAGAATCTGTCATTACTTACAAAAAAAGTCAGTTATTCATCTTTCTATCGGTACAAAGTTACAAAAAATAATCCATCCTGTTCATTCACAAAATAAAGATGTGGATAAAAACAAAACTGCCAAAACGTAACGATTTGTATTTAAACCATTTACGTATCTGCACCAGCTATGACAATATAGATTCAGTATGGATAAATGGATGGCATTATAGAGTTTGCGAACAACTCTGTTCACGACATTAACATCTTTTTTGCATAAAATACACATATCTCGCAAAAGTTTTGTACCTTTGCAGGCGAAATGAAGAAGTTATATATTGAAACCTATGGCTGCCAGATGAATGTGGCAGACTCTGAAGTAGTTGCATCGGTGATGCAGATGGCTGGTTACGAAACCACAGAGACCATCGACGAGGCCGATGCTGTATTCTTGAATACCTGTTCTGTTCGTGATAATGCCGAACAGAAGATTTTTCACCGTCTGGATGCGCTGGATGCTGAGCGCCGTCGCCGCCAGAAGGCAGATCCTGAAGCCAATCGCATGCTGATTGGCGTGTTGGGTTGTATGGCCGAGAGGGCTCAGAACGACCTGCTCGACAACCACCACTGCGACTTGGTGGCTGGTCCTGATGCTTATCTCTCACTGCCCGACCTGATTGCGCAGGCCGAGTTGGGACATAAGGCCATGAATACCGAACTCTCTACCAGCGAGACTTATAAGGATGTGGTACCCCAGCGTATCGGCATCGGTCATAAGATTGGTGGTTTTGTGAGCATTATGCGTGGTTGCAACAATTTCTGCCACTACTGTATTGTGCCTTACACCCGTGGTCGTGAGCGCAGTCGCGATATCGAGAGTATCCTGCGCGAGGTGCGCGACCTGCGCGATAAAGGCTATAAGGAGGTTACCCTGTTGGGGCAGAATGTCAACTCGTATAAGTTCGAGGACATTGATTTCCCCACGTTATTAAGAAAGGTGGCCGAAGAGGTGCCCACCATGCGCGTGCGCTTTACCACATCGCACCCCAAGGACATGAGCGACGAAACCCTGAAGGTGATCGCCGAGGTGCCTAACGTTTGCAAGCACATCCACCTGCCCGTACAGAGTGGTAGCGACCGCATTCTGAAGTTAATGAACCGCAAATACACCCGCGAGTGGTATATGGATCGCGTACATGCCATCCGTCGTATCATCCCCGATTGCGGTCTTTCTACCGATATCTTTGTAGGTTATCACTCCGAGACAGAGGAAGACCACCAGCTGTCGCTCGACCTGATGCGCGAGGTGGGTTACGATTCTGCCTTTATGTTCAAATACTCCGAGCGCCCAGGCACTTATGCCTCAAAACACCTACCCGATAATGTATCTGAGGAAGAGAAGATCCGTCGACTGAACGAGCTCATCGCGCTACAGACCGAGATGAGTGCTATCCAGAACAAGAAGGACGAGGGTAAGGAGTTCGACGTGCTGGTTGAGGGCTTCTCAAAGCGCAGCAGAGAGCAGCTCTGCGGTCGTACCGAACAGAATAAAATGGTGGTCTTCGATAAGGCCGGTCACCATATTGGTGAAACTGTTCGTGTGCGCATCACCGGTAGTACCAGTGCCACCTTATTAGGAGAGGCGGTGGAAAAGTAAAAGGGTAAAAAAGTAAAAAGTAGAAAAGTGAAAGAGTTCCTGAACGTACTTAGGCGGTTTGTTCCTCCATACAAGAAATACCTGGTGGCATCGGTAGTGTTCAATATTCTATCGGTTATCCTGAATGTCTTTTCGTTTGCAGCCCTGATACCTATCTTGCAGATTATCTTCAAGACTGGCGATGGCGATACAGCAACCGCCCTGATGGCATGGGATTGGGCCAACGCGCAGGAGGTGTTGATGAACAACATGAACTACTATGTCAACCAGCTCATTGCCGATCTCGGTCCTACCACCACGCTTCTCATCATCGGTCTCTTCCTGGCCTTTATGACCTTCCTGAAGACTGGTGCCTACTTTCTGTCGTCGGCTACCATCGTGCCCATCCGTACAGGTGTGGTTCGCGATATCCGCAACCAGCTTTATCAGAAAATCAACACCCTGCCGTTAGGTTTCTTCAGCGAGGAGCGCAAGGGCGACATCATTGCCCGTATGAGTGGTGATGTGCAAGAGATTGAAAACTCGATTATGTCGAGTCTCGAGATGCTGTTCAAGAACCCCATTCTGATAGTAGGCTATTTCACCATGCTGCTGTTTATCTCATGGCAGCTCACCGTGTTCACCTTGGTTATCGTTCCCATCATGGGTTGGTTCATGGGTTGGGTAGGCCGAAAGCTCAAAGCCCAATCGGTAAAGGCTCAGGGCCTTTGGAGCGACACAATGAGTCAGGTTGAGGAGACGTTGGGTGGTTTACGCATCATCAAGGCCTTCTGTGCCGAAGAGAAGATGAACAAGCGTTTCGACGCCATCAACTCGGCCTATCGCAATGATATCATGCGTGTCAACATCCGTCAGTCGTCGGCCCATCCCATGTCAGAGTTTCTGGGCACTGTGATGATTGTGATTGTATTGTGGTTCGGTGGTGTGCTGGTGCTCAACAACCACACGCTCTCAGGACCTATCTTTATTTATTATATGGTGATGCTCTACTCGATTATCAACCCACTGAAGGATTTCTCGAAAGCCGGCTATAACATCCCCAAGGGACTGGCTTCGATGGAGCGTGTGGATAAGATTCTGATGGCCGAGAATACCATTCAGGAGCCTGCGTCTCCTAAACATATTGCCAGTTTCGAGCACCAGATTGAGTTCCGCCACGTATCATTCAAATATGGCGAACAATGGGTATTGAAGGATATCAACCTGGTAATCCCCAAGGGTAAGACCATCGCTTTGGTTGGTCAGAGTGGTAGCGGAAAATCAACAATGGTAGATCTCATCCCCCGTTACTATGATGTTCAGGAGGGCGAGGTACTCATCGATGGCATCAACGTTAAAGAGTTGGGTATTCACGATCTGCGCCAGTTGATTGGTAATGTAAACCAGGAGGCTATCCTCTTTAACGATTCGTTCCGCAACAACATCTCGTTCGGTGTGGATAACGCCACCCAGCAGCAGATTGAGGAAGCTGCCAAGATTGCCAATGCCTACGATTTCATCATGGCATCCGAGAACGGTTTCGATACCAACATCGGTGATCGCGGCGGCCGCTTGTCTGGTGGTCAGCGCCAGCGTGTGAGCATCGCTCGTGCCATCCTGAAGAATCCACCAATCCTGATTCTCGACGAGGCCACATCGGCCCTCGACACCGAGAGCGAGCGCCTGGTTCAGGATGCTCTAGAGCGCCTGATGAAGACCCGCACTACCGTAGCCATCGCACACCGTTTGAGCACCATTAAGAATGCCGACGAGATTTGCGTGCTACACGAGGGAAAGATAGTAGAACGTGGCACCCACGATGAACTGCTGAACATCGACGGTTATTACAAGAAGCTACATGAAATGCAGAGTTAGTTATCTGATAAAGACGTACCTCTGGACGGCTCTTGTGTTCGTCTTGGCCAAGTTGGCATTTATGCTTTTCTGCCGAGAGGGACACGAGTTCGTGTATAGCGATATATGGCAGGTGGTACAGCACGGACTGTCGCTCGACTTATCAACAGCCCTGTATTTCTTTATTGTACCTTTTCTCGCCACCATTGTCAGCATGTGGTACACAGGCCAATGGCTGTTCCGCATCCTGAAAGGGTATTACGCCTTGATAGCCATCGCTTTTGCTTTAGCTTTTGTGGCCGACACCAGTCTTTATCCCTTCTGGGCATTCAAGCTCGATGCCTCGTGCCTGCAGTACCTCGAAACACCCAACGAGGCTACAGCCAGCGTCTCTGTCGTCTATCTCATCTGGCGATTCACAGCGTTAGTGGTAGCAGCTGTTGTTATCTATAAGGGCTACGCTAACGCCCTATGTAGTCTGAATGGCGCTAACCGACCGAAGAGATCACTCAAAACAGCACTTATCAGCTTGGTTACATTCCTGATCATGGCACCATTGATAGTCATCGGTATTCGTGGTGGCTTAGACGAATCTACCACCAATATCGGTCAGGTATACTATTCGCAGAATCAGTTCCTCAACCACTCGGCTGTTAATCCTGTTTTCAGTTTTTTGGCTTCGTTAGAGAGGACCGCCAGCAACAATGAGAGTTACAACTATATGAGCGACGAGGTCTGTCAGCAGATTATCGATCAGCTTTATAACACTGAGAGTGTGGATAGTGACACCCTGCTGAACACACCAACGCCCAACATCATCGTGATACTGATGGAGAGCCTCGGCGGCGAGTTTACCGAACTCAGTGGTCGCAAGGACATCACCCCCAATCTCAACAAGTTGGCTGCTGAAGGTGTTTACTTTACCAACTGCTACGCTAACTCATGGCGCACCGATCGCGGCACCCTGTGTACCTATAGCGGTTATCCCTCGTTCCCCAACACATCCGTAATGAAGATGCCCGCAAAATCGCGCACACTACCTTGTATTGCCCGTTCGCTACGTGACGAGAAGCAGTACAACACCCATTATCTATATGGTGGCGACATCAATTTCACCAACATGCGCAGCTACCTGATTAGCGGCGGGTTCGACCAGCTTACCTGGAAGGCCGACTATACAACAGCCGAACAAAAATCAGCCGAATGGGGTGTACGCGATGACATCACCTTCGGCACCCTGTATGATATGGCCACCACTCTCCCATCGCCTTATCTCATCGGCTACTCTTCGCTGAGCAGTCACGAGCCGTGGGATGTGCCCATCAAGCATTTCGACGATGAGATTCTGAATGCTTTCTATTATCTCGACCAGTGTATTGGCGATTTCGTGACCAAACTGCGCCGCACAGAGGCTTGGAAGAATACGCTGATTGTGCTGCTGCCCGATCACGGCATCAACTACAAAGAGTACGACGAGCAGCATCCGCTACGCAACCGTATCCCGATGATTTGGGTTGGCGGCGCCGTAAAAGCTCCCCGCCGTATCGATACCATCTGCAACCAGACCGACCTGCCCGCTACGCTGTTAGCCCAGTTAGGTCTGTCGCATAGCGATTATACATTTAGTCGCGATGTGCTCAGTCGCACTTATACCCACCCTGTGGCCATGCATACCTTTACCGAAGGTTATTCGATGGTAGATAGCACTGGTCTCACGGTATTCGACCTGAATAGTCAGCGGGTTACCATTGGTAAGGGCGATATTACCATTGCTCAAGCCATTCTGCAAGCCGCTACAAAAGATTTAAATCAACGATGAAACATCTTCTCAGCAAGCCCTATGCCCCTATCGTGGCAGTTATCTGGAACATCCTGTTAGTCTATGTAGTTTACCAGATAGCACGATTGGCGTATTTCTTTGAAAACACCCAACTGCTGCATTATAACAGCGATGTATTTCGTGGCGGACTCCTGTTCGACACCTCGGCTATTGTTTATACAAACGCCCTTTATGTGGTGCTGATGATTACCGTTGGGGCATTTACGTTGAAAGGTCAGAAAGCCCTTAAGTGGCTGTATCTCATCATCAACGGTCTTGCTTTAACCATCAACTTAGGCGATGCGGTTTATTTCCAATACACTATGCGCCGCACCACCACGACGGTATTCGGTGAGTTCTCGAACGAGGGCAACTTGGGTAGCATTTTCGGCACCGAGTTTATCAACCACTGGTACCTGGTGCTGCTGTTTGTAGTAGTAATGCTAGGCCTTTACAAGCTGTATGCCCTGCCCCGACGCAAGCATGCAGCCAACTTAGCAAGCTTGCTGCTCATCGCGCCTCTGAGTATTGCCGGCATGCGCGGCGGTTTTACCACAGCCGTTCGCCCCATCACTGTATCAAACGCCAACCAATACGCCCAGCATCCTACCGATGCCGCTTTGGTACTCAATACTCCATTCTCGCTCATCCGCACCATCGGCAAAAGCGTATTCACCGTGCCCAACTATTATGAGAGCGAGACTGAGTTAGAGGCCATCTACACCCCGCAGCATAAGGCCCAGAGCGATACGTTGGTTAAAAAGAACGTTGTGGTTCTGATTATCGAAAGCTTCGGTCGCGAGTATATCGGTGCGCTCAACAGCGATTTAGAGGGCGGCAAGTACAAGGGATACACACCTCGTATCGATTCGCTCATTGCCCATAGCACCACTTTCCGATATAGTTTTTGTAACGGCCGAAAGAGCATCGATGGCATGCCGAGTATCCTCTCCAGCATCCCTATGTTTGTTGAGCCGTTCTTCCTCACCCCAGCCTCGATGAACGATTATACCGGTCTGGCCGGCATCTTAGGTAACGAGGGTTACCAGACAGCTTTCTTCCATGGAGCCCAGAATGGCTCAATGGGCTTTGAGGCCTTTGCCAAGAAGACGGGCTTCCAACGTTATTACGGTCGTACCGAATACGAGGCTGCGCGTGGCACAAACGATTTCGATGGAACCTGGGCCATCTGGGACGAGCCCTTCTTCCAGTATTATGCTGAGGAGATGAGTAAGATGCAGCAGCCGTTTATGACGGCTATCTTCTCGGCCTCCAGTCACCATCCATTCGCCATCCCCGAGCAGTATAAGGCGCAGTACCCCGAGGAACATCTGCCCATCCAGAAATGCATCCGCTATACCGATATGGCTCTTGGCAAGTTCTTTGCCACCGCTCGTAAGCAACCTTGGTTTTCTAACACCATCTTTGTACTTACCAGCGACCATACCAACCAGAGCGACCATGCTGAATATCAGAGTGATCTGGGCGGTTTCTGTTCGCCCATCATCATCTACGACCCGTCGCACGCCGAAGGTCGGATGGAAGACAAGGTGGCACAGCAGATAGATATCCTGCCCACCGTCTTGGGTATGTTGGGTTACTCTAAGCCCTATGTGGCTTTTGGTATCGACGTGCTCAACACGCCCGCCAACGATACGTGGGCGGTCAACTACCTCAACGGTATCTATCAGTACGTGAAATATGGTTATGTGCTTCAGTTCGACGGAAAAGAAACCAAGGGTGTTTATCAGTTAACCGACCGTCTGATGCGCCACAACCTGAAGGGCAAGGTACCTCAGCAGGCACAGATGGAGCGCGAGCTGAAAGCCATCATCCAGCAATATATGATGCGCATGACCAAAAACAAGCTGCTTTAAAACTTATACCAAGGTTTTTTAGGGGGCGCAGGCTTATTGTCGGGATGATCCTTGGCAATTACCTTACCGTCTATGACCTCATAACGCTCGTTAAACTCAGCACGTGTACGCTTCCAGCGGTCGTGACTCCACAACCAGAACTCGGGCGCACGCTTGATACTCTTCTCCAACAAATCGAAGTACATATCTGTGAGTTCATAATCCTTCAGCTGCTGTGGCTCGCACGTCATCGGGATGAATTCGGCCTCATAGTAGCCACGCTTTACACGGCGCACATCCAGAAAGAACACCGCATAATTCATTTTCTTGGCGATACGCTCTGTACCAGTGAGCACAGGTGTATCGTGATGCAGAAAATCTATCCAGTGGTGGATGTTCACCCAATGGGGTTTCTGATCCGAGATAAATCCAATCACTACAGGCTGCTTAGCGCGGCGGAACTCCACCATTTTTCGCAAAGTATCCTGCATGGGGATACAAACAGCCCCCATACGCTGGCGCGACTTCAGGAACAAGCGGTCGAAGTCCTTGTTCTCGATAGGATGATAAATCTGTCCGCATTGCGCCTTGGGCGAAAGCCAGAGCGGCAACGATGTCACCCACTCCCAGTTACACAGGTGCCCCAGATACACAACACACGACTGTCCCGACTCGATGACCTTATCTACCTGTTCTGCACCCTTAAACACCATACGGCGCTTCAGGTTTTCGGGTGTCATCGTCATCAGTTTCACACTCTCCACGATATAATCGCAGAAAAAGTGGTAGAATCCACGTTCTATCCTGTATCTTTCGTCATCAGTTTTCTCGGGGAACGACTCTTTGATGTTTCTCCTTATCACTTTTTTACGATAGCCCAACACGCCATACAGCAACCAAAACAGCAGGTCGCTGATGAGGTAATGTACACGTAATGGCAGTAATGAGAACACATACCAAACGGCTAAAACAATAAAGTAGAGTACCTTCATGGATGCAAAATTATATAATTATTTGCAATCTCACAAGCGTTTTTATTGAAATATGCAGTTTTTTGCGTACCTTTGCCACGAAATATAAATAAATAACAATAGTTTTATGGCAAGTTACGATATCCGTCCCCTTCAACTTCACATCCTGAAAATTCTTCAGGCCATCGATAAAGTTTGTCAGGAACACCACCTGCGCTATTATCTCTGGGCAGGCACCATGCTGGGTGCAGTGCGTCACAAGGGTTTTATTCCTTGGGATGATGATCTTGATATCGCCATGCCCCGCCCTGATTACGATTTGCTGATGCAACATGCACATGAGTGGCTACCAAACCAGTTTGAGGTCATCAGCTTCGAGACAGACAAGAACTACCCCTTGCCATTCGCTAAAATACAAGATGCCAACACCACACTCATTGAGCGTCGCCACATGAAGTATCTTGGGGGTGTTTATCTTGATGTATTCCCTCTTGATGGCATGACCAGTAATCCATTGATTCAACGCATTCATTTTGCACATTACTTTTATTGGAAGAAAGTGCAATATTTCTTGTTTCGCGATCCATATCGCCATGGCCATGGTCCTTCGAGTTGGATTCCACTTCTATGTCGCAAATTCTATACACTCGACAAGGTTCAGCAGAAGATGAAGAACCTACAGACCAAGTACGACTATGACTCATCAGAGTATGTAGTTGATCACGACGATGGGCGACATGGAGTTTTGAAGCGTAGCATCCTTGGCACACCTACCCCAACCGTCTTTGAGGAGTGTCGTTTTGTGGGACTCCAACACGCCGATGAATATCTAAGCAATAAGTATGGTGACTATATGACCATTCCTCCTGGCCCCAAACAGCGTCAGCATAATTTTTATCTGATGGATCTTAACAAACCATACAAGTCCTGCAAACACCTTCTTGAACATGAATAATATCATAACAATAGTTTGCGCATCCAGTGATAGCTATGCGCCATACTGCGGCGTAATGCTCACTTCGCTTTTCAGCAACAACCTTACTCATCAGATTGAATGCTTCATTCTTTCTGGTGATATGGGTAATGACAATCGACAGCGTCTCTCACTTTTGGCCGAACAGTTCGGACAAAAGATTACGGTATTGGATATCAACAAAGAGCTTTTCAAAAAACTCCCCATTGGCGAACGTTTCACCAACATTTCATACGAAGCCTATTTCCGACTGTTAATGCCTTCGCTTCTCAGCGATCGCGATAGAGCACTATATCTTGATTGCGACATGATTATCAAGACTGATCTAGCAGAACTATGGAACACGAACTTAGAAGGATATGCATTAGCTGCAGTGCAAGACACATTGCGAATGAGGAAGAAATGCATCTCCCGATTAGGTTTTGGCACTAACGATGGTTATTTTAATAGTGGGATGGGACTATATAACCTTCAATTCCTGCGACAATTCGAGTTCGAGAAAAAGGTATGGGACTTTGTTGACAAGCAATATCACCTTATTCTCTATCACGACCAAGATATTATCAATTGCGTATGCAAGGGGCTGATACATGAAGTATCTCCGAAATGGAACATGCTGGAGAGTTTTCTTGAGAAAACCCCTCCAATAGTACCATGGCAACGTGAAGAATTAGAAGAGTGGCGTAAAAAACCTTGTATTATTCATTACGCTTCACTTCGCAAACCTTGGTTTAAGGAATGTCTTCATCCTTATAAAGATGAATTCTGGCATTACGCTGCAATCAGCCCTTGGAATGAACTAAAACCAGTATTCAAATATCACGGATTTAAGCGGTTTACCAAGTACTATCTTAAGCGATTGTTTATTTAGCCGCTCTTATCTTACGCTCAATCACTTTGGCAACTATCATAAATTGGTAAACCGCGTCGAGCATGGCGCGAATAAGGCCTCGTGTACCCATACGATAACCACCATCCATCACATATTTCTTAAAAAATCGCCAAAGGGGACGCCACAACAGAGCGCCAATCCCATAACGCTTCCCAAGTTTCTTCTCCACCTCGTTGTCAGTATAGAGATTCATCTTATGGATATACTCATGCATGGTTTCGTCCATCAGATGTAATAGTCTGGCATCCTTAGAGGCATTGAGTTTTTCTACCTTGCCGGGCACCTTAGGCAGCGAGTGAATGGTAGCAGGCCAATCCGTACCTTCACGCACCAAAAAACGTAACTGATAATCATAATGGAAATCGCGCACAAACATGTTCATAAACATATTCTGTCGTGGAATGAAATAGCCTGCAGCCACATCAGGTTGTTGTATCAGCAGATAGAGCACCTCGCGCAGTTCTGGCGTCACAATCTCATCAGCATCGACCACCAACACCCAATGGTTAGAAGCCGACTGAATGGCACAGTTACGAGCAGGTTCGCAACAAGTATGGTCAGCCTTGGGAAATGTCACCACCTTACAGCCATAGCTATTGGCAATCTCTACCGTATGGTCTGTGCTTTCCATATCACAAACCACAATCTCGTCGAAACTCTTCACAGCCTCCAGACATGCTTTCAGATGCCGTTCAGCATTATACGTATTAATTACAACAGATATTTGCTGTTTCATTGCTTGTTTTTATTCTAATATAATTCTTTTGGTAATGCAGCCGAAGCTTTTTTCAAGTCCTCGGGGGTGTCGAGCTCGTAACTGAACAGGTCGGTGGTATCTACCACTTCAAACGTATGTCCCTGTGGAATCAGTCGCTCAAAGGCGCGCTCGTAGAAGATATCAATCTGGCCCTCGTCTAATATCATCTTGCGCAGTTCCTGATAGATGGCCTCGGTATAGGCGGGTGTCATCTTCTCGATACCCACACTCTCGCCAATGGCATCGGCAGGACTGCAGGTCTTGCTTATCTCGGTAATACGTCCGGCCTCGTCAACCACAATCTTCATCTCTTCCTCGCCCAGCTCGTGCTGCTGCATGGCCAAGGCGGGGTTGGTTTTACGGGCCACACGGCGCACAGCCTCAGGATCGCACAGTATGTCGCTATCCATCAGCAGCACCTCTTGTCCGTGCAGTTTCTGCATGGCCAGCCACAACGAGAAAATGTTGTTGTTATGCTCGTAATCGGGGTTGTCGATGAAGTTGATAGTGGATAGTGGATAGTTGACAGTTAGGAATTCCCTTATCATCTCTGCACGATAGCCTGTTACTACCACAAACTCCTTTACGCCGGCGCTTATCATCGCGTCAACGGTACGCTGCAACAGCGTTTTACCACCTACCTCCAGCAGGCATTTGGGTTTCTCGTCTGTAAGCGGGCGCAGTCTCTTGGCCATTCCCGCAGCCAATATCACACCTATCATCCCAACACTTTTAAGATGGTATCCACTACAGCCTGTGTCTGCTCCTTACGTCCTAAGGTAATGCGCACGCACTCCTCCAGACCCTTATCGGTCATAAACTTAATCTTGTAGTTCTGGTCGGCCAGAGCCTTCTGCAGGGCCTCCTTAATAGCTACAGGATATTTTATCAGGATAAAGTTGGCCACACTCTTATACACCTTAAAGCCAGGCTTGTCACCCAATGCTTTCTTGTACAGCTGGCGACCCCACTCCATATCGTCGGCCACCTTGCGGTAGTGCTCATCACTGTCGAGCGCAGCCAAAGCCACAGCCTCCGAGAATCGATTATAGCCTAAGTACTTGTTGATATAGCTTACAAAGTGGTCGTGTCCGGCACCGATAAAGCCAAAGCCACAACGCAGTCCGGGCAGTCCATAGAACTTACTTAGTGTACGCGAGATAATCAAGTTGCGATATTTGTTTACCAATGGGGCGATATAATCTGTATCGCTGGTAATAAAGCTGGCATAAGCCTCATCTATCAGCACCATCGTGTCGTTGGGGATATTCTCCATGATACGTCCAATCTCCTCGGGTGTCAAGCAGTTACCCGTAGGGTTGTTAGGCGATGCCAACAGCAGCATACGGGGATGAATGCGATTGGTATATTCTATCACCTCATCTACATCATAGGCAAAGGTATCCTCCTGCTCGTGCAGAGGGTACATCTCAAAGGTACCATAGCACTCGCTGGCCACCTTGTTGTAGTACCACCATGAGTATTCTGGTATCAGTATTTTCTTGTTGTCGCCTTTCATCAGGTAGTAGTGAATGGCATTCTTCAGAATGTCCTCACCACCATAAGCCAGCAGTACCTGCTCTTCGGGTACACCATATATCTCGCTCAGCTTTACCGATACAACGCTTTTCTTGCCCTGATCGTAAATACGGGTATAAAAACACAATGTCTTTGGGTCAAAATTGCGGATAGCCTCTACCACTTTTTCACTGGGTTCGAAATTAAACTCATTTCTATCCAGAAAATTCATTTCCTTTTCCATATTTATCTTATTTGGGTGCAAAGTTACAATTTTTTTAGCTTTTTATACCAAAACTACTATTTTTTTTTGTATCTTTGCAAAGAATTATTTACCTTTTGATCATGAAACTATCTATATTAACCTGCAAGATTAAACACTATCTGGCCGACTTTCGTGTCGTGTTTTTCGTATGGCTCATCATGGCCATCGTCCCTTGGTTGCGCATTTGGCTCAAGGGTAAGTTCGATCTCGATTATTCCATCTTCTTCCACTCGTTCTGGCATGCCTGGCAACAAATGCCACTTTACATCATCTACCCCGAGGATGGAAATTATTTTCTATACGGCCCGCTCTTCCCGCTGCTCATGGCACCCATGGCGGTGCTGCCTTATCAGTTAGGCCGACTGATTTGGATGCTACTCATCACATTTGTGCCTTATTATAGCATCCGCAAGTCGTTCTTTACCCGCAGTCAGCAGCTGTTCATTCTGTGGTTTGTGGCAGTCGAAGCCTATACCTGCATTCTCGATTCCGAGAGTAACAGTCTGATTTTAGCCTGCATTCTGTTTACCTATTACCTCACCCAGAAGCAGAAGGACTGCTGGGCAGCGTTCCTCATTGCCTTGGGCACAGTTACCAAAATCTACGGCATTGCGGGCTTGGCGTTCTTCCCCTTCTCGCACAATAAGCGCCAGTTCCTAGGCTGGTTCGTAGCCTGGATGGTGATTCTTACAGTACTGCCCATGTTCGTATTCGGGTTCGATTACGTGTGCGGCCAGTACGGTGCCTGGTACGATGTGCTGGTACATAAGAACGACCTCAACCAGTTTGCCGCCGGTCAGAACATCTCGCTGCTGGGTATGGTACGTAAGATATCAGGCATCGCCAGTTACAACGATATCTGGCTTATCCTGCCTGGTGCCATTCTCTTCGCTCTGCCTTATCTGCGACTCGATCAGTATCGCCATCAGGGGTTCCGCCTGGCAGCCGTAGCCTCAGCGCTCATGACGATTGTGCTGTTCAGCACCGGTTCCGAGTCGTACAGCTACATCATCGCCATGCCCGGTGTAGCCATCTGGTATCTCACCAGTCCTTGGCAGCGCAACCGCTGCGATCTGGCACTCATCATCTTCGCCTTTATCATCACGTCGATGTCGCCATCCGACCTCTTTCCAAAGGTAGTATGGAGCCAGCTCATCAAGCCCTATTCGCTCAAGGCCCTGCCTGTAGCTATCATCTGGTTTAAGCTCATTTACGAGATGCTCACCAAGGATTATGCCTTGGCCACAGCCCAAATTATGCGCACCCAGGCCAACGTCATGCAGTAGATATCAAACCAGAAGTTCCAGTGGAAGAATCGGTACACGGGTGTTGGACAGAGCACATCAATGGGGAAGATGCAGAAGTTTACGAACAGTAGCCAGAAAATCACCCAATCGAATGTAGTACGCTTAGGCTGCAGCCAGAACACCATCTGGTAGCCAGCCAAGGCAATGATGTACGTATGCGTTTCTGGACTGTCGCTAAACAGTATCACATAGCCCCCCATCACAGCTAAGGCAGACACTCTGAATCTGAAATCACTCCACAATCTCTTCTTCCAAAAGAAGATGACCGATAATATGACTAACGCACCTAACTGTACGATGCGCATGTTTGGCAGTAGTACATCACGCAGTACGGGAGCATAAAGCAATCCTGCCCAGATGCCAGAGTCGCCATGTTGGGTAAGAATCTCACCCATTTGACGGTAAACGTCAAGTGGGTGTTCAAAATTCAGGTACATGGCAGGCAGTAGCAGCAAAACCACGCCCATCAGCACAGCTGCGCCTAAGTTACGCCACATCTTGGGGTAGCACAAAAGCAGCGCCAACTCTATACCGCCATAAATCTTGGTGGTGGCCGAAATCATAATGAGCAGTACTGCCCACAACGGCTTATTGCGCTCTAACAACGTAAAAGCCAGCAAAAACAGCGCACACACCACCAGATTGTACTGGAAGCAGTAGGTGCCCTGCACGATCAGTAGCAACAGAAAGGCAAATATCTTTGTGCGATATTGGTTCACCTCGCCAGGCAGCGTTCTGATGGCCGTCACCATCAACGCATACAGCATGCCGTTCCACACATAGGGTCCCAACCATTGGGGTAGCAGCAATACGGGCGCAAACAGGGCAGTAAACACGGGGGTATATAGGAAATAGCGCCCATGATCGGTAATAAACTGTTGGGTGTAAGGTGTCAGTCCATGCCAGAACATGTTAGAGGCATCGCTAAACACATAGTAGTTAAGAGCCCTGCCACGCATGGTCTCGATAGTGGTGGCAGCTATCACTATCACCAGTCCCAACCAAAATAAAATCTGCTCTTTGTTCTTAATGTTCTTAATTTTTTGCCACATATTTTCTTTCGCCATTATACGAGTTCAGGAAGTAGCCAGGACGGCCCTTCACTTCATTAAAAATCTTTGCCACATACTCTCCTAGGATACCCAAGCTCAACAGCTGTATACCACCTAAGAAAAGTATCGTTACCATCATAGTAGGATAGCCCTGAACAGGCTCGCCATACAAATTGGTAATCACAATAATATATATCAGATACAGGAAAGCAACAAACGATACTATCAGTCCCAGAACCGAAGCTAGTCGCAGTGGTGCGGTGGTGTACGACATAATGCCGTTCAATGCCAGATGCATCAGCGCTCGTGTACTCCATTTGCTCTCACCAGCCTGGCGCTCTAACTGTTTGTAGCCGATGCCCTTTTTGCGGAATCCTATCCACGAGTACATCCCCTTGGTGTTACGCTCGGTTTCGCGCATCTGTTTCAAAGCCTCTACACACGAGCGGTCCAACAGGCGGAAGTCGCCGGTATCCTTCTGGATAGGCACCTTGGTTACCGATTGTAGCACCTCGTAGTACCAATGCGATGTGGCACGCTTCAGCCAACTCTCCTTACTGTCCTGTCGGGTGGCATACACATCGTCGTAGCCCTGTTCCCAATACTGCAACATCTCGGGTATCACGTCTATCGGATGCTGCATATCGGCGTCCATCACTATCACAGCATCACCTTTGGCATAGTCAAAACCAGCCATCATCGCAACCTCCTTACCGTAGTTGCGACTCAGATCCAGATAGTTATAATGCTGGTCTTCACGACGCAGACGCATCATCTGCTGCAGCGTATGGTCGGTACTACCATCGTTCACCAGCAAAAATTCCCAGTTGTAATCCGGGTTTTGTTTTACCACCTCGCTCATCCGTTCTTTCAGCAGCTCGAACGACGACTCCTCGTTATAAGCGGGCAGTATAATTGTTATCGTTTTCATACATTCGTTGTTGTTATCTTATAGTTGCTTGTCAGTAAATTCAGTGTAAGTTATAAATTCGTGGCCATGGGCTTTCAGCATTTTTATCAGTTTGTCGAGTCGCCCAACCATCTCACGTCCGCTATGATTCTTAATAATAAAGGGCATCTTAAACTCGGGGTGCTCTTTCAGGTCGTAAAACTCCCAGGGGTGGAAGTAGGTCACAAAGTAGCCATCGTGCTTCAATACGCGACGCACCATCCAGTGGTACACGCCCTGTGGCAGGTTGTGCAGTGCCAGCCAGAACAGCGGGAATCGTATCAGCGGTGTTACCGAAGCCGGTATCTGCATCACCCCATCCTTCATAAACCAGGTTCTGGGTTCAGTGAGATGCATATATCTGCCGGGAATAAACGCGGGGTTCAGACTCGAGTTATAGCGATAGCCCGCCCGTTTGATTTCGCTCTCCACCACAGGGAACATACGCGGCTGTCGGTAGCCATACACCGTTCGTCCGGTTACCCGTTCCACAATTTCCTTCGAACGGGCAAAGTCAGTCTCTTTCGGCTCAAAGTGATCCACCCCATGACAGGCCACCTCGTGCCCTTCGTCCATAATCCGTTGCATCAGTTCGGGTGCATTCTCTGCAAAATTGCCTGTGCAAAAAAAGGTAGCCTTCACACTATTCTGCTTCAAGCAGTCCAATATGCGGCGCGTGCCTTCCTTCGAAACTTCCATACCTTGTTGTAATGAAAATTCCACGCCATGTTCGCGTGGTCCATCAAACTCTTCGGTATCAAAACTCAATAGTATCATGATAATAATTGGTATAATTTGGTGCAAAGATACACAATTATACCGAATTATTTGTATCTTTGCACCAAAATTTCGTATTCATGTTTAATAAAGAAACATTTTATCAGCTCGTTCGCTTCGGTATCGTAGGCACCACTGCCGCCGCCATACACTATGGTGTATACTGGTTGCTACAGCACTTTATCGAGGTTAACATCGCCTATACGGCGGGCTATATCGTTAGTTTCTTAGTCAACTACTATCTGTCGGCCCACTTCACCTTCCGCGAAAAAACCTCAGCCCGCAACGGCATTGGTTTTGGCGGCGCCCATGCAGTCAACTACGTGCTGCACATCGTGCTGTTCAATTTCTTCCTATGGTTAGGTCTCAGTCGTGCTGTAGCCCCATTGGCAGTCTTGGCCATCGCTGTGCCCGCCAATTTCATCATGGTTCGTTTTGTATTCAAGCACTTTAAAAAGCAATAATATTATCATGAGTAACACGCCCCTCCATATCGGTTTCGATGCCAAGCGCATTGTTCGCAACGGCACAGGCCTTGGCGCCTATGGCCGCACGTTGGTTAACGATCTGGCACAATATCCCCTGCAACTCAGCCTCTATGCCCCCGATGCCGGTCGCGCCCCTCTGCGCAACCAAATCATAGAGCGCCCCAATGTAGCATTTAAGTTTGCCAACAAACGATGGCCGTTGGGCAACGCTTACTGGCGCACCAAGGGTATCGTTGCCGATCTTAAGCACGATGGCATCCAGCTCTATCATGGATTGTCGGGCGAGCTCCCCCTTGGCATCAGTCAGAGCGGCATCCCTAGCGTGGTTACCATCCACGATCTGATATTCCTGCGCCATCCCGAGTTTTACAATCCCATCGATGTAAAACTCTACACCTGGAAGTTCCGTCGCACCCTGCGCGAGGCTACCCATATCATTGCCATCAGCGAGTGTACCCGTCGCGATATCATCGAGTACGGGCAGGTACCTACCGAGAAAATCTCGCTCATCTACCAGAGTTGTGCCAAACGTTTCGGCGCCGAAACCGATGCCGCTGTGCTGCAACAGGTAGCCCAGCATTACCAGTTACCCCAGCGTTACATCCTCAATGTGGGTTCTATCGAAGCACGTAAAAACGTACTACAGGCCGTTCAGGCACTGCCCTATCTACCATCCGATGTATCGCTAGTCATCATCGGCCGCCCCACGGATTATACCCATAAGGTCATGGCCTACGTACAACGCCACCAATTGCAGCAACGTGTACGAATCCTGCATGGTGTGCCCGACGAACATCTGCCCGCTCTTTACGCCATGGCCGAAGTGTTTGTCTACCCCAGTGTTTACGAAGGCTTTGGCATACCTATCATCGAGGCCATCCGTTGCGGTTTACCTGTAGTGGCTTGCAGCGGTTCATGTCTCGAAGAGGCTGGCGGCCCCGACAACATCTATGTGGCGCCAGGCGATGTATCAGGTATGGGCGATGCCATCCGCCGTTCGCTGCATGGCGCCAACAGTCGCGAGGCACGCATCCAGCGCAGCCAAGGTTATGTGCAACGTTTTGCAGGCAACGATGTCGCAGGCCAGGTTTATCAGCTCTATCATCAGATTTTAAGTCGCAGCTGAACCATCAAATCCGTTTTCGATGCACGATCAAAGTTGTTGTTTACGCCCATCTTGGCAGTCAGCAACAAATGTTGTCCTGCGTTAGCGCGTAGCATCAACCAATAACGTATGCCCTCGCCGTACAGTTGCTGCATGGCATAGGTATATAGTGGTCCGTTCTCATACACAAACAGCCGACTGTTATAACCATCCGTATGATAATAGCCCGCCCCCGCGTTTAGTCGCAGCCACTTATAAGTGTAAGCCATACTCTCGCTCAACATGGCGCCCGTCTCCGTTCCTGCTTCCGCTCTGTAGTCGCCATCCAACTGAGTACGCAGCCCTAAGCCACAGTCCCAGTTGTATTCAGCTACCAATCTGGTACGATGTTCATGTTGTTTTGTTTTCAGTCGGTACCTGCCGCTCAGTTTCCAGCGGCTACTGGTGTATGTCGTCTGTAACAGATAGTCCATCGTGTAAGTCCCTGCCTGCTGTCTGTACCTTACCCATGGAAAGTAAGCCCAATCGGCATAAGCTGCTACCTGCCATTTTGTCGATGGCTGCCAGGTAGCTCCCACATACACGCCGCTTTCGTCCTGCACACTGCCCCCGTCGCTATAACTCTGCGCATCCAGCGAAGTGTAGCGATATTGGTAATAACGCTGTAGTGCCATCAGCGTCAGGTTGCTCCCCATCGCCACGCTCACGCTGTTGATGGTGGCTATATGCCCGTGCCCATCCACAGCCGTTTCACCGTTCAGTGACCAACGACTATTGGTATAACCGTAGTCCGTGCTCATGTTCACAAAACTGCTGCCCTGCGGTTTATACAGGTTGTACAACTGTTTGGTGTTAGGTTGCAGCGGTCGGTCCAAGTGCACATAAAGCCCGTTAAGTCCTAAGTGCAGTCCGTGTCCCGTATAACGCAGACTACCACCCGTTTTCAAGGCGTGCATATTGTGTTTCTTAGCTATTTCGGCCTCCGTACGGTGGTAGCCAGTGGTTAGTATCGTACGTGCACTACCATCCTTGTTCAGCGTGGCATCCATTGGCACATAACCCAAAAACGCTGTGGTCTGCCAACCACATCCCAGCTTTAAGGTTATACCTGCTCCTTGCAGTGCATTCTCAGTTCTTGAGGCATGTGCCCGCAAGGTGTTTGTGCTACGTCCCAAGTTCTGTAACATAGCAATCTTGCCTAAGCTAAAGCTATTGTTCATCACCAGGCCCATGCCCATGCTCACTCTGTAGCAGCCTAATACTAGTGTCTCTATGCGCCCCCAGTGGTTCAGTTGTACATACGGTGCATAGTAGTCGTAACCCCATCGGTTACAATCCTTCATAAAGGGCTCGTCTGCGTCCAAATCGCCCACCAATCCAGCCTTCAGGCGGTCGCCATATTGCAGCTGATAACGAAACCAGTGACCGTTGCTCAGTGGTAGTTTGGCTGTAGCGGTCAGTTCGTGGTGTAAGTAGCGTTTAGGTTCACTTTCGCCGGTATAAACACAATAACTCAGTAATTCGCGCTGGGCTGGTGTTAACAGCGTCAACATACGCAGTTCGGCAGTAGATCGCATCGGTGCATAGCGGTACAGGTAAGCCATCAGCTCTTCTACCTGTAGTGCCGACAAAAATGGTATACCCTCCAACTGCTCGCGAGTGGCGGTATTAATATTTATGGGGTGCTGCACTAAGTCGCTCAGCAGATCGTACGTCTGCTGCCACCCCTCCGATGCCGCATCCTCAACCGTCATCACCTGATTTAAGTACGTCTCCCATCCATGCGATTCCTGCGCTTTTACGCCCAGAAATGGCAGTAAGAGTAGTAATGATAATCTTAGTTTCATTAATTTAGCGAATCTTTTGATGATGCAAAGGTATGGAAAAATTTACTAATAATCTTATTTTTTCGTGTTAAAACATGCGTTACATAGCAAAAAAGTAGTAATTTTGCACCCGAGAATGAGAAAAGGGTTTATCATAGCATTGCTGTGTTGCGCTGCTTGCGCCCAAGCGCAGGAAGAACAACGGATAACCGCCGAGCAGGTGCTGGCGGAGATGGACTCGCCTACATTTGTTCCAACCGTGAAGGTGGGAAAGGTGCTGCACGAGGGTGACAGCATACAATACATGGAGATGAACAATGTGTATGTGTACCCACAGCTGACTTTTAAGAACAAGAAACAGGCCCAGCAGTACATGCGACTGGTGAACAACGTGAAGAAAGTGTTGCCGATAGCCAAAGAGGCACGCATGATGCTGATTGAAACCACCGAATACCTGGAAACACTACAAACCGACCAGGAAAAGGCGGAACACATGAAGCGCGTAGAGGCCGACATATTTAAAACCTACAAACCCAAAATGAAAAAACTGACCTACAGTCAAGGTAAGCTGCTGATAAAACTGATTGACCGAGAATGCCACTCGAGTAGCTACGATATGATCAAAGCCTTTATGGGTCCGCTGAGAGCAGGATTCTGGCAGGTGTTTGCCTGGGGCTTTGGTGCCAGTCTGAAAAAGGAGTACGACGCAAAGGGCGTGGACCGACTTACCGAACGCGTGGTGTTGATGGTGGAAAGTGGGCAGATTTAAAGCAAGAAAAGTGCTAATAAATTTTGCAGTTTAATAATAAATGTATATCTTTGCACTCGAAATAAATGATTTTTTGTGTGGAAAAAACTGAGTTTACTCTTTTAAATAAGATCCAGACACCAGAGGATTTGAGAAAACTGAAGGTGGATGAATTGCCACAGGTGTGCGACGAGTTGCGACGTGACATCATTGAAGAGGTGGCAGTGAACCCTGGACACTTAGCCTCGAGTTTGGGTGTGGCCGAAATTACGGTTGCATTGCATTACGTATATAATACCCCTGAAGACAGAATAGTTTGGGACGTAGGACACCAGGCTTACGGTCATAAGATACTGACTGGTCGTAAGGACCGATTCTGCACTAACCGTAAGTTGGGCGGTATCAAACCTTTCCCATCGCCCGAAGAGAGCGAATACGATACCTTTGCCTGCGGACACGCCAGCAACTCGGTATCGGCAGCTTTGGGTATGGCCGTAGCAGCAGAACTGGAAGGCAAGCACGACCGCCATGTGGTGGCAGTGATCGGTGACGGCGCACTGAGCGGCGGACTGGCTTTTGAGGGACTGAACAACGTATCGAGCAGTCCCAACAACCTGCTGATCATCCTGAACGATAACAACATGAGTATCGACCGCAGTGTTGGCGGTATGAAGCAGTATCTGCTGAACCTGAGCACCAACGAGACGTATAACTGCATAAAGTTTAAAACGGCACGCTGGTTTAATCGCCACGGACTGCTGAACGACGACCGCAAGAAAGGCCTGATACGACTGACAAACGCCATGAAGAGCGCCATCAGCCACCAACAGAATATTTTCGACGGTATGAACATACAGTACTTCGGTCCGTTTGACGGTCACAACGTGAAGGAACTTGTGCGCATACTGAGTCAGCTAAAGAATATGACAGGTCCCAAACTGCTGCACCTGCACACCAAGAAAGGACATGGCTATGCACCTGCCGAGAAGGATGTAACGGTATGGCACGCACCGGGCAAGTTTAACCCCGATACTGGTGAGCGCCTGGTGGACAACGACCCCACCAAGCCACAGAAATACCAGGATGTATTCGGCCACACGCTGCTAGAACTGGCTAAGCAGAACCCCAAGATAGTAGGTGTGACACCAGCCATGCCTAGTGGCTGCTCGATGAATATCATGATGAAAGAGATGCCCGAACGCACGTTTGACGTGGGTATAGCCGAGGGACACGCCGTGACATTCAGCGGCGGTATGGCCAAGGACGGACTGCTGCCCTTCTGCAATATCTACAGTGCCTTTGCACAGCGTGCATTCGACAATATTATACACGACGTGGCACTGCTGAACCTGAACGTGGTATTCTGCTTTGACCGCTCGGGACTGGTGGGCGAGGATGGTGCTACACACCATGGTGCCTTTGACTTGGCAGCCCTGCGCCCAATACCAAACATGACGATATGCTCGCCACTGGATGAGCACGAGCTACGCCGACTGATGTACACCGCCCAGCTACCAGACAAGGGTCCGTTCGTCATCCGTTATCCACGCGGTGGCGGCGAGCTACAGGACTGGCGATGCCCATTGGAGGAGATAAAGGTGGGTACCGGACGTAAACTGAAGGACGGTAACGATGTAGCTGTGCTGAGCATTGGCCCCATTGGCAATAATGTCACCAGAGCGATAGAACAACTGTCAACTACCAATTGTCAACTATCAATTGCCCATTATGACATGAGGTTCCTGAAGCCTATCGACGAGGACATTCTGAAAGAGGTAGGCAAGAAGTTTAAGCGTGTGATTACCGTTGAAAACGGAGTACGCCAAGGCGGACTGGGTAGCGCAGTGCTGGAGTGGATGAACGATCATGGCTACGCACCAAAGGTAACCCGACTTGGACTGCCCGACAACTTTGTGGAGCACGGCACCGTAAAGGAGCTGCAGCACATTGTTGGTATTGACGAGGAAGGCATTAAAAAAGCTATTTTGGAGGCATGAAGATTGTGATAGTAGGTGCAGGCGCCGTTGGTACTCACCTGTCAAAATTGCTGTCGAGAGAACATCAGGACTGCATTCTGATTGATGACGACGAGGAACGACTGGCTAAAATGAGCGAGTACGACGTGATGACGTATTGTGCATCGCCAACCAGCATCAGAGCCCTGAAAGAGGCCGGTGTGCCTAACGCCGACCTGTTTGTGGGCGTAACCCCCGAGGAGAGCACGAACATTAATGCCTGCATACTGGCACACGCCTTGGGCGCCAAGAAAACCGTAGCACGTATTGATAACTACGAGTATCTGGCACCCAGCTTACAACCCTTTTTTAAGAACTTAGGACTTGACTCGCTGATTTACCCCGAGGTACTGGCGGCCATTGATATCAACAACGGCTTAAAGCTATCGTGGGTGCGCCAGCGTTGGGATGTACACGATGGTGCACTAACCATGCTGGGTATCAAGCTGAGAGAGCAGGCCGAGATACTGAACCAGCCGCTGAAGGATCTGTGCGGCCCCGACGACCCGTACCACATTGTGGCCATTAAGCGCGGAGGCGACACGATTATACCAAGCGGTATGGACGAACTAAGAGTGGGCGACCTGGCCTACTTTATGACTACCAAGGAGTATATACCTTACATACGCAAGATAGTAGGTAAGGAACACTATACCGACGTAAAGAACGTGATTATGATGGGCGGTGGCAAAACTACCGTACGTGCGGCGCTGACCACACCCGACTACATGCACGTGAAGATTATTGAGAAGGATGCCAAGCGCTGCGAGAAGCTGAACGAGCTGCTGGAGAACCAGGACACGATGGTGATACACGGCGACGGACGCGACTTGGGACTGCTGGAAGAGGAGGGCATCAGAAATACACAGGCCTTTGTGGCGCTGACCGAGAATGCTGAGACGAACATTCTGGCTTGTTTGACAGCCAAGAAGATGGGCGTGCGCAAAACAGTAGCGATGGTGGAGAACCTGGACTACGTGAGCATGGCCGAAAGTCTGGATATCGGTACGATTATCAATAAGAAGACCATCGCCGCCAGCCATATCTACCAGATGCTGCTGGATGCCGACGTAAACAACCTGCGATCGCTGATGATGGTGGATAGCGAGGTGGCAGAGTTTACGGCTGCCGAGGGTTCGAAGGTAACCAAGAAACCGGTAAAGGACTTAGGACTGCCATTTGGCGTAACTATCGGCGGACTGGTACGAAACGGCCACGGTATGCTGGTGAACGGTAACTCGCAGATTGAGGCGGGTGACTCGGTGATGGTGTTCTGTCATGAACAGAAACTGAACAACATAGAAAAGTACTTCAAGAAGAATGCGATATGGTAAACTTCCGTATCATCAGTAAAATCATAGGCTCGCTGCTGCTCATAGAGGCATTGTTCATGTCGCTATGTGCACTGGTGGCTTTCTCGTATCACGAGGACGACCTGATGGCATTCCTGATATCGCTGCTGATAACCTTTGGCAGCGGTTTTACGTTTATGTACCTGGGGCGTAACGCAGACAACAGTCTGAACCGTAGAGACGCCTACCTGCTGGTAACGGCCGCCTGGCTAGTGTTCTCGGTATTCGGCATGTTTCCGTTTCTGACCCACGGCTGTATTACCAACATTACCGACGCTTTTTTTGAATCAACATCGGGCTTTACCACTACGGGCGCCTCGATTATCGACGATGTGGAGATACTGCCACACGGCATATTATTCTGGCGATCGCTCACCCAGTGGATTGGCGGCTTAGGAATAGTATTCTTTACCATCGCCATCCTGCCATCGCTGGTGGGTGGTAGCGTAAAGGTGTTTGCCGCCGAGGCTACAGGCCCCATCAAGGCCAAGATGCACCCACGACTAACAACCACTGCCAAGTGGATTTGGAGTATCTACCTGATACTAACGCTGGCCTGCGTATTATCGTACTGCGCTGCGGGCATGGACTGGTTTGAGGCACTGAACTACGCCATGACCACTACAGCAACGGGCGGCTTTGCGATACACAACGAGAGCACGGAGTACTTCCACTCGCCTACCATCGACTATATCTCGATTACATTCCAATTCCTGTCGGGCATCAACTTCACCTTATTATATTTAAGCATTGTAAAAATGCGACTGAAGGCGCTGCTTACCAACTCGGAATTCAAGCTGTACGTAAGCGTGGTGATAGGTGCAACACTGTGGATTATGTACCTGCTGCTGACACGTATGGGCTACGACTTAGAACATGCCTTCCGTGCCGCATTGTTCCAGGTGGTATCGTTTATCACCACCACGGGTATGTTTAACGAGGATGCGGGTACCTGGCCACATATCACCTGGGTGATATTGGGTGTGGTAATGTACTTAGGTGCCTGTGCTGGTAGTACTAGCGGTGGCTTTAAGTGTATCAGAGGCGTGATGCTGCTAAAAGTGGTACGTAATAACTTCCGCCAGATACTGCACCCCAATGCTGTGCTGCCCGTAAAGATTAACGGCATGAGTATTCCACAATCAAAACTGGTGGCGCTGTTTGCCTTTTTCACACTTACCATGCTGATGACATTAGTAACGGCCACTATTATGATTGTGGCTGGCATTGATAACACCAACGCCATTACCATAGCCCTTAGCTGTGTGAGCAACGTAGGACCAACCTTAGGCACGCAGATTGGACCGGTGATGTCGTGGTCGATACTGCCCGAATACATCAAGTGGATTCTGTGTCCGTTGATGCTGATGGGACGACTGGAGATTATGACGGTGCTGGTACTGTTTACACGTACCTTCTGGAAAGAGAATTAAACTAACACTAATATAGCTATGATTAAATTTGAACCACTGCTGAAGCAGACACTTTGGGGAGGCGATAAGATTATCCCCTTTAAGCATTTAAATGAGACGCTCGAAAGCGTTGGCGAGAGCTGGGAGATTTCGGGTGTAAAGGACAACGAGACCATCGTAAGCGAGGGTGAGTACAAAGGCAAGAGCCTGAACCAACTGGTACGCGAGCTGAAAGGTAAGCTGGTGGGCCAGGAGAACTACGAGCGCTTTGGCGACGAGTTTCCCCTGCTGATTAAGTTTATCGATGCCCGTCAGGACCTGAGCATACAGGTACACCCTACCGATGAGATTGCCCACCGACAGGGTAAGACACGCGGCAAAACCGAGATGTGGTATGCCCTTGAGAGTGCCCCAGGTGCACAGCTGTACAACGGACTGAAACAGCAGATTACACCTGAGCAGTACAAGCAGATGGTTGAGAACGATACGATTACGGATGCGCTGGCACGCTACGAAGTGAACGAGGGCGACGTATTCTTTATTCCAGCTGGTCGCATACATGCCATTGGTGCCGGTTGCTTTGTGGCTGAGATACAACAGACAAGCGATGTGACCTACCGCATTTACGACTTTAAGCGTAAGGACAAGAACGGCAACTACCGCGAGCTGCACACCGAACTGGCGGCTGAGAGCATCGACTACACCGTGCTGCCCAACTATCGTGCCGAGTACGAGCGCACCAAGAACGAGGGCGTACAGGTGGCTACATGCCCCTATTTTACCACAGCGGTTTACGACCTGACTGAGCCTATGACACTCGATTACACAGAGCTTGACTCGTTTGTAATCCTGATAGCCGTAAAGGGCGAGGGCACCATCAAAGCCAACGGCCAGGAGACAACCTTCCGCATGGGCGACACCATCCTACTGCCCGCCACTACCGGTGAAGTAAAAGTAGAGGGAACGGTTAAGTTCTTAGAGACCTTCGTCTAAATAAGAACGAATATCGGACTGCAGGCGTTGGAATTGTTCGCAACTCATGTAGCCCGTGTTTTTCTTAAGCATCGTTTTAATGTCCTGCAGCGAGTTTTCGTAGCAGGACATTTCGTTTCGCTTCTGCGTTCTGTGGGCAGAAGCATGATAGATTTCATTCTGACGCTCCTGACGCAATAGATTGCACACCTTCGACAGAATGGGCGACACAACTGTGTCGAACAAGTGATGACCCTGTATATAAAGATAGGTGGTTTGTGGCGTTACACCTAAGGCTAGGATATCATCCTTAGTACGCAGATACTCTTCCTTGGCATCGGGGAACTGGCGCTGCAGATCGTTGATTTTGGTGCGCACCTTACGCTTCACGTTGTTGATAGAGGCAACGGGATTCTGCACACTGAAACCGCCAGGATCGGCAATACGACAGAAGTCGGTGATAGAGAACCGAGAGTAATTGCCATTGCGATACACCATCACACTCCATACAAACAATGGGAAGATAGCCTCGGAAAACTGCTGGAAGTAATCGCGGAAATCGAAGATGCGATGATCGTTGAGTGTTACCGACACGCATACATTATGCAGCGAAGGGGCGTAACACTGAAAATTCTCGATGGCATACACGTAGGTGTGGAACACATACGGACTGTTCAAGATGCGCTGCGACTGGCGAGTGCGGCCCTGTATCAGATAGTCGTAATCGGCATCTACGCAGGCAATCATATCGCGCCCCAGGATATCTCCATCCTCCATACTCCTTCCTCCTTCCTCCAAAAAATTCATGAGAACTGACTTTTTGCCACGAGTGAGATTGATTTTTGAGGGCAGCATCACCTCGAAGTAGCGTTTATCGTTCTCGAACTCACTGAGAACGGTGCGCCAGAAGTAGATATCATCGTAGCTCTCGACATAGGCCACTATCCTACGTCGCGCCTTTTTAGAGGTGAGCGCATTGGCCGCCTCGAAATACTTGCTATTCAGATTATCCTTCAGGCGATAACTCATACCGTAATATCGCTTACTTCGGTAACGGCATCAACCCAACCATTCATAACGATGGCGGGCGAATGGGTGGTAAGAATAATCTGTACGTTAGGATTAAGCTCGACACAGAGATCGACCAAACGCTTCTGCCATTCGAGATGGAGCGACACCTCGGGTTCGTCCATAAACAGCACGTAAGGCTGGTTATCCTCTACCAGCACGGTGAGCAGGATTATCAGCATCTGCTTTTCGCCACTCGACAGCTGATAGGGCAACAACACCTCGCCTATCTGGGTGAAGCGCAGTTCGTTCTCGGTACGGATAATTTTCTTGCCCGTTTCGCGGAACAGCTCATCGACAATGTCCTGGAAACGTGACTTTTTTTGTGAAAGCTGCTGAGCGGCATCGGTATCGCCGCTCTGCAGTTTTTCGATAATGCGATTGCCTATGTTTACCTGATAATCAAGGTACTTGCGCTGCAGGTTGTAGAGCTGGATATCGAGCAGCGAACCGCCACCAACACCAGCCAATGCCGAAAAAGCCTGACGGAGGAATCCCTCGCCCTCGGCCAATGCCTGCTGCAGGTTGGTATCGAGCGAACGGATCATATCATAACGAATCCACTTGGCATCCTCGGGTACCACATCCAAGTGAACGCCCTTGAGCATGTGCGAGGGGAACTCGCCACCTGCAATCAAACCCTTTACCACCTTATTCAGGATGGTACTTTTGCCCTGACCATTAGTACCACTCAGGATGTTAACCTGACGGTTAAGCTCCCACACAATATGTTTCTTCCCGCTCCAAAGCGAGTCGATCTCGATGCGCTTGATGTAATCGGCGTATTTAGGCATAGGCAATGGATTTTATAAAAGAAGTTTTTGTTATTCTTAGTGCTACTTGAAAGCAGGGCGTGTTTCGCCTGGGTGCCACACATCAGCAACAGCTATTTCGAACACCAGCGTGCTGTAACCAGGAATAGACGATGAAGTAGTTTCGCCATAAGCAAGCTGATAGGGGATATAAACCAGCCAATGGTCGCCTTTCTTCATGTGCTGCAGGGCTGTGCAGAAACCCTCGGTGAACAAACTCGTGGTTGTGCCCGATGTTGTGGTTACTTTATTCCAGCTTACGCATGCCTTGAGCATAGCTGACTTTGACCAATCGAAATCGCCCAGGAACGACTGATCGAACACATAACCCTTCTCGTACGTCTTTGATGGAATCAATCTACCGCGATAGGTATAGAACACCGAGTCGGTGAAAAGTGCTGTTTCGGTGCCACTACCCTCCTCCAGAACATCTACGTAGATGTAGTCGGCATCGGTAATACTGGGATTTGTGGTATCCTTTGTGTAGGTCAGGATTTTCTTGTAGTTTGGATTAGAAACTACCTGATTAAAGTAGGTCTCGTTCTTCTGTTTCCAGTTGTCGAACTCACCCTCCTCGCTCTCATCTTCGGTGCACGATGATACCATTCCCCCAAGTGGGAACAGTATCAAAGCGAGCCATATGTATTTTAAATTCTTCATTGTTTACTGAAGCTTCTTAAGCAGACTGGCGATGCTTACCTTATCCTCGATGATAGCGTTAAGATCGCTGATGTTTACACGCTCCTGCTCCATGGTGTCGCGGAAACGCAAAGTTACCTTACCATCGGTGAGGGTGTCGTGATCGACTGTTACGCAGTAAGGAGTACCAATGGCATCCTGACGGCGATAACGCTTACCGATAGAATCCTTCTCGTCGTACTGACAGTTGAAGTGGAACTTGAGCTGGTCGATAATCTCGCGTGCCTTCTCGGGCAGACCATCCTTCTTAACCAGAGGCATAACAGCACACTTAACTGGTGCGAGGGCTGCAGGCAACTTGAGTACGGTACGAGTCTCGCCGTTCTCGAGTTTTTCCTCCTCGAAAGCGTGGCACATGATGCTCAGGAACATACGATCGACACCGATAGAAGTCTCGATAACGTATGGCGTATAGCTCTCGTTGGTCTGAGGATCGAAGTACTTGATGCTCTTACCAGAGAACTTCTCGTGCTGGCTCAGGTCGAAGTTGGTACGAGAGTGGATACCCTCAACCTCCTTGAAGCCGAATGGCATCTTGAACTCGATATCGGTAGCTGCATTAGCATAGTGAGCCAGCTTATCGTGGTCGTGGAAACGATAGTTCTCTGCACCGAAGCCCAGAGCCTGGTGCCACTTCATACGGGTTTCCTTCCACTTGGGGAACCACTCGAGCTCAGTACCAGGAGCTACAAAGAACTGCATCTCCATCTGCTCGAACTCACGCATACGGAAGATGAACTGACGGGCTACAATCTCGTTACGGAAAGCCTTACCAATCTGAGCGATACCGAAAGGAATCTTCATACGACCGGTCTTCTGCACGTTCAGGTAGTTTACGAAGATACCCTGAGCAGTCTCAGGACGCAGGTAAACCTTCATCGAAGCATCGGCGCTGGCACCCATCTCGGTAGCGAACATGAGGTTGAACTGACGAACGTCGGTCCAGTTCTTGGTACCGCTGATAGGATCAACGATCTCCTCGTCGAGGATAATCTGCTTCAGAGCCTCCAGGTCTGGTCCCTGCATAGCCTCGGCATAACGGGCGTGCAGATTGTCGCGCTTCTCCTTAGTCTCCTTTACGCGCTCGCTGGTTTCCATATACTTTGCCTCGTCGAAGCTGTCGCCAAAACGCTTGCGAGCCTTCTCTACCTCCTTCTGGATCTTCTCGTCGTACTTGGCAATCTGATCCTCGATCAGTACGTCAGCACGATAGCGCTTCTTAGAGTCACGGTTATCGATCAAAGGATCATTGAAAGCATCCACGTGACCTGATGCCTTCCAAATGGTGGGGTGCATAAAGATGGCACTATCGATACCAACGATGTTCTCATGAAGCATCGTCATAGCCTTCCACCAATACTGCTTAATGTTATTCTTCAACTCTACACCGTTCTGACCGTAATCGTAAACGGCTCCTAAACCATCGTAAATCTCACTTGAGGGGAATACAAAGCCATACTCCTTACAGTGGCTCACGATCTTCTTAAATACATCTTCTTGTGCCATCTCTTTTGATTATTTTATTTTTTTACTTTTTTACCTTTTTACTTTTTTACTCTTGTACCTTTTAAAGTATTTGGCTGCAAAGTTACACAAATTAATTGATAATTGATAATCGAAAATGGATAATTAACAAAAAATCAGAGAAAATCCCCGCCTTTTGGCGAGGATTAATCTCTATTAATTAAACAGATAACGAATAGTAAACATAATCTGATATGTTGACTGCAGACCGAGGAAATCAGAATAGGTGTGCAGATGGCGCTCGCCATTAACGGTGTTATAGGTGTATTGCCCCTTGCTATAAGAGAGCAGCGCCGTTTCGGTAACCTGCTTGTAAAGTCCCCACTTCTTGTTAAGGAAATTGGGCAGGTTAAGGATATCGACACCTAACTGCAGGGTGTGCTTGGTTTTACCGCAGAGGAGACTCATATCATGCTCGAACTTAAAGTCGATCTGATGGTGCCAAGGCATCTTAGCGCCACCACGCTCGGCATACTTACCGGTGCGATGCTTCAGATAATCGTCCTGCTGGATATAGGCCCAGAAATCGTCGCGCTGCATCTGGGCAGTATATACCTGATGATTGGCACCGTAGGTACTCTCGGCAAAGTTCCAACTGTCGAGTTCCTGGCGCGAGGCGGGCACATAAATCAGGTTGGCAGGCGCCAAGGCATCGCTGTTAACATTGGCCGAGAAGATATAGCTGTAACGGCTGAAGGCATACTCGGTAAGGAAACCATACTGGTAGCCATCGTAAACCAGCGAGAAGTGCGAGGTGTTATTCTTTCCCTCGTTGAGTGTGTAGCTGGCCGAGAGCAGCAAGCGGTTAGGAGCCACATAGGTGGCATAGCCCAGCTCATTATCATTAACGGCATTAACCGAGTTGCGGTAGTTGTTATAGGCCGATGCCACCTGGTTGCCGATACCATCGGTATAGGTCTTAGCCCTTGAGATGGTGTAGCTGGCCGAGAGATCAAGACCAAAGTCGAACTTCTTACGCAACTGGGCGCTGAGCGACATATAGTAGGCCTTATGACCTGCATTCTCAAGCACGTAAGCAGATGAGTTGGGGTCGTAATACGACATCTTATGGCGCACATCGCCGTGACCTAAGTCGATAGTAGAAGTGCCATCCCAGTAGATGTCGCGATTGGCCACTACTACGGGGTTGATATCGCGGTTATAGATACCCTCGATGGTAAAGTCGATATCGCCAGGCAGCTTGGCATCGAGTGCCAACGAGGTTTTCCACGTTTTAGGCATGCGCAGGTTATCGCTCAGGATAGTGGCGCTGCTGGGCACCGAAATCTTGCTCTGAGCACCTATCTGCTGCAGCATATCCTGCTGACTGGTGGTAAAGGTAGGAATAATACCCTTGGTTTGCGAGGCGATATACGAGGTTTGTCCCATACCTGAGTTGCCTACAGCCGAGATGAGCCAAACAAACGGCAGACGACCGATGAAGAGGCCCGAACCACCACGCAAAATAAGGTTGCGATTGCCGGTGATATCCCAGTTGAAGCCCACACGCGGCGATACCGAGATGCTGGCATTTGGCACGTTATCGGTGCGGAAATGCTCGCCGCCAAAGCTAATCTTATAATACGCCTCGTTGAAATTATCCTTCAGACTGGGATAAGAGGGCAGTTCGAAACGCAGACCAAGCGACATGCGGAAACGATCGCTCAAGCTCATGTTATCCTGCAGATAGAGCGACCACTGGTTGGTGCTCATCTTAGCCACAAAATGATCGTGGTTTTCGCCATTGCCATAGGTGATACCAAACAGGCGGGTGTGATCTACAGCAAAAATCGGCCCCCAGTCGTTGTTTACGATGGCCTTATCTATCTCGTTCTGGCTTGCCAGGAAGGCATAATAGCCAGCACCAGCCTGGGCATAGCCGTTAGCCGCCCAATTATGCTCGTACTGCAAACCGCCAAACAGGTTGTGCTTACCCAACTGGATATTGATTTCGTCGGTAATCACGGTAGTCTTAGTCTTGGCCACATTGCCGTAAGTAAACAAATCGCCGGTAAGTGCCCAGTAAGGATAATGGCCCTGACCATCGCTCATCACAATCTCAACCACAGGCACACCAACACCATACTCATTGCTACGGGGCTGGTCCTGATACGAATAGGTGCCACGCAGGGTGTTATGCAGCTTACCGAACTTGCTATTGAGCTCGGCAGCCACCGAAGTGAAGCGGAACTCGGTCATATAACGACTTGAGAGCGACGACATACCGTAATCGGTATTACCGCCATACGAGTTCTGGTTGCCACCATATATAATAGAGGTGCGATTGCTACCGATACTACGCGATGCCGAAGCGGGATTAGCCTCCTTACGGTTCGACTTGGTGAAGCGCACGTTAAACTTATGATCGTCGTTGATGTTCCAGTCGATACGGGCCAGAATGCGGTAGGCAGGCGTTTTCAGGTTATAATTCTGCCAAGGACCTGTGGTAATACCATAAGCGTTCTGCATGTAGGTAGACAGACTCTCGAGCTCAGCCAACTTGGGGCGACGATTCGTGGCCGAATAGGGTTGGTCGCTACGGTTATAAGCCATCACGGCAGGTCCAGCCGTCACATTATCCTCGTACTCGCCGTTAAGGAAGAAGAAGAGCTTATCCTTGATAATCGGTCCGCCAAAGCTCAAGCCAAAGGTACTGTTATGCCCCTTGGATACGGGCAACCGGTCGTTACGAATCTTCTTACCCTTCAGGTCGGAACTGGTCAGGAAAGTATAGGCCATACCCTTAAAGGTGTTGGTACCACTCTTGGTAACCGCATTCACACCACCGCCAGTAAAACCACTCTGACGCACATCGTAAGGCGTAACCGAAACGGTCATCTGATCGAGTGCCTCGAGCGAGATGGGAGTGCCGCCACCAGGCAGCGGACTGGGTTCCATTCCGAACGAATCGTTGAACGAGGCACCATCGATGGTGACATACGACTGACGGTAGTTTCCGCCACCAATCGCCATACCGCTGGCCGAACTCGATTGTGGCGTCATCTTCATGATATCCAGCATCGAACGGCCGATATTAGGCACAGCAGCCATCTGGTTAGCGTTCAGGCTGGTTACAGCACCACTACGGTCGCTACGCATAGTGTTGTTGGCCTTAGCTGTTACCACAATCTCCTGAATCATCTCTGAGCCCTCGCTCAGCGTGGCATCAACCACAGCATTCTGACCCAGCGCTAACTGGATATCGGTAAAACGCGATGTCTGGAAACCGATATACGATATCTCAACCTCGTAAGGTCCGCCCGCCTTCATGCCTGTAATCGTGTAGTGTCCATCGATATTGGTAACACCACGATAGATAGAGCCCGAAGGCACATGTTTGGCTGTAACGGTAGCACCGATAGCCTCTTCGCCATCAGCCATCACCACACCTGTAATACCAGATGTAGTAACCTGAGCCATAACAGAAAGCGAGATTGTCAAAAGTACAAATAGTAATGTAGAAAGTCTTTTCATCATCCAACCAGTTAATTTTGTTCCACTTACGGGGCAAAGATACAAAATAAAACAATAGGATGCAAGTTTTTATAACATAAAAACCACAAAAATTGAAAAGTACCTAGAAAACATTTGCGTTCCAGGTACTTTTCAATTGAAATCTAAGTACTTTTCAAAAAGTAGCTTAAAGGCCCCAAGCAGAAATGATGTCGGCTGCTTTTTTGGATTCTAACTGTTCCTCAAGGGTATCAGAGAGATTGCAGAAGAAATCAATACCTGTCTTTTCCTCCAATTCGTCGATGCTTACTACATAACTTTTGAGTGCATCGCCCGATTTGTCTTCATTCAGGTGCTCGGCCCAGAAACCCAACATGCGCTGACCAGAAGAAGTCTTGGCATAGAGTGCCATGAAGAAGTACTTTGGCACAATATGCGGACCATGTCCTTTGTACTCCTTTGTTCTATCAAGAATCAGTTCTTCCTTATCAATAGTGCCACCTTTAACAATGAAAAGCGTATCATTAGCCCCGAGGTTCTTTCCCCAAGTACGAACCTGCTTTTCCATCTTTGACCAAAGCTTTCCATTAAAATTACCTACCATAGGATATATATTGGTCATATAGAAAGTCTGGGTATTTGCGTCTTTGTCATAGATGCGATCTTGAGATGCACAAATATGACCTTTTTGATAAAGGAAATCTGATGCTTTGTGTACACTAGGATCGTATCCTGGAAAAAAACTGTTGCTTAATTCACTATATGTAGCCTGCTGTTCGCTTTCTTCTACATTAGGATCGTATGCCCAAGGATCTTCATCTGGACGACTATATGTCTCCATTTTATTGCTAGCATCCATCTCCCAACATACCCAACGAGTAGCCTGCAGTTTACTATCCCACTCCAAAGAGAAAGTTACTCCATACTTTTCTGTTGAGTGAGTTACAACCTTACTGCCAGATTTTGTCTTTGGCATTTCCAAACGAGCAAGATATGCATTAGTAGAAGCATCGTTCTTGTTTGCATTAACAACTGTTGGGGTTGGAGTTGGTGGATTTGGAGTTGGTTCATCACTACCACCACCGCCACCGCATGATGTCAACAGAGCTAACGAGAATAAAAAAAAGAGTTGTTTCATTATTATATCATTTTATTGTTCTTGTCTGCAAAAGTAGTCAAAATACATGAAAGCACCAAGCCAACATACGAATTTAATATGTAATTTTACGATTTTTCACCAAAAGAAAACCCCTGGCACCTCTTTGATGTCAGGAGTTCACCATATATTACATAATAATATTCAATACTTAGCGAATATTACTCTGTCTTACCATTTATCGAGTATACATATGCTTTATTCTGGTTAGTCTCATATGTATTCTTATACTTTGTAAGCTCACCACAAAGCACGACCTTGTCACCAACAGCTACCTGGGCATCGCCTTCTGCCCACTTCTTGTTACCAAGCCAAAGAACACGATATGCCTCAAAATCCATCGCAGAATTGTTATAGAATGCGCCATCATCTGAAATCCAGAATGTACCATTACCATATTTAGAGCTGAACTCACCGCCATCAACAATCTTTGAAACAATACCCTCAACGTATACATTTCCAGTTACTCCGCTATTAACAGCAGCTATGGCACCAGCAATATTAAATGGATCTGCAAGAGAACCATCTCCTTTTGCACCACCAGTTTGACCATTGAGTGAAACTATATAGCTCTTGCCTGATGCAAACTCAAGGGTTCCCTTATAATTTGTAACTGTTCCACAAATTACGACTTCATCGCCGATCTTAATCTGTGTGTCACCAGCAGTCCATTTCTTATTACCAATGAAGAGGCCACGATAAACCTCAAACTGGCCACTTGTTGTACCGTCATCGGAAATGTAATAAGTTGCATTACCATACGCAGAACTAAACTCACTATCAATCTGTGAGATCTTACCCTTTACATAAACATTCTTATCTGCAGTCTCACCCTGAGCAAGTTTATTTGCGAAATCTGTAAGCGCAACAACATTGAAAGGATCGCTTGCTGTACCATCGCCCTTAGCCATACCGTTTTGAGTCAGAGTGAATGGCATTGTAGTGCTACCAGTACTGCTTGAAGAAGAGAATTCAATTGCAGCTGCACGAGTTGCGCCATTGTTAGCAGACACTGCAAACTTTACAACTGCAGTATCAGCAGGATTCTTCTCAAAGATAGTAGGTACACCTGCAATATACTTTGTCTCAAGGTATGTGACCCAAGACTTAGCATTATCAGGTATATTAGCATATGCACCACTACCCTTGTAAGCAACCTTAACCTCTACTTCCTGAGCATCAGGTGTAATGGTTGACTCACTAACAAGAAGCTTGAGCATAGACTTAACAACTTTTACAACAGTTACGTCAAGCAGCTCAACGGTCGAGCCATAGAGTTTTCTTGGTCCTTCAACAGTGATAACATCACCTGGTTCGAACTTCCAACCATCTGTACCATCAATAGGCTTATTAGCCAACTTTCCATTCTTGTCGGCAGTACCATAAATTTGTATTTCGCCAGTACCATCATTAAGATACCAGTTACCATACTGATAGTTGTATATACTAGTACATGTACCTGTTACTCGATAGTTTTTACCATCTACACCAGCAATAATCTCTGCACAAGTAGCTTGTGAAGCAACAAGCGATCCCTGACGTACAGTCAAAAACTGCTTCTTACCACCTGCAGAAATCTGAATTGCAGCCTCACGACCACCATCAATAAAGTCTGCATGAAAAGTAACTTTGGTTTCACCAGCAGAACCCGAAGTAGCAGTTGCTGTCAACCAAGCAGGAAGTGGGCATTTCACCTTATCAACCTCAAAGACATCATCAAACGACCAATCGTCGGCCGACTTGATAGTCACTGTCACATCGCCTCCAGATGTTGGGATCGTCACAAATGTCTGATCAATCTGGATATTCTCGAGTGTGCCCAGCGGATCATTGTCAGAAGTACATGCAACAAACATGAACGCCGACAAGGCAATTCCTAAGATATATCTAAATTTCATAATTATATCGCCTTTAATTAATTAAACATATATTTAATACCGATAGATGCATACCAGCACTGGCCAATAGAGTGGTTAGGAACCCAAGTCTGGGTATTTCCATTTACTGCCTTTGGAGTAGAGAATACAGCATAACCATCAGCGTCAGTATTCTCATAACGCAGGATACGACCCTCGTTCAAAGAAGTGTTCATGTACTTGCTAACACCCCATGAAGAGTTGAAGAGGTTCAATACATTCTTGATATCCATGCTCAGCTGGAGAGTATGCTTAGTCTTACCTACATTCAACTTAAAGTCGTGCTTGTAAGCCAGGTCAACACGGTGTACCCAAGGAGAATATACACTATAACCCTCTGCATACTCACCCTGATGATTCTTCAGATAGCTGTCGCCATGTACATAGTCCATGAAACGAGTCTTGTCATCTTCAGAAGCGAAACGGAACAGATTCTTCTGAACTTCCTCATCTGTAGGAATGTAAAGAGCATCGTATGCATAACCATCTCCATTCATATCGTTGGCAATCATATATGAGTAGTTATAACCACCGCGCCACGTCTCATAAATCAGGCTATAGTGGTTGCCGCTCTTATCGTGCAGAGTTGCAGAAGCAACGAAACGATCTGGAGTAACATACTGAGAGTTGTGCAAACGGATATTGTTCGGACCCTCAGAAGTAGGAACGTAAGTAAATGCAGACTCAGCTGCAGAACCTGGCATGCCGGTAACCTCCTTAGATACTGTGTGAGTATAAGCAGCCATCAAGCTAACCCAATCAGCAGGCTGAGCATTGAGAGTTACGTTTGCACTCCAACCATAACCACGTGAAGTGTTCTCAAGAACAAATGCCTTGGTACCAGTGCGGAAATCAGAAGGATAGATAGGACGGTTGTCTGCACCATTCCAACGAGCAAACCCCTCAACAGGCATAATGCTCCAATCTGAGATACAAACTCCATTGATAGTCTTATTATATATACCCTCAACAGTAGCTGTGAATGGGAAGCTTACAGGAAGCTGATAGTCAACGGCCAAAGAAGTCTTCCATACCTGTGGCATCTTGAAGCTTGGATCAACTGCAGAAATTGAAGAAGGAACAGTACCACTTTCAGGAGAAACTGTACTTGGGAATCCCATAGAAACAAGCTTGTCCAAAAGAGCCTGAGTTGTAGCATGGCCATTAGCATCTGTTACGAGACCACCAGCGAACTGGCTCATTACAGATGGCATATCAGCATAGTTAGCCTTAACTGCGTCAGGCAACTTATCATACTTAATAGAAGGACCAAGTTGTGCCTGATACTGCACCAGACCACCGTTGGTAGGCATGTTGGTAAAGAATACCAAAGGCAGACGACCAGAGAAGAGACCAGTACCACCACGAACCTTCAGACTCTTATCGCCGAATACGTCGTAAGTGAAACCGAGACGTGGAGAGAAGGTAATGCTGTTCTTAGGCCACTTACCAGTATCAATATGACGGCCATTGTAATCAAGATTGTAGATCGCAGCATTAGTCATCAGGTCGCTGTTGTTGAAGAACAAGCCATCAACACGCAAACCATAAGTAAGCTTAAGCTTGTCGTTAATATTCCACTCGTCCTGAGCATAGATACCAGCCTTATTGAACTGAACACGAGCAGCAGGAGTTGTCTCACCATCATAACCATAAGTCAAACAACCTCAGGAGTAGCGCCCTGGAAGAAGTCGTCCAAAGACTTATAACGATAATAACCTGTTCCATTACGCATATACTGGTTATCAGCCATCTGATGCTCATAGTTCAAACCTGCAGTAATCTTATGCGCACCCATATAGAAGGTTACGTCATCCTTAATGTTCCAAATGGTATTGTGAACAGCATTGTTCCATGTAAACAACTCATAACCCAATGCCATATAGTTAGCATTGTTATCCGATCCATCCAGAATATCAATGAATGGGAACTCTGAAGAATTAGTACCACGGATATCATCGAGTTTAGAGATTGTAGCCAACAACTGGTTAGAGATATTATCAGTAAGACGGCTATTCAAATCGAGTGACCAAGAGTGAACGAGGTTCTTCATTGAGTACATCGAGTTTGCAAAAGACATAGAGAACTCTGACATACGGCTATATGCAGAACGAGTACCACCATCCATAGAAGATGCGTTAGGAGAACTCCAGCGATTATTCTTGGTGTAATTGTAACGCAAAGCCAAATGATGCTTATCGTTGATATTCCAGTCCAATCGAGCCAGCACCTTATAGTTGCTCTCATCAGCAGGAAAACTGGTCCAAGAACCAGTATCATAACCATACTTATTCTTTACAAATGTAGAAGCTGCCTCAAGGTCAGAAAGTGTTGTACGAGAAACATAGTTATCTGCATCGGGCTCACCATCTTCTGAAGCTCTCCAACGGTTTGCAATGGTTGGAGTCTTAATCATTTCAGCATTTACAAAGAAGAATAACTTATCCTTAAGGATAGGACCACCCAGAGAGAATCCATAAGTAGTCTGCTGATCTTTAGCACGAGCGCCAGTAATCTGCTCACGATCGATAGCATCACCACGGAGATTCTCATTCTTGTGATAAATGTATGCACTACCCTTGAAGTTGTTGGTACCCGACTTGGTAATAGCGTTTACACCACCACCGATGAAGTTGGTCTGGCGAACATCGTAAGGAGAGATAACAACCTGAAGCTCCTCGATAGCATCGATAGAGATTGGGTTACCACCACCAGGAAGACTTTCAGACAAACCAAAGTTGTTGTTGAAGTTAGCTCCATCAACGGTGAAGTTAGCGGTACGACCATCTGCACCAGCGAAACTCATGCCATTACCTCCATAAGGAGACAGACGAGTTACGTCTGTGATAGAACGGCTAACGGTTGGCAGGTTGGCAATCTGCTGACTGTTGATGTTAGTAGCAGCACCCGTCTTTTCAGCGGCGAACTTAGAAGCCTTACCACTTACGATAACCTCTGCAAGCTCAGTAGCATCCTCTGACAGGAATACATTGAGGTTGTAAGTTTCAGCCAGCTGGAGGGTAATACCCTTGACAGTTTTAGGCTGGAAACCAATGTAAGAAATGGTCACATTGTAAGGACCACCAGTACGCATACCATTGATCGAGAAACGACCTGTGGTATTTGTCACTGCTGTGTAACGAGTACCAGAAGGCTCGTGTACAGCCACAACTGTAGCACCGATGACTTCCTCGCCATTAGCATTGTCGAGGGTCACCTTTCCAGCCATACTTGAAGTTGTGATTTGTGCCATCAATGTTAACGAGAAAGTTAACATCAATGAAACCAGAAAGAGCAATCTTTTCTGCATAAACTAGAACTGTTTTAATTAATTAAATGAGCGGAAAAATTCCGGATTGTTTAAATTTCGGTGCAAAGGTATGAAAAATTTTCCGATTTAATGTTATAAATCGGCTACTTTTTTTAAAATTAATAAAATTTGTTGCGTAACGTTATGCCTCGTCGTCGAAGTCCTCGTATTCAAAGTCCTCGATATCTTCGATATCATCCTCGTCGATGTACTCGATATCCTCGTCCTCGCCCTCGTCGGCAAGCTCCTGAGCAAAACGGCTCATATCCTTGTCGCGATGTACCAGCGAATCCTCTGAAGTGATAACGTTAAGTTTGTTGCTTTCGGCATTCAGTTCGTTCCAAAGCACATCCTTGAGTTCGTCGAGACCATAGCCCGTTACGGCCGAAATAAATACCACAGGCAGATCCTGAGGTAAGGTTTCCTTCAGCATCTCAACCAACTCCTCATCAAGCAGGTCGCACTTGGTAACGGCCAATACACGATGCTTGTCGAGCATTTCGGGATTAAACTGCTGGAGCTCGTTGAGCAGAATCTCATACTCACGCTTGATATCATCGGTATCACCTGGTACCATGAACAGCAGGAGCGAGTTGCGCTCAATATGTCGCAAGAATCTAAGTCCCAAGCCCTTACCTTCAGAGGCACCTTCGATAATACCAGGAATATCGGCCATCACAAACGACTTATTGTCGCGATAACCTACGATACCCAACGAGGGCTCCATGGTAGTAAAGGGGTAATTGGCAATCTTGGGCTTAGCATTTGAGAGCGATGAGACCAAGGTAGATTTTCCTGCATTAGGAAAACCTACCAAGCCCACATCAGCTAAAAGTTTCAATTCAAGAATAATGGTCATCTCCTGCATGGGCTCACCAGGCTGCGCATAACGGGGCGCCTGATTGGTGGCTGTGCGGAACTGGAAATTACCCAATCCGCCACGACCGCCCTTGAGCAGCATGACTTCCTGACCATCGTATGTAACATCGCAGACGTACTTACCGGTTTCGGCATTATACACCACGGTGCCACAAGGCACATCAATGTAAACATCCTTTCCGTCGGTACCATGACACTTGTCGCGACCGCCATTTCCACCGTGCTCGGCAAAAATATGGCGCTCGTACTTTAAGTGGAGCAAAGTCCAGTAGTTATGGTTTCCACGCAGAATAATGCTTCCGCCTTTTCCACCATCACCACCATCAGGACCGCCATTAGGGTTATACTTTACATGGCGCAAGTGCATACTGCCTTTACCACCCTTTCCAGAGCGGCAGTAAATCTTTACGTAGTCTACGAAATTACTCTCCATTTAGATATTGTCAATAACCTGGCAAATGTCTGCAAAAATTCGGTCGAGCTCACCCAGACCGTCGATGTGATAGTGAACACCCTCCTGCTTGTACCACTCGATAAGTGGCATAGTCTGAGAGTGGTAAACCACGAGACGCTTCTTGATGGTCTCCTCATTATCGTCGGCACGGCCGCTCTGCTGACCACGCAGAATGAGGCGCTTCATCAGTTCGTCCTCGGGAACATCAAGTTCGATCATAGCAGCAACCTTGTCGCCACGCTCGTCGAGCATCTTCTTCAGGGCCTCGGCCTGTGGGATAGTACGGGGGAAACCATCGAAGATAACACCCTTGCTATCACGTCCGAAGCTATCGTAAACCGAAGCGAGAATGCTTACCATCAGATCGTCGGGGATCAGCTGTCCCTTCTCGATATAGCTGGCAGCAGTCTTACCCAGCTCGGTACCATTCTTAATTTCACCACGAAGTACATCACCAGTTGAAATGTGGTTCAAACCGTACTTCTCAATCATCTTATCACTCTGTGTTCCCTTACCTGAACCGGGAGCACCAAAAATAACGATATTCTTCATTATCCTGATATTTAGTTTAATTTAAGTTACTTACTCGATAATGGTGTACACATCTTTCAGTCCGCGGCCCTGCTGATCGTAGTCAAGTCCGTAACCAAGAATAAAGTCATCGGGGATACTGAAGGCTACATACTCGGGGTTAATCTTCTCCTTCAGCTTGCTGGGCTTGAAGAAAAGGGTGCAGATATGAATAGATGCGGGATTACGTGTGCCTAACGACTCAATCATCTGCTTCATGGTGAGTCCGCTCTCCACGATATCCTCTACAATAATCACCGTACGGTTGGTCAAGTCTTCGTTGATACCGAACACCTCCTTGATTTTACCAGTAGAAGTGGTACCCTGATAAGAGGCCAGCTTCACAAACGAAATCTCACAAGGGATGGTCATCTCGCGCATCAGATCGGCGGCAAACATAAAAGCGCCATTCAGCACACCTAACAACAGAGGATTCTTGCCCTCCATATCCTTACTAATCTGCTGTGCAACAGCCTTTACACGCTCCTTTATCTCAGCCTCCGTAATGGAGATCTTGAACGACTTGTCCTTTATCTTTACGATACTCATACGCTGAAAGAATTAAAAATTTGTGCAAAATTACAAAAAATCTGCCAAACTCTATCATTCATTAGCAATTTTTTCGTATTTTTGCACCATTATGAAGATATTCACGAGCGCACAAGTCCACGAATTGGACAAATACACCATAGAGAACGAGCCCATTAAGTCGGTCGACCTGATGGAGCGTGCCGCTAAAGCTCTGACCCAAGCTATCGCCGACAGCTGGGGTTATACCACGCCCGTCATCATATTCGCAGGCCCAGGCAATAATGGCGGTGACGCACTGGCCGTTGCCCGTATGCTGATTGACAAGAACTACGAAGTAACAGCCTACCTTTTTAATATATCAGGCCATCTCTCGGAAGACTGCATGATAAACAAGAAGCGTTTGATTGAGAAACGCTCGAAAGCACTGATCGAGGTAACGCAGGAGTTTGAGCCTCCGCAGTTAGAGGAGGGTATGCTGGTGGTTGACGGACTGTTCGGTTCTGGTCTTAACAAGCCGTTGGCCGGTGGTTTCTCGTCGCTCGTGAAATACATCAACGCCTCGCCCGCTCAGGTGGTAAGTATCGATGTGCCATCGGGACTGATGACCGAAGACAACACTTACAATGTAAGAGCCAACATTATCCGTGCCGATATGACGCTGACACTGCAGTTGCCAAAGCTGTCGTTCCTGTTCCCCGAGAATCAGGTATTCATCGGCAAGCTGAAGGTGCTGGATATCCGACTGAGCAAACAAGGCATAGAGAAGATTGATGCCAACTACACGCTGCTGGAGGAGAACGACGTGCGACCACGTCTGCTGAAGCGCGACCCGTTTACCCACAAAGGCAAGATGGGTAACGCCCTGATTATTGCCGGCAGCTACGGTATGGCAGGTGCTTCGGTGCTGGCCACCAAAGCATGTTTGCGCGTAGGTGTAGGAAAGGTCACTACCCACACACCCAAACGAAACTGCAACATTCTGCAAGTAAGTGTACCCGAAGCCATTATACAGTTCGACAGAGAGGAAACCACTTTCTCGGAGGCTGTTGATACCGAAGACTTTAACGCACTGGGCATTGGTCCTGGCTTGGGAACCAGCGAGCAAACGGCAATAGCCATCATTGCACAGCTACGCCGCAGTCAGTGCCCCACAGTGGTAGATGCCGACGCCATTAATATTCTGGCCAGTCATCGCGCATGGCTGCAGCAACTGCCCAAGGGTATCATCATGACCCCCCACCCCAAGGAATTCGACCGTTTGGAAGGTCATTCGGGCGATAGCTTTGAACGTCTGATGAAGGCGCGCGATCTGGCTGAGCGCCTGCAGGCCTACATCGTACTGAAAGGTCATCACACCTCGTTATGCCTGCCCGACGGTCATATCATCTTTAACTCTACTGGTAATGCCGGTATGGCTACTGCCGGTAGCGGCGACGTGCTAACAGGTATCATCACTGGACTGCTGGCTCGTGGCTATAATCAAGAAAACGCATGTATTGTAGGTATGTATCTGCACGGACTGGCTGGCGACATTGCAGCTCGCGAACTGGGCGAGGAAAGCGTAATAGCCAGCGATTTGATTCAGAACTTGCCTTATGCATTTAAACGACTTAATGAATGAAATTATTTAGCACTTTATTGATAGCCTTTACATTAGGCACTGCCAGTTCGCTGGCACAAACCGTAATCAGTTCGTACAAACCTGGTGTTACCAGCGAGGGCGCCGTATATTATCTGCCCAAAACAGCTATCCGCGTTACCATACAGGTGGAGAAGAGCACCTATACCCCAGGTGAATTCTGCAGGTATTCGGAGAAATTTCTGCGTATGAAAGATGTGCCTGCCAGCGCATCTACCAAGTATCGTATCCTGTCGGTAAAGCAGGAGGCATTTGCTGTGGCCGACACTTCGAAGTGTTACGCTGTGAAATTCGATGCCAAGACTGTGGCCTGCAACGTACGCCTGAACGACGAGGGTATCCTGCTGGCCATCAACACCGATGCCAAACAACAGCCTAAGAGCACCCCCGCCCCTGCGCAGCAGATTCGTCCCTTAAAGAAATCGCCCAAATCGTACTTGAACGAAGAGATTCTCTCGGCAGGTAGCACCGCCAAGATGGCCGAGCTTACTGCTCAGGAGATTTACGAGATACGTGAGAGCAAAAGCATGCTGGCCAAGGGGCAGGCTGACTTCATGCCTAAGGATGGCGAGCAATTGAAACTGATGCTGGAGGAGCTGAACACCCAGAACGAGGCGCTCACCAGTCTGTTTGTCGGAACCACCGAGAACGACACCACCACACATACGTTTACCTACGTGGTTGACAAACCAACGAAACGCGATGTACTGTTCCGTGTTTCACCCGATTACGGAGTGGTTGACAGCGACGATTTGTCGGGTACACCTTATTATATTAATATAGAGGACCTGAAAACGGTTGACGAACCTGCGCCCGTAGATCCCAAGAAAGCTGCCAAGCCGCTGCAGTCGGGCATCTATGTAAACATCCCTGGTAAATTGCGCTCAACCATCTTCGATGCTAAGAATCAGATTGTTAGCAGCGAGTTTCCAGCAGCCCAGTTCGGCAATGTAGAGTTGTTGAGCGGCGTGTTGTTCAACAAGAAATACACCACACGCCTGCTTCTCAACACCTTGACAGGTACTGTAGAGAAGTTGGAAGCCGAGCAACCTAAGAAATAAGATTTACAAGAAGAATAATTCAGGTACTACTTCTCGGAGAAGAGTACCTGAATTAATGTCTGCCCTACTGCCTGTAGGGTATTTCTGTCGATATGTTCCATATCATCGTTAATGGTATGCCAAGTAGGTCCGAACGAACTCTGCTCGCAGTTTGGATAATAAGGAATAATATCGATAGTTGGAATCTTAGCCTTGGTGTTTACCGAGATATGATCGTCGGTAACACCTGTACCCTGCTGCGAGGGGAACATACTGCCGTAACCTACCACCTGAGCAGCACGCCAAACTTTCTCTACGATATGATTAGCATACTGAACAGACATAGTCTCTTTATAGAACTGCGCGCCCTGACCACCTACCATATCGAGCAGGATACCAAAGCGGGCACGATAGCCTTTCTTGTGCAGATTGGTAGACCAATACTGAGCACCAAGTGCCCATGAGTCGCTATCGAAATTATCCTCGTTCCACTGAGGCACGCCCCAGTCTTCGGCATCAAAACAGATAAAATCCACACCAAGCTGCAAGGTATCCTTAGAAAGCAAACGGGCTATCTCCAACATCACAGCCACTCCCGATGCACCATCGTTAGCAGCCATCACGGGTGTTTTCCAGTTGGCCTCGTCAGGGTCGTTATCGGCCCAAGGACGACTGTCCCAGTGGGCACACAGCAAAACACGGTCGGTCAGATCAGGACGATAGCTGGCAATGATATTGGTGCTGTTGAGTGATGTACCATCGTACCCCTTTAGCACAGCTTTCTGCGCGATTACTTCCATACCGAAAGCCTCGAACTTTGAGATAATCCACTTTTCGCAATCGTCGTGTGCCTTGCTGTTCATGGTACGTGGGCCAAAATCGCACTGAGCCTGACAGTACTGATAAGCACTATCGGCACAGAACACAGGACCAACAGGTTGCAACGAAGCCGACTCATCGGTAGTCTGCTTCTTTAAATTACCACAACTGGCCACCAAAAGCACCAGCGATATAACCGCAAAAATATTCTTATTCATGTTTAATATCTAACTTTTTGTACTTCCTCCATCACACGCAGGAAGTTACCACCCCAAATTTTCTGGATGTCGTGCTCGCTGAAGCGACGGGCCAGCAATCTACGGGTAAAATTAATCAGTTCCGACGAATCGGCCAGGCCACGCACTCCGCCGTCACCATCAAAGTCGGTACCAAGCCCCACATGGTCGATACCCATCACATCAATGGCATGCTCTAAATGGGCAATCACATCGTTGATAGTTGCCTCGCCATCCTTCTTCAGGAATCCTTGATAGATGGTTGTCTGTGCTACGCCACCTTTCTGAGCAAGGGCACGCATCTGGTCGTCGGTCAGGTTACGAGGATGATCACAAAGCGCACGTGCCGACGAATGGCTGCACACAATGGGCTTGCTGCTGATTTCGAGTGCCTGATAGAAACTCTCCTCACCAGCATGACTCATATCAACCAGCACACCCAAACGGTTCATCTCCTTGATTACCTGCTCGCCGAAAGCACTCACACCATGATGCGTGTGCTGTGTTTTCGAAGCCGAGTCGCAAATATCGTTATCACCATTATGGCAGAGCGTCATATATACGATACCACGATCCACAAAATGCTGCAGATTCTCCAGCTTACCGTCGATAGCAATACCATTCTCGATGCCAAGCATGATGCTCTTCAAGCCCTGATGCTTGTTCATCCAGAGGTCGCGAGGTGTGTTAGCGATACGCACATAATCGCTGTTCTGACCCACAATCACCTCAATCTGGTCGAAGATGCTATCGGCAAAAGCCGTAGGATTCTCGGTTGGCTGGGGCAGATAAGCCACCATAATGGTAGCATCCTGACGACCTTCGGTCATCTTGTGCAAATCTACGAGAATCTTGGGGTCTCGCTGCTCGAAGTGGATGCCCTGAGGAAAGAACATAGGCGTATCGCAATGGGTATCGAGAGTGAGAACGCGATCGTGAGTGATATGAGCTTCACGGAAACTCTTAGCCTCGTTAACCAACCACTGGAACAAGGGCAGGCCCTCTTCCAAACACTCGGGATGCCACTGCACTCCCAATATCGATTTGAACTCGCTGCTCTCCATCGCTTCGATGACACCATCGGGCGACTTGGCCACAACTCTGAACTTATCGCCAGCTTCGGCCACAGCCTGATGATGGAACGAGTTAACCATCACCTTGGTAGATTTATAAATATCGAACAAACTTGAATCTTCGTCGATAATCACGCTATGTGTAGGTTCCGAACGGTCGGCATCCTGCGAATGCTTGATGGTTGCCACATCGCTGATGTCCTGCGCCACCTTGCCGCCAAATGCTGTAGCAAGCGTCTGGATACCACGACAGATACCCAGCATCGGAATCTGACGGTTGTAGGCCAAGCGGGCAATCAACAATTCGGGCAGATCGCGCTCCTGGTTGATACCATGCAGCTTGGGCGAAGGCTCTTCGCCTGCCCAAAGGGGATTGATATCACTTCCACCACTCAGGATAAGAGCGTCGATATGCTCTAAGGTATTAATGATGACATGCTTATCGGCCACTGGCGGAATAACGACTGGCACACCACCTGCTTCTACTACCGACTGATAATAGCCTCGCCCCAACTTACATGTCAGATCTTCGTAATTACCAGTAATACCAATCACAGGACGCTTCTCAGCTTCTGGGAAGTGGGCATACACATCATTCAGATGCGACTGGAGTTCAAATCTGCTCATAGCTTTTTGTCTTCATCGTCGAGCACGATGGGAATCTCACGTTTCAAACTCTGTTCCAGCGAGATCAATGTTTCGGTAGCCACTACGCCAGGAATCCCCTGCAGCTTGCCATTCAGCAATTCCATCAGTTGCTCGTTGTCCTTAGCATAGAGCTTAACCATCATCGTATAAGGACCAGTAGTGAAGTGACATTCTACAATCTCGGGGATATGCTGCAAACGCTCTACCACCTCTTTATACATCGATCCCTTTTCAAGGGTGATACCCACGTAGGTACAAGTAGAATAACCTAAACTCTTAGGATTAACATCGAAACCACTACCCGTAATCACTTCGGCATCAATCAGGTGCTGAACACGCTGGTGGATAGCAGCTCGCGATACATTACATTCTGCAGCAACATCCTTGAAAGGAATACGTGCATTCTTGGAAAGGATACTCAGAATCTTTTTGTCCAAAAAATCAATTTTTTCCATTTTTTCTCCCTTTAGTTACATTTTGTCAGCAAAATTACGCAAATTAATTGAACAATGCAACTTTTTTGAAGAAAAAATTAAAAAAGTGTGCCACTTTTGTGACACACTTGCTTATTTCTTAGCTTTTTTCGACGATTTTGTGGCCTTTGCTGGCGCAGGTTTGTCGCCTACGATTCCAACAAGCTCAATATCGAAAATCAACGCGCTGTAAGGTTTTATTTGACCGGCATCGCGACTACCGTAAGCCAGTTCAAAGGGGATGTAAACCTGCCACTTTGAACCTACAGGCATCATGGTAAGTGCCTCGGTCCAGCCCTTGATCACATCTGTTGGACGGAACTCTGTGGGCTCGTCGCCATGATTTATTGAGGCATCGAATACAGTACCGTCGATCAGACGACCCTCGTAATGCACCTGCACCTTATCGCTGGTGGTAGGCACAGCTCCTGTACCCTGAGTAAGCACCTTGTATTGGAGTCCGCTAGGCAGTGTAATCACACCATCCTTCTTAGCGTTCTCGGTCAGGAACTGTCGACCGGCCTCACGGTTAGCACCATAGAGTCGCTCTTCCTTCTCAGCCTTGTTGGCCTCCATTTTATTTCTGAAAATATTCTCGGCAGCATCTACCTTAAAGAAAGTAGTATCCTGCAGCAGGGCATCGGCAAAACCTTTGAAGAAAACACCCGAAACCAACGAGTCGGGAGTACCCTCAAGTTCTTTTGCCACACCAGGCATCATGCGTTCAACCAACTGCTGTGCAATGGTGACGCCCATCATGTAAGCCTTCTCCTGGGGATTATCGAGGTTCTTCGAAACAGTCTCGTTAAAGCCACGTACAAAGTCGGCCATGTAAGCAGTGTCCACCTTCTGCTGGAGCAAGAAGTTAACCAAACCAATTGTGCTGCTCATACCCGCAGTATAGCTGAGAGAGTCGGAACTGGTAGCGAGTTTGAAGGTTTCAACAACAGGAGCCTCCTCTTTTACTACCACCTTCTTTTTCTTGGCAGCATCTACTGTAGATAAAGAAGCACCCGCCACGAGGGCGAGTGCAAATATCAATGACTTCTTCATTGTTACTTCTTAGGATTTACCTCGAGCAACTCGATCTTGAAGATCAGTGCTGAGAAAGGATCGATGTTACGCTGAGCACGCTCGCCGTAAGCCAGCTCCTGAGGAATGTAAACCTCCCAAACAGAACCGGCAGGCATGTGTGTGAGAGCCTCTGTCCAACCCTTGATAACCTGGTTGGCACGGAATGTTGTGGGCTCGCCACGCTTGTATGAGCTATCGAAGATAGTATCGTTGATGAGACGACCCTCGTAGTGTACCTTAACGAGTGAAGTATCGGCGGGGATAGCACCTGTACCCTCCTTGATGACCTTGTACTGAACACCGCTAGGCAGAGTTTTTACACCAGCCTTCTTAGCGTTGGCAGCGAGGAACTTCTCACCAGCCTCCTTGTTAGGACCGTAAGTCTTGGCCATCTCTCTAGCCTTGATTTCCTGAATCATGCGCTGAGCAACCTGCTGAGCAGAATCAACAGTCATCAGACCCTTCTTGCCTGTTGTACCACTGATGAAACCTGCCATGAAGTTCTTCAGAGAAATAGTCTTTGTAGAGTCGTCACCGAATACCTCGTGGTTGATACCCTTAATCATACGGTTAGCAATCTGCTGACCAATCTGGATACCAGCATAGTAAGCGGCCTTCTTCTTGTTGTCGCCAGCGTTAGCACCCTCCTGCAGACCCTTGATAAACTCGGCCATGTAAGCGGTATCAACATCCAGACTTCCTACGAGATACTCCTTCAAGCCCTGAGTCTGAGCCATACCGATGGCGTAGCTCATAGTGTCTACGTCTGTCTTCAGACTTGCTTTAGGGGTAGAGTTGCCACATGCGGTAAAACCGGCAGCAGCAATAGCCATAACGGCTACGATTGATAATTTTTTCATTGCTTTCTGTTATTATTTTAAACTACTTGTATTAACTCAACATCGAAAATGAGAGCTGCGAATGGAGGAATAGAGGCACCTGCACCACCCTCGCCATAAGCCAGACGGTAAGGAATGAAGAAACGATACTTGGCACCCTCCTGCATGAGCTGCAATCCCTCGGTCCAACCAGCGATAACCTGCTGCAGTGGGAATGTAGCGGGCTCACCACGCTGGTATGAGCTATCGAATACGGTACCATCGATGAGGGTACCCTCGTAGTGGCACTGTACGGTATCCTTAGCGGTTGGCTTCTTACCATTACCCTCTTTCAGTACCTGATACTGCAGTCCGCTAGGAAGTGTAACCACCTCAGCCTTCTTGCCATTCTCGGCGAGGAACTTCTCGCCAGCCTCCTTATGTGCCTTTCCCTTCTCGGCACGCTCAGCCTGGAGCTTCTGCTCCTGCTTCTGGAAATAGTCCTGTACGATTGTCTGAGCCTCACGGTGTGAAACCTTCAGCTCGTTGCCTTTCAACACGTCGTTGATAGCCTGTGCAAAGTCCTCGGCACTGATATTGTCAGCACCCATCTGAGCCAACTGCTGACCGATGCCCAGACCTAAAGCATAACTTAATTTATCCATTCTCTATTTATTAATAATGTGTAACGTCTAAAAAACGGCTGCAAAGTTACACTTTTTTTCTTATTCCGATGCATTATAATTGCTAAAATTTCTTTTTTATATCAGAAAAGTTGTATTTTTGCAACATCAAACTTAAAAATCATTCTTATGAAAAAGATTGTTGTCTTAACTGGTGCAGGTATGTCGGTAGAAAGTGGACTGAAGACTTTCCGCGATGCCGATGGTTTGTGGGAGAATTATCCCGTACAGAAGGTAGCCACCCACGAGGGTTGGCTGGCCGATCCTACGCTCGTAACAAACTTCTACAATATGCTGCGTAAGAAGTGTTGGAACGTGCAGCCAAACGAGGGACATAAGTTGGTGGCCGAACTTGAGAAAAACTATGACGTAACGGTTGTAACGCAGAATGTTGACAACCTGCACGAGATGGCAGGCTCAAGTAAGGTGATTCACCTGCATGGCGAACTGATGAAGGTTTGTTCGAGTCGCGATGTGGACGACCCACGCTACCAGATTCAGCTTACACCCGACAACTGCGAGATAGAACCAGGCACAAAGGCTGGCGACGGCTCGTTACTGCGTCCGTTTATCGTATTCTTTGGCGAAGCGGTACCTAACATCACGATAGCAGCCGAAGAGGTACAGGTGGCCGACATCCTGATTATCATCGGCACCTCGCTGGTGGTTTATCCTGCCGCAGGACTGCTGCATTATGCCAAGCCCGATGCCCCGATATATCTCATCGATCCTAACCCAATAAATGTTGGCGGACGCGTAAAACAGATACAGAAAGGCGCCAGCGAAGGTATGAAGGAACTGATGGAGATACTTTAGTAAAAAAAATAATCCCGCCGGTTTGGCGGGATTTATTTATTGTCCTCTGTCCTTTCGGATGAATTCTATGAGACGTTCTACGGCTTCTTCTTCGGGGATGTTCTTTTCGATACATTCTTTAGCCTTATAGAGCGAAATCTTTCCGCGTCCGGCACCTACATAACCATAGTCGGCATCGGCCATCTCGCCAGGACCATTCACGATACATCCCATGATACCAATCTTCAAGCCAACCATATCCTTGGTGGCAGCTTTAATCTTGGCGATGGTCTCCTGCAGATTGTAGAGCGTACGACCGCAACCTGGACACGAGATATACTCGGTCTTGGTAAACTTGATACGGGCAGCCTGAAGAATTGCATCGGAGAGAGCCTCTCCCTGTCCCTCCAAAAGGAGGGGAGAATTAATCACCAGCTTAGTAGCCTTACGATCGATAAGCAGGGCACCAACAGCCATAGCAGCCTTGAGCTGCAGGGTTTCCCAATCTGGAGCATTCACATCCAGCGTGATGGTATCGTCCTTGATGCTTGCCTCAGCCTTCTCGCGCAGGGCGGTACACTCAGGAATCATATCTACCAGCTTGCGAGCCACAGGGATTTCGCACTCAGGCTCCTCGCTCAATGATACACGGATGGTATCACCGATACCCTCAGTCAGCAGGGCACCAATACCAACGGCACTCTTGATACGACCGTCTTCGCCCTCACCAGCCTCGGTAACACCCAAGTGCAGGGGGTAGTGCATATCTTCCTTATCCATGGTTTTAACCAGTAGGCGCATAGTGGTTACCATCACTACGGTGTTAGAGGCCTTGATACTAATCACTACATCGTTAAAGTTCTCGCGCTTAAAGATACGCAGAAACTCCATGCAGCTCTCAACGATACCCTCGGGGGTGTCGCCGTAACGACTCATGATGCGATCCGACAATGAACCGTGGTTCACGCCGATACGTACTGCCGTGTGATGCTCCTTACAAATATTCAGGAAAGGCACCAGTTGCTTCTCGATCTTCTGCAGCTCGGCTGCATACTCCTCGTCGGTATACTCCAGATGCTTGAACGTACGCCCTGGATCAACGTAGTTGCCAGGGTTGATACGTACCTTCTCACAGTACTGGGCAGCCACATCGGCGGTGTGCGCGGTAAAATGCACATCGGCAACCAACGGTGTATTGTAGCCATCAGCCTTCAACTGGGCCGAAATGTTCTTCATATTCTCTGCCTCACGAGTGCCTTGAGTGGTAAATCGAACCAGTTCGCCACCAGCATCGATAATGCGTTTGGCTTGGGCCACACAGCCCTCGGTATTATTGGTATCTACCGTTCCCATCGACTGGATTCGGATGGGATTCTGGCCACCAATGCCGATACCGCCAACACGGGCTTCGGATGATTGTCTTCTTTTGTACATTAAAGATTAAACATTAAAGATTAAACATTAGTTAGTTTTGAACTGGTATTTAATTGCAGCCAGTTCCTCATTGGCTTTCTCGATCTTGATACGCAGATTGCCTTTGTAAACAGCCAAGCGCTGTGCCAACTCCTGATCGGCCAGAGCCATCATCTCGCAAGCCAGGATAGCTGCGTTCTGAGCGCCGTTAACACCTACTGTAGCAACGGGGATGCCTGGGGGCATCTGGATGATAGAAAGCATGGCATCCAAACCATCGAGCATACCCTTGATGGGCACACCGATAACGGGCAGAGTGGTTGATGCGGCAATCACACCAGGCAGGGCAGCAGCCATACCGGCACCAGCAATAATCACCTTAATGCCACGATCCTTAGCGGTACGTGCAAACTCCTCGACAGCATCGGGGGTGCGGTGAGCCGACAGGGCATTAACCTCGAAAGGTATCTGCATCTCGTCGAGCAACTTAAACGCTTTTTCCATAACGGGCAGATCGCTTGTGCTGCCCATGATAATACTTACTAATGGCTTCATATCATTTACAATTTTACTATTTACAATTTGCCATTTAAAGATACAGCAGACCGAGTACGGAGCACACAAGGCCTACCAAGAACCCAGCCACCACCTGTGCGAGCGAGTGCTGGCGCAATATCATACGGCTGGTGCCTAACATGCCTGCCAGGATGAACACCAGACAGAGCCACCAGATGGGATTAAAGGCAAACAGCTCGCCAAATACAAACAGCGCGCCTGCCACACCACCGATAGCCGAGGTATGGGTTGAAATCTTCCACCACACGTTTACCAAGGCGCACACTATCTGAATGGCCAGCGCGGCCGAAACGATGGTGCCCATAAAGTGCGGTATGTGCAGCATGTCCATAATGTACACGCAGAAGAAGTAGCAGAGAATAGAGATAACGTAAGGCACCATACGACGCTCCTTATGACCAAGTTCAATCAGGTTCCAGCCGTTGTACTTACGATACAGATGAATAAGCACCGTGGGCAACAGGATGGTAAAGAAATACACCAGCGTTAACACCTGGAGCTTGTAGCCCAATGGCATTAAGCTGAGGTAGCTCAGAAAGAAGAGCGACAGCAACCCCACGATAGGCAGGTAGAACGGTGTGAACACCATGCTCATCACCCTTGCCGTTAATATGATATTCTTTTCCCTACTCATTTTCTTAATCTTGCTATAGGAATACCCAACTGTTCGCGATACTTGGCCACGGTGCGGCGAGCAATAGGAAAGCCCTTGGCAGCAAGCTGATCTTTCAGCTGGTCGTCGCTCAGTGGCTTACGTTTGTCTTCGGCATCCACCAAGTCGCGCAGGGCGGCTTTAATCTGTCGGGTGCTCAACTCCTCGCCACTCTCGGTTACGTAGCCGTCGCTGAAGAAGTGGCGCAAGGGGAAGGTGCCCCAACGTGTTTGAGCGTATTTTGAATTGCTTACACGCGAGATGGTAGATATATCGAGTCCGGCCTTTTCGGCCACGTCTTTCAGAATCATGGGTCGCAGCGAGGCCTCGTCGCCATCCAGAAAGAACTGGCGCTGTAACTGGATGATGGCCCGCATGGTAACCGTGAGTGTGTGGCGACGCACTTTGATGGCCTCGATAAAGCCCTGTGCAGCATCCACCTTTTTTTTGATGTACAACAGCGCCTCCTTGGTCTGACGACTCAGGTGGTCCTTGTTCTGCTGATACTCCTGCATCGAATCAACAAACGATTGCGACACCTTGAGTTCGGGCACCTCGCCGTTGTTCAGCGTAAAGGTGATGGTGCCATCATCCTGGGTATCCACAATAAAGTCGGGGGTTATCTGCTGCATGCTGCGCCCCACGGTTTCGCCAAGCGATGCACCTGGACGTGGATTCAACTTGCGCAGTTCGCGGAACAGGGCCTCGGCCTGCATGCCGTTCAACTGCAAGTCAGTCTGGATCTTATCCCAATGCTTGCGGGTGAACGCCTCAAAATAATGGTTGATAACACGCTCCATCAAGTCGCGTAAGCGCGATGGATCGCGACGCTCAATCTGCAGCAGCAGACACTCCTGGAGCGAGCGGGCACCAATACCAGCGGGGTCGAAAGCCTGTAGCATCAGCAGTACATGTTCAATCTCTTTTTCAGTAGCATCGATGTTATGGTAGATGGCCAGCTCGTCGCTAACAATCGAGAGGTCTTTTCGCAGCAATCCGTCGTCGTCGAGCGAGCCAATCAGATATTCCAGAATATCACGTTCCTTATCAGTCAGGTCGAGTTCGCCCACCTGCTCTTTCAGTTGGTCGTAGAACGATTCGGTTTCGCCGTACACCATTTCTTCGCGTTCCTCGGCATACGAACTGCCACTTTGGTACACGGGCAGGTCTTCATCATCGCGACCGATACCGCTCAGAGCCTCGTCGAGTGCGCTCTGACGTTCCTCGCGTTCGCTGGCAGCCTCAAAATCCTCGTTGGCATCGGCATCACCGCCACCGCCAAAGTCGGCCTCTTCGGCAGCCATCGCATCATCGTCGTAGGGCTGTTCGCTCTCCAGGGCTGGGTTATCGTTCATTTCGGTGTTGATACGGTCAATCAGCTGCGTCACTGGCAATTCTATCAGCGACGATTGTAACAACTGCTGCTGGGAGAATGTCTGTCCCAGTTTCTGCAGTTGCTGCTGTTCCTGTATCTGTGTATTCTTAATGCTCAATGTTCAAAGTTCAATGTTCAATGTTCAAAGTAGTCTTTCAGCTGTTCGGCATACGAAGCCAACTCCTGCGGCTCGCTGTTACCAAAGCGGCGCCATACCTGCTGACAGGCCAATACCAAGTTTCCCTTCATCTCGTCCTTGCGATTCAGATATGGGTCGCAGTGCTGGAAAGCCTCCATCACATCTACCACCTCCTGGGGCTTCAGCTTCATCATCTTGGCCAATGCCTGCACCTCGGGGGTCTCAGGCACCATCGTGATGGGTGTTAAGCGGAAGTACTCATCCAGTATCAGCACCAACATCATTGGCGTTAGCGTGGTATCATCGGCTATGGGCTTAAACTCCTTCTCGAAACTCTCAATTGTCTCCACCCCCTCGTAAAACTCCAGGGCGTTGTTGAATCCCCACATTTCGCGCAACAGGTTTACGGCCCGTTTCAGCTTACGCGGGTTCTGTCCGTACACCTCCCAGATATGTTCGATGCGCGGAGTTTCGAGGTTGGCTATCTGACACATTTTATTGAAGAGCTGCTGGGGTGCGATATGCAACTCCAGACTCAAATCAACCATTGCCTTGCTGTACATGGGCTTTATGCCAGTGGGTTTTTGTAAGTACAACTGCATGAGCAGTAGCCAGTATTCATCCTGCCATTTTGAGTTTTTTGCCATATTATGCGCTATTTTTTTGCAAAAATAGTGATTTTTTTGTATATTTGCACCGAAAAGGAGAAAAAACTATGAGAAAAGTGGTATTATTTGCCCTTTGGGCACTGTCGGTAGCCTCAGTGTATGGTCAAAACGTTCGCGAAACACTGAAACGCGATTTTCTGAAGGCTGGCAGTAACTACTATGCTTACCAGGGGCCAACACGCGAACTAACACCTCCGCCTTCGGGCGAGAAGCCGTTTTACATCAGTAGCTATTCGCGCCACGGGTCGCGTTACCTCATCAAGGCCGAAGAGTACGACAACCCATATCAGGTACTGCTTAAAGCCGACAGCTTGGGCAAGCTTACCGAGTTGGGGCAGAAGGCTCTGCGACTACTCGGCTACCTGCGCCACGATGCGAGTGGCCGATATGGCGACCTGACACCCTTGGGAGCCGTGCAGCACCAGCAGATAGCCCAGCGCATGTACGACCGTTTTCCTGAGGTATTCGAGGGTCGCTCAGTTGTCGAGGCCAAGAGCACGGTGGTTATCCGTTGTATCCTGTCGATGCAGCACGAGTTGTTGCAGCTGGCCAAGAACAATCCCAAGCTGATATTTAATACCGATGCCTCGCAGCACGATATGTACTACATGAACATGCAGGACTCGGTACTGTACAAGCAGCGTTACTCAAAGAAGACCCAGCAGGTCTATAGCGATTTCTGCGCCAAGTACGCTATTCACAAGCCAGCCATGGGCAAGATGTTTAACGATTCGGTTTACTTTAACAACGAGGTGGACGCCTACGAGCTTAACAAGGCTATTTTCAAGATAGCTTCGAGCGTTCAAGGCACCGAGATGCGCGAACTGTTCAGTTTGTTCGACATCTACACCCCCGATGAGCTGTATAACAACTGGCTGCAGGCCAATGCCTTCTGGTACCTCAGCTTTGGAAGCAATCCCTACAACGGCGGCAAACAGCCGTTTACCCAGCGCCGCCTGCTGCAGCGTATCATCGAGGATGCCGATAGCTGTATTATCCGCCCTCACCCGGGTGCCACGCTACGTTTCGGACACGAGACGATTATTCTGCCGCTAACCTGCCTGTTGGATCTTAATGGCTACGGCCGCGCGATTCGCGATCTGGACCGTTTGGATATCGACGGCTGGATTAACTTCGAGGTGTTCCCCATGGCAGCCAACATCCAGTTTGTGTTCTATCGTAAGGACGAGAACGATCTTGACATTATCTTTAAAGTGCTACTTAACGAGAACGAGGCTACGCTGCCCATACCAACCGATATAGCACCTTACTACCACTATCGCGATTTCCGCGAACACTACATGAAGAAAATAAACGATTACGAACTGAAGTTAGCCAAGTCTAAACGCTAACATCAGGTTTCCACAATACAACGTGCCCCTCGTAAAGCGATGCGGGCACGTTTATGATGCGTTGGTTTGATGAGCCACGGAACAGCAGGTCGGGGTCTTTTAGTCGCTCGATAAAAGGTCCGTCAACCAGCACATCGATATTCTCGAGCAGTTCACGCTGATCTTCCTGTATCAGACTTTCAAACGTAAAGCCTGTAAAGCACCAGATATCCTTATTGGTTTGCTGGTGTATAGCGCGTGCCAACTCAGCAAAGCCGGCAGCCTGATACATCGGGTCGCCACCCGAGAAGGTTACGTTGGCAAAGGGGTCGGCCACGATAATCTTCATCAGCTGCTGTGTGGTCATCTCGCGGCCACCATCAAACGCCCACGACTGCGGGTTATGGCAGCCTGGGCACTGATGATTGCATCCAGCACAATAGATGGACGTCCGGAACCCCGGCCCGTCCACCATTGTATCTTCTATGATATCGAGAACTCGAATCACTTTTTATTCCTCAAAGAGTTCCTGATCCTGTGCGCTGTGGTCGATGTGGGTTACACGATCGTTCAGCTCGGCCAGTTTACCGCTGTTCCAACGATCGGTAGTACCTACCAGATAGCCGGTAATACGCTGCAACTTATCTATGTTCTGGCTGCCGCACTTAGGACACTTCTCCAGATGGTCGTCGGCATTCTCGTAGCCGCAGTCCATACAGCGGTTGCGGTTGTGGTTCACACTGCCGTAACCCATATTCAGCTGGTCCATCATATCCACCACGCTCATAATCACCTGTGGGTTGTGGGTAGCATCACCGTCGATCTCAACGTAGAAGATATGACCTCCACGAGTCAGGTCGTGGTAAGGCGCCTCAATCTCGGCCTTATGGCGTGCGCTACATTTATAATATACGGGCACGTGGTTAGAGTTGGTATAGTAATCGCGATCGGTTACGCCTGGCACGACACCAAACTCCTTACGGTCCTTCTTGGTAAACTTTCCGCTCAACCCCTCGGCTGGTGTGGCCAGTACCGAGTAGTTGTGGTGGTAGCGCTCGCAGAACTCATTAGCACGGTCGCGCATGTAAGTAACAATCTTCACACCCAGTGCCTGTGCCTCTTCGCTCTCGCCGTGGTGCTTACCTATCAGGGCTACCAAGCACTCTGCCAATCCGATAAAGCCAATACCCAGTGTACCCTGGTTAATCACGCTTTCAATGCTGTCCATAGGCTTCAGCTTGTCGGCGCCAATCCACAGGCACTGCATCAGCAGGGGGAACTGCTTGGCAAAGGCGGTCTTCTGGAACTGGAATCGGTCGTCAAGCTGCTTGGCGGTAATCTCCAGCATCTGATCCAGCTTGGCAAAGAACATGTCGATACGCTTCTGCTCGTCCTGCTCCTCGCGGCACTCCAGGGCCAGCTTTACGATGTTGATGGTTGAGAAGCTCAGGTTACCACGACCGATACTGGTCTTGGGTCCGAATCGGTTCTCGAACACACGTGTGCGGCATCCCATCGTAGCCACCTCGTGCACAAAGCGCTTAGGATCGTCGGCACGCCACTCGCTGTCCTGGTTAAAGCTGGCATCCAGGTTCAAGAAGTTAGGGAAGAATCGACGGGCTGTTACCTTACATGCCAACTGATACAGATCGAAGTTGCGATCCTCGGGCAGGTAGTTCACGCCGCGCTTCTTTTTCCAAATCTGAATGGGGAAGATGGCTGTTTCGCCGTTACCCACGCCCTCGTAGGTACTCAGAAGTATCTCGCGCATCACGCAACGGCCCTCGGCACTGGTGTCGGTACCGTAGTTGATACTCGAGAACACCACCTGGTTACCACCACGCGAGTGGATTGTGTTCATATTGTGGATAAATGCCTCCATAGCCTGATGTACACGGGCCACCGTTTTGTTGATGGCATGCTGACGGGCACGATCTCTACCCTCCAAGCCATCCAGAGGGGCCTTCAGATAGTCCATCAAAGGCTCATCGTACAAGTCCTGTAAGCTCTCACCATACAGGTCTTCGAGTGCTTTCAGTTCCTCGATATAGCTCAGGCGCACGAATGGTGCCAGATAAAAGTCGAAGGCTGGAATAGCCTGTCCGCCGTGCATCTCGTTCTGAGCGCACTCCAACGAGATACAAGCCAGTACGCTGGCCGTCTCGATACGCTTGGCAGCACGCGAGGCACCATGTCCGGCAGTAAAACCGTTCTGCAGGATGTTGTCCAATGGGTGCTGCACGCAGGTAAGACTCTTGGTAGGATAGTAATCCTTATCGTGAATGTGCAGATAGTTATGCTCAACGGCATTGCGACTCTCCTCGCTCAGCAGATAATCGTCTACGAATGGCTTGGTTGTTTCGCTGGCAAACTTCATCATCATGCCCGCAGGTGTATCGGCGTTCATGTTGGCGTTTTCGCGCGTCACATCGTTATTCTTAATATTCACGATATCCAGGAACACCTCGCGTGTCTTGGCCTTACGGGCAATCGAGCGCTGGTTACGGTAGGCAATGTACTTCTGAGCCACGTCCTTACGACTCGACTTCATCAGCTCCATCTCCACCAGGTCCTGAATCTCCTCTACCGTCATCTGACTCTCGCCACGCTGGGCAATACGGTCGGTAATCTGGTACAGCAGTCGCTCGTCCTCGCCTTTGTCAGTATGTAACATGGCCTTACGTATGGCGGCCATCACTTTCTGTTCGTTAAATCCCACTATGCGCCCATCGCGCTTCTTTACAGTTTGTATCATGAGGTTTCTAATTATTTATCATTAATTCTTCAATGTCTCGTTAAACGCCAATGCGTACATCTTTATCTGCTTAACCATAGCCAGCAGTCCGTTGCTGCGGGTAGGCGACAGATGCTCTTTCAGTCCTATCTGCTCAATAAAATACAGGTCGGCATCCAGAATCTCCTGTGGCGTATGGTCGCTCAGCACGCGTATCAACAGGGCCACGATACCCTTTACAATCAAGGCATCGCTCTCAGCGCTGAAGTGAATGTTACCATCCACCAGGTCGGCCTGCAACCATACACGACTCTGACAGCCGTCAATCAGGTTCTGTTCTGTTTTATACTTATCGTCCAGCGGCTCCTGCTCATTACCTAAGTCGATGAGTAGCTGATACTTATCCATCCAGTCGTCGAAACCACTGAACTCGTCGATAATCTCGTCTTGTATTTCGTTTATTGTCATAGCGTTTATAATTTGCCTGCAAAGTTACTAAATTTCCCCTATCCCACCAAACATCTCCCGTATTAAATATGGTTAATATTTTGCCCCCATTTTTGTTACGTATTGATAAACAGAATCTTGCCCCGATTCCCTTTAGGTTTCACTGCAAAGTGCACAAAAAAACAGCCCCCAATAAATGTATTCGAGGCTGTACTTTAAAATATATAACCCTACCTTAAGGCGCGACAGTTGTGAAAGCAATGGCTTTGCGACTGGAGCAGGGCGGGGCGATGGGTTATCATCTGGTAGATGGTACCCCAATCGGGCAATGGGCACAGGCCGCTATCGTCGATAAACACATCTACATTCAGTTTGCGCGAGTAGGTGGGATTGCCGGCGGGCGTTTCCTCGGGGTAGTTACAGTTAACAGCATAGAACTCCAAACCGCGCTGGCGGCACCACTCTACGGCCTCCTGGAGCAAACGGCCCTCGCGACAGGTCCATAGTATTAACTGATGGTGGTCGCGGGCAAGCAACTTAAGGGTCTCGATGGCAAAGGGTTTCTCGTTGCCAATGTAAGGGTAACGGTTCTCAACGATGGTACCGTCGAAATCAACTGCAATAATCATCTCTTTATACTTTTATCGTTATTATTTCCGTAGTGCGAGTAGGCATAACGCCCGTAGCGACCATAAAAGCCGTAGCCATAGTAGTAGCCGTGCTTGCGCTTCGACATGTCGATGCCGTTAAGCACCATGCAGGGCTTGGGCAGCTTTTGTTCGGCTGCCAGCGTGTTTACAATCTTAATATCGGTTTTGTGCGTATAGTCGGCACGGCACACATAGCAGCTTACGTGGGCGTAGCGGGCTATCTGCAGCGTGTCGGTAACAAAACCCACAGGGGCGGTATCGATAATGATATAGCCGTATTCCTTACGCAGGATTTTTCTGTGTTGTTATCCTATCATGTTCAGCCCGTTTAATTTTTCCTTTTGGAGTGCAAAGGTACTGAAAATCAGGAAGAAATAGACAAGAAAAAAGGAGAAATCGACGATTAGTGTAATTTAACACTCAACCTCGCCAATTTCTCATATCAATCAAGATTCACTTAAACTTTACTGCATGCGCAGGCACATCATAGTCAGGTCGTCGTTCGGGTCGGCACCATCGCGGTGGTGCTGAACCTCGTTATAAAGGGTTTCTATTACCTGCTGGGCACTCTCGAAGTGCGTGTTGCGTAGGATGGACAGCAGCTGGTCGTCGCCAAACTGCTCGTGCTCGCGATTCTCGGCCTCGTTCAGTCCGTCGGTATAAAGGAACAGCGCACGGCCCTTGATGGTGTCAATCTCCTCGCCCTGAAACTCCAAACCCGGCAGCACACCGATGGGGAAGTTGGGCAGCATCTGCAGGAACTCGCCATGGTGCTCGCCACCACCTATCACAGGCGGATTATGACCGGCATTGCAGAACTTGAGGTGGCCCGACTGCAGATTAACCATGCCCACAAACATAGTTACAAACATGTTGGTGGGGTTCTCGTCGCCCGAAAGGGCCTCGTTCATGTGAGTACAGATGTCGGCAGGTGTCATCTGCTGGTTGGCCAACGTACGGAACAGACGGGTTACCTGCGCCATAAACAGCGAGGCTGGCACACCCTTACCACTCACATCGCCCACGCAGAAGTACAGGTTATCGCCCTTGAGCAGATAGCCGTAAAGGTCGCCACCAACTTCCTTGGCGGGCGTCATCGAGGCATGCATATCCAGTCCCTCGCGGTTGGGGAACACACTGGGCAGCATGCTCATCTGTATGTTGCTGGCCACGTTGAGTTCACTCTCGATAGAGGCTTTCTGGGCAGTGGCAAGCTTCAACTCGTCGATATACTTTACCAACGACTGCTGCATGTTGCCAAACGAGTGACTGAGCTGACCGATCTCGTCGGTACGCTCGAAGTTAGGCAGCTCGGCATCGAACTGACCCGAGGCAATGGTTTCGGCCTCGCGAGCCAGGCGGCGCAAGGGCTTCAGTTCGCGCGTGATAACATTAATGAATACACACAACATCACCAACAGACCCACACACACAATGCCCATCACGGTGTGGCGCAGGCGGTTAAAGCCGCCAAAAATATCGCTCTCGGGACACACAATGGCCATAGAGCAGCCCGTTTTGCCCAACGGCTTGTAGAACACGTAGCTATCCTTGCCATCTATCACCATGCGGTGCATACCCTCTTCGCCACGCTGCATGGCATGACCCAGGGCTGTCAGAGCCGTGTCGGGCTCAAGCATGGTCTGCGTAAAAATAGTCTGCCGGGTAATCTTGGTACTGTCGGGATGCACAAAGTAGGTGCCACCACGACCTATCATAATACTATAGGAATTAGGATAGGGTTTTACTGCCGAGATGGTTTGCGACAACCAGTTGATAGACAGACTGGTGTTGATAACGCCAATTACCGCGCCCTGCTTGTTTTGGATGGCCTGACAATAGGTGGTAACCATCTCGTAAGTATTAGTGGGGGCATCAAGGTCCATGTAAGGATCGGTCCAGCAGGCATGCCCCAGCAGTGTGGGCATCAGATACCAGTCCATAAAAAAGTACTGATAGTTTTCGCTACCGCCTTGCAGGGTACGGATGCTGTCGCCCTCGTACTTAGAGTAGGCCGAGAAATAACGGCCATATTCCTTGAAATGATAAGGTTCGAAGGCGATAGAGCACGAGTAGAATTCGGGATTGTTACGCAACATGCCTGCGCTGTAAACAAACATCGAGTCGGCCTCGCCGGGATGCTGCTGCACCAGCCATGCCGTCATGTTCGATGCCACCTCTACGCGATTAAGGATACCCTCGACCTGTAGCGATGTACGATCAAGAATGGTAGTGGCACGATGGATGGCCTCCTGGCGCACCGCCTCGCGCGACTGATAGAACAGAAACCCGAGTGCAGCTATAAAGATAACAGCGGCAAACATAACTACCCACAAGCTCACCCTGATGGATAGTTTACGACGTATATATGCTAATACTTTATTCATAACTGTACACTATCATTTAGCTATTAACTCCTGGTATGTCACTTCGCGATCAAGCATGCGGTTCTGCAGCATCAGGTGGCTGGCGCGTTTCACCATATCGGGGCGCAAACGGAACTCGCGTTTCTTCGACTCGCGATCCACCTGCAATCGCAACACTTCCTTCAGCATCAGCTGCTGCATCACACGGTTGGTGCCTATCTTCTCCCTGTCCACATACTTCATCACGATATCAAGCGTTTCGTTGGGATGTTTGGCCGCATACTCCCACCCCTTCTTACTGGCCTGGGCAAAGCGTATGGCCTTGTCGCGGTGCTTCTCGTAGTAGCTGCGCGTCATGTACACGCCATCCTCCTGCACATTATAGCCATGGTCGCAAAAGCGATACACGTTCTTATCGGTTATGGTGATACCTGCCTGCACCAGCTGGTAGTACTCGTTGTAGCTCATGGCCAGTGTGGCATCGAGTGCCCCCGCCACAAACAGATTTACGTTCTGGGCAAAACGCACAAACTCGTAGTTCAGGTGGTCCATGATACTCATGCAGATGGCCAGCTGACCGAAACCCACACTCCAAATACCCACACGGGCGCCCTTTTGCTTGAGCGGGTCCTCGTTACGGGCCGATACAATCACCATGGCGTTGTTCATGGATGTTTGCAGAATGTTTACCAATGGTATGCCGCCATCAACCACCTCTAAGGCCTGGCACAATTGCAGTGTGGTGGCCTGACACTGGTTCTGCTGCAATCGGGCCATAGCGGGCTGTGTGGCCGTGGGGTGCTCTATACGCACCTTTACACCAGCATCGCGGTAAAAGCCCTTGGCCTCGGCCACATAATAGCCGGCAAACTGCGCCTGCGCCGTCCACTGAGGCGTAAACACAATAGTCTCGTCCTGTGCCGCCATCAAGAGGGGTACCATACTAAAGCATAGGGTTAGGATGACCGTGAGCATCCGATGTTTCGTATCCATAACAGTATCAACAATATAGTTTTAAGAGGTTTCTGCGGTGGCAAAGATAGTATTTTTTCCGGAAACATCCAAACGTTTCTGTAAACTTTTTGGTTTTCGGGCTTCTTAAGAAAATATAAATCGAGCGATTGGCTGAAAAATAAGCCCATTTGGTTGAAGAGATTTGTATAGTTCAACCTTTCGACATACCTTTGCACCAGAAAAAGTGATCAATAGTTCAAGTAAATAATGGTAATGAGTTAGTTTTTTCATACATTTATAGTTTTTGTTAGTATAATGATTAGTAATTGGTTAGTAAGTTAGAAAAGTTAGGGGCGCAGTGATGCGCCCCTAATTTATTATTATTCAGCAGGTTCAACCTGTTCGAGTTTAAACAGCTTATCGCTCTGGCGTACCTTGCCTGTTACGGCTATCGATACGCGGGTGCCCTTCTCGGCTACCTCAACCGGACCGTTATCGCCGTGAATCTCTTCGGCCGTTACATACATCACACCGGTGGTAGGACCGGTAATCAGCATCTTGTCGCCTACCTTAAAGGTGTTTGCCTCAACCGTAAACTCGGCCACACCCAGGTTCGAGAAGTATTTCACGCCCTTACCAATGTAAACCTTGCGCTCGGTGGCGTTGCTGCCGTAGTGTTTGTTCCACTCGCCCATGGTCTGGCCCTGATAGTAGCCATCCCAGAAACCGCGGTTAAAAACGGTAGCCAGACGGGCATCCCACTCGTCCTTCTTCTCCTCGGTAAAAGTACCATCCAGCACAGCCTGAATAGCCTCCTTGTAGGCTGTAACCACGGTGTAAACATATTCGGGACCACGGGCACGGCCCTCTATCTTAAACACGCGCACACCGCTCTTCATCATGCGATCGATAAAGCGCACGGTCTTCAGGTCCTTCGGACTCATAATATACTTATTGTCGATATCCAGCTGGTAGCCAGTCTCGTTGTCGGTAGCGGTGTACGAACGGCGGCAAATCTGAATGCACTCGCCGCGGTTGGCACTGCGGTTGGCGGCATGCAGACTCATGTAGCACTTACCGCTGATAGCCATGCACAGGGCGCCGTGACAGAACATTTCGATACGTATCTGCTGGCCACTGGGACCGCAGATGTGCTGCTCCTCGACCTGACGGAAAATCTCGGCCACCTGGTCCATGTTCAGCTCGCGGGCCAGCACTACCACATCGGCAAACTGGGCGTAGAACTTCAGAGCCTCGATATTAGAGATGTTGAGCTGGGTTGAGAGGTGAACCTCCTGACCTACCTTGCGACAGTAAGTCATTACAGCCACATCGCTGGCTATCACGGCCGAAATGCCAGCCTGCTTGGCGGCATCGATAATCTCGTGCATCAAGGGGATATCCTCGCCATAGATGATGGTATTGACTGTAAGGTAGCTCTTAATGCCATGTTCATCGCAGGTCTGGGCAATCTCGCGCAGATCGTCGATGGTAAAAGTAGTTGCCGAATGGGCACGCATGTTCAACTTCTCGATGCCGAAGTAAATACTGTCGGCACCAGCCTGTATTGCAGCTGCAAGGCTCTCGCGCGAGCCCACAGGTGCCATTATTTCGTAATCCTGTATCATTTATCTTTGAACTTTGAACATTGAATTTTAAACTTTACTCCATGGGGAAGAGACCATACAGCTTCTGATCGATGAGTTCGCAAACCTTCTGGAAATCCTCTGGGCGGTCGCCAAACTTACAGGTATCGCCATTTACAATAATCAGCGGACCTTTGTAGGTAGCAATCCAGTCCTCGTAACGTTTCTCCAATCCCTGCAGGTAATCCAGGCGCATGGTCTGCTCGTACTCACGTCCGCGCTTGGCAATCTGCTCAACCAGCGTAGGTATGCTCGAACGGATATAAATCATCAGGTCGGGCAGTTTCACGAGCGACATCATCAGGTCGAACAGGTCGGTATAGTTAGCAAAGTCGCGATCGCTCATCATTCCCTGATCGTGCAGGTTGGGCGCAAAAATGCGTGCATCCTCGAAAATGGTACGATCCTGAATCAGGGTATCCTTACTCTGCGAAATCTCAACCACCTCCTTGAAACGCTTGTTCAGGAAGTAAATCTGAAGATTAAACGACCAACGAGGCATATCGGCATAGAAATCAGCCAGATACGGGTTATTATCAACTGGCTCGAAACGGGGAATCCAGTTGTAACGATGTGCCAACAACTTAGTAAGCGTGGTCTTGCCACTACCAATGTTTCCTGCTACTGCAATATGCATACTATCTTTACATTAAAGATTAAACATTAAACATTAAAACAGTCCAAAGAGAGTTGCATCGATTTTGTCGATGATGCCAGAGAGGTCCTTAGGAATGTTAAGGAAGTCGAGATTATCTTTCTCGATAGTAATCACACGACCGGGGTATTTGTTCTTGATAAAGTCGTCGTAACGACGATTCAGGTTCTGCAGATACTCCAGCTGTATGCTCTGTTCGTAGTCGCGGCCACGCTTCTGGATATTGCTTACCAAATGGGGCACCGAAGCACGCAGATAAATCATCAGGTCGGGTACTTTCATCACCGTCATCATCTGCTCAAACAGTTCCATGTAAGTCTCGTAGTCGCGCTCGCTCAGGTTACCCATATCGCGGTTATTCTCCATAAACACATACACACCCTCGTAGATGGTACGGTCCTGAATAATAGTGTGATCAGCCTGAGCAATCGTAATCAGATCGCGGAAGCGTTCCTTCAGAAAATACACCTCCATATTAAACGACCAACGGTGAATATCGCGGTAGTAATCCTCGAGATACGGGTTATGCTCTACGGCCTCAAACCTCGGTTCCCAGCCATAGTGTTTGGCCAGGAGCTTGGTGAGCGTAGACTTGCCACTACCTATATTTCCTGCTACTGCGATATGCATACTTAATTGAATTGGGCTGCAAAGATACTACTTTTTCGGCACGTATTATGGATTTTATCGATTTTTTTTCGTTCGGCCATATATTTTTCATATTAATTCGCTGAATTCGCTCCAAAATATATTATCTTTGCAGCATGAAACTTAAAACCGTGATGGCATGTGCAGTTGTTTTGGCTATACTGATGGGAAGTTGTGCCCACCAGCAAAGTGTTTATACCCCCGAGGGCAAGCATTTTACCAACGAGGTACTGAACCGCATGACACCCGTAAAGGACCAGGGCGAAAGCCAGACATGCTGGATTTACGCCATGCTGGCCGCCATTGAGACCGAGCACCTGAGCTGGGGCGACTCGGTAAACTTGTCACCCTACTATATCGAGAAGATGATTGAGCAGGAGAAGGCCTGTCCCGCCACCAAGCGCGGCGAGCCCACCACCCTTATCAGCATGATTGAGAAATACGGCATCTGCGGCTACGACGCCATGCGCAAGATAACAACGCCTGCCCCAAAGTGGGTGTTTATGCTGGGCGCACAGTACACCCCGCAGGAGTTTGCCCGCAGCGTGTGCAAGCCTGGCGAGTACATTGCCCTGACCAGCAACAGCCATCAGCCCTATAACGAGGAGGCCGAGCTGGAGGTGCCCGACAACTGGACCCACGAGCGCTATCTGAACATACCGATGGACTCGCTGTTGGCTAAGACCGAGCGTGCCGTGCGTAACCACCACGGAGTGTGCTGGGAAGACGAGAACCACGCCATGGCCATCGTAGGACTGGCCCACGACGAGGATGGCGAGCGCTACTTTATCATGAAGAACTCGTGGGGCGACCAAGGTCCGTACGGCGGACTGGAATACTATCCCATGGCACGTTTCTGCCAGGAAACCGTAGCCGTAGAGATGACTAACCAAGCATATCAGAACTAACTTATATCAATAAATATGATTTACAACGAAATCGGAAAAACAGGCATGAAGGTATCAAACTTAGGTTTCGGTGCCTCATCGCTGGGCGGCGTGTTCCATAGCATCCGCGAAGAAGAGGGAATAGAGGCTGTACACACAGCCGTTGACAATGGTATCAACTTTATCGACGTGTCGCCCTACTATGGTCACCTGAAGGCCGAAACCGTACTGGGCAAGGCGCTGAAGGAGATTCCACACAGTAAGTATTTCATATCTACCAAAGTGGGCCGCTACGGACATAACGGCGTGAACACCTGGGACTACAGCGCCAAGCGCGCTCAGGAGAGTGTGTACGAGAGTATGGAACGCCTGAACGTGGATTACATCGACCTGATTAATGTACACGACATTGAGTTCCAGGGTGACATGGAAGGCGGCCTGCAACTGATTGTTGACGAGACCCTGCCTGCCCTGGTAGAACTTCGCGAAAAGGGTATTGTAAAGCACGTGGGTATTACCGACCTGCAGCCAGAAAACCTGAAGTGGGTGGTAGAGCATGCCCCCGAGGGTACGGTAGAAAGCATCCTGAACTTCTGCCACTACTCGCTGAACGACACACTGCTGGCCGATTACCTGGGATTTTTTGAACAGCACAACGTAGGTGTTATCAATGCCTCGCCATTCTCAATGGGCCTGCTGTCGCAACGTGGCGCCCCCGCATGGCACCCGGCCAGCAAGGATCTGCAGGAGGCTTGTGCCAAGGCTGCCAAGTACTGCGAGGAACAGGGCTATCCTATCGACAAACTGGCCATCCAGTTCTCAACCAGTCTTAATCCACGCATCGCCACTACCCTATTCAGCAGCGCCAACCCCAAGAATGTACTCAAGAACATACAGTACGTTAACGAACCTATGGATGAGCAGCTGGTAAAGAAGGTACAGGAGATTATCGGCGACCAAATGTTTGTAAGATGGAAAAACTCATAATTGATGCCCACAGTCATCTGTGGCTGAATCAGGACACGGTGGTTAACAACCAGCGTATCTGCCAGTTAGAGCCCAACCGCAGTCGCTCGCTGTTTTTCGGCGAGGAGCGACAGATGCTGCCGCCATTTATGACCGACGGACAGAATACGGCCGAGCGCTTTCTGAGTAACATGGACTACGCCCAGGTGGCAGCCGCCGTGGTTACGCAGGAGTTTATCGACGGCATACAAAATAGCTACCTGCTACAGGTAGAGAGCCGCTACCCCAACCGTTTTTTCACCTTCGGTATGCTGGATTACCGCAATCCCGACTTTATGCAGAACGCTCCAGGCGTGGTAGAGGCCTTTAAAGGCATCAAGATACCCGCTGCCCGACTGCCCCAGCAGTTCCTTACTGATGCAATGTTGCAGTTGTTGCAGTTGATGGAGAAGCAGGGTAAGATATTAGGCATCGAGTTGCAGGACGGCGACACACAGGTAGGACAGATGGAAGAGTTGCTACAGGAGTGCCCCAACCTGAAAATAGCCATCGGCCATTTCGGCATGGTAACACGCGAGGGGTGGATGAGTCAGATTCGCCTGGCGCGCCACGAGAACGTGTACGTGGAAAGCGGCGGTATTACCTGGCTGTTTAACGACGAGTTCTACCCCTTCCCATCAGCCATCCGTGCCATTAAGCAGGCTGCCGACGAGGTGGGTATGGACAAGTTGATGTGGGGTAGCGATTATCCCCGCACCATCACCGCCATCACCTACAAGATGAGTTACGACTTTGTAGAGAAATCGTCCGAGCTGACCGCCAACGAGAAGTGTATGTTCCTAGGCCAGAACGCCAAGCAGTTTTTCGGCTTCGGTGAGCTACCCGAACTCCCCTACATCAAAAACATGAGCGAATAAAAAAGTTCAAAAATCAAAGTTCAAAGTAAAATGAAAGCAATACAGATTCCTGGCGAGCGCCAGATGGAAATAGTAAATATTCCTGAGCAGGAAATGAAGCCCAACGAGGTGCTGTTGCGCCTCAAGTATGTAGGTTTTTGTGGTTCCGACCTGAGCACATGGCTGGGTAAGAACCCCATGGTAAAAATGCCTGTTATACCAGGCCACGAGGTGGGTGCCGTAATTGAAAAGGTGGGTGCCGACGTGCCCGAGCACCTGAAGCCCGGCATGGTGGTAACCTGCAATCCCTACACAAACTGCGGTAAGTGCGCCTCGTGCCGTAACCAACGCGTAAACGCCTGCCAGCATAACGAGACATTGGGGGTACAGCGTAACGGTGCCATGCGCGAGTTCATCGCTCTGTCTTGGGAAAAGGTGATTCCCGCTGGCAATCTCGATTCCCGCACCTGCGCCCTCATCGAGCCTATGAGCGTTGGTTTCCACGCTGTGAACCGTGCACGGGTAACCGATATCGACACCGTAGTGGTGATTGGTTGTGGCATGGTTGGTATGGGGGCCCTCGTACGTTCGGCCCTGCGCGGTGCTACCGTGATTGCTGCCGATATTGACGACGAGAAGCTGGCACTGGCCAAGGAGATGGGTGCCACCTATGCCATCAACACCAAAACCGAGGATGTACATGCCCAATTGCTGGAGCTGACCGAGGGTTTCGGTCCCGACGTGATTATCGAGGCTGTTGGTAGCGCACCTACCTATCAGATGGCTGTAAACGAGGTGGCCTTCACAGGTCGCGTGGTTTGCATCGGCTATGCCAAGACCGACGTATCGTTCCAAACCAAGTTCTTTGTACAGAAGGAACTCGACATTCGTGGTTCGCGTAATGCCCAGCCACAGGATTTCCGCGCTGTGATTCACTACCTGGAGCGTGGCACATGTCCGGTTGACCGTCTGATCAGTGCCGACGTAGCACCCGAGCAGGCTTCCGAGGCCATGCAGCAGTGGAGCGAGGCACCTGGCAAGGTATTCCGCATCTTAGTTCACTTCTAAAAACCTGCAAAGAAAAATGGAAAAGCAACAACAATCTCTGATAGTCAAGAATGGGGTTAACTACCTCATCCCCTTTATACTCGTAACCTTCTGCTTTGCACTCTGGGGCTTTGCCAACGATATCACCAACCCCATGGTGAAAGCATTCTCTAAAATCTTCCGCATGAGCGTAACCGATGGTACGCTGGTGCAGGTAGCGTTCTATGGCGGTTACTTCTGCATGGCGTTCCCTGCGGCCATCTTTATCCGTAAGTTCTCGTACAAGGCGGGCGTGCTGATGGGGCTCGGGCTCTATGCTACCGGTGCCCTGCTGTTTTTCCCCGCCAAGGCCATCGGTATCTACGGCTGTTTCCTCATCGCCTACTTTATCATGACGTGCGGACTCTCGTTCCTCGAAACATCGTGTAACCCTTACATTCTAACCATGGGCCCAGCCGAAACAGCAACCCGTCGCCTGAATATGGCACAGTGCTTTAACCCCTGCGGCTCTATCATCGGTATGTTTGTGGCCATGAACTTTATTCAGGCCAAGCTCAACCCCATGAGCAGCGACGAGCGTGCCCTGCTGAGCGACACAGAGTTTGAGGCTCTGAAAGATGCCGACCTGAGTGTACTGATTTCGCCCTACCTGATTATAGGTTTGGTGATTGTATGTATGCTGCTACTGATGCGCTTTACCAAGATGCCAAAAATCGGCGATGCCAACCACGACATCCACTTCCTGGTAACCATCAAGCGCATTTTTGCACTCAAATACTACCGCGAGGGTGTAATTGCCCAGTTCTTCTATGTAGGTGCGCAGATTATGTGCTGGACTTTTATTATACAATATGGTACGCGCGTATTCATGGCCGAGGGTATGGACGAGCAGGCTGCCGAAGTTCTGTCGCAGCGATTCAACATCTTTGCCATGCTGTTCTTCATCTGCTCGCGTTTCATCGCCACCTTCTTGATGAAATACGTAAAGCCTGCCATGCTGCTGGCCATCTTTGGTGTACTAGCCATGGTATTTACACTGGGCGTTATCGGTTTCCAGGATCGTTTGGGCGTGTACTGTCTGGTATGCGTTAGCGGTTGCATGTCGCTCATGTTCCCCACCATCTATGGTATTGCACTCGACGGACTGGGCGACGATGCCAAGTTCGGTGCAGCAGGTCTTATCATGGCCATCTTAGGCGGTTCGGTACTGCCCCCATTGCAGGCTATGATTATCGACGAGGGCACGTTGATGGGTATGCCAGCCACCAACATCTCGTTCGTACTGCCACTCATCTGTTTCCTCGTGGTAACAGCCTACGGTTATCGAATTCATCTCAAGAAACATTTATAATTCCCATGAAGAAAAAGTTTTTATTTTTAATAACTACATGTTTCGGAGCGCTCAGCCTGTCGGCTCAGCAGCCCGTATCGCCCAATGGCAAGCTTACTGTAACCAACAGCGGCCAGGGCATCAGTGTTAACTATCAGGAACAAGAGGTGCTCAATATACCCGTGCTGGGCTACGAGGGCATCAAAAGCAATCGGCTGAAATTTAAGCCCATTGGCAAGGTAACAGCTAACTACCAGATGCTGGCCGGCAAGAAATCTACCTGCACCAACGAGGCCAACGAGTATGTGGCCAAGTTGAGCGGCAACTTGCAGTTGGTACTACGCCTGTATAACGACGGTGCTGCCTTCCGCTACGAACTGAGTGGTTTGAAAGGCAAGCTGCCCAAGGAGAAAACAGCTTACATGATTCCCGAAGGCACCAAACGCTGGATGCTGCAGTGGACCGACAGCTATGAGGGATTCTACCCCATGAGCACCACGGGCAAGATTAAGCCTATCGGCCGTATGGCTGGCGTGGTAAAATCCGACGAGGGTTACAACCTGCGCTGGGGATTCCCTACTCTAGTTGAGCCACAGGAGGGTGTATTCATGCTGCTCTCCGAGGCTAACATTGAGCGTAACCAGGCTGCAGCATGCCTCTATACCGATGGCGACCTGCTACGCGTAACACCCGATGTAAACGAGGTAAAACTCAAAGGCAAGTGGCATTCACCCTGGCGTATTGCTATCATCGGCGGTATGCAGGACCTGATTCAGAGTACCTTGGTAACCGACGTGAGCGAGCCATGCAAACTAAGCGATACCAGCTGGATTAAACCCGGTGTTGTATCGTGGATTTACTGGGCATACAACCATGGTTCGAACGACTACAACATTATTAAGAAATACGTGGATATGGCCGTTACCCTGAAACTGCCTTACGTGCTGATTGATGCCGAGTGGGATGAGATGAAAGATGGCAAGACTATCGAGGAAGCCGTGGCTTATGCCAACTCGAAGGGTGTTAAGCCCATGATTTGGTATAACTCATCAGTAGGTTGGATTGATGGTGCCCCCACACCAAAGTTCCGCCTGAACAAGCCCGAAGACCGCGAAAAGGAGTTTGCCTGGTGCGAGAAGATTGGCATAGCTGGTGTAAAGATCGACTTCTTCTCAGGCGACTGTCAGCGCGATATGACATACTGCATCGACCTGCTGGAGTGTGCCGCCAAGCATCATCTACTGGTAAACTTCCATGGTGCCACCGTGCCTCGTGGATGGCAGCGCACCTACCCCAACCTCATGTCGACCGAGGGTGTGTATGGTGCCGAGTGGTACAACAACGTGCCTACATTTACCAACGTAGCAGCCAGTCATAACACCACGCTGCCTTTTACCCGTAACATCATCGGTCCGATGGACTACACCCCATGTACCTTCAGCGATTCGCAGCATACACACATTACCAGCGATGCCCACGAACTGGCTCTGACCGTACTGTACGAGAGTGCCCTGCAGCATCTGGCCGATAAGCCCGAGAGCTATCTGGTGCAGCCTCAGCAGGTACAGGATTTCTTCGGAAAACTGCCCACCACATGGGATGAGACCCGATACGTGAGTGGGTATCCCGGCGAGAGCGTAGTACTGGCCCGCCGTAGCGGCAATACTTGGTATGTGGCTGGTATCAACGGTACCGACGATAAGAAGGTACTCGATGTAGATCTGAGTTTTATCAGTGGCGCCAAGTGCGTGCAGACCTTTGCTGATGCAGATCCAACCCAGTATCAACTGGCAGGCAATAAGGATTGGCTAATTACCAAGGGCAATCAGATACCTAAGCAAATTGCCACACAACCCCGTGGTGGTTTCGTGCTGGTCATCAAATCACAAAGATAAACATTTATATGAAGGATTTTAATTTCTATGCCCCTACCGAGGTGGTGTTTGGAGAACAGAGTGAAGAGCAGGTAGCTGCGCTGGTAAAGAAGTATGGCGGCACAAAGGTGCTGGTACATTATGGTGGACAGAGTGCCAAACGCTCTGGTCTGCTCGACAAGATTTGTGGTTTACTGAGCGATGGCGGCGTTGAGTATGTTACGCTGGGAGGTGTAGTGCCCAATCCCCGATTATCGTTGGCTCAGCAGGGTATCGAACTCTGCCGCAAGGAGGGTATCGACTTTATTCTGGCCATAGGTGGCGGTAGTGTTATCGACTCGGCTAAGTGCATTGGCTACGGTGTACCTTTCGAGGGTAACGTATGGGATATCTACATGGGTAAAGCCCAACCCAAGACCATGCTGCCCGTAGCAGCGGTGCTTACCATTCCTGCTGCAGGTAGTGAGATGAGCGAAAGTTCAGTGATTACCAACGAGGACGGCGATGTAAAGGTGGGTTACAGTAACAATCTGAGTCGCCCCAAGTTTGCTATCCTGAATCCTCGTCGCACCATGACATTGCCTCCTTACCAGACGGCAGCCGGTGTTACCGATATGATGATGCACACCATGGAGCGTTACTTTACCAAGGACGATGATATGGACTTTACTACCGATCTGGCCGAGGCTGCGCTGCGTAGTATCAAGAATGCAGTATTCCCTGTGCTGAAGAATCCAGAGGACTATCGCTACCGTGCACAGATTATGTGGGGCGGTTCGCTGATGCATAACGACCTTACTGGCTGCGGTGCTATCGGCGATTGGGCAACCCACCAGCTGGAGCACGAACTCAGTGGCATGTTCGATGTAACCCATGGTGCCGGTCTGGCTGCCATCTGGCCAAGTTGGGCCCGCTATACCATGCACGAGAATCTTAGTAGATTTGTACGCTTTGCCGTTAACGTGATGGATGTACCCAACGACTTTACCGATCCCGAAGGCACTGCCGAAAAGGGAGTCCAGGCCATGGAGCGTTTCTATCACGCCATCGGTATGCCTATCAACATCAAGGAACTGATTGGCAAGGACATCACCGACGAGGAAATCAAGGAGATGGTGCGCAAATGCAGTCGTAACAACACCATTACCTGCGGTAACCTGAAAGTGCTGAAGGCCGAGGACATGGAAGCAATCTATAAGATGGCACGCGGATGAAGATATTAATGATAGGTGGCACGGGTACTATTAGCTCGGCCATCACCCGCCAATTAGCAGCTGCAGGGCACGACCTGTGGCTGCTGAATCGTGGCAATCGCAAAAACGAGGTGCCAGAAGGGGTTACACAGATTATTGCCGATATCGACGACGAGCCGAAGGTGCTCGAACTGCTTGGCAAGAAAACCTTCGATACCGTATGTGAGTTTATCGGTTTCCTGCCTTCTCAGGTTGAACGCGACGTGCGTTTATTTAAAGGCCGCACCCGTCAGTATGTTTACATCTCGTCGGCATCAGCCTATAACAAGCCCGCCGCCAACCATGTGATTACCGAGGGTACCACACTGGCCAACCCCTACTGGGAGTACTCGCGAAACAAGATTGCCTGCGAAGAACTGCTGCTGAAGGAGTATCGTGAAAACGGTTTTCCTATTACCATCGTACGCCCCTCGCATACCTACTGCGAGCGCAGTGTGCCTGTTAGTGTACATGGACCTAAGGGTTCGTGGCAGGTACTCAAGCGTATGCTGCAAGGCAAGCAGGTGCTTGTGAACGGCGACGGTTCATCGCTTTGGACTGTAACCTGGAACGAGGACTTTGCCCGTGGTTTCATCGGTCTGTTGGGCAATCCCAAGGCTATTGGCGAGGCCTTCCAGATTATGAGCGACGAGCAGCTGTCGTGGAATCAGATTTACCAGTGCGTGGCCAATGCATTAGGTGTAGAATTCCGTCCGTACTACGTTGCCTCGGAATTCCTGGCTACCACATCGCCCAAGGAGTGGGATTTTACAGGTAATCTGCTGGGCGACAAGAGTGTAACGGTAATGTTCGACTGCGCCAAACTGAAGCGCGCCGTACCAGGATTCCAGGCCACAACCCGTTTCGACGAAGGTGTACGCCGTTGCGTACAGTACATCCTGGCACATCCCGAACTGCAGATAGAGGACCCAGAATTCGACCAGTGGTGCGACCGCGTTATTGACGCACAAGAGCAAGCCAAGCGCTCTGTCTGATGTTTTAGGCACGAATTACGCGAATTTCACGATTTTTTTATGTTGATGTAAAATTTTTCGTGTTAATTCGCGTAATTCGTGCTAAAAAAATTGTACCTTTGCACCCAAAATTTAAGAGCATTATGGAATCTAAGTTAGTAATTTACAATACTTTGACACGACAGAAGGAGCGTTTCGAGCCCCTTCACGCCCCCAACGTGGGTATGTATGTTTGTGGACCTACCGTGTATGGCGATCCCCATCTGGGACACGCCCGTCCTGCGATTACTTTCGACCTGGTGTTCCGTTATCTGAAGCATCTGGGTTATAAAGTACGTTATGTACGTAATATTACCGACGTAGGTCACTTGGAGCACGATGCCGACGAGGGTGAGGATAAGATTGCTAAAAAAGCCCGCCTGGAGCAATTGGAGCCTATGGAGATTGCCCAGTACTACACCAACCGCTATCATGCGGCTATGGATGCACTGAATGTGCTGCGCCCCTCTATCGAGCCCCATGCCACTGGTCATATCATCGAACAGCAACAGCTGGTTCAGCAGATTATCGACAATGGCTTTGCTTACGAGAGCAACGGCTCTATCTACTTTGATATCGAAGCTTACAACAAGAAGTTCCAGTATGGTATCCTGTCAGGTCGTTCACTTGAGAACGTAAAGGATGCCAGTCGTGAGCTCGATGGTGTAGGCGAGAAACGCAATCAGGCCGACTTTGCCCTGTGGAAGAAGGCTCAGCCCGAGCACATCATGCGCTGGCCAAGTCCTTGGAGTGACGGATTCCCCGGTTGGCACTGCGAGTGCACAGCTATGGGTCGCAAGTACCTCGGCGAGGAGTTCGATATCCATGGTGGTGGAATGGACCTGGTATTCCCACACCACGAATGTGAGATTGCACAGGCACAGGCCTCAATGGGTCACCCCGCTGTAAAATACTGGATGCATAACAACATGCTGACCATCAACGGACAGAAGATGGGTAAGTCGTATAACAATTTCATCACACTCGAGCAGTTCTTCACCGGCAATCACCCATTGCTGAAGAAGGCCTACTCGCCCATGACCATCCGTTTCTTCGTGCTGAGTGCTCACTACCGTGGCACCGTAGATTTCTCGAACGAAGCCTTGGAGGCAGCCGAGAAGGGATTGGAGAAGATGATGAACGCCATTGCCGACCTGGAGCGCGTTCAGGTAGCCGACAAGTGCGATGCCGAGACCGAGAAGGTAGTTAAGGCCCTGCGCCAGAAGTGCTACGATGCCATGAACGACGACCTGGCAACCCCACAGGTTATCAGCAGTCTGTTCGAGGCTTGCACCGTAGTTAATAAGCTTACCGACCACAAAGCCACCATCTGTGCCGAGTGCCTGCAGGAGCTGAAGGAAACCATGCACCTCTTTACCGAGGACATCTTAGGTTTGAAGGCCGAGAAGAGCGGCACCAACGATGAGCGCGAGGCTGCTTTCGGCAAGGTGATGGACATGGTACTGGAGCTGCGTGCCAAGGCCAAGGCCGATAAGGACTGGGCTACCAGCGATAAGATTCGCGATGAACTCGCAGCAGCCGGTTTCGAGGTGAAGGACACCAAGGATGGTGTTACCTGGAAACTGAACAAATAACATCAAACAATAAATTCCTCGCTCGGTTGAGCGGGGGATTTTTGTATTTTATACCCTAAACCGATAACTTGCCTTTACCCATGTTTGCAACCAAGTTGCATTTTGAATGTATTACCTTTGCAGCCGAAAATTAAATTTGGTATGATTAACAGGATAATATACTATTCCATTCACCACAAATTTATGGTGCTGTTACTACTGGCGGCGATTATCGGCGGCGGACTATACAGCATGCGGAACATTAATGTGGACTCAACACCTGATATTACAGATAATCAGGTGCAGGTGATTACATCGTCGCCTAATCTTTCTACGCTCGATATCGAGCAGTTTGTAACCTACCCCGTAGAACTGGCAATGGCCAATCTGCCAGGTGTAGAGGATATCCGTTCGGTATCACGTTTCGGATTGTCGGTTGTTACCGTGGTATTTCGCGAGGATATGGGCACCTATCTGCCGCGCCAACTGGTAAAGGAGAAACTCGACGAGGTTGAGGAACAGATACCAGAAGGCTTTGGCAAACCAGAGATGGGTCCCATCACCACAGGTCTGGGCGAGATATTCCAATACACCCTACAGCCCAAGGACACTACAAAGTACACACCTCAGGAACTACGAACCATGCAGGACTGGGTGGTGAAACGTCAGTTATCGATGATACCAGGCGTGGTTGAAGTGAACTCGTTTGGCGGCAGCATTAAACAGTACGAGATAGCCCTGAGCAGCGAACAGTTAAACGCCCGACATGTAACCATGCAAGAGGTTTTCGATGCCCTGAGCAAGAACAACGTGAACACTGGCGGTGCCTACATAGAAAAGGAACACATGGCCAGTTTTATCCGTGGCGAAGGTCTGGTAAAGAATATCGATGACATCAAGCAGATAGTGGTTAAGCACGAAGGCGGTGTACCTGTACTTATCAACGATGTAGCCGAGGATGTGCGTTTTGGGCATCAGGTGCGCTACGGAGCCTTTACCCAAGATGGTCATGAGGCTGTGGGCGGTATGATTCTGATGCTCAAAGGTGCTAATAGTGATAAAGTGGTAACTGCTGTAAAAGCACGTATGCAGGAGGTACAGAAGAGTCTGCCTGCAGATATCGAGATAAAGCCTTTCCTTGATCGCAGTAACCTTATCGAGCGCACCACCAGCACCATCGCACGAAACCTCATCGAGGGCGCATTGATTGTTATCTTTGTGCTCGTACTACTGATGGGTAGCATACGTGGCGGTATTATCACCGCCTCGGTAATCCCTCTAGCCTTACTCTTTGCATTTATACTTATGCACCTTTTCGGTGTGTCGGCAAACCTGATGAGCTTAGGTGCAATCGATTTCGGTATTATCGTTGATGGCGCCGTAATAATTGTCGAAGGTATCGTACATAAGATAGAAAAGGCTAAAGGTCAGGATATGGACTGCGTCAGCTACGAGAGTGCTACAACTATGATGCACTCGGCTTTCTTCGGTCAGCTTATTATCCTCATTGTCTTCACCCCTATTCTATTCCTTACAGGTGTAAGCGGGAAGATGTTCCAACCAATGGCATACACCTTTGCCTTTGCCGTGCTAGGGGCACTCATTCTGTGCCTTACCTACGTACCTGTGGCTAGCGCGTTACTGCTACGCCCCACAAGAAATGAGCAGAGCAGATTGGCGCGCTTGGAATACCGACTAAAGTTACTGAGCGAACACGTCATGCAGCACTTTCAGAATGCTTACACACCATTGCTACGCCTTTCGCTCGTACATAAACGCCTTGTATTGGGAGCTGCCTTAGGATTGTTTGTGCTGTCGGCTATCGTATTCGGTCGTATGGGTGGCGAGTTTATTCCCGAACTCGACGAGGGTGATATCGCCATGCAGACATTCCTACGTCCAGGCTCATCGCTCACCGAGACCATCCAACGCGAGGAGGAGGTTGAACGCCTGCTACTGGAGCACTTCCCCGATGAGATCAAGACCGTATGCGCCCGTATCGGTGTGGCTGATATTCCTACCGACCCGATGGGGTTTGACTATACCGACTCGTTTATCATCCTTGAAAAAGACAAGAGCAAATGGACTAAAGCCTCATCAAAGGAGGAACTTATTGAACGTATGCTCGAGGTGCTAAACACACTGCCTGGGCTAAACTACTCCTTCTCACAGCCAGTGGCACTGCGCTTCAACGAGTTGCTGACAGGCGTTCGCGAGGATATCGCCGTAAAGGTGTATGGCGAAGATCTCGACACACTGAACATCATCGGCGAGAAAATGGTAAACATCATCAGTAAGATTGATGGTGCCGAGGATGTAGCACTGGAACGTACGGCCGGACTGCCACAGATAACCATACGTTACGACCGTCAGCGTCTGGCGCGCTATGGTCTCGACATCGACAAACTGAACAATTATGTTTCGGCAGCTTTTGCAGGCGCCAAAGCTGGTGTAATTTTCGAAGGCGAGAAGCGATTCGACATGGTTATACGTCTGGATCAGCGCGAACGTCAGAGTATCGATAACATTCAGAATCTATACGTAGATCTGCCTGGTGGTTCCTTGATTCCGCTAAAGGAGGTGGCTGATATCAGCTACGAGCCAGGACCCATGCAGATTAGTCGCGACCGTGCTTCGCGTCGTATCTATGTGGGTGTTAATGTGCGTGGGCGCGATGTACAGTCGCTTGTTGACGAGATTCAGCAGGCATTCAACCATCAGCTTAGCCTGCCCACAGGCTATCATATCACCTACGGTGGCGAGTTCCAGAACCTGGAAGATGCCCGCCAGCGTCTCACCATTGTGATGCCAGTAGCCTTACTACTTATCTTTGTTCTGCTATATTTTGCCCTTCGCTCGGTACGTCAGGCGCTTATGATTTATATTGCCGTACCGCTTGCCACCATCGGCGGCATTCTTGCCCTGGCCTTGCGCGGTATGCCTTTCAGTATCTCAGCAGGTGTAGGTTTCATCGTACTCTTCGGCGTAGCAGTTCTCAATGGATTGGTACTCATTAACCGGTTCAACTCCTTACACCAGCAGGGCATCAGCAACATTAACGAACGTATATTAAAAGGTACACGTGAGCGCTTACGCCCCATCCTACTTACCGCCACTGCCGCCATGCTTGGTTTCCTACCCATGGCCGTATCTAGTTCGGCAGGTGCAGAGGTTCAGCGCCCGCTGGCCACTGTTGTTATCGGCGGACTCTTTACAGCCACCGTTCTTACCCTCATAGTCATACCTATATTATATGCATTAGAAGAAAAAATAAGCAACACAAAAATGAATAAACATATAGTTACAGCCATGGCTGTTGTTGGCATGTTATGCCTGCCAGCTACAGCGAAAGCGCAGCAAGCCATCAGTTTGGAACAGGCACAACAAATGGCCGTTCAGAATTATCCATCCATCCGCGCTGCGCATCTTAATGCCAAAAGTCAGCAGGCGCTCACAAAGTCGGCTTTCGATTTAGGCGAAACAGAGGTATCTACTGGCGGCGAGGAGATTGGCAAGGGCAACGAAGCTACCTATACACTGATAGCCGTACGTCAGAACCTGGACATTCTGAGCATCGACACCAAGAAACGTTACCTGCACCAACAGGCAAAAGTGGCTGAAGCCGAAACCAAGGTAACCGAACGCGAGCTGATGCGGGAGGTTGGTATCGACTATATGAATGCCATCGTAGCCCACCAACGTACGAAGGTGTACCAGAACCTCGACTCCGTATATCGCGATTTTGAACGGGCAGCCAAACTGAGATACGACACAGAGGCCGCCACAAAGTTGGAATATATCAATGCCCAGCAACAGTCACGTCAAGCCGCACTCTTACTCAATGAGGCCCGACTTGACGAACAGATGGCACTCCAGAACCTGAACCGATGGTTGGGACAGGATGCCAACTACAAGCCAACATATGCAGCCCTCCAATCGCTATCAGCCAGCGAGCAGGTATCGCCCAACCTGCACCCCAACATCCAGCTAGCACAAGAGAAAGTAAAGTTGGCCGAACTGCAAACAAAAACCGACAAGGCCGACTATCTACCTAAGTTTTATTTGCAGGGAGGCACGCAAAAGATTGGCGACAAAACAGGTTACTGGACCTACGAAGTAGGTGTAAGTATGCCCCTGTTCAGCACAGCCCGCAGTGCCAAGACCCAAGCAGGAAAGTTGCAACAGGAAGCCGAAAAGGCGCGGCAGGCGCACACACAGCTACAACTAAGCAACGAACTAAAACGCCTGAGTAACAACAACGAGAAGTGGCAACAGCAACTACAATACTATCGCGAGATGGAGCTACCACTGGCCGAGGAACAGCAACGAGTAGCTATCGAATCGTACCGCCAAGGTGCTATCGATTACATGGCATTCATCAACAATATGAAAGAGGTGGCTAAGGTGCATCTGGATTATTGGAATGCCTATGGCGAATATCTTAACAACAAAATGAACTTACGCTATTATTAAGAATATGAAAAAGATAACAATGATATGCCTTGCAGCCCTGACATTTGCGGCTTGCAACCACACAGAGAAGGAAACAGAAGAAACAGCCGAGGCAGAGATGACCGACGTAACACTGACTGATGTACAGGTACAGAAACTCGGCATCACCTTCGGCCCCATGCCTACCATCGAGTTTAAAGGCGAGGTAGAAGCCAATGGCAAATTAGCCGTGGCCCCACAAAGTCAGGCATCGGTATCGCCAGTAGCAGGGGGAAACATCAAGCAGATACTGGTGCACGAAGGACAGAAAGTAACGAAAGGCCAGGTTCTAGCACTACTCACCCACCCCGACTTACTGGATGTACAGAGTCGCTATCTTGAGGCTCACAACCGTCTTATCTATGTGGCTGCAGAATACGAACGCCAGCATAAGCTGTATCAAGAGAAGGTTAGCTCGGGTAAGGAATATCAGCAGATTCTTTCAGAATACCGCATGTTACAGGGGCAACAGCGAATGGCCGAGGCCCAGCTGCGCATGATGGGGATCAACCCTAAGAGCATCATTGCAGGCAAGACTGTTAACGCCATTGCACTGTATGCGCCTATCAGTGGTACTGTGGAGCAGATAAACGCACAGACAGGACAGTATGTAAACAATCAGCAAGAGGTATTCCGCATCGTCAACTTCAACAACATCTATGCCGACCTACTGGTGTTTGAGAAGGATCTGCCACTAATTTGTGTAGGCCAACCCGTTAACTTCGAACTGAAATCTTCGTGCGGCGATAAGTTTACAGGAAAAATCACCTCCATCGGTCGCATCTTTGATAACAATCCAAAGGCCACACATATACGTGCCACTATCGAAGGTCCAGAACACGAATTTGCCGAGGGTCTATATCTGTGTGGCAAGATAGCCACTGATGGCAAGAAAGTACAAGCATTGAGCTCCGAAGCTGTAGTAAGCGATGCCGGACAGAGTTATGCCTTTACCGCAACACACAACAAAGGCGTCTGGACATTCCACCCCGTAGCCATCAATAAAGGACGTGAAGACAATGGCTTTGTTGAGATTATTGCCCCCAGTCAAACACAAACAAACACACAATACGCCCTAAGCGGTGCTTACTACATTCTCTCTGAAATGAAGAAGAGCGAAACGGGCGAGGAAGATTAAGCGGTTATGAACGGCATTACTGAATCACAACAATATGGTATTTTTAGCAAAAATATGGAATGAAGGTATCATTATTCGGGATTTTTCCGTTAACTTTGCAATCGAAATATAGAACAAAACAGACAAGACATTTATGATGAAAATGAGAACAACATTGGCAGCCCTGCTGTTGGCAGGATTTGCCCTCAACGCAAAAGCCCAGACAACCGAAGAGGATCTGGATGCTAAGTACGCCACCAGTCTGGTACAGCCTGGCACTGTGGCTCCCGACTTTACAATGAATACGCCCGATGGCAAACCCTTCAGCCTCAACTCGCTGAAAGGCAAGACCGTAGTACTTGATTTCTGGGCCTCGTGGTGCCCCGACTGTCGCAAGGATGCGCCCGAGGTGGTACGCCTGTACAACGAGTTTCACTCCGACAAGGTTGAATTCGTTGGCGTATCGATGGATACCAACGTTGAAGCTTGGCAGAAGGCCATCAAGCAGTACGGCATCAGCTATCCCCAGGTGAGCGAACTGAAGAAGTTTAAGGAAACAGATATTTCTAAAGCCTATGGTGTACAGTGGATACCTTCGATGGTAGTTGTATCACCCGAAGGCAAGATTCTGCTCTCAACCGTACAGTACCAGAAGGTTGAGAAACTACTGAAAGAATTAAAATAATACGGAACATCAATACCAAATTCAGTGTATTTGCACATCAAATTCACTGAATTTGTTCATCAAATACACTGAATTTGGTTTCTAAGAGTTACTGAGCTGCTATCACTTCAATTTCTACCAAGGCTCCTTTCGGCAGTGTTTTTACCGCTACAGCCGAACGGGCAGGATAAGGCTCAGCAAAGAATTCAGCATAAACCGCATTCACATCGGCAAAGTCGTTCATATCGGCCAGGAATACCGTGGTCTTCACAACATTATCCAATGTCAGCCCAGCCTCATCAAGGATGGCCTTCACATTAGTAAGCGATTGGCGGGCCTGCTCCCTAACACCACCTGCTACAAAATTGCCCGTAGCAGGGTCGATGGGAATCTGACCTGATGCAAAAACGAGGTTACCTACTTGAATGGCCTGACTGTACGGTCCGATGGCAGCTGGTGCCTTTGATGTACTAATAACTTTTTTCATTTGTCAAATCATTAATATATTCTTTTTATAAATGCACCTCTTTATCAACAACTTCTCCATTCAGAATCTTAAAGGAGTTAAGATGAATACCTTCGTGTAGCGATAGGATAGCGTAGCGGATAGTGGGGTCGTTAGCCAAACGCAAATCCTCTTGCGAGGGACGCGAAGGAGAGGCCGGATGACTATGCCAGTTGGCAAGAATCTTCAATCCGTTGGTTCGGGCATACTTCAATGCTGCGAACTGATCCTTTGGAGCAAAGGCAAAATGTTCGGGCGAGTGATCGATGTTCTCCATCCAGTAGTTCTCTGTTACCACCTCGCCATCCTCAGAGCTTACACCCAACAGGTAGCCGCACGTTTCGTTAGGTGCGTCCTGCTGGGCTTGATTAATCAGCTCCTCAATAATCTCTCTCTTAATAATCATTATCTAGTGGTTTTTTAAGTCGCAAGCCGCCTGTTCATAATCTATCAGGTGGTCGATTGTAGGGTTGGTGCCGCAAATCTCGCACGTATCACGATGCTTTACATTGATGGTGCGGAACTGCATGGTTTTAGCGTCGAAGGTGAGCAGACGATTGGTTAGCAACTCGCCTACACCTGTAAAGTACTTCAGAGTTTCGGCTGCCTGGATAGTACCAAGCATACCGGCAATGGCTCCCAGGACACCAGCCTGACTACAGGTAGGAACAGCCCCTGCAGGAGGTGGTTCCTTAAAGAAGCAACGGTAGCAGGCTGTGCCAGGCAGATGGGTAAACGTCTGCCCATTGAAACGCAGGATACCGCCATGCGAGAATGGCTTACCTGCCATCACGCACGCATCGTTAATAAGGAACTTTACAGGGAAGTTGTCAGTACCATCCACCACAAAATCGTACTCTTTTATGATATCGAGTGCGTTCGACGAGTCGAGGAACTCGTAATAGGTATCCACCTTTACGTCGGGGTTAATGGCCTGTATCTTCTCCTTGGCACTCTGCACCTTTGGCACATTCACATCTTTAGTAAAGTGGATAACCTGACGTTGCAGATTACTCAAATCTACCACGTCGGCATCAACAATACCGATGGTGCCTATGCCCGCAGCAGCCAGATAGAGCGAGACAGGAGCGCCAAGGCCACCTGCTCCCACTACCAGCACACGCGCATTCATAATCTTCTCCTGGCCCTCCACGCCAACATCCTGCAACAGGATATGGCGAGAGTAACGCTGGATTTGCTCTTCGGTGAAATCAATCATAGTGTTCCTCCTCCCATAAAGTACAGGAAATCAACCACATCGCCCTCCTTAATCTGCAGCCCATCCCATTCGGTACGGTCCACAAAATCATCGTTAACCTGCACACTCACCATTTCGGGCTGCTGCACATTATTCTGCTTGATAAGCTCTGTAAGGTTCAGTGGCAGCTGCACCTCCTGTGCCTCGCCATTTACTGTTATCTTTGCCATAGTTTTATCTACCAATTATCTTTTTAACTGCAATTACTAATTTATCCACATCCTCGCGGGTATTGTAAAGCGCGAAGGTGGGACGAACACTCATTTCGTAACCGAGTGCACGCAGAGCGGGTTGGGCACAATGGTGACCTGCACGAACAGCAATACCCTCTTTATCAAGTAGTGTACCTACTTCGGGAACAGGAATGCCATCGAGCACAAAACTTACCACCGATACACGGTTCTTAGGATTACCAATAAGCGTAAGACCAGGAATCTGACTAAGCTGTTCGCGAGCATACTCAGTCAACTGATGCTCGTGGTGCTCGATATTACGGATGCCGAGATGACTCACATAGTCGAGTGCAGCCCCCAATCCGATAGCATCGGCCACATTAGGCGTACCAGCCTCAAAACGAGCAGGCGGCACATTATACTCCGTACGCTCGATGGTTACATCCTTAATCATATTGCCACCACCTTGCCAGGGCTGCATTTTATCAAGCAACTCCTTGCGACCATACACTACGCCAATACCATTGGGGCCATAGATCTTATGTCCACTGAATACAAAGAAGTCAGCGCCAAGAGCCTGCACATCCACAGGTGTATGAGCAATCGACTGTGCGCCATCTACCAGTACAGGAATCTGATGGGCATGGGCAATCTCAATAATACGCTTCACGTCGTTGATAGTGCCAAAAGTGTTATTCACATGACCCACCGAAACAAAACGCGTACGAGGTGTGATCAGACGTTCGAACTCCGATAATACCAAATCACCATTCTGGTCGGTTGGGATGGCACGCAATGTGGCCCCCTTCTCCTGGCAAACACGCTGCCAAGGCACAATATTAGCATGGTGGTCGAGCTCCGAAACAATCACCTCGTCACCAGGTGTCAGGAATTGCCTACCGTAGGTCTGTGCCACCAGGTTGATACCCTCGGTGGTACCACGTACAAAGATAATCTCCTCGGTGGTGGCTGCATTGATAAAGTGTTGCACCTTTTCGCGGGCCTCTTCATAGGCATCGGTTGCACGGGCAGCCAATGTGTGCGCGCCACGATGGATGTTTGAATTGTACGTACGATAGTAGTCCGAAATCTTATCAATTACCTGATTGGGCTTCTGTGTAGTTGCACCATTGTCGAGCCACACAAGGTCGTGACCATTCACCTTCTGCTGCAACACAGGGAAATCGCGCTTAATCTGGTCGGAGTTCAGCGTATCGGCCTCCTCATAATGCAGGTCACGCAGCTTCTGCGTTTCAGGAATACCGATCCCAAAGCCGTCGTCCTTAGGCAATGACGAGGTCTGCGCATCAGTATCACCGATATAAGGTAACTGGCCATAAGCACTACCACCAGCCAGAAGCTCTTTAAAGCCTGCTTCCAGTTCCGTGAGGTTTAGAGACTCGTCAGGCCATATACTCTGACGAATCTCCTGTGCCTCCTCAGGGCAGTATTTCTGTGCAAGTTCCTTCAGCAGAGCCAGCGAGCCACCATCTCCTGTTGGGAAACTATTCAGTTCTGATATATTAATCATTTACTTTTCTACTTTATTTCTATGCTGATAATCGTGATAATAGCCCACCTCAACATTCTCCAATACAGCGATGGCATCGTCGGTAAGGGTAGCCAGCGAGAAGTATTTGGTAAGCAGGTATGAAGCCACACCAAACTTGTCGAGTCCCATCAATCGTGCACTCAACGATGGTGCAATCTCGCCAGGGATACCACTCTGATGCAATCCGATAACACCTTGATTCTTCTCGCCAACACGTACCAGGATAATCTTTGTAGTACCAACGCCACGACCTGTCAGGTACTGACCTTCAACCTCAACCTTATCCGATGGAATGATGGGCACACCACGCCACAGGATGACTCTAGTGCCAAACAAGTCGGTGGTTACAGGTGGTACGCCACGCCATGTGCACTCACGCTCAAAGGCAGCAATAGCACGAGGATGAGCGATGAAGAATGCAGGCTCTTTCCATACCAACGACAGGAGTTCGTCGAGATCATCGGGTGTGGGCGAACCGTAACGTGTGGTAATGCGATAAGCAGGGTTAACAGCCGACAGCAGTCCGAACTGCTTGTTGTTAATCAGTTCCCACTCCTGGCGTTCCTTGATGCTCTCGATCGACAGGCGAAGCTGCTCCTCAAGCTGGTTGTAAGGGTTATTGTAGAGATCGCTCACACGGGTGTGTACACGAACTACGGTTTGCAGTGTATTCAGCGAATATTCTGTAGGATTCTCCTCGTAATCAATATAAGTCTCGGGAATGATATTATCCTCCTCATGACCACTTACCAGGTCGATATGCTTCTCACCATTGTCGTTAACCGAAGCCTTCAGGCGCAGCTGCTTATCTACAGCCTTATCAAAAGTCTCACGGAAATCGGGCACATCCTTAATGAATCTAATCAGTTCCTTCAGCTTCAAGCCCAGGAAGATAGTAGGTGTGATGGCACGTACTGATACTGTCGACTCCTGTTCATCGAGCAGGTCGGCCTCGCCAAAATACTCACCATCGCCCAACAGAGCAATCCGTAGTTCCTCACCATGAGGTCCCTTACTGATAACCTCGGCCTGACCTGAAGCTACGATAAAGAAACGCTGCTTGTCCTTACCCTCTTCTACAAAGAGCTTATCTACTTCAACCTCCTTGGCCTCGAACGAGCTTACCAAACGATGCAGAATCTCATCGTCGAACTCTGAGAACAGAGGAATGGCCTTAAGGTCCTTTGCTGTAAACGAAGGCACACCATTCTGGAAAGTAATGGGCAGACGATCGTTCTTGCGAAGTTCGACCTTAGTACGGTTCACACGGAATGTACCACCCGACACCTGCACCCAAGGCAGCAGTTTCAGGAGTAATCTGGGAGTGATTGAGCCCATCTGAGGGGCTGTCTTGGTAGTGGTTGCCAGTCTTCTGGCTGTTGCAGTGGTTACACTGCGCTGTAAATTTGAATCTGCCATAATCTTTCTTATTTTTTTATTGTTACCTTATGTGTTGTACCTTCTACATGCTCAATCGATAGTACATTGTACCCTTGCTCCTTAGCATTTCGGGGCACATTGTCGAGAGGTTCACCCTCGGCAAGTAATACCTCAAGTATATCGCCCGTTTGAAGCTTCGAGAGCTCAATCTTTGTCTTTACGAAGGTCATTGGGCAGTGCTCCTTCGTAATGTCTAATACCTTTGTTGCCATATCCTTACCTTTAAATAAATAATGTTTGACCACCTTCAGAAAGCTTCAGGAACGAAGCTACACCAAGCACATCCTTCACCTCGGGTATAAAGTCATCTTTCTTTAAACCAAGTACATGCATGGCCATCTCGCAGGCATAGAGGTTAATGCCAAGCACCTTAGCAGCCTCAACCAGTTCCTCGAGCGTTGCCACATTGTTCTTACGCATCAGCGAGCGGAAAATCTTAGGACCAGCACCCAGGAAGTTAAACCTACTGGTAGGCGTAGCCTTTAATCCGCCCATCATAAAACCAAAAATCTTGGTAAGCCAGTTGCCACCGGTAAACGAGCGTCCCTGCTTCTGCTTAATGGCATCAAGGCCCCAGAAGGTAAAGAATATGTTTACTTCGTAACCCACGGCTGCGGCACCTGTACCTAATGTGAACACCGCTGTAAGTTTATCGAAATCGCCACTAAAGGCGATAATGCTAAGTTTCTTTGTCTCTGCCATATTTCCTATTGTTTAGTTGCTTGTTGTATATCTGCCAAGATGTCCTCAGGAGCCTCTAGGCCTACCGAAAGACGAATGGTAGTCTGGCGCACATCCATCTGCTCTAACTGTCGGTCGGTGAACAGACCGAAGATGGTAGAAGCAGGATGGATAGCCAAGGTACGACTGTCGAAGAGATTGGTAGCACGATGGATGAGCTTTAAGCGGTTAAGGAACTCAAAGCATGCCTCTTTCGATGCCAGATCGATAGAAAGCATCGCACCTGCAGTAGGACCAAACTGCTGTTGAGCCAGCTCATGATAGGGATTGTCGGACAGTCCCACATAGTTTACGTCGGCAATAGCCTGCTCGTTCTGCAAAGCCTTGGCCAACCAAAGTGCGTTGGCAGCCTGCTGCTGGTAGCGCACATCCAACGTTTCCAAACCAAGCGTCTGCATATAAGCCGTCTGCGGTGTCATATACACACCGAGATTTATCAGCAAGTCGTACTTTACACGTTTATTGATATCTGGAAAGGTTCCGTAGTCGATAATCAGTCCGCCCAACGAGGTACCACCACCCGAGATATACTTGGTACTCGACACCACCTCAACATCTACACCCAGATCTTTCAAGTTGGTTTCGGTAAAGGGTATTACGGTCGAATCGGCAATAACAGGCACCCCCTTTCTATGGGCAATCTCGGCAATGGCCTTCAGATCAGCCACTTCTAATTGCGGGTTCGTTACTATTTCAAGAAACACGCATGCCGTCTGTTCGTCGATGGCAGCCTCTACAGCTTCCAGATTGGTAAGATCGCGCAAACGGGGCTTTATACCAAGACGCAGCAGTGTGCCACTAATAAATGCCAGCGTATTGCCAAACAAGTGACGAGAAGTAACAATATTCTTACCCTGCGCCACAACAGCCAGCAATGCCGTGCTGATAGCGGCCATACCCGAGTTAAACGCTGTAACATGATCGGCATCGGTCAACGCTTTCACGCGCTGTTCGAACTGCGTTACCGTAGGATTAGCTATACGGGCATAGTCGGGTGCCTTGATACGATTACAAAAGGCATCGGCCATCTCCTGTGCGTCCTTAAACTCGAACGACACATTGTTATATATAGGTACAGCCAATGCACCATAAGCGTCGGGCCGTACATAGGGGGTATGGATTGCTATCGTCTGTTTCTTCATTTTTTTATTATCCTTTTGTTGGGTGCAAAGGTACGAAGATTAGAAATATCCTCCAAATTTGGTCTGATTTTAGGAAAATTCAGCTAAAAACGGAGGATATTTACAGAATTTATTCTAAATAGCATTCAAATACTGTCCCAAAAGAGAATATTATTCTAAATGCGCAGTTCTATACCAAATTTACGCTTATATTGTTCTTTTAAAAATGTATCTATCCAGTGGTAGAATTCGGCAGTTTCTTTGGCTGTTTGACCATTTTTCCTCAAAGCATTCAAAGCCTGTTCACTCCTTGCAAAAATCTCGGTTTCTATCGGCTCTATCTTTTGGAGAATACCTGTTCCTGCATGGTTTATGAGTTTAGCCAGATTAATATAATCGGTGCCATTACCGCGCTCTATCGGGAATAATTGTTTCTTTAATTCGAAGCCTGCATCAACAAGGGATGCGCGACCTTCGTTGTTTCTGGAAACAACCTTTGGCAAAATACCATCAGAAGTAATCCATAGCGGAATAGCCACAGTTGTGAGTGTACTGCCTGCAATGGTCCAGGCTACAGTCAACCTGGGGTTCTCTCCTTTCTTCACACCTTGAATCAGTTGAGCCGAAGCCGTTTGATAACGTGGGATAAAATCGCGGAAAGGAAAGTAAACTGGTTGCGTATCATCCTGTGGTGCAAAGTCCCCTAGATTCAGACGTGTAAGACCATGAGTGAGTGTACGTGTTACCTTACGGATAACAGGCTCAAATCCCAGGTTGCCAGCAAAACCGGCCCTTGCAGCATAGTCGCTAATGGCAAGATAGCGTTCTACACCTTGATCCATCGAACGCTCACCAGTCATACCATGGTTAGTACGAACGATATAGCCATAAGGTGCCTGTAAGGGATCGTTGGCATCAAACTTAGTATAACCATTATTGCCCGTTTCATAATAGGCCACGCCACCCTGCGCATCCATAACAGCAAAGTTTGAATTAGAAGGTATCGGTCCCCGCGCCTTGATGCTGTCGAGAAGCAACTCGAAATCTTTCAATGTAGCACAAGTTTCCAAGGCACGACGCATCAACGTACCATCGTTCTCGTCGCCTTGCGGACGTGGCTTGCCTGGAACAGGTTTCCCGTTCAGATTATATGCTGCCGTATTAGCAATGGCAAATCCTGCCTCATTATGGCCCGACCATATACTCGTGGCCAGCGAATCGTTTTGAGAAGCTATTCCGATAAAACGATACTTTACCCCTTTGATACTTACTACCAGGTTATCCTGGTTCATTGTATCACGATTTTTAAAAATATACGGTCTGCCATCTGGTGTTACCTTACCCGACACGATAATACTGGTACATGCCTTTACCGATGTTCTGGTAATGAACATAGCTCCTGTCATTAAGCAGATAAGGGCTAATCTTTTCTTTTTCATCATATATACTCTTTTTTCTTTTATTTCATATTTTCAGCGAGAGATTGGCATAGATGTTACGACCCTTTTGGGGAATATGATTCCAATCTGAATAGGTAGAATAGTAACGATCAAACAGGTTATCAACACCCACATGGATATTAGCTACAACCGTATGGATGTTAAACTGATAACCGGCACTGATATGCCATACAGCATAGCCAGGTGTAAGACTCTCGCCATACTTATTGCTGTAGTTGCTCTGTTTGCCAACCAGTTCGCCACCCAATTCTCCTTCCCAGTTCTGATGGAACAGTTTCAATGCCGTAAGATAGGTAAAGGGAGCAATCAAAGGCAGATGAGCCCCAGTGCTCTCCTTGCCATAACTGTAACTCACCTTATTGTCCCAACGCAACCAGGAAAGAGGGGTGACACTGAATGTAAACGCAGTATTCACAATCTGCGCATGTTTTAGGTTCTGGTAAACCTTCACACCCGGAGCTCCGATAGTCATGGCCGACAATCGGTTATCGGGTGTACCGATAATGTAGTTATGGAAAAGAAATGCATTCACCTCTAGGCGAGTATCTATCACATCATTCTGCCACGAAGTCGATGTATTCAACTCAACCGCACTTTCGTTCTTAAGGTGGGGATTACCAATGTAATCATAACGGTCGAAGGCATTATTCAGGAAGTATCCAAACGACTCGGTAACCGATGGTGCACGATTACCGTATCCTGTTCCAGCAGCCAATCGCCAACCATTTTTCTGCCAGGCATAGCTTACAGACACTCGTCCCATAAAAGTACGCTTGCTACGTTCCACACCTGGGAAAAATATTTCCAAGGCGTGGTAGCCTTCATCGCTGTTAATACGTTGCTGCTGCCAAGAGCCTTTTGCCGACAGATGGATACTATGCGTATCAGACAAACGGATATTATCAGACAACGACAAACCGCTGTTGAAAGTACCCACATCAGGCCACGTAAGCATGTACATGGGTTTGGCCCCCTCAACATACATGGTCATATCAGCAAAAAGGGTATTGTAATAGCAATCAAAATTAAGCTGATACTGATGTTTACCCCTTGAGCCCTCGAGCAGACTATAAAGTCCGGCCGTACTGCTTTTACCAGGCATATCCATGTGAATAATCACGTCGGGGCGTGTGCTATCATCCATATTATGGGTGATATGATTATAGTACACCTTGGTTTCCCATCGGTAGAAAAGCCCCGCAAGCTGCTCCCTGCGATAAGAAAGCGACGTGATAAGTCCTGTAGCATCGCTAACATCCATATTCAGGGCCGGATAGCCAACATCGGTGGCACGGTCGAAAATGACCGTACCCTCTACGATGTGGTTTGGGGCTGGACGGAACCCCAGGTTCAGAAACGAATTGACTTTATGGAACTTGGAAAAAGGAACATCCTGATGTCCACCAGCCCTGTAATTATCTGCATCACGATAAAACGCGCCGAAGTTGGCATAGAACGTCTGCGACGAGAACGCAGCATCGGCACCATACACCTGCAGATGGCCGTTGGCTTCATACCCAGTAGTAAGGTTAAACTCCTGAGGAGCAGCATCAAACCCCGACTTACGGAGTTTCAGATCAATACTTCCGCCAATATTACCTGTTGCCTGTGGATTGCCATCAAGGCCCGAATCCAGTCTTACGCGCTGCAGGTTACCACTTTCTACATACGACGTTACAGGATCCATTTTATCGGTACAAGCATAGAATATCTTCATACCATCGATAGTTGTACTCAATCGCTCGGTAGACATATTGTTTACCACTGGTTCCCAGGCATATGCGCCTCGTTTCACCATGGCAACATTGTTCAACTGCAACAGATGCTCCTCTATCGATGCTGTACGCCCCTTGCCAGCCACCTTGCGCTTGGAACCGACAGTCGAGGTGATAGTCACCTCGTTAATCGATGCTTCTTTCTCGATACTGTCGGTTGGCAAAGCGGTCAATACATTACTATAATATAACGCTCCAATAAATATTGCTATACCCGCTGTCATTATTCTCTCCTCCTGCTACGATGTTACCTTCTTTGTCCTTTACAACCAGATGAATATCCCACAGGCCTGTCATGGTAAGGTTAAGCTTACCTTCGTATATGCCTGATGGTTGTTTGGTAAGAGCCACATTATCGGGCGAAGAATGATTGCCCATATCGGGCATAGTGGGTATAATTTCGATAGTAAACTCCTGATCAGACAATGGCCAAGGTTTGGCTTTCTCAGCATTCTGCTGCGACACGTATGCCTGAATAGTGTTTATACCAGTCTGGAAATCATTAGGATTTACCAGCGAGAGGTAATAATTTACATCCTGATATTTGAATGACTTAATCCACTCCTGGCCTGTAGCATTGGCCGAAACCTCGATAACACTACCGGCATGGGCAACTGTTTTATTCTGGGTAGTTGCCTTGTATCCCAGTTCCCAATAGCCCATATTGCTACTACTCATTACGAAAGATATCCACGCGTGCTGTACGGCAGGGAATGTTTCATCGTAAAGGCTGCTCTCTGTAGCCGTTGGTGTTGAGTGCTTCATACCTTTCTCGGTCATGGTCATCACGGGACTTATCTCTGTTACAGAAAAATCACGAACAAAACCTTGATTAGAGATTTTTGTCAACGCAAAAAACACATCATTATAGCCTGCATGCAGTTTGCCACCTCGCGAGTAAACGCTCAGGGCATATTTCTCATCGATTGTGTCGCGTAGCGATTCAATCTCTTTCAGATAACCGTTGTGCAGGAAAGTATATGCCAGAAATGTCTCTTCGGCATTGCAGCATTCGTCGTCTTCGGTTGGTATATTGATAGGTACTACTGGATCATCACTACCTCCGCAGGCAGTGAGTGCGAAACCTGAAAACAGCAAAAAAACTATCGCGCTAATTCTTGTAAAAACTCTCTTTTCCATAATCATCATCTCCTTTTTATTTCTTTTCTTCTGTTAACTGCTGCCATGGGGCGATGGTACTTGTGTGGATATCACCCTCACGGAAAAGAACTTCTATCACTTTCTGTATCGCACAGAGATTACATCCGTCGCAGTGACTAAAATGATAACGGGCGTAGATATCACCACACGTAATGGATCCCTGTTGCTTCTTAAACTCATCATATACTTCAGCTGCCAACCGCAAATGTTTCTCCTTATCGCCACTGGCATAAAAACCTAAGGCTGCAATGGCACCGGTAAGTGCGCCACAAGTGCCTTCGCCAAACTTATGACCGATACCACCAGAGAACGCCTCCGACATGCTTCGAAGTTGTTGCTCGCTTAGTGGACTGCCCAGTGTAGCAGCGATAGAGGTTAGTGAGAGTGCCGAGCACCCATAGTGCTGTCCGTACCGCTGCTCCAGTTGCAGCTTCACTTCTGCTTTCAGCGAGTCGAGCGTCTGATGTCGGCTTACAGCAGGAAAAGCGGCCGGACGAGCTATGCGTAGTGAGTCTGCCTGTGCATTGGTAGCACAAACGGTTACAGGCCAAGTAGCCAAAGCGAGTAAATATGCAGGCTCATACTTCATGGTTATTGTCTTTTAAAACTACCACGTACGATGCGATGCTCGAATGTCTGAGTATCCTTAAAGAGGTTGTACATGGGGCAAATCTTCTCAACAGCCTCGATCCACTCTTTCACGGCCTGAGCACTTTCGGGTGTCTTCACATGCAAAGTGTAGCGCACGTTCTGTGGAGCAATCGACACCTTCTCAAAGCCCTTGCGACCTGCTCGTGGATCCCATTCTGCCTCGACGGTCAGCGAGATTGAATCCACGTCGAGTGCGCGTTCTGCTGCCTGTCCCAATGAGATGTGAGTGATACAGGTGCCCAGGATGCCAAGCACACCCTCGATTGAGGTAAAACCGAGATTGGTACCACCCAGATAAGCAGGATTATCGTGCAGAATGAGATACTTATCATTTACGGTTAGCTGACGCACACCATTGGGGAAAACCTTTACCCATGGGCCCTGCTTTGGAGCAAGTGCTTTACGCAAGGCATCTGCGTCAGCCTTTGGATTCTTGGCTTTTGCTGCTTCTGCTTTCGCCTTGCTTGCCTGCAGCGCCTGACGCTTACCCCAGATATACTCGCGAAGTCCAGCCAAGGTGGCGCCTTCAACCTTCTTCTCGCGTGGTGACGACTTCTGATCGATAATCAGTTGAGGTACTACGGCAGCCTTCACCAGAGTGGCTACAGCCGAGTTCTGCTCTGCCAATACTGCCAACTTTTCCAACTCAGCATCCGAGGCAGGTGAATCAATATAGATGGTGTAGAGGAAGTTGCGTGGATACCACACACGATTGGTCTTCACCTTGTCGGGCTGACCGTGGATTTCGATAGTCAGCGAGTCGATATCGATACCCAGCAGCGCAGCCTGATTCAGATAGCTGTCGGCAAGGTCGGAAGCAAATACGGCCTGAGCTGTAGTTGGGGTGTCCACACCCGAATCCTGTCCACCATGTGCATAACCACAGTCGCCAATATAATGAAACTCTCTGATTCGGAGTTCACGTACACCCGAGCGGTTCTTGGCGGTAACATTGGCTGTAAGTGTTACTGGCTGCAAATCGCTAGCGGGTATAGCATTCCAAGCCTCAAGAGCCACCTTACGCTCCTTCAGGTGGTTACGCAACGAAGGGGCATTCTGTTCCAACTTGGCTTTCTGCTGAGCCGACTTAAAGATGTTGAGAGGCCCCTGTGCGAGTGCACTACTAACCTGCAAAGCAAGGGCTGCTGTAATGATAACAATCTGAGTCTTTTTCATAATTTCTTCTATTTTTAATGATTACTTATTCTTTGCTATTACTCTTTTTATACCTCCTTTGATTTCCTGCGCATTGGTTACCAGATTGTAGATGGGGCATCCACGCTCGGTATCGGCAACCAGCTGACGGATCTCAGCCTCACTGCGTGGACTGCTTATCACCACACGCATCTGTATGTCGGTAGGATAAAGTGGCGTTTGCTCATATCCCTTGCGACCACTACGTGGGTCGAACTGGGCAGTGAGTGCTACGTTAAGGGTGTCAAGTGGAATCTTGTTGCGTGCTGCGGTTCCCTCTGCCACATGGGTAAAGCACGAACCAAGCAATCCGATATGACTCTCAACCGCAGTAGGTCCAAGGTCGTTTCCGCCGAAGATCTGTGGATGATCCTGCAGAACTCTGTGATGGCGCACTTGAAGTACGGTTACACCTGATGAGGGATTGATGAAAGCACTTGGACCATCTGGATTAAGATAGCTCTCACTCTGAGCAGGCGTGAACTCATTCTTACGAGAGTAAGGATAGTCGTAGGCATAGCCACCAAACTTTGCCTTATCGGGACGCTGACCGCTTTCACGAAGCTGCTTGTTAGCCTCGCCTTTACGCGTTTCCCACTCAATGAACTCACGCAAACCTGGTTGATAGGTAGGTGGAATCACCAAATCCTCGGCACTCTTATGCAGTTCAACTGTTGTGTTTACCTTATGCGCACGGATAGAGAACTGATAAAGTGGTGAGTTTTTCTCGGCCAGGACACGTAACTCCTCAAGTTGCTGGTCAGAAGCAGGCGAATCAATAAAGATGGTATAATCCAGTCCCCAGTTCTGTAGCGAATGCCCAGTCTGCTTGATATTGATGGCAAGCGAGTCGATGGCAACCCCCTTGATAGCAGCCTGTGTGACGTAGCTGTCGATGATATCACCGGCAATAGCTGCAATCACATGGTCGGGAGTACCAATTCCCAAGTCGAAGCCACCATTGTTGTAACCACTGTCATTCAGATACTGATGCTCACGTATAATCACATGACGTGTGCCAGCACGCTGCTCTGCTGTGGCAAAAGCTCTGATAGTGATGGGGTGCAATGCTGCAGTAGGGATAGCCCTGAACTGATTGACTGCTGCCTTGCGACGCTTAAGCAGGTCGCGAAATGATGGTGCACTCTTCCAGGCTTTCTGAAAATAGCCTTTATCGGTGATGGCCTTATTCAAACGCTGATCGTTTTGTTGAGCAAGTGCCCCCGTGAGGGTAGCACTTGCAATTACGGTTGACAAAATTAATCTTCTCATATTGCTCTCTCTTTTTTTGTTTATTCTCTGCCTACATAGGGGTTGGTGGTGATGTCGGAACCATCGTAGCCATAGTTTTGCCAGAGATTGGGGTTAACTACTCGCTGTGCTTGTGGGATGGGGAAACGATAATGCTTGAAATCAATCGTCTGCTTGTTATACTCTGGGAAGTTCTTGGCCAAAGCACTATTCTTAATGGTCTTCACCAGAATCTTCCAGCGCTTCAGGTCGAGCAGATGTTTCTGCTCCAGGACGAACTCCCATGAGCGTTCCTGTATGATGGCGCTCTTGAAGCCTTCGTAGTCAAGACCTGACTTCAGGTCGTGTGACTGTGCTGCTGCGCTGAAGATATCCTCGCGGAATGCACGGCGACGCACCTTGTTGAAGGCATCATAGGCCTGCTGATTAGGCTGTCCGTCACGCTCGTTGATAGCCTCGGCCAGTACCAGATACACCTCAGCCAGACGGATCACCTGACGGTTCATAGCACGGTCGGCAGCACTTGTCTCAACCCTGTCATGGTCGATGTACTTGTTGTAGCGTGAGAAGCCCGACTCGCGGATGCCATCACCGTCGGCATCAAAATAGAAGTGGAAATAGTTCTGTGTAGAAGGACGCCAAAGTGAGTCGGCAAACGAAACATCCTTGCGCTGATCACCCGGCAGATATGAATTCTCGACGGTGTTGTCAGGACCAGGTGCGATATGTGGCAGCGACACGCTGAAGCTGGTTGAGAACGAGCAGTGGCACAGGTGGTTATTGCCCGAAGCATCGCCATCGCGTGTGCTTGATCCCAGATAGAACTGGATGGCAAAAATACTCTCCTTACCATTGCGGTTCTGGTTGTTCCAGTTGTCATAGAAATCCTCTTCCAGACTATATTCATTCGAGTCGATAACCTGCTGGGCATACTGAGCCGACTTGCCGAAATACTCCTTGCGCTGCACATCGGTCAGTTCGTCATCCACCTGAGCCCAAGTCAGGTAAACCTTTGCCAAGGCAGCCAATGCAGCACCACGCGAGGCACGACCGATATCACCCTGACTCTGCTTACTGCGCTCAGGCAGTCGGGCTGCAGCATCCTCAAGGTCGGCCACTATCTGCTGATAGACCTCTGTCTCCGAGTTTCTTACTGCATTTGTACCGCCATTGCTGCTGGTGATGACAGGCACTGGCCCCCACAGCTGCACAGCATAGTTCAGATAGTAAGCACGCAGAAACTTGGCTTCGCCTATCACCTGCGATGCAATCTCGGGTGACACGCCTGCAGGATTAGTCTGCAACTTCTCGATGGTATCGTTAGCACGTGCCAGCGAGGCATATACAGCACGCCACAGGCTCACCACATAGGAGTTGGTTCCATCCCATGAGAGCAGTCCTAACATGCCACCTCCACCATTGGGATTCTCACCGCTCACGGTGGTCTCGGTAGTGAGGTCGATAAGATACATGTAAGTAGTGGCCAGTTCAATATCCGACGAATATACGGCATTAACAAGTGCCTTGGCATCTGCATCGCTCTGGGGCAGATTACTCTCGGCCAGCTCGCTCAGGTTACCCTGATCCAACGACTCGCACGATGCAAGTGTCAAGCCGAACACCACGCCTGCCAACAGAGATTGCGCTGTATGATATATCTGATTCTTTTTCATTTTTCTTATACCTTTAAAGATTAATACGACAGTTTAACACCAAATGTAAATGTACGAGATGCAGGATAGGTTCCACGATCTACGTAGCCGCTGTACTCAGGATCATAACCACTGTAATTGGTTATTGTAAGCAGGTTCTGGGCCGAAGCGTAGAGGTAAACACCCAGTTTCTGATTGTTACCCACTTTGGGCTGGAAATTGTAGCCAATCTGAATATTCTTCAGGCGCAGATAACTGGCATCTTCAATAAAGCGGCTATCCAGATAAGCGCTATAGTTATTCTGAGCTACGGCACGTGGAATGGTTGTACTGGGATTCTCGGCTGTCCAACGGTTCAGCAGCTTGGTGGAAGCATTATAGCTGGCATTGGGCGACTCAAGTGCCTGTTCCATCTGGTTATAGAGCTTATTGCCATATGAACCCTGGAAGTTAAGACTCAAGTTCCAACTCTTATAACGCAGCTGAGTAGCAAAACCATAGGTAAAATCGGGCTGTGCTGAACCAAGTACTACACGGTCGTTCTCCTGATCTACCACACCATCACCATTCTGATCGACATACTTCACGTCGCCATATTCTACGACCGGTTTGTTGGATGGTGAAGGAACCGACTTCAAATCCTCGGATGTCTGCACGATGCCATCAAACTGCCAGCCATAGTAAGTACCGAGTGCTTCGCCTGGACGGATAATGGTCTGGTTGCCGTTGATAATCTCACTCTGTCCGGTACCAATGCTTGTCACCTCATTGTGGTTGTGGGCAATATTGGCACTCACCTGCCATGTCAGATCCTTAGCCTGCCAAAGGGTGGCATTAACAGCAAACTCAACACCATCATTGGTGACGTTGCCTACGTTTGTAAGCTGACGACTGAAACCTGTAGTCTGCTCAACAGGAATATCCAGCAGCAGGTCGGAAGTTTTCTTGTGATACACATCGAAAACAAAACCCAGTTTACCCTTCAGGATATTAAAGTCGAAACCCAAATCGTACGAGGTGGTAGTTTCCCACTTCAGGTCGTCGTTGCCCAAAGCCGAACGATAATAGGCTATATTCTTAATACCGCCAAGGAAATAATGGGTGGCAGCATAAGTTGAGAGGAAGGTATAGTCGCCAATCTCCTGGTTACCCACAGTACCAATGCTGGCACGCAGTTTCAAGTCTTCAATCCACTTGATGTTCTTCAGGAACTTCTCTTCGTTCACATTCCAAGCAAATCCAAGTGAGGGGAACCAACCCCATTTCTTATTCTTGGCAAAGCGACTCGAACCATCGGCACGCAAGGTGGCTGTAAGATGGTAGCGATCCAACAGCGAGTAGTTGATACGACCGATACCAGAGTAGAGTACCGATGTAACAAAATCGGTCTCGGTAGCGATGAGCTGCGAACCTGACTGAAGACTCTTGTAACTCAGGTTATCATTGGCATAATCGGCAGTACTGCCAAGCAGTCGCTCGCTTTTTTCCTGCTGATAGGTATAACCACCCAGCACCTCGAACTCGTGGATATTACCAATTTTCTTGTTCCATGTCAGGGTGACCTCAACCTGGTCGCTCTCCCAGCGCTTTGAACCCACGGCACCATAGCCATCAGAGTTGAAACCAATCTGTGAGGTGGCAGGACCGAACACATTCTGACGGGTATTCAGGATGTTAACCGAACCCTGTGTACGCAATTTCAGCCCTTTGATGATTTCCCACTGTGCAAAAGCGCTCACCAGCGTATTATCAACACGTGTCTGTGCATCCACCTCGCTCAGGTCGGCAATGGCATTAGGAGTCAGGCCATTGCGCACAAAGTCGCCTGCCTCAAAAGGATTAGCATAGTTGTAGGTACCATCAGTATTATAAATAGGTACTGCAGGCGATGTACGCAAGGCCAACTCCAGCAGGCCGCTCACACCGTTCGACTGTCCGCGGAACGACTGCGAACCGGTCTGAGTGCTCTTTGAGAAGCTCGACTTCAGACCTACGGTTACGTTCTTCAGAATGTCACGTTCATAGTTCAAGCGTGCACCTAAGCGGGTAAATCCTGTGCCGCGAATCACACCATCCTGATTGGTATAGTTGCCCGAAATGTGGAAGCGCTCATTATCCGAACCACCACTTACCGATACCTGATGCTGCTGGGTGGTAGCAGTACGGAACAAAGCATCCTGCCAATCGGTGCCCTCGCCCCAAGTCTTAACCAACTCAGGTGTAACACCCGAAGCCTTCTTCTGGGCATCGGTTGCCAACTCCAGATATAACTCGCCCCACTGCTCAGCGTTGAGCACATCCAAACGCTTGCGGACCGACGATACGCCAATAGAATAACCGTAATCCACCTTAACCTTACCATGTTTACCACTCTTGGTGGTTACGATTATTACACCATTGGCACCACGCGAACCATAGATGGCCGAGGCCGATACATCCTTCAGCACCTCGATCGACTCGATGTCGGATGGGTTGATTGAGGCCAAAGGATTAAAGTTTGTACCAGCCACGCTATTGCCGGCATTAGTGGCCGAACTGCTATTGTAGAGCAGCACACCGTCAATCACATAAAGGGGCTCGTTACCGGCATTGATAGAGTTACCACCACGGATGCGGATGTTAACCGATGCACCTGGCTGACCAGATGATGCAGTAGCATCAAGACCGGCAACGGCACCACCCAGGATGTTATCGAACGAGGTCGAGGTATTCAGCAGTTCATCATTCTTTACGGTAGTTACAGCACCAGTAAGCTGCTTACGCTTCTGTACACCATAACCTACTACTACCACCTCGTCCAGACGGTTCGAGTTATCAATCAGGGCTATCTCTACTGGCTCATCGAAATCGTAAACATCTACATCGAGAGCACGATAGCCTACGTATTCTACTTTCAGGGTCAGTGGGGCTTCTACCTTTGTCTCAAGCTTAAAGTTACCATCCACATCGGTCACTACACCTCTACCCTTTTCTGATTTTACAATCACCGAAGCTCCTATCAACGGCTCACCAGTACGGACATCGGTGATGTGTCCGGTAATCAGGTTCTGCGCAAAGGCCACTAAGGGCCCTATTGCAACAAGCGTTGCAACTAACAATCTTTTTCCCATAAGACTAATACTACTATTTATTTAAGATTCAACAATCCATATTCGTGGTTGTACTTGGTGCCCTGTGCCAGCACCCATTCCAAGAACTTGTTCACCTCGTCGTCGGTAGTGTTCACGCTGATGCCGACTTTCTCGATGGCCACTTCCGACTCCTTACTATTCTCGAGTGCTGTAAGCAGTTCGTCGAGTGTGCCGTTATCGCTGAAACTGTTGGCCAAGTCCTTCTTCACGTCAAGACCTACCAGCGAGAGATTTTCTTTAAGGTGGCGGCTCTTCAGATCAAAGATATTAGGAAGTGCGTTGAACGACACGCCCAGAGGATCCTTTGCCAAAGCGGTGTTCAGAAACAGGTCGTCGCCTGATATACGCTTGCCACGGAAATTGCTGCTCTCCTCGCCAAAATTGTGAGCGAACGACGAAGCTACCGATGTGGCATTGCTGCCGCTATAAACAGTGATGGTTTCGAAAGCCTTGTTCTTCTTTACTTCCTCGTCAAAATCCTCATTCAGGAAATAAAGCTGCTTTAGTTTCTTGTTGTTCAAATGTTTACCTTCGAGCAGTCGGGCTGCCTCAGAGCTACGTGCGGTGATAGGCAGCACGGCTGTCTCTCCGAAATAAACAATCTGGCTAAAGTTTTTATCATCAAGTACTACATTCAGGTCGGAATTACCTTGTCCCTTTGCAATCTGGAACTCTACGCCTGGTTGTGTTTTTGCGTATTCTTTAATCCACTTTTCAACCAATGGGCGTGCAAAGCGTGGCGCCTTAATGGTGCGTACGGTTGTATTGTTGGTGCCCTTAACTTCGTTGACATCGTTCACACCATTACCTTCAGCCCAAATATTGCTGATGCTGATACTGAATAATACTGCTATTGTTAATGCTATCTTTTTCATATTGCTTCTTTTTAATTTTGTTTATACCTATTATATATATACCCTCCTTCATCATCATTGTCATCATCATCTGGCGACAACAACAAACATCTTGCATACGCATTCGCATTGTTCTTTTCATACCTTTATACCCCTTTAAATAATTAATTAATGTTTCTGGGTGCAAAGGTACGGCGTTTTCTCCATCCCCACAATCCCTACCCTATGGCATTCCATATACCATGATATAGGTATTTCGATAGTTAATAAAGATATAATGCGCATTTGATTCATTTTTTATACATAACTTTGCAGCCGAAATGAAGAATAAACGACACTATACTGGACTGATAGCCACATTTGTGGCAACTTGTGGAGTTTATGGCCAAAGCGCCATAAACACAGACACCCTGCAGATGCTCGAAGGCGAGCATCTGCAAGAGGTGCACGTGATGGCCCATGGTCATCAGCATGCCAAGACAAGAGGATTAGCCAATACAGACTTTATTGGCAGTGGCGATTTGCTACGCGCTGCCTGCTGTAACTTAGGCGAGAGTTTTACAACCAATCCATCGGTAGATGTGAACTATGCCGATGCGGCAACCGGTGCGCAGCAGATTAAGCTGTTGGGACTGAGCGGCACCTATGTGCAGATGCTAACGGAGAACATACCAAATTATCGCGGTGCTGCAGCCCCCTACTCGTTAGGTTATATCCCAGGTCCCTGGATGCAGAGTATCCAGGTATCAAAAGGAGCCTCATCGGTAAAGAACGGCTACGAATCGATAACCGGTCAGATTAACGTAGAGTTCAAGAAACCGCAGGCCACACCTTTTGCCGACGCGAACCTATATTATAATACCAAGGGAAAAGTGGAAGCCAACCTTGGTGCAAACCTCAAACTCTCAAATCGCTGGAGCACAGCCCTGTTAGGGCACTACGAGCTACTCGACAAGGCACACGACGAAAATAACGATGGCTTTGTGGATATGCCGAAAGTACGCCAAGGCTCGCTGATGAGCCGTTGGGCCTACATGAGCGGCGGCTATATCTTCCAGGCAGCCATCAAGGGGCTGAAAGAACATCGTGAGGGAGGACAGATCGGTCATCACACAAACACTTCTCACCCCTATACTATCGACATCACCAACGAACGCTACGAGGCTTTCACCAAGAATGCCTTTATCATCGACCCAGAACACGGTTCGAACATCGCCCTGATTCTTTCGGGCTCGCTGCATCATCAGGATGCACTCTATGGTCATAAACAATACAATACCGACCAGCGCAATGGCTATGCCTCGCTGATGTTTGAAACGGATTTTGATGAGCACAATAGTATTTCTACAGGTATAAGTCTGAACCACGATCGTTTTGATATCGACGAAACCACACCTGGCATCTACGCCCAATACACTTATAAGATAGGCGAGCAGTTTACGTTGATGGGAGGACTGCGTTGGGACCATAGCAACATCTATGGCGGTTTCATTACACCACGCATGCACCTGAAATACTCACCAAACGATATTCTGACGCTGCGTGGTTCTATCGGAAAAGGCTACCGCACCAATCATGTGATGGCCGAGTACAACTACCTGCTGGCCAGCAGTCGACAGATCATCATCGATAACGATCTCGACCAGGAAGAGGCATGGAACTATGGTTTGAGTGCAGCACTCAGCATCCCTATTGGCGAACGCAAGCTGGAGCTTAATGCTGAGTATTACTATACCACATTCCAGCACCAGTTGCTAGTTGATATGGATAGTAATCCTCATGCCATACACTTTACCAACCTTGTGGGCGACAGTTACTCGCACACCTGGCAGGTAGAGGCTACATATCCGCTATTCGAAGGCTTTACCATGACGGCTACATATCGTCACAACAACGTAAAATCCACCTATGGCGGGGTACTGCGCGAAAAGCCTCTCACCAACCGCTATAAGGGACTTATCACAGCCCAGTACAAACCTGGCTTAGGCAAGTGGCAGTTTGATGCTACGCTACAACTGAATGGTGGCGGACGTATGCCCGACGCTTACACTACCACCAACGGACAGTCTGCTTGGGAGAGCAGCTATAAAGGCTACGAGCAGCTGAATGCACAGATAACCCGATTCTTCCGCCATTGGAGCATCTATGCTGGAGGCGAGAACATCACAGGTCGCAGACAGCAGAATCCTATCATTGCCGCCAGCGATCCCTGGGGACAGGACTTTGATGCCACCATGGTATGGGGCCCCATGCATGGTGCCATATATTATATAGGTATAAGATTAAATTGGATTAAAATATAAAGCATTATGAGAACAAAAGTATTATTCGTCGCATTAGCATTCGCAAGCGCTTGCTTTGCAAAGGACATCAAAACTGTGGTACTCACCACCAATCCACAGATGCACTGCAACAACTGTGAGAAGAAGATTAAGGAAAATATCCGCTTTGAAAAGGGCGTTAAAAGCATCAAGACCGATCTTGATACAAAAACTGTCACCATCGAGTACGATGCCGACAAGACGACCGTAGCCGACATCATCAAAGGCTTCGAGAAGATCAAATACGAGGCCAAAGAGGTGAAAGAAAATCCCAAGAAAGTGGATGCAACTACATCCGCCACAAAAGTATCAAAATAAATTCCCATTATTGGAACGTGATATTCCCACGTTGGGAACAAAATATTCCCACGTTGGGGACAAAACGTTCCCTAGTTGGGAATAAAATTCGCACTTTAGATGGCGAAAGTTGCGATCTTAGCTGACGTATTTTTCAGCTTTTGCAAAAAAATCTCTCATCTCTCACCAAATCTCTCGAAACCCGCATAAACACAGGGAATCTGGAAGATGAGAGATTTTTCGCATCTCTCCCCCTCGAAACGTCTGTGTACAAAGGATTTTCAGCAGATTATAGGAGAGATGAACAATTTTTATTCAAATCATGGTTTACCATTGCAGAGACGCACGAGTCTGACCATACGTTCTCGGCTGTCTCAACCATATCAATAATGGTATAGATAGGCAGAATAATACCCAAGACTGCAATTGGGGCACCTATTCCCGACATGAGCGATAGGGTAAGAAAATAGCACCCCATTGGCACACCCGCATTACCAATAGCCGATACTACCGACACAAGTATCCAAAGCAGAATGGTGCTCCATGTAAGTGGGATGCCACCATTCTGCATCACAAATAGCGATGTTACAAGAATAAAGGCGGCACATCCATTCATGTTAATGGTAGTACATATAGGTAATACAAAGCGAGCAATCTTAGGACTGATACCCAAACGGTTTTCGGCTGTATCCATAGTAACAGGCAGGGTTGCAGCACTACTCTTGGTAAAGAGTGCCATCAGTACAGCTGGCATCATCTTACTGAGCACATGAATAGGATTCAACCCGCGCACCATCAGGAACAAGGGCAGCACCACAAAGAACTGAATAACATTGCCACCCAGCACTATCAGCACATACTTGCCAATAGAATCGGCAACAATACCTGCTGATAACTGCGCCGACAACTGGGCCGAGAAAGCAACAATGCCTAATGGCAAAGTCCAGATCAATCCACGTATCAACAAAAACAAAAGTTCCTGAAGCCCCAGCAAGCCTTTAGTCAATACGGCCTTATTTTCTGACTCTGGCAATTTCGATAGTCCAAAGCCTATGGCAAAGGCTAGCAACAATAATGAAAGTATGTTTCCATCAAAGAATGGCTTTACGATATTGTTAGGGATAATGCTGATGATATGCTCGGTATAGGTTATCTGCGGACCGATGTCTGATACCTTTGAGCTACTATTAACCACCTCGGCAGGCAGATTACCTGGAGCTAGCAACAAATAGAGTACGGCTCCCACAGCAGCTGCAGCAATTGTGGTAAGTAACGTATAGGTGAGCGTATGACCGAAGATACGCTTTGACCCTTTTGAGCCAAAAGTGGCAAAAGTGGTGATGACTGCCAACACTATCGTAGGTACAGCCAGCAATTGGAACAATCGGGTATAAACCGTTGCAACCAAGTTCATCACTACATCGAGCCAATTAAGCCCAAGTAAACCTAATAACGCACCAACAACAAGTGCCCCTATCCAGATGAATGTTCTTTTCATATCGAGTGCAAAGATACAAATATATTTTAATAGTTCGGTGACGAAGCTTTAAAAAACTTCGTCACCCGAACAGAACAGAGTTTTTATATGTTTTTATCTTTTCTTTTGTTCTACATCAAACCATAGTCGAGTAGTTATCTCGTCAGCCCCCTGATGCGATACGGCATTCTGATAGTTGGCGCCATTAAGCGACTGCTCGGTTGAAGGATAGAAGAAACGTCGTGGCAACTGACCTGGTGACAAGGCTGAGTTTGGACCAGCCTGCAGTTCTGGATAGCCAAGACGTCGCCAGTCTGTAAAAGCATCAGGTCCCTGTCCATAATAAGCAATCCACTTCTGCCAACCAATCTTTTCTGCCCAACGATCTGAATCGTATTTTACAGCGTCTTGGTTCAGGTAGTCATCTACATGAGTGATACCAAATTGCTGGAGCGAGGCTGTGATAGCAGCTTGATAGAGCTGTTCGGCATTAGCAGTAATAAAACCTCTGGCAGCGGCTTCGGCAAAATCGAAGAGAACTTCGGCATATGTTAAGAATACAGCAGGCGACTCGTCGGCCAAGAAATAGGTGCCAGGCTTTGACAGGCGATAAAATCCCTGATTATTAGCAGCATCTGCATTCAAGCCATTACCTGCTCCAACATAATCAGTAACCGACGCATCCTGAGGCAGCTGGGCAAAGACTGGCAGACGAGGATCATTAAGCGACTTCAGCTTGTCAACCAGCGTCTTCGACACACGTTGGTCATCTCGTGATGCGAATGCCGAAGCCCATGGATTCCATTGTGGCGAAGTGCCAAATACAAACTGTGCTATATCAGCATTACTACTAATCAGATTACTACGATTGGCGTAAAGCAACGCAATGACATTCTTGGCTGCTGCCTCGTCGCGATCTGCAATCTCGAGAGCAATTCGCAATCTAAGTGCTTGGGCAAACTTCTGCCACTTTGCAATATCGCCACCATAAATCAGATCGCCCTCAACAGCACCTGCTGATGCAGAGAGTGCATTAGACGCATCCTCCAATTCAGTAAGCAGTCCTCGCAATACATTTTCCTGAGAATCATAAGCAGGAGTTACACTCTTTCCGTATTCGCTATAAGGAATATCACCATAAAGATTGGTAAGCAGCAAGAAGGTCCAAGAGCGGAGTATATTTGCTATACCACGATAGTTGGCGTTAGCCAAGTCGGACGACTGGATGGTGGTGAGGTCGGTAAGTATCGAAGCATAAGCATCGTTCCACGTACTTGTATAGTCGGTATTGCTTACATTATAGCAATCGGGCTCTGTATATTGTATCTTTGCCCAATGTTGCGACCAAAGGAGTGTGGAGTTATAATTGGTAGTGTTACCCCAATACAGATTAGCCGCATGATACTCTACAGCAGAAAGCAGGTAAGCAGGCTGAGGATTCTCAGTTGCATTGGGATTCTCATTTATTTTCTCCAATTCGCTATCGCAGCTAACCGACAACAGGCTCAGAGCCGCAAGAATGGCAATGTTATATATCTTCTTCATAATCTATTCAATCTGAAATTAAAATTTGATATTAATATTCACTCCATATGTACGGGCTGTAGGCAATGTATATGCCTCAACACCCTGAGCATTACCTGCAGTGATGGCTGCCTCTGGATCAATATTATCGGCCTCCTTGTAAATAGTCCACAGGTTGCGTGCAATGAAACCAATGCTTGCACCCTGAAGACCGATAAGGCTATAAACAGACTTTGGCAACTGATAGGTGATAGCAAGCTCACGCAGTTTCACATAAGAGGCATCGTAAACGTTAGCCTCAGCAATGTTGTACAGACGATGATAGTAGTTCTCGGCAGATACGATAGTGGTGTTAGGCTGACCGTTCTCGTTTACACCATCCACGATGATTCCATCCTGATATACACGAGTCTGATTGCCATTGATATCTGCATAATAGAGGCCTCCATCACTAATCGTATATTGAGGCTGACTGATACCAATGCGGTTGCCGCCATCAATGTAGTACCACAGGCCACCATGTTCAGCGTCACGCCCTGGCAGAGTACTCTCCAACACACCAGTATATCGTCCTGTTTTATTGGTGTTCGAGAAGATAGAGCCACCAAAGCTGGCATCAATCAGAAACGACAATGAGAGGTCCTTATACTTGAAGGTATTCTGGATACCGCCAATCCAGTCTGGTGAGAACTTACCAAGGATCTTTGATGTAGAGGATACTTTAGGCAGTCCGTTCGCATCAACTACGATACGTCCCTGATCATCACGGGTATAAGCTGAGCCGAATAATGTTCCATAAGCCTCGCCTACAGTTGCCAGAATCTGAATGCCAGAACTGTATAGCTGGTAACTTGAAATCAGGCCTTCGGCGTCCAACTTAATAACCTCACTTTTGTTGTGGCCATAGTTGATATCCACATCCCACAGAAAATCTTTAGTTTTAATAGGAGTAAGTCCTAACTGAACCTCGTAACCGCGATTGCGGATGTGGCCAGCATTACGTACCTGTGAAGTATAACCACTGGCAGCTGTTGTTGCCAAGCGCAAAATCTGGTCCTTACTATCTGTTTGATACAGAGAGAAATCAAGACGAGCACGATTATCGAACAAACGAGCTTCAAATCCTACTTCCCATGAAGAGGTACGCTCTGGTTTCAAATTAGGATTCTTTCCTTCACCGGTTGTGGTCTGTAATGGGTTTCCATTAAAGGCTGTTTCTGAGGTAAAAACAGTAGCCAACTGATAAGGATCGGCATCGGCACCTACCTGCGACCATCCACCACGCAACTTCAGAAAATTGAGCACCTTACTCTGCAAGCCAAGTGCCTCAGTCAGCAAAACGCTGGCTGTAGCTGATGGATAGAAATAACTGTTATTGCCAGAAGGAAGTGTTGAAGACCAATCATTTCTACCTGTAACATTTAAGAACGCCCAATCGCGGAAACCTATCTGAGCCGAACCATAAAGGCCGAACTGACGCAGGCGATAGAAGTAGTTCGACGACGTTAGCTGGTCGCGAGAGTTTGTCAATGTATAGAGATCGGCTACAGCCAGTCGCGGTGCTGCCTGATAGTTATTCTCATACTGCTTGTTACGTACATTGTATCCCACAAGAGCGTCAAGCGAGAAATCATCAGACAACTTCTTAGTATAGGTAGCTGTCAGCTCTGTGTTATTCTCTTGTACGGTATAGGCATCCTCCTCATATTTTCCGTAAGGTGTGCCACTTGTTCCCCACTTCACCTTACCCTTGCGACGGTCCTGATACCAGTCGGTACTGGTACGGAAACGCAAGTCCAATCCCTTCAGAATATGGAAAGTAGCGTGTATATCGCCAATCAAACGATGACGCTCCTGACTATACGTATTATAATATGCACTCCAGTAAGGGTTTGAGTAATAGCTGGCATTCCAGTTACGCGAATAGTCTTCGCGCAAAGAAGCATCGTCAACCTGTCGGCCAAACCATAGATACTGAAGCATCGTTGAGTTGGCACGATAGTTTGAACCTGTAGCACCTGCCGAACCAGGGATATTTGGTGCCTTATAGATGATGTAGTTGGCAGTAGCTCCTACAGAGAGCCATTTTGCCAAATCATAATCTACATTCAGATCTACATTCGACTTATGGTTTGAAGAACCCTCTACAATACTACGCTGATACTCATGATTAAAGCCCAAACGGAACAGGAAGTTATCGCCCGACTTGGCAATCGAAGCTCCTGTATTCTGTGTAATACCAGTACGGAAATAATCCTTTACGTTATTGGGATGCGACACCCAAGGTGTGGCCGTACGATTACCATTGGCATCAATAGGGCTATCAAACTGTGGTATCAGTAAACCAATATCCAATCGTGGTCCCCAACTCTCATCTACACCATCATTTACACCAGCTCCTTTTCCATCTACATAACTGAACTGTCCGCCAGCACCTTGTCCAAAGATATTCTGGAACTTAGGCAGACTAGTAGCCTGAGCAAACTGAGTAGAAGAATGTACTGTAACACCTAAACCTTGCTGTGCGCCCTTTCCATTCTTGGTTGTAATAACAACGGCACCATGAGCAGCACGAGCACCATAAAGAGCTGCCGCATTAGGACCTTTCAATACAGTAATCGACTCAATATCCTCCGAATTAAGATCGGCAATCGCATTCTTTGGGTCACGGCCCTGTGTCTGAGCATTCAACTGCGAGTTATCAACTGGGATACCATCTACAATGAATAAAGGCTGGTTCTCTCCTGCAATTGAGGTCTCACCACGGATAACAATACGGCTTGACCCCACATCACCCTGGGTGTTAGTGATTCGTACGCCTGCCACTTTACCTGCCAAAGAATTAATCAGGTTATTCTCCTTGCCTTGCGACAACTGGTTAGCATCGATGCCTTGCGCGGCATAGCCAAGAGCTTTCTTCTCGCGGGATATGCCTAAAGCCGTAACTACCACCTCATTTAAATAATTAGGTACTTCAACAAGAGCAATCTGTACAGGCTCGTCGAAGTCGTACACATCTACATCTAAAGGACGATAACCCAGGAAATCCACTCTTAATGTCAGGGGGGCTTCAAATTTGGTTTGCAACTTAAAGTTACCATCCACATCAGTTACTACCCCTTTTCCTTTGTCACTCTTTACAATCACCGAAGCTCCAATCAATGGTTCGCCTGTTCGGACGTCGGTAATGTGTCCGCAAATCAGGTTTTGTGCAAAACCCACTAACGGTCCGATTGAAACAAGTGTTGCAATAAACAATCTTTTTACCATAATTATATAACTTTAAATTTATAAACTTTTCTGGGTGCAAAGGTACTACGATTGGATATATTAACCAAATTTTAGTAAAAATCTAGAAGATTCCACCAAAATCCAAAGCCTTTCTTAGTAATTATTCTAAAATTCGATTCATATCACCAGCAAATTAGAATGATATTCTTTATCGGCGTTAACACACTGATTTTTCATTATAAATTTGGATAATTACGCACTTTATCGTACCTTTGCAGCCAAATTAAAAAAGATGGCAATACAAGATGCAATATTCAGACGCTCCGAACTGCTTTTAGGCAATGAATCTATGGAGCGCATCGCCCAGAAAAGGGTGATTATCTTTGGCGTGGGAGGTGTTGGTTCATGGTGCGCAGAGAGTCTGGTACGTAGTGGTATCAGGCATTTGACGATTGTGGACAGCGACCGTGTTTGCATCACCAACATCAACCGCCAGCTGATGGCTACCACAAAGACCGTCGGTCAGGTAAAGGTAGATGCACTGAAAGAGCGTTTGCTAACAATCAACCCTTCAGTAGAGATTAATGCCCTACAAAAGATTTTCACGGCAGAGAATGCAGATGACTTTGCACTTGATACTTACGATTACATCATAGATGCCATCGATTCGCTGAAAGATAAGGCTACGCTTATTCTCCTGGCTTGTCGTACTAATGCCAAACTGTTCTCATCAATGGGAGCTGCCTTAAAGCTGGATCCTACCCGTATCAAAGTTACAGAGTTCTGGAAGGTACAGGGCGATCCACTAGCCCGCGCACTTAGAAAGAAATTCAAGTCGCAGAAGCAATTCCCTAAGCGAAAGTTCCAGTGCGTTTATAGCGACGAGCTACTGGAGAACAAAGGTCACAATGCCACCTGTGGCACCGAGAAGTGCATGTGCCCCAAAGCCCAGAATGGTCCAGGCGACAAGAGTCTGTTGAACCACGAGTGGTGCTCTTCTAAAGCCCAGATCAACGGTACGCTTGCTCATATCACCGCTATCTTTGGTTTTATGTTGGCAGGTCTGGTGATAGAAGATATAGAATATTATTCTACGAAATAGGCAAACAGGCTTCGAATCTAGCAAAAAACATCAATTAACGCCACGTTTATAGATATATTATCTAAATATCACCAGATATTTGGAGGTTATATCTATTCTTTGTATCTTTGCACCCAAAATCGGAACAGTTATGGCAAAGTATATAATAGCAGATAACCAGGAGATAACAAGGTTCGCGCTCGAAAGTCTGCTCAAGCAGAACGACGAGAACCAGATATACCGTGCATCAGACAAAACAAGTCTGGTGGCCCAGTTAAAGGAGCACGAGCATGCTGTGGTTATACTCGACTATACCCTGTTTGATTTTGCCGACGAAGACCAGTTGCTGATTGTAAGCGAACGCTTTGCCTTATCGCAATGGTTACTTATCAGCGATGAGCTGACGCCTCAATTCCTGCGTCGCGTCATCTACTCATCACATCAGTTCAGTATAGTATTTAAGGACGGACCGATGAAGGACGTGCGCGATGCCCTGCACGCTGTAAGTCACCATCAGCGTTTTATCAGTCAGCGTGCGCTCGAAGTCATCATCTCGCAACAGAACGACGAAGAAAAGCCTGACATTCTGACCGCCACCGAAGCCGAAATCGTGAAAGCCATCGCTCAGGGCAAAACCACCAAGGAGATAGCCGAAGAGCGATTCTCCAGTATCCACACCATCACCACCCACCGCAAAAATATCTTCCGCAAATTAGGCATCAACACGGCACACGAACTCATTAAGTATGCCATCCGTGCCGGCTTGGTTGATCCTTCGGAGTTCTACATCTAATCCGCAATTTAGTTGATTGTTTTACTGCGTTCGTTGAATAAATTAGCACGATAGGTTTTATCATGCTACCTTTGCAAAACAAATGATTCACTAAAACGCATTAAAACATGAAAAAAGCAATGACCAGAATGATGCTGGTGGCATCGGTAGCACTTTTGATAAGCTGTTCGGCCGGCGACCCATTCAGCGATTACACTAACAGTTGGGGAGATAACTGGGGCAACGACACTCCCAGCGAGAATAGCAGCGGCAGTTCGACCACCACTGGCGATCTAACCACATTTACCGTAAACATCGACCAGACATCGGCCGAACCAACTGATGCGGCTACAGAGTACATGCCCGACGAGGAAGACGCTCTGGAAAACAGTACTTTTACCACCGAGGTTGCCATCGATATGGCCAGCCCCACAGCTAAGACCGAGAACGGCGTAGAGATAACCGTGAACGGCGGACATATCACAGCCAATCACGGCTCTACCAAAAACATCTGCTATGTACTGAGCGGCACCACCAGCAACGGATCGTTTACCGTTGTAGGCGACAAGAAATACGAAATAAAGCTGAATGGTGTAAATATCACCAATCCCGACTCGGCAGCCCTGAACCTGCTGAGCGGCAAGCGCGCCTATATCGTATTGGCCGACGGCACCAGCAATACACTGACCGACGGTACGAGTGGCAGCCAGAAGGGAGCACTCTACTGCAAGGGAAAACTACTGTTTAACGGCAGCGGACAGCTGAGTGTTGTCGGCAATACCAACAATGCTATCCACTCGGCCGACTACATTGTGTTTCGCAAAGGCAACAACATCTACGCAAAATCAACCGCCAACCATGGTATCAAAGCCAACGACGGTGTGTTTATCAACGGCGGTATCATCAACGTAGAGGTAACGGCGGCAGCAGCCAAAGGTATTAACTGCGAGAGTAACATCGTGGTTAACGGCGGTCGCACCACCGTGATCACCACTGGCGACGGCACCTACGACACCGACGATCAGGAGGCCAAAGGGGCTGCCGGCATCAAGGCCGACTCTACCTTTACCATCAATGCTGGCGAGTTATGGCTCAAGAGCACTGGCAGCGGCGGCAAAGGCATCAACGTAGATATGGATGCCAACTTTAATGGCGGCAGCGTGTATGTGGTGACCGAGGGCGGACAATACAAGAGCAATAACGACACCTCGTCGCCAAAGGGTATCAAGGCCGATGGCAATATCAACATCACAGGCGGCACCATCTGGGTGCGCACCAGCGGCTATAACGGCGAGGGCATTGAAACCAAGAGCCAGCTGAACATCAGCGGTGGCGAGGTGGCCTGCTATGCTTACGACGATGCCATCAACTCGAAAGGCGACATGACCATCACTGGCGGCTATGTGTATGCACAGGGCAAGAACAACGACGGACTGGATGCCAATGGCAACATCTATCTGAAAGGCGGACTGGTGTATGCCATCTGTTCGGGCTCACCCGAGGTGGCCATCGATGCCAATACCGAAGGTGGCAAGAAGCTATACCTTACCGGTGGTACCATCGTAGCTATCGGCGGACTGGAGAGTGGCAGCAGTCTCACACAGTCGTGCTACCAGTCGTCGTCATGGAGCAAGAGCACCTGGTACACCATGACCGTTGGCGAGAACACCTTCTCGTTCCGTACCCCATCCAGTGGCGGTTCCGGGCTTGTAGTATCAGCAGCCACTACCCCCACCCTGCAGTCGGGTACATCGGTTAGCGGCGGTAGCAGTTTCTTTGGCGGCTTAGGCATTGCAGGCGGTACCATATCGGGTGGAAGCAGCGTTTCGCTCTCAAGCTATACCGGCGGTAATAGCATGGGCGGAGGCGGCGGTTGGCCTGGCGGTTGGCACTGACACAATAAATCGCAATTTTTCACGTTATTAATAGTAGTAATTGGAATGTATTGGATGAAAAATCAGTCGAGACAAGAAAACCTGATATACTTAGTTGTGTGGAGTTTGCTCTTTGCAACTCCGCTACTAAGTCTGTATCTACGTACCATGAGCGATGATAACCTCAGCTTTCAATGGGGTGAAGTATTCTTTATCTGGGGCAAGTTCATTATATTTTTATTGCTGTTCCTGTTTCACAATTTCCTGCTGGCACCCTTGCTCATCCAGCGGCATAAGCGCACCCTATACTTATCGGCCATCACCATTGTGATTACAGGATTTGTGTTCGTTCAGATGAATACTCATCCACGGCCTTTCCCTGAAAGAGAAAAACGCGAATTCTTTAACGGCCCACGCCACGAACGCGATGACCGCAGAATGGATCGCGACGACCACAGAATGCCACCAGAATTTCATGACCGAAAGCCCCATCCGCCATTCATGCGCAAAGAGGGACCGGGCAGAGGACTTCACGACATCATTGCCACCGTCATACTCGTGCTGATGTTTGGTGCCAACCTTGGTTCCAAGCTCTACTTCCGCACCCGTAGCGACCAGCGCAAACTGCACGAACTGGAAAAGCAGAATCTGGAGCAGCAGCTGGAATATCTGAAATATCAGATAAACCCACACTTCTTTATGAACACGCTCAACAATATCCATGCGCTGGTGGATATCGACCCCGCCAAGGCACAGGACACCATCCTTGAGCTGTCGAAGATGATGCGCTTTGTGCTTTACGAAGGCGATAAGAGCGGTGTGCCTTTGAATCGCGAACTAGAGTTTATACGTACTTACATCACACTGATGCAGCTACGTTATACCGATAAGGTGAAGATTAATCTCGACCTGCCTACCCAGATGCCCGATAAAACCATACCACCACTTATGTTGGTATCGTTTATCGAGAATGCCTTTAAGCATGGCGTGAGTTATCAGCACGAATCGTTTATCGATATTAAGGTAGAACTTATCGAGCCACTGCCTCAGGTAACCCACCTGCACTTTACCTGTAAGAACTCCAAGGCCGAACGTCCCAATGAAATGAAAGGTGGTGTGGGTTTAGTGAACGTTAAGAAGCGACTGGACTTGTTGTATGACAAGAACTACACGCTGAGCATCAAAGATGATACTGATACCTATTTTGTAGAACTAATATTACCATTATGATACGTTGTTTAGCTATCGACGATGAGCCTTTGGCTCTGGGGCAACTGGTTTCCTATATTAATAAGGTGCCATTTCTGCAACTGGCAGCTCAATGCCAGAGTGCCTTAGAAGCCCGCAAGTTTTTAGAGAACGATACAGTTGATGCCATCTTCTGTGATATCAACATGCCCGACCTGAATGGTATGGACTTTGTAAAGTCGCTGGCGGTACCACCACTGATTGTATTCACCACAGCCTACTCAGAGTATGCGGTTGAAGGATTTAAGGTGAATGCTGTAGATTACCTGCTGAAGCCCTTCGGTCTGCAGGACCTGCAGCGTGCCGCCAACCGGATTAAGGACCGACTAACCGAATCGGTAGCCGCAGCCAGGCCTGCTACCGATAGCGACGACTCGCTCTTCCTGAAGACCGACTACCGCATTGTAAAGGTGAGCATACCCGATATCAGGTATGTAGAGGCTATGAGCGAATACCTGAAAGTGTGGATAGAGGGCGAGGCAAAACCCATCATCACACTACTTTCGATGAAGAAGATGGAGGAGCATCTGCCCAACAACTTTATGCGTATTCACCGCTCTTATATCATCAACCTGAACAAGATTCAGGAGGTAAATAAGAACCGTGTGATTATGGATAGCGATACCTATTTACCGATAGGCGATTTGTATAAAGATGCATTTCAAGCTTATCTAGATACCAAGTTCTTAGGAAAATAAGGGTGGCCGCACTTGCGGTCACTTTCTTTTTTCACACTTTTTAGGTATTGTGATATTCCTTTAATAGCCGTACCTTTGCACCCGAATTTCTAAAATTACATTAATTCGGAGATGAAAAGGATAATTTATACACTGATGATGTTGGCGATTTGCTTTACAGGCAACGCACAAAAAAACAATGCAGACAGCACAAAAACATCGTGCCTGAGCGTAGGTGGCTATGGCGAAGCTAACTTTACACGTAATTTCTTTAGCGACCATGTGAGTCGTTACAGTCAGCCCGAGGAACATAAGAACGATCCCAGTCACGGACGTCTTGACATCCCCCATGCAGTGATATATTTAGGTTACGACTTTGGCAAAGGCTGGAGTTTTGGTACCGAGATAGAGTTTGAGCATGGCGGCGCAGGTATTGCCTACGAGAAAGAAGACGAAGAAGGCGGTGAGTGGGAACAGGAAACCGAGAAAGGCGGTGAGGTAGAGCTGGAGCAGTTCTGGCTGCAGAAGTCGTTTGCCCCTTGGGCTAACATCCGTGTTGGCCATATCGTAGTACCTGTTGGTTTGAACAATGCACACCACGAGCCACTGAGCTACTTCACCGTATATCGCCCCGAAGGCGAGAACACCATCATGCCCAGCACCTGGCACCAGACAGGTGTATCATTCTGGGGACGTGCAGGCAAGTTCCGCTACGAGGCTCAGTTCCTAGGCGCCCTGAATGCCGACCAGTTTACCAACGTAGGTTGGATTCACAAGGGTCATAAGTCGCCCATGGAGTTTGATGTGGCCAATAAATATGCAGCAGCCCTGCGTATCGACAACTACTCGATTCCTGGTTTGCGTATCGGTTTGAGTGGCTACTACGGTCACAGCATCGGCAACACCTATCCTAACGATGCCAATGGTACAGGTGCCACCTATCAGGGTAAGGTTGCCATTGGTGCCATCGACTTTACCTACAATGCCCACAACTGGATTGTTCGCGGACAGGCCGACTATGGCTACTTAGGCAATGCCAGCGAGCTGAAGTATATGTACAACCGCCTGAACTCAAAATCACCTTTCAAGCACTCTGCCTTTGTAAGCAGCAATGCTTATGCCATGGGTATCGAGGCTGGCTACGACATCTTCTCGCAGATACAGAGTATGCGCCAGCAGGGTGAGCGCCTTTATCTATTCGGACGTTACGAGGCTTACAATCCCTACGCCAGCGACACCAAGGGCATCAGCTACGACTACACAGCCGTTAAGCGCATGGCAGTGGGTCTGAACTATCACCCCATCAAGCAGATTGTGATCAAGGCCGAGTACTCTAAGCGCTTCTTAAAGAGCAAATACAACAACGAGCCATCGGTTAACATCGGTGTGGCTTACGAAGGATTCTTCCTCTAAAATCGAAATTTCCACATAATTATTATAGCAATGAAGAAAATTACTTATGCAATGTCGGTCCTCATGATGGGACTCGCGTTCACTGCCTGCAGTGAAAGTAACAACAACAATGAAGAGAACGGTAACGAGTTCAACGTTATCAACACTACACCATTAGTAGATGAGGACAGCTATCCCCAGAACACCACCGCTGCAAACTACAACAGCAAGGCTTTCGGTCAGGACGCTATCGACAACTGTTTGTCGCTGATTTCAGAGCTTGAAAATGCCAATACCACCATCGCTACAGCAAAACTGAGCGAGGCTCAAGAGGCTTACCTGCGCAAGGTACTCGAGACTCTGGTTGGTAACGTCATCGTGCCTACCTATACACAGTTGGCTGATGATGTTGAGGATTTGGAGAAGACTCTGAACGGTCTGACCGTAAACAGCATTACACAGACCCAGATTGACAAGGCTTGTGCCGACTTTAAGCAGGCCCGCCAGAACTGGGAGCGCTCTGAGGCATTCCTGATGGGTGCCGCCAGCGATTTCGATATCGACCCAACTATCGATTCATGGCCTTTGAACCGCAGTCTGCTGCTCAACTACTTTAACAATGGCATGAACGACGAGATGCTGGAGGATGCCACCATCCTGGGCTTCCACGCTTTGGAGTTCATCCTGTTCCGTAACGGTCAGAACCGTAAGGTAGCCGAGTTGCAGGGTAACGATACCTACACTAACTTCGAGAAGATTACTGGTGCCCAGGAGCTGGCTTACGCTCAGACTATCTGCACCCTGCTTAAGCAGCGTTGCTTCCAGTTGCAGGTTGCCTGGGAGGGCGAGACAGCAGCTAATGCCGCTCGTGTAGCAGTAGTTAAGGCCGCAGGTCTGGATATGACTACCGCCGCAGGTCTCTCTTATGGCGAGAACCTGAAGCAGGCTGGTGTAAGTGGCAGCAAGAGCACCTTCCCCACACTAAAGGATGCCATTGCTCAGGTACTGATTAACGACGAGGGCTCATGCTTGGCTATCTGTAACGAGGTAGGTACAGCCAAGATTGCTAACCCATTCAGCGCTGGCGACATCGCTTATGTAGAGTCGCCTTACAGCTACAACTCAATCACCGACTTCCGCGATAACATCCGCAGTATCCGTAACGTATGGCTGGGTTCTACCGACAAGAAGGCTAACGAGTACAGCTTCCACACCTTCTTTGCCAGCGTAAAGAGCGATAAGGTGAACACCGCTGTAGAAAGCAACTATGTGGGTGCTATCGAGGGTATCAGCAACATGCCAACACCATTCGTTAAGTATTGCAGTGTGGTATGGGGCAAGAACTTCGACGATCCCGACAACTGGGATTCTACATCTGGAGAGTAATACACCTGAAAATTAATTAAACAAATACACTAATGGAGAAAATATCGAAACTAACATGTGTTGTATGTTTCGGAATGCTGTCGGCCGCAGGGCTGACAGCATGTTCCGATAATAACGACTTTGCAGATCTGGGACCTCTGACACCTGAAGAACAAGCATTCGGAAAAGCTACTGGCAACTTTACTGCCGAGGAATGGTACCCCGGCGGTGAGCTCGGCACCACCGAGAAGGCCAGCTATTCGGCCATCACTCCTGCTGCTATTGCCGCTGGCATGGAGGATGACTTCAATACGGGTGAAGGTTTCTTTGAGAAGCTCTACACCTTTGAGCAGGAGCCACGTAAAGGTTTAGGTCCTGCATGGGTGCGCAACTCGTGTATCGCCTGCCACCCCAGCTATGGTCACGGCAAGCGTCAGACAGAATATCGTGCCAACCAGATTGGCAACGGCTATCTGCTGGTGATTTATCATCCTGATACCAACGGCTATATCACCGAGGTAACAGGTATGCCTCAGACACAGGCCATGTCGCCCTTCAAGGCTCCTATCGACGAAAATCAGATAACCATCGACTGGAAGAATGTGACAGCCATGGAGAGCGGACTGCCCATGAAGTTTGAAGATGGCGAGGAATATGCCCTCATCTACCCAGAGGTAACCATCCCTCAGACCGCCTTCAACACCAACCCACTGCCTACCAACTACGAGGTGCGTCTGGAGTCAACCATCGGCGTGTATGGTACTGGTTTGCTCGATGCCATCAGCGATGAGGATATCGAGGCACAGTGGTTGGCCGAGTCGAAGCATGCCACACTGAACCCTGCCATGTGGGATCAGGAGGCTGGCACCTTCAAGGCGTCTGCCTACTATTCGGCTGCTTATAACGATCTGGGCACATTCCGTGGCTCTCACGGTCCGATTAAGCGTTTCACTTATGCCATGACTCGTGGTTCGCTGCAGGATGGTGCCGGTTCTAACGCTATCTGGAATATCACCAACGTCACCCGTAGCGACCGTCACTTCCTCTACACCACCCCCGCATGGGCCAAGGCACAGAGCGAGGATAAGGAGGTGATCAGCTATATCAAAGAGCACGGCGAATCGCCACTCAGCATTCTGCACCCCTACTATGCCGACGGTACCGACGAAGGTATTGCTGCTCGTGTAAACGAGATACTGAGTTGCTCGTCGATTGCCAAGAAGGAGACCTTCGACAAGTACCTGTTTAACGGTGCGCCTTACAATGGCAAGGAAGAGATGAGCGACAAGCAGTACTATCAGTTTATGGTATGGCATCGTGCTCTGGCTGTTCCTGCAGCCCGCAACCTGAACGATGCCGACGTACAGCGTGGTAAGGATCTGTTCTCGCAGATTGGTTGTGCCCGCTGCCACCGTCCTTCATGGAAGACTGGCAACGACGATATGTGGGTAGATGCCAGCATCAAGGCATACGCTAAAAGTGTTGGTAAGGATGCCAACAAGATGCTGCCACGCTATCCTAACCAGACTATCTGGCCTTACACCGACATGGTTCAGCATCGCCTGATGATGAAGAACGACATCCGCACAGGCTGGTGCCGCACCACACCATTGTGGGGCCGCGGACTGTCGCAGTTGCTTACAGGTGCTAACGATCGTCTGCACGACTGTCGCGCCCGTAGCGTTCTCGAGGCCATCATGTGGCACGGCTACTCTAAGCAGTCGGATGCTTACGGACCAACAGAGAAATTCTATCATCTGCCTAAGGCCGATAGAGATGCTGTAATAAAATTCATCGAGTCTATATAATAATTTGCCCGCTGCTTACGTTTATTATATATGAAGCGAAGTATAATCATTCTATACATCGTGGTGGTTGCTGTACTGGCAGCTGCCACGGTTTTTGAGAAATATCAGGGTACAGAGTATGTATCCAACAATATCTATGGTGCCTGGTGGTTCTCGGCCTTATGGGCTTTGTTAGTAGCCGTCAGCATATTCTGGCTCATCAAGCGTAAGGTGCGTCGCCCATCGGTAATGGTGCTACACCTGTCGTTTGTAGTTATCCTGGCAGGTGCCCTGCTCACGCATCTCACCGCCGTAAGAGGTGTAGTACCTTTACGTCAGGGCGTAGCCACCAACACATTCCTAACACGCGACATGCACCTCCACCAGTTGCCTTTCAACATCTGTCTGGAGCATTTTGACGTAAAGTTCTATGAGGGGACAGAGATGCCATCCGACTATATCTCGCAGGTTACCATCGATGGCAAGCCCTTTACCATCTCAATGAATCAGATTGCCAGTTATAGGAATATCCGCCTGTATCAGATGGACTACGATGCAGATATGCAGGGTAGTATCCTGTCGCTGAATTACGATCCATGGGGCATCCCCGTAACCTACTGTGGTTACGCCTTGCTGTTTGTATCGCTCATCTGGATACTCATCGATCCTAAGGGCAGGTTCCGCGAACAGCTTGCCTTGCTGCGTAATCATCGCTTGCAGCTCAATATCTTTGCTGCAGGCGTGCTGGTTTGTTTCTTATTCCTAATGTACCACTTCCTGAATAAGTACTCGCCTGAGAACCACCCCATGCCTGTACTCAACTCGCGCCTGCTACCCATCCATATTGCAACTATCATGCTGGCTTACACCCTGTTGTTGTTTGCCTGCCTCAGCAGTCTGGTGGGTATTATTTCTACCAAGCATCGCCAAGGCATGCAGCACCTGTCGCAGATGATGCTTTACCCTGCGCTCACTTTCCTAGGCTTTGGTATCTTTATCGGTGCCATCTGGGCCAACATCTCGTGGGGTAACTACTGGTCGTGGGACCCCAAAGAAACCTGGGCACTCATCACCCTGATGATTTACGGCATCCCCGCCCATCGTAGCATCAAACTTAATCACAACGTGTATATGGTTCTGGCATTCCTCACCATCCTCATGACTTACTTTGGTGTAAACTACTTCTTAGGCGGCATGCACTCGTATGCTTAAGGATACACCAATACCTATTTTATATTAGTTCTTTTTATTGAACACCGAAAGGTGCGCGATGCTTAAAACACTCGGTTTTAGGTATTGCGCACTTTATTTTTTCGCCGTACCTTTGCACCGTCGAATTAAAAGTATAACAATGAGAACAGAAAGAAACATCCCAACGGAACTCAAAGTACTGATGAACCACATCTACGAGCTGAATAAAGGCGTGCATCAGATGGTACTGTTTACCTGCAATAAAAAGTATGGTAACCAGGCTGTTGAACGACTGGAAAGCCAAGGCATACCCTACGTGCTGCAGCCTGCAGGTCAGAAGAACCTGAACGTTTACTTTGGGCGCCGTGAATGCCTGGATGCCATCCGACTCATTGTTACCCGTCCGTTGAACCAGCTTACACCTGAAGAGGATTTTATTCTTGGTGCCATGTTGGGGTACGACATCTGTGCCCAGTGCGAGCGCTATTGCAAACGCAAAGGACAATGCGACGGAAACTGCAAATGTAAGAATTAAACCACATAATGATAATATAAAGTAATGAATTCAACTATTGTAATTTATGGTTCCTCTACAGGAACATGCGAGGCCATCGCAGAGAAGATTGCCTCGAAACTGGGTTGCGAAGCCTTGAATGTACAGGATCTTTCGGCCGAAACCGTTGCCGCCAACCAGAATCTGATCTTAGGTACCTCTACCTGGGGAGCCGGTGAACTGCAGGACGATTGGTACGACGGTTTGAAGACCTTGCAGGGTGCCGACCTGAGCGGCAAAACTATCGCCATCTTTGGTTGTGGCGACTGTTCTACCTATAGTGATACATTTGTAGGTGGTATGGGTGAGCTCTACAACGGCATCAAAGACAGCGGTGCCAACTTTATTGGTAGCGTTGAAACCGATGGTTACACTTTCGACGATTCTGAAGCTGTTATCGATGGCAAGTTTATTGGCCTGCCTCTCGACGACATCAATGAGGACGACCAAACCGATACTCGTATCGATGCCTGGTTGGCAGCTATTACTACAAGTCTTTAATCACAGGTGTAAATTTATAAATAAGTATTTGTTTAGTTAGGGTAAAGGTGGCTAGTCGAGACGACCAGCCACCTTTCTTTTTTCGCATCTTTGCGGCATAAATTAACAATCATTGTTTCTATATAGCCACTAAACTTTGTGGTTATAGTGTCTGATAAGACACGCTACACCAATGGTTGCGAGCAAAAATTCCAAAGCTACTACTAAAATGTATACCATAGTAATTTGATTATAAATTAGGTGAAACAGAACATATCCAATTTTCGAGATTGCATTGGGGCGTTTCAGCATATAGCTGTTCGCCAACAATGTGCGCATGGCGTTCACGCAGATCATGGCAAATTTTATCTGCATCATGATTCAGTTTGTTACCTAATGCCACTAACACGGCAAAGTTCTTTCCACTTAGGCTAGCACCACGCAACGTTTGACAAGCCCATTGCCAATGGGGAGTCATACTTCCATCAGCCATAAACTCCAATGCAAGAACAAAACTCTGGCAGTTTTCTATCTGCCTGTTGTTAATACTCTGTACGCTGATAGTTTCAGCGCCAAGCTTGTCGGCTATTTCTTCTGCAATAGCCTGACAACTGTCGTATACCACGACGATTGATTCATGTTTCATACCCACAAAAATTAAGTTGCGCCTCACGCCCTTACATCGAGAGCACTTAGCAAATACCGAAAAAGGCTGGTCTTCAGACTTTCCTCCACTCCCAAGCGCCTTCTCACCCAAACGGGCAATGGCATTGATGCTTAGGAGCCATAATGGAGTTCACTGCTGCGGGACAGTCGGAGATTCTCACTCACATTCCCAATTAATCGCGGCTAAGCGAACCTTTACGGGCGAAGGTCGAGGCGTAGCCTCAACTTTCACATAGACTCATTCTTGAATCACGTTGCAAATATACAACATTATTCTTATACGCCAAACAAAAAATCAAAAATAATTTGTTTTATACAAAAAAAGGCCCCAGGCCTTCTATCCGTTAGCGAGATAGTTGGCCTGGGGCACGTTTGGCAGTTAACGCTTCGTTCCATTACGCACTGCCCTTCATTGTCAAAAGGATATTGATCATTAGGTTATATCTATTACTTAAAAAAAAAGAAAGAGCGATTAAATTTTCTGGTTGCAAAGGTAAGGCAAAAAATCCATTCCCACAAGGGTTTAGACAAATGGTCGGGTGGTTTCAGACAAATCGTCGGACATTTCAGACAATCTGTCGGACAAAACGACACGTCGTCGGACAAATTACACAACTTTTGGTACTTAATTTCAAGATAATGATAGTAAAACACACGATAAAACTACATTTTGTATTGTGGTTTTAAATAATTTTATATCTTTGTACCCACAAACGATTTATGATGAGTTTTATTAAGTACATATATAATAGGTGTAGTTATCGCGAACAAATACCCGACTATTTGTCTGAAACCACCCGACCATTTGTCTGTGCTATTGCAGATACTGTCTTTTTGTTATATCTTTGCACCAGAAATTTAAAAACAAAAGTAATAAAAGTATGGAAACAAATCTAATTATCCTGATGGCATTCGCCTTAATAGTGTTGGCAATGATTGTAAGATTGTGGGTACTCGACATGAGCCACAATGGTAAACTGTAATAGTATATATCTTAAAAAGATGCATTTCTATATTGGTGTGATAAACTTCTAAAAACATGGAAATAGTGCTGATGGTTCTGTTAGTCGTCGCCGTGATATTATTTATCATGGTGGTAAGAATGTTGGTGCTCGACATGACTCACAATGATAATTAATGCAAACTTGTTACCCAACCGCATATTATTTATAAACACGAATACAAAAATGAAAAAATTCTTTTTTAATGTTAGTAGCCGCCATGATGGTTACAATGAGTGCTAATGCACAGGAGAAGAAAAACGAGATCGGTGTATTCTATGGTGTAGAGTCGGCCTCTAACATTATTTCGGTTGTTACCAGCGGATTCGCTGCTGCCACAGGCGACCAGAGTTCTTGGTGGGGTCCCGTAGGTATTGAGTACTATCACCACGTTTCGCCAGTAGTGGCTGTAGGTGGTGTGGCCGTATTAGCCAGCTGTAAGGCTGAAGACGAGAAAACCAAGTCGAAAGATCTGAAAGAAACATTTATCACTGTTATGCCATCGGTAAAATTCAACTGGCTACGCAAAAAGAGTTTCGGCATGTATTCGGCTCTCTCTGCCGGTGTGATGTTCGCCTCTATTTCAACGAATGAGTCGGTTAAACAAGCAGATCCGAAGGCTAAGGATGAAACTCTCGCCGCATTCATGTTCCAGGCTACAGCTTTGGGTATTGAGTTTGGCGGTGACTTCCGTGGATTTGTTGAGGCAGGTCTGGGTGAAAAGGGATTGCTTTGCGCCGGTCTGCGTTACAGATTCTAAATCTTTATGAATGGAATATTGAAGGGGGGAAAAGATAAAAACTTGATTTTTTATTTGGGTTTTTAGGAAATAACCCGTACCTTTGCACCTACAAACTATTTATCATGAAAATTTGTAGGTGCATATATATAATAAGTATAGCAATCATCCTTACCGTGCTCACGGCCTGTGGCGGCAAGGACAGTGAAAAACGTGGTGACATCCCCGCAAAGCGCATTGCCACACGTGGCGACAGTATTGCTCTGGCTGCTAGATTTTCTGGCGACTTTGAGCATTTCCTGGCCGTTACCGACAGTTTGGCCGAAATAGGCGAACTCTCGCCGATACGTGCCGAAGGCTATCGTGGCGTAGCTTATTTCCAGATGGGACAGATGGATAAGTGCATCGAGTGCTTCCGTCGTGTTGTTGCTATCGAGAATCCTCCTGCCGAGGACTTCTGGGAGTACATACATGCAGGCACTAACCTGGTTATCATGCTAACGACCGATCGCGACTACGATAATGCCATGCGCACTGCCCTCCTGCTTATCGACAAGCTGAAGGATGTGGACAATCCATACCGTCCTGTCGAATTACAGACGCTTTACTTAAGCCTAGGCGACACCCAGATAATGTTGGAACGCTACGACGAAGCCAAGAAGAGTTATGACGATGCCTATCTGTGGGTACTTCGCACAGTTAACGACTCTACAAACCGACCGATAGCAGCCAGCATTCAAACCTTAGAGAATATCGCCGTTAGTCACATCAATCACCACTTGAATGAGGCCGGCGTATGGGTAGATCGCATGGACTCGCTTGTAACTATCTATGAGAAAGAGCCCAAGCCGATTGAAAAAGAAATAAAAACACTGCGTGCCTTAGTTTGGCTGCATCGTGCACAAGTGTACCAGATGAACGGAAAAACAGCCGAAGCCGCCCGCAATTATGCCCAATATATGAAAACCGACTTTGGACAAACACTCGAGGGACGCATCAACGGCTGCGGATACCTGGTAGAAGCCCGTCGCTATGCCGAAGCTGCCGACAACTATACCGAGCTCGACCGTTTTATTAAGGATTGGGGTTATGAATACGATTTAGAAACCATCGGTCAGAATCTGCTGCCTAAGTTCCGTTCCAACTATTTTGCCGGACGTAAGGACTCGGCCCTCCATGTGGCCATGCAGATAGCCGAAGTCTACGATACGGCCCTTGTACGCCAGAAGCGTAGCGAAAGTGCCGAACTGGCTACCATCTACGACACGCAGGGCAAGGAGCGCCAGATAGCAGAACAGCGCGCCCAGAACCGATTCGTAACAGCCATCAGCATTGCCGTCACCACAGCAGCTTTACTTATCCTGGCTTTCGGTCTCTATGCCTTCCTGCAGTGGCGCATCACCCAGCGACGTAACCGCATCCTGGCCCGCCAGATTACCGAGGCCGTAGAGTATAAGGAGAAATACAAGGAGCTGAAAGCCGCTAACCGTTTGGCCGAATCAACAAATTCGCTCAAGGTAGAAGCTGAAACTGCAGAACCAAATACAATTGAAGCAGGACTTAGTATCACTGATTTCACAACACTTACCGACGAGCAGCTATTCCTCTACCTGCGCGATTTGATTGAAAACGCAAAACTGTTCTTGCAGCCCGACTTTGGCCGACAGTCGCTCATCGATCGTACAGGCTTGTCGAAAGAACGCATTGGTGCCGCCTTTGCCCAGGGTAGCGATAGCGTTTCGCTGCCAGCCTACGTTCGCGAACTTCGCCTCGACTATGCTGTAAGTCTGATGAACAGTCAGCCCGACCTGAACGTTGAGCAAGTAAGTCAGGCCAGCGGATTTACCAGCGCCGATACCTTTACCCGTAACTTCCGCACCAAGTACGGCATGACACCAACCACCTATAAACAAACAAATAACAACACGTAAAAAAACAAATAACATATGGACAGAATGAAAAAACTACTTTTAATAATGCTTGTTGCCATGACAGCAACAATCAGTGCACAAGCACAGACAAAGCGATCGGCCGACTTCAAAGTTAAGTATCAGCTGAAGGAGGTCGTAGTGATGAGTCGCCATAACATCCGCTCACCACTGGTATCGGGCGGTGCTACCTATATGCGAGTAACGCCTTATGAATGGTTTAAGTGGACATCACCAGGCAGTCAGTTATCACTGCGTGGCGGCGTGCTTGAAACAGAGATGGGACAGTTTTTCCGCAAATGGTTGGTAGGCGAAGGACTGCTGCCCGACAACTACCGTCCCGATGGCGACGATGTACTGTTCTATGCCAACTCTCGCCAGCGCACATTTGCCACAGCCAAGTATTTCTCTGCCGGATTCCTGCCCTTCGCCAACGTTGAGATTAAGCACAAGTACGAGGAGGACAAGATGGATCCCTTGTTTACGCCACAGTTCACAAAGATGAACGATGCCTACCGTCAGCAGGTTCTCGCCGAGATAAACGCCATGCACAATGGTCCACAAACATGGATGCAGTCTGTACAGCCCACACTAACGCTAGTGGAGGAAATCATTGACATGGCGCACTCACCAGCAGCGCAGAACGACACAACACACTTCTGGTACGATGATACGCAGTTTACGTTAGAAAAGGGCGACGAACCGAAGATGACTGGCGGCTTTAAGTTGGCCAACAGCGTAGCCGACGCTCTGGTACTGCAATGCTACGAGAGCGAGAGCATGTCGGCCTTCGGCCATGAGTTAACCCAGGAACAATGGCGAGCCATCTGCGGCATCAAGGAAGTGTACGACAATTTGCTCTTCACAACTCACAGTGCTGCAGTAAACCTGGCCTACCCGTTAGTAAGCCGTATCCGTGAAGAACTGCACCATGACGGACGTAAGTTCACGTTCCTCTGTGGTCACGACAGCAATCTGGCTAGCATCGGTGCAGCCTTACGTCTCGTATATCCAGAAACCGAGCAGGCTCTGGAACTTCATACCCCCATCGGTTCTAAACTCGTATTTGAGAAGTGGAGCAACGGTACGGAAGAATTCGTTGCCATCAACCTGGTATATCAGTCCGTCAGTCAGTTACAGGATCGCACATTGCTTTCTGTCGAAGAGCCGCCTATGATTCTCCCCGTCACCATCGAAGGACTGACGGCTAATAGCGATGGACTCTACCATCTGTCAGATCTTGATGCCCGCATGGCCGAAACTATGACGGAATACGATGCCATCAAAGACACCGAGACTTCCGCCATCCCTGCTCCTGCCACCACCATTCCCTCCGGCTCTGCCCGTTCCTACACACTCAGCGGAACCCTGGCTTCTAATAGTTACCGAGGAATCGTTATCGAACAAGGCCATAAGACCGCAAGAACAAAATACTAGTTTTTAAGTATTGCACACCCTACCAATAAGTATTATCTTTGCATTTGAATAAAATGATGTATTTGAATGCAAAGATGTTTCTTGTTGATGATAGCAGTAGTGATACTGCAAAGTATTAATGCTCAGGGAGTTTTAAAAGGTCTGGTAACTGATAAGGATACACACGAACCTATTATTGGAGCTACAATTACAGATGCCGTAAAGCGTAAGCCACTTACAGTGACTAACGCTGATGGTTGCTTTGTCATACCTAAAAAAGGGGATGCGCAACATTCTGCGCAACAAATCAAGATAACCTATATAGGTTATAAACCACTGACAGTAAAAGCTACTGCCAATGGGCACTACGAACTGGAGGCCGAGATTAGTAAACTAGGCGAGGTGGTAGTAACGGCTCAAGAGAGTCGTGGCCTTACCAGTGCCTCGAAGATTGAAAAGCACGCGATGGAGCACCTGCAGCCATCAAGCTTTGCCGATTTACTGGAGCTGCTACCTGGCGGTCGCAGCAAAGATCCCGTCCTCAGCACCCCCAACAACATCCATATCCGAGAACTGTCAACCGGCAATGCCAACTATGCCACTTCGTCGTTAGGCACCAGCTTTGTCATCGATGGCGCCCCCATCTCCACCAATGCCAACATGCAGTATATGGCAGGGGCTTGGGATGCTGCCGCCACAGCTCGCGACAACACCAATGCCGGTGTTGACATGCGAAGCATATCTACCGACGACATCGAGAGCGTAGAAGTGGTAAGAGGTATCCCCTCGGTAGAATATGGCGACCTGACAAGCGGCTTAGTCAAGATAGAACGTCGTAAGGGTGGTCACGATCTGAACTTCAGACTGAAAGCCGATATGGGTTCAAAACTGATGTACGTAGCCAAAGACATGGAGTGGCAGGAAAAGCATCTGAGCCTGAATCTGAGTGCCGACTACCTGAATGCCAAGGCCGATCCACGCAACCGGTTAGAGAACTACAAGCGTGTAACCCTCTCGGCGCGCTTGAACAAAGCCTGGGAGCACGAATCTTACAACCTGCAATTAACAACTAACGCAGATTACACAGGCTCGTTTGACAACGACAAACAAGACCCCGACCTGAACTACCACCAGGAGGATAGTTACAAATCGAGCTATAACCGCATGGCACTGATGAGCCAGCTGCAGATGAAGATGAAGCGCCAGCTATGGCTCAAATCGGTAGGTCTGACCGTATCAGCAGCCTACGAGCATAACCTGATGGAGCGCACACGCTTTATTCAACTTTCGCGAATGACGGTGGCTCCCACCTCAAAAGAGGAAGGCGAGAACGATGCCTATATCCTGCCTTTCAAATACGTAGGCTACCACAAAGTAGATGGCAAGCCGCTTAACACCTATGCCAAACTGAATATGCGCCTGCAGGTGCCAAGCAACAAGGTGTCGAACACCCTGCTGTTAGGTGCCGACTGGAATATCGACAAGAACCTGGGACAAGGACAGGTGTTCGATCCCTACAAACCCGTTTACACTAGTATTTCTTCGCGCCAGCGTGCTCTCAAGGAGATACCAGCCAATCACCGCGTATCAGCCTATGCCGAAGAAAACATCAAGTGGCCCACCCCCGTTGGCACGTTCGAACTGATGGCAGGCATCCGAGGCACACAGATGCTGAACCTGCCACAGGCCTACACCATGCACGGCAAGACCTACTGGGACCCACGTGCCAACATCGGCTATACCCTGCCCAAACTCACGGTATTTGGCAAGCCCACCTTTATCCGATTGGCAGGTGGAATAGGTCAGCACACCAAGATGCCAACCATGGAGCAGCTGTTCCCCGATAAGCTCTACATTGATTTTATCCAGCTGAACTACTATCACGATAATCCCGATTACCGTCGCATCAATCTGATGACCTACATCCGTGATCCTCGCAACACCGCCTTAGAACCAGCCCGTAATCTGAAGTGGGAGGTCTCTACGGATATCACACTGGGTGGAAATCGACTGGCAGTCACATTTTTCCGCGAAAAGATGACATCGGGATTCCGTTCACAGAGCTATTACGACACCTACACCTACAAGCAATACGACGCCTCTGCCATCAATGCCGATGCGCTCACTGCTCAGCCCGACCTCGGCAGTCTTACCTATCAAGAGGTGAACGAACTGGCAGGCTATGCCAACTACACGAATGGCAGCTTGACACTGAAGGAAGGTATAGAATACACACTCGAAACAGTACGTTTCCCAGTGATTCTCACCCGTCTCACTATCAATGGCGCCTATCTGCGCACCACCTACAACAACTCGATTGTGGACAGCTACCGTCCAAGCGTGGTTATCGACAACCGCCAGTTGCAGTATGTTGGTCTGTATGCCAACGACGATGGCTCTGTACGCGAACAGTTCAACACAAACTTCACACTCGACACCGACGTGCCCAAGCTAAAGCTCGGATTCTCGTTATCGGCTCAGTGCCTGTGGTTCACCACCTCACAGCGCAAAGAGGTGAGCAACTACCCCACCCAGTACATTGCCCCTGATGGCAGCATTCACGAGTGGCAGGACGAATATGCCAACGACACCTATCTGCGCTGGCTGGTACGAGATTACTCAGCATCGCTGTTCGAAAAGAATCGCGTACCATTCAGTATGAACCTGAACTTCAAGGTAACCAAAAAGCTACTCGACGATCGCCTGAATGTAGCCATGTTCTGCAACCGCTTGCTGAACTATGCCCCCGATTACGACAGTCGCGGCACCACCATACGTCGCCACGAAACGCCTTATTTTGGATTAGAAATGAATTTAAAGATATGAAACAACTGATATGCTGCATGATGGCATTGGTGCTGTTCAGCGCCTGCCATCAGGAAGAGAATACGATTTTTACCACAGCCAGCATCACACTGGTTAGCAACGAAGCTGCCAACATCGGTCGTGTACAGGCTCAGGCTCAAATCACCAATGTAAACACCCGCCAGACCACCACAACGGCTGCCTTCAACGGTGCAACCCTACAAGTAGAGCTGCTGCGTGGTGCCTACGAGATACTGATAGAAGGCGTGGCTACCTATACCGATGCCAACGGCACCGAGCATATACGCCAGTTCCGTGCCCAGACCGACTATGTGGAGCTGGCTGCCATGGATACCAACGTCACGACACTCAATATGATATTCCTTGATTGATATGAAGCGATACCTATTATATATATGTTTGATGGGCACCTCGTTGCAAACCATGGCAACCGAGGCTGATTCTGCCTTGATAGAGCATACCATTCTGGCACGAGAGATAACAGCCGATGCCGAACGCAACCCAGCCCTGCATGGTGCCGCCTACCGCTCATCGTTCTCACAGCTGGCTTTAGGCATCGACATGCAGCACCAATCCGAAGCATTCGTACAGCAGTTAGGTAGCGGTTATACCCTTCCCTACGCTGGTGTTGATACCTACCTGCGCCTTTCTCCCCGCACAGCCGTATGGGGTTCTGCCTCGTACACCACAGGCACACAAAAGGAAGTACGCTGGAACTCAACCTCCGACTACGAGCTGCTGCAGCCTTACGTGCTGGCTGATAGCTTAGGCGGCGACACTCATCGCGAACGCTATGCCTTTTCTGGTGGTTATGCCACCACTGTGGGCAGTTGGTTGGCAGGTGCCGAAATGCTGTTCCGTGCCGAACAGGAGTATCGCGACTACGACCCACGTATGCGTGGTGTCGTCACCGACCTCACCATTCGCCTTGGAGCAGGCCGACAGCTGAACAGCTACCTGTTGGGTGCTGCCTTCGAGTGCAACATCTATCGCCAGACCAACAGCGTGACCTTCTACAGCGAAGAGGGTGTGATTCCCGAATATCAGATGACAGGACTGGGAACCGAATACAGTCGTTTCTCAGGCGACAAGCGCAGTTTGTACTATGATGGTGGTGGCGTAGCCCTACTACTCAGTGCTACCCCTGCCGACCACAACGGCATGTATGCCGACCTGATGTTAGGCGAGCACCGCTACCAGCGCAAGTTGGCCGAGTATAACTCCATGCCTCTCACAACCTTGTATAGTGAGCAGGCAGCACTAACCTTGGGATGGCGTAACAGCCAGTGGGCCTTGTTTGCGCATGCCGACTATACCAAACGTAGTGGCGATGAGCAGATTGGTGGCACCTCCGATGCCCGCTACTTCCCCACTATCGGCACACTCACCATGTATAAGCATCAGCTATTGGATGCTTATTTAGGAGCATTCTACACCCAAGGCAGTCTCAGTATGATGCTTCGTGGCGGCTACCAAAGCAGCAACGAGAAATACGTTTACCCCGAGCGCCAACTGAACTACAGCAGAGCCTACGGCGAACTGAAAGCCCAGTGGATAAAGGCTACCAGTAGGCAACTATCGCTGACTGTGAATACCCGTGCAGCCTACGAGGGTCAGCTAACCCACAAGATTTATATGCCCTACGCCAATATGAAGAGTAGTTTTATCGAGATGGTTAACCACACCTATCGCTACGCTAAAGCCAACTACACTCACTTTGGCGCCAACGTGCGTTCCGACTACCATTGGAGCAACAGCCCATATGGAGCTTTTGCAAAACTTGGAGTCGACCTGACACTCTGTTCGGTAGGCGAACACCAAACCACCTTACAAGGGGCCATAGGTATAACATTCTAAAAAATAAACATAACAATTTAAAACAAAGAAAACATGAAAAAGAATCTGTTTGCCAGTATCATCGCGATGCTTACCGTGGGCATGACACTTACATCGTGCTCTGACGACAAGACACCCATTGTTCCTCAAACCGCAGTATCATTAGAGATTCCTGCCAATCTTGAGAATGTAGATTTGTCTGGTGCCAAGGTTGTGATGACCAATGTAGCCACACAGTCGGCACACGTTGTTTCAAGTGACAACCTGTTCCAGAAGAACGGCAACAAGTACCAGGTGCTTATCAACGATCTTGAAGAGGGCACCTACAACATCAGCATCAGTGGTCATCTCGACTTTACCCTCAACAACGTAGCCGGACAGAAGGATTTTGAGATTACCTCCGAGAACGTCAAGATCAGCGAGACCAGCGCTGCCGTACAGATGGTAGTATCAACCTTCACCGCTCAGGGTGGTTTCGTGATTAGCGAGATATTCTTCACCGGCACCAGCACTGCCGAAGGTAAGAGCTACAGCGGCGATCAGTACATCCGCATTACCAACAATAGCGATGTCACACTCTATGCCGATAGCATTGCCGTACTCGAGTCGGCATTCCTCACCACTCAGAAGCAGGAATATACCCCCGACATCATGAGCACCGACTTCTCTGTTCAGGCTTGTTACATGATTCCTGGCACAGGTAAGAGCGTACCAGTAGAGCCAGGTGCATCGCTCACACTGGCCGTCAACGCCATCAATCACACGGCTGAGCAGCCTAACAGCATCGACCTGAGCCAGGCCGACTTCGAGTTCTACGATGAGAGCTCGAACGCCAACTTCACCGACCCTGATGGCAAGGCACCCAACCTCGACAAGTGGTACTGCTATACTGCCACCATCTATCAGTTCCACAGCCGTGGTTTCAACTCCATGGCCATTGCAAAGATGAAGGCAACCAAGGAAGACTGGCTGGCCAACAATGTTTACGATGCCAAGTATCTGTTCGTGTTCGGCGACTTCTCAAGGGAGATGACCAAGAAAGGCATCTACAAAGTGCCTAACTCATGGATTCTGGATGGTGTGAACCTCAGTGTTGAGTCGGTTCGCGAGTGGAACGTACTCGATGCCAGCATCGATGCCGGATGGACCTACTGCGGTAAGGTGGATAAAGATGAGACCCGCTTCAACAAGGCCGTTATCCGCAAGCAGGATGCCAATGGCAAGTATGTCGATACCAACAATTCTACTAACGACTTCACGCCTGAGGCAGCAGCCTCGCTGGTGAAGAATTGAAGAATTGAAAAATTGAAGAATTAAGATATTAAGAAATTAATAATGAAGAAACTATATTCTCTTTTCGCTCTGGCGCTGCTGTCGGTATCGGCAGTGGCCCAGAGCCTACCACAGGACCCTACCATCCGTAAGGGTAAACTGAAGAACGGCATGACCTACTATATCCGTCATAATGCTAAGGAGGCAGGTCTGGCCGATTTCTATATTGCCCAGCGTGTAGGTTCCATACTGGAGGAGCCTCGCCAGCGCGGACTGGCTCACTTCCTCGAGCATATGGCCTTTAACGGTACCAAGAACTTCCCCGGCAAAGGAAAGAAGTTGGGAATTGTTCCCTGGTGCGAGACCATCGGTGTAAAGTTCGGCGCCAACCTGAATGCCTACACCTCTATCGACCAGACAGTATATCACATCGGTTCTGCACCACTCAAGCGCGAGGGTATCATCGACTCTTGTCTGCTGGTGCTGCACGACTGGAGCCACTACCTGTTGTTGGAGGATGCTGAGATTGACAAGGAGCGTGGCGTTATCCACGAGGAGTGGCGTACACGCCGTGCCGGCATGGCCGTACAGCGCCTGATGGAGCAGGCAATGCCAAAGATTTACAAAGGCACCAAGTACGAGGACTGTATGCCTATCGGTTCGATGGATATCGTGGATAACTTCCCCTATCAGGACCTGCGCGACTACTATCAGAAATGGTACCGTCCCGATCTGCAGGCCATCATCGTTGTAGGTGATATCGACGTGAACAAGATGGAGAAGAAAATCAAGAAGATCTTCGCTCCTATCCCCATGCCAAAGAAGGCTGCCCAGCGTATCTACTACCCTGTAGATGATAACGAAAAGATGATTGTTGATATCGAGAAGGATAAGGAGCAGCCCATTGCCCTCTGTCATATCTACCAGAAGCGCGATGCCACTCCTGATAGCGAGAAGAACAGCGAGAAATATCTGCGCGACGACTATATCGACGAACTCATCAGCAGCATGCTGAACGACCGTCTGGTAGAGTTGCGCCAGCTGCCTGTGCCACCATTCCAGAGTGCCACCGGTCGTGCTTCCGAGTTCTTCCTCAGCCGCACCAAGGATGCCTTCTCGTTAAGCATCAGCTGTAAGCAGGACAACATCTTAGGTGGTATCATCAGCGCAGTAGGTGTGGCAGAGCGTGCCCGTCAGCACGGCTTTACTCAGAGTGAGCTGGATCGTGCCAAGAAGCTGCGCCTGAATGCTGCCGAGCGCCGTGCTAAAATGCAGGGCGACTACCGTAACTCGCATTACGTAAATGTATGTGTTGATAACTTCCTGGAGGGTGAGCCCATGCTCAGTGCTGACTTTAAGTTGGAGAATACCAAGAAACTGGATCGTGAGGTAACACTAGCCGAAGTGAACGCTGCCGTCAAGGAACTCATCACCGACAAGAATCAGGTAATAGTAATGTACGCACCCGATAAGGAGGGCTTTGAGATTCCATCAGAGCAGCAGATTGAGCAGGTTATCCTGGCAGCTCAGCAGCAGGCTTATGCACCTTATGCTGAGCAGCAGCTGGCCAGCTCGCTGATGAGCAATCTGCCAAAGGCTGGCACCATTGTCAGCGAAAAACCCTACCGTCACGGCTTTACCGAACTCACCCTGAGCAACGGCATGAAGGTATATACCAAGAAGACCGATTACGAGGCCAATGCCGTTTCTATGCGTATGTATGGCGAAGGTGGCACCTCGCTCTATGGCGATGAGGATATCCCCAACTTCTCGATGATTACCAGTGGTGCTACCGAAGGTGGCGTAGGTCAGTTCGATGCCGTTACCCTGCGCAAGATGCTCACAGGTAAGAGTGTGCGTGTTAGTCCTTCTGTTGGCACCAAGGGTCAGAGCATCAGCGGTAGTGCTTCGCTGAAGGATATGGAGACCATGTTCCAGCTCTCGTATCTCTATTTCACCCAGCCACGCCGCGATGAGGCAGCTTTTGCCAGTCTGATGAATCGTCAGCGTGCGTTCCTGGCCAACCGTAATGCTTCGCCTAAGGTTGATTACAACGACTCTATCCGTGCCGTGCTCTATGGTCATCATCCCCGTGTGGCTCCCGTGTTACAGTCAACTCTCGACAAGATCAGCTACGACCGCATCCTTGAGATTTACAAGGAGCGATTCAGCGATGCCGCCAACTTCAAGACGGTGATTATCGGTAACTTCGACGAGCAACAGCTACGCCAGTACCTCTGTCAGTATCTGGCCGCCCTGCCTGCTACTGGCAAGCACGAACAGACCAACCAGGCCAACGTACCACAGATTGTGGATGGACAGCAGGTGGTAAAGTTCACCAAAAAGATGGCTACACCATTGGCTAATGTCAGCATCTACCTGACCGCAGATGTAGATTTCACCCCAAAGAGCGATCTCGAGCTCGACTTCCTGAAGCGTTGTCTTTCTATCGCCTATACCGACTCTGTTCGCGAGGAGAAGGGCGGTACTTATGGTGTCAGCGTAGATTTCGACCTGGATAAGGACGACCATCCTAATGCCACCTTGAAAATTGCCTATAATGCCGATCCCAGTCGCTATGACGAGTTGAATCCAATCATCTACCAGCAGCTGCAGAACATCGCCAACAACGGTCCTGCTGCCACATCGCTGAAGAAGGTGAAGGAGTATCTCACCAAGCAGTATGCCCAGATGGCTATCACCAACGATTACTGGAGTTACATCATCTGGCACGAGCTGGACGATGATACCGATTTCGACCGCGACTACTGCAAACTGGTTAACGAGGTAACCGCTGCCGACGTACAGCGCATGGCCCAGAATATTCTGGCAGCCAAACGCCGCATCGAAATAACAATGCTATCGGAATAAAAAAAATGGGTGACCAAACGGTCACCCACTTTTTATTAACAAACAACTTAAAGTGGATAATCTTCGAATGCATAAAGCACTGTCGAGAGATAGCGCTCGCCAGTATCAGGCAGCAGCACTACTATCTTCTTACCCTTATTCTCAGGACGCTTAGCCACCTCGGTAGCAGCATAGAGGGCTGCACCTGCCGAGATACCTACCAGCAGACCTTCCTGCTGAGCAATCTCACGACCTGTACGGATAGCAGCGTCGTTCTCTACATCAAACACCTCGTCGATAACAGTTGCATCGTAGGTCTTGGGAATGAAACCTGCACCGATACCCTGAATCTTGTGAGGACCGCTCTGACCGCCGTTCAGTACAGGGCTCGACTTGGGCTCTACAGCAATAATTTTCACGTTTGGATTCTGCTCCTTCAGATACTTACCTGTACCGCTGATAGTACCACCAGTACCTACACCGCCAATAAAGATATCGACCTGTCCATCGGTGTCGCGCCAGATCTCAGGACCTGTGGTAGCATAGTGCTTTGCAGGGTTAGCAGCGTTCTCAAACTGCTGCAGAATCACAGCACCAGGGATAGAGTCGCGCAGTTCCTCTGCAGCGCGGATGGCGCCTGGCATGCCGTCTTTACCAGAAGTGAGTCGTACCTCGGCACCATAGGCTTTCACAAGGTTTCGGCGCTCTACACTCATGGTTTCAGGCATGGTAAGGATCAAATGGTAGCCTTTGACGGCTGATACCAGTGCCAGTCCTACGCCCGTGTTTCCAGAGGTTGGTTCGATAATGGTTGCACCTGGCTTCAAGATGCCTTTGGCCTCTGCGTCTTCAATCATCGCCAGTGCGATACGATCTTTTACGCTACCACCAGGATTAAAGAATTCTACCTTGGCAATAACAGGAGTCTCCAGACCCTTTGCCTGTGAAAACTTGTTGAGCTCAAGAAGTGGAGTGTTGCCGACGAGCTCTGTCAGCTGTTTTGCGATTTTACTCATAATCCTTACCTTTTTTATAAAATTAATAACAAATAAATCTCTCTCTTCAATATGATTTTTATCACACTGCAAAGGTACGACGTTTTTTGCAGTCTCACAATCCCTCTTGTGTGGCATTCTATATACCAAACGTTTGGTATATTGTTGAAAAACGGGGATTTTACTCCCCGTTCCCGTTAAATTTGGTCAAAAGCCTGCGACAAGTCGGCAATAATATCATCGATATGTTCAGTACCGATACTCAAGCGTATGGTTGATGGCGTGATGTGCTGCTCGGCCAGCTCCTCCGGACTCAACTGCGAGTGAGTAGTGGTATATGGGTGAATCACCAGACTCTTCACATCGGCCACGTTAGCCAGCAGTGAGAAAATCTGCAGGGCATCGATAAACTTCCAGGCCTCTTCCTGTCCGCCATTAATCTCGAAGGTGAAGATTGAGCCGCCACCCTGTGGGAAGTACTTGTTGTACAATGCGTGGTCGTGATGACTCTGCAGAGCTGGGTGATTCACCTTAGCCACCTTTGGATGGTTGGCCAGGAAATCCACCACCTTCAGGGCGTTCTCTACATGGCGCTCTACACGCAGACTCAGTGTCTCAACACCCTGCAGCAGGATAAAGGCATTGAATGGCGACAGTGTAGCACCTGTATCGCGCAGGATCACGGCACGGATACGTGTCACATAAGCGGCAGCACCTACTGCATCGGCAAATACGATACCATGGTACGATGGATCGGGCTTAGCCAGTGTGGGGAACTTATCGGGATTAGCCTTCCAATCGAACTTACCACCATCTACAATCACACCACCCAGTGAGGTTCCGTGTCCACCCAGAAACTTAGTGGCCGAGTGTACTACGATATCGGCACCATGCTCCAATGGACGAATCAGGTATGGCGTACCGAAGGTGTTATCAACAATGAATGGGATGCCATACTTGTGAGCAACAGCTGCCACACCCTCAAGGTCGAGCACATCGCTGTTAGGGTTGCCGAATGTCTCGGCATATACTACTTTTGTGTTGGGCTTGATGGCAGCCTCGAGCGCAGCCAGATCGTTTACGTTCACGATGGTGTTGGTAATGCCCTGGGTAGCCAGTGTATGGGTAATGAGGTTGTAAGAACCACCATACAGGTTGTCGGCAGCTACGATATGGTCACCAGCCTGCACAATGTTCTGCAGAGCGTAAGTAATAGCGGCTGCACCACTGGCAACTGCAAGACCTGCTACACCACCTTCGAGTGCTGCTACACGATCCTCGAACACACCCTGTGTAGAGTTGGTCAGACGACCGTAGATATTACCGGCATCGCGCAATCCGAAACGATCGGCAGCATGCTTTGAGTTGTGGAACACATAGCTTGTGGTCTGATAGATGGGCACGGCACGTGCATCAGTAGCGGGGTCGGCCTGTTCCTGGCCTACATGCAGTTGCAAAGTCTCGAAACGATAATTCTTACTTGTACTCATAACTTTATTCCTTTCTTTTTATTTGATTAAACTTTCTGGGTGCAAAGGTAATAGGTTTAGAAAAATCTACCAAATTTCTTGTTTAATTCAGAAAATATACCTAATTTTGCAGTCGAGAAAGAAAATCTTTCCGTTCAAGCGCTTGAAATAGTATCGAAACAGAATAAAACTCTAAGTTATGGCAGATATCCTGGACGAAACCGACTTGCAGATACTGAAAACACTGCAAAAAAACGCCAAATTGACCACCAAAGAGCTGGCCGATGCCGTTCATTTAACACCAACCCCCGTCTTTGAGCGTCAGAAACGACTCGAAAGACAGGGGTATATTAAAAAGTATGTGGCTATTCTCGATCCCGAGAAATTGGGTCAGGGCTTGCAGGTTTTCTGCAAGGTTAAACTCAAGCATATTAACCACGAGATTGCCGACTCATTTGTTCGTCGCATCCAGCGCATACCTGAGGTTACCGAATGCTACAACACCTCGGGTGCCTACGACTACCTTTTAAAGGTACGCGCGCGCGACATGAAACAATACCAGGAATTCGTGCTCAACAAACTGGGCGAGATAGAAAGCCTGGCCTCTATCGAGAGCACCTTTGTGATGAGCGAGGTGAAACAAAATTACGGTATCCACATCGGCTGAATATTATTTTTGTCGTAATGTGTTGATGATGGTGTCCAGTTCACCAGCCAACCGCTCATAGTCGTCAAGCTGGAACGGACAAGCACTCAGTTCACGACCCATACCGGCGGGAATAACCTGATAAGCCTGCTCCTCCATCGCCTTACCTTTCTCGGTAAGCGATACTATCTGCTGGCGCTTATCCTCCTTTCCGCGCTGTCGGGTCACTATGCCCAGTTTCTCCATACGCTGCAGCAGCGGCGTAACGGTGTTAGTCTCCAGCAGCAGTCGGCGTGCAATGTCGTTCACAGGTTGGGCGTCCTGCTCCCACAGTACCATCATTACCAGATACTGCGGATAGGTAATACCCAGCTCATTCAGCAGAGGCGTATAAGCCTGAGTTATTAAACGTGTAGCCGTATACAAACGGAAGCAGACTTGATTATCGAGTCGTAATTCTTCGTGCATATTTTTTATTTTTAATTTTCAATTAACCAAGCATGGCCTCAATGTCCTTCTCAAAGTCAGCGGGCTCGGTAGTAGGTGCATAGCGCTTAATGGTATCACCGTCTTTCGAAATCAGGAACTTGGTGAAATTCCACTTAATATCGCTGTCCTTCTCTACACTCTTGCTGATGGTTTTGAAGAGAGCCTTGGCAGCCTTGGCCTTTAAACCTTTATACTCCTCGGTGGGAGCCTGTGTCTTCAGATACTCAAAAATAGGATCTGCAGCAGCACCATTCACATCAATCTTCTTCATAATCTGGAAGGTAACGCCGTAGTTCAACTGGCAGAACTCGCTAATCTCGCTGTCGGTACCTGGATCCTGCTCCTTAAACTGGTTGCAGGGAAAACCGATAACCACCAGTCCCTGATCCTTATACTTCTGGTTCAACGCCTCCAATCCTTCGAACTGAGGGGTGAATCCGCACTTGCTGGCTGTGTTAACTACCAGCAACACCTTTCCCTGGAACTCAGAGAAATCAATCTCCTTACCTTTGCTCGTCAGAGCCTTGAAATCATAAATCTTACTCATATCATTATTACAATTATATCGTTTGCGATGCAAAGGTAAGCATAATTATTTATATCGCAAGCGATTTAGTAAAAACTTTAAGAGAGTTTAACTATATATCGCTTGCGATACGTATTTAAAAGTCCTTGATTAGAAGAACTTTACGATATCATCCAGATCGCGTCTGTCGGGGTGTGTGGGCTCTTCGTTTCTGTAGCCCAAGGCAATCACAGCCATGATAGTCTCGTTCTCGGGGATGTCAAACAGCGCTCTCAGTTGGTCGGCATCGCGCATACCCATAATCAGGGTATCGAATCCCATGGCGCGTGCTTTCAATATCAGGTAGCAGTTGCTCAGTCCGTTATCGTAGGCACCCCAGCCTTCGCCTACCTCGTTGGTAGCCTGTCCCTGGAAATAGCCCGATTTTCCGCGCTCAAAGGTTGATACAATCAGTACCGGCGCATCGGCCACGCGATCCTTGTTGGCGCCAATCATCTCCATGGCAGCCTTCAGTTTCTCCTCGCCGATAGCCACATAATACTTCGAAGGCTGCTGGTTAGCCCACGATGGAGCCTCCTGGGTAGCCTTGAGCAGTTCGCGTACTTCGGCCTCCGAGATTTTCTTCGCTGGGTCGTAGCTACGTACGCTTCTACGGGTGGTTAAAACTTCGTCGAACGATACCGACGGCTCTGTGTTGGTGTTGTCATTATGGCAACTGGTTAAAGCAAGCAGCACTGTGGCTGCACCTAATAAAAACTTTTTTGTCATTGGTTGTTGTTATTAAAAATTACTATCTTCATAACCACTGTTTTTATTGTGGCTACAAAGATAGTAATAATTCTTTAACGCCGCATCATTTGGGCGTCGTTTTTAATCTTATTTTTGAAATAACCGGGCGATAGTGGCTGCCTGCTGAATGCGGTTACCCATGCCGATACCATCGCGCAGATTACCAGCTATAATCAGTCCAGGGTACTGCTGCTGTATGGCCTCCACCGCCTTGAAACGCTCGCCACTATCCACACCATACTGCGGGATGGCATGCTCATGACGGAAGATACGTATCATGTCGGGCTCTACGTTCATAGGATATTTCAGCATGCTGTGGAAAGCCTCACGTACCATCGAGCGTATCTCGGCATCGCTCTTCTGCAGATAGTCGGTATGTCGGGCGCCACCCATAAAGTACGAGTACAGTGCTCCACCCTCGGGCGCACGCTGCACAAAGCAGGCCGAAGGGAACAAGATACCCAGCACCTGCTTCTGCTCCTTGCTGGGCACCAGTCCGCCAAAGGCCGCATAGTCGATACCGCTAGTGTTCTTAATGCCCACACACACCTGTATGATAGGTGCATAGTAAAGCATGCTGATAGGCGCCATCTGCTCCTGCGCCACAAAGGGCAGCAACGCTGGCAAGGCATAGGCACCCACGGTGGTAATCACATGGTTGCAGTGTATCTCCTCGGTACCGTTGTTATAGCGTATCAGCCATTTGTGGTCGCCATCGGGCATCACTGTGATAACCTGTGCGCCTGTCACGATGTCGAGTCCCTCGGCCAGTGCCTCTACCAAATTCTGCAGACCGCCAAAGGCCGAGAACACCTTCTTGGTAGCCAGACGGTCGCGCTCGCTCTTAGGCTCCTTGGCCTTAGCAATGGCACCACGCACAAAACTGCCGTAGTTGGCCTCTAAGTTATAAAGCTTAGGCAGTGCATAGCGGGTAGTCAGCTTCATCGGATCACCGGCATACACACCCGACACAAACGGATCAACGGCATACTCGTAGAACGAGCGTCCCAGTCGGCGCTGTGCCAGTGCACCTACAGGTTCATCAGGGTCGGTACCCTTCTTACGCCAGGGCTCACCCAGAATGCGGAACTTATCCTTCAGTGTAAACAAGGGGGTACTGATAGCTGCAGGCAGACTGGCAGGCAAAGCATGAAACTCACTGCCTTTCCATATCAAGCGACGCTTCGACGATTCACAGGCTGTCTCCATTTGGCAGCGTCCCTCCAGATCACGGAACAACTCAGTTACCTCGGGAAACGATACCACGCCTGTGTTAGGACCACTCTCGAACGTAAAGCCATCCTCGTTGTGTGTGGCTATCTGTCCACCTATGCGGTTCTGCTTTTCCAGCACCAGCACATCGCGGCCCATCTTTTTCAGGTTAAAGGCAGTGCTCAGTCCAGTCAGTCCGGCACCTATCACTACTATATCACGTTTTTGCATTGTTATATCGGTTTTGAGAATTGTTTGTCGTTATGAGCCATCAGTGGGTCGAGTGCAGCAGCCACGCAGCGCACAAACGGGCGTCCACAGGTGTTCACCTCAATATGGTCGTTGTCAAAGCGCAACAGTCCGTCGGCCTGCATCTCGCTGAACGTCGTCTCGTTGTAGTCACAGGCCTCGCGCACCTCAGCGGCACTCACACCCAGGTGTGCAGCTACATCGTTCCAGTTCAGGGTGTAGTTACACATCAGCGTCTCAACCACCTGGCGCACCAGCTTTTCCTGTGGGGTAAGATGATAGCCGCGTGAAATGTAGAGCTGACCACTGTTCAGCGTTTCGATATACGTGTTGATGTCGCGACCGTTCTGGGCATAGCAGTCGTCCAGCTGACTGATACCCGTTACACCAAAGGCATACACCTGCGCCGTTGTACGACGTGTGCAGTAGCCCTGGAAGTTACGGTGCAGCTGTCCCTTGCCAAGTGCCACAGCCAGTTCGTCATCGGGCAGCACAAAATGGTCCAGACCTATGGGCTGATAGCCGGCCGCTGTCAGCACCTCGGCAGCCGCTTCGTACATGCCGTTCTTCTCCTGGTTGGCAGGCAGTCCCACCTTATCCAGTATCTGCTGTCGTGGGAACAGCTTTGGCAGATGTGCATACGAGAAAGTAACCAGTCGATCGGGTCGCCATGCAGCCGCCTGCTCGATGGTGTTACGGAACGACTCGATGGTTTGCAGAGGCAATCCATACAGGAAGTCGAGATTCACCGTTGCCCCACTCTCGTGCAGCATCTCAAGAATCTCACCCACAGGCATCATCGACTCACGTCGGTTCACCACCTTCAGCACCTCGGGACGCAAGTCCTGCACACCCAGACTATAGCGTGTAAAACCGCATGCAGCAAGCTGCTGCCAGTCGTTGGCATCCAGATAACCGGGATGGCACTCGATGGCAATCTCGGGGCGCTCAATGGTAGGCGCTATCGATAGCAGGTGCTCGTTCAGTTCCTTAATCATGGCAATGGGCAATGCCGTAGGACTGCCGCCGCCATAGTGTATCTGCGAAATCTGTCGACCGTCGCTAATGTGCTTAGCCACCAGGTCGATCTCCTTGTGCAGAGCCTCTACATACGCCTTTACCACCTCGGGCTTAGCCTGAGGATACGAGTTGCAGCCGCAGTAATGGCACAAGTGCCTGCAGAAGGGGATATGCAGGTAGAATGATATCTGATTTTGTCGGGCCTCGTTACTCTGATCAACCATCGTCAGATAATCGGCCTCGGTAAAGTTACTAAAGTAATTAGCCGGTGGATAGCTGGTGTATCTCGGCACCGGACGGTTATACTTCTCTATGATGTCTGTTTGCATGGGTGCAAAGGTACTACATTCCGCTGGCTCACACAATCCCTATTTATATGGATTTACAGTTTAAAATGACTTTTACGGTATTGCTGTGGCGTCATGCCCGAGTTTTTCTTGAAGATGCGGTTAAAGTACGAGTAGTCGTCGTAGCCTAACGCATCGGCTATACGGTTCACGGCCATGTTGGTGGTTACCAGTGTCAGCTCGGCCTTCTCCAGCTTGCGCTTGGTAATAAAGGCATTGGGTGTTTCGCCCGTTTCGTGCTTAAACACACGTATGAAATGATCCTTCGACATACAGGCCTTTTCGGCCAGCTGCTCTATGTCGAGCCTGTCGCCGATGTGCTTGCGTATATAGGCCAGCGTCAGCTGTATGCGGTCGTCCCTCACATCGGCCTTGGGCTTGGCATACTTCAGGAATCGCGACATCAGGATGTACAGGATACCACGACTCTCCACCTTATCGCATAACGGACGGCGCTGATTCAGTTCCAGGTTACTAATCAGCGTCTGGTGGTTATCGTACGCTTCGGGGTCCGACTGCTGCAGTTTCAAGAATGGGTTGATAAAGCACAGGCGCCTTACCAGTTCCAGATCGCCTGGTGCCGCTTTCACCTCCACGGGATAGTCCCATTGGTCCAGTATGCTCATATCGCTGTGCATATCCTCGTAGATATGTATATAATAATGTGAGAACGGTGCATCGCAGATATAGCTATGCATGGTATAGGCTGGTATAAAATACAGATGGTTAGGTATCAGCGTATAAACACCCGACGGCATCTCAACCTGCGCCGTACCATCGGTAACGTAATACAGGCGCGCAAACGGACTGCGCACATTTTTCCAGTTCCAGTCGGCCATATGGTCGGCCAGTCCTACGTTCAGGGTCAGTAAGTGAAGTTTGTCTATAGGATAGTTCATAACTAAATGGTTATAGCGTTTCGTTTACAAAGTAACAACATTTATTTTAATTATACAACAAATTTCAAGTTTTTTTCAGTGCCGATTCGAAAACGAGCTATAAAATATCGATAAAGTGCTATAAATCTGAAACAAAATTAACTTTTTACCATTCTGCCGTCGATTTCCTCTAAAAAAACACGTTTGTTGATTGGTGTATTTAAAATTATTCCTTAACTTTGCGCCGACAAAAAAGAAAACTACGATAATGGACGAGAAAATTTTAGGTTACAAATGCAAGACTTACAGCATGCCCGTAAAAAGGTATTGTCAAACGATGGATCTTAAAAACGATCCAGAGCTGATAGCCAAGTACAAGGAGGCGCACGACCGCCTGCATGCCTGGCCCGAAATCTTAGCAGGTATCCGTGAGGTGGGCATCCTCGAGATGGAGCTCTACATCCTGGATAACCGCCTGTTTATGATTGTAGAAACCCCACTGGATTTTGATTGGGACAGCGCCATGGCCCGCCTGGCCACCCTGCCCCGCCAAGCCGAATGGGAAGATTACGTAGCCATGTTCCAGGCCTGCAAGCCAGGCAGTACTTCCGACGAGAAGTGGCGCATGATGGACCGCATGTTTTATCTTTATGATCATGAATAACTATCCTAAAATTGGTATTCGCCCCACCATCGACGGTCGTCAAGGGGGCGTTCGCGAAAGCCTCGAACAAAAAACAATGGCTTTAGCAAAGGCTGTAGCCCAGCTCATCAGTTCAAACTTGCGTAATGGCGACGGCTCGCCTGTTGAGTGCGTGATTGCCGACACGACCATCGGTCGTGTGGCCGAGAGTGCTGCCTGCGCCCAGAAGTTCGAACGTGAGGGTGTTGGTGCCACCATCACCGTTACATCGTGCTGGTGCTACGGTTCCGAAACCATGGACATGAATCCCCACTACCCTAAGGCTGTCTGGGGCTTTAACGGCACCGAGCGTCCAGGCGCTGTGTATCTGGCTGCCGTGCTGGCCGCCCACGCCCAGAAGGGGCTGCCTGCCTTTGGCATCTATGGCCACGATGTGCAGGACCTGGATGATAACACCATCCCCGCCGATGTAGCCGAGAAGTTGCTGCGCTTTGCACGTGCCGCACAGGCCGTAGCCACCATGAAGGGCAAGAGCTACCTCTCGTTAGGAAATACCTGCATGGGTATTGCCGGCAGTATCGTTAACGCCGATTTCCTGCAGCAGTACTTGGGCATGCGCACCGAGTACGTATCATTAGTAGAAATTCTGCGCCGTGTTGATTTCGGCATCTTCGATCCCGACGAGTTCAACAAGGCCATGCAGTGGGTAGAGAAATACTGCAAGCCCCAGGAGGGTCACGATTATAACGAGGATCGCCCGCTGTTCCCCGGCACACCTATGACCACCTTCAATGGTAAAGGCAAGGGCAAGAACCGTCAGGAGAAGGATGCCGATTGGGAGTTCACCGTTAAGACCATGATGATTATCCGCGACCTGATGCACGGCAACCCACGCCTGCTGGAGATGGGCTATAAGGAAGAGGCACTGGGCCACAACGCCATCTTTGGCGGTGTACAGGGTCAGCGCCAGTGGACCGATTACAAACCCAACTTCGACTTCCCTGAGTCGATGCTCTGTACCTCGTTCGACTGGAACGGCCGTCGCGAAGCCGATGTGCTGGCCACCGAGAACGATTTCCTCAACGGCATGTCGATGTTGTTCGGTCACCTGCTCACCAATCGTGGTGTGATGTTCTCCGACATCCGCACCTACTGGAGCCCCGAGGCTGTAGAGCGTGTGGCAGGCCATCGCCCTGAGGGACAGGCTGCTGGTGGATTCATCCACCTTATCAACAGCGGTGCCACCACACTCGATGCCACAGGTGCCATGACCGATGCCGATGGAAAGCCCACTATGAAGGAGTTCTGGAATATGACCGATGCCGACGTAGAGGCCTGCCTGAAGGCTACCAGCTGGATGCCAGCCGATCGCGACTACTTCCGTGGTGGCGGCTACAGCTCGCACTTCGTTACCAAGGGCGGCATGCCCATGACCATGATGCGTATCAACATGGTACAAGGCTTAGGTCCTGTGCTGCAGCTGGCCGAAGGCTGGACTGTAGAACTGGATGCCGAAACTCACAACATACTCGACAAGCGTACCGATCCCACCTGGCCTACCACCTGGTTTGTGCCACGATTGGACGCTACCAAGGATTGCTTTAAGGATGTGTACAGCGTGATGAACTGCTGGGGCGCCAACCACGGTGCCATCGCCTACGGCCATATCGGTGCCGACCTGCTCACACTCTGCTCTATCCTGCGCATACCCGTATGCATGCACAACATAGCCGACAAGGACATCTTCCGTCCTGCTGCCTGGAATGCCTTTGGCATGGACAAGGAGGGCGCCGACTACCGTGCCTGCAAGAATTTTGGTCCGATATACAAATAACAATTCATACTTACGTTTACTAACAATTAATGACAACAAGAGAACTACTATTTACGTTCATGGCTGTCGGCGCCTCGCTGACTGCCTTTGCACAAGATTACAAGGTGCCCGTTTCAGAGCAGCATGAGAAGATGCAGCAGGGCAAGTACGAACCCACCTGGCAGTCGTTAGAGACGCACCAGACACCCGAATGGTTCCGCAATGCCAAGTTCGGCATCTGGGCCCACTGGGGACCTCAGTGTGTCGAAGGTTCTGGCGACTGGATGGCTCGTGGCATGTATATCGAGGGTAGTAGCCAGTACAAGCATCATGTAAAGCACTACGGTCATCCTTCCGAGTTCGGTTTCAAGGACATCCTTCCCTTGTTCAAGGCCGAGAAGTGGGATCCCGAGGCGCTCGTGCAGCGCTACAAGCGTTGTGGTGCTCAGTACTTCTTTGTACTTGGCAATCACCACGACAACTTCGACCTGTGGGATTCGCAGTATCAGGAGTGGAACTCCAAGAACATCGGTCCGCATAAGGATATCCTCGAAGGCTGGGCCCGTGCTGCCAAGAAAGCCGGACTGCCACTGGGAATCTCGTTCCATGCCGACCATGCCTGGACCTGGTACGAAACCGCACAGCGTTACGATCAGAACGGCCCGAAAGCCGGCGTATATTACGATGGCAAGCTTACTAAGGCCGATGGCAAAGGCAAGTGGTGGGAAGGTCTCGACCCCCAGAAGCTCTACGCCCAGAACCACCCCATGAGCGACCGCTCGTGGAACAACGGTCAGATACATGCCCAGTGGGGCTGGGAGAACGGCGCAGCCACACCATCCGAGGAGTTCGTAACCAACTTCTACAATCGCACCCTCGATGCCATCAACCGCTATAATCCCGACCTCATCTACTTCGATGTAACGGTGCTGCCCTTCTACCCCGTCAGCGACTGTGGACTGAAGATTGCCACCCACATGTATAACAAGAATCCACGTAGCGTGGTGTTTGGCAAGATACTGAGCGAGGAGCAGAAACGCGCCCTTACCTGGGATGTGGAGCGTGGCGCCCCAAACCAGATTATCGCCGAGCCCTGGCAAACCTGCAACTGCATTGGCGACTGGCACTATAACACCAGCACCTACAAGCACGGCTACCGCACATCCGAGAACATGGTAAAACAGCTGGTAGATATCGTATCAAAGAATGGTAACCTGCTGCTCAATATCCCCCTGCGTGCCGATGGAACCTACGACGAGAAGGCCTCGCAGTTCCTCGACGAGCTCGAAGCCTGGATGACACCTAACGGCGAGAGTATCTTTGGCACCCGTCCTTGGGTTAAGTTCGGCGAGGGTCCTGTAGCCGAGAAGGCCATTGCCATCAATGCCCAGGGCTTTAACGAGGGTCAGTACAACGGTATGGACTACCGCGACATCCGCTTTAACCAGACCAAGAAATACCTCTACGCCACCGCTATGGGATGGCCTCAGGATGGTCGTCTGGTCATCAAGTCGTTGGCCAAAGGCAATAAAGATTTCAAGAAAACTATTACGAGCGTTTATCTGTTAGGCTACGGCAAAGTCAAGGCCAGCCAGACTGCCGAGGGACTAGTAGTAAACCTGCCCAAGCCCTGCAACAAAATCGCTCCTGTACTCCGTATAACGAAATAAACCTGCTAACAACTAAATTCTCCCTTAAAAAGGGCAAACGGTGCAGCTCGTGAGAGTTGCACCGTTTTGATTCTATCTGACGATTTTGATTTAGAAAGATACTATTACGTTAAAAAAAAACATTGTCATTAGGTTATTGGGGGCAAATATAGCAATCTTTTCGTTATCTATCGATGTTTTTGTGCAAAATAATGTTAACGAGATAAAAATCAGAGATGCCAGGGACTTATCCCCTGACATCCCTCAGATACTATCGTTAATGGCCTGAATCACCTCTGGATCAGGGCGATTCTCTTTTTTATTCTTCTTTTTATTCTTCTTGTCAGTAAGTTTCTTTTCAATCTTGCCTTTTTCTGCTATTCTCTTTATTATTGATTTCAAGGATCCTTGTTCGGTAGCATCGTCATCATAATAGCCAAAATTCAGATGAGCAAAGTCGTTGCCCACACCACAGAACATCCATTGCTTTTTGTCGCTCACTTTTCCCGGAATGACTTTAGTAAGCTCGAGTGTGAAGTAACATTCTGTGGCCAGATCAACCTGTATGTTAAGATTGCCCTGCGCCATTGAATTCTCCATTTCTTTAATCGAAAGTTCCTTTTGGCCGTAGGAGAACTGTGCGATAACGCACGCCAGAAGAAACACAAATAGTCTATTCATACTGTTATAGGTTATTTCTAAGTTCTTTAAATATAGTGTAAAGATACTCACAATTCTTCATTCCGGCAAAAAAATGGCAGAAAAAGTGATTAAAGGGGGAGGGGAAAATAAAAAGTAGCTTTTTGGCGAACGAAAAGCTACTTTTTGATGAGTGAAAAGTAACTTTTCGGAGGGCGAAAAGCTACTTTTTGTCAGGATGGTGGTGACGGTCCTCCAAGTCGTGCAGGATGCGACGGTCGCGACTGGGCTTGACGTAATACAACCACTTATAGTGGTTGCACACGCGGCGGTAGGTGTTCGTCTTCATACGTTCTAATTTGCTGCGCGGCAGCGTTTGCCCGCAACGCGTACAAGTTATGTATTCCATATTAAAACGGATCGCCATCTTTCCAGTCGGCATTATCGTCAATCGCCGCCACGCCACCGGCATCTGCTCGCGCACACCACCCTCATCAGGCTGCTGCGAGTCGTCAAGACACACGCAAGCAGACTGTTTTTCTTTATTTTCTTTTTCTATTTTTATTTCTATTTCTTCCGCGTGCGTATTAATAAGTACGCGCGGGAGTGCCGCAACTTTGCTGCATCTTACTGGCAACCTTGCCGAACTGTTGTTGCATCCAATGGCTGGTAAAACGCTTCTTTTCGTCATCCACCACAAACAGGCCATAACTAATAATCAGGCGCTTCACCTGTCATAAAAGGCATCTAAGTTATATTGAGAAAGCAGCCCAACAAATTGATCCTGGGCTTAGATAATTAGTTGTTGTGTTAGCTACTTCCGTCATTTCGGAATGCAAAAGTACCCAAAATATTTGGAACTTTAAATACTTATTCGTATATTTGCAAGCAAACAATCTAATTATTAATATACAATGACATTGAAATGCATCCTAATAGCGATAGGTATCGGCTGTTGCACACAGGCAATGGCACAGGCCAGACTGACTACTTTCGTGAAGAAAGTGGGCACGCTAATCGACACGATGGCGGTGAAAGGCCTCGACCGAAACTATATCGATGCACCTAAGAAACCTTGGCAACTCATTGCCAAAGGCAACGTGAACCAGACGATTGTGAGCATGAATGCCGATGGAAACATATTAGGCGTGGACTACAGTGCCCGACCCTATCTTAAAACGCAGCCCTCACAGTACGTAGGTTTCTGGGCGGGCTACCGAGGCTATGGCATCGGCTACACCGTGAACGTGGGCGGCGATAAAGGTAGCAACCTGGTGTTTGGTGCCACAGGAGGCGCCTACGGCGTCAACGTGCGCATACACTCGTTCGACAACAGTAACCCCAGCATCAACCTGAACAGCGAACTGCTGAGCGAGGAAGAACAGGAAACCTGGGACGACGTGCAACTGATAGACCCCATACACGTGCGAACCGTGATTGCCGATGGCTACTATATGTTCAACGGCAAGAAATTCTCGTATGCGGCGGCCTACGACCAGTCGGTGATACAGAAACGGTCGGCTGGATCGCTCATGGCCGGACTGATGTACAACTATACGCATATCGACTATGCCACCGACTTGAATGGCGACCTGGTGTATCTGATGCACGGACTGGGCAAGGTGAAACTGTGGCAGGGCAGCGCTGGCGTGGGATATGCCTATAACTGGGTGCCAGCACGCGGACTGCTGGTTAACGTGATGCTGATGCCCATGGTGACCTTCGTGAACAAACTGAAGGTGTTTGCCTACGCCACCAACGTGCCCGAACTGATGACCGACGAAAGATTCTGGGGCGACGACATCAGCAACGAGGAATGGGACGAGTGGTTCTATAGCCATGTGCACATCACACCCATGGGCGACAAAACCATCAACAGCGGTATCAGTCTGGGATTCGACACGCGCATGTCGGTCACCTACAACTTCGGACGCTACTTTATCAGTGCCTACGGACAGTTTAACAACATACGCTATCGCCACCAAAGCACGCATGGCTATCTGAACGACTGGTTTATCAACACCGCCATCGGCATAAGATTATAACCGATGATCGTTTGTACTATTTTGCTGATTGTTAGTATTATAGAACGACTTTGCGAAAAATAATTTTGTATTTCGCGCGATTTGCACTATCTTTGCAAAAAAATAACTATAAACAGCAAACAATGAAACTTAAAACGATGATTGTAGCAGCGATAGGCTGCCTGCTAACTGCCAACTTGAATGCACAGAGCGTACGCGAGACCATCCGACTTGACAAGGGATGGCGATTTGCACTGGGAAACGCTGCCGACCCTCAAAAGGACTTCGGTTGCGGCACGGAGTATTTTAACTATCTGACAAAGGCCAACTCGATACACAACGAGGGACCGTACGCGCAGAAATTTGTGGAGGACAACCGTTGGCACGAGGTGCAGTTGCCGCACGACTGGGTGACCACACTGCCCTATGCGGCCGAAGCCAGTCACTCGCACGGCTATAAGACGGTGGGCTACAAATACCCTGAAACCAGCGTGGGATGGTATCGCAAAACCATCCACATACCCAACGAGGATCTGGGCAAGCGACTGATGCTGCGCTTCGACGGCATCTTCCGCAATGCCCGTGTATGGTTCAACGGCTTCTATATGGGCACCGAACCCAGCGGATATGCCACACAGACCTACGACATCACACCCTATATCAAATACGGCGACGACAACCTGATATGCGTGCGCGCCGATGCCACCCTGGAGGAGGGCTGGTTCTACGAGGGCGCCGGCATCTATCGCGACGTGTGGTTGGAGAAAGCGGCACAGGTCAGCGTGGCACCTTTCGGTACGTTTGTGTACGCCGAACTGCAGCAGCCTTACAACGAGACTGTGGTACATGTAAAGACAGAGGTGACCAACAGCAGCTTGAAAACCCAGCTATATGAGGTTGAGCAGCGAATGCTGGATGCCGAAGGCAGAGAGGTGGCACACGTCAGCGGATTCACGTACCCTATACTCGCCAAAGAAACGCGAACAACCGATCATCGGATAAAGATTTCTAATCCGCACCTGTGGAGCACCACCGCCCCCTATCTGTACAAGGTGGAGACGACGGTAAAGGTAGATGGTAAAGTAACGGATGTGTACGAAACAACGACAGGTTTGCGTGATATACAGTTTACAGCCGACCGTGGTTTTTTGCTGAACGGCCAGCCCCTGAAGCTGAAGGGCGTGAACCTGCATCAGGACCATGCGGGTGTAGGCGCTGCCATTCCCGATGCCTTGCAGGCATGGCGCATCAAGCAGCTGAAGGCCTTTGGCTGCAATGCCTACCGTGCATCGCATAACCCCATGACGCCAGCACTGCTGGACATCTGCGACCGCGAGGGCATCTTAGTCATCGACGAGAACCGACTGATGGGCATCAACGACGAGCATCTGCGACTGCTGGAGCGGATGATTAAGCGCGACCGTAATCACCCCAGCATTATCCTGTGGAGCGACGGCAACGAGGAATGGGGCTTGGAAAACAACATACAGGGCACACGACTGGCCGAAGCCATGCGCGAATACACCAGACTGTACGACCCTACACGCCCCAGTACGGTGGCTAATGCTGGCGGTACCGAGCTGATAAAGGGACTGGATGTAAAGGGCTTTAACTACATCATCCAGAACGATGTGGATAACCGTAAGAAGGCCAACCCCAACTGGAAGATTGTGGGCACCGAAGAGACAACGGGCTGCGGCACACGCGGCATCTACTTTAACAACCCCGACTGCAAGGGCCGCATGGTGAGTCTGAACCGTACCATGGAACAAAACTATGAGAACATCATCGAGCGCGGCTGGAAGTTCTACGACGAGCGCCCATGGGCTGCAGGACTGTTCTACTGGACGGGCTTTGACTATCGCGGCGAGCCCAATCCCCTATCCTATCCTGCACACGACTCGGAATTCGGTATCCTGGACTACTGCGGATTCTGGAAAGACGAAGCTTACTACCTGAAGGCATGGTGGACTGATGAGCCTACGCTGCATCTGCTGCCACACTGGAACCTGCAGGGCCACGAGGGCGAGGAGATAGAGCTGTGGGCCTACAGCAACTGCGACGAGGTGGAACTGATAGTGAACGGAAAGAAACTGGGCCGACAGGCAATGCCGAAGAACGGGCACCTGAAGTGGAAAGCCACCTACCAGCCAGGTAAGGTGGTGGCCATAGGCTACAAGAATGGCAAGCGCACACTGACACAGACCATAGAGACCACCAAGCCTGCCTATAAGACAGTGCTGAAGGCCGACCGACAGACGATTACAGCCGACGGACAGGACCTGGCCGTGGTGACCATCGAAGTACAGGACCAGAAAGGGCGCGTGGTGCCCGATGCCTGCCCAATGTTGAACCTGCGATTAGAGGGTGATGCCCGCATATTAGGCGTGGGCAACGGCGACCCGATGTATGCAGGTATCGACCATCCCAAGGAGCTGAACTGCAAGGCATTCAGCGTGCCAGCCTTTAACGGCGTGGCACAGGTGCTGGTGCAGAGCACCACACAAAAAACAACCGCCACCCTCACGTGTGAGAGCAGCGGCCTAAAGAACGGAGTAGTTATTATTGTAACGAAATAAGCAATTGGTGCAGACGGGTATCGTCGTCGAGTTCGGGGTGGAATGCTGTGGCAATCTGGTTACCCTGACGAGCGGCAACAATATGGCCATCTACTTCGGCTATCGGTTGGCAGTCGGCCGACAGCACCTCTTCGATATACGGTGCACGGATAAAGGTCATGGGCACGTCGTCGCCAATGCCTTCGACAGAGCCAGTGGTATGGAAACTGCCCAACTGGCGCCCGTAGGCGTTACGACGCACACGGATATGCATGGTGCCCAGATAACCTTGTGAGAGCAGAATCATGCCGGCACAGGTGCCCAGCACGGGCATACCGTCGGCAATGGCCTGGCGGATGGGTTCCAGCAGTCCCAACTCCTTGAGCAGGCGCATCTGCACGGTGCTTTCGCCACCAGGCAGAATCAGCGCATCGATAGGCTGCTGCCAATCCTTTAACTGTCGGATTTCGACAGTTTCAACGCCTAGGCGTTGCAGCACCTGCTCGTGCTCTATAAATGCCCCTTGCAGGGCCAATACAGCCACTTTCATCACTTACCACGTTCGGCCATTAAGAGCTGAATCTCCTGCTCGTTGATACCTACCATAGCCTCGCCAAGATCCTCAGAAAGTTCGGCCAGCAGCTTGGCATCCTGATAGTTGGTTACGGCCTGCACGATGGCGGCAGCACGCTTGCGGGGATTGCCACTCTTGAAGATGCCGCTACCTACAAACACACCCTCGGCACCAAGTTGCATCATGAGCGCAGCATCGGCAGGGGTAGCCACACCACCAGCAGCAAAGTTAACCACAGGCAGCTTGCCATTATCGTGTACGTAGCGTACCAGCTCGTAAGGGGCCTGCAACTGCTTAGCAGCCTCGAAGAGCTCATCCTCGCTCATCGATACCAAGCGACGGATTTCGCTCTGCATCAGACGCATGTGGCTCACGGCCTGTACTACATCGCCGGTACCTGGTTCGCCCTTGGTACGAATCATGGTAGCACCCTCGGCAATACGGCGCAGGGCCTCGCCCAGGTTCTTGGCACCACACACAAAGGGCACATCAAACTTAGTTTTATCGATATGGTAGATGTTATCGGCAGGGCTGAGCACCTCGCTCTCGTCGATATAATCAATCTCGATAGCCTGCAGGATCTGAGCCTCGGCGATATGACCGATACGGCACTTGGCCATCACAGGAATGGTTACAGCCTCCTGGATGCCACGAATCATCTTTGGGTCGCTCATACGGCTTACACCACCTGCTGCACGGATGTCGGCAGGGATACGCTCGAGGGCCATTACAGCGCAGGCACCAGCCTCTTCGGCTATCTTGGCCTGCTCGGGAGTAGTCACGTCCATGATAACACCACCCTTCAGCATCTGAGCTAACTGGCGGTTTAACGCTTGTCTTTCGTTTGTCATTGTTTTATTATTGTTTATGTTGAAATTCGGTGGGCGAAACACCTTTGCGCTTTTTGAAGAAACGCGACAGGTGGGCCTGCGACGAGAAGCCCAGACACAGGGCTACGTCCTTGAGTGGCTTGTTGGTTGTGGTAATCAGTTTGGCAATCTCGGCAGTGATACGCTCGTCGATGATGGCCTTGGGCGAACGACCAGCAATCTGACGGGTGACCTGAGCCAGATAGCGCGCACTGACATTAAGCTGTTCGGCATAGAAAGCCACATCGGCATAGCGGTTGTAGTAATGCTCAACGGCATCCAGGAACTGATTGTAAAGCTCCTCGCTACGCGTATTTCCATCGGCATAAACAGCTGGCAGCTGCTTAAGATAGGTTTGCGCATGCAGCAGGGCATCGCTCACCTTCTCGTCGAGACTGAGATAGTAGGCCAAAGCCGAACCTAACTGGTTGGCAAGACCATGGCGACGGGGACCGCCAGGCAGATCGGATGGCGCCAGAACCACCGTACACAATGGTATGAGCAAGCGCTGGATGGCCTCGTAAACACGCGGCAGAACCAGTTGTTCGCCTTTGGTAGATGTGAGCACGGGGGCGTAGATAATATGCTTGGGCTGATAGCGCTTGAGCACATCGGCCAGCATCTCGACCACATCGATACGGCGCACCAGACCAATCTTGATGACTTGCGGCTGGAGGTCGTTGATGATGGCCTCGACCTGTTGACGAACCACAGAGGCAGGCAGATCGTGGAACTCCTGGATACCCAGGGTGTTCTGCACGGTAATCGACGTGATAGCCGATGCTGCAGCACCGCCTAACGCACTGATGAGTCGGATGTCGGCCTGAACACCAGAACCACCTGTACCGTCGCTACCTGTTATCGTGAGTATCGTATTCATGGGTGCAAAGGAAACAAAAAACACTGAAACTGCCAAAATTTATTCGCACATTGATAAAAAAAACTGCAATTTGGAAAAAAATTGCAGTTCTTTTTAGTGTTTATCGGCGCCAGCCACCACGACCACGGTTGTCGCGGCCGCCCCACTTCTTGTCGTAACGACCCTCGGTGTCGATCTTGCCACCGAACATATTCAGGCGGTAACGTACATGCAGCATGGCGTAAGAGTTAACGCTGTTGAAGCGGGTATCGCTACGGCCAGTGGCGTTTACCCAACGCTCGTAGTTGCTCTGCTGCCCCAACAGATCGTAGAAGTTAAGGGCCACGATGAGCGACTTATTCTTGAGGAACGGCTTGGATACCTGACCATTCCATATCAGCTCGTTGGTATTCATCGAGGCATCGTTATAGCCACGACGACTGCGCTCGTGCAGGTTCATGCTCAACTCGAAGTCGAGCGGCAGGCGCACCAGGAACTGTCCACCATAGTTAAACTGCCAGGTATCGAGATTGGCTGTGGGCTGCAGCTCGTTGCGGGTGTGCTGGTAGTTGAGCTGGCCATCGAGCGACACCTCGAGCCAATCGTTACGGTAGCCCATAGTGATGCGCTCGTTCAGGTTGGTGGTACGGGTGGTGTTCTTGGCGGCATCGGCCTTATCCTGTGCCACATAGCTCACCAGATTGTTATAGCGCACACGGGTATCGGTACCTACATTCCAATGGGCAGTGCTATCGAGCGCCGTATTAAAGGTAAAGCCGGCATTAACGTTCCAGTTGCCGTTGATATTCTCGGGACGGGTGATGCTACCACCTGTTTCGGGGTTGTAACGCACCAGGTTTGAGATGGAGTTGCGGATATGGCGGTAGTTGGCATAAACCACGATACTACGCTTGTAACGCACAATATAGTTGTTGTAATAACCATTGAGCGAGCTGGTAAACTGAGGCTTCAGACCAGGGTTACCCATGGTGACGTAAAGCGGATTAGAGTCGTCGGTGATATCGAGCAGCTGAGTCATCTCAGGCTGACGGGTATCGCCACGGTAGTGCAGCCACAGGTTACTCTGGTCGCTGAACTTATAGTGGAAATCGAAGGTTGGCGTAAGGTTGGTGACATTACGCACAGTATCTACATACACACCACGGTAGTTCTGGATAAAGTTAGAGTGCTGGGGCTGAACCAGGAAACCGATGTTGTAATCGTACTTCTCGACACGGTGGCGCAGGTTCAGGCGCACGTTGTGGGTATAGTTCTTATACTCGGAATAGCGGCTCAGGTCGCGCTCCAGGTAATCGTCGAGTTTATCGTACACACTATGCAGCCAGGGATCCCAGGTACGGTACTCAGGAATGATGCCCTCGAAGATGTTCGTTGGCATGTGACTGAAATCGTAAGTCAGACGATCGCTCTTGTTCTGGTTATAGCGCAACTCGTAGCTGAGTTGCAGGTGGGCACCTTTCCACAGGGGCTCGCTGTAGGATGTACGCAGCACATAGCCCCAGTTATCGGCAGGCGTAGTGTTGTAACGGGCGGTATAGTAGGTAGAATCGTTACCATACTGATCCTGCTTACGGAACAGCAGCACCTCGTTGTCGGATACGCTCTGGTTCTCGCTATCGCCAGCACTACTCTCAACACGCAGAATGATGTTACGACCACGAGGGTTCAAGCGGCGATACAGCTGCAGCATGGCCCAGGCATTCTTGTTCTCGCCATACGTCAGGTTGGCGTTCAAGTTCTGGTTGATGGCATAGGGCTTGAGCACCGAGAGCTGGTTGAGCGGGTCGGTGGCATACAGATAAGGGTCGGCATCGTAGGTGGCAGCCATCGACTGGGTAGTGCCATCGCTGGTACCATAGCTACCGTTGGCACGTACCAGGATATTGGTTAGACTGTCGGGCTTCCACTCAAAGCGCAGGTTACCCCACCAGTTATCGCTACGGGTATAGTTGGCCGTAAGGGTGTTAGAGAAGGTGCTGCCCTCGCTGTAGAAATCCTCCTTGGCATTCTCGGTCTGGTTGTCGCCACCACGGTGGTTCCAACGCACGCTGGCATCAATCTTGAGCTTATCGTTATCATCAAAGTTGAAGTTGGTGCCCAGCATCTTACGCGAGTTCAAGCCACGACGGTTCCACCAGCCGGCATTCTCCTCCTTATTATTAAAGTTACCCAACAGCACAAAGCGCGTTTTATCGGTAAAGCTGCTACCCATACCACGCGAGGCATAGCGGTGCTTGGTACCGCCACCCAGGTCGAGGTTGGTCATGTAGCCGCGGTTCATACCTTTCTTGATAGAGAAGTCGAGCACGGTTTCCTTCTCGCCATCCTCGATACCGGTGATACGCGACTCATCGCTCTGCTGATCGTAGAACTTCATGTTCTGGATGATGCTCACGGGGATATTCTTCAGTGCCGTCTCAACATCGCCCAGCATAAACTCCTTTCCATCCAGCAGAATCTTTTTCACCTGCTTTCCGTTGATGGTGATGTTGCCATCCTCATCCACCTCGGCACCGGGAATACGCTTGATGAGCTCCTCGATAGGCGAGCCCTCGGGCGTGCGGTAGGCCTCGGGGTTATACAGGATGGTATCCTTTTTAACGATGACTTGTGCGGCACGACCGGTGATAACAGCCTCCTGCAGCATGATACTCTCGGTTTCCATGAGCAGGTTGCCCAAATCCTGATTAGCGTTACGACGCAGCGTTATCTCACGCTCGATGGTCTGGTAGCCTACCGAAGATATTTTGATGCGGTAGGTGCCACTGGATGGGGCTGTAAGATAAAAGTTACCGCGCTCGTTACTAACGGTGCCGCCTACAAAAGTGCTGTCGGAGGCGGCAAACAACTGGATGGTAGCCTGTACCATCGGTTCCTTCAGCTCGGCATCACGCACCTGTCCGCGGATAGTAAGCTTTCTGTCCTCGGGGTCGGGCTGCGCCGCAGCACTAAAGGTAAAAAATAAAAAAGTTAAAACTAAAAGAGACCTAATTAAATTGTACATATTACTAACTAAAAATTTTATGTTGGTTTGGGGAGGTTCGCTTACACAGCGACAGGCCAAGGCCTACACCCTCGGTAAAAGTATTAAGTTTTGAAAATTGTGCAAAAATCGTATCGCGCTTGTTATCGAGTACTGTCGCGCAACTCCAGACGGGCTTTTACGATGACATGCTGTACGCAGGTATCGCCATCCATCTGGTCGTGCAATAGTTTAAAGGCTTTGATGCCCATCTCTTTCTGGTTCTGTTCAACAAACGACACACGAGGGGTTAACACATCAGAGATCCAATCGCTCATATAACCCACGATTGAGATATCATCGGGGATACGCAGCCTACGACTCTCGATGGCTTTCATGGCCGATGTGGTGAGCATACCATGACTGGCAATGATAGCATCGGGGGGCTCAGGCAAATCGAGAAGATCATTAGTATCCGACAAACCAGAGTTGAAACTGATGAAATTACACTTTACCAACTCTTTCTGGATGGGGATTCCACGTTCGCGCAAAGCCTCGAGATAACCATGCTTACGCTCCGACGTCTGCTTCATCTTGTTAGGTCCACCTAAGAAAGCAATACGCTTAGCGCCACTGTCAATCAAACGATTGGTTACTTCGCGGGCTGACTCGGCATCGTTGATAATCACCGACGAGATGTCGATAGCAGCATCTCTATCAAACAGCACCACAGGCATGTGAATCTTACGGAGATGCTGAATATGCGAAAAGTCGGTGGTTTCCTGAGCCAGGCAAACGATAATACCCTCGACATGCATATTCACCAGCAAGTCGATACAATTCTTTTCGTTCTCGTACTTGTCGTCAGAGTCGGTGATGATACACATATAGCCCACTTTGCGGGCCTCGGCCTCGATACGCTTCACGATATGGGCATAATGGTTGAACGATACATCGGGCACCACAATACCAATGGTACGGGTGGTATCGTAACGTAAGCTTACAGCAAACGGATTGGGACGATAGCCCTGCTCCTTGGCAAGACTAAGAATTTTCTGACGTAATTCCTGACTAACGCCTTCGAGACCTCGCAAAGCACGAGATACGGTAGAGACGTTGACACCCAATAAGTTAGCGATTTCTCGCTGCGAAATTCTTTTCATCTAAGTCGTTGTATAATGTTAGTCAGCACAAAAATACAAATTTTTGCGTAAACATCATACGCAACACTTTAAAAAAATTGCGCAACGCGTTGCTCTCCCCAGTTAGATGGGCCACCGACTTTCGCAAGCCGGTGACCTTATCTAACTAATTAAATTTAATGATATGTGCAACAAGACAACCCTATTGTGATACCATCAAATGGCCTATTATATGAATATTTGTGTTGTTTTGGTATTGCAAATATGAGCATTTTTTGCTAAAAATGCAAGCGCATATACGCAAAAAGCACCGCAACGCGTTGCGGCACTTTTTGATGATATCGGTATATAATTTGGATATTATCCTACCTTCAGGCACATCATGGTGAGGTCGTCGTTTGGATCGGCACCCTGACGGTGCTCCTCTACCTGACGCTTCAAGCTCTCAACCACCTGCATGGCGTTAGCGAACTCGGTATGACGGAGAACATCCAGCATGTGGTCGTCGCCAAAGCGAACCAGATCGGGGTTCTCGGCCTCGTTCAAACCATCGGTATAGATGAAGAGAGGCTTACCCTTGATGCTCTCGATAAACTCACCTTCGAACTCAAGGCCCTGCCACAAACCGATAGGTGCGTTTGGAATCATCTTCAGGAAGTTACCACCATCAGCATCGCCACCCAGTACGGGAGGATTATGACCTGCGTTACAGAAGTCGAGACGACCGCTATTCAGGTCGATCAAACCAATGAACATGGTGATGAACATACCGTTCTCGTTATTCTCGGTCAACTCGTTGTTGATGCGGGTACAAATATCGGCAGGTGTGTAGTGCTGCTTTGCCATGGCACGGAACAGGCGGATAACCTGAGCCATGAACAGTGAGGCAGGCACACCCTTACCAGATACGTCGCCGATAGCAATGTAAAGGTGATCCTTCTCAAGGAAATAGTCGTACAGGTCGCCACCAACCTCCTTGGCTGGCGTCATCGATGCGAACAGATCCAAGCCCTCGCTCTCGAGGTTAGAGGCCGGAATCATCGACATCTGGATATCGCGCGCAATACGCAACTCACTCTCGATACGCTCACGGGCCGAAGTAGCCTCCTCAAGCTTATCGTACGCCTCCTGCAGCAAGTTAAAGGCCTTACGCTTATTAAGTGTATAGAAGCCCAGGAAGCCTGTAAGCAACAGGATTCCAATACCGAAGCTGATCATACGCTGACGGGCAATATCATGCCCACGCTTCTCAAGCTCCCACTGACTGCGAGCCAGTTCTTCTTCCTTCTGATGGGTTTCGTAGATGGTTGCCATCTCGGCTGTATCATCACGCTTAGACCATACAAGAGCCGAATCGTATGCGTTTACAATCTGATTGGCTACGTAAATAGCCGAATCCTTACGGCCAGCACCGATATTGGCACGATACTTAGGAATGAGATACATCGAGATATTATCAAGATTCATCTTCATGCCACGGACATCAACCCAGTGATCGAGCATACGGAAGTTCTTAGCAGCCTCCTCGAAACGATGAGCCTTCATCAGATAGTCGTTAGCATCCAACTTTCCCTGCTCGGTAGCTGCATAATCAGTTTTCTGGAAGGCAGCAAAGCTGGCATCTGCCTCGGCACGATGACCGAACTCATAGGCAGTCAAAGCGTTGAACAAACGGATACGGGCACGATAGTGGTCGCAAACCTCAGAGTCGGCATCTGGGCGCAAACGATACACATACAGCAGAGAGTCGGTACGGTCGTTCCACTTCTTACCCTCCTTATAGTGCTGGGTGTTCAAGCAGGCCACGGTAATATTGTTGATACCGGTAATGGCCGAACGGATACGTGAACCATTGGTATCCTTCTTCGAGATAGATTTCAAATACTGCTCGAAGGATTTCTCGTAACTCTCAGAAGCATCCTCGTCGTGACCAAGATACATCTGGGCCGAACCGATTACATAATAGAGAACAGCCAGATCGCCCGACTGTGCCTTAGGATGTCCTGCCAGTTTCTGTACGGCAGGAGTTGCCACACGGAGGGTTGACTCATAGTCGTTCTTAACCGAAAGCATCTGCGCCAGCACGCGAGCCGAACGGCTATAATAGAGCACATCCTTTTCCTGTAACTCTTCTACTTCCAAAGCTTTCTTGAAATATGCCTCAGAAGCTGCTTTCTTCTTCAAGCTGCGCAAAGCAGTACCACGCAAATAATTTGCTCGAACAGGACTGATGTCGCCTGTCTTTTCCAAACTGTCGGCCAAAGCAAATTTTCGGTCATAATCTTTTGCTTCCTCAACAGCTACAATCATACTGTCTATGGCACTTACCTTCAGCGAATCCTTAGCCGACTTACTGTTTCCCTTCCATGAGCGCGAGTTGCCGCCACACGACATAAGGATTGCAGCAGTAAGGATTAAGGTAATCCTAAATTGCCATTTTTTCAAATCTCTCATATATTAATAATTAGTCCATTGTTTTTTTATTTCACATATTCAGCAAAGTCAGTCAGTTTCATGTCGCCCTTACGAGCCAGTGTGTCATGCATGGCAAATGCAGCAGTGAGGCAATGACGGGTCTGTCCCATCTTAGCAATCTTCAGGTAATCCCACAACAGCTGCTTATAGTCGGGATGTGCGCAGTTCTCGATAATACACTCTGCACGCTGAGCAGGGCTCTTACCACGCAGGTCGGCCACACCCTGTTCGGTTACAATGATGTTTACATCGTGCTCCGAAGAATCCTGGTGACTAACAAATGGTACGATAGAACTGATTACACCACCCTTAGCAATCGAAGGACAGGTGAAGATAGAGAGGTAGGCATTGCGGATAAAGTCACCGCTACCACCAATACCATTCATCATCTTCACACCACTGATGTGGGTTGAGTTCACGTTACCATAAAGGTCGGCCTCGATAGCCGTATTGATAGCAATCACACCTAATCTGCGGATAAGCTCAGGCGAGTTACTGATCTCGCTCTGACGCAGTGTCAGGTGCTGCTTCATATAGTCCATATGTCGTAAACCTGCATCAGGCAATCGTTAGATACTGTCAACGAGCAAGCCGATGCATCTTTTACACGTCCGTTAAGCATCATCTCGATTACCGAGTTCTGAATCACCTCGGTATAGATATTGAAGTTAGGCACGTGCTTATCCTCACCGAGTGCACCAAGAATAGCGTTGGCAGTTGAACCTACACCACTCTGCAATGGCAGGAACTCCTGAGGGATACGACCTTTGTGCATCTCCTCTACCAGGAACTCGGCAGTCAAGAAACCAATCTTTTCTGTTACAGGGTCGCTATCCTTAAAGGCACGGGCCTCATCGGGGATGTTGCACTCTACAACACCTACCACCTTGTCCTTTGGAATGCTTACATAAGGCTTACCAATACGGTCGCCTACGTGTTCAATGGGGATAGCCTTGCGGTAAGGAGGATCAAGTGGCTCATACACGTCGTGAATAAACTTGGCGTTGGGATTGTGGAACGAATTGAGCTCGAGAATAACCTTCTTAGCCAAACGGGCTGCTGTGGGCGAGATACCACCTGCAGCAGTCAGATACACGTGATAGTCGTTACCAACCTCTTCGATATCACACACCTCGAGGATAGCCCAATCCACATCGCCATAGAAACCGTAACGCAGTTCCTGTGCCATATGACTCAGGTGCAGGTCGTTATAGGGGATCTCACCTAAGTTTACATGCTTACGGAAGTCGGGATTAGTGGTATAAGGGGCACGATACTTAATGGCCTGCGCATTTGCCAAGTCGCCATCGGTACTCTGACCAGTAGAAGCACCGGTAAAGATACCTACCTTGAACTCACGACCAGCCTCATGCTCAGCTACAGCAATTTTAGCCAACTCTTTTGTTGTTGCTTTGGCTACACCTGCGGGTGTAAAGCCACTCATGGCGATGTTCTCGCCATTCTTAATCAATGCTGCAGCCTCGGCAGCTGTGATACGTGTATATGCCATATGATAGATTAAATTTGCAAATTTGCGTGCAAAATTACTACTTTTTAGCGAAACGACCAAAAAAAACACCGAACTTTTAACCATTATAAGTACTCCATCAGCACATCCCACACGGCAATGATGTGACAAATGCTACCAGCAAGCACAAAAAAGTGGAAAACGGAGTGCATATACTTGGTCTTATTCAAAGAATAAAAAACGGCACCAGTGATGTAGCTCACACCCTCGGCAATAATCCAGACAACAGCCGCTGTTGATACCGAATCGATCAGGGGTTTGAAAGCCACCAGAACACTCAGACCCATACCGACGAAACAAAACGTTTCGACGTTGGAATGCTCTTTTAGATGAATAAAGCTGATAATGGTTCCTGCAATAGCACAAGCCCACACAAAGCAGAAAAGGCTCCACCCCCAATAGCCTTGTTCGCGCAGGGCCACCAACGTTAAAGGCGAGTATGAACCAGCTATATGCCAGTAGATGGCAGCATGGTCCCATTTACGTAATCGTTCCTTCCATTTTGAGTGGTGCTTGATGGAGTGATAGATGGTAGAGGCTGCATACGAGCCTAGCATACCAAACAGGTAAAGAATCACGCCAATTCGGGCCCAGTTATTATCGGCCTGGAAGCACCATATCAGGAAAATAATACCAAACACCACACCCAACAGAACACCTCCACCGTGTGATGCCGCATTCCATATCTCCTCTTTCTTTGTATACCTAATCATAACGAATCTATTTAATTAAAATCTTTTGTAGAGTTTTTGACATTTTCTTATTTAATCAACAGCCCGTCCACATCCTCATCAACAATGGCAGGACGGAAATCATCGGCCGCTAACTTCAGCTGCACATTCTGGAGCGTTATACCATCGATATGACGAAGATAGAAGCCCCATGACGGGAGTTCGCCAAACATGGTAAACTCCGGATATTTCTGTATCTGTTCGGGTACATCGAATTTACGCCAAAGGGGAATATAGGCCATACCTTTGGTAGCCCGACCAGGATAAAGGATGCTGACATTCTTAAGCAGAACGTTCTCGATTTTGTTGCCAGGAATACCACAGATACTACTGGGGAAGGGATTGTGAAAGAAATCCACTTCAGGGCCTCGCAGATCGTAAGCCTCATCGGGACGACCGAAAGGCACCTCACACTTAAAATCGCGAATAATAACATTCTTAAGCGAGCCTTTACGCTGACCAGCACGTTGTCCCAAACGCATAAAAACAGGATTGCCTGTGTTCTGTGCATCAACACGCTCCACAAGGATGCTATCAATCTGAGCACCATCAACACTCTCGATAGCAATGGCCGAACGAAACGTATCGCGTACCTTGATATCATGGATATACACCTGACGGAATCCACCCCACGAGGCAGTACCGAACTTGATAGCCGAAGCACTACTACGGATATCCAAACGAGCCAGCTCTATATCACGGCACTCGCTCTGGGTGTGATACGACTTCAAGCAAACGCCATCATCGGCCGAGTTGATACGGCAATCGGCTGCCAGTACATGCTGGCAATCCGTAAAGTCGATACCATCGTTATTCCAATAAGCACGATTTTCGATAGTTAGGTTGGTAAGCGACAGGTGTTGACATAAATCGAACGACAAGCCCCAGTTGGCGCTACTTTTCAACGTCATGTCCTTCACCTCAATATCCTTACACCGGTAAAAGAAAAAGAGTTTGGGACGCGCCAGTTCGCTGGGACGCTGGCGACGCAGGTTGTAATGTGCATCACCCCGTTCGCCTGTATGGTGCAGACTATCGATATTCAGGGCCAACTGCAGACCCTGTCCATCAATCACACCCTTTCCGCAAATAGAAACGTGTTCAGCTCCATCAGCCATCAGCAATGCCATCGAGGCATTATCACCCCGTTGGTCGTCGGTATCTTCAACAGCCATCGTCCGATAGTGGTAAGGATTGGTGCTGCCAAGCAGCACAGCCCCCTCATCAAACTGCAGCGTGATGCCCGAACGCAGCATCAAACCACCGGTAAGATAGCGTCCTGGTGTCATCAACAATGTGCCACCACCTTTCTTAGCCAACCGATCAATGGCATGTTGCAACTGGTTGGTACACAGCGTCTGACCTGTAGTATCTACCTGCAAATCGCGGGTACTTATCGTTGTTTTCACCTTAGCAGAGCAAGGCAAAACAGCCACCAACAGCAACAGAAAAAACGCAAAACACTTTCTCATGGCTGCAAAGGTAATCATTTTCCTGAAAAACTACTAACTTTTTGGCACAAAAAAAGGGAATCCGAAGATTCCCTTGCCTTAGGACTTGGTACCCAGACCCGGGATCGAACCGGGATGGATTGCTCCACTGGTGTTTGAGACCAGCGCGTCTACCGATTCCGCCATCTGGGCTTAACAGTTTTAGCTGCTTAATCTCCTAAAGCGGGTGCAAAGATACGACTTTTATTTGAATTACCAAAAGAAAATGAAAAAAAACTTGGATTTTCTTGTTTGTTTCGCAAAATATTTGTATGTTTGCAGGTAGAATATAATGCTAAAATCCTAATGATGGAAATAAATAATATCAAAAATTACTGCGTGATTCTGGCAGGGGGTCGCGGTCAGCGATTATGGCCCGTCAGCCGAGAGCAGTACCCTAAACAGTTTTTGGACCTTTTTGGCACTGGCCGCACTTTGTTACAAACGACTTACGACCGTTTTGCCCGATTGTTACCCAAAGATAATATATTAATATGTACATGCGCGGGATATCTGGAACTGGTGAAAGAACAACTACCTGAGGTTGATACAAAAAACATCATAGTAGAGCCTATTCATCGCAACACAGCCCCCAGTGTAGCTTGGGCTGCCATGCGTATTCACCATCACACACCAGATGCCAATATCATCGTATCGCCCAGCGATCAGCTGATATTGAACGAGTCATCATTTGAACACAGCATGGAGGTAGGTATCAGTTACGTTACCAGAAACAACGTGCTGCTGGCTATGGGCGTAAAACCCACACGTGCAGAGCCTGGCTATGGTTACATACAGCTGGGCGACCTGAGCTGCAAGCCAGATGTGTTCGAGGTTAAATCATTCACCGAGAAGCCTGAACGCGAGTTTGCACGCATGTTTATGGAGAGCGGCGAGTTCTACTGGAACACAGGTATCTTCATTTCGAACGCCTATCACTTACTCGACACGTTCGAACATGTATTTCCCCCAGTACTGCGCGAGTTACGCTACGACAACCCGAACTACACTGAGGAGGAGGAAGCCAAGTTTGTGGCCGACAACTATCCACGCTACCCCAACCTATCACTCGACTACGCCATTCTGGAGCAGAGCGACAACAACGTATATGTGATGAAATGCGACTTTGGTTGGGCCGACCTGGGCACCTGGCATGCCATCTACGAGGTGATGCACAAAGTGCCCGACGACAACGTGGTGCTAGACTCGGAGGTGATACTTGAGGACTGCAAGAACAACATCATCAAGCTACCTAAAGGAAAACTGGGCGTGTTCAACGGTCTGGAGGGATATATCGTAGCCGAAGAAGACGGGGTGCTACTCATCTGTAAGAAGAGCGACAACTCGTCGATGGTAAAGAAATATGTAAACGAGGTAAGGATTAAATACGGCGATGAGTTTGTGTAATTACACAAACTCACCACGTATTTTTTCGGCAATAGCCTTAAACTGATCTTCTGTAAGCTTCAGCTTTTCACGGCGGAAGTCAACATCGGCCTCACTCTGCATAGGGATGAGGTGGATATGTGCGTGGGGCACTTCGAGACCCAGCACTACCTGTGCTACCTTTTTGCATGGGAAAGCCTTCTTGATGGCCAAAGCAACGCGCTTAGCAAACACCTGATAGCGAGCCAACTCGTCGTCGTCCATATCAAAGATGTAATCTACTTCGCGGCGGGGGATAACCAGTGTATGACCCTCTACCAACGGATTAATATCAAGAAATGCGTAGAACTCCTCGTTCTCAGCGCACTTATAGCTGGGAATTTCGCCAGCTGCGATTTTGCTAAAGATATCCATGCCTTTCAATTTTCAATTATCAATTAACCAACAGTGATCTTGTCGATACGCAGTTTGATAGTACCACGAGGAATCTTCACCTCAACCTCATCACCCACCTTATGGTTCAGCAAGCCCTGGGCAATAGGAGTCTGGATAGAGATCTTACCCTCACGCAGGTTAGCCTCGCTCTCGCTTACAATAGTGTAAGTCATCTTGGCCTTATTGGTCAGATTAGTCATCTCTACTTTCGAGAGAATCTGTACAGAGTCGGTACTCAAACGGCTGGTATCTATCACCTTTGCTTCGGCGATAGTCATCTTCAGCTGATTGATCTTATCCTCAAGGTGAGCCTGTGCCTCCTTGGCGGCATCGTACTCAGAGTTCTCACTCAGATCGCCCTTTTCACGGGCCTCGGCAATAGCGGCAGAGGCCTTTGGACGCTCAACACCTTCTAAACGCTGCAGTTCGGCTATCAGTTTATCGTAGCCTTCTTGTGACATGTATGCCATAACTATTCAATTTTTAAAGATTTTCTTAATTACTCGGATGGACAAAAAAGAAAAGAATCCCGACTCGCCTTGTGTCGGAATCCCTATGTTGTATTATGTCTTATCCTTACTTATTCGGTTGCAAAGATAAGCATTATTTTCGAATCAAACAAATTTTTTCGATAAAAAAAACAAAAACGCATAGATGACGAGAGCTGAAATCCAGCCTCCAATCACATCGACTGCATAGTGCGCCTGAATGTAAACAGTTGCGAAACACATCAACACGTAAAAAGGCAACAATGTGTATAGCAGTTTACGATTACGGGCATGCCAAGCCAACAACAGCAGAATGGTAGTAACACCCACATGACTGCTGGGGAAAGCTGCCGTAGGACGTTCGCCAGCCTCGTGTGCACTGGCCACACACTGGTAAAAGAAGCCATCCTTCCAGCCTGGTATTGTTAACGCCTCAGAGTGGGTAGCAAAGTAATCGCCCACATTAGGGAAGTTACCCTGCGCTATCTGATCCACTCCTGCCGCCAAGTAGTAATACTGCGGACCAGTAACAGGCATCAACACAAAGATGACATAATAGAGCATGAACGATGCAAGAATGATAAACACCACACGCGAAAACTCCTGATAACGATAAAGGAAATAGTAAAGCGTTACCAGAGCTATGAGCGGATAATACGAAGCATAGCCCAGATGCATCAGTTCGCTGAACACCGGATTAGAAATAGCCTGCGAGAAGACCAGAGCCGGCTGGAAGTGGAACAGCTGCTGCTCGTAACCAGCAAACACATGGTCGAGATTTGGGAACACCTGATTCATATCATAGGTATCGGGATACCACCACGACAATAGTATCAGCTGTAATGCCACACGGAACATCATCGTAAGTCTGCAGGGAATCATACGATACACCCACCAGAGTGCCAGAGTAGAAATAACCACCTGCGCACGCCCCCAAAGCATTTCGCCTGGGTTCTGCAATTTGGTAAAGGTAATCATAATAAGCAGCAGCGTAAACAGCAGATAAGCCATCACTGCCCACTCGAATGCCATTAAGCCCTTACGGGGTTTCTTTTCTATCTCGAATAATTTTTTTATAACCATTTGTTATCCTGATACCATTTAATTGTTTCTTTCACGCCACGCTCCAGGTCGTACTCGGGCTTATAGCCAAGTTCACTGATAGCAGGCTGTATATCACAACGCCAATTACGCTGGCGTAGAATATTATATTTATCGTTATTAAGCGCCGTAACCTTACCTGTCAGTCGGCCGATATACTCACCAAAGAAGGTTACCACACGCAGTACCCAGATAGGCGCCTTGATTCGAATCCACCATGGGCATCCAAGTTCCTGATGAATCAGATTGCTAAACGTCTCACTCTGGTACACCTTACCATCGCTCAAGAAGTACTTTCTACCGTTCTCACCCTTATCCAAAGCCAGGAAGATAGCCTGCACCACATCCTTTACATATACGAAGGTAATATCCTGACGCTTGTAGCCCACAGCAAAATCGGAGTGCTGCTTAATGCTCTTGGCCATAATAAAATAGTCTTTCTCACGAGGACCGTAAACACCAGTTGGACGAACTATTATATAAGGTACGCGCGAGGCCATCTGTTCCAAATACTGTTCAGCGGCCAGTTTACTGCGACCATAAGCGGTATTAGGCTGGGGCGTATCGGTTTCCTTTATCTCCTGATAAGGCTGCTGTTCACGGATAGCACCAAAAATGCTTAAGCTGCTCACAAACACCAATCGCTTCAGCGGCATACCTACCTCAACGAGTGCATCAACCAGATTCTTGGTCCCCTCGGTGTTTATACGGAAGAAATCCTGTTTATCCAAGCACTTAGTTACGCCAGCAGCATGCACTACATAGTCGAATGCCTGACCACGTAGCTGCTCCACCAGTTGAGCCTTCGACGAAAGGTTCAGCTCGATAAAGTTGATGCGCTCATCCTGCAGATAAGCCTTAGAGCTACTGCCACGCACCGCAGCCCATGTATCAAAGCCGCGACGGAGTGCCTCCTCAACAATAAACGAGCCGATAAAACCACTCGCACCAGTTACTAATATCTTCATACAGTTTACAATTTGAGTGCAAAGTTACAATTTTTTAGGCACGGATTACACGGATTGACACGGATTTTAACTATTTTACGAAAAAATCTGTGTCAATCCGTGTAATCCGTGCTTTTTTTTTCTTATCTTTGCAGGCAGAAAGAAAAAAGAAAACAAGCTATGGGTAAGAAGAAAGGTGGAAAACGTTTAGGAAAGAAGCAGGTAAGCGAACTACTACAGAACCTGTTTCAACATAATCCTAACGAAACATTCTCGTTCAAACAAATATTCAAGGTGTTGAAACTCGACACTCATCCTCTCAAAATGCTGGCCATCGATGTGATGGAGGAGATGGCGTGGGATGATTTCCTGCTGAAAGTGAGCGACAACTCCTATAAACTAAACCTGAAGACTCAGGTACAGGAAGGTATCTTCCACAGAAAAGCTAACGGACGCAACTCGTTTGTGCCCGATGATGGTGGTACACCAGTGTTTGTGGCCGAGCGTAACTCAATGTCGGCTATGGATGGCGACCATGTGAAAGTGTCGCTTATGGCGCGCCGCGACAAGCATATCAAAGAAGCGATGGTCATCGAGATCGTGAAACGAGCCCACGACACTATCGTCGGTAAGCTGCGCGTTGAAAAGGATATTGCTTTTCTGGTAACAGCCGACTCTACGATTGTTCACGATATCATCATCCCTAAACGTAAGTTGAAAGGAGGTAAGACCGACGACAAGGCTGTAGTAAAGATTATCCAGTGGCCCGATCAGGACCATAAGAACATTATCGGTCAGGTCATCGACATTCTGGGTAAGACAGGTGAGAACAATGCCGAGATGCACGCCATCCTGGCACAGTATAATCTGCCTTATAAGTATCCCAAGAACGTAGAAGAGGCTGCCGAGAAGATCGACGCAGCTATCACCCCAGAGGAGATTGCTCGCCGCGAGGACTTCCGCGATGTATTCACATGCACCATCGACCCCAAGGATGCCAAGGACTTCGACGATGCCTTGAGTATCAGAAAGACAGACAAAGGTCTTTGGGAAGTTGGTGTACACATCGCCGATGTATCACACTACGTAAAAGAGGGTTCAACCATCGACAAGGAAGCATATGCACGTGCCACCAGTATCTATCTGGTGGACCGTACCATCCCTATGCTGCCCGAGCGTTTGTGTAACTTTATCTGTTCGCTGCGCCCCGACGAGGAAAAGCTGTGCTACAGCGTTATCTTCAAGATGGACGACGAGGCAAACATCAAGGATTGGCATCTGGCACACACCGTGATTAAGAGCGACCGCCGCTATGCCTACGAAGAGGTTCAACAGATTATTGAAGAGGGAAAAGGCGAAAACGCCGAATTCCTGTTGAAGCTTGATGCGCTGGCCAAGAAACTGCGCGAAGCCCGATTTAAAAACGGTAGTGTGAAGTTCGACCGCGAGGAGTTGCACTTTGATATCGACGAGACTGGCAAACCTATCCGCGCCTACTTCAAGGTGTCGAAAGATGCCAACAAACTGATTGAGGAGTTCATGCTGCTGGCCAATAAAACGGTAGCCGAAAGTATCGGTCGCGTGAAGAAGGGTGTTAAAGCAAAAACGCTGCCCTACCGTATTCACGACCAACCAGACCCACAGAAGCTGGAGAATCTGCGCGAATTTGTGGCTAAGTTCGGCTATAAGGTAAAAACAGCCGGCACCAAGGGTGCTATCACCAAGTCGCTTAACACCCTGATGTCGCAGGCCGAAGGTACACGCGAGCAGAATGCCATCGAGACTGTTGCGCTGCGTGCCATGATGAAAGCCAAGTATAGCGTACACAATATCGGTCACTATGGACTTGCTTTCGACTACTACACGCACTTCACTTCGCCCATCCGTCGTTATCCCGACATGATGGTACACCGTCTGCTTACCAAGTATCAGGATGGTGCACGTTCGGCCAACAAGGATAAGTACGAAGAGTTCTGCGAGCACTGCAGCGACATGGAGCAGATATCCATGAATGCTGAGCGCGACTCTATCAAGTACAAGATGGTAGAGTTTATGGCCGACAAGATTGGTAACACCTACGATGCACATATCAGCGGCATCCAGTCGTACGGCATCTACGCCCAGATTGATGAAACCCACTGCGAAGGTATGATACCTATTCGCGACCTGGGTAACGACTACTACGACTTCGACGAGAAGAACTACATGATTGTTGGTCGTCGTCATCACACCAAATACCAGTTGGGCGACCCCATACGTATTCAGGTAGCCCGTGCCAATCTGGAGCGCAAGCAGTTAGACTTCACACTGGCAGATGATTAAAAAGAGTAAGAACTTATATTAATAAAACAGATACACGTGATTAAATTGAGACTAGACAGATACTGGCTTGTAGGGTTGTTGATAGCAACTCTATGCAGTATATCTATGCGAGCAGTGGCATTCGTGCCACCTACAGACCAAATTACCATTGGCCTGGATGCCAACTATGCCCCACTGCAATCGGTAGATAAAGACGGACTGCCCCATGGTTACGACATCGACTTTACACGCGAGTTGATGAAGCGTATGGGTATCAAATACTATTATGTACCCAACCTGTGGAACAAGGTAGCCACCTCGGTGCTGAACGGCGATACCGATCTGGCTATGATGGTTTATTCATCCTATCGCAAGGACACCATCTATTATTCGCGTCCTATCTTCCGTCTGTACTACCAGGTAGTGTATCGTAAGAGCGACTACAAGACGTTTGACTTCCGTAACCTGAAAGGTAAGACATTTGCTTTTCTGAACTCACGCCATATTTCCGAACTGGTGGAGCGCGAAGGTGGTACTTGCGTAAAAGTAAACGATCTCGACCAGTCGTTCCGCGAACTGGCAAACGGCCGTTACGATGCCATCATCTGCTACCGTTATCAGGCCAAATACTTTATCGATCATTACGGCCTCAACAGTCTGGCTCGAGAGGAGATTTCGCTACAGCCACGCGAATACTGCTATGTAGGCCACAACAAGGAGCTGATCGACGCCATCAGCCTGGAGATAGCCAAGATGGACAGCGAAGGACTGGTTGATAAGATATATGGTTCGGAAATCAAGGAAGGCGTTAGTCATCATGGTGTGCCTATGTGGATATGGTATGTAAGTGTTGTCATCATCCTGGCACTCATCTCACTTTATATCTTTACCCTATATCGCTCTCGCCGCAAGTTGCAGTTCACTAACGCCATGTTAGAAACCAACTACAACATATTGGAAATGAGCCACATGGAGTTGGAGCAAACCAATCACCAGCTGATAGAGGCCACAGCCAGAGCCGAGGAGTCATCGAAGATGAAGACCCACTTCATCCAACAGATTTCGCACGAGATACGCACCCCGTTAAATATTCTGAGTGGTTTTACGCAAATACTCACCACTCCAGACTTAGAGTTAGGCGAGGACGAGAAGAAACAGATTGCCAACGACATTGTAACCAATACCGAACGCATTACCGGTTTGGTTAACAAGATGTTAGAACTGAGCGATGCCAACAGCCGCAACGTGATTGAGCGAACCGATAAGGTATCGCCAAATAAGATTGTTAGCGAGGCCATCGTCAAGAGTATGATTGCCGATACTCCCTCACTGACGTTCGATTTAGAGATGCTGCCTGAGGTTGAGAAGATACAGTTGAAGACAAATATGCAAGCAGCTGTTCGTGCCCTTACCCTGTTACTCGACAATGCGCGCAAATTCAGTGCAAAAAGCGCCGACCAGCGTGTCAAGTTGCATGTAGAAACCCTACCCAACTGTGTACAGTTCGCTATCGAAGACAATGGCATCGGCGTTCCTGCCAAGGAAGCTGAGCACATCTTCGACGAGTTTGTACAGCTCGATACATATTACGAAGGCACCGGCATCGGACTAACCGTAGCACGTAGTATGGCACGCCGCATGGGAGGCGATATACAACTTGATACCGACTTCTGTCCTGGCGCCAGATTCGTCATGACACTCCCCCGATAAGCAGAGCTTCTTGCATGCAATCGTTTGCATCGAGAAACTATCAAATACAAGCCCGTTTGGAAACACCGAACGGGTTATTTTCGTACTTTTGCCAAAAATAACTAAAAGCAAGTTGGTATGAAGATCATTTTCAACCTGGAGTACCAGACTATCTTCGGCGAAGAGCTGGCACTGAACATCCTAACGGATGACAAGACGGAAGAGCACAAGATGACAACCCTGGATGGGCTGCACTGGATGTGCGAAATGAATAAGGCAGAGAAATCGTCTGCCCACATCGACTATTATTATACCGTGATGCGCGGCGATCATGAGCAGCGCCACGAGTGGCTGGTTATTCCACACCGTTTGGAGTTTGCTGCTTCAAAAGGAGCCTGTTATATGGTTTACGACCACTGGATTGATATCCCAGAGGATTCGTATATGTACTCGACTGCTTTTACCGAGTGTGTAGCCGCCCGAACACCAAAAATGAGCAACCTTACATCCTACAGCAAGACCATACGTCTGAAGGTTCGTGCCCCACAGCTACGTAACAACGAGCGTCTGGCACTGATTGGTGGCGGCGAAACCCTAGGAAACTGGGAAGCTAAGCGTGCCATTGATATGGCAGAACACGAGAACAACGAATGGGTTATCAGTCTTGACGCCGACAAGCTACCCCGTACCATCGAGTTCAAATTCGTTGCCCTCGACGAGAAAGTGGATGTTACCCCACTGTGGGAAAACGGCATGAATCGTACCGTAGAGCTACCCCAGATGGCTGATGGCGAAGTAGTGGTTTACGAGTTGTCGCAAGCCTATTTCCCCGTATATCCTTGGAAGGGTGCTGGAACCGTCATTCCTATCTTCTCACTACGTAGTGAAGGTAGCTTTGGTGTAGGCGACTTTGGTGATTTGAAACTGATGGTTGACTGGTGCGACAAGACCAAGCAGCGCGTACTGCAGGTATTACCCATCAACGACACCAACATCACCCACACCTGGCAGGATTCATATCCATACAACTCTATCAGCATCTATGCTCTGCATCCACAATACACCGATCTGCGCCAGCTGCCTCAGCTTAAGGACGAGAAGCTACGTCAGGAGTACGAGGTACTACGTAAATCACTGAACGCCCTGCCACAGATCGACTATGAGCGTGTAAACAATGCCAAGATGGAGTATCTGCATGCCATCTATGCACAGGAAGGCGCCAAGACGATGAAGACGGCAGCCTTCAAGCAGTTCTTCGATCAGAATAAGGAGTGGCTAGTACCTTACGCTGCATTCTGTCACTATCGCGATTTGTACGGCACAGCTACCTTTCAGGACTGGCCCGACCATCACGAGCTGCCCGACAGCGAGCGCGAGGCCATGAGTAAGTCAACAACTAAGTTATATAAAGAGGTAGCTTTCTGGTACTATGTACAGTTCAACCTCGACCAGCAGATGCGTTCCGCCCATGCTTATGCCCGAAAGAAGCGCGTGGTACTGAAGGGCGATATCCCCATTGGCATCAGTCGCGATGGTGTAGAGGCTTGGGTAGAGCCCAAGTACTTCAATCTGAACGGACAGGCCGGTGCACCACCCGATGCATTCTCGGCTAACGGACAGAATTGGGGCTTTCCCACCTACAACTGGGATGCCATGCTTGAAGACGGCTGCTCATGGTGGGTTCGTCGTTTCCGCAAGATGTCGGAGTACTTCGATGCCTACCGCATCGACCACGTGTTGGGTTTCTTCCGCATCTGGGAAATTCCTATCGATGCCGTTCACGGCTTGTTAGGTCAGTTCTCACCATCACTGGGCATGACCCGCGAGGAAATCGAAGCCTACGGTCTGCACTTCCAGGAGGAGCTGTTCACCAAGCCATTCATTGCCGACTGGACTTTGGAGCGCATTTTTAGCGAGCGTGCTCAGTACGTAAAAGACACCTTCCTGGATCATGCTCACGACGATATCTGGCAGATGAAGCCCGAATACGACACCCAGCGTAAGGTTGAAACCGCCTTCAAGGGCAAGACCGACGAGGCAGATCTGAATCTGCGCGATGGTCTGTATGCCTTGATCAGCGATGTACTGTTTGTTCGCGACCGTAAGAACAAGGATAAGTTCCACCCACGTATCGGTGTACAGAACGACTTTATCTACGAAGCCCTGTGGGACAACGATAAGTTTGTGTTCAATCGTTTGTACAACGACTATTTCTATCGTCGTAACAACCAGTTCTGGTACACCGAGGCTATGAAGAAGATGCCTCGCCTCACACAAGCTACCCGAATGTTGGTTTGTGCCGAAGACCTGGGAATGGTACCCGACTGCGTGCCCTGGGTAATGAACGAACTGCGCATCCTGAGTCTCGAAATCCAGTCGATGCCAAAGGATCCAACCACACGTTTCGGAAAACTGTCGCATAACCCCTATCGCTCGGTAGATACCATCTCTACCCACGATATGTCAACATTGCGCCAATGGTGGGACGAGGACGAGGAGCAGACACAGACTTACTATAACACCACTTTACGCCGTGGTGGTGCAGCTCCACACCCACTGCCAGGTTGGTTGGCAAAGGACATTGTGAGCCGCCATCTCACATCACCCTCAATGCTCTGTCTGCTGTCATTGCAGGATTGGCTGAGCACCGACGAGAGTCTCCGTCTGCCCGACCAGAATGCCGAACGTATCAATATCCCGGCTAACCCACGTCATTACTGGCGTTACCGCATGCATCTCACCATCGAGCAGTTGCTGCAGGCCGACGACTTCAATAACGAAATCAGCACATTAATTATTCAAAGCGGAAGAAAATAAATGAAAAAGTTACTTTTATCGCTGGCTTTGCTGCCACTCATGGCCATCGCCGGCAATGTAAAATCGCCTAACGGCAATATCGAAGTAAAATTCACAGTTGACAACACAGGGCGCCCTGTTTACGAGATGACCTACAAGGGTCGTGCGGTTATCAAGCCCTCACATCTCGGACTGGAACTGGCCAAGGACCGTCACTCATCCAAGTGGACTAACGAGACCGACCTGATGGACGGCTTCACTATCGCCGAGGAAGAAACATCTACCTTCGACGAGACATGGCAGCCGGTGTGGGGCGAAACCAAAAACATTCGCAACCATTACAACGAGTTGGCAGTAACGCTGGATCAGCCCTCGGCTAAGCGTCAGATGATTATCCGTTTCCGTGTGTACAACGATGGTATCGGATTCCGTTACGAGTTTCCACAGCAGAAGGAGTTGAACTACTTCCTGATTGAAGAGGAGCGCACAGAGTTTGCTATGGCTGGTGATCACACCGCCTGGTGGCTGCCTGGCGATTACGACACTCAGGAGCAGGAGACACAAGAGACCAAGCTCTCTGGCATACGTGCCCGTTTCAACGAGGCCGTTAACTGGTATAACTCATCGGTAGCCGTGTTCTCAGAGACAGGTGTTCAGACTTCACTCCAGATGAAGAGCGACGATGGACTCTACATCAACATCCACGAGGCTGCCTGCCAGGATTACGCCACTATGCACCTGGAGTTGGTTGATGCTCAGACCAAGCATCTCTCACAGGAGCTGAAAGGCTTTACCAATGCCTATACCCCCAATCCTGCTCCATCGCGTTTCCCACTGCCAAAGCCTTTCACCTTTGTGAGTCATCTTACACCAGATGCCACAGGACTGAAAGGCGCTATGCAGACACCGTGCAATACACCTTGGCGTACAGTCATGGTATCTGATGATGCACGCGACATGCTGTCGAACAACCTCATTCTGAACCTGAATGAGCCTTGTAAGATTGAGGACACCTCATGGATTCACCCAACCAAATACTGCGGTGTATGGTGGGAGATGATTGTTGGTAAGAGCTCTTGGAACTATACCGACGATTACCCCAGCATCAAGCTCGACCAGATTGACTGGAACAAGGTAAAACCCAACGGTCGTCATGGTGCCAACAACGAGAAGGTTAAGCGCTATATCGACTTTGCTGCCAAGAACGGTCTTGATGAGGTATTGGTTGAAGGTTGGAACGTAGGTTGGGAAGACTGGGCAAACCTGTGGAAGCGCGATGTATTCGACTTCGTAACCCCCTACCCCGATTTCGATATCAAGATGCTGAACGACTACGCCCACTCTAAGGGTATTAAGATTCTGATGCACCACGAGACCTCAAGCTCTACCCAGAACTACGAACGTCATATCAAGGAGGCTTACGAGTTGATGAACAAATATGGCTACGATGCCGTAAAGACCGGTTATGTAGGCGATATCATTCCTCGTGGCGATCACCACTACTCACAGTCGATGAACAACCACTACCTCTATGTCATCAAGGAGGCCGCCAAACATCATATCATGGTTAACAGTCACGAAGCTACACGTCCTACAGGTCTGTGCCGTACTTGGCCTAACCTGGTTGGTGGCGAGAGTGCACGTGGTACAGAGTATGAAGCCTTCGGTGGTTCAAGACCCGATCATACCTGTATCCTGCCATTCACACGCTTGCAGGGCGGTCCGATGGACTACACCCCAGGTATCTTCGAGACCCAGCTTAAGAACTGGAGCGAGAACACCTCATGGGCACGTATCACCATTGCAGGTTCGCTGGCACTCTATCTCACCATGTACTCACCACTGCAGATGGCTGCCGACCTGCCCGAGAACTACGAGAAGTACGACGATGCTTTCCAGTTTATCCGCGACGTAGCTTGCGACTGGGATGAGAGCATCTATCTGGAGGCCGAACCAGCCGACTATATCACCGTTGCCCGTAAGGCCAAGGGAACCAACAACTGGTTTATTGGTGGCAAGTGCGATGAGAACGGACACAAGAGCACTATCAAGCTCAACTTCTTGGATAAAGGTCGTAAATACGACTGTACTATCTACGCTGATGCCAAGGATGCCCATTACGAGCACAATCCAAAGGCTTACGTCATCACCAAGAAGGTGGTAACAGCCAAGGATGTACTCAAGCTCACTGAGGCTCCTGGTGGAGGATTCGCCGTATCACTTATTGCTAGATAAAGCATGAAAAAATTGATATTAGCAGGTTTGTTGTCTATGCTACTACCTAAACAGGTGGTAGCACAGACTTTTAAGGAGGTTGACTATGCCCCCAAAGAAACTAAGTTCCAACTCTTTGCCCCTAATAATGCCAAGCAGGTAACCGTACGCATCTATAAGGACGGTCTGGGCGGCAAAGCCATTAAAAGCATGAAGATGCAGAAAACCGGCAACGAGTGCTGGACAGCCACCATTAAGGGCGACCTGATGGGTAAGTTCTATACCTTCGACATGGGTAAAGGCGAGTGCCCTGGCATATTTGCCAAAGCCGTAGGCGCCAATGGTAAGCGCGGTGCCATCATCAATATGGCTAACACCAATCCTGAGGGTTGGTGCGAAGATCAGCATCCCGTATGCAAATCACCTGCCGATCTGGTGATCTACGAGATGCACCATCGCGATTTCTCGATTGCTCGCAAGGATGCCAGATATCCTGGTAAGTTTATGGCACTCACCGAACCTTGGGCCATCAATCACCTTAAGTCGTTAGGTGTAAACGCCATCCATATCCTGCCCAGCTACGATTACGGTTCGGTAGATGAGACCCGATTGAGCGACAACAAGTACAACTGGGGTTACGATCCCGTGAACTACAATGTGCCTGAGGGAGGCTATTCTACCAATCCCTATCAGCCCGAGGTTCGAATCAACGAGTTCAAGCAGATGGTTCAGGCCCTGCATAAGGCTGGTATCCGTGTTATCCTCGACGTGGTTTATAACCACACCTACGACATCGAGCACTCCAACTTCCAGCGCACCTATCCCGACTATTTCTATCGCAAAACAGCCGATGGACAGTACAGCAACGGCAGTGGCTGCGGCAACGAGACAGCATCGGAGAAGCCCATGATGCGCCAGTTTATGATTGAGAGCGTAAAATACTGGATTAACGAGTATCACATCGATGGTTTCCGTTTCGATCTGATGGGTGTACACGACATCGAGACCATGAACGCCATTCGCAAGGCCGTCAACGAGATCGATCCTAGTCTGTTTATCTACGGTGAAGGCTGGAGCGCTGGTGCCTGTGCTATTCCTAACGAGCAATTGGGTATGAAGGCTAACATCCCACAGATGCCAACTATCGCTGCCTTTAGCGATGAAATCCGCGATGCCCTGCGTGGTCCATTCAGCGACGATACACAGCCTGCATTCTTAGCAGGCCTGGCAGGCCATAAGGAGAGCATCAAGTTCGGCATTGCAGGTGCCATCAGTCATCCACAGGTGGATATGACCAAGGTAAACTATAGCAAGGAGCCATGGGCTATCGACCCAACCCAGATGATTAGCTACGTAAGCTGTCACGACGACATGTGCTTGGTAGATCGCTTACAGTCGAGTATCCCTGGTATCACAACCGAAGAGCTCATTCGTCTCAATCTGCTGGCCCAGACCGCAGTGTTCACCTCTCAGGGTGTACCCTTTATGCTCAGCGGCGAAGAACTGCTGCGAAATAAGAAAGGTGTACACAATAGCTTCGAATCGCCCGACAGCATCAACCAGCTCAACTGGGATAACCTGAAGCAGTATCCACAGGTATTCAATTATTATAAGAACCTGATTCAACTGCGTAAGAACCATCCTGCTTTCCGATTAGGCAATGCCGATTTGGTACGCAAGCACCTGGAGTTTATTGATACCCCAGAGAATGTGGTAGCCTTCCGACTGAAGAACTACGCTGGTCGTGATGATTGGCGTAACATCATCGTGATACTGAACGCCAGCAAGGAGCCCACTGAGATTACTATTCCCGATGGAGAGTACACCATTGTGTGCTGCGATGGCACTATCAACGAAAACGGTCTCGGCACCATCAAAGGCACCAAGATCGTAGCTGATCCGCAGTCGGCATTAATCCTTCACGACTAATCAAAAAGTAACTTTTCGCTTGTCGTAAAGTAACTTTCCACCATATAAAAAGTAGCTTTTTGCGTGACAAAAAGCTACTTTTCGTTATAAGAATAGTAATATTACAGGAGAGCCTTCAGGAAATTCACCATTTTCTGAAGGTTTTCATCTACATACATGGCTGGACCACCGTGACTGCCCTCAGGAACGAAGGTGGCTTCGGTCTTTACACCTGCAGCCTTCAATGTCTCGTAGAAAGCCTTTCCCTGACAGCAGGGCACCACATTATCCTTCTCACCATGGAAGATGATGATAGGAGGATCGTTCTTATCTACATAGGTATTGGCACTCAGACTGAGATACTTATCTGGTTCCTTGGCCAACTTAGAATTCAACAGCACATCCTCAGGACTGTTCTCGCCCATCTTCATCGACTCACCACAGTCCATAGCAGTCAAGTCGATAGGTCCCGACCAGTCGCAAGCAGCATTCACAGCACTGCTCTCATTCAGGTAGTTACCTACATTACCTTCCAGGTCGATATCAACTGTACCCACCTTGGTCTGTTTCGTACCGCTGGTGGTAGCAGCTGTAGAAGCCAGATGACCACCTGAAGAGAAACCGCTGGTAGCGATAAACTTGGTATCAAACTTATACTTCTTAGCCTCACCACGTACAAAACGAATCACGGCACGGATATCGTGAATCTGAGCAGGCCATTTGGCGTCCATGCTCGAACGGTGGTTAGGACAAACCACAGCAAAACCGGCATCCAGCAAACTCTTTACGATGGTACCCAGATCGGCCATACCCTTACTGCTGTTGCTGAACCAGGCACTGCCATAGATATGAATCACCACAGGATAAGAAGCCTTTTCCTGCTTAGGCAGATAAATGTCGCAGGTGTGATAAGCCTGGTCGTCGCCAGCATAATTCACATCCTTCCATTCCTGCGAGGTTTCCAGCTTTACCTGAGGTGCCTGAAAACCTCCGAATCCGCCTGCTGGCTGAGCCATGGCCACAGCCGAGAGGCAACACATACATACTGATAATATAGTCTTCTTCATTTGATTAATGTTTTAGAATAAACGCGAATATCACTCGTTTTAGTATCTTTGCCTAACAAAAATTTATCTATAAAGGCCAGCACCTCGGGCCATTGGCACTCAGGCAACTGACAGTGGCCGTGACCACCTACGATGCTCCAACCCATACGATCGGCAATACCGAAACGCTCCCATACCTTCTTGGCAGCCTTGGCTGATACCAACATGGCATCGTCGGCCAACCACTTGTAGTCGAGATTGCCCAACAGCAACAGGGCGCGTGGGCACACCAATGCACACAACTCGTGCTGGTCGTAAGGCAGCTGATACACACTGTCACCATGAAAGTTGGTGAGCTGACTCTCCAAGAACCAGTGATAGTCGGTCTTATCCAGATTCTCTACGCTGTCCTGCAGATGCGAATAGCGCCAGGCAGCAGCACCGCCACCACCAGGCTCCTGAGCGATGGTCAGAGCCACACGCTCATCAAAAGCACCACAATACAGGGCCATTTTTCCGGCATACGAGCAACCTGTAACACCAATACGCTTGGTATCAATCTTGGTTACCTCAGGACCTAACAGCTCCAAGCCATCAATCAAACGACTGAAGCCCCAAGCCCATTCGCTATAGGCACCATTATCCTTCAGTTGTGGATACAAACGGTCGAAGTTATGCTCACCACGTTCATGGTGCTTACCCCACTGTCCATAATCGTTCACCTGCTTCTCGTGGAAGTTCATGGTAGCAATAGGACGATCTTCGAACAACTGACGTGGCAGGGCAATCATACTCGATCCAATCATCAGCGCATAGGGTGCCTTACCCGTTTTTGGATATCTGATTTCCGAACTCAGGGTGAGTGTTTCACCATTCACGGTTACATCCACTATCAGGGTATCGCCACTCATATGAGCCTTGATATTCTCTTTCTTCACAGCAGGTTTCTCGCCAATACCATAATGCTGTATCAGCGCTGCTATCTCACTACGCTTACGCGCCCAGTCACTAAAACCATTCACACCCTTTAATGGGTCGGGCAGGTCCTTGATAACGGGCAGTTCATTAGCTGCAGGCATGGCAGGCTTTGCAAACGCTGCGCCAGTATTCTCTACCTGATAAGCCAATGGAAGTTGGCTACCCTGCTGCGCCTGAGCGCAGAGGGTAACACAACCAAGAATTATAGTTGATAATAGTTGCTTCATCATTAAAACAATTAGTTAGAAACGTATTACATCTGGGGGCCGCCGCCAAAACCGCCACCAAAGCCGCCACCGCCAAAGCCACCCATGGCTGGGAACTCTGGATCGGGCTGCTTCTTGATATCGAGCAACAGTTTTACCAAAGCTCTGCGACGCAAGCCCCATGTAGGATAGTCGTTAGCATCCAACTTATTCATCTTAAAGCCTGGCATCTGCATACCACCCTGTTGCTGACTCAAGTCCTGAGCACTTACAGTAATCATACATGGTTTGGCATTGCCATCGGCAATCAAACGGTCGGCAATGGCGTCGGCACCACCTACCTTAAACCAGCTTTCTACCGATTCACCCTCAACAGGAATCAACTGAATAAAGGCAGGCATCACACCCATACGCATATTACCAGAGATATAGAAAGCGGTGTTACGCTCCAAGTCATAGCTCACACGACCATGGTCCATCTCACCCTGCGATGCGAAATTGAATGGCGACTTAGGATTGTCGGCCACACTGTACTTAAAGCCAGCATCGGGCGAAATAAACATATTGCTGGGGTCGGTTACCTGCATACTGTCAACCACAAAGCAATATTTAAAGGTTTCAAACAGATACTCACTCAGCTTCACGCTCCACACACCATCACTGTCGCGCTCCATAGCCACATTCTCAGGCAACATCTCGCACTCCAACTCTACCTTTTTAGCTTCAGGAGCCTTGAAACGGAAGATGATACCATCCTCTGTGTACTCTGGCGAAATGATAGGACGTGGGAAGAGTCGTGCCATCACACCAGCGGTAAACTGCTGTTCCTTACCGGTCTTAGCAGGAGCTGGCTCACCATTCTTCATAGCCTCTTCCGATGCCTTCTTATTAAAGAGCAGTGGCAAGGTCTTGGTCAGGAAGTACTTAGCATTCATCCAGGTATGTCCGAACTTATCGTTGGTAAACTCCTTCACACTACGGATACCCTTGGTATCAAGGAACTCCATATAGTCGCGGGCATTGCCATACAGGAAATCGTCGGTACCTACACCTAACCAGAACAAACGGATTTTCTTGTTGGTATCTTCTGCATTATCGTAAACACCGGCAATATCTGTTGATGTAAACGAGCTATAGCTGCACAGATACGAGAACTTATCAAGGTTGCTCAAGCCATTGAACAAAGCCTGGTTACCACCACGTGAGAAACCACCGATGGCACGATGATCCTTGTTGTTGATGGTACGATAGTTCTTCTCGATATACGGCATCAGGTCGTTAATCAAATCCTTACTGAACACGTCGCCACCAAAATGGGTCTGTGGAGCGCCGTTAGCAGCAGGTGCAGCTAGCAGCTTGGTAGGATTGCCATAAGGCAGCACGATAATCATCTCCTTGGCAGCTTTCTGAGCCAGCAGATTGTCGAGGATATAGTTTACACGACCCACCTTATAATATACCTCTTCGGTATCGGTTGTACCACTAATCAGATAGAATACAGGATATTTCTTATCACGACTCATCATGTAGTTGGGTGGCAGATAAACGATGGCAGTATTGGTGCCACCCAGACTCTTAGAATAATAGTGTACATACTCCATGGTGCCATGGGGCACGTTCTTGATGTCGTGGGGAAGTCCATCTTTCGACTTGATTTCCAGCAGACTGTTCTTAAAACCCTCGTTGGGGAAATACTGTGGATTGTCGGGGTCCATGATGCTCACACCGTCAACCACGAAACAATAGGGATACATGTCGGGGGCAGCCGGACCCAGCGTTACGGTCCATAAGCCTGTCTTGGCATCTTTCTGCATGGCTTTACGCCCTGCAAACTGCACATCTACCAGCACCTCTTTGGCCTGGTCGTTCTTGTACTGGAATGTTACCGTACCATCGGCATTAGTGATGGTTCCAGCCTTTGCCTGCATTACGCAAGCCATCAGTAGAGTTAGTAATAGTTTTTTGCTCATAAGTTTAAAGTTTATGTAGTTATTTGATAGAATAGCCAGCTCTGATAAATACGGGGATAAAGGCTTTAGTTACCGGAGTGTCAACATATTGACCGCCCTCATAGTGCTGTCCTGTATGGTAATCGGTCCATCCACCAGGGTGCTGAGGCAGATAGGTGCGCCAACTGGACACTCCAGGCTCAGTAACAGGACTGATAAGAAGTGCCGGACCAAACATATATTCGTACTTCTGCTGTAAAGCCTCAGCATCATGCGCAAAGTCGAACACCAACGGACGCATCAGCGTACCACCCTGTTCCGATACAGCCTTGGCACAACGCTTGATATAAGGCAGTAATGCATAACGTTCCTTCAAGCAGTCGGCAATCACAGTCTGTGCTTCCTTGCCATAGTTCCAAGGCTCGGTATTGCTCATATAACCATGCACACGCATCAGTGGCAGATATACTGCCGTTTCTATCCAGCGCAGCATGCGTTCAATATAAGCACTATCGGTATATTGGTTCTGTGGACGGAAAAAGCCACCTGCATCATAGGTCCACCAGGGGATACCAGCAGCCTGCATTCCTAAGCCTGCCGTAATCTGGCGACGGAAAGTCTCCCAATCGTTACCCACATCACCACTCCACATGGCCGAGCCATAGCGCTGGATACCAGCAAAACCGCAACGGGTGAGTATCATCGGTTCCTTACCAGCAGCCACAAGACCTTCATACACCGTCTTGTTCACCAGTAGCGGATAGACATTACGCACCTGTTCACCATTCCATCGACCGTTGTTCACCTTACGGCCCAACAGGTCGTCGTTCTCAGGTTCGGTAGCATCCTGCCACCAGGCATCGATACCCAAAGGCAACAGGCGCTCTTTGAAGTTCTTCCAATAGGCAGCGGCAGCCTCAGGATTAAAAAAGTCAATCCAATCAGTTTCAGGGATATAATAGTTGGCGGCTAGCATCTGCTGACCCACTTCTGAGTTCTTGTCGATCTTCGACCACACACTCAGCATCAGTTTCATACCCATCTGGTGCAGACTGTCGGTCAGCGCCTTAGGATCAGGATAAAACTCCTCGTCAAAACGCATTGAGTTCCAACCGTACTTGCCCCAATACTGCCAGTCCTGAACCAGCATGCTCACAGGCAGTTGTTCACTACGGAAACGGTTAGCAGTTTGCAGAATCTCGTCAGAAGAGTGGAAACGCTCGCGACAGTGGATATAGCCCAAAGCCCACTCTGGCATCTGAGGACACTCACCGGTCAGCTCGCGATAGGTCGCAATAATCTCATCAGGCGAACCAACAAACACCGTATAGTCAACACCATCGGCTACTGGCGAACGGAACACGGTCTCGTCTTTCACCTTATTATAATATAATATAGGTTGATCGTCCTTGGTCAGTTCGGCAGACAGCTGATGCTTTCCTTTCGAGAGCTGAACAATCGTCGAGGCCGTGGGGGGCAACCAGAGGTTCTGCATCTCAATCACTGGCTTACCATCAATCAGCAGGTTATGGCGGCGCGCCATCTTCTGCCCCACATCGAGTAGCAGCGCATAATCGCCGGTTTCATCGATATCAATCGTGGCCTCGAAGATATGGCGTTCGCGAACCTCACGCTTGCCACCTTCGGTAGAGGTGACATCCACCACCTCACGCTCACCGGCTCCTGCACGCTTCGTTAGTTTCACACTATGGCTGCATGGGTTAAAGTCGGTCAGGCCGTAGTTATTCCACAGCACGCCATAGCCCTTACTCGAAATCAGCATGGGGATGCTGATCTGGGTGTTTACCTGCGTCAATCTTCGCGACAAGCCACGCACATTGCTATAGCCATCCTGGAATTGTCCGAGGCCGAACAAGCACTCATCCTTTGGCGAATCGAAGGTCAGCGTAGCCTCACTGCCCACCAACTGATGGGCCTTAGCTGTAAAAATGGCTTTGCCGCTTTTATCTTTCACTATCAAGGTATTACCCTTAACTACGGCAGTGATATCGGCTTGTTTCAGCACATCGTGTTTTACATAGAGCCAGTCGGGCAAATCACTTTTCGCCGTCTGATTAGTGTATCTCACTCTCACGGCATTCTTAGCCACATAAGTTACAGAAAGGTTCTGCGCAGTGGCCGACACTGCCACTACACAGAACAGAATAGTTGATATTAGTTTCTTCATTATCGTTATTTATTTTTTAAACTGCCACCAATCCAGACGAACATCACCTGATGCTTTGTCGAAACATATATAAAGATCATGCACACCAGCAGCATTCTTCACTTTGCCACCGAATGAGCGATATTTCTCAACGCCACCGGTCTTACCGATGGTTACGGTTCCTACCACAGGACCATCGGCACTGTCTAATCGCAGACAGATGGTGCAACCACCAGTAGCGGCTGCTGTGATATTAAACTGCTTGGCACCCTTACCGAAGTCAACACCACGCAGTTTGATATACTCGCCATCATTAATATCAAAGATATACATATTCTTCTTTCCCGTTGAGGTAGGCATATCTGCTACCACACCGGTATTCTCGATACCCATCTTGGCACTCTTCAGTCCGAAGCCCCAAGCCATGGTCTCAGCCTCTACACGCTGGTAGGGGTTCAGCCAATGCAACTGCTTCATGGGCTGCTGGTCCAACCAATAAGGAATCTCCTGGATGGTGCCATCGCCATTATAGGCAATCTCCTGAGCCGACACACTGCGACGCTCGTGGTGTACAAATGTCTCCAGATGCATCAGGTCGTAATTCTGACCGAACACATACGAATGCCCCTTGAAATCGCAGATACCAGGATGGTTACCACGGTCGCGCTGGGTGGGCTTCATGATATAGCCCTTCCACTCCCAAGGTCCGGTGGGACTATCACTCATGGCATACCCTAAAGCCTCAGGACAACAGGTAGAAGCAAAGCCCAGGTAATAATGACCATTGCGCTTATAGAACCAAGGTCCCTCCTGATAGTTAGGAATATGTGGCAACTTGGTGACACCACTGGTCAGCGACGTCATGTCCTCGCCTAACTTAGCCCAGAAGGTATGTGGGTTTCCCCAGTACATATAAGCCTGCCCATCATCGTCGGTATAAACCGATGGATCGATATCATACCAGTTACTCTGATCCCAAACCAACGGTTTGCCGAGTGGGTCTTTGAACGGTCCGTAAGGCGAATCGGCCACCAGCACACCAATGCCATGACCATGCAGAGGGGCATACAGGTAATACTTACCGTTACGCTCTACGGTTTGGATAGCCCAGCCACCGTTCTCGCGACTGCGCCAGGCGAAGTCCTTCAACGAAGCCACTGCACCATGTTCGGTCCAGTTCACCATATCAGTAGTGCTCCACAACAGCCAGTCGTACATAAAGAAACCAGCAGAGCTCTTCTCGTTCACATCGGGGATATCCTCGGGCGAGGCATCATGCGAGGTATAGAGGAACAGGGTGTCGCCTACAACCAGTGGCGATGGGTCGGCTGTATATTTGGTTTGGAACAGTGGCATGTTCACCTGCTCCAGTCCGCGTATCTCCCACCAGTCGAAGTTAAACAGTTTTGGTCCCTTACGACCTTTGAACACCAGATAAACGTCGGCTGTAGCAGGCAGGTTCAAACCCGAAATGGTTCGGGTTGGTGCATCGATATCGGTGATGGTAGAGTAATCCAGATCAACGGTAATGGTCTGCCATTTCTCCCAACCACCAGTAGCAGGCACATTCAAGGTTCCCAGACATCTGCCACCGATACTGTCGAGATGAATCTCAATTCTGCCACCACGCAAACCACTGGCCACACGGGCTGTGAACGTACGTGGATACTTGTTGGCAAAGGCCACATTCTGCAGTTTGATATAGTCGCCATTGTGGATGTCACTGACATAAACCCCTACCTCGTCGTTCTGTTCAGTCTTCACACCTTTCGAGAAGGCCATGGTCTCAGCCTCCACCTTGCGATAAGGGTTAAACACGCCAACAGGCTTCACGCCTGCATCGGTGGGCATAATCTTTGGGAAACTGCCATCGGCATTGTACTTAAACTCCTCAACAGCTACACTACGACCGAAACCGCCACCATTTGGCAGTTTACCTGTATGGTAGAAGAAATAGCTATGACCTTTATAATCGGCCACACCACAGTGGTTGGTAAACGAGTTGGTATCGCACAGCGGCATAATCTCGCCAGCATACTTCCAGGGACCTGTTGGCGATGGTGCCGTGCTATACGAGATATGTTCGGGCACACCACCAGCGGCATACAACAACTGATATGTACCATTGCGCTTGGTTAACCAAGGACCTTCAACATACGAATCTTTATAGGTCTTGCCCTTCTCGCGCTCCTTCATCATCGGACCGCCAAAAGCCTCTTCGGTCATAGGCAGCTTTCCCAGTTCACCTTCGTACGAAATCATGTCGCGGTTCAGCTTCAGGTAATACACCTGGGGGTTACCCCACATCAGCCAAGCCTGCCCATCGTCATCAATCATCACGGTTGGATCGATATGATCCCAGCTGCCATTCTCAAACAAAGGTTTTCCAAGTGCATCCTTAAACGGACCTGTAGGACTATCGCTCACAGCCACACCAATGGCCATACCATTCGAAATCTTTGAATGAGCACAGATATACCAGTAGAATTTTCCGTCACGTTCGATAGTCTGTCCGGCCCAAGCACGGTCATCGGCCCACGAGAAAGTCTCCAAGGCCAGGGGCGAACCATGGTCCTGCCAGTTCACCATATCCTGAGTTGAATATACACGCCACTCCTGCATCCAGAAGAAGTCGGCGCCATCTTCGTCATGACCAGTATAAACATACATTGTTCCGTTATGTACCATCGGTGCAGGGTCGCTGGTACACCAAGTCTGTACGAAGGGGTTCTGTGCCTTCGCACCTGTAGCTAGCAACATGAGTGCTGCTATGGCTGCTGATTTATTAATCATTCTTTCTCGCTTATTAGTTTACTGCTGCAAAGGTAGCACAAAATAACGATATTAGATTTCCTATATGTATCATTTACTTTGTGAAACGTAACAGATAACTTAAAGCAAGATAGATATCATCAGAAACGCTCTATTTTCCTACCCATTTCGCGAGCATTCGTTTTAACTGGTACAGATGTAAAATCGGGGGTGTTATACGAATACATTAAGCGTTGATAATACACCTTGGGATTATGCTGTGGAAGAAGAAATGGCTTGGTAGCCTTTCCATGTTCATCGACAGACGAGAAATAGAGACGTGTATAAAGACCATCCTCACGACGACTGGTAAACAGGAACCAACGACTATTACGCGTCCAGTTATGCAAACTCTCCGAACGTGTGCTATTCACCTCGTTCAATGGTCTGCTTACTCCCGTCTCAAGATCAAGCATATATAAATCTGCTTCCGGATGCCAAACCGAGAAGTAACCATAATCCAGCTGCGTGTACATCAAGTACTTTCCATCATACGAAGGTCGAGGCCAAGTTACGCTTTTACCTGTTACATCAGCATTTACCAACGTATCCACCTCGGTACCGATCTTACCTGCTTTCTCATCAAAAGACACTCTACAAAGACTATACTTTACCTGGTCATAGCCTTTGGGATAATCGCCACATCTGGCAGTCGTAAAATACAACCACTTACCATCTGACGAAAAGGCTGGTGTATTCTCAGCCCAGCCAGTCTTCATAATCAGAGTATCCTTGATTACCACATGCTGCTCCATGTCGTATACAAACACATCCGACGAGGTATCAAACACCTCAATACGTTTGTTGTTGCCATTATGGAACATCTGAGCGGTCTTATTAGTGGAGAAAGCACAATAGCGCCCTCCGGGATGCCAATAAGGATATACCATCGAACCACCCAGACTGTCGTTACGGGCTTTTAGCAGTTTATCTTTTCCATGATTATGTACAATGGTAGTACCATGCTCACCTCTCACATGGAACACATACTGTTCTGGATTCGTACGATTCTGTGTATGACAGTTGATACACTGACCATAGACTTGCGAATTCTCAAGCATCGATGTTTCTGAGAAATCAGAAAGACAACGCTGATACAATCCCATATGACCATAGAGTGCATAGCTGGGCGCAATTCTACGATAGGTAACACCCCACTCATCCAAAGAATAAGGACTCACATTGATAGAGAAATCGCGATACTGATACCAGTTGTCCCCTTTGCGTGCACAAACTGATACAATCAGGCGACTTCCTTTGTTGGCAGCTAATAACTGATGCCATTCATCAATATCAAAATCAGCATAGGACCCCTCAGCATGCATGCTGCCACCCTTCATACCTTTCACATCCACATAGATATCAGTAAACGCATCATCGGTCATCGCGAAATTTAGCGGTGCAATCTCAACGGGTACTGTCACATCCACATAATCGGGAAAAATAGCCGGCAACTGATTAACAGGTTGCACATTATCGGGATGCAGACCGCAGGCCGACAGTACTACTGCCAGCAGCGCCATCATCATACCCGTATATATCTTTTTCTTCATGCTATTACTTTTTTAAAAGAAAAACACATCAACCGTTTGCTGATAAACCTCTTGCAGAGAACCGTATTTTGGTGAGCGCTTAATCAGTTCAGGATTAGTAGCCAGCTGTCGCATCTGTTTGGCCCAGCTGCGATAAAAAAGTGTATGTTCCAACAGCGAAATGTACTTCAATGCCACCTCATACTGTCCGGTTATCAGATTTGTCTCAACCAGTCGTGAAAGTTCTCTACCACTCATATTATAATTAGGCGAACTCATCATCACCTCAAAGGCAGCTCGCTGCGACATATTAACAAATCCCATATGAAGATATACATCACTCATCATCATCGCTGCAGCGCCACTGGTCAGCACCTTGTTTGGATGCAGCATATTCTCTTTCAACTCTTCGCCAGAGATACGTTTCTCGTAATACTTTGCCAAACGGACCACATTCTTACAAGCCAACGACTTGGGCTCCTCTTCTTCAGAAAGCGTAATAATCTTACCCCATTGTTTCTGTTGCAGCAGATAGTCGTACTCTATTTCTTCGTACGTTCCAGCCTTATCACTCTGAATCATCCAGTAATCTATACCCTTAGTGATATTCCACAAAGAATATGGTACCACATGTGAACTAACAAGCACACATGCCGCCAACAGAATGGTCAAGCCAGCAGATTCTGCCAGCACAACAATGCGATCATCCGACTTCTGTAGCCACTTGAAATGGCAACATACCAGACAGATAATGACGGGACCAAGCAACCAATATCCGATTGGTATCAACACCAACGAAGAAACAAGGCTCGGCTTTCTTCTATTCGGCAACACCAACATCAGCAGCCACGTCAACAAGACGGCAACAGGAAGCGTCATCGACACATCCATATCACATATCATCTTCCATAAGGCAAAAGATGGAAGGAATGAAAATGGGAAGAGGTGACTAGGACTGACTGCAGTCATGTTGCGACACAACAGTTTCCACGACAACCACTGTATAAGCACCAACAGAACCGCAGTTATCAGTGCGCCTAAAGCCACCGACCTGAAGAACTGTACCAAGAATTCGGCCACATATCGCGCCATACCACCAGGCACCGACAAACGCGACAGAAAATAATCACTCTGAAAGAGAAACAACTGAAAAGCTTCACGGGCTTCTATCTGCGCCGAACGCACATAGTTCCAGAAACAAAACAGCACTATTCCGAAAAGAATAGTCATGTAAATGGGCCAATTCTTCTTCATTTCTCTCATATCATCTCACCTCTACCTGTTGTCGCTTGCCATCAAACACCTGTCTGTGAACCTCATGTACATCCAGACTTACTGGTGTTTTAGTGAAATCGGGCACATTATACGAGTCAAACAATTCGCCGTAGTATTTCTTGGGATTACGCTGCGGCAACAAGAACGGCTTTGTAACACGACCCTTATCATCTATCGATGACAAGTAAAGCTGGGCGTATTCGCCATTCTCGCGTTTCGACGAGAACACAAACCATCCACTGTTTGAGCTCCAGTTATGAAAGCTCTCCGTCTGACGACTGTTTACCTCCTTCAACTCACGCATCTCACCAGTTTTCAAGTCCATCAGCCATAGGTCGGCATCATTCTGGAACACGGGGAAATTACTATGGTCGCTCACACAGAACATCAGCCAACGCCCATCGTAAGAAGGACGAACCAACGTATAGCTCTTACCGGTAGCCGCTGTATTTACCAGTGTATCAACCTCGTTACCGAAAGTGCCCGTCTTCTCATCAAAGGCAATTCGGCAGATACTACACTTCACCTTCTCGTACTCTGCAGGCAGATTGCATGGTTTCGAAGTGCTGTAATACAGATACTTACCATCAGGCGAGAAGGCAGGAAATATCTCCTGATCCTCTGTCTGCAACAAAGGCGAAAGTACCAACTGGTTGGTCTGAGTATCTAAGAGAATCAGATCGCTAAAGCGATGATAAGCCTCGATACGTTTCTCGGTACCCACATGGAAATTCTGATGCACCGAATTCACGGCATAAGCACAATATCGCCCCGATGGATGCCAGTAGGCATAGCTGCCAGCAGCCTTGGTCGAATCGGTACGAGTGTTCAGCCAGTGCTGTTTGCCATTCCTCTGCACCAAAGTGCCACCACCTTCGCCACGAAACTGCATGGTTAACGTAGAAGGATCGGTCCGATTTGCAGTATGACAGTTGATGCAATGGCCATAAACTGCACTCACCTTCAGAATGGCAGTCTCGTCGAAACTATGCAAATCGCGCTGGTAGATACCGATATTAGCGCCACCCACCTCATAACCAGGCGGAATTCTACGATAAGTCAAGCCATAATCCTCTAAGGGCAGTTTGCTCACATATACCTTAAAATCATCATACTGTATCCACTGGTCATCATGCTCCACGCAAACAGTAAATAGCAACTCACCACCTACATTCTGTTGAGTCAGCTGTTGCCAGGCTTCAATATTTAAATCAGCCCATTCACCTTGTACATGCAGTTCGCCTCCCTTAGAGCCACGCACTGTTACATCCAACAGGTCCACATCGCCACCCACGAAATTAAAATCCAAGGGAGCAATACCCGCTGGGATAGTCACCCCTACATAATCGGGATAGATAGCAGGCACCTGATGTACACGAGTTGCATGCTCCACCTGATGGCGACAGCCCTCCAGCATGACCAGACAGAAAACCACTGTCAAGACAATAGAAATATGATTAATGAGCTGTTTCATACACTTGATTGTTTTGTTGTTGCTGTGCTTTCGCTAACATCTTACTGATAAAGGCTGCATACGGTGAACCTGGCACATTACCCTGACGCTGTATACAGTTCAAAGCATCTTGATAGCCTCGGGGCATCTGCATATAGCCCCCACACTGCTCTACCCATGGCAACGCCTGCTGGAAAGTTGGCGCATCGCCGTTCAACAAGATTTGCGCTACGAAATAATCCAACGCCATGGTGTTCGATCTGTTTCCATTAAACAAGCTACCCAGCATCGAAGCCATCTCCGGATAGTAGAACAGAAAATCCTGTTTCTGTCGATACTGTCGCAACTGGCCCCATACCGGATGGGCATTAATCTTAGCCTCATCACCCAGATATTGTTCAGCAACTTCTGCCCATCCCTTATAAAATAGGCTATTCTTAAGAAGCGCCAGATGCTTCCTGGCCAGATCGTATTTTCCATTAATGATATAGCACTCAGCAATGCGCTGGGTAAAACGTCCGCTCTTTCTGCCATTATTGATCGACTCCTGCATGTCGAACATATACCGTTGAGCCGAATTAATCATTCCTAAACGATAAAAGGCCTCGGCAGCAGGAATATTCGAGAATGGATCACGAACCATATTCATCAACAAGGCATCGATACCGCTTTGATAGAAATCGAACATCCTATCAGCCAACTGGCGACGTTCTGCCAATGCCAGATTAACACTGTTCGACCAGAACGCCGTTTCCACCGTTTTCTGTTCGGCCCGTTTGATGATGTCGTCCCAATGTTCGTTTCTGATTTGATAGTCTTGCCATACCAACTCGTAACGCTCATCGGCATAACCACGTGTCACAGCCAGCCAACCTAACACCACAACGGCAATCGCCTGAACAGGCCACTTTAATACCTTATTTATATATAGTCGGTCAGCCAGAACACATAAAAGTACGGATAGGGGCACTATCCATAGCAGGGGCACCAGCGATGGACTACGGTAATATCCCATAGAGCACATCACCGACTGCAAGGGTAACTGTTCCAGCAGCGTATGCCACAACACCAGTTGTATGACCAACAACCATAAAGGCAGCCAGATAAAGCGCTTGTAATCCATCACAATCCGTAATGCCACATACAGCCAAGCCATCGGACCAATCAGCCAATATACCAATGGTGTCAGAACCATTTCCTTGCAGATATCCAACCAACGATTAGCAACACCAATCTTAGCCATCGCCAGAGAAGCCATAATAGCGATAGGAAACGAAAGAAGCACATCCAGATCGCCCATCGCCCAAAAGAGCAAAATAGCAGGAATCAAACTCAGCAGAAAAGACTCTGCTTTTAACCAGCTTGCCACCATCCGCTGATAGCCGATAAAAAGCAAAGCCAGAATCATAGCCCCCAACCACGGCAGGTAATAAAACTGCACCAGACATGTTTCGAGCCATTCTGCAGCCCCTCCTGGATGCCCCAAACATCCTAACAGATAGTCAGGCGTCCACAAAAACAGTTGGTATTGCTCTGCGTAAGAAAGTGCGTGCGGCAGATATCCTCCCCAAAACAAAAAGATCAAAGCGCCAAGAAAAACTGACAAAATCCAATTCTTTTTGGCAGCCGTCTGGAGATATCTATTGATGTATTCAGGCTTCATAAATCTGATCTTTCTAAAAACCCTGCAAAATTACACATTTTTCTTGAATCTACCAAGAAAAAAGCCTGGACTTTCACAAGCCCAGGCTCCAAAAACAATGTAAAGTTCTAAAATTGTCTGCTCATAGACAAACAATATCATTTACCGTTCAAACCATCAGCAAATCCGCCGTAGGTATGTTTACGGTTATAATCGAGATCCCAGAGACCTACAGGCTCACCCTTGCGCCAACCTGAGTTAGTTGGAGCATCGGTAATGCACCACTGGCAGATACCATACTGCTGGTCAGCAGGGATAATCTCAAAGTACTTCTCGATGATGAACTTATAGTAAGCAGACATAGCCTTATGCTGCTCCTCGGTCATATTCTCTGTCTTAATAACATTGCCGGCTTCATCCTCGCAGCCCATATCAAGCTCAGAGATCTTAACCAACTTCTTGCTACCAGCCAGAATGTTCAGCATGTTCACAACAGCCTCTTCATTAGCCTTCTGCTTGTCGGCATTCATACTGCAGGTTACGTGCATCTGACTACCGATACCATCAATCTTGGTCTCGCCGTCAGCCTCCCAACGCTTAATCCAGGCAACCAGACTCTTGGCCTTGTTGTTCTGATCCCAAGCAGCCTCAAGGTTATAGTCGTTGATGAAGAGCTTCATATCCTGTGGACCATACTTGCGAGCCAGCTTAACGGCAGTACGAACATAGTCGATATCGCCCAGATAATCCTGCCAGAAGAAGCTCTCGGTTGCAGCCTTTTCTGGATCCTGCTGATCCTTCAGGTGCTGCAAAGCATATACGCCCTCAGCATCAGCGTTTCCGCTTGAGAGTGCCTCGTTTACTACGTCCCAAGCCTTTACCTTACCATCACAAGCTGTCATGATACCACCGATCCACTTATCCAGAGCATAAGTCAGTGTATCCTTCTTCTCTTTCTCTGTCAGAGGCAGTGTGTTCATCTTTACGATGTGGTCAACCTTCACCGATGCGATGTCAATAACACCATCGAAGCTACCAGGCTGGAGTACCAGGTTACATGACTTGGCAGGGATATTATCATAGGTAACCTTCACATCCTTCCATTCAGTATCAACCTTCAAAGTTCCAGATGCAGATTCGCCAGAGCCCCAGCCCCAGCCCATATTAAGAGCCATGCTGCCAGCCTTTGAAGCTTTTACACGTACGGTTGCAACATAAGTACCCTCGATAGGATGCGGAATGTTATCAGCAATGAAGTACTGATACCATGAACCTGGGTCCTCTGAATGCAGACAGCCATTAACAATTGTTGGCTCGTAGCCCATCACATAATATGGGAACTTACTAACATCCTTGAACGAGTAATCATAATCGTTAACTGCAACCTCGATAGCAGGTGATTCGTAATGAACCAGACGAACGGTCTGAATATCAAGAGTACCGTCATAGCTACCAGGCTGAAGTACAAGGTTACACTTCTTTCCACCAGGAATTCCGGCAAAGTCGACCTTCTGCTCAGTCCAGTCTGTTGTAATCTTCAGTTTACCCGAAGCTGACTCGCCAGAGCCCCAGCCCCAGCCACAGTTCAGGGTAAGACCATCATTTGCAACAGAACCTTTGACCTTTACAATAGCAGTATAATTGCCATCGGCTGGGATAGAAATACCATCAGCAATAAAATACTGATACCATGAACCAGGGTTCTCTGAATGCAGACAGCCATTAACAATAGATGGCTCATAACCCATCACAAAATAAGGGAACTTTGACATGCCCACAAAGTCACCAGAATAGTCTTCCTTCTCAAGCTTCGCATTAGGATCGATGTCGAGCTCCTTATCTTTGAGCAGCTTCTCCAACCACTTCAGGGGTTGCTGAGCATGCCAAGCCAGTGTGTGACCATAAACCGACACACCATTGGCCTCAGCGTTATTAACAAAGGCCTGAACATTCTCGAAGTTCAGATTACCATTCTCATCCACACACGAAGCCATTTTCATTGCATTTCCTGCTGTCAGCTCCATGAAGTTGGCATTAGCCAGACGTGTAACAAGACCGTTGGCATTATAGTCATCTGCCTCCAAGGCCACTCCCAACTTGAAATTGGGAGAAGCCTTAGGGTTAGAAAATGTTTTAAGCGCATCGTAATCATTCAGGTACTCATAGTCCTTCAGATTCTTAGTCTTATCCTTAAAGATGTTGATCATGTCTGTGTCGGCACATGAAGCAAGGCCACAGACAGCGACAACACCACAGATGATATTTGAAATATTACGTTTCATAATCTTTCAGAATTATTTTTTATTTTACTACGAAAGTTTCGAGCTTGGTCTGACGATCACGCATAACCAGCGTATCAGCGCTCTTCACAATCTTATGACGCTGAACAGCAGCCCAATTGTTATTGGGATCATAGTCAGTGTACTCATAATCGATGGTATAGTTGAGCACGATCTCGTCGCGATCCTTACCACCCCATGCATTCTTAGCGCCCTTCAAAGTCCACTTACCTGAACCAGAACCGGTGCAGCCAGCAGTAGTAGGAACTACTGTGCAACTCTCGTCCTGACCAAAGGTCAGCTTGAGGTTACATGGCAGTGATACGATGGTCTTCTTATACGCTTTCGCAGCATCATCATATCTATAAGCCTCTACTGTTGTAGGAACAGAGTAGTTGCTTACTGCCAGGCCTTCGGTAGTAAGGTAGCGGATCTCGTTCTTCTCCAGGTACTCAGCCTCACGTGTCTCGGTCGACTTCACACCATTCAGATCAATCTCATCAGTACCATGACTAATCCATGCGCCTGTATATTTGTTGATATACTTCAAACCGTAAAGGATATAGTCCTTACCAGTCAGTACCGAGTCCTTAGCGCCTACAATACGCAAAGGCAGTACATAATTCAGACTTGTAGCCTTAGCATCGTCAAAGAACTTGTCAGTGAGCTGAACCTTCACTGCACCCATAACCTTTCCATAAGGGATGGTCAGTGTATTGCTCAACAACTCATAATAATCCTCGGGCAAAGCCTGGATAGTCGAACCATTCTCGAAGGTCTTACCGGCAACCAGTGAGTTATCCACAGCCACCTGAATGGTACGATCCTGACGGTTCTTCCATACACCACCTACAGTGGCATATACCTCGAACTGATGCTGGTTGTCAAGTTCTGTAGGATAAACATTGTCACCCAGTACAATCGTTCTGATAGGAGTCTGCTTGGCAAAGTAGACGGTCTGATAGTCAAAGTCGTCAAACTCCACCTCCTTGTTTTCACAAGATGTGAAAGCACTCAGCGCGCAGATTCCACAAATGAATGCATATATTCGTTTCATTTTCTTTTTTCTTTTTAGTTTTACATTGTTTTATTACCAGCCCTGGTTCTGCTTCAACTCATCGAACTTCAGCATCTCAGAGTAAGGTACAGGACCATAGATCATGTAGTCCTTATAATCGCGCTTATCAACCTCGATGGTGGTATAGGTCTTCTTACCATCAACGGTCTTAATGCTGATACCCTTAGCGGGCTCTGTCAGGTTAGCCTTCCAACGACGGAGATCCCAGAAACGGAAGCCCTCGAAGCTCAGCTCAATACGACGCTCGTTACGGATCAGCTCGCGCATCTTATCCTTGTCGTTCTTAATGCTCTCCAGATAGTCGTTACCCACACCAGCACGCTCGTGCAGAGCCTTGATGATGTCGTAAGCACTATAGCTGTGGTTACCCTTACCTGTTGGACCCCAAGCCTCGTTGGCAGCTTCAGCATAGTTCAGGAAGATCTCGGTAAAGCGGATACGAGCATTGTAGTGCTTCTGTGTGGTTTTTGCCGAGGGATCCAGGTTAATCTCCTGACGCAACAGCTTACGCATATAGTAACCTGTACGGGTAGAAGAACCAACCTCGTTGTTCAAACCATCACGGTTCTGTGAATCATCCACTGTAGTGTTGATAGCTGTGTTATCCTTACCTGCACCGTTGCCATCATAAACAACGTACGCAGTCAGACGAGGATCACGATCAGCATAAGGATTAGCAGCGTTGAATCCACTCTTTTCGTTGTCGATAGGATAACCGTTGGCCATTGGGAAGGCATTGACGAAGTTCTGAGTAGGATTGATACGACCCTTACCATAGAGTGATGGAGGGAACATATCAGCCTCGCGGTCGTTGCTACCGCTCTTCTCTACCTCACCTCTCCAAAGGATTTCCTTTGGCAGCTGACCAGCCGAGAGGGCGTCAATCTCATTGTTGCAGTACCAAGTCCAACCATTAGGATCCATACCAGCTACACCACCAATGCGGTCCAGAACTACTGCTGCATAATCGGCAGCCTGAGCCATGGTAGCACCCGACTTTTCGAAAGCAGGGCTAGCAGCCAGCAGAGCAGCCTTAGAACGGAAAGCCTCAACGATGGCACCCGACATACGAAGCTGGAAGTTAGCACCGAACACACGGTTGTACTGACCAACGTTTGCACCCTGATACTTTGAAGGTATCTCACTGGCATTCTTAATATCCTTATAATTAGTAGGCAACAGTTCCAGAGCACGGTCGCAGTCATCATAGATGGCCTGCAGGCACTCTGCAAAAGTGTTACGTGGCAGATTGAACTCGCTACTTGCATCCTCTGGCTCAGTTACGATGGGCACACCCAGCAACTGACCATCGGCAGTCATACCACCATGAGCCTGCAACAGATAGTACATATACATGGCACGCATACCATAGGCCTCACCCTTCTCACGGTCGTTAAACATACGCGAAGCCATCTCGTCATTAGCCCAGTTCACCTTGTCGGCATTAGCCAGGAACAGGTTGAGATACATGATGGCAGCACGGCAGTTACGCCAACGCTCTGATGGGTTCTCGTTCGAAGTCCATGTACCTGAAGCAATCTTACGCCAGTCGTTTGTAGCGTCATTGCTCACAGCATCGTCGGTAGCCACCTCGCTGAATGGGAAGTCAGCGCAGGGGATACGTGTATAAGCATTACCCAATACGCCTTCAGCGTACTGAGGGTTTTCATACATATAGTCCAGACCGAGGTTGTTTTCAATAGCAGGCTCAAACAGGTCATCACATGATGTGAATGCTACCGATACTGCGGCCAGAGTCAATATATTAATAATCTTTTTCATATTTATCTTATCTTTAGAGATTTACCTTCACACCAAGATTATACATACGTGTCTGAGGAGCAGTACCTACGTTCAGTTCCATATACTTGCGCTCTTTGGCAATAGTCAGCAGATCGCTGCCACTTACATATACAGAAACACCCTTCACGAATGAATCGCCAGCGAAGATTGACTGAGGCAGATCATAAGTGAGCTGAACCTTGTTCAGACGGAATGCAGAAGTAGAGTACTTCCAGAAGTCAGAAGCGACGAAGTTCAGGTCGCCACTCTCTGTGGTCAGACGAGGATAAGTAGCCGTAGAGGCTGTCTCTGGAGTCCAACGGTTCAGCACTACATCCGAGTATTTGCCGTCGCCATATACCCACGTATCCTTGCCATTCTTCAGGCCATTGCCACCAAAGGTGCCAGAACCCTGAGCAAAGAGGGTAAAGTCCTTATACTTTACAGTGAAGTGTACACCCATCTGGAATGGAGCAGTCCACTTACCGATTACCACCTGGTCCTTAGAGTCGATGATACCATCACCATTCTGGTCCTTATACTTCAGGTCGCCAGGCTTGGTGTTGTTATTAATCTTTGCAGAGTTAGCTACATCGTCGGCATCCTTGAAGAAGCCAAGGCACTCGTAACCACGCATAGCCTCGATGCTCTGTCCCTCAGCCTTCAACCAGTCGTACTCTACGTTCTCGTCCCACTTAGTGTTCTTCGAAGTATAGTACATAGCCGAAACACCGAAGTTAGTATCAAACTCACCAAACTTCTGATGTACGTTCAAGGTCAGGTCAACACCAGTACGACGCTGATTGTTGTAGTTAGTGTTAGCCAGGAAAGTAGATACAGGCCAGTAAGTCTGGAAGTAGCTTGGATAGATAGTCGAAGCTGTTGTCAGCAGACCGTTTGTTGAAGTGGTGAAGAAGTTGGCATCGAACTTCAATGCGCCTTCCCACAACGAACCAGTCAGACCAGCACGGAACTCCTTACGCTTAATGAAGCCGAGGTTATAGTTAGAACCCTGCTGCGAATCGCTGGTCTGCATAGAGTTAGCAACCTCGTTCCATCCCCACCATGTACCGGTAGCAGTGAAAACATAGTCGTACATATAGTACTTCTCGATATCAAGGTCCTGATTGATGATACCATATGAAGCGGTCAGCTTCAGATCATCTACAGCCTTCACATTACGCAGGAAGCTCTCGTTCTTCAAGCGCCAACCCAGTGATACTACTGGAGAGATGGCCTCACGATGACCCTCTGCCAGTTTAGCTGAGTGAATGGCAGCCATTGAGAGGTCTGCATAATAAGTATGAGCATAGTTATAAGCCAGTTGCAAACCAAGGTTAGCATTGCTGGTACGGTGATACTTACCATCCTCACTAATCTGATAGCCGTGAGCCAACAATGTAGCGTTGAGGTTGTGGTCACCAAACGAGCGGTCGTAGTCGAGCTGAGCCTGCATCAGGATGAGCTGCTTGTCATGACTGTTGCTGAGGTTCTGAGTACCAGTGCGCTTATCTGTACCATACTTGGTAATCGATGTGATCAGATCCTGACCAGAGTAATTATTCCATTTAGCCTCGTAAACAGCATACTCGTTGTTGATAGAGGTGTTATACTGTGTGTGGTAGTCAACAGCGAACTTGGTCTTCAACTTCAGGCCCTTTACCAGACTGTTCAAGTCGAAGTTCATGCCCATATCAAACTGCATCTGACGAGAGGTGTACTTGTTGTAACCTGCTGCATACATAGCTGCGAATGGGTTAGTCTGCTGCGACTGAGTACCACCAAGGAAGTACTTACCATCGATGATATAGTTAGAGTTCTGAATGGTCTTCAGCGTTACAGCATCAGCTTCCTCCACATACGAGATGGGGATGAATGGCACCAAAGGATACTGACTGGTAGGACGCATAGTAGCCGACTCACTCCAGAAGTTACTATTATCGTTACGGGCATCGTAGAATGTGGCATTGGCGTTTACATAACCGTCAATCCAGTCATTCAGACGCAGGTCGATGTTACCACGAACATTCAAACGAGTGGTATGATTGTTCTTACCCTCGCCGAAGTTCATCAGGCTACCAACATTCGACAAACCGATATTGGCATAGAAGTGAGCCAGACGACCACCACCTGAGAACTCAGCTGTACCATCGTAACGCTGATAGGTCTTTTTAATATACTGGCTATCAAAGAAGTTGATGTTTGGATAACGGTAGGGATTCTCATTAGAGGCATAGTGATAGATATCATCCTCAGAGTAAACGGCAGCCTTACCATCGTTCTGCAGAGCCTCGTTATAAAGCTCCATATAAGCAGCCGATCCCAGATACTTAGGATAGCTCTTTGGAACATAGAGCGAAGCATTACCACGAACACTTACATTCAGACCGTCGTTACGACCATGCTTGGTAGTAATCAGAATCACACCTTTTGCAGCACGGCTACCATAGAGCACTACTGCCGAAGCGGCCTTCAGGAAGGTAATCTGCTCAATCTCGGTGGGCAGTACATTGTTGGCAGCACGGGGCACACCATCAACAAGTACCAAGGCCTCACCCTGATTCCAAAGCTGTCCGTTATAACCGCCAACCAAAGCATCCATACCATCCAGACTATAGGTTGTATAGTCCTTCTTGGCCTGCTCTATCATATTGACAGTTGAAACACCTCCCATCAGATCAGCCTCGTTGACTGTGCGGAAGGCCACATTCACCTGACTTGCCACAGAGTCGGTATATTCCTTCTCTGTCTGTGCCACTGCTGCTACAGGCAGCAGAGCGGCGCCAAGTGCAATATTCTTAATTATATGTTTCATAAATCAATGTTCTTATAAATAATAGTATTGATGATCTTACCATCCTGGATTCTGACCAAACTCAGGATAAAGTGTTGTATCCGATTTCTTAAGTGGCAGCCAGTAGTGCTTCTTAGAGAAATTACGCTTCAGAATCACCTTCTCGCTCCATTCTGCAACAGTGTTCTTTGTAGGATCATCCACATTCATATCGCCTACACGCAAGAATTCCTGTGATGTCTTGATGTTATAAGGATACTTGTCCAGGAGGAGCCAACGGCGCAAGTCGTTGAAACGGTGTCCCTCGAACGAGAGCTCTACAGCACGCTCACGACGAACCTCGCTCATGAAATTGTCGAGTGAAGCAGTGTTCTTATCGGCAACAGCAGCTACGCCAGCACGCTCGCGCACCTTGTTTACTGCGTCAACAGCAGTCAGCTTGCAACCTACAGAACCTGTAGCACTACCAGTAGCCTCGGCAGCAGCCTCAGCATACATCAGGTATACATCCGACAAACGCATCCAGGGGATATGCATGTGAATCTGTGGCGACCATCCATAACCATCGTCCACCTTGTTACACTTGGTAGAAACGAACTTATAGTTAAAGTAACCAGTACGGGTTCCACGGTACTCATCACGATACTTACCATTGGTCTGCATGTCAGCATAACGCCAATCCTTGAAACCGTCGTCTTCCTTTACAATCATCTGACAGCCATCATACTTGATGTCATGATAGAAACGTGGGTCGCGGTCCTTCCAAGGATGAGTCTTATCAAACTGAGAATCGCTATCATCCAAAGGCAGACCGTTAGCCATACCATAGTAGTTTACATAGTTGGCAGTAGGCATAAACGTTACACCACTGTCGTTGATATCCATACCACCATAGCACTTTACCTGTCCCCAGGCTGAGCAACCCCAACCAGAACCATAGGTAGGACCACGGAAGATAGCCTCGGTGATGGTATTATCCTTATTCTGTCCAGGCATCTTACCTGAACCATCCATTGTCACGAAGTTCTCAGAGTACTCGTCGAATGGAATCAGACCGAACTGTGTATTACCACCATCAACAATGTTCAGCAGCTCACCAAATGCCTCAGCAGCACGCTTAGCAAAGTCTTTATTATAGGTAGTAGCGCCTGTCGACTCCTCGTTCATCAAAGGACTGGCAGCCCACAATAGATCCTTACCCAGATAACCGAGGGCAGCAATCTTAGTTACACGCAACTGGTTCTTACCTGCAGTTACACGTCCTACAGTAGTCTTATCCCAGTCAACAGGCAGCAGGTCGGCAGCCTTACGGAAGTCGGCAGCAGCCTTCTCAGCGCACTCGGCATAAGAGAGACGAGGCAAAGTAAGTTTCTCACCAGCGGGAAGAACAGAATCGATATAAGGCAGACCACCAAAGTACTGCATCAACATGAAGTGGAACCAACCACGGAAGAAGTAAAGCTGACCGGCAATCAGGTCTTTCTCCTCCTTGGTAGCGGTGATCTTATCCAGATTCTCGATACCCATGTTAGCCTTGCGGATACCATACCATGCCAAAGGCCACATAGAGTGCTTGAAACGGTCGGGACCATTAGCACTGGTTGTCTCGTTGCTTGCACGATCCATCCAACCAGACTGCCATCCGTCGAATTCGCTCTGCCATCCCCAGAAGTCACCCTGGTCAACCTTATAACACATGTGATAGTTCACATTAATGTTCATAATCTCATCCTCACCCCAGTTCCAAGAGTTAGTCCAGTAACCGTTGGTAGGATCAGGCTGGCAATAGTATAATTCCTCTACAAAGCCCTGGAAGTTATGGAAATCCTTGTAGGCGTCAGTATCAGAGATATCTGATTCTGGGGCTTTGTCCAAATAGTCGGTGCACGAAGTCATACCCAGACTCAGGGTCAGGGCAGCAGCACCTATCATTATATACTTATTTAGAAATTTCATTGTTTTCTTTTTTTATAGGTTGATCTTAAGACCTAAGTTAAAACGCTTAACAGTAGGATAGGCTCCCTGTGAAGCGAGACCAGTTCCAGCGAAGTTCGACTCACGGTCGTCTGGCATACGGCTCCATACCCAGAGGTTGTTACCATTCAGGAATACCTTCAGACTCTGTGCACCCATCTTCTTAACCCAAGGCTGAGTGAATGTATAGGCAATCTCAGCATTCTTCAGACGGATGAATGAACCATCATAGTGGAAACGTGTTCCCTCGTAATAGTCGGGCTTAGAACCCCAACGTGGCATAGGTGCGTCGGCATCCATGTTATCCACGGTCCAGTAGCTACCCTCATCATATACGGTGTCGAGTTTTCCACCAGGCAGAGAGTTGAAGGCTACATAACGAACCACATTACGTACGCCATAGAACTGCATATAAACGCTGAAGCCCTTCCACTCCCAACCGATAGAAGCACTATAGGTGTTCTGTGGTGTGCCAGTCAGACTATATGGAGCAGAATCGTTAGAATCAATCACACCATCACCATTGTAGTCGTGGATGATGTAAGATCCAGGCAGCTTCTGATCATCATTGGTATTGAAATCGGTCATACCGATAACCTGGTCCCAAGTGTTAGCATAGCCAGATGTCAGGTTTGCGTGATCCTGACCAATAGCAAAGCCTGTCTGCTTCTGATAGTCGGGCAGTCCAGGAGCATCATCATACTCCAGAATCTTATTCTCAGCATGAGTCATGTTGAAGTTACCCCAGAAACGCATGCCATTATGAAGCACCTTGTTTACACGGAGTTCCAACTCATAACCCTTGGTACGAACACGACCCAGGTTAGCAGTGGCAGGTGTAGCACCATAATAAGAAGGAATAGAACGGTTAGCACCAGCAATCAGAATGTCGGAACGCTTCTCGTGGAAGATTTCAATCGATCCGGCGAACAAACCATCCAACAGAGAGTAGTCGATACCTAAGTTCTGCTTGATAGCCTTCTCCCAGTGTACATCGGGGTTACCTACAGAAGACTCTTTATACCATGTGTAAGGACTGGTCTCAGTCTGCAGGCCCTGCTGAATGTTACCACCATATGCCCACTGTGTAGCATAGAGCCAACGACTGTTGATATAGTCATCACCAACCTCACCATAAGAGTAACGGAACTTCAGCATGCCAATATACTTCTTCAAAGGCTGGAAGAACTTCTCCTCACTAATCAGATAACCTACTGCACCTGAGTTGAAGAAAGCAAAGCGGTTGGCGCTTGAGAACTTCTCTGATCCGTTGTAAGCACCATTGTACTCAAAGAAATATCTGCCACCATAATTATAAGTGGTACGGAAGGCCCAGTCCTCACGATAATTGGTGAAGTTACCACCCCATGTGCGCTCTGTACGGTTGAATACACCCATGGCAGTTACATCGTGCTGACCGAACTGACGGCCCCAGAACAACTGTCCCTGATAGAACAGGTTACGCTGTGTGTTCCAGTTCTGAATAGAACCACCATCAGTACTCCAGAGGATACCCTCGTGGTAGTCGAAGTTGGTCTTACTGTCCTGAGGCTGAGAATACTTCTCCAGACCAGTCTCAGGATCAATCCACTTGGTCTGTGTAGAGTGGTTCATATCGTTGATACCACGGTTCACCTCTACAAACACGTTATCCCAAGATACTGTAGCCGAAGCACGGAGTCCTGGTGTGATGAACGACAGATCCTGCTCCAGGATGAAGTCGGTATTTACGCGCGTAGTAGTATTGGTGGCCGAACCATGACCAGTTGCAATATCCTGCATAGAGTTATGGGCACCCTGAGTGTCGTCGGGATAGTAACCCCATGTACCGTCACTGTAACGAGGCATGAAAGCATCTGTTGGTGTGCTGTAGGCAGCCTGCCACAACTGGCTCTCATACCAAGAACCGGTGTCGATACCATATAGACCTTTCTTCTGACCATGGCTTCCGAACAGATTTGACTTCAAGACTGTTGTCTTAGTAATCTGGAAGTCCAGGTTTGAACGTACGTTGATACGGTTGAAACCATAACCGGCATTATAACCACGGTTATTATCAAACTCCCTATACAAGTCACCCTCGTGCAGGAAGTCAACCGAAGCAAAGTACTTTACGGCCTTGGTACCACCCGAGATGTTTACATTAGGATTGTAAGAGAAAGCCATCTTCTTGAAGAGCTCGTCCTGCCAATCCACATCAGGATAGCGCTCGCGCTCTGCCTGATCGATAGGGTTACGATACTTATTCAGGATTCCCTCTGGTGTAATCTTACCCCATGAAGAAGGAGTGAGACCTAACTCATGCTCGATAGCCTGGTTACGAACGGCCAGTGCATCGGCTGAGTGCAGCTTTCCAGGCAGCTGTGAAACCACCTTGGCAGTAGCCTGCATACCGATTTCGATCTTGGCCTTACCATCATTACCACGTTTGGTAGTAACCAGAATAACACCATTGGCACCCTTCACACCATACACGGCTGTAGCAGAGGCATCCTTCAGTACAGAAATGCTCTGTACAGAGGCGATGTCGATACTTCCGAGTGAACGCTCAATACCATCCACCAATACAAGAGGATCGCTTGAGTTCCAAGAAGAAATACCACGGATCACAATCTTTGGATCCTCATCACCTGGCATACCAGTAGACTGCATGGTTACCACACCAGGCAGATTACCTGTCAGGGCAGCACCAATGTTGCTCACACCGCCGGCACGCTCCAGCACCTCACCTGTGGTCTGGGTAATAGCACCTACCACCGAGGCTTTTTTCTGCTGGCCGTAACCAACTACTACCACTTCCGTCAACTTGGTGTTGTCGGTCAGTGTCACCTTGAAAGTGCGCTGCTTGCCCACCTTCAGTTCCTGAGTGTTCATTCCCACATAAGAGATCACAATAACAGAACTCTCAGAAGGAACCTTCAACTGGAAATTACCGTCAAAGTCCGTTACCGTACCCTGACCAGTGTTTCCCTTCAAAACAACCGATGCGCCAATCAGAGGCTCACCCGCATTGTCAACGACCGATCCCTTAATGCTAACACTGCCTACCTGCGCCTGCGCGAAAGCAGAGCAGAAAAGTAGAAGCAAAGAAGGAACAGCACGTTTCAAAAGACTTGTTAGCTGTTTCATTTTGATTGATTTTGATACATAATTTGACTATAGTTAATTGAGATAAAAAAAACTTGTTTTGATTCTACATACTTTTTCGACTTACAGACTAAAACGGCCGCAAAAGTACATATTTTAAGTAAAAAAAGGTTTAAAAAGAAGAAACACAAACTTTATATTCAGTAACAATTAAAGAAAAATGTTACAAAATATAAAGTCCGTGTTACAGAAAACAAAGAAAACTAATAATATCGAGTTAGTTTTTATTGTAAATTGTACGCTTTTTGTGACTCTTTACCGAACAGATACTGCGACTGATAACCACCCAGATCAATCACAATCTTCTCGAAAACGATGCCCGGATCCTGAGGATGGAGGGTCAGTGTGTGTACCTTCTCATTGGCATCAACTGGCAACTCCACTACCATCTCAACCACACGCTTGGCAATTGTAGGATAGTAAACCGTGTAGATATTCTCAGGTTTCTCGTTCAAGTCTTTATTAAAGTTCACTGCCACGGGCTGCTTACCATCGATAGCCACATCGTAAATCAAGCCACCCTTATCCAGGAAGTCGAGTGTTGATTTGGTCACCACATGCACCTTTACCGTCTTTACATCAGCAGCTTTGAACTTATAAGTCAGTTTAGCCTGATCAGTAGGAACGGTATAAGGCATCAGCGAGATACCACTCAACGTACGCCCCATATAGGGGATCACCGTCCAAGTAGCGTTTTTAGCATCCTCACGACTATAGGTGTGCTCAGCCTCTATGCTGATATAACCATTGCTGGGTGAGAATACAGGACCGCTTACAGGCGTGGGCACCTCAACCAGACGTGGACAAACATCAGCACGGAAGTTATCGTTCCATGTGCGATAGCTGATATGCTTCTGGATCATCATACCATCCCACTTTCCGCCGGCCATCACCTTATTATAATAGTTACACAGCAACGAATCGCGTTTAAAAGCCTGACGACAGCGGTCGGCCCACTCGTTGGCTTCAGGATCATGATTCTTAGCCAGCTGCAGGTTCATGGCCTGTGCATAATACATCTCATAGATATTACCCATGGCCTGTACAGGGAAGAGCACAAGCTGACGATAAGCATCCTGACACTCAGGTTTCAATTCTAAAAACAAACGCAACGCACTGGTTTCCAGGGCCTTGTACTCGTTTACCACACGTTCAAACTCCTCACAGGTATAGGTACGTGCATCCAACATCTCCGAGGTGATACGTCCATTGTACTTGCAAACCAGGTTCAGGATTGATGCAGCCTCATCTGCATGCGCCTCACCAAAACTCTCGGCACAGAAATCACGGGTGTGATCCAACAGATTGTCAACCTGATACTTAGCAGGATCCCAAGCCATATCCATAAACAGCTGGATAGGATACTCCATCGGCTTCAGATCACCTACATTCAGTATCCACAGTTTCTGGATGCCACCATTGTAGGCCAGCTGCAACTGCTCCCACATATTCTGAATGGGCGTTACATTAATCCACTTCGAGTTACGGGGCGCACCCACATAATCTACATGGTAGTACAATCCCCATCCGCCTTTACGTTTCTTTTCTTCAGCAGTAGGAATACGGCGTACGTTACCCCAGTTATCGTCACAAAGCAGAATAGTTACATCATCGGGCACACGCAAACCGGCATCGTAATAATCCTGCACCTCTTTATATAAAGCCCAGATCTGAGGTGTTTCCTTAGCCGGACGCTTGGTCACCTCTTTAATAATACGACGCTGGTTATTGATAATCTCCTCGAGCAAATGCGTATCAGTACCGTTTCCCATAGCCTCATCACCATCGCCACGCATACCAATGGTCACAATGTCGTCGGTATTCTTCATACGCTCGATACCCTCACGGAAGAAGCGATCCAGATTATCTTTATTCGTAGAATAGTTCCAAGCACCCCACTCTTTACGATGGCGAGCATACTCCTGGTGGTTACGTGCCATAGGCTCGTGATGCGACGTACCCATCATCACACCCATCCTATCGGCTGTCTTCAGGTTCTCAGGATCATCGGCATAGAAAGCCCATCCCCACATGGCTGGCCACAGGTAGTTACCTTTCAGACGCAGAATCAGCTCAAACACCTTCTCGTAGAACTGATGACCACCATAATTGGTATCAAAAGTGTTCTTTACCCATGTAGTCAAGCAAGGCGCCTCATCATTCAGGAATAAGCCACGATAGCGAACAGCAGGCTCGCCGTCGGTATACTCACCTTTCTTAATATATATAGCAGCATGCTGCTCTACAGGTACGTCGGCCCAATAATACCATGGCGACACACCTACCTGCTTCGACAGCTCATAGATTCCATATACCGTACCACGCTTATCACTACCGGCAATCACCAGCTGACTGCCGATGGTCTTAATGATATACTTCTCGGTCTTACCCTTCAAACCAGGCAGCACCCCCTGCTTCACCCATTGGTCAATCTGCGGGTTACACCCCACCGTACCAACCAGCACCTCGGCGGCACCCTCCGAGAGCGATGCTTTCTGCCCCGTTACTTTCTCAAAATCCACCAAGAGATTTTTGGCTGCCAGCTGCACACAACTATGCTCTTTCTGACTCAAGCCAACAGTCAGGTTCTTCAACTGCCAGGCATCAGCTTCTGGCAGGAACGACACAAATTGGCTGGCCGCCTTCAACTGAGAGACAGCTGTCACGCACACCAAAAATGCCAATGTCTTCAACAAAATCGGTCTTTTATTCATCACTACGAATGTTACAAATAATATAATTTTGCGCAAAGATAGGGCATTTTTAGGAGTAAAATCACATTAAATGTATCAAAAACTTTAATATTTGTAACATTTGTTTGTTACATCACGAAAAATGCACTATCTTTGCAACAAATAAACAACAAAACGACTAACGCAACCATTTAATTACTAACAAAACAATGAAAGTTAAGTATATACTGACGCTAGCTACTTTACTCCTCTCGTTGAGTGCTTTCGCCCAAAGGGGAAAGTTCTTCACTACCGATCATCAATTATCAAGCAGCTTTGTAACACAAGTATATCTTGATAACGAGGGATTCATCTGGACAACCACCCGTAACGGTATCAATCGCTACGATGGTTATCAGTTCCGCGTATTCAAGAAAGAGAACGAGCACGACAGTTCACTGGCGAGCAACTACGTGAACAGTATGATGCAAGATCGCAAAGGCTTATTTTATTTTGGTATGTATGGCGCCCTGCAAACGTGGGACGGCACCAAATTCCATAATGTCACCATGTACGACAAGAACGGCAACGCCGGTCACAGTTACCCCAACTGCTTCCTGGAGCGTGCCAATGGCGACGTACTGGTGGGAACCTCTGGCTTAGGTATCCTGAAGTTCAAGGATCAGAAGACAGCCTATCAGGAGAAGGGACCTTTGGCGACCATACACACCGTTAACAGTATGATTGAGGACCGTACAGGTACCCTGTGGATTGTTACAGAGCACATGGGCCTCATCTCATACAACGGCAAGACCGTCAAGCGCCATATGCAGAACCTGCCCAGCGTGGTGTTCTCATGCCTCTGCGAAGGTGCCGATGGTATCATCTATGCCGGTAGTACCAACTGCGGTGTATTCAGAATGCAGGGTGACACGTTCGTTCACATTGCCGAAACAGGTACAAAAGCCGTATCATCGCTCTACCGTGCCCACGATGGTAACATTGTGATTGGTTATGATGGTCAGGGTATAGCCCTCTATAATCCCCGCAAGCCCGAACTGATTGATAACCCGTTCTTCTCACTCGAGGTTAACCTTCCTATGAGTAAGGTTTACTCTATTACCGAGGACAAGAGCGGCAACCTGTGGTTCGGATTATTGCAGAAGGGTATCTTTATGCAGCCCATCAGCTTTAAGGGCTTCCACTACATGGGACATAAGCTTGGTGCCCATAATATATTAGGTACAGCCTGCGTAGTCAGCGTTATCCTGGACAGCAAGAAGCGTGTATGGGTGGGTACCGATAAGGACGGTCTGTACTGCTACGATTTCTATACCCAGGCCTCTAAGCACCTCAAGGACCAGTATCCATCAGTCATCGTATCGCTGGCCGAAGACCAGAAGGGACGTATCTGGTTAGGAACTTACCGCGAAGGTATCGGCTGGGTTGATCCAGTCACCTTCCAGTATCACCGTGTACCATTCCCACAGGATCCCAACCTGATTGTAATGGACATAGCCGTGGGCAACGATGGCTACCTGTGGTTGGGTACCATGAAACATGGCATTGTGAAGATGGACCCCAACGACGGACGTGTGCTGGCCATTTACAAAATGAAGGCAGGTGCTGATAAGAACAGGAAGATGAACTGCATTACCAACGATTATGTATCGCAGGTTCAACTGTCGCCCGATGGCAAACGTCTGTATGTATCCACCAGTATGGGCTTATGCTGTCTCGACATCCCCGCCAACAGCTGGACAAGCACCTTTGGCATGAACTGTCTGAACTACAGCACCCCTGTAAGAATTACCCGCGAATACGATGATAACCTGTGGTATGGTACCAACGAGGGCTTGTTCCGCTACGATCTGCGTACCCACAAAACCCAGCAATATACCCGTGCTGATGGTTTGGCCGATAATGGTATTGCCACCATCGAACGCGACCTGCAAGGCCGTCTTTGGATAGGTACCGACCACGGACTGAGCTGTTTCACACCTAAATCCGATATCTGGCAGAACTATTTTGTGGATGATGGTCTGCAGAGTAACGAGTTCAGCGATGGTGCCTCATTCATGTCGCCCGATGGTATCCTCACCATGGGTGGCACAGCAGGTATCTCGTGGTTCGACTCTCACCATATTGCTCCTAGCAAGTGGGAGGCTGAGGTTGAGCTCACCTCCTTCTCTATCAATGGTCAGCAGGTAAGTCGTGCCACCCATTCGGGCAGTTATCTGGTTACCGATACCACCATTATTGCCAGCAACCGTTTCGAACTCAGCTATAGCGATAACACGTTCTCAATCCAGTTCTCTACCCTTACCTACGAGAACCCTGAGCACATATCATATTTATATAGTATTAATGGCGAGCCATTCAACCGCTTGCAGCCAGGCGAGAACGTGCTTACCCTGTCGCACCTGCCACAAGGCACCTACCGATTCAGGGTTAAGGCCGAGCGCAATAACGTAGAAACACCCGAAAGAGAGTTCACGGTGGTTATCCACAGTCCGTGGTACCGCTCGGCTTGGGCTTATTTCTTCTACGCTATGGTTATCGGTATGTTTGTATGGCAGTATTTGGTTTACCGTCGCCATAAGGAGCAGGATAAGCTGCGCCTCCAGGCCCATATCCATGCCGAAGAGATGGGCGAGGCCAAGTTGCGTTTCTTCATGAACATGAGTCACGAGATCCGCACCCCAATGACGCTGATTCTCACACCGTTGCTCTCGCTTATCAAGAACGACAACGATCCCAGCCGCAAAGCAGTTTACGAAACCATCCGTCGTAATGCCGAGCGTATTCTCAGTCTGATTAACCAGATGATGGACCTGCGAAAGATCGACAAGGGTCAGATGCAGATGCGAATGCGTGAGACCAACCTGGTAAGCTTTGCCAAGGATATCTACGACCTGTTTGATAATCAGGCCAAGACCAAGCATATTAAGTTTATCTACGAACACGATAGCGAAAAAATTCCTGTATGGATAGATCGCCAGAACTTCGATAAGGTACTTATGAATGTACTCTCGAATGCTTTCAAGTACACCCCAACCGGTGGCGAGATAGGTATCCGCATCAGTCATACTGACGAATCGGCCACTATCGCCATCTACGACAATGGCGAAGGCATCCCCGAGGATAAGATGAACAAGATCTTCGACCGCTTCTATCAGACGCCCACCACGCTCAACGACCGTTATGTGGGCACTGGCATCGGTCTCGACCTTACCCGTTCGCTGGTTGAGCTGCACCATGGTACCATTACCGTTCACAACCTGGAGAAGGGCTGTGAGTTTGTGATTACCATCCCTATGGGCAACAGCCATCTGAATGCTGACGAGATGATTACCGAAGCCGAAGCAGCCGAGGCCGCCGAGACCATCACCCCCGAACTGCTGTTGGAAGAGGAGCCCGAGACAGAGCTGATTAACCCGATGAGCGAGATGGCACCTGGCAACCGCAAGCTCACTCTGGTGATTGCCGAAGACGATGAGGAGATTCGCAACTACCTTGAGAGCGAGCTCTCGAAGGATTACGATATACATGCCTGCACCAATGGTCGTGAGGCACTTGGCGAGGTTATCCGCACCAAGCCCGACCTGGTACTGAGTGATATCATGATGCCCGAGATGGATGGTAACACCCTGTGTACCCGCATCAAAACCAATCCTAACACCAATTCTATCCCAGTAGTACTGCTCACCGCCAAGAACCGCGACGAGGACAAGCTGGAGAGTCTGGAGACTGGTGCCGATGCCTATATCGTTAAGCCATTCAACATGGAGATTCTGCGCCGCACCATCATGAACCTCATTAACAAGCACCGTCTGCTACGCCTGAAATACGAGCGTAACGACAGTCTGGAGGAACAGATTGACGAGATTGAGCTCAAGTCGCCCGACGAGAAGCTGCTGGAGCGCATCATGGAGTGCATCAACAAGAATCTGAACAACTCCGACCTGAGTGTAGATATGATTGCCGATACTGTTGGTATCAGCCGTGTACACCTGCATCGCAAGATGAAGGACCTTACCGGTCAGACACCTCACGACTTTATCCGCAATATCCGCCTGAAGAAGGCCGCCCAGCTGCTGGCCAACCAAGGCATGAACGTTACCGAGGTGATGTATGCATGTGGATTTGCTAACTCAGCCTCGTTCTCTACCGTATTCAAGAAATTCTACGGTATGTCGCCACGCGACTATATGAAGGAGCACGAAGAGCGCTAAACAAAAAAAAGGAACGATATGAAACGGGTAGCAACCGCTATTCTTGCCTTGTGTTGCAGTCTGGCCATACAGGCACAGGACCGTCAACAAATACTGAAGGTATATAACTGGGGCGACTACATTGGTGTAGGCGTTATAGAGAAGTTTGAGAAATGGTACCAGCAGGTTACAGGCCAGCCTATCAAGGTAAGCTACGTAACCTACGACTACCCTGAGGAGTGTTTCGACATGATTAAAGACCAGCAGACAGAGGTGGATGTGTTCTGTCCACCCGAATATCTGGCCGAACGCATGATGAAACACAAGATGCTCACCCCTATCGACACCAGTTTCGTGGCTCAAGGCATTCCTAACTACCTGCATGGCACCTCACCCTTCATCGACAACATGCTACAGCACATCGGCGAAGCGCAGGGCATCACCGCCAAGGATTACACCGTAGGCTATCTATGGGGTAACACGGGCGTACTCATCAACACCAAATTTGTCAAACCCGAAGAGGTAAACAGTTGGGCATTCCTGTTCGACTCGAAATACCGTGGCAAGGTGATTATGAAAGACTCGTTCAGCGATATCTATAACGTGTTTATCAACTACGCATTCTACGATGACATCAAGTCGGGCGTAGCCAACCGCAACCTGTTGGCTGCCTACCTCACCAACCGCAACATCGCTATTGTCGAGGACTTGCTGGAGACAGCCCGTCCACAGATGAAGGGTTTTGATGTAGAGGACGACAAGCGCCTGATGTCAGCCGGCAAGGACTGGATGAGTGTAACCTGGAACGGCGACGCCAGATGGGCTATCGACGAGGCAGGCGACAACACCAACCTGCAGTATGTTGTACCCATCGAGGGTAGCGACTGCTGGGCCGACTGCTGGGTGATTCCCACCACCTGTAAGAATATCAAGGCCGCCAGTCTCTGGATAAACTTCCTGTGCCGCCCTGATATAGCCCTGTTGTGTATGGAAGAAACAGGCTACAGCTCGGCCATCGGCACACCCGAGATACTGCAAGCTATTACCAACGACAGTCTTCCTGCCATCGATCTGAGTTATTTCTTTGGCCCTGAAGCAACCGCAGTTCATGTAGATAGCGTGATGTATCCCACCAAGGACGTCATCAGCCGTTGCAGCTATCTACGCGACAGTGGCGACCGCCAGGAAGTGCTTCGTGAGATTTGGGAGAAAATCAAGGAGAAACCTGTTGTTGATTACTGGTTCTACGTGATTGCAGGCATTGTAGCCCTGTTTATGATTATCACCACTACACTTTTGTTACGTCAAAAAAAGACCACCACTATAAAGTGATGGTCAGTTTTTTCAGATCTTTGTCCAACGAACTGGTTCCGTAGAGTATCTCGTACTTTCCGGGTTTGGTTCGCATGGTGTTTGTCTCAGCATCCCAGAACTCCAACGACTCCTTGGTCAGCTTCAGGTTGGCTGTTGCCGTCTTACCAGCCTTGATATCCAAACGCTCAAAGCCACGCAGACTCTTCAGCGGACCGTCGGGATCCTGCAGGTTGCGGATATACAGCTGGATGGTTTCGCTACCGTTCTTAGCGCCAGTATTGGTCACTGGTATCTGTACGTTGTAAAGCGCACCATCGGTAGCAGCCTCAACCTTGGCCTCGCCCACCTCGAAAGTAGTATAACTCAAGCCATAGCCGAAGGGGAACAGCGCATCATCAAAATAGCGATAGGTACGTCCCTTCATCGAGTAGTCCTCATAATCGGGCAACTGCTGATCGTTCTTATAGAAGGTTACCGACAGTTTTCCGCCTGGGTTATAGTCGCCAAAGAGCACGTCGGCCACAGCTGTACCACCCTCCTGACCAGGATACCAGGCCTGTACGATGGCATCGCAGCTTTCTGTCTCTGGCTGCAGGGCAATAGCCGAACCCGAACAGTTCACATAGATCACCTGCTTTCCTGCAGCCTTCAGGGCCTTCAGGAACTCGCGCTGCACCTTAGGCAGTTCGATGCTGGTACGGTCGCCACCTTTAAAGCCCTCGATGTTTACAGGCATCTCCTCGCCCTCCAGACTGGGAGCGATACCACCACAGAAAATAACCTTGTTGATACCCTTCAGCTGGGCGATGGTCTCCTGATAATCGATATTCAGCTCGCGAGCCACATCTATCTTCATCGAAGCACCCCATGTCTTAACGGTCTGGAAACGTACCTCAATATCAAACTTCTGACCCTTTTCAGCTTTCAGCACCGTGCGTGTTGGTGTAGCACGCCAGATATGGTTCACAAACTGCTGCTTGCCATCGACATAGAGCTCGAAATGACCAGTACTCTCCACGTTTACCACATACTCGCCAGCCTCTTTGGCTGTGAAAGTCGTCTCGTACTTAGCCGAGAAATCCTCGATAGGCAGGTTGGGTGCAAACACGTGCATACCTGCAGTGGTTACATTTACCGGTTTGGTGTAGTATTCGGTAGTAAAGGGCTTTCCAGCCATCTCTGTGTTGTTCCAGAATGTACCCTTCAAGCCTTTCTTACCATCGGGAGTCACACAGTCGGTAGCCAGATGGCACTCCATCACCTTATCGTTCGTCAGGTCGCAGCCAGGTATATAAACCAGTTTCTTCTGCTTAGCCTTCACACCATCCAGGATGGTAACGGTATGGTTTGGGGTACCATTATAGTTTCCCCACATCATAGGCTCGTTATGAGCATTAGGACCGATAATGGCAATCTTCTCGGCATTCTTCTTCAGAGGCAGGATATTGTTCTTGTTCTGAAGCAGTACGATGGTCTGACGAGCCATGTCCAGTGCTACGTTAGCCGAAGTCTTGGTCGACATAGCCGAATAAGGAATCTTCGACCACTCCACCAGCGACGGATCATCCATCTCACCCAGGTCGAAACGACCTTCGAGCAAACGGATCACGTGCTTATCAACCTCCTTCTCAGAGAGCAGACCTTTTCTGACTGCCTCGGGCAGACTCTTATAAGCATAGTTAAAACCACACTCTACATCGGTACCAGCCAAAACAGCTTTCGATGTACCATGTACGGCATCCGACGACGACTTATGGTTCTCGTAGAAGTCGCTAACGGCACCGCAGTCGCTTACAACGAGATATTCAAAGCCCCACTCATCGCGCAGAATCTGCTGGAGCAGACGGGTTGAACCACAGCAGGGATCATCGTCCAGACGCTGATAGGCACACATCACCTCGCGCACTTTCGCATCCTTTACCAATGTCTTGAAGGCAGGCATATAAGTCTCCCAGAAGTCGCGGGCCGACACATCAGTCAGGTTGGCAGTATGACGTGTGTACTCAGGACCGCTGTGCACGGCATAGTGCTTGGCACAGGCCCAGAGTTTACGGTATCTGGCATCCTCAGGACCCTGCAAGCCTTTCACCACCTGCACGCCCATCACACTGGTAAGATAGGGATCCTCGCCATAGGTTTCCTGTCCACGTCCCCAACGAGGGTCGCGGAAGATGTTCACGTTTGGTGTCCAAACAGAGAGGCTACGCATCTTCATATCCTCGCCATTCAGGTCGTACATACGATGATTGTACTGAGCACGGAACTCGGTGGATGCGATGTCGAACACTTTAAACAGCAGATGAGGGTTGAACGACGCAGCCATACCTACTGGCTCAGGGAAATTGGTTACATTACCCATGTTAGCCGCACCATGCAGCGCCTCGCTCCACCAGAAGAATTTCTTGATGCCCAAGCGGGGAATGGCCGGACTCTCATCCAGCATCAGCATGGCTTTCTCTTCCAAAGTCAGTCTACTACAAAGGTCAACGGCTCGCTCTTTAGCCGAGAGGTTCGGGTTCTGGTAAGGCAATGTTTGTGCCGAGGCTCCCAGCCCCACACACAATGCCAATGATAAGAATAGTTGATGTTTCATTTCTAATATTTAATGTTTAATGCCTAATGTAATACGTTTTCCCCGGTGCGGTCATGATATCATACTCGTATACCTTGCGGATGGGCAGTGTCTTAAAGTCCTTCAGCTCTTCCGACACCAATGGCTCGCGGATGGCAGCAGGTGCCAACAGCTCGTTACTGCACTCACCCTGGGCTGGCTTCAAACCAGCACCCTGCAATGGCACATACGAACGCAGACGCAGCTGTCCGCCAATCTTCGAGTATATCGTAGCCTCGGACAGTTCACCCTGATGCCACTTCATACTTACCGTAAAGGCACCTCTGGCCACCAGTCCACTCACCTCGCCATCTTTCCAACTATCAGGCAGGGCGGGCAACAGATGTACAGCGCCATCATGACTCTGCAACAGCATCTCGCATACGCCAGCCGAACATCCGAAGTTACCATCAATCTGGAATGGTGGATGGGCATCAAACAGGTTGGGATAGGTACCGCCACTGCGCCCCCACTCTGTGGTGCTGGGTATCACGTTCAGCATGTTCTTGATAATCTTAAAGGCATGGTTACCATCCTGCATACGTGCCCAGAAGTTGATCTTCCAACCCAGACTCCAGCCAGTAGCCATATCGCCGCGCTGGTTCAGGGTGTTAGACGCAGCGGTAAACAGATCGGGATGACTGTAGGGAGATATCTGGTTCGAAGGATACAAGCCGTACAGATGCGATATGTGGCGATGCTCATCTTTTGGATCGTCGCCATCAATCAGCCACTCCTGCAACTGTCCGTATCTACCTATCTGCATAGGTGGCAGCTTGGCAATGGCATTGCTCAGCATGGTGGTATAAACCACATTATTATAGCCCAGTATCTGGTGTGCCCTCAGGGTACTGCTCAGCACATCAAACACTATCTGGTTGTCCATTGTCGATCCGGCTGTTACGGTGGTGTTCTTGCCTACCGGTCCATGCTCAGGCGATACTGTTGGCACCGTTACCAGCCAGCCGGCAGCCTGCTTCACTTCGCCGTTCTTTGGATATTCCTGCATATACGACAGCAGGAAATCGGCAGCTCCTTTCAGGATGGGATAGCAAGCATCAAGGAATCGCTTGTCGCCAGTATACAGGTAGTACTGCCACAGGTGCGTGGTAAGCCAGGCACCACCTGTTGGGAACATACCCCATGTGGTACCATCCACAGGTCCCGCAATACGCCACAGGTCGGTGTTATGATGCGCCACCCAACCCGGACAGTTGTACATGGTACGGGCCGTTTTAGCGCCTGTGACACTCAGGTCGCGAATCATCGAGAATAGCGGTTCCTGTGTCTCAGCCAGATTAGCCACATTGGCCGGCCAGTAGTTCATCTCGGCATTGATGTTGATGGTGTATTTCGAGTCCCAAGCGGGATCCATCTTATGGTTCCATACACCCTGCAGGTTGGCAGGCTGACCACCAGGCTGCGACGATGATATCAGCAGGTATCGTCCGTACTGCATCATCAGCGACACCATATCCAGGTCGGTACCATCGAAAGCAGCCAATCGCTCATCGGTAGGCAGATCCGACTGCGCCGATTTGGCTAACGACAGCGACACACGATCGTACTGATCCTGATACTTATCCAGATGGCGTTTCAGCAGTTGCTTGTAGTTCTTGCCTTTCAGCAACTGCATGGTCAGGTTGTTTTTCGCAACCGGGTCGCCGTTAATAGTCTGATAATTCACGTAGTTGGTGGCCGCAGTAATAAAGATAGTGGCATTGGTAGCATTGCGCACCTGCATGTCGCTGCCATGACTGGCCACCACACCATCGGACACCACTTTTACACGCACCTCGGCCTGCAGCTTACCAGCAATACCCTCGTGCTCTACATTATTAATAATATAGGCATGCTCGTTCTTGGCCACAGCACCGCCCTCAACAGCCTGCTGGTTGCGCTGATAGCTCACCCCGAAGTTCAGGGCTTTTTTCTTGCTGGCTGTCAGCTGTATGATAATGGCGTTATCGGCCTGCGAGGCAAAGGCTGTACGAATATATTTCACATCAGCCACATCAAAACTGGTGGTACACAAAGCATCACCCAGGTTCAGTTCGCGACGATAATTGCTTGGTTCAGCCCCATTTTGGTAGTCGAAAGAAAGCATCAGGTCGCCCAGGGGCAGATACTTTTGTCCATGGGGTCCTTTAAAGAAAGTCTTGTCAATCAGCGCCTCGGCTTCCTTTTCTTTGCCTTCAAAAATCAGGCGTCGTACCTCCCTGATGCTGGTCTTGGCATCAGGATTGTTGTTATTGTGCGGCGAGCCGCTCCAGAATGTTTCTTCGTTCAGCTGTATCTGCTCTGTGTTGGTACCCCCATACACCATGGCACCTAAGTGCGAATTGCCTATAGGCAGGGCTTCCAGCCACTGAGCAGCAGGCTTACTGTACCACAGCTTGTGCTGCTGGGCATTAACCACAAGTGCTACACACACACTGGCAAGGATAGTGAATAATCGTTTCATATATATACTATTGGTTTTAAATTTCGCTGCAAAGATACAAATAATTTGTGAATTTAAAAAATAACCCTGGGACAAGAAACGCTTTTCTTTAGTCCCAGGGAAGGAAAAACTACTAACTACTAATATAACTAAAACAATTTTAACCGATTCTTTATCTTATCTGGGTGCAAAGTTAGTGTATTTTTTCGAAAGTGGCTTATCCTCATGTTACATTTACTTTTTATTTTGTTTCAACCACTAAAAAATCACACTTTTTTCGCACTTTTCCTTACTTAAAGAGGCTCTGAGCCATCTTTTCAAGGCAACGACGCCAAGTCAGGAACTCGTGTGCAGTGCCCTCAGAAACCAGACCTTCGGCCTTAAATCCAGCAGCCTTCAGTGCCTCAATGCTCTTGTTGATGCCCTCTGGGTTCTCCTTGTCGCCACAACCTACGAAGATATACTTCACAGCCTTAGGATCCTTAATCTCCTCGGGCATATAGGTGCCGCCACTCAGCAATCCCCAGTAACCGAACATCTCAGGACGGCGCAGGGTGATGAGCTTGGTTTCCATACCACCCATCGACAGTCCTGCCATCGCACGGTTCCACTTGTCGGCCTTGGTCAGGAAGTTCTTGTCGATAGTAGGAATCAGCTCGTCGATGAGCACCTTCTCAAACTCCTCGGCAGTAAACTTACCGATTGAACCGAACTTAAAGTCGTTAGTCAGTCCGTAGGCCATTACCACGATAAATGGCTTAATCTTACTATCAGCAATCAGGTTGTCCATGATGAGTCCAGCCTTACCCTGTACAGGCCAGCTGGTTTCGTTCTCACCCCAACCATGCTGCAGGTACAGTACAGGATAGCGCTCCTGCTTACCCTTTACCAGTTTGCCGTAACCGTAAGGCAGATATACATTGGCAGTCTGCATCTTACCAGTGCTCTCGCTCCAGAAGGTTACCTGCTGGATGTTACCATGGTTGATATCCTTGCGATAAGCGTAGAAGTCCTGATCCTTGGCAGGAATCTCGATACCACTCTCCCAACGGCAAGAACCGAAGTAGTTGTGTGTACCAGGATCGTTAAACACGCCACCATCGATAGTCAGGTGATAGTAGTGGAAACCAGGATCCATTGGGCCCTCGGTAGTACCAGTCCAAACACCATTCTTATCCTTGCGCAGTACGGTACCGCCACGGCCACCAAGACCCAGGCTTACAATTACCGACTTAGCATCGGGAGCCTCAACACGGAAACGGGCATAACCCTCAGAGTTAACCATAGGATACTCCTGTCCGGGCTGGTTCATGGGGTTGGGCACAAAGTCCTCTTTTGGCTTGCGATTGTCCATAGCGGCATCAAAGTCGCGAATAATCTGCAGCGAGCGCTTAGCCTTGAAGTTCTCGTCGAAAGGCAGTGGGTGATTGTTTACACCCAGCCAAGAGTCCTTATCGCTCAGGTTCCAGAATGTAACGTTCTTAATCACATCCTTGTGCTTACGGAATATCTTGAACAAACGGGCATACTGATCCTCCTGCAGTGTCTGCATATAACCAGGCTGTGGTTTAGCCTCGCCACGCGAGAACATCAGCTGACCACCGCTCTCGGTATTGGTACGCAGATCCAGCTCTGTAATATGGATAGTGTTTACAATCTCGCTGAAACGGTTGATAGCCTTCTCCAGCTTCTCCTCATCAGGGAAGTAGATGTTATAGTGGCCCTGCATGCCGATACCATCGATGGGCACACCAGCCTCCTTCATCTTCTTCACCATATTATATATACGCTCGCGCTTACCCTCGTCAACACAGCTGTAGTCGTTGTAAATCAGCACACCTGTTGGGTCGGCCTCGCGTGCAAACTCAAAAGCCTTAGCAATAAACTCATCGCCACAAAGCTTAAAATGACGGCTCTGACGATAAGGGCTGGCAGGCACCATCTTACCATCAACAAACTCGAATGGACGACCGTCGTCGGCCATAGCCTCGTTTACTACGTCCCAGGCATAAACCACATCCTTATAGCGGTTAACCACGGTGTGGATATGCTCGCGCAAACGCTGGTAGAACACTTCTTTCTTTACGGGCTTACCCTTCTTGTCGGTAAACATCCAGTCGGCAAACTGCGAGTGCCAGCACAGACAGTGACCACGCATCTTGATACCGTTTTCGCGACAGAAGTTGGCAATGCTGTCAGCCAAGCCAAAGTTCCACACACCCTCTTTTGGGTGAATCTCGCCTGGTTTCCAAGCATTCTCGGCAGTAACGCTGTTAAACTGCTTTTTAACGATTGCTGTCTGAGCAGGATCAGAGATGTTGAACTTGTTTACAGCCACACCTACAGTAAAATAATCCTTGTAAGCATCCTTAAGTCCAGGACCTGCTGCATAATCTACAGGACGTCCCCACTGTGCCGATGCTGTCAGGCTACCGGCAATAAGCAATAATGCTACGAGTAGTTTCTTCATATTTATCAATTTGATTTCTGTTTATTAATTAATTCGGCTGCAAAGTTACAATAAATCTAGCAAACCTTCTATTCCCAGAGTATCATAAACTTTAATATTTGTACCATCAATGGCACAAAATCAAAAAAAAACACTATCGTTTGGGAAAAACAATATTAAATGTAAAATAGTCTATTTCTTTCTAGTCCAAACATCAATATCCTTAAATATAAAATAGCAAATGATTGGATTTGCGATAGCCTATCATCGTCTGTAGGCCATCGCTATTTTTTTTGTTTTCGTCAAAAGCTCTCAGCACTCCCTTGGATGGGCTGAGACTATTTTGTAAATAAATTTCCTGTAAAAACAGCCATCTCTCCCTCAATCTTCCGAAAAGCCTTTGTGCACAGGCATTTCGAGAGGGTGGAGATTTTCTTAATCTCTCCCTTTTCCCTCCCTAATCTCTCCCTACATCTCTCATGCTATAGGGAGAGATACATGAGAGATGAGGGAGGGATGCGAAAAATCTCTCATCGCTCAAACCACCTGTGTTTATGCAGGTTCTGAGAGATTGAGGGAGAGATGAGAGATTTTTTGCAAAAGCGCTTCATTTATTCCCAACTTGGGAACGTTTCATTCCCAACCTGGGAATGTTTTGTTCCCAACCTGGGAACACTGCGTTCCACTAATGGGAATTTGTCATTCGTCTTAATATAATCGTACTCCAATATTCGCATTAAGGGCTTTGGCTTGTATGGAGGATTGCAGATGTTGCATCGCTTCATCTCTATTCCAATCCATCCAGCTCTCTTGTCGGTATCTTACCATAAATTACGGACGGAAGTAGATACTTAGTAGCAGCTCACGAGAACGGATAGGAGTAGAAGAGGAGAACGATGTGAGTTGCGTGTAGGTGGTGTAGGCATAACGCTTCTCGTTAAGGATGTTATTAAGCGCTAAGGTAAATTCGAGATTAGAACGAAGTTTCCAAACGGCTTTGGCATCCATCAGGAAATGATTGGTGTACTGATGTTGCGCCACCTCATTACGATAGTACTCGCCTACAAGTGAAAGTGACAGCTTTTTGATAGGCGAATAGTAAAGCGAAAAACTATGCTCAAAACCCTGAAGGCTGTTGGCAGCCTCATCCCCCATACGCAGTTGGCTATTGCCATACTCCAGTTCGTACTTCCAGTTGAGTTTCTTGAACAGCGTGCCATTGATGATAGCATCGAGCGACAGGAGATTATTGCGATAAGACATAAGCACATCACCTGTAAACATTTCGCGATCGTGCTGTAGCCAGTTGGCATAGAGCTTAAACATGCCACCCGTGAATGGTAGCATCGTCTCAATATTGCCATTCACAAGCCACGAACTACTATGGTTAGGACAGAGCATCAAGCCATTTATCAACCAGTCGCCGTCGAACGACTGGATAGACACAAACGGATTCTTGTTCCACATACGGGTGGCAGTAAGAAAGCCAAATACCCCATTAGAAGAATTCTGATAGAAAGCAGATAACGCCACACTCTTGCCTGTGGCTGTGCCATATTCGGTAGTGCCACGCATCATAGTGCGATAGTTCGTCATCAGCTGTCCATCAAAGTTGTTGCTGATATTGTATGGATTCTGACTGATACCGCCTGTGAGCGACAACGAAAGATTCCGGATGCCTCGATACGACACCCCCAAGCTGCTACCAAAGTTTACATCATCGCGCTTGCTATCACCAAAATCATAGTGATAGTAGCTCAGTGGTAGGCGTAGGGTAAAGTTGAATTGGCGATGCGGATATTTCAAAGTTGGCGTCAGATAAGTCTGATATCTACGTGTTCGATAGTCGTTCAGACTGCGATCAACGTAGTTCACCCCACCTTCCATCGCTACAACAAAAGCACCTATTCCAATGTCGAAATTCACATGCTCATCGCTATAGAACGAGTGCCGTCTTAAGTCCTGATAATAGTTGTCACCATCTCTTTCCACAGCAGTATATTGCGGCAACCACGCCCATTGGTTCTGCGAATTAACCGTTAGGGCATTCTTGCCTTTGCGGTGGATGTACTCTAATGAGTTACTCAGCTGATGGCGAGGCAGATAGAGATGCTGGGTAGCATTGTATGTTCCGCCTGTAAGCACATCGCCGCCATCCCAACCAAGATCCGTACGCAGCACATTGTTCAGGTAGTCACTATCGCGATTCACTTCGATGGTCATCTTGGCTGCCAGCCGCTCTATGCCAGCCTTACTATGCAGACGGTCTTCGATCATGCGGCTACCTGTCGACTGATAATATTCAGTATTCGATTCATACTCATTATGCTGGCGATCTGTAAGATACGACACTTGGGCATCGAGTGTTGCATCGCAACCAATACCAAATATCCAGTTAGTAGACAGCAGATGTGTTTTATTGAACAGCGTGCGCTGCTTCTCCAGTTCCGACTGTTTGCCTGCGGGCAATGTCAGATAGTCGACCTCGCTGTAAGTCTGTGTTTTTTTATCCAAGATATCGATATGTTCTCTGATGTCGCGCTGCAGGTCTTCGCCTGTATTGTTGGTCTTATAGGTAGAAATCATCTGCCATTGTTTACTGAACATCATAGCTGTGAGGTTACCGTTCCATAGCGCAGGTGTACCCAAGGCAGCATTGATGGTGGTGATGAGATGTGACTTAGAACCATCTTTCAGTTTCAGGTTGATAGCTGCCTGCTCTGACTCAGAGAGATTCTTTAGGGCTTTTACAGGCTGGTGGTTGGTCATCACCTCTACGCTACTCACATCCTTGTGCTCTACGCCCTTTGTGGCCAGTCCGTATTTACCTTGCAACAGATCCTTGCCTTCGATATAGAACTTGTTGATAGGCATACCGTTATACGACACCTTACCATCTTCGGCCACCTGTATGCCCGGCATCTTTTTCAGCACATCACCGATGGAACGGTCGCCATCTTTGGCAAAGCTGGCTACACTATACACTAAGGTATCGCCCCGCTGGCGAATCTTCTGTGATTTAATCTTCACCTCTCTCAGCTCGATAGCCGATTGTTCCAAGGTTACATGATAGTCTGTTTGTCCAACCACAAAAGGGATGGTCTTTTTCTTGTAACCAATGATTGAGAAATGCAGTGTAGCAGGATTTGAAGTGGCTGTAAGCATATAGGTGCCATCGGCTTTGGTTTGTACAAAGCTTTTGGTTTTGTTGTCTTTATCTCTTGCCGACACGATTACTTTAGCCAGCGGTTTTCCACTCTGGCTATCCGTAACATATCCTGTCACTTTTATCTGTGCAGAAGCAATAAGGGCTGAACCTGCCATCAGACAGGTGAACAATAATCTCTTCATCATCGAAATGATTTTATTTATAGTCTAACTCTATCAGATCATAGGGATCTTCGGTCTCTGTTGGCTCCTTGCCAAGCATCACATCATCAGCATTAGCCTTCTTAATAAGCGCTAATCGTTGTTTCCACGTCTTTTTTAACAGATCGATTCGATCGGTGCGCTCGTAGCGCTCACCATTAGGCGGTTCGCTATGATAGATGCGCTGCTTGTCTGGCATCTCTATCCCTCGGAGTTCCCAACTATATTCATCAGCGCTATCTCTTACTGCCAGAATCAGTCCTGACAAACCATGAAACTTATACGGTCCGTCACTGATAGGAATCTCTTCTGTAAACCATGCCGTATAGTGGCGCCCACGCCAATCGCATTCTGCCCGTTGACAAGGGTATCCTAATATTACAGAGGTATCGGGCAATATCTCCCAAGCCTGTGGTTCCATGGCTTCTGTATAGAAAATCCGCCTGGACGCCACCCAATCCTGAACCGTCAAGCTGTCCTTGGGATAATGCTTATAGATTTTTGTATCTTCTCCTTTCGGCATGATAGCCATCATCATTGCAAACGATTCATCCTTGGTCTTTCCTTTGGCTTTCAACCCTGCTCTCACCCGCCGTTGGTACTCTTCTTTTGCCTGCGGTGTGGTATAAAAGAGTGAATCGGATTGAAAGTCATCATAACTGTAGTATTTAGACAGATGATTGCCTATCGCCAGCAGAAACGTCTCATGCTCCTTAAAATGACGAGAACGGATGAACATATAATCCGTATACTCATAAGTACACACAATCTGAGCAGTATCTATCACCTGCCAATGCCAGAATGTTTCCTGTATCTGAGCTGAAACAGGGCAGATGCGACAAAAGCACAACAGCATAACGAGGGTTAAGGACTTTGCTTTCATATTTCTGATTAGTTTGATCCGTCTTTTTTCAGTATTATCTTTTGGTCAGTCATATCGCTCTTTACCTGTATGGAGACTGTGGCCACACCTATATTCAGAAAATCTACCACAGTGCCTTTGGGTACTTTGAGCGAGAATTTTCCATCAAAATCAGTAATCGTACCTGTTGCACCGTCATGTTCCTTTACAGCTGTACCTAACAAGGGATTACCTTCTTCGTCAACTACCGTTCCTGAAATCGTCAGCAATGCGGTTTCTAGCTGAGGTTTCGATTTTTGGATGCTTTGCTGTTTATGAGGCTTAACCACAGGGTCTGGTGCCACCTCCTGTGGCGCAGGGGGCTGAATGGTATCAGCAACAGGATGGATGGGAGCAGGTTCTGGCACCTGATAGTGAATCATCGTCTGGGCATTCAGGGCTAAGGTGATGGCTACAACGGGGAGCAGATACAGCACCTTGAGCAGACGTGAGGGCTTGGAGCGATGGCGCGCCATCATCTGAAAACGGTTCTTCAGTGTTTGCTGACTGATGGCATTAGCCAACTTGCACTCCAACTTGGCATTGGCCCTATCCATCAGCAGGTTCAGATAGTGGTGTGCATCTACACCACCCGAAAGCACACTGGCATCGGCCTCGTACTCATGAACGGCACGTAACTCTCTACCTGTGAGCCAGATGGCAGGGTTAAACCACTGCAGGGCAATCGCCAACTCCATCAGCAACAGATCGAAGGAGTGATAGCTATTGATGTGTGCCCTCTCATGAACCAAGAGGGCCGAATCCTGTAATTGATAGTCGCGACGCGAAAACACGATGGTGTTCCACCAACTGAACGGAGCAATATTCTGAGCGCAAACGGCAATGGTGGTACCATCTGCTTGCGGATGCTGCTCGCATTGGTTAATCAACTTGTTCAAACGATAGATACTGATGGCGGTATGGAGCAGTTTTAATACTACGCCTACAAGATAAATGACAAATATCCATAGGAGGGGATTACCGTAAGTTACTGAGGGGCTATCCGATACAACACCAGCTGCAACATTAAACCCGGATGCAGACATAGATGCAGCCACAACCGTTTTGTGCAGGGTGATTTCGCACAGCGGAAGGATAAAGGCTATCAAGACCGACAAAAGCAGGATGGCACGATTAAAGCGATGAAAAGTCTCACGTTCCATCAACAGGCGATAAAACAGATAGAACACAGCCAACAGTATCGCCACCTTACCTATATATAACAGAAATGCCGTTATCATCGTTTCGACTCGATTTTTGTCATCAATTCCTTCAGTTCTGCCAACTCCTCATCGGTATATTGCTCCTTTTTGGCAAAGAAGCTGACAAGCGATGTAAATGAGCCATCAAAAAAAGTATCCTTTACATCGCTGATAAACGAGTAGGTGTAATCATCCTTGCTTACCAACGGCGAAAAACGATTGGCCTTGCCTACCCTTTCTGGCTTTACAAATCCCTTGTCAGTAAGAATCTTCATAAACGTCAGGATAGTAGTGTAGGCAGGTTTAGGTTCAGGATAGCGATCGATGATGTCCTGAATAAAGCCCTGCTGTTCTGGCAAACTCCACAGGATGTTCATCACCTGCGTCTCGGCCTTGGTTAGTTGCTTCTTTTTCTCCTTCATAATGCTTAGGTTTATCATTCCGCCGGCAAATATATACTAAATATTTAGTAGTTCCAAATTTTATCAACTAAATTTTTAGTATTTAACATCTTTTTGTCATTAAAAAGGGATAAAGAACAGTCTTTACAAATAATTTTTGTATTTTTGCGCACGAAAAGGGAAAATTAAAAACATGAAGATTAAATTACTGCTTGCTTTGCTGGCTTGCGTGCTGCAACTGCAGGCTTACAACATCCGACATATATCCAGTAGCGACGGGTTGTCGGCCAGTTCGATACTCAGTATTGAGCAACTGCCCGATGGCACCATGCTGTTTGGCACCATCGACGGACTGAACTGCTACGACGGCAGTAAGGTGCGACCTGCCACCCTGCATGCCGGGCAACGACTCTACGGCAACCTGATAGAGCATGTGCTGAACGTAGGTGATAACAATACCTGGGTGCTGACTAACTATGGTCTGAACATCGTAACACCCAAAGGACAGGAAGTGCGCTACTACCCGCAATTCCAGGGATTAAGACGCATACGAAAGAATCCGCAAGGCGACGGATTCCTGCTTACCGACGGCAAACTGAACTATATCGACAAGCGCGATGGTAGCATACATGCCCTACCCCTGAAAGGCGTAACACTGGCCAACGTGTGCGACTTTGCCGTATCGAGTAAGGCTCTTTACCTGTTTAACCGCGATGGCATTGTGAGCTATCAGCTACGCGCCAACAACAACCAATACACCATTGGCAAGCCCAAGATGGTGCAACGCATGCACCTGGTATCGGCCATGCCCGATGGCGATACTGAATACCTGGTTACCAACGACGGACAGCTATACAGCTACCAGATGGAGACACTCTCCCTGCAACACGAGATGTCGCTGGCCCATGAGATCAGTCGACGTGGTTTTGTTAACGAGGTGCTGCAATACAAGGAGTCGCTGATGATTGGCTTTGGCGAAGGTGGCGTGATTAAGGTAAACCGTCCCAAAGGCAAGCCAGCCGAGATGATCGACTTAGGGGTTGAAACAGGTGTATTCTGCATGCACAAGGACCGCTTAGGCGATATCGTATGGATAGGCTCGGATGGTGCCGGCGTGCTGATGTATAGCGACGAGCCACTGACATTACGATCGTTTGCAAGCACCTCGCTACGTGCCGGTAAATCGTTCCCCATCCGTGCCCTGCTAAAAGATGGCGAGGGCAACCTATGGGTGGGCACCAAGGGCGACGGACTGATACAGGTACCCAACTTCAGCATCTACCAGAACCCACACCAGCTGGGCGAAACGGTGTACAGAGAGCAGAACAGCGGCCTGAGCAGCAATGTGGTTTACAAACTGGCCGAGAGCAAACATCCCTGGTTCTGGATTAGTGGCGGCGATGGTATCTGCTATTTCTCGCAAGCCACCAAGAGCATACGACCCGTACCAGCCGAAATGCACCTGCAGCAGGTGATTGATATCCGCGAAAAAGGCAACGAACTGTGGATGGCTACCTTGGGATCGGGTATTGTAAAGGCCGATATCAGCGTAGAAAACGGACAGCCACGACTAACCAACATGAAGCGTTACGTGCTGGATGGCGGTAAAGGCTCGTCGAACTACTTCTTCTGCTTGACCTGCGACGAACAGGGCCGTTGGTGGTTCGGAAACCGCGGAAAAGGACTTTATACCTTTGAGAAAGGACAGCTGAAGTATATGGCACCCAGCCAGACAACCAACGACCCCAGCATTAACGATGTGTTTGCGCTGCAGGCCGTGGGCGATAACCTGTGGATAGGTACGGGTATGGGCATTTTTATACGTAACAAGCAAGGCAAGAGTCACCATCTGACTACAGCCAACGGACTGCCTAACAACACCATACATGCCTTTACAAAAGGTACAGCAGACGAGGTGTGGGCCACCACCAACGGCGGACTGGTAGAATTGTCGCCCAACGGCACGGTGCTGAAGGTATATGGTATGAACAGCGGACTGGATGTAACCGAATACTGCGATGGTGCCGCCTTTGCCAATGGCAGGGAGCTGTTTTTTGGCGGTATCAACGGCTTTACGGCTATTGTGAACGACACCACCGTACAGCAGCAGGTACACGAACTGCGCATTAGTTTTACCACACTCGACATTTTGGGTAAGCTGCAGAACATCAACGACTTTATGCAGGGCGAGCGCGATAACCTGACGCTGACATTAGACCACACACAGAACACCTTTGCCGTGAGCTTAGCTACCTTTAACTATCTGGAAGAGCCGTTCTACCATTACCTGTACCGACTGACTGACGACGGCGAATGGATTGACAACGGATCGAGCAACGTGATATCGTTTACACAGATGGCCGAGGGCAGTCACACACTGTATGTAAAGGCCAAGAACATGATGAACGGTAAGGAAACGGCCGTATCGCAACTGCACATCGACATCAAGCCGCCTTATTACCGCACCATCTGGGCCTACCTTATTTATATATTACTGGCCATTGCCCTGATAGCCATCTATGTGCGCCACTGGTACGAGGACCAGAAGCTGCACCAGCAGATGCAGCTGACCCGACTGCAACAGCAGCACCAGGACGAGCTGTACGAAGAGAAACTGAAGTTCCTGACCAATGTGGTACACGAACTGAACACACCTCTGACCCTGATTTACGGACCATGCGAGCGCATTATGGCTTACACCAAGGCCGATGAGTTTGTGAGAAAATACGTGGGCAAGGTGATGCAGAACCTGGGCCGACTGAACAGTTTGATTCAGGAGGTTATCGACCTGCGCCGTGTAACCACAGGACACCACGAGATAAGTTGGCGACGCGTGGATGTATCGGCAGTGGTGGGCGACTATGCCAACGCCTTTACCGAGATGGCCGAACGCAGTGGCATCAGTTACGAACAGGACATTGAGCCAGGCTTGGTGTGGACATCTGACGACAAAGCCCTGAGAAGCATCGTAGGCAACCTGATATCAAACGCCTTTAAATACACCAAGAGCGAGGGCACCATCAAAGTAAAACTTACCCGACAGGAGGGAGGATTGCTGTTCTCGGTTTATAACTCAGGACGTGGTATCGCACCTGAGGACAGGGAACGCATTTTTGACTATTACACTGTGTTCGACAGCGTTGAGGAGAGTCCGAATGCCGGTCAGACCTCGCGTAACGGCATTGGTATGGCCATCTGTCATAACATGACCAAACTGTTAGGCGGACGGATAGAGATTGACAGCGAGGTGAGCCAGTATGCACAGTTTAATGTGTATCTGCCCGAAAAGCCGCTACCCGAAGGTGTGAGCGACGAGGTGGTGACATCGGCTAAGCAGACCGACGATATGCCCCTGGCTGTGCCACAGGCTGTAAGCACTGCCAAACCAGCACGCCCACTGCCCAAGATGGCAGGCGACAGAACACCTACCATCCTGACGATTGACGACAATCAGGAGATGCTTGACCTGCTGGCCGACTGCTTGTCGGACTACCGTGTGCTGGCAGCCTTGAATGCCGAACAAGGCATGGCCTACCTGAAGGAGGAAACTCCCGACCTGATTATTACCGATATCATGATGCCGGGTACCGACGGACTGGACTTTACACAACAGGTAAAGCGCAACAAGCACACCATGCACATACCACTGATTATCCTATCGGCCAAGACATCGGAAGAAGAACGTATCGAAGGCCTGGACAGCGGCGCCGACGTGTATATCAGCAAGCCCTTCAGCATCAACCTGCTGCAGGCCACCGTGGTACGTCTGTTAGAGAACCGCAACGTGCTGCGCGAATATTATAATTCGGCAGCATCGGCCTATGTATATGCCGGTGGCAACCTGATTAGTAAGGAGAATCAGAGTTTTGCCGACGAGGTGACAAAGGTAATCGACGAGCACCTGACCGACACCGAACTAACCCCAGAGACATTGGCGGAACTGATGAGTATCAGTCCGCGCAATCTCTATAGGAAGTTCAGTGATGCCAATATGCCGACACCTAAGGATTATATCAAGACCTACCGTATTAATGTGGCAGCAAGATGGCTTACCACTACTAATACCACTATTCAGGAAATCATTTATAAAACGGGCTTCAACACGCGCTCACAGTTCTATACTGAGTTCCGAAAGCATTTTGGTATGACGCCTAAAGAGTATCGAGAGCAACAGCTTCGAGCAGTACACAACCACTAACGTGGGTACCCAAGTCGATGGCCGATGTGTTACGAGCCCAGTTGCTACCAATCAGGTACTGGGCCTGAAGGCCTTTTTCCTTCAGCACCTCGGCATTGTGCTTTAAGTAAGCCACAAAGCGGGTCTTATCGCTCGCATCAACCTGGGGCTCCTGAATGAGCAGGGTGAAATAGCGCACAAAAATGCCCTTGAACAAGCCGCCATCGCCAGTACCCTCGTCCTTGAGTACACTCTCGGTAAGATCGCTCAAACTCGACAGGGTGTAAGACGAAGCACGCACAGCATCGCGCAGATAAAGGGTCTCGCCAGTAATCTTGAACAATTCGTAGCACATACCCACAAACGTGCCCTGATTATAGGTAAACACCCAAGTGGTAACACTGTTGCCACTCTGACCGTTCATGCTGTCATAAACAGCACCCGTGCCAGGGGCATACAGATTATCGCGCTCCCAGTTGTAGATGCGCTTAGCCAGGTCTAAATCAGATGCCTTGTGAAGGATATTGTACATACGGGCAGCAATGATGCCGGCAGGACCATTGCTGCAGGCATTCTTGCTCCAAGGCTGACTTTTACGCCATGCCATGCCACCACCGCAGTACTTGGTGTTCCAGGCATTCTGGATGTCGTTCCACAGCAACTGGGCGGTATCCAGGTACTTCTGTTCCTTGGTGCAGTCGTACAGGCGGAGCATCGTCAAACAAATCCACTCCTCGTCGTCGTAGAAATCGTTGAAATAGCTGTTACCAGCCTTTTTCTTGATGCCCTCGTGCCACTTATCAAACAAGTCGCGATAGCCGGCACTACCAGTACGCAGATAGGCATCAATCACCACATCCATGGCATGCGCCTGGGGCCAGTACTGGTTTTGCTGGGTGTCGGCCACATCGGGCAACGAGTTGAAGTAGCCCTCGCGACCGTTCCAGAAGTGAGTTACTAAAGCCTGTGTAGCCTGTTCGGCCACCTGTTTCCAGTTCGTCTGCTCAGGCTGTGGCGCAGGCGCTGGATCATCCTCGGACGAAGATGAAGAACCGCAACCCTGCAGTACAAGGCTGCAGAGAAGCGGTACGAAGAAAACTTTTAATATGTTATGCATAAGTTAGAACTTACAGTTTAATCAGCCAGCTCAACATGGTGGGTATAGTTGGCACCATGGAAGAGCACGGTAATGCGGGTCTTTACGCCAGGGTGAGGACCATCCGAACCACCATCGAAGTCGCCATCAAACTTCCACTTGTCGTCCCACTGGTTGTTGCCAGTTTCCATGATGTAATAGTAAGGATCGTCCATAGCCAGACCACCAGGGCGTGAGTCGGTGCCATTCTTGGTGCCCCAGTACTGCTTGGAGCCGTCGGCATACTCCATCAGGAACTTATAACGCTCGTCGCGGCCCCAGCCCTCCTGCTTGAAGGCTACCACACCTACACCTGAGAACTCGCCGTTGCCAGCGTAAGGAAGATCGAACATGATATTGTTGTTAGGACAGAAGAACAAACCGAGACTCTTGATTTCGCGGATGGTAGCCGAAGCCACATTGAAATCGAGTACCAGACGGTAGATGCCTGTAGCTGGTGCTACGGTTGAGCCACCCTCGCGCAGTTTTAAGCCATCGAGCGAATAGATGGTGCCATCGCCCTTGTTGTTGCTGCAGAACTGGTAGCTCTTGCCACCCTCGAGCTTGGTAAAGATCTCGTAAACGCCCTGTTCGGGTGATGAGAAAGCAGCACCGTTCTCGGCACCCTCGCCCATGATGAAGAGCGATGAAGGAATCTCGTCGAAGCCCTCGAGCGAAGTGATGTTCAACTGGTGCTTAACGGTTGCCTCGGCCTGATTCAAACCACGAGAGGCAATGATTGACCAGCTAACCGTGCCACTGGCGCCACTCTTGAAACCAGCAGCAGCGGCTACCTTGTTCAGGGTTTTGTGGGTGATGGTGGCACTGTTCATCATACCATTCTTATCAGAGAGCACCTTATAGATAGGTGTACTCTCGCCATCCTTGTAGAACACCACCTCGTAAAGGGGCGAGCCACTATCCTCGGCCTTGGCTGCCTCCCACTCGAAGAAAGTAGAGGCGGTGGCTGAAGCCTGAAGGGTTACACTCTTGCCATCGGCAGGCTCGTAGAGCTGGGTGATGGCTGATACCTGACTATCCTTGAACTCCATGTCGGAGGTGCAGGCTGACATGCTGAACACGGCGCCAAACAGCGCGAATGCCTTAATAATATTCTTATTCATAGTTAATTGTTTCTTTTTGGTTTTTACTAATAATACTTATTGATGATATGGATTACTTGCCGTAGCCAGGATTCTGGCCTAAGTTAGGATTGAGGTCGATCTGACTCTGAGGAACAGCCCAGAGGTAGTCGCGGTTCTCATCGAACGCAAACTTCCAGGGGATGTCGTGTGTAAAGCTGGCGCCACGAACCTGCTGGGTGAGATACTCTGAACCAGCCTTCCAGCGCTTGATGTCGTACCAACGCAAACCTTCGAGGGCCAACTCGCAGCGGCGCTCGTTGCGCAGAATCTGACGAAGTTCGGTCTGCGACTTATCGGCAGGGAAGTTAAGAGCCTTAGCTGTCTTGAAGCCAGCACGCTGACGGATGGCACGTACGGTGCTGTTCCATACATCGGCCGTCATCTGGTTCTGCTCGAGCTTAGCCTCAGCCCACATGAGCAGGATATCGGCATAGCGGAACATGATGATGTTCAGACCCGAGCTCATGTCGCCAGTAGCCTGTGGGGCAAACCACTTACGGGTATAGTAACCAGTAGCAGTGGTATTGCTGCCTGTTCCGATATAGGTATCAACGGTGTTATCGCCAGCAGGATCGATATGGATCACCTCGCCCTTTGAGCCATCAGCCACATTGGCGCTCCAGTCGTAGTTATCATAGATAACGGTAGCAGCCAGACGTGGGTCGCGGTTGTCGTAAGGATGGTTAGGATCGTAATCGGTACCTGCCTCATCGATGGTATAACCATTCAGGGTGAGATAACTGTCAACCAACGACTGCTGAGGCACACGGTCGGCCACACGACCACCCTTGCTCAGGGGCACCATGTCGAGAATCTCGCCCCAGGTAAGCAGGTTGCGAACATAGGCACGATCCAGGATTACCTCCTGGTTATACTCATTGTCCTCCTCAAACAGTCCACGATAGCTGGGGAACAGAGCATACGAGCCGTAAGTCTCGGGCTGATTGATAAGCATCTCGCAGTATTTCTGCACGTTGCTCCAATCGCTATCCATCAGATAGGCACGGGCCTGCAGGGCTACCACAGCACCCTTGGTAATCTTTCCGTTCTCGCTCTCGGGCAGGTCGTTGCGTGAGGGCAGATCGCCGATGATATCGTTCAATTCCTGATGAATGAACGCCATCACTTCGGCATGCGAGGTACGACCGATGGTGTTCGACTCGTCCACAGTGATATCCTTAGTAAAGAAAGGAATATCGCCATAGAAGTTGGTGAGTCGGAAGTAGATATAGGCACGTACAAAGCGTATCTCGGCAATCATACGAGCCTTCTTGGCTGCATCGAGGTTAGTGATGGCATCGATATTATCGAGGAACACATGACAGGTTTTGATGCCACCATACAGATCGGACCACTCACTGGCAAAAATACCAGTGGTAGGTGTGGCCTGCCCCATACGCATCAGGCGCTGGTCGGTAGTAGAACGACCGTCGATCATGTTATCGCTAAGCGACTCGTCGCGCCACATTTTGCCGGCATTATACATCTGTGCATAGGCCATGTTTACCACGTACTGCGCTCTGTCGGGAGAGTCCCAGAAGTTTGCATCGGTAAACTGATTGCCAGGGGCATTCTCCATGCCGTTGCAGGCTGTAAGCGTAAGTCCGCCCACAGCAGCAAACAGATAGATATATTTCTTGATTTTCATTTTCATAAGATACTTAATCATTAAAATTCTACATCGAAACCAAAGCCATAGTACTGAAGCATAGGATAGTTACGACCACTGTTACCACCACCTGAGTTCATATTTGAACCGAACTCTGACGACTCAGGATCGATGAACGAGTTCTTGGTAAGTGTAAGCAGATCCTGACCAGTAACATATACACGGAGTTTCTGCAGACCCATGGGGTCGATCCACTTCTTAGGCAGAGAATAACCGATGGCGAGGTTCTTTAAGCGCGCATACTTGGCATCGAGCACGAAGATGTCTGACGGGCGCCCCCAGTTATTGGTATCTGAGGCCGAGCCTTGTGCTGCCAGACGTGGATATTTAGCATCTGTGTTAGTTGGGGTCCAGAAATCAAGCTGATGTTTGTACATCACGTAAGAATAGTTTGAATGGTATGGCTCGAGCAACTCGCCACGCAACATCTGCGAGCGCTTGCCTACACCCTGCCAGAACATACTGAAGTCGAAGCCCTTCCACTCAAAGCGGTAGGTGAATCCGAAGGTGTAACGTGGGAAGGCGTTACCTACGATGACACGGTCGTTAGAGTCGATGACGTTGTCGCCATTCTGATCCTTGAACTTCAGGTCGCCAGGAGCCACCTCGGCGCCAAGAGGCAGAGCTGAGTTCTTAATCTCATCGTAGCTCTGGAAGATGCCCTCAACCTGCCATGCATAGTAAGAGTTGAGCGCCTCGCCAACGCGGATAATCTTATAGATCTCATCTACACCACTAATCTGCTCGTTACCAGGGAATTTAGTAACCTTATTCTTTGAGTCGCCGATATTGAAATAGAAGTTGTGCTTCATATCGCCGGTCTTCAAGCGGTAGTTAATAGAGAGTTCCCATCCATCGTTCGACATCTCACCGATATTGGTACTTGGCATGGTGGTGCCGAATACACTGGGCTGCAAGGGCTTCATAAGGATGTCCTTGGTGCGCTTGGTGTAGTAATCGAAGGTGATGTTCAGGGCATTATGCAAGAACGAGGCATCGAAACCTATATTGAAAGTGTTGGTACGTTCCCAGGTCAAGTCCTTCAGTCCGAGGTTGAATCCGGCACCGGCTACGGCCTGATTGTTATAAGCATAGGTGGTAGAGCTAACGCTATAGCGGGTATAGCGGTCGTAGTCGCCTACAGCCTGACTACCCAGGATACCGTATGAACCACGGATCTTCAGGTCGCCCACCTTTTCGCGATATTTCTCCATAAAAGGCTCCTCGCTGATGCGCCAGCCTAACGACAATGAGGGGAAGAAACCCCAGCGGTAATCCTTATGGAACTTTGAGCTACCATCGTAACGGAAGTCGAACTCAGCATAGTAACGCTCGTTGTAGTTGTAGCCGATACGACCTAACAGTGAGGTGATGCTGGTCTGACCAGAGCTATCTACTGTGGTAGCACCGCCGATGTTACCAACTTCGCCAGTGGTGATGCTGGTTGAGGTTCCTAAATCGGGATCCACGTAGTTCTTCCAGATTTCGTTGTTATACCAGGTGTACGACTCGTTGGTGGCACCAAACAATCCGTTTACGGTATGGATACCGAAGGTCTTGTTGTAATCCAACAGGATCTGGGTGTTCAGACGGTAGTTGTCGGCATTCCAGTTGCTGGTTTTGAAATCTGAATCCTTGCGTGGACGGGGCTCAGTAGCATCCTCACCAGCATAGTAGTAAGAGGGCATGTTACGTGAGTAGCGGTTGTTGCCTACTACATCGGCACCAAACACACCACGCAGTTTCAAGCCGTCGATAATCTTGAGCTCACCAGTAACGCTGGCTGTAACGGCATTGGTACGATACTTATCGAAACCACCCGACTCAAGCTGGCCCAGTGGGTTGAACTCGCCCCATACATCGTTAAGCAGATAGCGACCATCGGCCGACTTCATCTTATAGATATAGCTGCTGGGCACACGACTGGCATCAATCTCCAAGCTGCTACCAGTGGTGTTCTTACTGTCGGTGCGGGTATAGGCCAGTGTAGCAGTAAGCTTCAGGCGGCCCAACTCGGTAACCAGGTTAGTACGGAAGTTATAACGCTGCAAACCGAACTTCTGGTTGCTCACATAGTTGCTGCCCTGATCAAAATAGCCGGCAGAAACCATATAGGTTGTTTTATCGCTACCACCGCTGATGCTGATATTGTAGTTCTGCTGCATGGCTGTCTGGAAGATCTCGTTCAGCGCCCAGCGCTCCTCGTCCTGATGGGCGTAGAAGTCGAGAATCTGGTCCTGACTGTAAACGGGGGCGTTACCCACATTGGTCTCGGCCATGTTACGCAGCACGGCATTCTGGTAACCGGTAACAGGGGTGAACAGAATATGGGGATCTTCCCAACCTACCATACCATTCAGTCGGATACTGGTGCGCTCGTTGTTCTTACCCTTCTTGGTAGTAACGAGCACAACGCCATTGGCCGAACGTGAACCATAGATTGCGGCAGTACCGGCATCTTTCAGAATAGAGATATTCTCGATATCATTTGGATTCAGACGGTTGAAGTTATCGTAATCGGTAACCAATCCATCAATCACAAAGAGCGGACTGTTATCGTTCAGCGTGCTGATGCCTCGAATATTAAAGTTGTTGTTCTGGGCATTAGGGTTGTAGTTCTTACGCTGGATGATAACGTTTGGTGCTGCACCCTGCAAAGCCTGTGTAACATTGGCTACAGGCCGATTCTCTAACAGGTCGGAACGTACCTGATCTACAGCACCCACAGCACTTTTACGAGTAGTGGTGCCATAACCAATCACCACCACCTCGTCGAGGATGGCATTGTCTTCCTTCAGTACAATACGACTCAGGTTGGCATTGGCACGCAGTTCCTGGTTTACATAGCCTACATACGAGAAGACCAAGACATCAGTTGGTTTGCAGTTCAGCGAGAAGCTACCATCAAGGCCAGTAACGGTACCCGAGGACGAACCCTTAACCGTGACCGTTACACCGATCATAGGCTCTCCCGATGCATCAACAACTGTGCCCCTGACAGTGGTTTGCTGTACATTGTTAGTAGCAGCCACTGAGACACCATTGGCAAGAGCCACGGAAGGACTGCCTACGCATAAGGCTACTCCCATAAAACTTTGCCAGATGAATCTGGAATAGTTGAAATTTACTTTTTTCATTTAGTAAAACTTTAGATTGAATGTAATTTTAGTTATAGAACAGTTTAATTGCTTATTCGGTTTTTATTAGCATTTCGGCACCTTTTGCCAGTTGGGCGTGAGGCACAAACCAGCCTTTAAGCGGCTTACCCCCCACTGTTATCTTGCTGATTTTACGACCAGTACCCTCGCGGCGGATAGTAAAGGTGTTACCAGTGGTGCCCAAGGTGAAGCTAACCTTATTGAACAGTGGCACAGTCACGATATACTGCGGATCGGCTGGCGAATAGGTATAGATGCCGATGGCATTGAGTACATACCACGACGACATCTCACCGGCATCGTCCATACCTGCATAAGCCAATCCCTCTTCGCCCATACCATAGTAATGATTCAGCAGCGAATCAATCACCACCTGGGCCTTTTCCTGCTTATCAGCAAAATAATAGGTATAGGGGATGCTATGTCCAGGCTGGTTACCATGACAGTAGGTGCCTAAGAAACCTGTAAGATTCCAGGCCTCGTAGCCATGATTGGGCTGGGTAAACAGCGAATCGAGTTTCAGCTCAACAGCCTTCTTAGATGGATAGAGCGCCACCATACCCTCAGGATCGTGCGGGGCAAAGAACAGCGAGTTCCAGGCATCGGCCTCACGGTACATATAGGCATAATAGGGGTACCAGGGATCAAAGTCCTTAATCCATGAGCCATCAGCAATTCTGCCACGCCAGAAACCTGTTGACGCATCAAACAGGTTCTTGTAATTCTGCGAGTGTTGCATCAGTAGTTGGTAGTTTTTCTTATCTTTCAACTCGCGGGCAACCAGGGCTGTGGCATAATCGTCGTAGGCATACTCCTGGGTTTTGGTAACAGAGGCCTTATACTCGTCCCATGTAGGCACGTTGGTGGTATCCTTCTCGGCTATCCAGCCCTGTTTCAGATACTCCTCGAGCCAAGGGCGACCGCCACGACCTGGAACGGTAGCATTCTTGAGCAGGAGCATATAGGCACGCTGTAAGTCGAATCCCTTGATACCACGCAGCCATGAACCTGCCACAAAGGTAGAGGCATGGTCGCCATGGAAGAAGGTTGGCATATAACCACCGGCTTTCTCGCCTTTATCGATAATCGACTTGATGATATCGGTAGCCACATCGGGGTTAATCATACCTAACAGAATGAGCTTGTTACGATAGGTATCCCAGAAAGAGGGATTGGTATAGTAACGGAAGTCGGCCTTACAAACACGGCCCTGCTCGTCGGTATACTCACCATTCACATCGCTGCGCAAGGCAGGCCAAAGGAAGGCACGGTAGAGCGTAGAGTAGAACATGGTTTGCTGCTTCTGGGTTCCACCCTCGACCTGGATATGTCCCAGCTGCCTGTTCCAGGTGTTATCAGCCTCCTGGCGTACCTGCTCAAAGCTCTTGTTCAGCATCTCGGCCTCGAGGTTCTGCTTGGCATTGGCAATGCTTACAAACGAGAAACCGATTTTGAGCTCCAACGCGCGCGATCCTTTATTATTTAGGAAGTCGACCACAGCTATCTGATGGCGGAAATCCTTCTGGATGCTTACCTCGCTCACATCGTGATTGGCTACGGCATAGAAGTAGATACGACCCTCGCCATCCTGGAACCCCTGGAAGGTGTTGGCACCCGACTTCTCGATTTGCCACTTGCGGGGACGATTGTTGCTACGTGTGATATCTACTATCAGACGTTTCTCATCATCGGCACGGAAGGTATAACGATGGAAGCCACAACGCAGGGTTGAGGTGAGTTCGGCATTTACATGATAACGGTCGAGATACACCTGATAGTAGCCAGGATGAGCCGACTCGTTGGCATGACTGAACCATGAGCAGAAATTATCAGGATAGAACCTACCAGTTGCAGGCATGATGGGCAGATGGAGAAGATTCCAATGCCCCTTACAGGTGTGAGCGAAACCATATATCTGATGGTCTTCGTACTGATAACCTGAGCCTGAAGGATACATGGTAACAGGAGTGAGCTGTACCATGGCATTGGGTAAGGCTGAGCCAGGAAATGACTCAGCTCCCCAAGCACGTTTAGTTTCTGTGCGCGTATATCCCAGATCGGCTGGGCTCCATAGAGTTGTTGTTCCGATAAAAGGATTCACCTTTCCGGTTAGATTTTCAGCCTGTACGAGTTGTCCTGAAATGAACAGGCAGACGAGTAATGTTAGAGTTTTCTTCATCACTTTACGGTTTTAATTATTTTCGTGTGGCAAAGGTAGACAGAAAGAAACGAAACAATGTCCTCGTTTCTGCAATTATTGTACAACATACTGATTTGACAGGAATTACGACAAGGAGCTTATTTATAATTAGTATCTTTGCAAACGACTAATTAAAACATTTAAAACAGAACAAAAATGAACAGACGTACATTACTCACCACCATCCTGTTGGCAGGGCTATCGGTGCCTGTTATGGCCGACGGGATAGAAGACTGGAGCAAAACGATTGCCGCTCCAGCCGACAACACAAAAGTATCTCGCAGACCCGCCGCCAAAGAGCGACTGTTTTACTCAGACACCATCGAAAAGAAGATTGCCGAGGTAAAAAAGATGCTGAAGGACGCTCCATACTTAGCATGGATGTTCGAGAACTGTTTTCCGAACACGCTCGACACCACCGTACACTACTCGGATGCTGAGGGCGACGACGACACCTTTGTATATACAGGCGACATTCACGCCATGTGGCTGCGCGATTCGGGTGCCCAGGTATGGCCTTACGTACAGTTTGCCAAGAAAGACAAGAAAATCAGAAAAATGGTACGAGGTACCATCCTGCGCCAGTTGAAGTGTATCTGCATCGACCCCTATGCCAACGCCTTTAACATGGGACCAACAGGCAGCGAATGGGCCAGCGACCACACCACGATGAATCCCAACCTGCATGAGCGCAAGTACGAGATCGACTCGCTGTGCTATCCCCTGCGACTGGCCTATTACTACTGGCAGGTAACTGGCGACGACAGCATTTTTGGCGGCCTGTGGCAGGAGGCCATCGGTAAGATTCTGAAGACTTTCCGTGAACAGCAGCGCAAAAACGGGCATGGTCCATACCGCTTCCAGCGTACCACAGCCCAGCAGTACGATACCGTGAGTCATGGTGGTTATGGAAACCCCGTAAAGCCAGTAGGTCTGATAGCCTCTATCTTCCGTCCCAGCGACGATGCTACGGTGTTCCCCTTCCTCATCCCATCAAACTTCTTTGCCGTAACATCACTGCGTAAGGCTGCTGATATCCTGACCAAGGTGAACAACGACACCAAGACTGCCAACGAGTGCACAACCTTAGCCAACGAGGTGAGCGCCGCCCTGCAGCAGTACGCTATCTATAACCATCCTAAATATGGTAAGATTTATGCCTTTGAGGTGGATGGCTTTGGTAACCAGCACCTGATGGACGATGCTAACGTGCCCAGTTTGCTGGCAATGGCTTACTTAGGTGATGTGGATGTAAACGACCCTATCTATCAGAACACCCGTAAGTTTGTATGGAGCGAGGATAACCCTTACTTCTTCCGTGGTAAGGCCGGCGAAGGTATCGGTGGACCTCATGTAGGCTACGATATGGTATGGCCCATGTCGATTATGATGCGTGCCTTTACCAGCACCGACGACCAGGAGATTAAGCAGTGCCTGCAGATGCTGGTTGATACCGATGCCGGCACAGGCTTTATGCACGAGTCGTTCAACAAGGACAATGCTGCCAATTACAGTCGCCACTGGTTTGCCTGGCAAAACACCTTGTTTGGTGAGCTGATACTAAAACTGATAGATGATGGAAAATTGAACCTGCTCAAAAACATTCATAAATAAAAAAAAGTTGCGATAGCCTATAGTGATATAGGCTATCGCTTTTTTATTTACTCCCAACCAGGATTCTGTGTAAGAGAAGGATTGTGTTGAATTTCATCCTGTGGGATAGGCCAAAGGAGAACCCACTCAGGAATAGCACCAATCTTAACATTATCTACAGGTTTATTCTGGATCTTCGCACCTGAGAGCGCAACCCAATTGAGTTTTCCAGAATAATCGCCAGCAGCTTCTGGATACAAACGAGTACGACGGATATCATCCCATACTTTGAATTCAACAGGGAACTCGTGCAGACGTTCTGTCAAGATAGCTGTAACAAGTTCATCGCCAGTTGCTGTCTCGGCAGTCAAACCAGCACGTTTACGCACCTGATTCAGATACTCCTGTGCTTTGGCGGTATTGCCTGTACGGGCATAGCCTTCGGCAGCTATCAGCAGCACCTCGGCAAAACGCATGGTAGGGATATTATTGTCGCCACCATGATTCTTAATGATGGCATCCTCATCAAACCACGACCAGATACCAGTATAGTTGAGCGTATGCTCCACACCAGTCTTATCAGTATAGGTATTGAAGAAGAACTGCTTCTCGTGACTTCTGATATCCTCGGGAGCATAACTCTTGAAAATCATATCACATGGATGGTAGGCCTTATGTAACACGTTCATGCTGAACACCTGATTACCATTGGCATCCTTCCAGGTGGTAGCGTCGGAACCGATACTGAGATTAACATACCCGTTACCTATATTATTATTTGAATAATCGTACTCCTTAGCAAAGATGATTTCCTTAGAAGTCTTAGAGGTCTTAATCACATTATAAGCCGAGTTCAGATCGTCGGAACTGCCATTTGCCTGCTCCAGTACAGCAGTACCACCATCAATCACCATCTCGGCCATCTGGGCTGCCTTTTTATAATCTTCGGCACCACCATTCATGGGGAAACCAGCACGCTGAAGATATACCTGAGCCAGAAGGGTTTGTGCCATAGCACGGGTTACACGACAGCCATTATCGTAGAACGACTTGTTGGGAAGTGCCGTTCCCGTAGCGATATCAGTCAGGTCGTCGATGATATGCTGATATACTTCGGCTGCAGAGTTACGCTCTTTGAACATGCCATCGGTAGATGTGTATGGCTCATCCACATAAGGCACATCGCCAAACTCCTTTACTAAATAGAAATAGGCATAAGCACGGAAGAATTTACCCTCGGCCACATAGTTGTCGATAGTAGCCTGATCGAGCACATCGGTCATCTTGGGCACATTGGCCAACACGAAATTGGCACGGGAGATACCTTTGTAGAACTCATGCCACAATGACATGGCAGGACTGGAAAACTTCTCCAAGGTATAGGTACATGCCTTCGCAGCTTCGGCCAACTGTGAGTCGCCATGGTCGTCGTAGAACAAACCTGAGATAATACCACCGTACATCGTGGCTTTGGGCTGCCAACCACCACCATTCTGATTCAAATAAGGTACGCCACCGAAATAAAGCGCATCAACACCTGTCTGCGCATCTTCCTTTGACTGCCAGAACTGGCTTGACGATTTCTGATCCAGTGGCTTTTCTTCCAGGAATTCGTCACAAGAAGTAAGACCAAATGTGGCACTTGCCATCATTCCATATATGATATATTTTATTGTTTTCATAAAACAGTTACAATAAGTTGTTTAGAAAGTTACATTAACACCAAAAGAGAACGTTTTTGGACGAGGATAAGAGAAGAACTGACGGTTGGCACCCCAGTTATTACTACCCAGACGTGTTGAGTTATCTGGATCGTAACCCTTATAATCGTCGGAGCAGATGAGCCAGAAGTTGTTCAGGTTAGCATACAGGCGCAAAGCTGAAATACCAAGAGTTCGGCAAGCAGAACCAGAGAAGGTATAACCAAGTTGCAAGAGATTAAAACGCAAGTAAGAACCATCACAAACCCAGTCGGAATCGGCCTGATTGTTGGCGCCCATACCGAAGTTATTCAAACGCAAGGCCTGCTCTACCCCATTGGGATTGTTTACTGGATGCCAAGCCTCCTCGTATAAACGATCGAGACCATTGGTAAGGAAACGAGCCAAGGTAGAGTGATAGTACTCCTGCATAATATCTGCACCCATTGAGAACTGAAGATCAAGCGTAAAGTCGAAATTCTTGTAGTTGAAGGTATTGATGAAAGAACCTGTCCAATCAGGCAGACCATTACCCAATATCTCACGCTGCTTATAAGTAACCTTTTCGCCTACAATAGATGGGATATTCATCGTACTGGCATCCCAGTTCTCGGGGTGACCATCGTAGATACCAGCGCGCTTGTAACCATAGAAAGTAGAAAGCGCTTCGCCTTCGCGGATAAGCATATCGTAACCTACAAAGCCATCTGTAAGAATCTGACGTTTTCCGCTGACTGGATCAACAGAAGCACCCTCATCGAGTTTCTCCACCTTATTCTTATTAAAGCCCAGGTTCAAAGTAGAGGTCCACTGGAAGTCTTTAGTCTGAATAGGATAAGCTGTTACCAGAATATCAAAACCGTGGTTAGATACGGCACCAATGTTGTCCATAATCGAAGAATAACCTGTTGACTCGGGAACAGGACGATTCAAGAGCAGATCAGAGGTGTACTTATAGTAGTAAGAGATGTCAAAATTCAAACGATTCTTGAATAAACCCAGTTCGATGCCTAAATCCCACTGTGCTGTCTTCTCCCACTTCAGGTTGGCATTAGGCATATTGTCAAGATAAGAAACGGTTACCATCTTACCACCTAAGATAGTGGTTGACTGACTGACAGTAGCCAGAGAACGATAGGTACCAATCTCAGAGTTACCCGTCATACCAAATGAGGTATGAAGCTTTAACTTGCTGATGGTCTCAATATCCTTCAAAAAACTCTCGTTCGAGGCTAACCATCCTAAGCCCACTGATGGGAAGAAAGCATACTTGTTGTTCTGGCCAAACTTAGAAGAACCATCATAACGACCCGTTACAGTAGCCATATAGGTATTATTGTAGTTATAGGCCAAGCGTAAGAAGTATGAGTTCATGGCCCACTTATCGTAGTCGGAGCCAACAGATGGCTTCAATGTGCCAGAACCTAGGTTATAGTAGCCATAGTAATCGTCGGTAAAGGTATTGTCGGAAGCACCGAAATAATCATATTTGCGTGCCTGCCAAGAAGCACCAGCCATGGCATTCAGATGATGTTTCCCAAAGTCGTTTACATAAGTAAGATAGGTTTCTTCCTGCCAATAAAGTGAGTTTGAGTTACCTGCAGAAGCTGCACCCTGAGAGGCACCTTGGTCGATAAGCTGATGTGGTTGGAAAGGTGTATATCCCTTACTGCGGTTATTATGGTAGTCGATACCTAACTGGGTTCTCAAATCCAATCCCTTTGCAAGGTGGAAAGTAAGAGCAGCATTTCCGAAGATCTGAGTCTTATACTGTATAACCTGTACACGCTCAAGCAACTCTACTGGGTTGGCAACACCCTCGGGAGAGAATGTCTGATAACCACTATTGGGGTTATCCTTATCTTTAAGTATACCTGTTGTATTAATCATGTTATTCTGTACATACTCACCATTAAGCTGTACAGGCAACCAAGGCAACTGCTCAATCATCGTGCGCAGAGCACCCTGTCCATAGGGATTGTCGGAGGTATGATTACCCCATGAGTGGTTCACCAACAGATTCAATCCTGTAGAAAGCCACTTAGTTGGGTTATCATCGTAGGCCAGTTTTGCATTTACACGCTTATAATAAGTATTGAGAAGAATACCCTGCTGATCGGTAAAGTTAAGGAATGCACCCACCGAAGAGCCATTCTCGCCAGAGCGTTGGATACTCAACTCATGATTATGAGATACGGCTACACGAGAACACTCGTCCTGCCAATCGGTATCATAAAGCGGATTACCATTGCTATCAAAATAACGGGTATCGGTGAATATCTTCGACAGATCGGTATCAAAGTTCATGCCCTGGAACTGATTAGCATTCTCAAGACCTTGCTTGAAAGCGCTCATCCACTCAGAAGCATTCATGACATCCATCTTTCGGGCCATACTGCTTACCGAAAAAGAGCCATCATACTTGATGTGCGCTCCCTTACCGGCATTACCACGTTTGGTGGTTACCATGATAACACCATTGGCACCACGGGCACCATAGATAGCCGCCGAAGAGGCATCTTTAAGCACCTCGATACTCTCGATATCATTAGGGTTGAGGAACTGGAAATCAGTCATGGCAACACCATCTACGATATACAATGGACTAGAAGAGGCATTGATAGTTGAGATACCACGGATAATAACACGCATCTCGCCACCAGGCTGACCGGTGTTATTAAAGATGTTTACACCCGCAGCCTTACCTTTTAAACCTTCCAAGGCATTGAAACCCTGCATTTTCAAGATTTCAGAGCCCTTGGTCGTAGAAGACGAACCTGTAAGGTCGGACTTACGCATCGTACCATAACCTACCACAACCACCTCATCCAGGAGTTGTTTATCCTCCAGGAGTACGATTCGCTGCGAGCCACCTTTACCGAGTTTAATGGTTTGGGCAACATAGCCAATAGACGACACTCGTATCTCGTCGCCAGAAGCTGCATCGATGTCGCACCGGCCGTTAATATCGGTAATGACACCTGTTTTAGAAGACATCATCATCACACTGGCGCCAACAACCGGCTCATTCTGGCCATCAACGACGGTAATGATCACCTTTTTTTGCTGTTGAACAGATGTTACCTCTGTCAACGGTTGGGAAACTGAGTTAGCTAGAACACTGACTGGAGAACCGAATGTCATTGCACCAGCAGAAAGTAGTAATAGCGAAGAACACATCGTCTTCGAGACTTTTCTTTCGCGTTTGTACATAATGTTAATTAGTTAATGTGTTAATAATTAAATATTAAGTAATAAGTATAGTGTTGAATTTACGAGTTGGTGAATGTGGAATTCTGGTTGCAAATATCTGTCTTTTAAAAATAATAGCAGTCCTATCCTCTGCCATTTTTGTCCAAAACACGGTTAATTTCCGCATTTTTCTTTATAACCATAATAAGCGCCCCTCTCGATGTGATTCGGGAGGGGCGCAATGTTAGGTTTGGGGAATTTGGCTATTTTTTGAACAGATGTGGGATAAACTCGTTGAGACCACGGCGCCAGGTGAGCCACTCGTGGGCGGTACCCTTCGACTCGTTTGAATCTACCTTGATACCCAACTCACGCAACTGCTTAACGATATCGCCGCTCTTGATGAAATCTTCCTCGCCCCAGTTCATATACATATAATGTATCTTCTTATTGAACTCGTCGGCGTTGGCAAACACACCATCGTAGGCTGTCTTGACATCGAGACCGAAGATAGCACCGCTGAAGGTTCCGAGCCAAGCAAACTTATCAAGATTGGTCAGTACAACATCGAAAGTCTGATGCCCCCCCCATGACAAACCAGCCATAGCACGGTTCTCGCGATCGCTCTTAGTGCGGTAGTTATTATCAATATAAGGAATAAGGTCGTTCAGCAGTACAGGATAGAACGAAGCACCATAGGCGCTGCGACCAGCCTGATTGTTACCACCACCGAATGGAGCCTTGATATCGCCACTCTCCATGACCACAATCATAGGTACGGCCTCGCCTTTGGCAATGGCGTTGTCCATGATGTGCTGCATGTGGCCCTGCTTGCTCCAGCCAGTCTCGTCCTCACCCATGCCATGCTGCAGGTAGAGTACGGGGTAACGCTTCTTAGCATTCTTGGCCAACTCGTATTCAGCTGGGGTATAAACCATAGCGTGACGCCAGGTCTTCTGCTCGTTGCTATAGTAATAGATGCTACGAACCTGACCAGCGGGCACACCCTGCTGTGGACGGTAGTAGTCGCCCTCAGCCCCCTCGGGAATCTCGATACCACCGGCCTCGCGGTTGCAGCCGAAGAAGGTCTCGGTTGAAGGATCGATGAAGTTTACACCGTTGATATTCATGAAATAATAGTGGAAACCAACGGGCAGGGGATCGGTAACAGCCATGAAGTTGCCCTTACCATCGCGCTGCATGTCGTATTTCTTGTTGCAGATATCGAGCACTACCTTACGGGCCTCGGGAGCTGCGATACGGAAATATGCACGACCTTCCTTATCTACCTTGGGGAACTCGTTGCCAGGAACGGTTGTCTCGGCAATGAAAGCATCGGCAGGAACCTCAATCTGCTTAGGCATCTCGATATAGGGACGCTTGGGCTCGTAACCTAGGTGACGGGCTACAGCCTCGCCATAACGGCAACCTAACTCACGATAGCCAGCGGCATCGAAGTGCAGACGGTCTGGACCATTGGTACAGCCATCCGAAGAGATGACCTGCGAGGTGTGGAGGGTAAGAGGCAGTTCATCAATCTGCTTCTTACAACCGATACATACCCCCTTACCATCGGCCTGAACAATGTTGCCGGCATAGAGGTTCACCTCCTCGGGCTTCAGGTTCAGGTCGCCACACAGGTTATCATAAACCTGCTTAACCATACCTGCCCACTTGGGGTCGCCAGTATTGGTCTCACCCTGGTGCATCAGGATACCCTTGATAACACCATCCTTCTGAGCCTTCTTAGCCAGTGTAACCAGACGCTCGTAGGGATTGTTATCGTAAGCAGCCAGCATACCCTTCATCCAGTTGGGAGCTACCTTCAGGTAGTTCTGGATGCTATCAGGCAGGAAGCCCTTGATATCGATACCACCAATAGCCACGTGAATCACACCTATCTTAATATTCTCAGGCAGTGAAGCCACAAGAGTACGACCGAACCAGTCGGCGGGAGTCAGACCGGTGTTTGGACGACAGAGAGGAGCCGAAGCCTCGCACCACTCACCCATCTTACGACCCTTTTCGGGGAAGTCGACAGCGGGCATCAGGAGGAAGCGTGGACCAGGGCTGGTCAAATCCTGCGCCTCGGGACGGGCATTACCCTCCATGTTCGACTGGCCGAAACACAGGAAAATGTAGAAATTAGGATCTGGCTTGCCAACCTGTTCGGTAGCAGCCTTCTTAGGAGCGGCCTTACGTTTCTGGGCCGACATGCTGGCGGGCAGAATGAGCAATGCCGATGCCAACAGGAAAGTTTTTAAAGTTGATTGATACATTTTAATTGAGTTGATATAAAGTTATTATTTGAGTTTTTTCTTTCCACCAACGATGTAGATGCCACGAGGCAACGTATCCCACTGGTCACTAGTGGCAATCTTGGTTCCCTGCAGTGTGTAAACGGCGTCGTTGTCGTTGGTACGCTGCACGGTACGGATACCAGATGTGCTGCCAGCCTTCAGGAAATCGAAATAGGCTGGAGTATCGTATTTGGCAGGAGCAGCATCTTTAAGATACTTGCCTGTTCCCATATTCTTAAGCGTAAAGCCCTGACCATCCACGTATTTGATTTCCCATACAGCGCCATCCTGGATATCCTGGCCATACTGATTACCCTCCAGACCAAGTACAAAACTGCACCAGCCAGAAACAGCCTGCGAATTAAGATAACCAGGCTTTTCAGTCCACATGATATACTCGTTACCATTGAGCAGCATCAGCTTTAACAGATAACAATCTGTACGACCAGAGATGGGTTCGGCCTTAAACATATAGCCGTTAATAGCCTTGTCGTTGATAACCTTCAAAGCAGCGTCGTAGCCTAAGTTCTGGGCATCTGAACCATAGAGCACCTTCTGTGTTTCCTTATTCAGGAGCATAAAGGTTTGACCAGAAACATCCGACAGACTGCTAAGAGCAGTAAAATCGGCCAAATCAAGACCTGTAACCTTGACGGCAAACGATCGCTTCCATTCAGTACCCTTAATATCGGTATAAGTTACGTTAAGTTGTGTCTCGCCACTGGCCAGCGCACAGAGCATTCCATTCTTTACCACGGCTACCGCAGGGTTATCTACAGTACAGGTAGCAACACCCGAGATATCCTTGGTATGTCCGTCGACATAAAGCAACTCCAACGATATCGGTGTTTTGTCACCAATCATCAAGTCGAACGATTCTTGTTCGGCCTTCAGCGCCTGAACAGTATAGGAATCGCCTGTTTCTTCCTCGTCGTCGGCATGCGGCCAGTTTACTTGGTAATACTCGGCATACCAGTCGAAGCAAGCCTTAGCACAAGCCTCAGGATTACCATTGAATGCTGGTTTTACTACGTTTTGACCATAGAGTGCATCGAGATCCATGAAGTCATGCGGATGGGTAAGCGTCATGGAGATGTTGCCAAAATGGTCGAGCACGGCCTTGAACGCTTTACCCCACTTTGACGTTGAACCCGTAGCCCAGGTACCAAGGTTCTTATACACAATATCGCCAAACTCGTTACGCTTTACTGTACCATCAGCATTTGTATCAGGCTCTTTTGGCTCCTTGATAGGACTCCAGTCAACCTCGCTAATAAAAATAGGATTGGTATCAACCACTGGCACAGCATTATGGAAACTGGAAATCTTATTGTCGGGGTCGGGGTTATCATCGCTACTGTTATACCAACCGGGATAGTCGTGTACGGCATAACCAATATTATCGCCCTCGATAGGGTATTCGGCATAACTGCGATAGTTCGACTGGTAGCCTGTACCAGGCACCCAGATGATACCCGTAAAACCATTCTCACGGATTTTATCTACAACAGGCTGAAAATAGTCGTGCAAGGCCTTTGTATCGTCCTGATTGTTAGCATTCCTGATATTAACAGGCTCGTTAGCCAGCTCGATACTAATCTGCCCAGCATGCTCTTGCACATAACTCTGCTTAGTAACAATATCCCAAACGGTTATCAGATACTTCTGATAGTAGTCACCCACTTTCAAGTTGTGTGGACACACACCGGGAGGGCGCATCACCACAAACAGGCCATGGTTCATGGCCTTCTCGGCTAACTTTAGATATAAAGAAGGTAGGAACGTTTCTAATCGGTCGGGATTAAACTTCTTGATATCAGCCTCACCCGAGGCACTGGCATCCTGCCCTGTCGAGCCAGCATAAACATAACTGTCAGAAGGATCGTTAGTCCAAGCGGGGTCCAGATGTAAGCGGAAAATATTGCATTTGGCTTGTTCCATGCCAGCAAACAGGGTCTCGAAGAATGACAGACATTTTTTGGCACCATTAGCATCGTAATTGGTGTCATCAGCCCAGGGCGAGCCCCAGCGCCAGCCATTAAAGTACATATTCGGCGTGTCCATCACACCATGGAGCACCACTTGGTTACCATGTTTGTCAACTAGCCATCTTCCTTCAGTATGGAGCGAGGGCAATGGCTTTACTCCCTGAGCTCCTGCGCCAAGCGCACATAGAATTGTAATCAGAGTAAATATACGTTTCATCAATGTTTCAGTTTATTCTGGGTGCAAAGGTACGCAGTTTTCAGAAAATACCTTTTTCAAAGAGTTACATTTACTTTTGTGTGCGTATCATCGTCCCCTAACAAGCACTTTTTTACCTTGTTTTTGAGTTTATTTAAAATTCTTTTGTATCTTTGCATCCAGAAACATCAATTACCTGGAACAGTATATGAGACAGACAAAAATTTGGATATTCCTGATGGTGATGGCAGGCATTCTGATGACAGCCTGCAACAATGAGGAGCAGAACGGACAGATGAGTGAAGCCGACAAATTGATTGAGAGCACTCAGAAGACCAAGAACTACCCTGAACTGCTGAAGGTGGTTGACAGTTTAGAAACCACCGGCAGCATCACCCCCACCAAAGCATACTATTGGCGAGGCTATGCCTGCGACAAGATGAAACGACAGCGCCTGGCTGAGTTCTATTGGAAAGCATCGCTCGATGCAGCTGAAAACGCAACCAGCAGCGACGAGATGGCTTACTATGCCAAGTCGGCCAGTCGTCTGGCTAACATGCTATCCGTAAGAGGTGACTACGAGGAGGGACTGAATGCTGCCATACCCGCGGCCAACAAACTGGAAGAACTGCACTGCGACAGTACCAGCGACTACCTGAACATACTAATATATATAGGTTGTTGCCAGGAGGGATTAGGCACAGCCGATGGTAATAGCGACGGTTTTAATAAGGCATACCAGCGCCATAAGGAAAATATTGAGACCTTCCACAACGATGTGGTCTATAAAGATGGTATCACCGGTCTCATCAATATTACCTATAATTATATATATGCCAAGAAATGGCAGGAAGCCCTGACATGGACTACCCGCTTTGGACAGATACTGAGCGAATACGAACAGCGACCTGATGCTGATGCCGACTTTATCGACCGACAGCTGGCCCGCTACGATATCTATCACGCCATAGCCCTGCAAGGCTTAGGTCAAACCGAAGAAGCAGCCAAGGCCTATGAAAAGTTCCAAAGCACCCATTACAGCAACACGCCTAAGGGACGTATCGACGCTAACGACTATCTGACAGCCGCCAACCGCTGGGACGAAGCCGCTGAACACTATAGCAGTCTGGATGCTATGATGGGCGAAACGCCACAGAATTACTCGTTGGAGAACATCGAGAACCTGGTGCTGAAGAAATACCGCACTAACCTGTTGGCAGGTCGACGCGACTCGGCCATCCAAGTTGCCCTGAATATCAGTAATGCATTAAGTCAAGCTATTAACAAGTCGAAGAAGATAGAACAGGAAGAGCAGGGTGTGATTGTAAAGACCGTAGAGAAGATGACAGAGCAGGAAGCCAAGAAAAATCGCAAGTATCAGTTTATGATTGCTTTCGGTATTGCCATTGTCATACTCTGTTTGTTAGGCTATGCACTCATCCGTCGCCGTATGGCGCATCAGCTACAGGCTGCCTACGACGATTTAAAATACGACTACGATCGCATGGAAGCCGATACGGCAGTGAAAGAGCGCGAAGCCTCAGAATTCCGTATCGCCCAGAATATACAGCGTGTGATTGCCCCACGACTGCTACCCAAGTATAAGTCGTTCGACCTATGGAGTGCCGTTAAGATGGGCCAGATGGAAGGCAGCGGTGTGATGGACTACTGTGTACGCGACGGCAAACTGTTCTTCTGTGTAGGAGAATCAGGCGTAGAAGGTGTCAAAGCCTCATTGCTCACAACCATCGTCAAAGCACAGTTCCGTACAGCAGCCACCTTCGAATCGCAGCCCGACAAAATCATGTCGGCCATCAACAATGCTTTGGCACAGAAGGAAAACAAAGGTATCGATATACGTCTGTTTATTGGTGTACTCGACATTTATAATGGCAAACTGTACTTCTGCAATGCCAGTCATGCAGCTCCACTATTGGTAAGCAACGAGCTACACCACCTGCCTGTAGAGCAGAATGTGGCCATAGGCGAAGAACCCAACTATGCCTATGAGGCTCAGGAGATGACGATGCTGCCAGGCACCATGATTTTCCTGAATACCGAAGGACTGATTAAGGTAAAGAATGCCGAGCACCGCGTATTTAACGAGAAACGCATGTTAGGATCGGCACTGCAGGCCATGAAACTGGATCCTCGCCCCAAACCGTTTATCGAGAACATGCTGGACGCTGTTCATCGCTTTGCCGGCGACTTCGAACAGCGTGATGATATGGCCCTGTTGGCCATCCGCTTCAAAGGTGCCGCCAAACTGGAGCAGAAAACCGACGAGGACTTAGAGCCTGAGATGGAACCTGAGGTAGAAACAACCGTTGCACCAGAGCAACCAGAGCCCACAATTGCTACCGAGCCCATACCTGAGCCACAGGTATTCGAAGAGCCCAAGGTTTACGACGAACCAGAGTACTACGACGAGCCAGATGTGATCATCGAAGATGCCGAAGCTACTGAGATACAATAGACAAACAGTTAGCAAAACATATTCAAAAGGTGCTGCGCAACAAAACGTAGCACCTTTTATTTTATTAGAAACTTAAAAAAAGGTAAACGTTTAATAAGGCCATATATTTAAAAAGTAACCAGAACTTTATCAAATGTTACATTTTTGGACAATTTGACAATTTTACAAACTCTACGTTACAAAAAATAAACTAAATGAGTTAAATTTATAATATATTTGCAACCGAAAATTGAAACCTAAAAGTACGAATTCAGCCAAATAACATATTCAATTATCTAACTAATTAAATTAATTATGTGGAATTTTAAATCAATCCAAAAGCCGTTAATGGCACTGTTCCTGCTCTGTTTGTTCCCACTGGGAGCGCTGGCTCAGAGCTTGATCAAGGGAACGGTGAAAGATGTATCTGGCGACCCGATCATTGGTGCTAGTGTAAAAGTACAAGGATCAAAGTCGGGTGTCATTACAGACTTCGATGGTAACTTCAGTGTTCAGGCCGAGAACAACGCCACACTGGTTATCAGCTACATTGGCTACACTACCGAAACTGTAAAGGTAGCTGGCAAAAACAACCTCTCCATTACTCTTAAAGAAGATGCACAGACACTGAATGACATCGTAGTTATCGGTTATGGTGTGCAGAAGAAATCAGACTTGACCGGTGCTGTTGCATCAGTAAAGGCCGAGGACCTGAAACACCGTTCAACCACCGACGCTGCCGCAGCTCTACAGGGTAAGGCTGCTGGTGTACAGATTCTGAACAGTTCAGGTAAGCCAGGTGCAGGCGCTAACATCCGCGTACGTGGTTACTCTTCTAACTCAAGCAACGTTGGTCCTCTGTTGATCGTCGATGGTCTGCAGGTATCAAGCATCCAGTACCTCGATCCTTCAATGATTGAGTCAATGGAAGTTCTGAAGGACGCTGCTTCGGCTGCCATCTATGGTGCTGAGGCTGGTAACGGTGTTGTACTGATTACCACCAAGAGCGGTGCCAAGAGCAAGGGCCAGGGTACTATCACTTACGAGGCTAAGTTCACCAACCAGGGTCTTGGTCACGTTGGTAAGCTCCTGAACGCTTCTCAGTTCAAGGATTGGATGACTATGCAGCTCGGTGCTGCTCAGGTTGAGTCAGATTTAAAAGGTGCCACAGAGCAATTCGGTTGGAACCCCAACACTAACACCGACTGGATGAAGGAGTACTTCGAGGACACATGGGCACAGCAACACACCCTGTCATTCCAGGGTGGCAACGACCGTGGTTCTTACTTCCTGAGCACTAGCTATGTAAATCAGGATGGTATCGTAAAGGGCAGCAAGGATAAGTATGAGCGCCTGACTGCTCAGATCAATGCCGACTATAAGATTAAGGATTGGTTGCAGATTGGTACTAACACTGCAATCGAGAAGTGGGCTTCACGCGGTGTATCTGAGAACGGTTACGGTTCTTCATTCGAGATGCTGCTGTTGATCGACCCACTGACTCCACTGTATTGGACTTCTCCTAACCAGATGTTAGGTCAGTATAGAGACTACTACAACGCTATTCAGGCTGGTAATTCAAACTACACCTTGTTCGGTGATGAGAATGGTTACTATGCTACCTCTTATTTCAACACACGTCTGGCTGGTGCCAACCCATTCTCACAGCGCGACCGCGCCGAGGGTAAGAATGAAGGTGTAAACGTGAACGGTACCGTATTCATGAACATCACTCCTATCAAGCAGGTTACCTTCACTTCTCGTCTGGGTTATCGTTTGTCATTCAGCAACAGCTCTGACTGGCAGTATCCTTACTACCTGAACGCTCAGACCAAGGGTGACAACTACTCTATCTCAGGTTCAAGTAGCAACTCTACCTGGTATCAGTGGGAAAACTTCATCAACTACAACCAGGACTTCGGTAAGCACAATGTAGGCGCCATGGCCGGTATGTCATTCCGCCAGTACAACTCTAATGGTGTAAACGCTAGCGCATCTGGTCCAGACATTCTGAAGTCATACGAGCCTAACTTCCGCTATCTGAACTGTGTAAACGGTAATGATAACACTACCAAGAACTTTGGTGGCGTACCAAACATGACTCGCGCCATGTCTTACTTCGGTCGTGTTCTCTATAGCTACGACAACCGTTATAGCTTGCAGGGTAACTTCCGTGCTGATGCATTCGACTCTTCTAAGCTGTCAAAGGACAACCGTTGGGGTTACTTCTTCTCTGGTTCAGCAGGTTGGACATTCTCTAACGAGAAGTTCTTCAAGGACAACATCGATCCAAGCATCATGTCATTCGGTAAGATCCGTGCATCTTGGGGTACTAACGGTAACGTAAACGTACTGGGTAACTACTCATACACTGCCGGTATCTCTACAAACAGCCAGTTCTACAACTATGGTCCAACAAATGCTGTTTCATATGGTTCAATGCCTAACGGTATTGCCAACCCTGATCTGACATGGGAAAAGTCTGAGCAGTTCGACCTCGGTGCCGACTTCCGCTTCTTCAACGATCGTCTGTCACTCGGTATCGACTGGTACAAGAAGACCACTAAGGATCTGCTCGTATCTGCTCCTGTAATGCCTGAGTCTGGTGTATCTTCAATGACTATCAATGCCGGTAAGGTAGAGAACAGCGGTCTTGAGGTTGAGCTCACATGGAAGGACAACATCGGTGACTTCAGATACAGCATCTCTGGTAACTTCGCTACTCTGCACAACGAGGTAACTTACCTCGATCCTTCTATCGAGCGCATCCAAGGTGCTACCGTTGAGGGTGCTAGCCCTGAGGTTGTACGCTGCTACTTCGAGCAGGGCCAGCCCGTATGGTACATGCGCGGTTATAAGTATGCTGGTCGTGCAGCTGATGGCACACCTCAGTACTATGCCAAGGACGGTTCTATCACCAACGACCCACAGGCTGATGACATGACTAACGTTGGTTCTGGTCTGCCTTCTCTGACCTATGGTATCACACTGAATGCTGAGTATAAGGGCTTCGATCTGACCGTATTCGGTGCTGGTGAGGCTGGTAACGATATCTACTACGGTCTGTATCGTACAGGTTACAACAACATCGCTAAGGGCGTTTATGACGACTTTAAGTCTGGTAAGCTTCCTGAGGCTTCTTCAGTAGCTGGTAGCGGTACATTCTGGCGTTCTTCTGCAATGGTTTACAGTGGCTCATTCTTCAAGCTGAAGCAGATTCAGCTGGGTTACACCCTGCCTACCAACCTGACCAAGAAGGTTTATATGCAGAACGTACGTGCATACGTATCTCTCGACGACTTCTTCACATTCACCAAGTATCCTGGTCTCGATCCAGAAACCTGCACACAGGAGTACAACTGCCCAGGTCTCGACAAGGGTAACTATCCTAACATGCGCAAGCTGGTTCTTGGTTTAAGTGTTACATTCTAATCCAATAAAAAATTAAATACCGAATATAAATATGAAAAAGATATTATTTTCAGTTGCTTTGCTTTCTGCAGGTATGATGTGTACATCATGCAGTCAGGATCTGCTCGACATTGAGCAGAAGGCAACCAGCAGCACAGGTAACTTCTATAAGACAGATGCCGATGCTGAGTCGGCTGTTACAGCTATGTATGCAACATACATTGGCGAGATTGGTGGTACTGAGGGCATTTGGAATGCCTACATCATGGGTCTGAATTACTCAGCAGATGACGTATTTGCTGCTGGTGGCGACACTCATGACCATGCAGACTTCCGTATTCTTAATGAATTCCGCTATGACCCGAGTTCTCTCCCAATCAAGAATCTGTACAACCACATTTACAAGGCTATTTATTCGGCCAACTTGGTTATCAACTATTTCGGCGAAACAGCTGACACACAAGTTAAGAAGCAGGCTGTTGCCGAGGCAAGAGTGATGCGTGCATGGGCTCACATGCTGGCTGCACAGGTTTACTATCAGCCACCATTGATCGACCATCTGATCACAACAGAGAAGCCAACCAATGCAGAGTCTCAGAAAGCTATTTTTGACTGGTGCGTTAAGGAGTGTGAAGAGGCTATGAGCGACCTGCCTGATCGCAAGGGTCAGAGCGACAAGGAAGGTGCTTGGCGCGTAACAAAGGGCTTTGCTCAGTTTGTTGCAGGAAAGTCAGCCCTGTTCGCTGGTGATAATGCTAAGTGTGCCAGTGTGCTGAAGCCACTGGTAGAGTCTTCTAACTATGCACTGGTTCCTGGTGAGCGTTTCCGCGATCTGTTCCACGTAGAGGGTGACGGTTGTGAGGAGAAGATTTTCGAGTTCAACTATATCACAAACACTTCCGCAGCAGGTGGCACAGCATCATGGATGGGCGGTAACAACCGCGGTCGTTGGATGGTTGCCAATGTACTGAACTGGCGTGGTGATGATATTGCCGAGAAGAATGGTAAAGCTCCTTTAATCTGCGCTGTTGGCGGTTGGGGCGGTGGCTCTATCAACCACGAATTTGCTCACAAGATGTTAGCTAACGATGGTGACAGCTATCGTCGTAAGGCTACATTCCTCACCTCTGATGAGTTCTTCTATGATGAGAAGCTTTGCGGTTGGCAGACCGATGCTACATGCACAACTCTGGAGCAGAAGCAGTTTGATCCAAAGCGTGGTATCAAGAATGATAATGGTTCATTCTCTCGTAGCGACGTGATGGAGGTTAAGATGATGATGCACCCTAACGATGCAGATCTCTCTGTAGAGGCAAACTGTAACAATACCAACTTGTGTATTGCTCGACTAGCAGAAGCTTATCTGCTGTATGCAGAGGCCTGCATTGCATCAGGAAACAAAGCCGAAGCTCTGAAGTACATCAATAAGATTCAGCAGCGTGCTGGCTCAAAGACTATCTCTACCGAGGCTACTATGCAGGTTCTTCAGGATGAGAAACAGTATGAGCTTTGGTTCGAGGGTTGCCGATGGTTCGACATCGTACGTTGGGGTATTGCTAAGCAGTGCTACGACAAGGTTCTCGACAACATTCCTTACCAGTTTGATGAATACTTCACTTCAGGAGGTACAAAGCCTCACAAACTCTACTATGAAGTAAGACATCCATTCAAGGAAATTGATGGTCTCACTCTTAAGTTCGTAGAGGGTAAGAATGAGTACTGGCCATTGCCACAGACCGTTATCGAAATTAACGATCAGATGCACCAGGTACGTGGTTGGGCTAACAACTAAATCAAATCAGATGTTTAACAAATGAATTATAGTAGTTAGTATTAGACACATTGTTTTGGTATTTCGAAGGTGCTGCGTCGCGAGATGCGGCACTTTTTTTTGTGCTAAAAGCAACATTTACCCACATATTAAAACAAATTAACAAGAATGATATAAAACGAAAAGAATTTGTTACAAGAAATAAAGTTAGAAAGTGTATTTTTATCGTATATTTGCAGCGTGTTACGATTAAAGTGGCATCAGTGATAGTCAACCATAAACCTTTTACCAACTATCCCGAAGCTTCTCTTAAAAATCGTAAGAATCTGACCATACGACTATACAGATTAATACTAAAAAAGACTTGTTTTGGTTTTATTTGTAAGATGCTGCGTTGTGATAACGCGGCATCTTTACGAAGAGGAATGTTACAATCTGTTTTGCATTTGTAACATTTATATATAAAAAGGTAATAAGGGATTAAACGTTTCCCTAAGAAAAGACTCAAATAACTGAAATCTGATGAAAATAACTGAACGTATTACTATACATTATCTATAATAAATAACAAACCATTGCCAATGAAGAAAATTTGTATTTCTTTACTGATGTCTGTGCCTCTGGTATCGTTGGCACAGAATCCGGTAATCCGCGACCAATTCTCGGCAGACCCGACGGCTCGCGTATTCAACAACAAAGTGTATCTCTATCCATCGCACGACATCATGCCACCAGCTGGTCAGCGACAGGACTGGTTCTGTATGGAAGACTACCACGTGTTCTCATCCGAGAATCTGACCGACTGGACAGACCACGGTGTGATTGTAACCCAGAACAAAGTGCCCTGGGTACGTCCTAACTCGTACTCGATGTGGGCGCCTGACTGTGTGTACAGAAATGGCAAGTACTATTTCTACTTCCCATCTGCCCCCGCTGAGGGAAAGGGATTTGGATTTGGTATCGGCGTAGCTGTTGCCGACAATCCTGAGGGACCATTCATTCCTGAGCCAGAGCCCATCAAAGGCATCAGCGGTATCGACCCATGCGTGCTCCAGGCTTCGGATGGTAATGCTTACATCTTCTGGGGTGCTGGCCGCTGCGCTAAGCTCAAACCCAACATGAAGGAGCTGGCCGACGACACGCCTACAGAAAAAGTAAAGTTTGGTGAGCGTGAGTTTGAAATGAAAGGCGTGAACTGTCTGAAGGGACTACCAAGCCGTCAGGCCGAAGGTCCATTCGCATTCGAATATAACGGCAACTATTATCTCACCTATCCTTATGTCAGAGAGAATACCGAGGTTCTCGGTTATGCTATGAGTAAAAAACCAATGGGTCCCTACGAGTACAAAGGCTTGATTATGGCCGAGCATGCCAACGGCTGCTGGACCAACCATCACAGCATTATCAACTACAAGGGCCAGTGGTACCTGTTCTATCACCACAATGATTTCTCACCACGTGACGACAAGCGCCGTTCGGTATGTATCGAGAAGCTGTACTTCAACCCCGACGGCACTATCCAGGAGGTGAAGCCAACCATGCGTGGCGCAGGTATCAACGAGGCTACCGAGAAGATTGAGATCGACCGCTACAGCGAGGCCAGCAACGATGTTACCACATCGCTGATCGATACGGTTAATACTTTCCGCGGCTTCCAGGCCACACTCCCCGTAAAGGGCAGCTGGATTAAGTATAACGACGTAAACTTCGACTGTCTGACCGAGGGATACCTGATTGTAAATGCCAAAGCAGCCGGCAATACCACACTCTATGTACGTGAGAAGAGCGCCAATGGTAAGATTATCGCTAAGATCGACATGACCGTGAAGCCCGAGAGTCCTGCTGGTACACCAGCTATGTTCCGTCGCGACTTCAGTAACCAGTGGCTCACACTCACTGCCCCATTAGAGTACATGCCTAAGGGTGTTACCGACCTGGTAATTACCTGTGAGGGTGATGCTGGTGTTAGCGTGGACTGGATTCAGTTCAAGAACCGTCCTAAGTACTTCTCGGCTGTTACCACACCTACAGCTAAGCCCGATGACGAGGGATTCATCCGTCGCTGGTTGCTTCTGGAGCCGATCGACAAGCCCAATAGCGGCAACACCGTATTCACCGACTCATATCTGCGTGAGCACTTTAACACAACCTATTTCAAGGGCCAGCAGACCATCGTGCCAAAGAACGGCCAGAAGGTGAAGGCTGAATACAAGAAGGTAGAGGTTGCTCCAGGCTTCGGCCGTGGTTTCGGTCAGCAGGAACCTGCCGAACCAAAGGTGACAACCGTTAAGCAGACACTGACCTGGCACGCTCTCGACAGCGAGAACATGAACGTGAAACTGTTCCGTTTTGCAGAGAAGTGGGGACAGCAGGTTTACGGCGTACTCTTCTGGGCAGTAACCATTATCGACTGCGACGAGGATATCGAGAACGTACGCTTGGCCGTAGGCTCTAACTCAGCCTCCATGTGGTGGCTCAATGGCGAGGAAGCACTGCTGCTCTCTGGCGACCGCCGTATGGTAAAGGACGACGCAATGTCAGCACGTCTGACTTTGAAGAAGGGACGTAACATTCTGCGTGGTGCCGTTATCAATGGCCCAGGCATGAGCGACTTCTGCGTTCGTTTCCTCGACGAGAAAGGTAATCCTGTAACTAACTATACAATCAAAGCACAATAAAAATGAAAAGACTACATACACTTCTGGCGGCACTTGCTGTAACAGCAGCCGCTAATGCGCAGATTGGCGCTCCATATATTCACGACCCCTCGACACTCGCAGAGTGCGATGGCAAATACTACACCTTTGGTACCGGTGGTGGCGGTATCATCACCGACGATGGCTGGAGCTGGCATAGTGGCGCCGACCGTCCTGGTGGCGGCGCAGCACCCGACGTACTGAAGATTGGCGACCGTTACCTCTGCATCTACGGTGCAACAGGTGGTGGCTTAGGTGGCGGACACGCTGGTCGTATCCTCACCATGTGGAACAAAACCCTCGATCCTAAATCGCCCGACTTCAAGTGGAGTGAGGCTGTAGAGGTTTGTGCCTCTGACGGTATGGAGGATCAGGACGCCATCGACCCAGGTTTGCTGTTAGATCCTACTACTGGTCGCCTGTGGGTAAGCTACGGTACCTATTTCGGAACTATCCGACTGATTGAGCTCGACCCCAAAACCGGTTTCCGCAAGAAGGGTAACAAAGAGAAGGATATCGCTATCGACTGCGAGGCCAGCGACCTGATGTACCGCGATGGCTGGTACTATCTGTTGGGAACCCACGGCACTTGCTGCGACGGTGTGAACTCTACCTATAATATTGTAGTGGGCCGTTCTCGCAACGTAGAAGGTCCTTATCTCGACAATGTAGGTCGTGACATGTATCATGGCGGAGGAAAGATGGTGATAGCAGCCGAAGACCGTGCCTGCGGTGCCGGTCACTTCGGACGTTTCATCGTTGACGAAGGCGTTGAGGTGATGTCGTTCCACTGGGAGGCCGATTTCGAGCAGAGCGGTCGTTCGGTATTGGCCGTACGTCCTATCGTTTGGAAGAACGGCTGGCCTGTTGCCGGCGACAACTTCAAGGGCGGTAACTTCTGGATTGAGTCGGAGCGCCGTGGTTATGCTTTGGAGCTCACCGTTGACTTTGTTCGCATGCAGCAGGAGCGCCAGGGCTGGTTCAACCGCAACCAGATGGAGCAGCCAGTGAAACCTATCGCCAACCAGACGCTCGCTGAGGTGATCGACACATGGCCAAAGGGTGACATCCCCGCTCGTATCTGCGACTACATGAACCGTCCTCATCAGCGCTGGACTATTACTCCAGTTGACTCTGCCGGTGGTTATCTGAGCAATCCTTACTTCAAGATTACCATCGAAGGCACCGAGCGTGCCCTGGCTGCTACTGCCAATAAGGAAGTAACAACCGTTGCCGCTTATACAGGTGCCGACGAGCAGCTCTGGCGTATTGAGCAGCTGACAGACGGTACATACCGTATCATGCCTAAGGCCATTCCTGGTCAGGAGGGTGTGAACAAGGAGTTCTGCCTCTACTCTGCTGGTGACTCAACACCTACACTCGCTAAATACGATTTCAATACAGACAACTGTAAATGGAATTTCAAAAAGCACTAAACACAAAAATCCCCTCCTTCGCTTCGAGGGAGGGGATTTACTATTCTAGAATTCAAGAATAAGCGACTGTCGCGACTTTAGCTCCATATTCTTCGATAAATCATAGTAACGATTCGTCAGGATATCCTTAGCCTTTGATGTTTTTCCGATGACCTCGGCATAACGCTCAACCTCGAGTGTAGCAGGCTTCGATGTACCATTCAGGATGGTGAGCGCCGTTTTACCCTGATACTGGCGGGCAATCACATAGATACCATTAAACGGTGTGAACTGAATCTGCTTACCTTTGATAATCACATCATTACCCTGGCGCCAGTGCAGCAGACGAGAGAGCCAGGTAAACATAGCCTGTTCGCTCTGCGTACGACCTTCCTTTGTAAAGCAGTTATGTGTATCGCCGGGGAATCCGCCAGGGAAATCCTTACGTACATTACCATCCGTTTTCTCCTTTGTACCGTTCATCAACACTTCAGTACCATAATACAGCTGAGGAATACGATTTACAGTAAGCAACAGCGCCAGCGCCTGCTTCAGGGCGAGGGTATCTTTGCCATTGCCCAGGTAGCGGTCGGTATCGTGATTCTCGATAAAAGCCATCACACTCGATGGGTTTGGATAGAGATAATCGTAAACAAACGAGTTATAGATACGGTTCAGACCCTTCCACCAGCCATCTGTCTCCTCGTATCTGGCCTGAGTCAACTTGTCGAAGAACGAGAAGTCCATCACAGTCTTGAGATAGCTGTTCTTTTCCGAGAGTTTTGAATCCATCTGCCAAGCAGCAGTGTAGGCGGGTTCGGTTACCCATGTTTCGCCAACAGTATTAAAGTTTGGATACTCCTCGTTGAGTTCCTTCAGCCACTGTGCCATGGCATCGGCATAAGCATAAGGATAGGTATCCATACGGATGCCATCGATGCCTACCGTCTCAATCCACCAGATAGAGTTCTGGATAAGATAACGCATCAAATGGGGGTTATGCTGATTCAGGTCAGGCATTGAGGGTACGAACCAACCTTCAACGGTTTCTTTCAAATCAACTTCTGAGGCATAAGGATCAACCACTGGGGTAAGCTTATACGATGTTTGCAGATAAGCACTCTTAGCGGGGGCTGATCCATCGCTATTCGCTGTAAAGCCAGTCATCGGGTCGCGACCGCTATTCTTCTCTGTAAGCCATTCGGGGGTGTTCAACCAGTCCTTGGTTGGCATATCCTTGGTCCAGGGATGCTCAAAACCGCTGTGGTTAAAAATCATATCCATCACAATCTTCAAGCCTTTCTGGTGAGCCTCATCACAAAGGCGCTTATAATCCTCGTTCGAACCAAAGCGGGGGTCCACCTTATAATAATTGGTGGTGGCATAGCCGTGATAGGTTGCGAAATCGTTCTTAGAATCAGGCGAATCATTCTCGAGCACAGGGGTAAACCAAAGCGCGGTTACGCCCAGCTCCTTAAAGTAGTCGAGGTGCTCGCGGATACCATTCAGGTCGCCACCATGACGCAGACTGGGCTTGGTGCGATCCTCTACATAGTTACGCATGCCCTTTATCTTTGTAGGATGATTGGCACCCTGTGCAAAACGGTCGGGCATCAGCATATAGAGCACATCGGCATTGGTAAAGCCCATACGCTTATCGCCACTCATCTCACGCTGTTTAAGTTGATACTGTACCTTGGTCTTACCAAAGTTCAACACCATCGTGCCTGGCTGTGCATCACGCAGATTCATATAAACCAACAGGTAGTTGGGCGAATCAAGTCGAACGATACTGTCGATGACTGCACCTGGATAATCGGTTGTTACACTGGCAACATCGCGGATACCCTGTCCGTACACCATCAGCTGTACCTGAGGATTCTTCAAGCCTACATACCAGTCGGTGGGTTCGATACGGTCAATCACTTGTTTCTTTGCTGCACTCATCGTTAAAACGTTTGCCATCAGGATGGCGGTTACTAATAAAATCCGTTTCATTTTTGTTCTTAGTTTATTCTCATGCTGCAAAGATAGGGATTTTTCAGATACGTTGTTCGCATCAGAAAAGAAATCCCATCACATAGCTGTGGCAAACGATTGCACAACCCCTACCCTTTGTACTCGGTAGGGGTAACACCAAACTGTTTCTTGAATACCACCGAGAAGTGACTCTGGGTACTGAAGCCCGTCATATCCGCAATCTCGGCTACCGTATGCTTACCACCCTTTAACAGTTCGGCAGCGCGGTTCAGCTTGTAGGTACGGAAGAAACTGCTGGGCGTTTCGCCAGTCAAACCCTTTATCTTATAATAGAGTTTGGTACGCGAGATATAGAGCATCTTGGTAATACGGGTTACATCGAGTTCTGAATTCGACAACTCTTCCTCCATCAGCTTGTAGAGTTCCTCCATAAAGTGCTTATCCTGCTCCGAGAGGGCATTATCCACGCTTTCATCCTCGGTAGTAGTGGCATTGGTGAGCAACTTACGCACACGGTCGCGGTTCTTCAGCTGCGACTGGATGAGTGCCGAGAGCACAGCGGGCTCGAAAGGTTTGGTGACATAGGCATCGGCACCTACATTCAAGCCCTCAACCTGATTTTCGGCTGTTACCTTGGCTGTTACCAGAATAACAGGGATATGACTCAACTGGATATCCAGCTTGATTTCCTGACAGAGCTGATAGCCATCCTTACCAGGCATAGCCACATCGCTCAGAACAATATTCGGCTCTGCAGCACGCATCTCTTCGAGTGCCGTATCAGCATCGAGACAGGTTATCAGTTGATAGTCGTGCGAGAACAGCATTCGCATGTAGTTGATAATCTCGGTATCATCATCCACAATCAGGATAGTCGGACGGTCATCATCATTCTGATGCGAGGTGATGGGTGATTGCTGATAGGTGGTAGTAGTTAGCTGGGCGCCAACTGCTAACGTACTATCTCCTTCCAGTGGTCTGCACTCTGCATCGGTGTATGCCTCTTTATTCATGGGATAAACCAAGGTGAACACAGCTCCCTCGCCGTCAGTACGATTTCCGGCTGTCAGGGCACCATGGTGCAGTTCGGCCAACCGGCGGGCATAATACAGCCCGATGCCCGTACCATAGTTTACAATAGCCTTGGTTTGGTTATCCAACTGGTAGAAGCGCTTAAAGATGTTTTCTTTATGCTCCTCGGGAATGCCCTTGCCTGTATCAGCGATGGTCACCTTCACCTGATCATCAACCACATCCAGCTGCACATCTATCCTGCCGCCTCGTGGGGTGAACTTCAAAGCGTTCGACAGCAGATTGCTCACAATCTTCTCCAGTTTGTCGCCATCGGTCCATGCCATCAACTGGTCTTCCATACCAAAGCGGTTCAGCGTCAAACCCTTTTCCTTGGCATTAAACTCGAAGGTATCACAGATGTCGTTCAGTAGTTTCACCACATCTATCTGCTCTACGCTCAGTCGCAGGGTATCATTCTCCAGTTTATTAAAGTCCATCAGCTGGTTCACCAGTTTGAACATGCGCTGGATGCTACGCTGGGCAATGTTCAGCAAGTTACGCTCCTCGCCGCCAACACTGTTGCTCTTAGCCAACTGCGCCACAGGACCGGCAATCATCGTTAACGGCGTGCGGAATTCGTGGGCGATATTCGCAAAGAAACTCATGTTCATCTGGTTGGTACGCAACTCCTGCTCTTTCTCCATCTCAGCCTTTCGGGCAGCGCGACGGGCAGCCACCACACGACGGGCACTCTGGTAAAGATACAAGGCTATCAATGCACCTACAATCAGATAGATGAGCCAAGCCCACCACGAGAACATCGGTGCTGGCTCTACTATCACACCTATCTGGCGCTCATAGCTGCTGGCCTCATCACTGGCACTATCGGAAATACGCACTCGGAACGTATAGTGCCCCGAAGGCAGATTGGCATAACCGGCAGCATGCCTGCTACCCGCATCAATCCAATCGTTATCAAATCCTTCCAGCTTATAATAATAATGTACGCGTTCGTATTCGCCAAAATCGAGGGCTGTGTACGAGATGCTGAAGCTATTCTCACTGTGCTTCAAGCGTACCTCCTGACAGTTATCGAGCATCGACTCGATGGGTGCGCCCTTGGTGGGACGAACCATCTGGTTATGAATCTTCAGATGACAGAACTTCAGGGGAATCGTCCTCAGCGTATCGATATCAGCGGGATTAAACATGGTGATACCATCGGTACCGCCGAACACCAGACAGCCATTAGGCAACTGGCACGAGGCACGATCGGCAAACTCATCGCCAGCCAGTCCGTCGGCCTTATAAAGTGCAGTTATCGTGCCTGTCTTGGGGTCGAGACGGTTCAGGCCTTTCATGGTACTAATCCACAGATTACCCTGTCGGTCTTCCTCAATGCTGCCTACATCCGAACATGACAGACCGGCAATACGACGCACCTCGTTGGTTTGCGGATAATAGCACAGCAGTCCATTGCTCACAGTACCAATCCAGATATTCCCCTTCGCATCCTGAAGCATATCGGTAGGGATATACACACTACGACGGATGCAACGCTGCAAGCTGGGGATATCCAACGCACTCAGCTTCCCCGTTTGAGGGTTCATCTTCGTGATGGGCTGATAGAAAGCTGATATCAGCATCGAGCCATCCTTTAATTTCAGCAGCGATGGGATAAACGTAAAGTCAACATTAAATGCTTGCTTGGCCTCCGGCTCTGAGCTACCTGGTCTGAAGGCGAAGATATAGGTGGTGCTTGAAGCCGCCCACACTGTGCCATCGCCAGTTTGTTCGAAACACATCGTTGGCGGCAGCTGCCACTGACTCAGAATATTCAGTTTCGCGCCATCATACTGGCACTTCATCACCCCACTGGTGGTAGAAAGCCAAAGCAGCCCGTCGCGATCGCAGAAGATATTGGTAATCGCATTCTTCTTCTCGCCTGCCGGCAGACCAGCAATCTCAATATGCTCGGCTTTCTGGGTGGTGGAATGATACACAAACACGCCCTTCAGCAGCGTAGATATCCACAGATTGGCCTGTTTATCGATAGCCACAGCCAATACCGACGAATTCTCTATCACCCGATTCAGGTAGTTATCGCTACCACCGAACTTCTCTTTATAATAGTAGTCGGCAAAAAGGCCCTTATCATACGTACCCAACCAGATGTTCTTTCTGGAGTCCTGGAAAATCTTAGTGACATAGGCATCTGGCACCGGTAAGGTGAAGTTAGCGTCGGCCTGTCCCTTCAGCGTATGCGTGAGCAGGTTCAGTTCGAAGAGTCCGTTACGTGATGTACTGAGCAGGATGGTATTGTTGTCCAACAGGCAGGCAGCCTGCAGCACACTGTTGTGAGCCGTCAGCCTATCATGCATCTCGCTACTGAGCGGAATCAGCTGCTGCGACTTGGTATCGTAGAGCACCAACGTGCCATTGCCCGAACACAGCAGCAACCCGTTGGGCAGCAGTTCGAAGAAATAGAATCCCAACTGCTGACCGGCCTTCACCTCGGCTTTCTGTTTAAACGTCTCGCCATTGATGACCAGCAGATTGTCAGAACCCACCATCAGGATATTATCGGCGCCATCAATAAAACAGTCGCCCCACGACTGATTGGTGATGGTTCGATTAAACTTCGACAGGAAGATATGTTGCTGCTCGTCGTACATTAGCAGCTCCATACCGTTATACGCAAAAATGCGCCCCTTACTGTCCATCAATAGTTTCCGTGCATTCCGGTTACTGGTTTGCATCGGTATCGATTCAAAATTGTCCTGTCGGGTGTATCGGCACACCCCGTTGACAGTAGCCACCCACAGCCGGCCTTGCTGATCGCAAAGCAGACTCTGTATCTGATTATCGGGCAGCCCCAATGAATCGAATGTACAGAAGTATTGGTGATATTCGTGACCATCGTAACGGTTCAAGCCACGAAAGGTGCCAATCCACAAGTAGCCATCAGCATCTTCGGCAATGCACTGCACACGACTGTTCGACAGTTCATTGGCCACCACCAGATCATGCTCCTCGTCCTTATCCAGCGACGTTCCGTCGGTTCCCCGACGCTGGCAGCCCAGCATCAACATAGCAAGCATTGCACAAACTATAATTGCGAAAACAGGTTTTCTATTAGTCATCTTTTTGTAGTTATTTGCTTGCAAAGATAACAAAAACTCCAGATAATTCAGCAATTATCACCATTATTTGAACATACACGACAACTTTTAAACAAATCGGACAACCCGCGTAGGGCTTATTCGAAGGTGAAAGGCACCTTCACTACCTCTGGTCCGTAGATGGTTTTAAAGTCGTCGCGCATAGAAATCACATGGTAGCCGCTATCGCGCCACTTCTGTGCCAGCGATAGTGCCTTTTCGCGGTTAGCATGGTCGCGAGCCTCATCATCAGCCACCAGCATAAAGGCGGCAGCACGGTGTTTGCTATTGCTCAAGCAGTAGTTATGCATGGCGCTGTCGCCACCGCTATTGCCAAACGACAGTACGGGCACCTTACCAATCTCCTGTGATATCTGCAGTACCTTATTGGTCTTCAGATTCTTGATAATCAACTCATCGGTACGCACCAAGTTCTCTTCTTTGCCCATGGTATAGTTCACACCTGCCACGTCGCCCTGACTGCTAGACACCAGTCTAACATCCATGCCTATCACCCTGTTTGGTGCAATACCGATTGACTCTACCAATGCACGACAGATAAAACGATCGGAACCCGATACCACATAAAAGGTAAAGCCATGCTCCCTCAGATACTCGAACACCTCGAGCATGGGACGATAGAAGCTCTGACCATAGGTCATACCTGTAAAACCGTTAGCAGTCTTAGCAGCATAGGCTTTTACGTAGGCATCAAACTCGGCCAGCGTCATACCAGCATAAGCTTTGGCAGCGGCTTTGGCATGAATCATATCGAAATGGTCGGGCAACGCCGTGCCGTTACGCACAAAGTCTCGGATGTTCTGGGCTGCTGTACGCACATCCTCGGGAGCTTTGTCGCGGTAGTCAGCATCGTCGAGCACACGGTACTCCAGCAGATTATACTCAAAATAAGTAGGATAAAGCTCACCCACAAAGGTGCCGTCCATATCAAAGGTGGCAATACGGTCTTCCTCGCTGATATAGTTCGGCGATTTCGGGTTAGTCACATCCTCAACATACTCCTGCAAGGCTGTCAGTGCCTCACACTTGTTCCAGGACTCAAAATACGATTTTTGTACAGTAGCTTCTACATCATCATTACTGCACGAAGTAATTGCACTTGCACCGCTGAACGATAACAAAGCGGCAAACATCAAAACGGTTAATTTCTTTATCATCTTATCATAAGATTAGTTTGTTGTTGCAAAAGTACAAAACATATTTAATAATGCAAAAGAAAAATACGGAAATATGAACAAAATCGACAAGTTTTAAACAAATCGAACAACACCTATATAGATTTGAACAAGCGCGAAAAACGAAAAACAGAATAAAAAAACACTATTTAATAATTCGCGTTACCTTTGCAGCCGAGATTTTCAAAACCAAATTATATTCCTAACAATTAACTCAAAACAATTAAAGCTCAATGAAGAAGAGTAGTATTATGTTGATGTTGATGGCACTGATGATGTCAGTAACATCTTTCGCCCAAGGACTGAAGGGCCATGTAATCGACGAGAACGGCGAACCCGTTATCGGAGCAACCGTAGCCGAAAAAAGTAATCCCAAGAATGCCACCATCACCGATTTTGATGGTAATTTCGTGGTAAACATTCAAGCAGGTCATACCCTCACGGTGACCTACATCGGCTATCAAACCTTTGAAGGTGCCGCTAAGAACGGCATGACTATCAACCTGAAACCCGACAACAAGGTTCTCGACGAAGTCGTTGTTGTTGGTTATGGTGTACAGAAGAAGAGTAGCGTAACAGGTGCCATCTCTCAGGTAAAGCCCGAGGATATGGAAAACCGCACCATCGCCAACGCTCAACAAGCCCTGCAGGGTAAGACCTCGGGTGTACAGATTATCCAGTCGAGCGCTGCTCCTGGTTCATCACCAACCATCCGCGTACGCGGTTATTCCTCTAATTCAAGCTCAGAGCCATTGTTCGTTGTTGATGGTGTACGCCTGAGTGATATCAGTGGTATCGACCCCAGCACCATTGCCTCGATGGAAATCCTGAAGGATGCTGCATCGGCCGCTATCTACGGTGCCGAGGCTGGTAATGGTGTGGTACTCATCACCACTAAGAAAGGTAAGCCCGGACAGGGTAAGATTACCTACGACTTTATGTTCACCGACGAAAGCCTGGCCCGCATCCCCAAGATGCTGAACGCCGAGCAGTATATCCAGTATATGGACGAGGGTAACATTTTTACGAAGGACTATATGCTGAAGAACTGGGACGGTGTGACCAACACAGCCTGGACCGATGTGGCTTTCAATCATGGTCACATGCAGAAGCACGCCCTCTCGTTCACCGGTGGTAACGACCGCGGCAACTACTTCCTCTCGCTCGCGTACCTTAATAATAATGGTATCGTTAAAGGCGACGCTGATGTGTACAAACGACTCACAGCCACCATCAACGCCGAATATAAGATTAAAGACTGGTTGAAGGTAGGTACTACCAACCAGATTGAGAAATACGACGTTCGCTCGGTATCTACCAACAGCGAGTACGGCTCGCTGCTGACATCTATCCTGATGCTCGACCCACTGACTCCCGACACCTACACCGCCGAGAACCTGCCTTACCAGATGGTAAATGCCCAGGCCAACGGCAAGCAGCTGCTGCAGGACGAGAACGGTAACTACTATGCCGTATCTAAGTTCTATGCCGGTGAGCAGTATCACCCCATGATTATGCGCGACAACGGTCTGTCAAAGAACCAGGGATTCAATATCAATGGTTCTATCTATGGCGATTTCACACCAGTCAAGGGCCTCACCGTTACCTCTCGTTTCGGTTATCGTCTGGCTGGTACACGTAGTAGCAGCACCAGTCTGCCATTCTATGGCAACGGTGTGCAGAGTCGCGACTACCTCGACTTCAGCGCAGGCTCTTCTACCTCTATCTACTATCAGTGGGAGAACTTTGCCAACTATATGAAACAGTTTGGTGGTCATACCGTTACAGCCATGGTCGGTATGTCGTTCCAGAAGTCATCAAGCGACAATGTGAACGGTCAGCTGACAGCCAATGGCGAAGATGCCTTGAAGAAGAACGACCCATTGTTCTACTATCTGAACTATGCCAACGCATCGGCCACGAAAGGTGTGAGCGGCGAAACCAACGAGAGTACCAAATACTCCTACTTCGGTCGTCTTTCGTATGATTTCATGGGTCGTTACCTGCTGCAGGCTTCGCTGCGTGCAGATGCTGCCGACTTGTCGAAGCTCTCAAAGAAAACCCGTTGGGGTTACTTCCCTGCCGTATCAGTAGGTTGGACCATCAGCGAGGAGAAGTTCTTTGCACCACTGAAGAAAGCCTTCGATAGCTTGAAGTTCCGTGCCAGCTGGGGTCAGAATGGTAGTCTCTCGGCATTGGGCGGCTACAGCTACAGCACCGATATGTCACTGGGCGGACTCTATCCATTCTCTTCAGGTATCAACTACACCCAGGCCGCAGCCCCATCAACCATGGGTAACGACGACCTGAAGTGGGAGACTTCAGAGCAGCTGAACTTTGGTTTCGACGGCATCCTGATGGGCGGTCGCATGACCTTCGGCATCGACTACTTTATCAAGAAGACTAAGGACCTGCTGGTATGGGGTACCACACCATCGCTCATCATCGGTGGCAGCACCTCGCCTATGAATGCCGGTAACGTTGAGAACAAGGGCTTTGAGTTTGAGCTGGGCTGGCGCGACCATATCGGCGACTTCAACTACAGCATCCGTGCCAACCTCTCTACCCTGAGCAATAAGGTTACCTATATCGATCCTTCTATTACCCGCCTGAGCGGTAGCAACTTCCACACTTACACCATCACCTACTTCGAGAAGGGCTATCCCGTTTACTACTTCCGCGGCTACAAGTTTGCCGGCATCGACAAGGAAACAGGTAATCCTTTGTTCGAGGATCTGGATGGCGACGGAAAAGTATCTGATGGCGACCTGACCTACATCGGCGATGCCATCCCCGACTTCACCTACGGTCTCACCCTCACAGCGGCCTATAAGGGCATCGACCTGACCGTATTCGGAACCGGATCGCACGGCAACAAGATTTTCAACTGTATCAACCGTCCCGACTACGCTGCTTCGAACCGCTTGAAGGAAGTGTTCTACGACAACCGTTGGACGGTAGATAATCCTAACGGCACCGTACCCCGTGCTGGCGCTAACGACATGGATAAGTATGCCACATCGAGTGCGCTGGTTTACGATGGCAGTTTCTTCAAGATCAAGCAGATTCAGCTGGGTTACACCCTGCCTAAGAACCTCATCAATAAAGTAGCCTTGAGCCATGCCCGTATCTACGCTTCGCTCGACGACTTCTTCACCTTCTCTAAGTATCCTGGCTTCGATCCTGAGGCTGCTACCAACTCTACCTCGGGTATGGGTATCGACAAGGGTGGCTACCCCACCTCAAAGAAAGTGGTACTGGGACTGAACATTGAATTCTAAGAGAGTTAAAGAATTAAAGAATTGAAAAATTGAAATCATTATGAAAAAGAATATATATAAAATGGTTGTAGCAGGAGTATTCTCCTTCCTCCTTCCTCTTTCCTCTTTCCTCGTAGTGAGCTGCGACAGCGAGCTCGACATTGCCAAGCACGGCAACCTGGGAAGTATGGAAGACTTCTACACCAACGACGAGAACACCATGCAGGCCACTTCTTCGCTCTATCTGCAGATGCGTGGCCTACATTACAACTGGTTTATGACCAAGAACTGTCTGTCTGACGATGTCTGGACAGGTGGCGGTTCGCGTGGCGACAACGCCGAAATGGAGAAACTCAACGAATACACCTTCGGCACCGATCACGGTATGGTTCAGAGCCTCTACTCGGGTCTCTATGGCGTCATCTATAAAGCTAATCTGATTATCGACAAGGTACAGGGTGAGACCCCTATTATGAAACGCGCCATCAACGAGGCTAAGGTGTTCCGTGCATGGGCTTCGTTCGAACTGGTAACCCTGTTTGGCACAGCCCCTGTTGTGGATCATCTGTTGGAACCAGGCGAATATCGCTTAGGCAACAGCACTCCTGCTGATATGTGGGCACTCATCGAGAACGACCTGAACGAGGCCATCAACAGCGGTACCCTGCCCTCTAAGAGCGACGTGAACGATGCCGAGGGAGGCATCCGCATCACCAAGGAGACGGCTCAGGCTTTCTTAGGCAAGGCTTATCTCTTCGAAGGTAAGTACAGCGAGGCTGCCGCCATGCTCGACAACGTGATAAACTCAGGCAAATACGCACTCTATCAGGGTGAGTACGATGCGCTGTTCCATGCTGCAGCCAACAACAACTGCGAGTCGGTATTCGAACTGCAGAAGCGTAACGATACCGAGCAGATGTGGAACCAGTTTGATATGGAGCTGCTGATGCAGGGCTGGCGTACCGACAAGGTGAACTACAGCGGTCAGGCTGCTGCTGTGATTGCTCAGGGTACCTACGGATTCATGAACCCACGCAAATCTCTCTACGATGCTTTCGTGGCTTGGGAGGGTGCCAACGGCTACCGTCTCAACAAGACCATGATGACCTACGACCAGCTGAAGAACTTTGGTGTTACTATCCAGACAGGTGCCTTGGTATATGGTTGCGAGGGATACTTTATGTGGAAAAACCAGTCGCTGAAGGAGGACTGCGTTGTGGATCAGTCGTTCTTCCAGGGTGTTCAGTTCACCAATCTGAAGATTATGCGCTACGCCGAGGTTCTGCTGTTGGCCGCCGAGGCTCAGTTGCAAGCAGGCAACAGCAGCAAGGCACTCGACTACATCAATCAGATTCGAGTACGTGCCAAGGAGACACCGCTGACCAGCGTAACGCTGAACGACATCAAGACCGAGAAGCGTCTGGAACTCTGCAACGAGAGCGTACGTTTCCAGGATCTGGTTCGCTGGGGCGATGCAGCGTCGGCACTGGGTCAGCAGGGTAAGGAGATACCGGCCTTCGGTACCGAGGGTGTACAGTGGCTCTTCAAGAACGACAAGTATGGTTTCCAGGAGAAGCACAACCTACTGCCTATCCCTCTGAAGGAAATCGAACTCAACCCCAATATGACTCAGAACACGGGATGGTAATTCTACAATGTAAAAATGTAAGAATGAGAAAATGTAAAAATTGAAAATTATGAAAAAGTTTAGATATATCATCATGTTGTTGGCTGTGATTGGCTTTACGGCTTGCGACAATAAATCAATCGAAGACCTGCAGGGCGAGTTCAGCAACATCACCTTCTGCACCTTCAATAACGGCAGCGTACAGCCTACCACCAAGTTGGGTAAGGGCATCAAGGCGCTGAACACCCAGTTTACCGATGCTGCAGGCAACAGCCTCAGCCTTAGCTTTGGCAGTAAGGAGTGGATTCTTGGCGAGGGTACCTATCAGCCTGTAGCCACCCTCACTACAGGTGGCACCTACGCTGGTAGCATCAATGGCGCAACCATCAGCGAGGGTAGCATCGACGTGAGCGCCGTCAACGGTTGCTACTTTATCAGCGGACTGGTGAAGACCAGCGACGGCAAGCAGTACAAGCCTTACTTCAAGGGCGAGCTGACCTTCATCGTTGGCGAGGATGATCCTGAGCCCAGCGGCTATACCATGACCATCGCAACGAGCGAGGTTGCCATCATGGACTGGACCACCTTCCAGAACACCGTTTATCCCGACGTTACCAAATATACCATTACCGTCAAAGATCCTAACGGTCAGCAGGTGGCTATGTTCGATGCCATCAATGGCAACAACAAGCAGGCAGCCGACCTGGCTGGCACCTATACCATCGTTGGCGATGCGCATGATGCCATGCAGATAAGCGCCGGCTACTCAATACCCGATTACGGTATGGCAGGCGGCACCAGCTATCTGGATAATGGCGGTACAATGCAGTATCTGACAGGCGGTAGCGTTGAGATAACCACCGCCAAGAGCGCCGAGGGCGAAACCCTATACACATTCAAGGGCACAAGCCTCGAAACCATCGATGCTGCAGGTACTACCGGTAGCGGTGCATTCAATTTTATGTTCATTTCACTTGTAAAGTAAGAAAAAAATCGTATATTTGCAGCGTGAATAGCTAAATTAAATATTAATAATGAAGAAACTAATGCTTATGGCTGCCCTCTGCCTGATGGGCATGGCAGCCCAAGCTCAGCAGAATCTGAGCTGGGGTCAGGGCCCACAGGTGGCCTCACCCGATGTACATGCCGACAACAGTGTAACATTCAACCTCATTGCCCCTGAGGCACAGAAGGTACAGATTACTGGCGACTTCCTGCCCCCAAAGAAGGTGGAGTTTGGCGGTAACACTTACGATGCCCCTAACGTAGTTGATTTGGTTAAGAACGAGAAGGGTGTTTGGAGCTTTACTACCGAGCCCCTGAAGCCCGAGCTCTATACCTATAATATGATTGTGGATGGTGTAAAGATTATCGACCCACTGAACGTTTACAATATCCGTGATATTAACAACCTGTTCAGCGTACTGCTGATTGGTGGCGATCAGCGTACCGACCTTTATAAGGTTAACAAGGTGGCACACGGCACAGTAAGTAAGGTATGGTACGAGAGTCCTACTGCAGGTCTTACCCGTCGTGTAACCGTTTACACCCCTGCCGGCTACGAAACCAGCGGTAAGGAGTATCCTGTACTCTACCTGCTGCATGGTATCGGTGGCGACGAGAATGCTTGGAGCGAGCTGGGTCGTGCTGCCCAGATTCTCGACAACCTGATTGCTCAGGGCAAGGCCGAGCCTATGCTGGTAGTGATGACCAACGGCAACATCTCGCAGGAGGCTTGTCCAGGCGAGACCAGCGAGGGATTCAAGGTGCCAACCATGATGCTGCCTAAGACCATGGAAGGTAGCTTCGAGACTGCTTTCCCCGATGTCGTGAAGTTCATCGAGAAGACCTACCGTGTGAAGAAGGATAAGGCTCACCGCGCCATCGCCGGTCTGTCGATGGGTGGTTTCCACAGCCTCTTCATCTCTATCAACAATCCTGATATGTTCGGTTACGTAGGTCTGTTCTCAGCCGCAGTCGATCAGCAGCAGCCCAATGGTGGTTTCCCCAACATCTATGCCGACCGCAATGCTAAGATCGACAAGCTGTTTGCCAAGAACCCCAAGCTGTTCTGGATTGGTATCGGTAAGACCGACTTCCTCATCAAGAACAACAACGACCTGCGTGCTTATCTCGACTCTAAGCACCACAAGTACACCTACCTCGAGACCGAGGGTGGTCACATCTGGCGCAACTGGCGAATCTATCTCTCAGAATTCACTCCACTGCTTTTTAAATAATGAAAAAATGTAATAATGTAATAATTAAAAAGTTATATGATTATGAAGCAGTCAGATGGCTTAATTTTTAAATTTTCTCATTTTTACATTGCTGCAGCTGCTTTGCTGCTGACAGCCTGTGCTACAGCCGATAAGCAAGGCCCAAAGAACACCATCAACAAGGAAGAGGTGATGAGCAAGATGACACTCGAAGACAAGGCACACTTCGTGATTGGTACTGGTATGGCAGGCTTCTCGGGCAACGATGCTGTGATTGGTGCTACCCGTAGCTTAGTACCTGGTGCCGCCGGTACTACCTACCCACTCGACTCATTAGGCATTCCCGCTGTGGTATTGGCCGACGGTCCTGCCGGACTGCGTATCGATGCTAAGCGTGAAGGCGATTCAGCCACCTACTACTGCACCCACTTCCCCATCGGAACCCTGTTGGCTTCAACATGGAACACCCAGCTCATCGAGCAAGTAGGTCAGGCTATAGGTGAAGAGGTTAAGGAATATGGCGCCGATGTGCTGCTGGCCCCAGCCCTCAACATCATGCGTAACCCATTGTGCGGTCGTAACTTCGAGTACTACTCTGAAGATCCCGTGGTGGCTGGTAAAACAGCTGCCGCCTATATCACCGGTGTGCAGAAGAACGATGTAGGAACCAGCATCAAGCACTTTGCGGCCAACAATCAGGAAACCAACCGCATGAACAACGATGCGCATATCTCTCAGCGAGCCCTGCGCGAAATCTACCTGAAGGGCTTCGAGATTGCCATCAAGGAGAGTAAACCTTGGACGGTGATGACCTCTTATAATTATATCAATGGCGTTTACACCTCAGAGAGCAAGGACCTGGTAACCACTATTCTTCGCGACGAATGGGGCTACGAGGGTACGGTGATGACCGACTGGTTTGGCGGCAAGGATGGTGCCAAGCAGATGTGGGCTGGCAACGACATGCTGCAGCCGGGTAAGGCCGAGCAGTTCGACAGCATCGTAGCAGGTGTGAAAAGCGGTAAGCTGAGCGAGGCCGACCTCGACCGCAGCGTCAAGCGCATTCTGAACCTGGTTGAGAAGAGCCCCCGCTACCAGGGTTATAAGTATTCAAACAAGCCTGACCTCAAAGCACATGCTGCTGTGACCCGTCAGAGTGCTGCCGAGGGTATGGTGCTGATGAAGAATGGTGGCGCCCTGCCTTTTGCCAAGACGGTAAAGAATGTAGCCCTGTATGGTAACACCTCTTACGATTTTATCGCTGGAGGTACTGGTTCGGGTAATGTGAACCACGCTTATGTGGTGTCGCTGCTCGACGGTCTGAAAAATGGCGGCTACACCGTTTCGGACGAGTTGAAGAACGCCTATGCCGCCTACGCTGCCGAGTGCAAGGCAAAGGTAGAGGCAGAGATTGCAGCTGCTGCCAAGAAAGATCCCAAGAACGCCATGCTTCTGCGCTTCATGCCCCGTCCACTGCCTGCCGAGAAGCAGTTCAGCGCCGACGAGCTGACCAAGCAGGCTGCTGCCTCGGATATCGCCGTGATCACACTCGGTCGTATCTCGGGTGAGTTTATGGACCGCAAGGCTGCCGACTTCAACTTGAGCGACTCTGAGCGCCAGCTCATCACTCAGGTTTGCGACGTTTACCACAAGGCTGGTAAGCAGGTAGTTGTACTGCTCAATATCGGTGGTGTCATCGAAACTGCCAGCTGGAACACTCTGCCCGATGCCATCCTGTGTGCTTGGCAGGCAGGTCAGGAAGGCGGTAATAGCGTAGTTGATGTGCTCAGCGGTAAGCAGTCGCCAAGTGGTAAGTTCACCATGACATGGCCTGTAAACTTTACCGATGCCTACAGTTCAAAGAACTTCCCCGTGGATCAGGATCCACGTATCGACATGACCAATCAGGGCTCAAAGAGCGCCAATGTGAAGAATGTGGATTATACCGATTACGAGGAGGATATCTACGTAGGCTACCGTTACTTCGACTCGTTCGGCGTACCCGTTAGCTACCCATTCGGTTACGGTCTCAGCTACACCACCTTTGCGTATAGCGATGCCAAGATTGTTGAGAAAGGCGACGCCTACGAGGTGAGCGTAACGGTTAAGAACACAGGCAAGCACGAAGGTAAGGAAGTGGTAGAACTCTACATCTCAGCTCCCGACAACCAGGCTGCCAACAAACCTGTCAAGGAGCTCAAGGCCTTTGCTAAGACCAAGCAGTTGGCTCCAGGCGAGAGCGAGACAGTGACCATGACCGTACAGGCTGCCGACCTGGCCTCGTTCGACGAAGCCGCCTCGGCCTGGGTAGTTGCCGCTGGCGAATACCAGTTCTTGGTAGGAGCCTCATCAGCCGACATCAAGGCCACTCTCAAAGCAACAGTCAAGGCTCAGCAAACCAAGGTTAACAATGTGCTGGCTCCCCAAACCCAGCTCAATCTCCTGAAGAGATAAGACCTAATCAATTTTCTAACTCCCCCGCCGCCGATGAATCGCCCACCAGGATCTCATCGGCGGTTTTATTTAGTATCACACTATCCGCCTGATAGTATAACACAAAAGGGAAGTTAGTATCATGGTAAAGCACCTTTAGCGTTTGGGTAGAAAAAAAAAGCATTTTATTTTGTATTTCGCTCGCTTATTTGTAATTTTGCAGCCGTATGAAGATATTTGCTATTGGCATGAACTATGCCGCACATAACCAGGAACTGCATGGGACGCTGAAGCGCCCTGATGAGCCAGTGATATTTACGAAGGCTGATTCGGCGATATTGAATCAGGGTAAGCCATTCTTTATCCCCGACCACCTGGGGCGTATAGACTACGAGACCGAGGTGGTGGTGCGCATCTGCCGCTTAGGCAAGAACATACCCGAGCGTTTTGCTCATCGCTACTACGATGCTGTGACCGTGGGCATCGACTTTACTGCCCGCGACCTGCAGCGCAAGGCCAGCGAGGCCGGACAGCCCTGGACCATCTGTAAGGGATTCGACGGCTCGGCAGCCATCGGCGAGTGGGTGCCCAAGGAGAAGTTCATGGATTTGCAGGCCTTGCACTTCCATTTGGATATCAACAACCAGACGGTTCAGGAGGGTTGCACCAGCGATATGCTGTATAAGATAGATGAGATTATTGCCTACATCTCACAGTTCTTTACTCTGAAAACAGGCGACTTGTTATATACCGGAACTCCTGCCGGTGTGGGCCCCGTGAAGATTAACGACCACCTGGAAGGATGGCTGGAAGAACGAAAAGTACTCGACTTTCATTGCAAGTAACGCAATAAAACACAGCTCTTTACGTTAATACATATAGTGAAGACCATCAGCACGTTACTTTCAGTGCTGCTCATGATAGCCTTAGGCACCACGGCCAAGGCACAAGGGCGGTATGCGGAACACTCGGTGCTCCGCGAGGGTAACTGGGCAAAAATCAGCGTTGCTGAGAGTGGTTTTTACGAACTAACAGATGTACTTATTAAGAAAGCAGGGTTTAGCGATGCCAGCCATGTAAAAATATACGGCTATGGAGGTGCGCTGCAACCCGAACGACTGACAGGCGATTACCTATCGGCTACCGACGACCTGCAAGAACTGCCCACCTGCACCATGAACGGCAAGCGGGTGTTTTATGGCGTTGGTACGGTTAACTGGAATAATAAGGAATCGCTCGCGCGCACGCGCAATCCTTATGCTGATTACGGCTATTACTTTCTGACCGAGAGTGACGGCGAGCCGCTGACTACTGACAGCGCTACCTTAGTGGGCCAGCACTACCCTGCCAACCATGATTACCACCAGCTGTACGAGGTGGACAACTATGCCTGGTACCACGGCGGGCGCAACCTGTTTGATAAAACACTCTACACCATCGGCACACCACAAACCTACAAGCTGAAGGCCACAGGTAGCACAGGGCGCATAGGTATAGCCCTTACAGCCGATGCCGACTACGAAGCCACCATCAGCATTAACGATTCGGTGGTAGCCACCATCAGCAAAAAGATTTCGTTGGACAGCTACACCAAGGCCGACGAGCAGCTATGGCAATACCAGTTGACAAACCTGAAGGCCGACAACACCATCAGTATCACCCAGACCGCTGGCGGCAACCTGCGACTGGACTACATCGACCTGCAACACGCTGAGCCTGCCCCTATCACCATCGGTGAGCCCGCATACGTGTACCGCATTACCAACCAGGATCACCATGCCGATGCTGCGACTGATATGGTGATGATCATCCCCACATCGCAACATCTGCTAGCACAGGCCGAACGCCTGAAAGCCCACCACGAGCAGCACGACGGACTGCGTGTAACCATCGTACCTGCCGATGAGCTGTATAACGAGTTCAGCAGCGGCACCCCCGACGCCATTGCCTACCGCCGCTATCTGAAAATGCTGTACGACCGTGCCACTACCGATAGCGACAAACCACGTTACCTGCTACTGTTTGGCGATGGCGCTTGGGACAACCGTATGCGCACCAACGAGTGGAGCGGTTACAATCCCGACGACTATCTGCTATGCTACGAAAGCGAGAACTCGTTCAGTCAGGTAAACTGCTACGTGAGCGATGATTTCTTCTGTCTGCTGGACGATGAGGAGGTGATACAAACCACCAACGGCAACAGCACTACCTATGCCGGCAAGCCCGATGTGGCTGTGGGGCGTCTGCCAGCCCGCACCCCAGACGAGGCGAAGACGCTGGTGGATAAGATTATCAGTTACGCCCAGAACGAATATGCCGGTCCTTGGCAGAACGAGATATGCATGATGGGCGACGACGGCAACGACAACTCGCACATGAAGACTGCCGACAAGGTGGCCACGATGATAGAAAGCACCTACCCCAACTACAATGTAGATAAGATTTACTGGGATGCCTACCAACGCACCTCGTCGAGCACCGGCTACAGCTACCCCGACGTAACCCGACTGATTAAGCAGCAACTGCAGAACGGCGCGCTGATGATGAACTACTGTGGTCATGGTGCCGCCTATGCCATGAGTCATGAGCTGGTGATGAAGCTGACCGACTTTGAGAGTCAGCAGAGCAACTACCTGCCGCTGTGGATGACGGCCTCGTGCGACATTATGCCCTTTGACGGACAGGAAGAGAACATTGGCGAGACCGTAATGCTGAACAGCAAAGGTGGCGGCATAGCCTTTTTTGGCACCACCCGCACCGTTTATGCTACTTATAACGAGGTGATGAACCTGGCCTTTACCAAGCATGTGCTAACACCAGGCATGGCTATCGGCGAGGCCGTACGTCTGGCCAAGTGCGAGCTGGTAGAGAAAAGCAGCGACATGACCTGTAACAAACTGCAATACACCCTGTTAGGCGACCCAGCCCTGCAACTGAACACCCCCCAGCAAACCATGGTGGTAGATAGCATTAACGGACAGCCCGCCACCGAGGGCATTAAACTGGCAGCCGGCTCGATTGTAAAGATAACCGGCCATGTAGAGCTGAACGATGAGACCGACACCGACTTTAACGGTATCGTCACACTATCTGTTCGCGACGCCGAAGAAACCATCACCTGTCGATTGAACGACCAGTCGAGCACTGGAGCCGACAAGGCTTTTGTATATCAGGATCGTACCAACTACCTGTATCGCGGTTCGGAAAACGTAACCGAGGGCATCTTCTACTTCACCTTCGCCATCCCCAAGGATATCAGCTATACCGACGGTAGCGGTTTGATGACCCTATATGCCATTAATGCCGATAAGACGCGTTCGGCCCACGGCGAGAACGAGAGCTTTGAGCTGATAGGCAGTAGCACTGCACTGACCGACTCCATCGGTCCGTCGGTTTACTGCTATCTGAACTCGAAAAACTTTAAGAACGGCAGTAAAGTAAACACCACGCCTTACTTTATAGCCGAGCTTTACGACGATAGCGGCATCAACGCCTCGGGCAGCAGCATCGGGCACGACCTGGAGCTGATTATCGACGGCGATATGAACCAGACCTACAACCTGAACAACTATTTTGAGTACGACTTTGGCGACTACCGCAGCGGTAGCATCGGCTTTAGCATACCCGAACTGAGTGTCGGCACCCATAAGCTGCTGTTCAGAGCCTGGGACATTCTGAACAACTCGACCACCACCGAACTGCTATTCGAGGTGAGCGAGGATGCGGGTTCGGGCGAATTCAATGTTACCTGCACACAGAACCCAGCCAGCACCGACACCCAGTTTGTAATAACCCACGACCGTCCTGGCAGCGAACTGAAGGTAACACTGGATGTGTTTGACTTGGGCGGCAGACAGCTTTGGCGACAGACCGATACTGTAATGGCAACTAACGACACCGTTACGATAGACTGGAACCTGAACGTAGCAGGCGGCAGCCGACTGCACACAGGCTTGTACCTGTGCCGCCTAACCCTGAACGATGGCGACAGCAAAACCATCAAACTATTGATTAAACATTAAAGATTAAAGATTAAACATTGAACATTGAAAGTATGAAGATTATGAAAGATAATGGACGTATACTAAGGTGGGTAATGGTGACACTATTCACTTTTAACTATTCACTATTCACTGCTTCGGCGCAGGACGAGAAGAACGCGATGTTCAACCCCGTGGAGCATGCCGTGATATCGCAGACGATAGCCCCCGATGCCCGTGGCGCCGGTATGGGTGATGTGGGTGCGGCCACCGATCCCGACGTTAACTCACAGTATTGGAACCCCGCCAAATACCCCTTCTGCATCAGTCGTGCCGGTATCGCCCTGAACTACACCCCATGGCTGCGCCAGTTGGTAAACGATATCGACCTGGCCTATCTGGCTGGCTACTACCGCATTGGCGACTATTCGGCCATCAGCGGTTCGCTGCGCTATTTCTCACTTGGCGAGGTGTTTGCCAACGACGGTATGACGGTAAAGCCCTACGAGATGTCGTTTGATGTGGCTTACTCGATGATGCTGAGCGAGAAGTTCTCGTTGGCCGCTGCCATCCGCTGGATTTACAGCGACCTGCGCTACGACTACAGCGAAGACTCGAAACCTGCCTCGGCCTTTGCTGCCGACCTGGCAATGTACTATAACAACTACGTGATGCTGGGCAGCAGAGAGTGCCAGTTGGGTATAGGACTGAACATGTCGAACATCGGTAGCAAAATCAGTTATTATGGCGACGACGAGAGTCAGTTCCTGCCCGCCAACCTGCGCCTTGGTGCCTCGCTCATGGTGCCTATCGACGAGTACAACCGCTTTTCGATAGCCGCCGATGCCAATAAGCTGTTGGTGCCCACCGTGCCCCGACAGGAAGAAGGCGAATCGAACAGCGACTACCAGGACCGTGTGCGCCGCGAGTATAGCGACATCAGTGCCATCAGCGGTATATTCAAGAGTTTTGGCGATGCCCCTGGCGGACTGAGCGAGGAGTTAAAGGAGATACAATGGAGCGTGGGTGCCGAATACGTGTACCACGATCAGTTTGCGCTGCGCGCCGGCTACCACCATCAGGCCGAGTCGAAAGGTAACCTGAAATATTTTACCGTGGGTGGCGGCTTTAAGATGAACGTGTTTTCGCTGGATGTGGGCTACGTGATATCAACAGCACGCAGCAACCCACTCGACCAGACACTGCGTTTCTCATTGACATTTGATATGGACGGCATTAAAGATTTATTTAAAAGATAGAATATGAAGATTAGAGTTGGTATGGGCTTTGATGTCCATCAGTTAGTAGAGGGCCGCGACCTTTGGATGGGCGGTATTAAGTTAGAACATAGTAAGGGATTGTTAGGTCACAGCGATGCCGACGTGCTGCTGCATGCTGTGTGCGATGCACTGTTGGGTGCTGCCAACATGCGTGATATCGGCTACCACTTCCCCGACACCGCTGAGTTTACCGACGGTATGGACAGTAAGGTAATCTTGAAGAAGACCATCGAGCTGATAGCCACCAAAGGCTATAAGCTGGTGAACATTGATGCCACCATTTGCGCCGAGCGCCCCAAAATGAACCCACACATACCCGAAATGAAAGCCTGCATGGCTCAGGTGATTGGTTGCGACGAGGATGATATCTCTATCAAAGCTACCACCACCGAGAAACTCGGCTTTACCGGCCGCGAAGAAGGTATCTCGGCTTATGCTGTGGTGCTGATTGAAAAGGCATAAAAAGAGTGATGCCACAACCCTCACGAGCTGTGGCATCACAAAAGCCTATGTTTAACTAAAAATCCTTTTCGTATAAAAAGAAATTTTCAGCCCACAAGGGCCAAAAATTTGAAAGTTTAAAAGGGAGCTTCACAGCGACCTCCAGTTATCCCACTGTTGAAAACTTTCTTTTACCAATAACTAAAAACCTAAAACTATAAATATTACTACTAACCTAAAACAATCTAATCTATTAACCTTTTGACGGGTGCAAAGGTACGACGTTTTTTCGAATCTCACAAGTTTTTCTGCGTTTTAAGTGTATAATTACACAGTTATCTTGATTTATGTCAAGTCTTGTGCGCGGACACAACATATATTTACGTATTTTCACTTGGTTTTAACAAAAACTTATTGTACCTTTGTGGCGAGAAAATAAAAGGCATGAAGATACTCATAGTAAATACAAGCGAGCGTACAGGCGGGGCAGCTGTAGCAGCCAACCGCTTGATGAAGGCTCTTAATAATAGCGGTGTAAAAGCCAAGATGCTGGTACGCGATAAGGAATCGGATACTCTGACGGTAGCCCAACTCCCCACGTCGCCTATGAAACGCTGGCATTTCCTATGGGAGCGTCTGGTGGTATTCTGCCATCTGCACTTCAACAAGCAGCATCTGTTTGAGATCGATATCGCCAATGCAGGAACCGACATCACCAACATGCGCGAATTCCAGGAAGCCGACATCATCCACCTGCACTGGATTAATCAGGGCATGCTATCGCTCAACAGCATCCGTAAGATTCTGCGTAGCGGCAAACCTGTGGTATGGACCATGCACGATATCTGGCCAGCCACTGGTATCTGTCATTACACCCGAGGTTGCGGCTATTTTAAAACCACCTGCAAGCAATGCCAGCTGTTGCCAGGTGGCGGCTCGGCGAACGACCTTTCGACCGCCATCTGGAACCAGAAACAGAAGATGCTGAGCGAGCACCACATATCGTTTGTAGCCTGCAGCAAGTGGTTAGAGGGCGAGGCCAAGAAGAGTGCCCTGCTACAGGGGCAGCATATCTGCAGCGTACCCAACCCTATTGATACGCACATCTACCACCCCGAAGACAAGCAACAGGCCCGTCAGCATCTGGAACTGCCAACCGATAAGCGCATCATACTATTTGTGTCGCAACGTGTTACCGACGACCGCAAGGGCATGGCCTACTTTACCGATGCCATCAACCGCTTAGCAGAACAGCATCCCGAGACACGCGAGAACACGGTGATTGCCATCTTAGGTGGACACTCAGAGGATGTGGCTCCCCAGTTGGCACTGCCCGTTTATCCATTAGGCTATGTAAACGATGAGAAACGCATTGTGGATGTTTACAATGCAGCCGACGTGTTTGTGCTGCCATCGCTTGAGGACAATCTACCAAACACCATTATGGAAGCCATGGCCTGCGGTGTGCCCTGTGTAGGATTCAGAGTAGGCGGCATTCCCGAGATGATCGATCATCAGAAGAACGGCTATGTGGCCCGTTTCCGCGATGCCGACGATCTGGCAACCGGTATCAACTGGGTGCTCAGCAATACCGACTATGCGCAACTCGCTCAGCAAGCCGTACATCAGGTAAACATGAGCTACTCGCAGCGCAGTGTGGCCTCGAGATATATCGAAGTGTATAATCAGGCGATGGCCTACAAGCATTACAAGATATGAATCCACTGACTCAAGCCGTGATACTCTCGGCCTCAACCCTGCGCATGATTCCACATATTATATTATACATGGCGAATCGCAGCAGGATTGCGCCCGATTTAGAGAAGTACTCTGCCGACGGCAGTGGTATAGGGGCCTTTATCAAAGTGTGCACCCGACAGAAGGTGTTCCGCAACCTGTTTTATTACCGCTTGGGCGAGTATGTATCGGTATTCATCAAATGGATGCTTCCCCCCGACCCTACACTCCACATCTGGTGCCCAAGCATCGGACCTGGCGCCCACTTTGAGCACAACTACGCCACCTACCTGAATGCCGAGCGTATTGGTAGCAATTTCTATTGTCTGCAGCTGGTAACATTAGGCAACGACGGTAAGATGCAGCGCCCCATCATCGGCGACAACGTGAAAATATTTACCGGCGCCACCGTGTTTGGGGGCATCACCATCGGCAACCATGTAACCATCGGTGCCGGCGCCGTAGTTTCCAAGAACGTACCCGACAACTGTACCGTTATCGGCAATCCCGCCTATATCGTTAAGAAAGACGGACAGAACTGTAAAATTGAATTATAACATGAGTGAGATACGAATTACATACGTTACCATAACCTATAATGCAGCCAAGGTGCTGAAACGTACACTCGACAGTATGCTTGAGCAGGACTACCCTAACATCGAGCACCTGATTATAGATGGTGCATCGACGGACGACACGCTGAAAATGGTAAACGACTACATCGCCCAATCGAATGCGGCCGAAAACGGGCATCAGATACAGGTAACATCGGAGCCCGACAAGGGTATCTACGATGCCATGAACAAAGGTCTGAGATGCCTCACAGGCGATTACGTATGTTTTCTGAATGCCGGCGATTTCCTGCCCGGCCCCGATACTGCAAGCAAGATAGCAGAAACTGTCAACTGTCAACTGCCAGCAGTTGCGTACGGCGACACCAACATTGTGGATGACGAGGGAAACTTTCTGCACCATCGCCGACTGTCACCACCTGAGCACCTCACGTGGAAATCGTTCCGCCAGGGCATGCTGGTATGCCATCAGGCATTTTATGCCCGTGCCGATTTCGCCATTGCCACACCTTACGACATGCAGTACCGCTACTCGGCCGATGTTGACTGGTGTATCCGGGTGATGAAAGCTGCCGCCAAGGAGAATGTACCCCTGCAGAACCTGCACATGGTAGTGGCCAACTACACCCAGGAGGGACAAACAACACTCCACCACCGCGAATCGCTATTGGAGCGATATCGAGTGATGGAGCATCATTACGGACGCGTGCAAACCTTGCTACTACACTGTTGGTTTGCCGTCCGTGCGTTTCTCAAATACTAACTAACTATCTTACTATGAACTTCTGCTTATTAACAATATAGATGCCCTTGGCCAGTCCGCTGAGGCCATCACTACCCTTCTTAGCCGTCTTAACCAATCGGCCATCAAGTGTATAAACCTTCTGCTCATCCTGAACATCGGTTTCAATGGCACGGATGCCCGTAGTGCTTACCACACCTTGCAGGCCCTCTTCATCATAATAGCCGCCATTAGTAAAGGCCAAGTCGCCAGTCTGGTTAGTGGTGCCATCGTTAAAGATAATGCCCTCGTTAGTGCTACTCTGGCTCTTGCGATCAGAAGCCTTATACGTCCACTTCCAAACAGTACGCCCCTTACTATCCTCACTCAACTTCTCACAGTTCACGCCAGGCCACTGATTACCAGTATAGTTATACTGCTTGTCCCAACGCCAGCACTTTATCTGGCTGCCCCAGCTCTTAGGTGCAACAAAGAATGCACATGTTTCACCCTCGTTTACTGTACAAAACGATGGTATCTCTACGACCTCCGATGATTCATCCTCCTCAGTGATGGCCTTTACAGACGAGAGATCCACACTTTTTGCAGCATATACCTTATAATTCTTTCCTTCTACAGCCAGCTCGTAGGAAGACATATCCTTATCAGTTGCAGTCACATCTAGCTGACCAAGCAACAAAAGCAAATTACCTTTTGCACCCTTTACCTCCAACACGAATCCATTGCTTTTACTGGTGGCCGCCAGGATTTCACTTTGATTTGAAATTTCAGCAGCCTTCCTAAGAGCAATGAGTCGTTTAAGTGTACCCTTATAAGCTTGCCAATGCTTCAGGAACAAACAGGGCGTACCTGGCATTGTGAGAATATAGGCATTAGCCGCACAGATGTTTGCACCTAGAAAATCTTTTTTCCCCTCATCTCTGCGATAGGTATCGTGGTTATCCACAAATGTCACACTATAACGGGCATAATTGACATCGTTCGACAACTTGGAATTTGACAAGGCGCTCCAATATCCACTACCAAAGGCTGAATTAATCTGATATTTCATAGGGAAATCAAAAGCAGCACTCTGAATAACGCCATTAATCTTAGTGCTATCGATCCAGTCTGTTACCACTTTCTTATTACTATCCCAACACTCACCTACGCTATATGTCGGCTTCGACGAGTCATTATACATACCCGTATATTTACCAGCATATCCCTTTACCATATCATAGCGGAAGCCTGCGTAGCCTAACTCTTTCAACAAAAAGTCGAGATAGGTTTTTACGTTTTTCTGCACAGTGGCATTGGTATGGTCCAAATCGCGATAGCCAGGAAAGTTATCGCCTGTATCCTTGGCACCTGTGGTCTTATAGCCATTACTATTACATTCATCATCCTGACAGATGCCCGAGAAGTTGGTATTATCCCACTCTAGTTTGTAATCACCATAAGTTTCAGCAGGAAAATCGGTCCATGAAGTAAGACCATTCTTGTGATTAATAACCACATCCTCGATAATTCCAGTACCTTTATCCTTAAAGGTCTGTATCATCTTCTTTAACTCATCAGTTGTACCCCAACAAGAGTTATGATCGAGCCAGAAACAAGGGTCGTAACCCATTGTCTGTCGCTTATTATGATAGTAATCCGAAGTTTTTCCACTCTGAGGTACCCAAATCAGATCGAAATACTGCGAGAGCTCATCAGCCTGCTGTTCCAACACAGTCCATTTGGAATCGGCATAGCCGTCCCAATAAAAGCCCTGTAGCATGACGCCTTTGTAATTCTCTGGCCATCCCTGTGCCACAGCAGCAACTACCACCAAGCAGAATACCAATGTGGAGTAAAATCTTCTCATATGCCTTTTAGTTATCTGTATTACTGAATCTGCTGCAAAGATATGAAAAAAGCCGCTTGGTTATTCCCCAAGCGGCTCATTTTATGCAAGTTATCTTGTGCAACCGTTTGCACGAACACTAGGATTTCGTTGAGTGATACCTGAATTCTTTCAACGCAGGAAGAGCCTTGCCTGTATGGTTATCGAACAGGCCACGATTTAACCAGCATGGCAACAAATCATTTCCACACGCATTCTCTTCAGGGAACCACCAGAAGACTCCAGTAACATTCTTATGATTAGATAGTTCATTCATCAACTCTCTAACAAAAGACGCCTGACCTGCAAGTGATATGGGATAAAACTCAGCATACTGGTCAGGTCCTGTAGCCCACTTATCATTTTCATGAGAATAATAGGCCGCTGTTTCAACAATCATCACTTCTTTGCCAGGGAAAGTAGACTCTAAATTATTGAGAGTAGTACCGAGGTTCTTAACAGAATTATGCCACATAGGATAATAGCTTAGTCCTATAATGTCATAATCAAGACAATACTTTTGCAAGTGCATATAAAAGGATCTTGTCATATCCCACTCTCCTGCACGTTCTGTATGGATTACAATTTTGGCTTCAGGACACACCTCACGACAGGCTTTGCACCCTTTACTTAACAATTTGCATAGTACGCTCCAATTATCATCTTTCATAGGATGAATGCGCCCGACAGGCCAAAGCATCCCAAAAGTTATTTCATTGCCGACCTGAATCATATCAGGTACCACGCCCTTTGCTTTAAAAGAGCTTAAGACTCTAGAAGTATAAGCATACACACTATCCGACAAAGATTCTGGTTTTACATTTTCCCACAGATGAGGTATGGTTTGCTTGCTTGGATCAGCCCAGTAATCGCTATAATGAATATCTAAAAGAAGATCAAATCCGGCATCTTTTACACGCTTACTCAGATTTAATGCATATTTTAGATCTTGGCAAACCCCCTCTTCTTTATGCTCTTGGGGGGCATATTCAGGATTTACAAAAAGGCGTACTCGTATGGCATTCCAACCCATCTTCTTAAAGAAGGCTAATGGTTCTATCGGCTTTCCATCGAAATCACGATAAACTGTCCCCGCCTGTTCATAGGATGGCAACAGCGAGATATCTCCACCCAGATATTTCCTAGGTTGACCATTTGCAACCATCGCCAACATCAACAGGAAACAAAATAAACCTTTTTTTCGCATGACTTGTTTCTCTAAATAATCAAGCGGGGCACTTTTTGTAAAGTGCTCCGCCCAATTCTATTTAACTATAATTTTATTCAACTACTTTAGCAATACTCCAATTACCGGTGATGTCGTTCAGATAGAAGTCATAAGTACCAGCAGGTACCTTGATGTTTTCACCACCAGGCTTTAAGTAGTACTTTTCCTCATCAATAGATGCACTACCATCGCCACCCCAGCTTACATCCCATTTGTGGTTCGCACGGAATTTAAGCTCAGTGTCCTCAGCAATGGTGCCACGACCATACCAGTTATGAGGAGCTGTTGCTACCTCGGTGAGCTCAATCTCGCCAGTATCTTTCCAACCGTTGAATCCACCAATAACGGTAATAGCCTCATATTCTGCAGTAGGAGCATCAATGATGGTCCACTCGTAGGTTCTGCTTCCCATATTTACTGTGAAGGTAGCCCATACTTGAGACTCGCTCGGACCAATGGCACCACAACCATCAGCGTCACCACCGAAGATCAGACTACCAGTAGCAGCCGTAGAACCATTTTCGCCACCAAAGACAGCATTCCAGTCGCCGAAGTGCTCTTCCGACCAGAACTTCATGCTCCATTGACTGTTCCATGAAGTAGTGTATGAGAAATTATTGCCACCAAGTGCATACATCAGACACTGCTTGTTTTCTGAGCTCCATCCATTGGGCACACCTACCACATAGTACTTGGTTTCCTTTGGCTCATACTTGAAGTAGAACTTATTCATATCAAGGGTAATCAACCAATCGCCTGCACCTTTGATAACAGGAGTCTTAAAACCGCCAAAACGTGGGTCTCCAGCCCATGCCAGGATATTGGGCGAAGCCCCGTCACCATCTTTTTCACTTCCCATAGCTGCAGCATCGAGAGCGCTCCATTCTGGATTTGCACTTTCAACCCAAGGTGTTGCTGCATAGAACTTATACCAGTTATCACCCTCGCTCGTGGTTGTTACCAAAGCCTGATAAACACCTGGTTCAACCTCCGTCATCTTAATTGGATTAGCCTTATTCCATACTTGGAAGTCACCAAGAAGTACATAACCGTCTGAGCATATCTCTGGAGTAGTAGAGTAAGGAGTCAATTTCACCTCTGTCTCTGCAGATACAGGAACAGCCTCACCTGTAGTCAGGACTGCTGCCCATTCAGTATTTACCTTAACAGCATGAGGAGTAGCAGAACGGTCTAAAGTAGCGATTTCAACAAGTGAGTCCAATTGCGATGTCGTCACAACGATTTTACCATTCTCATATGTATAAGGAAGATTTACACCGTTGATAGTACAACTCTTCAGTGCTATCGAAGCTATGCTTTCGTCAGCTGAAGCAGTTACAATTTCAGCTGTCTTTCCTGCATTGTCCATTACGACAGTTGCCTGACTTCCTGCAACAACAGTAATGCCATAAGCAGCGGCTGGGTCACCTTGAGGATTTGACTGAGGTGCAGCCCAGTCGTTGAAATCCTCGTTACAAGAGGTGAATGCTACTGCACAGAGCAGCATTCCACCTAATAATATATGTTTCTTCATACGAATCATTATTTATTTAATTATTCCACAGAACCAGTATTGTTGTCGAAGTTTACCTTCAGAGTCTTACCTGCAACAGCAATAGAGTACTCCTCACCAACATCATCGCGCCAGTTTCCATTGCAGTTATGCTCTTTGTCACGCCATACGATAGCACCGTCAACAACGGTGAACTCTGTACGCCACCAATCCTCACCAGGAACAACTATGTAAGCACGAAGCTCAGCAGGATCGCCAGAACCAATACTCCAGTTGCTGAACGTAAACTCACCCTTAGCATCAGGAGCAGTCATCTCCTCAGCAGTCCAGCTGCCACCGCCAACGCAGTTACCAATAACACAAGCCTTACCTGGGCCTACAACAACCTTTACATTAATCTTATCACCAACAACCTTAGTAATAAACTCAAGGACATACCAACCGGCCTTACTGAATACAATGTTACCATCGCCTGCAGCAGTAATCTCGAGTCCATCTACCTGATTATCCCACTCATCAATGAGGTCGTATCCGAACCAGTCTTCTGGCTTATAACCCCACTTGAATCCGTCACCTCCATTATATATCATGGTATAGAAACGTCCGTCTTTACTATTACCGGTATCGAATACAGGTGTCAGAGGTTTCCATGTGCTCCATGCATCGGCGATAGAGTTACCACACACATAAATAGCAGTTGGTAATGTAACATCTGACGGAGTATCATAACTCAGTACATTCAGCTGAATTACATTAGAGAACACTTCTCCAAAATGCTCACCTGTTCCTGCAAGGAAGGCGCGAATACGGACATACAGAGGTAATGTTCCCTCAGGATCGGCATCTTCATGGGCTGCACGATACATATCCAAAACAGCTGCATTCAATGTTGCTGCAGGAATACTTATCTGAGTAGAAGTATAAGTATCTTTCATCTCATTCCACTCTCCTTCGGTATTACCGTCAAGAGAGAGTTGAACTGCATAAGTCACAGCAGCAGGCCATCCGCCATAGTTAGGCTGTTCTTTAACTGTCACATTAACAGCTGTAGCAGCTGGCAAGTCGTATACGTTATTTGCTGCGAATTCAGGTGTATTGAGTTCAAATGACTCAGGCACAGTCAGTGTAGGGTTGCTACCATTGTCGTCACTACAAGAAGTGAACAAAGGCAAAGCAGCTACCATCGTTATCAGCAGACTATAATATATCTTTTTCATATTCTTAATCTTTTTGATGTTTGATTATTTATTAATAACCCGCATTCTGCTTCAGATTCGAGTTGTTCAGCAAGTCGTTAACAGGTATGCCAAAGATGTAACGGTATGCTGGAACGTTGAAAGTACCAAAGCGGACCTGATCCATACGATTTCGTCCCTCAAACCAGAACTCTCTAACCCACTCGTCCTGAATTTCAGCAAGAGAATAGTTCGTCTTGGTAGCCGCATGAGCACGCTTGTGAAGCTCATTAATCTTACTTGCAGCATCAGATGTACTTCCGTTCAGGCGAGTTTCTGCCTCAGCATAGTTCAAGTAAGCCTCAGCAATACGCATCAGAGGGAGGTCTGTATCAACTTTAACCTGAGAACTTGTGTTATTACCATCAGAACGAACATTACGGAACTTAACACATCCATAACCATTTACGTTTTCAGAGCGGTCTTCGATATTACGAGTAAATCCTGTAGTATAGAACAAAGCACGATCGTCGCCAGCAGCATCTGTAACGTCCTGAGTCTTTGTAGTAATAGCAGGAGCATCAACACCTTCGCCAAAGAACTTGTCAACAACAAAGCCTGTCAGCTTGCCACACTTACCCCATGAGCAGTCTGTTCCTGAAGGTACACAAATATCCATATCGCTATCTGTTGGCTTGTCGTACATAGACAGCACCAAGAAATGCATAGATCCATGACTCTGTGTATCGATACCATGATTCAGTACTGGATAGATATTCTCGAATTGAGCGCCATTGGTATCATTATCTGCAAGGAACAGCATCTGATAGCCAGAATAAACCTCACCAGTCTTTGGGTTGGTAGCACCTGTAGTGCAAAGGTGGTAATAACCATTATTAATAACCTTATCGGCATACTCCTTAGCTTTTGCCCACTGTGCAGTGCCTGTGTAAACTTCTGCATTCAGATAGAGACGAGAAAGAAGAAGCCATGCAGCAACCTTATCTACACGTCCATAAGTATTCGTTCCTGCAGCAGCAAGATCTCCTTCAATAGCTAACAATTCATCTTCAATAAATTTAAAGTACTGATCACGAGTATAACGTTCACCAGCTGTAGTACTAACGTGCTCTGTGAAAGCAGCATTAGCATAGAAGTCCATTACGTAGTAATACAGAAGAGAACGGATAAATCGAACCTCTGCACGCTTTTGGGTAATCTCTGCTGTTCCATCCTCAGGAATTTGATCGAGGTAATAGTTACACAATGTGATAGAGAAGAACAAACGATAGTAAAGACCAACTGAACTTACATTGTCAGCACCCCAGGTCTGATTAATCAACTCTGGGAGTCCAGTATCATCCCATCTCCATGTTGCCTCACCAGTAGTGAGCTCGTTAAGTTCCCAAGCCTTACGGTATAGGTCAGAACGACCCTCGTCGATATCAAGGATATCTTTCCATGCATCATCATTATCACCAGGACCTTTCTGGCCTGTAAGAGCAAAACAAGAGTAAATCTTGTTAAGCAAAGCATCAGCATCCAACTCGCTGGTTTGTTGCGGATTGATATTCTCCACATCAAGGTCTCCTGTGCATGATGTCGTCATAGTGCCAAACGTCAAAATAGCGACAACTACAGGAATCAATGATTTGATTTTATTCAGTATCATAACTTATAATCTTTAAAATGAATGATTTAGAAATTAAGGGTCAGACCAAGAATTCCAACAAATGGACGTGGATACATGTTGCCATCATAGCCGCCATCGATTTCAGGATCGAGTCCCTTATAATCAGTGATAGTGAATACATTCTGTGCTGTAGCATACAAACGACCACTGGCCTTAAGACCAAAGAGTGTGTCGAAGCTATAACCGACTGTAATGTTGTCACACTTCAAGTAAGAGGCATTCTGGATGTAATAGTCGCTCAAAGCGCCAATAACTGTACCGGTCTGCCAGTTCTTTGGTCGAGCAATATCAATCACATTGTGCCATGAATTACCCAAGAACACATTTGAAAGCACAAGGTTAGAATTACCAGCCTCTACACCATTATATACATAGTTGTTGAAGCTTGCACGAAGAGAGAAACCAAAGTCCCATTTCTTCCACATCAGTTTTGAGGTAAAGCCCATAGTTACATCAGGCGACGACTTCTTGTAGAAGTAGCGGTCGTCATTGTTGATGATGCCATCAGCATTGCGATCTACATATTGTCCCTCAATAGGCTGACCATTTACGTCGTAAACCTGCTGATATACGTAGTATGCTTCAACAGCATGTCCTACCTGCCAAGCTTTCACACCATCGGAACCTGAGTCACCAATAGCCAGGCCACCATGCAAAATCTTATAGCCTTCACCAGAGCTGGCAATCAGTTCGTCAATCTCATTCTTGTTGTATGTGAGGTTATAACCAATTAGCCAATTCCAATCCTTAGTCTGGATAGCACGCCAGTTTGCAGCGAACTCGAAACCAGTATTGTGCAAAGAACCAATATTACTGGTTACTTTATTCTTAAAGTTAGTACCTACAGGAACTGTAACTGTATTAATCAGGTCCTTCGTCTTACGATGATATACATCAAAATTCATAGTCAGACGATTGTTCAGGATTCCGAAATCGATACCAGCATTCCATGTAGTAGTCTTCTCCCAAGTCAATTCTGGATTGTAAGCATCTGGACGATAAGTACGTCCGTCACCAAATATCGGATAGTATGCGCCCTGAGAGTTTGGAGTATAAGTGGCGATATAGGTATAGTCGCCAATACCCTCCTGCTGTCCAGTGATACCCCAGCCCAGACGGAGTTTGAAATCAGAGAGCCATTCAGCTTTCTTCAGGAAAGGTTCTTCGTTAATCTTCCAAGCTAAAGCTAATGATGGGAATACACCCCAACGGTTGTCCTTAGAGAAACGTGAAGAACCATCATCACGAAGTGTGAAAGTCAACATATAACGGTCCATCAGTGAGTAGTTGAAACGACCGAAGAATGAAACGAGGTAATTCTCTGTCTTGTAAAGTGTATTCTCGGAAGGCAAATAATACTTACCAGCTAAGGCATTGCCATTCTCATCAACTTTCTGTGAAGTTGAAGGGTAGATACCATAGTAGAAGTAATCACTCTTCTTATGGAAATGCTGCCACTCATAACCTGCCATGATATCAAAGTGATGGATGTCTAAAACATCTTTCATGTACTGAGCATACATATTAAATGAAAGGTTGTACGTATCCTGCGTATTCCATCCATAGTTACCATAGTAGTATGTACCTGAAGAATAGGTATAAGGACTCTGCGACTTGTTTGTCTTACCTGTGCTGAGATCCATACCCATATTCAGATGAATGTGCAAATCCTCAAAGCCGTGGATTTTATAGTCAGCCTCAATATTACCAATCAGAGCCTTTGATTTACCCTCATCACTATAGTTATTCAGAGCTGCGACTGGGTTACCTGTAGCAAAAGTGTTAACATTAGTATTACCCCATGCAGGATCTTGCCAGTCTGTAGAACCAGGCCACTGCCAGTATCCACCAAAACCATTATTCTTGTTAGAATCATAGATGGGCTTTGTGGGATCCATGTAGATAGCGCCACCAATAGCAGATCCTGCATTAGCATATCTTGTCTTAGAATACATTCCTTTGGCATTGAAGTTAATGTTCAAGTGGTCGTTCAGGAATGAAGGAGACAGGTTTACACTTGCTGTATAACGCTGATAGTTACTAGTCTTAACAATACCATTCTGGTCAGTATATCCGAAAGATACGCGATAAGGCATATTCTTTACACCACCAGAAACTGTAATATTGTGGTCAGTACTTATTGCGGTACGATAAATCTCATTCTGCCAGTCGGTATTGGCAAAAAGATGATTACCATTAGCATCATAATAACCTAAGTTCTTGTAGTAATCGCTGGCCATGTACTGTTCTTCCGTCAGGCCTTTCTCGTTCATTACACGATCCTTGACATATTCCATGAACTGAGGACCGTCCATTACGTCCATAGTCTTTTTAACGGCACTTACAGAGATATTGCCATTATAAGAAATACGTGGTTTAGAGTTCTTCTGACCTTTCTTAGTTGTGATGATAATTACACCGTTAGAAGCACGGCTACCATAAATTGCAGTAGCAGAAGCATCCTTCAATACCGTAAACGACTCGATATCATTCGGGTTTACCAAGTTCAGAGGGTTAGAAGCACCCTGAATACCATAGCTGTCCATTGCCAGTCCATCAATTACAATCAGAGGATTGTTTGAGGCATTCAGTGACGAACCACCACGGATACGGATGGTTGCACCACCACCAGGTTCACCACCGCTGTTAACGATATTTACACCTGCAATCTTACCCTGCAACATATCCTGTGCAGAGGTCTGCAGTCCGTGGTTCATCTCGTCAGGTTTAATAGCTGTTACAGAACCTGTCAAGTCACTTTTCTTAGCACGGCCGTAACCGATAACAACGACGTTCTCAAGTACTTGAGCGTCGTCTTTCAGCGTTACGACAAGATTGGGTGCTGCCTTTACGGTGGCGTTCTGATAGCCTACATAAGAGATGGTAATAGTAGCACCTTCGTTAGCCTTCAGCGTAAAGTTACCGTCGAAATCAGATACGGTAGCGGTCTGAGTGCCGTCAACACGTACTGTTGCGCCGATAATGGGTTCGCCTGTAGCATCTTTCACATGGCCCTTTACATCAATCTGAGCAAAGGCACTTACCGACAGGAACAGACCTAAAATAAGGCCAATTATCCTCATCGGGAATTGAATGTTTACCTGCTTCATCATTACATTTGAATTAGAGTTAATTTGTTATTGTTATATCGTTTTAAGCTTCTTGGGAGCTTGAATTTACAGTTTCATCGGTGCAAAGATAAATCAGATTTCAATACGTTCTTCTTTTTTTTGTTTAAAATTGTTATTTTTACGATGCAAACGTTTGCATAACAATTCAGCTACCATAATCTTGCTTAATTATATATAAATATGTATATTTGCAGCGAAATAAAAAAGCTACCAAATGAAACAGCTACTACTGCTAATGGTCTGCATGCCACTTATGGCATCGGCCCAGAACATATCAAAGGTGTGGAGTCCAGATAATGGCGACGGGACCTACACCAATCCCGTTATTAATGCCGACTATAGCGACCCCGATGTATGCGTGGGTGCCAACGGCGAGGATTATTACATGACGGCATCATCGTTCCAATGCGTACCCGGTCTGCCCATCCTACACTCAAAGGATCTGGTAAACTGGGAGATTATCAATTACGCATTAGGCAATCTGTACGAAGGCGATGAGACTTTGCTCGAGCATTTCAGCACCCCTCGTCATGGCGCAGGTGTATGGGCACCCAGTATCCGCTATCATGCGGGCTGGTACTATATCTATTGGGGCGACCCCGATTTTGGCGTATATATGGTAAAAACACAGGATCCTGCTGGCAAATGGTCTGCTCCACTTTGCGTTATCAAAGGCCAGGGCTATATCGACACTACCCCGCTTTGGGATGAGGATGGACGTTGCTATATGGTTAACGGATGGGCCAACAGTCGCTCTAAATTTGCATCGGTACTTACGGTTCGGGAGATGTCGGCTGATGGCACCCGCCCTATCGGTCAGCCGGTGATTGTGTTCGATGGTAACGGCACCGAGAATCGCACTTGTGAGGGTCCGAAGTTCTACAAGCGAGATGGCTGGTACTGGATTATGTGTCCGGCAGGTGGCGTGCCTACGGGGTTCCAGTTGGCAATGCGCAGCCGCAGTCCATACGGACCATACGAGCACAAAATTGTGTTAGCCCAGGGTAAGACCGCTATCAATGGTCCGCACCAGGGCGGTTGGGTGCATACAAAATATGGCGAAGACTGGTTTCTGCACTTCCAGGACAAGGAGGCTTATGGACGTGTGGTTCATCTCAACCCCGTTGACTGGAGCACCGGTTGGCCCATCATGGGTAAGAAAGGTGAGCCCGTAAGCACTTACAAAAAGCCCAAGAGCGACTCGAAACTGGTAGTGAACCCTGCTGAGAGCGATGAGTTCAACGGTGTAACATTGGGCAAGCAGTGGCAATGGCACGCTAATTACGATGAGAAATTCGGTACTGCCACCGCTTTTGGCACCTATCGCATCTATAATTACAAACTCTCCGATAACTTTGTAAACTTCTGGGAAGTACCGAATTTACTGCTGCAGAAGACACCAGCCGACAAGTTTACGGCTACCACCAAGATTCGCTTTACCTCGAAGGCAGAAGGACAGTTAGGCGGACTCATCATGATGGGGCTCGATTATTCGGCGCTGGTTGTTAAACGTGTGGGAAAACAGTTCCAACTGCTGCAACTTACTTGTAAAGGAGCTGATAAGGGAAATCCACAAGCAGAACAACTCATTGCAACCCTGAAACCCACTGCCGAGGATAGAACCGACTACAAGCCAGCTATCCACATGGATATCTATCTTCGCCTGAATGTAGAGCATTCGAAGTTGAACTTTGCCTACAGTCTGGATGGCAAGAACTTCAAACCCTGCGGTACTGAATTCCAGATGCGCGAAGGCAAATGGATTGGCGCAAAATTCGGTTATGTATCCGTTGATTCTAATCCCAAATCAGATCGCGGAAATCTGGATGCCGATTGGATTAGAATTACGCCATAGGAGAAACTGGTACAAATAACTTGCTAAGCAAGTACAAACAGTAAGCTTAACAGGTACAACGAGCCTATTCATCTATCATTAGGGTATAGGCAAATTGAAATGTACTACAGATGCTTCTTGAAGAATTCGAGCACACGCTGCTGGGCGTTCAGACCACAGCTGTGGGGGATATCCCAGAGTTCGGTTTCCAGTTTATCGTCGGCACCCTGACTTTGCCAGGTGTTATGCATGATGGAAAAGGCCTTTTCGACACCAGGCACAGGGAACAGTTTATCCTGTTTACCATTGATAAAGAGCATGGGTTTAGGGCAGGCGATACTGGCCACATGGGGATAATCCATCCAGCGACGCAGACCAGGGAAACAGTTGGCAAAGCCGCCATTCTCGGTACGATCGTACTTAAACGACAGCTGTTCGTCGGCATCTTTTACAACTGCCGCCTCTTCGCAAGCCAAAGGTCGAATCATCTTTTCCTTACCTATATATAAATGGGCGCCATGATCGTGCAACAGGTTGATGGCTGGGAACGGGCCTTTACCATCGGGAACCAATACATAAGCCGGTACGGTGTAGTATTGCGACAAACGGATTTCAATCTTCTGAGCCTTATAGCCATCGCGCTGTTCCTCGAAGAGCACCTTAGTCTGATAGCCACCGGCAGGTGGTGGCGGTGGCATCAGCATGCAGTCGAACACTTTTTGGCGTGCAATCTTCTTCCACTTCCCAAACTTCTTGATGCCACTATTCTCCCAAGCCAAGGGATAATCGAAATGGGCAATCAGCGAGTCGGCATAAACGGGCAGATTACTCACAAACTCGAATTTTTCGCGTTTCTGCGCTGTAGCATTAAGACAGCTGAACGCCATCAACGCAAGGATTATTTTACTTGTTTTTTGAGCCATAGCATCTGAGTATAATTTGTTTCTGAAGTAGTCCAATGTTCATTGATAGGTGTAATGAGCGATTCCTTGGGTGCTGTTATCAGATTCCAGACAATATAGCTGGTAGTTGGCGGACACACATTATCATTGTATCCCCATGTAAGATAAACCGGACAGGTAATACGACGGGCAAAGTTTACTACATCGTAATAAGCCATAGTGTTAACCTTTTCGGGAGTGAACATATTCTTCAATCGGTTAAAATGAGGATAGCCACCAGCACGGTTATCCAAGTAGCCGGCCATATCACTTAAAGCCGGATGGTTGGCAACACAGGCTGTTACACGAGGATCGAGACCTGCCGTAACGAGCGAAAGGGCCCCACCCTGACTACCGCCTTGTACAAAAACATTCTGACCATCCCAATCGGGGAGTGATGTAAGATAGTCGATAGCACGCACACATGCCACATACACATGCTTCATGTAGTAGTTATCGCGATCGTCGAGCCCATTAGTAAGATACCCGTTTTCGTAATCAAAAGCCGTGGTTATCTCCTTAAACTGCTCGTCGGTCATCTCTGGGTTCAGGCCGTGAATTTCCATCTCCAGACGGATAAAACCATTCTTGGCGTAGAAAGTACTACGCATAGGCTCCTTGATGGTTTTGATGCCAGCGCCTGGAGGACAGAGCACAACGGGGTACTTGCCTGCCATCTTGGGCTTGGTAAGATAGCCATAGACGCTGTGACGACGATCGGTCATGATTTTCAGAAGATAGCAATCAAACTCGTTGGTAGTATACTTATCTACCTTATTACAACTTACCGAGACAGGCGTTTTGCGAGCCTCATTAAGGTTTGCTTTCCAGAAAGCATCAAAGTCCTGAGGATTTTTGGTATAGGGTTTCAGTTGCTCAGGCGAGAAGCCTACCTTTACGTGGTGCTGATACTTGCCATCAACACTCAGCCGCAAATCAAGAAAACCAGGTTTCTTCATCGTGCCCATATCAATCACGGCACGACCATTCTTAAGTGCTACCTTTCCTGATGACGTAGCAGGCATCATATCAGGCCCAATCTCATAAGTCACCTCTACATTCTGTGGCATGCCATATAGGCTGAACGACACTTCGACCTTAGCACGCTCACCAGTCTTATAGAGCCAATCGGCATGATTGGGCACTGTGAGCCACATGTAATCCGAACGATAGGGATAATTCTCAGCCAGAACAGTCGCCAGACTGCCTAACACCAAAAGCAATGTAAATAGTAATTTTCTCATCTCTGTAGTTTGTATGGGTGCAAAATTACACGATTATTTTCAAAATGCAAAAGTTTTATCTTTTTTGTTTCTTCTTTAAAAAAACTTCCTGCTATTTCACAACAACAGGAAGCCATAATACTTACTTCAATTAACTAATCTAACTATAATCCTATATGAATCTCTGTCTTATTACCAATATGACCATAATGATTAATAGTACTAACTGTATATAACTGACTATGCTTCTGTGTTATTATTAGATGGTTATCCTTTACAATACCAACTACTTCGTTTTTATCGTTTGTAACCAGATATCCCTTTGCTCCTTTTACCGATTTCCAATGCAGTACGCCTTTTTTATAATAAAGTTTTTCAGGAGCAGGTAATGATTCCATATAACTGCGGGGATTCCAGCCATCGGCTGCCATAATCATATTCTGATAGTTGTACTTGGCAGCTTCGGATGCTGTGATTGTAGTCTGACTACTGCCCGAATACTTGTTTCCCGTGTTGCGGTCGGTATATGTATAGACGGTTTTACGCTTCCCTGTATTTATTAATTTTCCTTGATTATCATGGCTACGGTATTCAGCAAAAAGATAAGGAATGGTACCCATATCAGTCCAACCTTCAGGGGCAACAGGAATAAGCATCTTGGTGTTAATCCACACGTTTACAGGATTGTTATGCCAAGGACGACCTAATTTCAGTTTTCCATCGGCTGCCTTCTGATTTCCATCCACAATACAGTTTAAGAACGCATAACCATAACGTGCTTTGGTGTGGCATGGTGCGGTAATAATCGATCCGCTACGCACATTGTAAAAGGTAGTTTCTTCAGCAAGAACATCGCCACTACCATAGATGTAGTCAACGGCACCCTCCAGATAGCAGTCCTTAATATAATGGCGATCGGTATCGTTGGTGGTTGTAAACCATGTATCTTGAAACGACAGAAATCTGCAGTTGTAGAATGCCATCCTATCGGCAAACGTTCTGATGGCCAATGCTTGTGGACCAGCCTGTTGGCGGGTTCCCCAACTATTCTCAAGAGTTATATTCTCCATATAGAAGTTACTACCCCAGTTATCCATCACCGCATGATGTTTATAATTTTCTGATTGGGGATTGTTAACCGAGTATTCAAATTGTTGGCTATCCTTACCGCCACAATGCATGGTATGACGGATGATGGTACTTTTTGCATCTTGTCCAATAAGATGTATATAAGTCTTTTCAGCGGGAATATCCACCAGCTCATCATATACACCATTCTTAATAAAAATAAGATACGGGCGCGTAGAATTCGCAGGAGCAGCATTAATAGCCGCCTGTACGCTAGTGTAATTACCACTGCCATCAGAGGCAACAACCATATCAAACACCTTATTGGCTTTATTCTGGCCATAGCCTACTACACTTACCAGTAGCGATAATAAAATTGTTTTAGTACGTTTCATTTTTTGTTTTTAAAGATTTTGATGGCGCAAAGATAGAAAGCCATACAATATTTTAGGGCGATAATCGTCCTAAAGACTGCGTGGCGTATATTTTTCCTCGTTTTCGGGATTATTTTTTACCCTCGGCAAACTCCTTCGGTAAAACTCCTGTTAGTTTCTTAAAGCAGCGGCTAAAATATTTGGGGTCGGAAAAACCGCTCTTATAAGCTACATCCGACACACGCATATCGGTAGTAAGCAAAAGTTTCTTGGCATAGTTTATACGGGTATTGAGCACATAGTTATTGGGCGAGCTATTGAATATATGCTTCATGCGTACGAACAATACTGTACGACTAACATACATAGCCTGTGCAATATCGATAACCGACAGATCAGCATTATCAATATTGTTCTCAACATATTCCTTTATGCGCGAAGCAAACAAACAATCTTCATGGCTTAGTGTTTCATTATCTTCCTTTATCTCCTTTACTTCTTCAGTAATCGGGAGCAACTCTTTGATACGTTCACCCAGCAGTTCTATTTGTTCTTTGCTAGAAAGTTGTACATTTTTCAACTCACGCTTTAATCTTCGTACGTATCTGATTGCCGAAAATCCACCGATCACAAAACATGTAATGAGTAATCCATACAACATCCAAGCCCAAGGTGTTTCGTTAAAATATGCAGAACGGTGCAGAATAATCGTCTGCTCGTTATCAGTCCAAACGCCATCGCCATTGGTTGATTTGATATGCAATGTGTAATCGCCTGGCGCCAATCGGGCATAATTCAGTTCATTACTTCGGGTATATCGCCACTCACTGTCAATGCCATCCAGTTTATATGCATATACAATCTCTTCGTTTTTATTGTAATCTAATGCAGCAAAGCGGATACAAAAATCTTTCTCATCGGGCGACAGAAATACTTCTTGAGCACAATTAAACACAATTCGAGGTACGAAATTACTTTTCTTCATTTCGTTAGGATTGATGGGTAATATACCTAAAGTGGTACTGAATACGAGCGTTCCATTTGGCAGGACTGCAGGTGTTGCCTCAGTAAACAACTCGCCAGCATCCGGAAACAGATTCCAATAGTTAGTGGCTAATCCTGTTTGGGGGTTTAACATGCTTAACGACCCTGCAGACACTATCCACACATTACCATTATTATCTTCGGTCAGCGTTTGGTTCATATCCGACGAGATACCCTCATCAACGGAGAAATGTTGGAAATGTATCGTATCGCAGAGAAGTTTATGGGAAAGTATTAAATCTGTTCCTCCACCTGAAGTCGTAATATAGAATTGACCACTTTTGGTTTTAAGTATCTCGGTAACAAAATTATTACTGATACTATGAACATCGTTAGGTCGACGGTTGTTGATATAGAACACCATCTTTTCGTAGGGATTGTTCAATGATGCCGTGTACAGTCCGTCGTTAGTACCTAACAACAGTGTACCATCAGGCAACACACTCAAGCATCTACTCCTAAGCCCCTTCTGAGGAAACTGTTTCAACAAATTTCCACAATGCATAAAACGGGTTTGGCCGTTTGACAGCTGTTCGGCAATGTTCAGTCCGCCACCAAAGGTTGCAATCACAAGTCTGTTCTTTGCATCCTCAGCAATGTCGTATACCGAATTACAATTGATAGAGAAAACATCCTTAGGGTCATTACAGAAATGCTCCACCTGATAGCCTCCATGATGAGGAGTAAGTTTAAACAGTCCATCAGGTTTGGTGCCTATCCACATCCGTCCTTTGCTATCTTTGTAGATGCAATATGCAGCATAACCAAAAGGTGTGCGACTATTCGAGAGACCACCATCGGCCGTAAGATACTGTGTTTGTTTATTCTTGTTTAGCAGTCGGATGTAGCCGTTCTTATCAGCCACCCACAGGTATCCTTCATCGTCGGCATAAAGGGCACTTACCACCTCTTCTTGCTGACTGTCTTTCAAAGTTGTAATGGGTGCGGATATATCCGAGATACGCTCCAACCCACGATGGGAGTTTACCCAGATACCATTCTGCTGGTCTTCCAACAATATGCTAAACTCAATATTCTGATATTCCTTAATGTTCTGTACCTTTACTTTAACTTTGGGCGAGGGATGAAACAGATGAGGTTTCACCTTTTTATTATATAAGGTGAACTGCGACGTCGCAGGATTGAAAAGATAATATTTATCATTCGACCAGCATACAATCTGATGATCTGGCGTCTCCTCTACATAATTAATACGGTTAGACTCCAGTGGCGAACGATCGCCTGGACGTGCTTTGAAGGTTTCAAACCGATAGCCGTCGTACCGACGCAAGCCATCCCAAGTAGCCAACCATATATATCCGTTGCTATCTTGTATCATGTGTACGACAAGTGCTGATGAAAAACCATCTTCCTCACCAAAGTGCTGAATCTTGGTTTTATGTCCTTGGATGGCAAAAGCACATATAGCCACCAAGCACCACGCCGTTAGTAGTAAAGAGAATCTTTTCATGTTAAAACAGTTATTTGCCGATACAAAAGTACGAAAAATAAATCAGAAAAGTGTATTTTAGTTCTAAATCTGCCGAAATAGGACTTTTTTAACCGTAAAATGTACTTCCTTCACCCTATTGCGTACATAACATGTATAATTTTGCGGTCGATTTTAACTACTAAGTTTTATTTAAATCAATCAATTTTAATAACTAAATCAAAAAAGTATGTTTAAAAGAACTCTCTTTTCTATGATTTTCCTGTTAGCCCAATTAATGGCTTTTGCTCAGGGTGGACAGGTAAAAGGTATTGTAAAAGATTCCAATGGCGAACCTGTTATCGGTGCTACCATTACCGAGGCAGGTAATTCCAGGAATGCAACTGTAACTAATTACGAAGGTAACTTTACGTTGAAACTGTCGCCCAAAGGACGTCAGATTGTGATTTCCTATATAGGAATGAAGACGAAGACCTTACGTGTAACAGCAGGTAAACCTATTAATGTTACACTCGAAGAAGATGCTACCACATTGAGCGAAGTAGAAGTGGTAGCAGTAGGTTATGGACAGGCTCGACGCCGTGACTTAACAGGTTCAATATCGTCGGTAGGCGAAAAAACGCTCAAGAATATCCAGACTACCAATGCTGCTTCGGCAATTACAGGTCGTGTGGCAGGTGTTAACGTTGTTACCACCCAGGGATCGCCCGATGCCGATGTTACCATCCGCGTACGTGGTGGTGGTTCAATCACCCAGAATAACGAACCTCTTTATATTATAGATGGTTTCCAAGCTGGTAGCATCAGTGATATCCCTGTAACAGATATCGAAAGTATCGACGTTTTGAAGGATGCCTCATCTACGGCAATCTACGGTGCCAAGGGTGCCAATGGTGTTGTACTGGTTACCACCAAGAGTGGTCGTGCAGGTAAAACCGAGGTAACCTTTAATGCTTCGATGGGTTTGAACAACTTCTATAACGAGACCGAGGTGCTGTCGCCATACGAGTATGTGTACCTACAGCGCGAGCTTGACAATACCGACAAGGCCAGTTTCTTTGACCGTTACGGACGTTGGGAAGATATCGACATCTACAAATCATATCAGGGAACCGACTGGCAGAAGAAACTGTTTGACCGTACTGGCGTAAAACAGACCTACAATGTGAATATCAATGGTGGTACGAAAGACCTGATTTACAGCATCAGCTATACCCGGGATGACGAGAGCTATATTATGGAGGGCTCTAAATTCAAGCGCGATGCACTGAACACCAAGATAAGCAAGAAGTTCTCGGATAAGTTACGCCTTGACTTTAATGCCAAGATGACCTATCGTGTGATTGACGGTCCGAGTGTGTCGTATGGCAACAAACTGCGTGACTGTGTAAAGTATCCACCCGTTAAGACCTTGATTGACCTTGGTATCGACGATTTGGGTGGCGACGACCTCTCGTACGAAAATATCAGCTATCTGCAGGACCCATTCTATAACATTGCCAACGAGTACAAAAAGCAGAAGAACTTTAATAACTCGTACAACCTGGCACTTACATGGGATATTACCAAGTGGTTGCAGTGGCGCACTGAGGGTACTTATGGCTTTAGCTACAACCGTCAGGACAACATATTCCTGGCCAATACCGGTGAGGCTAACGGCCGTTCAGGTATGCCTGTGGCTAAGCGCCAGTATCAGGAGGGCAACAACTGGACTTTCCGTACCATGCTGAACTTCAAAAAGGATTTTGGCAAACACCACACTGATGCCATGGTTGGTTTCGAAGGTAACAACTCTGAGTCGGACCGCATGAATATTGAGGCCGACTACTTCCCTCTCGACTATACCGTTGACAACATCCTTGCCATGTGGAACAACGGTACATCAGAGCCCACCTGTAGCACTATTAATGAGCCAGGCCGTACGCTGTCGTACTTTGGCCGTGCTAACTACGTATATGGGGGCAAGTACTACTTTACCTTTACACTGCGTTCCGATGGTACCAACGTATTCTCGCCAGGCAACAAGTGGGGTGTATTCCCTGCAGTGGCAGCTGCTTGGCGCATTACCGACGAGAAATTTATGGCAGGAACACGTGATTGGCTCGACAATCTGAAGCTCCGCTTGAGCCATGGTGTATCGGGTAATGCCCGTGTTGGTAGCTACTGGCGCCAGACCTACAGCCCTGTAACAGCTGTTCGCAACCTGTATTTCCAGAATGAGACCGGTCAGAGCAGTCTGCAGCCCTCAACCGTGTTGCGTAACGACAAACTTACTTGGGAAACCAAGCACTCTACTAACGTAGGTATCGACTTTACTATACTTAAGAAGAAACTCGACGTATCGGTTGATTGGTACAACGATGTAACTAAAGACCTGATTATGTCGGTACAGCTGCCCTCAAACTCTGGTTACAACACCCAGTATCAGAACTTAGGTCAGACCACCAACCGCGGTATCGAGTTCACTGTTAATGCAAATATCATCGACACCAAGGACTTCTACCTGGGCGCCAACTTCAACATCTCGTTCAACAAGAACAAAGTTGACCACTTGTATGGTACCGAGAATGACGAGATGATACTTTCGGGCGGTTCGTTCCCCAGCACAGGTAGTGATAACTACCGAGTATTTGTGGGCGATGAGGTAGGACTGATGTATGGCTATGTTTGTGATGGCTATTATAGTTTCGACGACTTTACCTATAACGAGACCACTCAGCGCTGGGTGCTTAACGAAGGCGTTGTAGATGTAACAGGTGTATTGTCGCGTTCAGGCGCTTGGTTCGGTCCTGGCCATTTGAAGTTGAAAGACCTGAATGGTGATGGCAAGGTAGATGCCGACCACGACCGTAAGGTAATTGGTCGCGCACAGCCCAAGCACACAGGTGGTTTTGGTATCAACATGGGTTGGAAGGGCTTAGACCTCACAGCACTCTTCAACTGGTCGTATGGTAACGATGTACTGAATGTGAACAAGATTGATAACACCTCTTACGATCTCTCAAAACGTTATCAGAACATGAGTACCGAGATGTCGTTGGCCAACCGATTCACCGTTATCGACCCTGTTACAGGCTTTAACATCTATAATGGCGAACATGCCGATCCTGCAAAATTACAGGAGTTGAATCAGGGCAAGACCATGTGGCACCCACTGATGAACAACAGTATTACTACCGACTGGGCTGTTGAGGATGGTTCGTTCCTGCGTCTGGGTACACTCACACTTGGCTATTCACTGCCTCAGCAGTTGCTGAAGCACGCCGGTATCAAGCGTCTGAGAGTTTATGCCACAGGCACCAACCTTTTCTGCTGGACAAAATATAGCGGACAGGACCCTGAGGTAAACATTTCATCAAACAACATGGTGATGGGTTACGACCGTTCGGCCTATCCTAAGTCACGCTCTTGGGTGTTCGGTCTTAATGTAACATTCTAAAAATGTAATATCAAACAAAGAATAATGATTATGAAATACAGAACATTAAAATATATGCTCGCTGCAGGCGCACTCTGTGCTCTTACTACTGGTTGCTCCGACTACCTAGACACCGAATCACCTTCGCAGCAAACCAGTCAGGTGATCTACGAGAACGAGGGTATGGCTCGTGCTGCCATCATGGGTGTTTACAGCGATTTGGCAGGAACTTACGTATATGGACAGAAAATGTCGGTAAACTGGCAGGGTGTCAGCGATATCGAGTTGGCCAGCGGTTATAACAACGACCCCTCGAAGGAGTTGACATCCGATACTGGTGCAGCCAATTTTTATAGCGATTGGTATAACCACACCATCCAGTGGCAGTATATCTTCAAGATGGCCGAGCGTGCCTCAACTGCCGTTGAGGGAATCCGCAACTCTGAGGCTTTCAAGAGTGGCAATAAAGCCATGCAACGCTACTTGGGCGAAGCTCTTGTTTTGCGTTCACTTAGCTATTTTGAACTCGTACGCCGCTGGGGCGACATTCCTTACAAGGAGGGAACATCGGCCAGTGACCTCTCGAATGTATATGCCGGCAAGACCGACCGCGACGAAATCTATTCATATCTGGTACGCGACATGCAGGAGGCCATCGACTATTTGCCTTGGCTTGGTGAGGTGTCTGACTACAACTGCGAACGTATTACCAAAGGCTTTGCCAAAGGTTTGTTGGCACGTATCGCCTTATTTGCAGGTGGTTGGAGTGTACGCGACGGTAATCAGTTTGCCGACGACTCGAATGTAGAGCACTATCCTTCAACGGTTCCAGGTATGGGCGAGATGAACGGTTTCTATGTAGGACGTCCTAAGAACTGGCGCGACTACTATGCCATTGCCGAGCAGCAGTGTGCTGAGATTATCGGCGACGAACAGAATCCTCATCATCTCGATCCTGATTATGGCGACATCTGGAAAACGGTTTGTCATCTGGATTACAATGCCTATAACGAAAACATGTTCGAGGTAGCCAATGGTATGGGTTATAGTGGTGATATTGGTACTTTGATGGGACGTGAGATGGATGGAAACTTGTTTGGTGCCACTGGTTGGGGTTCATCGTATGTAAACTCTAACGGCTATTACTTCTACTCATTCACCCCATCCGACACCCGTCGTGACTATGCATGCTACTTCCCCAAGTTTACCAAGGAGAACAACAAACTGACCGAAACCATGAGTGGACGTAACGATATGCTAAACGTTCACTTTGGTAAATGGAGCTATTTCTGGACAAACGATGCCTATAAGGCTCTGGCTCAAACAGCCAGCGGCCGTCCCAGCACTGGTATTAACTGGATTCTGATGCGTTATCCCGATGTACTGCTGATGTTTGCCGAAGCACGTTATCAGTTAGGAGAGGGCGAAGACACAAAGAACACGATTGCCAAGATGTCGGCTCGCGAAGCTCTGGAGCTGGTTCGTGAACGTGCCTTCGGTGCAGGATCGGCAGAAATCAAAAACTACGATAGTGATTTCTTTAATGCCATTGTAAACGAGCGTGCCTGGGAGTTTGGCTGCGAAGGCATTCGTAAACTCGATCTGGTTCGTTGGGGATTACTCGACCAGAAGATTGAGGAGATGAAAGAGGCTCTTGTGAAGATGTATGATGGTACTCAGACAGTAAAGATTTTCGACAAAACATACGAGCCTAAGGACTTCCCTGAGAAGGTTTATTATAAGATGATTTCGAAGGGCATCAGTGGCTATCCTGAGGTTGATATTTCGAGCATCAATTTCTATCGTCAACTCAATGCCAATCCCAATCCCGACCTTTACAAGGAGCTTAACTGGCTGCGTAAGGATAACAGCGAGACTGATGTTGTGAACCGCTCGGTTAGAATTCTGCTTTGTGCCTCTGGTTTGCGCGCCAACTACGACTATAGCGCCCTGCTCAGCCAGTTGCAGTATGGTTCGCAGATTCAGGAAAAACTGCAGACCTACACCATGGGAAATGGTGTATGTAACTATCGACATCTGTACTCTATCTACTACGACGACATCTATAAGTCGAACGGATATCTTAAGAATTCTTATGGTTACGACCACAGTATTAACTAATCCACTCAAAAAAAACTGTTATATGAGAACAATTAATAAGATTGCCTGCATAGCATGTGCTGCTATTGGCCTTGCTGCGTGCAGCGAAGATGCAAACCAGTGGCCTGTAGATGAGAGCTACAGTCACCTGTTCCGTACCACCAACCTATCGTTGGTTGAAACCGAACCAACCTCGGTGGTACTAAGCTTTAATGGTGTTACCAGTGCTACCCAATACGTATTGGAATTTAGTCTCGATAGTCTGGAGTTTAACGAAATCGTCAGGACCGAGGTTATCAAGGCCGACACCTTAACACCCTATAGTACAGGTAAGGTAATGGTACAGAACGAGTACCACAAGCTGATAGAAGACTTGTATGGTACAACTACCTATTCTGTCCGTTTAAAGGCAATGGACGAGACTACTGGCGATGAGTCGGGTTGGTACGGCGTTAGCTTCAAAACACCTGCCGAGCAGATTTTTACCACAGTTACACCAGGTATCAAGGATGTGCAGTTGAACTGGGATCCTGAAAAGACAGCTACAAACATTAAGTTGGGTACCATTGGTGAAAAGGATACCACATGGATATCAAGCCTGAATATTACTGCCGACATGCAGAAAGCAGGTAACAGTATGATTGACGGTCTGAATCCGGGCACTAACTATATCGCACAGATATACAACGACACATTCTTACGCGGCACCTATAAGTTCAAGACGCTGGGTTCTGCAACAGGTCAGACCATTGATGTGGCAGTTGGCGATGATGTTAACGAGTTGCTTGCAGCCGCTACCGATGAGACCGTAACACTGGTATTTAATGGTGGAAATACATACGAGGTTGGAAGAGTCTCACTTCCTGCAACAATCAAGAACGTCTACTTCTCTGGAAAGATGGTTAACGGTGTAAGACCAGAACTGAAGATGCCTGCATTTAGCATCAACAGCAAAACTGAGAATATCAACTTCCAGTATGTTGATATCGATGATGAAATGAAGAATGCTTTCTGGTTCGACATGCGTCGTGCCGATGGCTTCGGCAATATCAACTTCGAAGGCTGTATCATTCGTAACATTCCACGCTCACTTGTGTTTGTAAGCAATGGTAGTGCTGAGGTTAATAGTATCAACATCAACAATTGTGTTATAAATAACGTGGGTACATCGGGCTATGGCATGATTAATATTGGTAGTGCTAAAAGCATCGGCACCATATCTATCACCAACTCAACACTTATGGAGATTGGCGACCAGATGATGGACCTGCGTGCACAAGCAGACATGTTTAAGGTTGACCGTTGCATCTTCTGCAACTATACCACCAAACTGCAAAAGTGGATTCTGGCAACAAAAACACCAAAAGAGGCTCAGGTTACCAATATGATATTCTGTGGACCTAATGGTGGACAGAAGATGAACTCTGGTTATGGCGACTATTCTGGCTGGCTCGATTTCTCAGGTTGTTATCTCACAGCCGACTTCCCAGAGAACAGCAAAAAGTTCACAAACGCTATCCGTTTGGAACTGACAAGCGAAGAACTGTTTGAAGACCCACAGAATGGTGACTTCCATCTTAAGAAGGGTGTTATCTTCAAAGGCAAGAAGGTTGCCGGCGATCCTCGTTGGTGGTAGAGAATAGGATATCTATGAATTTAAAATCATTAATAGTTTGTTGCACCTTTTTTCTGATTAGCGGTGACGTCCTAGCACAGGACGTCACCGTGTCAGTGAGCAGCAACCGTGAAACAAAAATGTCTAACGGCCTCATCAGTATTACCATTGGCAACAACGGGCGAATCAGTCAGATGACTCCCACAAACGGTTCAAATGTCATTGGTAGCAACGGCGTATACTTTGACTACACCTCCGACAAAAATCGCGCACTCAACCCATCGAAGGTAGATATTGTACAGCAAACCGCTGATTATGCCGAGGTGGTATACAGCAACATGGATAACCATCCACATTTGCAGCAGGGATTTATTATACGGCGAGGCGTTTGTGGTGTCTATGTTTATATGGTTGTTAGCGGCACAAACGCTTCATCAGCAGTAAAAATGCGTGAGATGAGAGTTTGCACACGTCTTGCCTCCTCTTTCATCAATGGTTATGTTGACGATCACATGCAAGGACGTATCCCATCCAATAGCGAGATGAAAACGGCCGAGCGAGAAGAGAACAAAGTAGCCGATGCCACTTATAGAATGGCGGATGGAAGTATATATACCAAGTACGACTGGGGACAATACATCGTAAAAGATAGTTTGCATGGTTTAATGTCCGACGACACAGGCGTATGGAATATTGCTTGTAGTCATGAGTGGGTTAATGGTGGACCAATGAAACAAGAGCTGACTGCTCATGCCACATCAAAAACACCTATTACCATCCAAATGTTGCAAGGCGAGCATCTGGGAGCCTCTTCGCATAGTTTCAAGGAGGGAGAGCATAAAATTTACGGTCCTTTTCTGATTTATGTGAATAGGGGAAACCACGAGGAGATGATAGCCAATGCCAAGGCGATGGCACATCAGCAACAGGCAGAGTGGCCATTCCAATGGTTCCAACATGAACTATACCCCACAGAACGTGCTACAGTGACAGGTAGGATTAATGTCAAGACTAACCAAGGGCGCGAAGGTATACAGGTTATTTTAGCAGAGCCTGGTAGCGATCCTTACAGTCAAGGTAAACGTTATATGTTTTGGACAAAAACAGATAACAACGGTTACTTCTCCATCCCTGCTGTACGTCCCGACGACTATACACTCTATGCCTATGCCACACAAGGTGACATAACCGACCAACTGGTAGTTGATCATGTTCAAGTAGAAGCAGGCATATGCGACTTGGGGACAATTGAGTGGGCACCTAAACAATATGAACATTTGTTATGGATGATAGGCGAAAATAACCGTTTGAGCGATGGTTATGCGCTAAGCAACGCATCGCGTTCCTATTTATTACCCGAGACGGTGCCATCCAATCTTACATTCGTGATTGGGGAAAGCAGTCAAAGTACAGACTGGTATTATGCCCAAACAAAGAAAGGAACATGGACGGTAAAGTTTAATTGCACCAAATCGTATACAGGCAATGCCCACCTCACAGCCTCGCTAGCCGCTGTTACCAGCAATCCCACAGTAAAGATATGTCTTAATGGTCATACCCTTACTACATGGAGTTGGAATACCAATGACGGAGCAATCTACCGTAGTGCTACACAGAGTGGGCGACACGATGTAAAGGCACTGGTTTTTGACGCATCCCTGTTGTCACAAGGAGAGAATACTCTCACCTTCAACCTGACAAACGGAACGGGCAGGAACGGCGTGATGTGGGATTGTATCAAACTGGAAACTGGCGATATGACAACCTCTGATATTGGTCAGAATTCTATCGCATCACCAAAAGTAATTGCTATAGAATATTATAATCTGCAAGGAATACGTATGTGCCAAGCCCCAAAAGGCCTCTGCATTGTAAGTACGATAACTGAGGATGGCAGAAGAGAAAATAAGATTGTAAACTACAAATAAAACTATCATTATGGAAAATAAGAAAAAAAGAATGACACTGATGGCGCTCATCTATGTATGTGTGTTGAGTATCTATGCTCACCCACACGTATTGTGGTACGACCGCCCAGCCAAGCATTGGGTTGAGGCTTTGCCATTAGGAAATGGCCGTTTAGGAGCAATGGTTTATGGTGGTATTGAGAGCGATACTATCCAGCTGAACGAAGACACGTTTTGGAGTGGTTCACCGTACAACAACGTAAATCCTAAGGCACTTGGTGTGCTGCAGGACATACGGGCAGCACTTAATCGTGGCGATTATCAGCAAGCCCAGTACCTGTCGATGCACAACATTACTGCCGATAGGAGTATTACTGGTCATGGTATGATTTACGAGTCGGTAGGTAATCTGATTCTTACCTTCCCTGAGCAAAAGGTTAACACCTATCGACGAGAGCTTAGTCTGGATCAGGCTGTAGCCACTACAACCTATCAGGCCGATGGCGTAAGTTACGAACGTCAGGTTATCACCTCATTAACTGATAACGTAACACTCATCAGACTGAAAACGACTCATGCTGGCAAACTGCAGTTCAGTGCATCGTTTGCTGGTCCGTTAAAGAAACAACGTGTGTTGGCCGATGTGAGTCAAGTAGGTAACGATATGCTACGTGTATTCAGCCACCCTACTGCACCCAAAGAAGAGAATGTGCCCAATGGCTTGCACTGCGTATCTTACATCAAGGTGATTCCTATAGGTGGAAAAGCAACTGGTACCAATGGTACTATCCATGTAAGTGGCGCTACCGAGGCGCTTGTTGTGGTTAGCTCCGCAACCAACTTTGTACGTTACGACAATATCACGGCCGATGCCGATGCAAAAGCGATGACAATCCTGAACAACTATCTAAAAAAACACGAGACCTTCGAAAAATCGTTGGCTAATCATGTGGCTCGTTACCAGGAGCAGTTCAACCGTGTCAGCCTGGATTTGGGACATAATCCCGTACAAGAAAAGAAGCCTACCGATGTACGAATCCGCGAGTTCTCAGAAACAAGCGATCCCGGGCTGGTAAGTACTTATTTCCAATTTGGACGTTATCTGCTCAGCGCCTCATCGCAGCGTGGCAGTCAGCCTGCTAATCTACAGGGCATTTGGAATCCTGATGCCGACCAGTATCCTGCATGGGACTCAAAATACACCACTAACATTAATGTAGAGATGAACTACTGGCCTGCCGAGGTAACTAACCTTTCGGAATGCCACGATCCATTCCTGCAGATGGTAAAGGATGTAAGCGTAACAGGTCGCCGCTCAGCCAGCGAGATGTATGGTGCCCGAGGCTGGACACTGCATCATAATACCGACTTATGGCGCTCTACTGGAGCAGTTGATTATCACTCATGCTCCATCTGGCCAACATGCAACGCCTGGTTCTGTTCGCATCTGTGGGAACACTATCTGTATACAGGCGATAAAGATTACTTAAAACATGAAGCATATCCAGTGATGGCCGAGGCTTGCCGATTCTATCTCGATTTCTTGGTGCGCGAACCCAAGACGGGCTATTTGGTAGCCTCGCCCTCCCACTCTCCCGAAAACCATCCAGGTATAGGCAGATATCACGACGACATTTTTAATAACGATCAGTCGCCATCGGTTTTTGCTGGTGTATCTATGGATAACCAGATGATCTATGACTTACTTTACAACACTCGATTGGCAGCCAACGCATTAAGTATTGATCAGAGTTTTGCCGATAGTCTAGACCAGGTTCGCAGTCAGTTGCCACCTATGATGGTAGGCAAATACGGTCAACTGCAGGAGTGGCTCGAGGACTGGGACCGCGAGGTAAGCAACCATCGCCACGTGTCGCATCTCTGGTGCCTCTACCCTGGTCGTCAGGTATCCCCTTATAACAATCCTGTTGCTACAGCTGCTGTCCGCAAGTCGCTCATCGGTCGTGGCGATGCATCGCGAGGTTGGTCGATGGGATGGAAAGTTTGTTTATGGGCCCGACTATTAGACGGCAACCACGCCTACAAACTTATCCAGAATCAGCTAAAACTGAAATCGCCCCAAGCAACCATCAAGGATCAGGATGGCGGCACCTATGCCAACATGTTTGACGCACATCCCCCTTTCCAGATAGATGGTAATTTCGGTTGTTGTGCCGGTATTGCAGAAATGCTGGTGCAAAGTCACGATGGTGCCATAAACCTACTGCCAGCTCTACCTGATGTATGGTCGGATGGCGAGGTAAAAGGTCTGAAAACGCGTGGGGGCTTCATCATAGAGCACATGAAATGGAGAAAGGGCTGCGTAGTATCTCTCACTATCCGTTCTACACTGGGTGGCAATTTGCGCATACGCTCAGCAGTGCCACTCAAAGGTAAGGGTATAAAGAAAGCAAAAGGCATAAATACGAACCAACTTATGCAGGTATATGATATACCCGCCCCGAAGGTCAAAGATTCCTCGAAACTACTGCAAAACAAACTACTATCAACATATCTGTACGATATCAGCACTCAGCCTGATAAAGTAGTACATCTTACTCATTAAAGGCCTCCATGATGGCTGTAGGCGCGGCGTTGCTGTTAAAGGCGCCAAGCTTATAGCCACCAGGCAGGCACTGGGGCTCCCAATAGAACACGCCACGGCAACGGCCATTGGTTTCGTTACGAGCCTCGCGAATCACACGGGTTAGCTGGCGGCGCCCCTCGTCCATCTTTTCTGGGTGCTGCTCATCTACCTCAAAACCCGTTTCTACTATCATCACATCGCAGCCGTATTTTTCGCTACAATGGCGGATGTTGGCCATACAGTCGGTAATAATTCCATCGGGATTCAATTCGGGATGATCCTGCATGGCCCAGTAGGGATAGAGCGACATGCCTATCATATCAAACTTACCACCATACTTCTTCACAATATCCAGATTATAATCGTAAAGGCTCTGCAGGTGGCCGCGATCCAGATGCACAATAACAATGGCTTGAGGGAACACCTTCTTCACAGCATCGTAGCCAGCACGGATAAAACCTGCATACTGCTTGGGATTCTGCTCGATATGTCCCATGGGCCAGAGCAGTCCGTTGGCCGTTTCGTTACCCACCTGCACCCAACGTGACTCTATACCATTGGCTTTGAGCAACGATAGTACATCGATGGTATGTTGGCGCACATCCTTCTTCATCTGCTTGTAACTATGATTTTTCCAAGCCTCGGGGATAGGCTGCTTGGCAGGGTCGGCCCACGAGTCGCTGTAATGAAAGTCGACCATCAGGTCCATACCAAGTGCTTTGGCACGCTTGGCCATAGCCAGCAACTCATACTTATCGTTCATGCCGCCACGTGGGTTCACCCACACTCGCATGCGGATGGCCTTCATCTGGTAGTCGTTCTTCAGCAGTTCCAGACACTCGCGTTCTTTACCATCACAGTCGTGAAATTTCACGCTATGTTTCTCCTGCCCAGTGAGAAATCCCACATCGGCTCCTTTCACAAAATCACTCTGAGCAAAAGCACTCTGCGAAACGAGTGCCATAACCATAGATACAAGTAGTAGTTTCATCATTTTAGTTTATTTATTTCCTGCAAAAATATAACTTTTTCGATAAAATACCAAGCTTTTACTGCAAAAAAAAACATAATTATTCATTGTTTTAAAATAATGTTGTATATTTGCAGCCAGGAAAAATAGAAAATTCACTATGCGAGCTATCTTTAGAATATTTATTTTTGCCCTGCTGATGCTCTGGCAGACAGCGACATTAGCGGCAAACCTTATTAGCAATACCAACGAGAAAGCCGACTCAACACAGCTGGTTATCACAGGCGATGCGGCTTACAAATGGGTGGGCGATCATCTCGATTCGCTGGCAAACTCGTATCTGAATAAGAGTGGTAATATTCTCGACCCCGACAATATTCGCGAGGAGTTGAAATGCATTGGCTACAACGGACTGAACGTTACCGATTATATCATGGCCAGCCGACAGATTGATAGTCTGGTACTCGCCAGACTGCTCGACTGTGCCGAGACCGAAGGCAACAAAACCATCTTTTTTATGATGGGTTCTACAGCTTCAGGCAAATCTACTGCTCTAAGAAACAACCCCAAGTTGAAAGAGTTGGCACATAGTGCAGGTTTGGTATACGATGGCGCTTTTATCAGTATTCCATCGTTCGAGAGTCGCCTGAAAATGGTACAAGACCGCGGTTTTAAAGCCAGCATCGTGTTTGTGCACAACGATCCGGTAACAGGATTCACAAATATGATTAACCGACTTATCAGGTCGAACCGTGCCATGAGTCACTATTACTATGTGTATTGTTACCCGCTCTTTAAGGGGCGCATTGCCTATCTGCAGAAAGAGCATCCCGACATCACGCTCTATTGCTTGGACAACAGTCATAACAAGGGCGGTGTACGTGTTAGCATCGAAGAGGCGTTAACATGGGATTACACCATCACCGAAGAGGTTGAAAACAAACTCAACGACATCATGCAAGAGTTTATCAGCTCAGGCAAACTCACCCCCGCCCAAATCCAAGCCCTCATCGCAAAATAATTACTCCCAACGGAAGACGGCACCGTTGCGACGGGCAGGATCGGCACCTGCGTAGTCCATCGAATAAGGACTACCTGTGGTGGGACTCTTACCGATGTAACGGTGGGTACGCAAGGAAAGGAGCATAAACTCGTGGTTGAGATAGTCCTGCCAAAGGAACACCTCGGCTTTCGACTCATCGGTAGTCAGGCGCACATCGCCAGGAATACCAAAGCCCGAGCACCATACGTAGCGACCATCCTCGCACTGCAGCACTACCTTTCCCTGTCCTTTATCGATGATACGGAAACGTGTTTGTGGACTCTTGTCGGCCTCATCGGTATCGTAAAGCAAGCCATGCTTCTGGGCGATAGCAGGTTTGCCCGTGGCTAAATTAATGATGCGAAACGACTTGCCGTATGGGATATTCTGACTGCGATCTGCCTGCGGTTCTACTACCTTAAAGTTGTCGAACTCGGCATAACCACCCTGTTTGCCCTTATGATTAAAGGCGAAAAGGGCATGGCGCGAGCCCTGGAACGAGATAAGCTGATAGCTAAGAGGCATTTCGCGACCTAACTGCTGATAGGTGTTACCATCGAGCGAATACTCGTAATGAGCCTGATTGTTATCGTAATCACCAACCATGCGCAGCCATAGCTTCCCGGCATTCACTTCTTGATTGATGGTATCGTTGGTGGCTTGCTCGTAGCAACGGAGTGTAAGGGTATTACCATCTTTTACAATGCCTATCCACGAGCAGGGCACGTTGATATTGCCAAGACCTGCCACATCGCCATCTTTAAAACCTTTGGTAAAGAGCTCGACAGTGGTGATAGACGTAGGACCGATGACACGCTGAGTGAGCGAGTTACGTGCCCACATCAGCTGTTCGGCAGGCATCGACTGAAGACGCAAGCGGCCTTTCTTCAACCCCCACTTAGTATCATCGGGGTTGTGATTCCACTGCCATACGTTACCCAGCTTTGCCGAATTAAAATCATCGTTACGAAGATATGAAGCATGTGCTTTTATGTTGGTAGCGATGTTGGGTTTGAACCAGGTACGTGGAGCGCGACCAAGGTTGCCTTCGAGGCCAATCATAGGCCACCCATCCTTCCAGGTAATGGGCGAGAGACATACGGTGCGACCGATGGAGTGGAAGTCCATCATCAACAGCGCCCACCACTGTCCATTCTGGTCCTGCACAATACCACCCTGGTGGATGTTGGTACAAGCGGTAGCATCTTTATCAACTTGAGGTATGCCAAACTTAGTACCATCCACACCAATACGATACTTTTCGCCACGTGGCACTTGTGTTAGAGGTGCGGCATGATAGCCAAAGGTCTCGTCGGCGGTAATGGTAACGGTTTCGTAAGGTCCCCAGATGCTTTTGGAACGACTGCAGAGGGTACGGCCATTAGGCATATAATCGGTTGATATGATATAATACATACCATTTATCTTATACACATGATGCCCCTCGCCAATGGCATTGCCATCGGGGATAATCACACGATCGGTTCCCTCAACAGGACCACTCATATCGGGTTTCAGTTCAGTACAGTGTACCTCACCATATTTATGGATGGCATAAATCTTACCATCGTCATCGAAGAGCACGGAGAGATCGTAGATGTTGCCCTGCATGTTATGATGCTGCCAAGGGCCACGGATATCCTTTGAGGTGTAGCACTGAAGGCCTTTGCCATTGATATTGGTAAACACATAAAACTGGCCGTTGGCATAACGGATGGCAGGTGCCCAAACACCCTGACCGTAGATTTCCTTGTGGTTTTTGAGTGAGAAAGCATCGTCGGCAAAGTCGAATCGATCAAAGCAATACGAGATATTCTCCCAGTTAACCAAGTCCTTAGAGTGCAGAATCACCAAGCCAGGCACGGTATGCATGGTGGTGCCTGCCAGATAATAATCGTCGCCCACACGCAGAATGTCGGGATCGGAAAACTCATCGTAAAACAGCGGATTGGTAAATGTGCCGTTACCGTTATCGGCCGTCCACGACTGGGCGAATGCAGGACTAAACGAAAAGTGAAAAGCGAAAAGCATCAGTATCGCCTTTAACCAAACATTACTGCAAAAAACAATATTTCTAACTAACTTATAACTAACTATGGTGAACATAACTTTCCACTTTATCACTTTTCGCTTTTACTATTTCAAAATAGGCCATCCGTCTGACGTCCAGCTGATAGGGCGCTGGATGAGGATGGATGCACCCCGATGGGCGATGCTATAGCCATGACAGATAAACACGTCCTGACAGTCGATATGGTAAGCAGCACAATGACCAGCAGCCTCGAATGCCTTTTTATCGCCCTCGATGAAGAGGTTGCCGCCACCATAGCGCATATCGATACCATGACGGTCGAGATACGGACCTTCGACGGTTTTGCTACGACCTACCGCTACGCGATAATTACTTTTGCTACCCTGACAACAATAATCCCACGATACAAACAGATAATAGTATCCTGCGTGTTTGAAGATAAATGGAGCTTCGATGGCATTTGGTCCGGCATAGTCGGACGTTGGATTCTTGGGTGGATTAGGATTGATGGGCAGCGCATTCTTGCTGGCCTTATTATCCAAGTTAAACCTGCGGGCGATGGTACGAGTTTTTTCGCCCTTGGCAATATGCATGGTGGTATCGAGACGAGCCAGTTGGATGCCGTCCCAGAAACTGCCCCATACCAGCCAAGGCTGATCCTGGTCGTCGATCACAAAGTTGGGATCAATGGCATTCCAGTTGTCACGACCTTCGCGCGAAGTAACGATACAGCCCTCGTCGTTCCACAAGCCAGAAGCCAGCTTCTGGGTAGAGAGCAGTCCGATGGCCGAGCCATTCTTACCAAAGGTAGAACAGCTATAAGCCAACCACCATTTGCCATGCCACTGGATAACATCGGGTGCCCAGACATGCTGTTGGAAGCCTGGTACGGAATCGTGGGTCCACTGAGGAATGACCAACATGACAGGTTCTGTGTGCACTGTCCAGTTCTTGCGATCGACAGATGTCATCTTCTGGATACCCATGCCGGTGGCAAAGATGTAATAGGTACTATCTTCGTAGGCCATCACAGGATCGTGGACCATGGGTGTGTCGGTAACAAACGATTCGCGTTGCAATCGTTTCCTGTTCTGAGCGTTTGCTCCTTGTATGGTGCTCAACATAAGCACCACAAGGAGTATCATAGCTTTCTTCATAAAATGATTCTTTTACTTAATTATTTCTTCTTACCCCAATAGGTTTTCTGATTAGTAACTCCAGCATACACGATAGTATGCTTGCGAGGAGTGGCCTCCCAGTCGCACTCACGCTGTAACAACAGTTCTACCCCATTGGCTGTAAGTGTGTTGGTGGTAGCATCAAAGCTCCACTTGCCACCTTTCCAAGTTCCTGACGTAATGGTGTGATCGGCAGCAAATACCATCTCAGATGAAGTCTTCTGTTTGGCATAACTATAGGAGAGGTCGATATGTTCCCAAGTGCCAACGATATCTTCTTCGGTAATAGCCACATCAGGCACGGCACCATAACGCTCTGGCATAACCACGGGCCAGCCGTCCTTAGTCCAGCGGATGGAGCGAACGCCACCCATCATGACAGCATTGGGAGCATTGCCTCCTGCTGAGTCGGGGAAGCGCTGCTGAGAAGCATAATACCAGTTACCATTACCATCGTCGAACACGGCACAATGGCTGATTCCTACCCAACCGTAACCGCTACTGAACTTGTAAGGATGGGTCATGATGGGCAAAGCATCACCTCCATTGGTAGTTACGTCGGCGCCACTGATAGTGAAGTAAGGACCATCGATGTTCTGCGAACGAACCACACGGGTGTTATAAGGAACATCAAGCCCGTCGTAAGCCAGGAAAAGATAATAGTATCCATTGCGGTAGATCACCTCGGGAGCCTCAGCCCCCTGCCAACGGCTATTCTTGTCACGGGTATAGACACGCTTCATCACCTTGTTCAACTCAGCCATGGTTGTACAGAACTCAGGCATCTTACTGATAGGCTTACCCGTGTCGGCATTTACCTGTAGAGCAGCAAATCCTGAGTGCCAAGAACCAAAGATGAGCCAATGCTCGCCCGAAGGAGTGATGATGTAGGTGGGGTCGATAGCATTATAATAGAAGTAACCATTCCAGTCCTTTGTACTGCTACGTGCCCAGTTGGTGCCCTTGTCGGACATAGAACTGAGAACAAAACCCTTGTCTTCCCACTTATTCGATGCGGGGTCGCTGGTTTCCATCACACCGATGAAGGCGCGCTCGGTCCAAGACTTATCGAAGTTAGCCTCAGTATTGGCCTTTCCTGTAAGAATATAGTTATCAACCACGATACAATAATACATACGATAAAGACCAGATTTGACTTTTCGAACGCAAGGAGCCCAGTAGCCATAAGACGGATTGTTGATGGCTGGTAAGCCGAAACGAGCTCGACTATTATTCAATGTATCCTTAACCCATGCTGGTGCAGCGGTCATCGTACCTCCCAGATACTCCCAGTCGATGAGATTCTTTGAGCGACGAGCATGAAAATGTCCGCCAGCTGTGTGAGCATTACCATAGGATGCATCCGTTTGATACATATAGAAATAGCCATCATCGGCAAGCATGACAGAAGGGTCGTGGACATTGGCCAGATTCCATTGACTGCGCTGTGCCCAACCAGCTATATTACGATAGTCATCGATATAGTTTGGAGCCACATAGGAATCCAGAGCAGAACCAGAATTCTCTTCAGTTTTAAAACTGGTAACCTCAGAATATGTAGTACCAAGTGCTGATACGGCAAAGGCCTTGACATAATAAGTAGTACCGGCCGATAGTCCGCTTGCCGTTGCCAACATATCGTCGAGCTGGGTAGTTAGCGTCTTGTCTGAAGTTGTTGGATTAGAAGACGTGGAATAGCAGAATCCACGCTTAGTTACATTCAGTCCAGACGAAGCCGTTACCTGAGCTCTGAATTGGGCAGATGTCGTTGAGATATCTGACACTTGTGGAATAGATATAGTTACCGTCCCGGTAGGTGTTGGTGTAGGAGTGGGTTCTGGATCGTCGCTTCCACCACCACAGGCAGCAAAGGCAACTACCATCAACATCAGACACCCCCATTTAGCAAACATATTCTTCATGTTACCTAGATTTTATACATTACTATCTTTATAAAGAAAAGCGGGGCAGGGCAATTAAGCCTGCCTCGCTATTTAGTTACCATTTATTCGAATACCATATGACATCCATCAACTGTCAGACGGAAATAGAGATTATCCGGATCGATGGTGTTGATACCGATGTAGTTCTGAACATATTCGTTGTTATCAGTACCATGCATTACGGCCTTGATGCTGGCTGTACCATCGCCATTGTTGGCTATGGTGAGCTTTACCTTTGCGCCATTCATGGCAGCAAGCCATGCGCCCCAGTCAGTCTGTCCGCCACTTGGTGTGCAAGCAGCATAGCCATCACCCCAACCATAGTTGTCGGCACGTACCACAGCATACTCCTTGGTAACGTCCTTGGCGTTCAGAACAACTACAAAGTTATTCCAGTTGCTGGCACCACTGGTGTAGTTTGTGAAGTTAATCGTGCACACTGTGTGAGATGGAATATGCACATTGGGAGAGTGTGCAGTCCAGAAACCAGAAGAGTTGTCGGCAGCACCAAGCTCGTTGTCGAATACCAGATGACAACCATCGATAGTAAGACGGAAGTACATGTCGTCAGGATTGACAGTGTTGATACCTGTGTACTCCTGAACATACTCATTTCCATCATTACCAATCATAACAGCCTTGATGTTTGCTGTGCCATCACCATTGTTGGTAATGTAAGCAGTAACCTTAGCGCCATTCATAGCAGCACGCCAAGTATCCCAATCAGACTGTCCACCACTATTCTTGGCTGCAGCATATCCATCACCCCAACCAAAGTTATCTGCACGAACAACCGCATACTCTTTAGTGGTAGAGGCATCATTGAGTACGATAACAAAGTTGTTCCAATTGTTCTCGCAAGAAGAGTAGTTGGTGAAGCTTACAACCTTTGTCTCCTTAGGAGCAACCTTAATATTGTTGGTATGAGCAGACCAGAAACCCGACGAGTTGTCGGTAGCACCCAGTACATGCGGTGTGGGAACGACTACGGTCTGAGTAAAGGCAGACAACTCTTTTACGACATCAAACTTCTTAACAGCCACAACTGGAGAAACACAAAGTTCGCCCTTAAATGTCTTGTTATACATAACAACCAGTGTCTTCTGTCCAAGATCGTCCATATTAGGAATGGCCTGGAAGATCAGCTGATCGGCTGTAACATTCTTAGTAACACCCTGCTCGAAAGTAACCACTGCTGTAACCTTGGCCATAGCCTCGGCAAGCTCAGTGCCAACCAGAACCTCGCTGGGCACACCAGTAAGTTCCATCGACAATGGCTGCTTATCCTCCTTCGTGGTGAATCCGCCGATTGGTTCTACGGTAGAACCCAGGAAGCTGATATAAGAACCCTCGGGAACCAGGAATGCGCGGATGGTCTTGTTAGAAGCATCGGCATTCAGGTTGGTCAGCGATGAAGTCTGATTATAAACCTTTGTTACAACACCATTGGTCATAGTAACAACCAGACCACCAGAGGTACGATCAACGGTCAGCGTAACCTTACCACCCAACTTATCAACACCCGTATCGGTATCAGTTTCAAAGGTCAGATCACTTGTAACCAAGCTACGATCGATATATTCACCCCACTCAGAGTTACCGCTGGGCTGATTATCAAAACGGATAGCGCCATACTCCTTATAGTCGCCTGCACCACGATCCTCATCGTTAGTGATAATCATGGCAAAGTTCTTATAGGTGTTGGTTGCATTAGGATTGATGTTCAGGTTGAACTGAGCAATCCACTTCTCACCATCCTTTATCTGATAGTACTTAGAGAACTGAGCCCACCAGCCTGTAGAATAGTCGGTGGCACCAATGGTGTACACATCCTCCTCCATACCTTCGATCACGTCGTCGCCCTGATTCTTGGCCTTTTCGGCAGCAATAGAGTCAGCCTTCGACGAAAGCCAATCTGGTGCATTGATGCTGAATAAATCACCACCTTCGCAACCTGTCAGCGTGAGCAAGCTCAAGGCAGCCGAACAGATGACTGTTGCTAATTTATTGTATTTCATAATCTTATCGTTTTTACTTTTTTACCTTTTTACTTATTACCTTTCACTAGAGCTTCACTACTGGATGAACAGGACCATAGAGCTTATCGGCATTGCTCTCGCTCTTATTGGCCGAGTTACCCTGCAGGTTGGGGTTATCGTTCAGTGTTCCCTGGTAGATGGGGAAGAACTCATGACCCTGAATCCAACTATCGTACGAACTCTTGAGCTCAGGATCGGCACCAACTTCTGAGTAGCTAACAGGCTCCTTCACACGAGTCTTGTCGTTGGTACGACGGAAGGTACCATGCTCCTTAATCTGCTGGAGGCGATCGGCGCTATAGAAGAAGCCCCAGCGAACAAGGTCGAAACCACGGCCGAACTCACAACCAAACTCCTTTGGACGCTCCACGTTGGCAATCTGCTCGAACAACTTATCGGCATTTCCTGAGAAATCGGCAAGTTTCAGATCGGCCAGACCGGCACGGTTACGAACCTGGTTAATCCAGTCGATAGCCTGCTGTGTAGGACCATTTACCTCGTTCTCGCACTCAGCAGCACGCAGCAGTACATCAGAGTAACGCATCATGCGCAGGTTGATACCGCAGTGCAGACCTGTTACCACCTTATCGTAAAGACCTGTGCGCAGGTTGGTATTCTTTGCAATAGGCAGTCCACCATTGTTGTTATTAGTTACCACAGGTGCATCGGCAGTCATAGGCACGGTATAGCAAACGTTTCCATACTCAAATCCGTCCCACTCGGGCTCGTAAGTACCGATTGTCCAATAGAGGCGTGGATCGAGCGAACCAGCGGTGGTCTTCTCGGACTTGAATAGCTGATAGAGCCATGGAGAGGCTGAAAGGTCGGCCCATCCACCCATATCGCCAGGACCAAAGTTACTCTCAATAGCATGACCCTGTGTAGCATTAGGACTGGTGTTTACAGGTGTCCACTCGTCGTCGGTACCCTGTGAACCATAGTCCAGATACTGAATCTCGAACAAGCTCTCGGCATTGTTCTCGTAAGCCGATCCCTCACGGAAGTTATCACCGTAGTTCTTCATCAACTCATAGTGACCATACTTACCTCCAATGATATCCTTCAGCACGGCAAGTGCTTCGGTGTACTTATGGCGCATCATCAGTGCACGGGCATAATAGCCTGCTGCGGCACCATTGGTAGCACGGCCCTGAGCCCACTGACCACCAGTATCGCGACTAGGCAGCAGTGTCATAGCCTCAGCAAAATCCTTCTCTACCTGATCCCAAGCCTCATCGTAGGTACTGTTTGTACCATAAAGGCCATCGAGTGTAGAATAGGTATTATAATCGGTAATCAGAATAGGATTCTGATAATAACCTGTCAGGTTGTAATAAGCCAGACCACGCAGGAACAGCATCTGTCCCTTGATACGTTTCATGGTCTCAGAAAGTACAGAGTTGTCCTCACCACAACGGGAAATGGTGTAGTTACATACGTTGATGGTATAATACCAGTCGCGCCACGACCACTGACCAATCTCGTCGGTGAAAGGTGCATTCAGATCATCGAAAGGCATGTACCATACCTGCGATGAGTTCCACACTTCATCACCACGACATACGTCGAGTGTATAGCCCACACGGGCATAGGTGCCCTCCATACGAATGTGGTTGTAGGCAGCAATCACATTCTCTTCTAATGATTCGACATCGTTGCCGAATGTGGCTGTGGTCTGCTGGTTGGGGTTAGACACATCCAGCTTGCTATCGCAAGATGCAAGTGTGCCAAGACCAACGAGTACAGCCAATGAAATTTTATGCAGTTTCATATACTTCAATTTTTCAATTATTCAATATTTCAATGCTCATCTTAGAAAGTGAAATTCAAACCAGCCATAAAGCTCTTAGCTGTGGGGTACGAACAATAGTTGTAACCTGGGGTGAAGGTACCACCGGCATAATCGACATTGTAACCCTTATAACCAGTGAAGGTAAAGAGGTTCTGTGCCGATACATAAAGGCGTACACCAGTTACATAGTTGGCGAACCACTTGTTTGGCAGGTTGCAGCCAAGTTCAACGTTGGCAATCTTCCAGTAAGCTGCGTTCTGAATCTGACGGCAGCTGAACAGGTCGTTCCAAGCCAGGGTAGCACTGTTTGAAAGATAAGTGCGGGGGATGTTTGACACGTAGGTTCCACCATCCCACTGGTTAGCACCGAGGATGTCAACACTCTTGTTGCCATAGCCATAGCTTGAGTTCAGGGTGTTATAGAGATAATCGGTTACATGGTAGCCAAGTGCACCATAAGTAGAGATACTCAGATCGAAGATCTTGTACTCGAGGTGTGCACTCAAACCAAAGTTAACCTTTGGCAGACCACTACCCAGAACCGTCTGGTCGTCGGCATTAATCTGGCCATCACCATTTACATCGCGATAGTAGCAATCACCCACATTGGCTCCTGGCTGATACTCATTCAGTCCCTGAGCCTGTGCAAGGGCATTCAGCTGGTCGAGCTGCTCCTGGGTACGGATGATACCCTGATAATCCCAACCGTAGAACTTACCTACTTCCTGACCAACCTCGGTGATATAAGCACCAGTGATATATTTCTCGGTACCGAAACCAAGCGATGTTACCTTGTTTTTCAAAGTGCTCAGATTGGCACTGATTTCGTGCTTCAGAGCATGGTCGCGGTTACGATAAGTAAGCGAGAACTCAAATCCACTGTTCTCCATCGAAGCTGCATTCATGGTAACCGAAGTATTGGCTACACCAGCACTGGCAGGTACAGGTACGTTATAGAGCAGATCCTGTGACTTATTCTTATACCACTCGGCAGTAAACTCGATGCGGTTGTTAAAGAAAGCCAGATCAAGACCAACGTTCATCGTCTTTCTCTTCTCCCAAGTCAGGTTCTCGTTCACGAAGGTTGAAACAGCCGAACCTGTGATAGGCTGGTTACCAAAGCTATAAGTCATGTTGTTACGGGCCATGGTAGCCTCGATAGCATAGTCGCCTACAGCAGCCTCGTAACCCAGCTCACCATAACTGGCGCGGAGCTTGAACATGTTAACGATGTCGCGATCGATGGGGAAGAACTTCTCCTTATCGAAACGCCAACCCAGAGATACTGATGTGAAGGTATCCCAACGGATATCCTTTGACAAACGAGAGCTACCATCACGGCGTACGATACCAGAGATGAGGTACTTACCGTCGAAATCATAGTTCAAACGAGCCAGGTAAGAAGCCAGTGTGTGCTTGTACTCATAGCTGTCGGCACTCCAAGAACTGGCATTCTGCAACTGCAGGAAATAAGGTTGCGACAGGTTTACACCAGTGGCCGACTGTGTCTGAGTATTCTCCTCCTGATAAGTCTGACCAACAACGATATTAGCATGATGCAAACCAATGGTACCATCATAGGTAAGTGTATTCTCAATCAGTGCATCGGTGTACTTACGATGAGCCTTAGTCAGACGCTCGTTCTCCTTAGCCAGATATACACGGTTACTCTGTATCCAAGCAGGAATCCAAGTCTTGTCGTTGCATGATGTGGTGCTATAAGACAGGTTAATTCTATATGTGAGCTGATGGTTCTTGCTCTTGATACCAACCATCGACAGCAGATCAACATCGGCCGAAGCTGTACCAACAAAGCGATCGACGATGGTATTACGAGTAAGCATCTTATTGATCAGCAGTGGGTTCATGGCCGAAATATCACCATGTACAGTATCATAGTAAACACCATAGCCATAAGCATCGTACTTGTAGCCACTGGCAGAGCCTACCACATCATCGAGTACCCATGTTGAAGCGTCGTAAGCCTTAATGGTGGGCTGCATATTGAGCACACCACCCAGCACATTACCCAGATTACCATACAAACCCTGTACATACTCATTGGCATTAGATACAGCCAGATTGTCCTGATCAGAGTGAGAATAAACAAGACTGGTACGGAACTTCACGAACTTTGTATCCATCGTGTTGTTAACACGAGCAGTATAACGCTCGAAGTTAGGACCTGCACCCTCAAGGGTACCCTTCTGATTATAGTAATCAAGACTTATATTATAGGTATTATTAATACCACCACCACTCAGGTTCACGCTGTGGTTCTGACGGATACCTGTTTTGAAAGCCTCTGCCAACCAGTCGGTATTAGTATTATCACGGAAGTGATAGTAACCATCGGCACCCAAACTGTAACCACCAGGAACAGGAATACCTGCATTTTCGGCAGCAATACCCAAATAGCGACTATACTGCTCGGCATTGGTCAGATCGTAAACACCTGTTTGGATCTTATCCACACCGAAGTAACCTTTATAATCAACCTTCAGTGGTTGCTCCTTCTTACCGCCCTTTGTAGTGATGATTACCACACCATTAGCAGCACGGCTACCATAGATAGCACCGGCAGAAGCATCCTTGAGAACCTGAATAGTCTCGATATCGTTTGGAGAGAAATCACGAATACTGGTACCAACAGGCACACCATCGACAACGTACAGAGGTGCAGTGCTACCAAAGCTACCGATACCACGAATACGCACCGTTGGGTCGGCACCAGGCTGACCATCGGAGGTAATCTGCACACCAGCAACCTTACCTTCTAGCATTGAAGAAATGTTAGAGTGTGAAACTCGCTTCAACTCGTCGGCATTCACAATTGATACAGAACCAGTAAGGTCGGCTTTCTTCTGTACACCATAACCTACCACTACCACCTGATCGAGCAACATAGCATCACTTTCCATTTCAATAGTTTCAATGATCGCGCGTCCGCGTACAGCTATTTCACGATCTTTGTAACCTACGTAGCTTACCACGAGTGTACCATTGGCGGGTGCATCGATAGTAAACTTTCCGTCGAAGTCGGTAATGACACCATTCTGTGCCCCCTTCAACTTCACTGTAGCACCAATGAGTGGTTCTCCCTCTTGGTCTACAACCTGGCCGCTAACCTTAATAGTTTGCTGTGCCACTAATGCCATGGCAGGCACCGGATAAGCCGACAGGCCGCCCAGCATACCTAACGCAAGCATCGCAGAGAATAATACATGTTTTCTCATTTGCTAATTGTTTTAAGTTTTAATTGAATTAGTTAAAATTTGAAATAATCTGGCGCAAAGATACTGATATATAACAATGCGATGGTGGACAAAACGATTAATAAGGTGGACAAAACGATTTTTGTCCTCCAGTATACATATTTTCCACTTCTTGAGATATATCAAGACCTATCCCTGAGCTAAATCAAGACCAAGAACTAGGATTGACACCATACATCTTAGTGAAGCAACGAGTAAAGTATTTGGGATCATTAAAGCCTACAGCATAGGCAATCTCGGTAATGTTACGGTTAGTGGTTTTAGACGACAACATCTCCTTAGCCATATTCAAGCGGTAATTGCGGATGAACTGTCCGACAGGCAGTCCGGCCTCGGCATTAAGATGCTTACTGGCCACGCTACGACTCATGCCTAAGGCATCGCAGAACTCCTGTACGCCGAATTCTGAGTCCATATAATGTGCTTCCATAATATCCATCACACGTTCCATAAAAGGTCGGGTACTTTTAAGTTGTTCTTCCTTATCGGCCTCAACGCTCTTTGATACGCTCTGCTTGTAGCGTTCCTGATTATCTAAGATATTCTGAATACGTGACTGCAACTGACGCGGGTCGTCGGATTCTTCCAACACCTTACGGATAGGAGTAATGAGCTGCTCGGCCTCACGACGCTTGACAATAGTAGCCCACCTATTATATAAGTACACCATGAGTACTACAAACAGAATGCTTAACAGCAGGCGGAACCACCAGCTGCGCCAGAAGTAGGGTTTCACCACCACCTCGATTGAGATAGTGTCGCCCTCGCCTGCCATCTGTACCGACTTGTATTTTACTTCAAAGGTATAATTACCTGCAGGCAAAACACTATATCGCACAGAATGCTGGCCAGGTTTCAATACTTCCCAATCGTTATCGAGTCCTTTCATACGGTAACTATACACGCCCTGCATCTCATACCCATAGTCAAGTGCCGAGAAATCGATAGAGAAGGAACGATGGCCCTCTTTCAGCCATATGGTGTTAGCCACCGAGATATCTTCTGAAAGATAATCGCTACCTGCGATAGCTTCCTGATTATCAACCATCAGATGCGTAAACGTAAGATGACCGTGGTAATGTGTATCGGAATTATCATCCAACATCTCAATCAAACCAGCCTCACTACCCAGACAAATATTACCTGCAGCATCCTTCACAGCAGAGTTCCAATAGAAATGCGGACTAATAAGACCGTCGTACTGTGAGTAGTTGGTAAATGCCTGCAATTTAGGATCATAAACCGACAAACCATTCTGGGTGGTAATCCACAGGCGCCCATTACGATCCTCAACAATACCTTTCACGCCATTATACACCAGACCATTTTCCTGGGTCAGCACTTCAAAACGCTCATCACCATTCTCATCCTGTACACGTTTATAGAGTCCGTAACCGTTACTACCCAACCACAGCGTACCATCGCTGGTTTCGCAGAACGAGGATATCTTATCAACGATTTTTGATGTAGGATCGGCCAAAAGATGGCGGATATTGCGAGTTGCAAACTGTCCATTCTTCTCTGATTTCAAATCGACGATCACAACACCTTGCATGCAACCCATCCACAAGTTACCATCGCGCGTTACGATCGAACCAATACAACCTCGCACCAACTGGCACTCTTCGAATGGTTCTATCAACTGTTTGTTTTTAAAACTATAGAAGAACAATCCATCGTTACTACCAATCCACATGCCGCCGTTAATGGCATCGTAAGCCATGGCGCCGATATAATTGGTTAACCGGGCCTGTTCAGCAGGCAGCTCAAGACGGACAATGGTTTGAGGATTCTTCATATCAATCCAGCAAACGCCCCCACCCCAAGTACCAATCCATAATCGACCGTAAGCATCGGCAGTTAATGTTGATACACTATTATGTGGTAAGGCCGAGTTGGTCTTGGTATAATGAATAAAACTACGCTCGCCCTTGATTCTGCGGTTCAGCCCACCTTCAACAGTACCCACCCACAGCGTACCATCAGGGGCAGCATACATAGCATTAACCGGATTGGGTGATAGCGAACCGGGATCCTGCGAATGCACACTATTCTGCAGCAGCAACTGTCTGGGAACCAATCGGATAACACCACCAGCCTCGGTACCAACGTATATCAGACCGTCGTTTACCAACAGACAATGAACAAAATCGTTCTTTAATGGCGGTGTGCTGGCCTGTGTCCAAGCCGTAAAGGTGCCCGACTTATCGTCGTATATGTTCACACCGCATAGCGAACCCACCAACAATGTGTTATCTGGCATCAGGGCAAGACTCGACAGGAACTCGTGCGAGAGATGCTGAATGGGTGTCTGATCCAATCGCTGCAGATATGGATCGTAGCGGAAGAGACCATGGTTAGTGGTGAGCCAAATAGTATTACCTCGCTTCAGGATATCGGTAATATAAAGACCATACAAAGGATGGAGCAAGGTGGATATCTCTTCTCTTACCAATTTGCCATTCTTCTCAACCATTCGATAGAGTCCATAATCGATACCTACCCAAGGTTTACCATTACCCTCAACATCACAAATGCATATCTCGGGGGTGTTACCTCGATACTGATATGAGGCAATATGAGCTACGCTACCATCTTCAGCAAAAGTAATGAGATTAACACGCTTATCGGTTATCAGCCATATACGTCCAAGAGCATCGCAATAGGATTTCACACCCGATTGGGACAATAATGCAGCTATATCGGCCTTAGGAGATTTTGGAACGGTGGTAAGCATGGTACGCAGGTCGATGACATTGGTTCCTTCGTCGAAAGTAACCCATAAGCGTTTAAAGCGGTCTTCTGCAATCGACTTGCACGACAAACTCTTCAGACCGAGCATCGGCGACATCATACCATAACCATCGTAACGCACTAATCCGCCACCATATGTTGCTATCCACAAAAAACCATTAGAATCGGTATAGAGCGAACTGACATTGTTGTGCGGCAACCCATTCTCGAGGTTGATATACGACAGATTATACCGCTCAGTTAATATGTTGCCGCTGGCCAACATGGTCAGCGACAACATACAAGAAAGTATAATCGCCGTTAATCGATTCACTTTTTAGTCTTGATATTGAACACGGCACAGGCACCGGCAAACAATAGGACACCTGATACAATCATCATATAGGCCTGGTTGCTACCAACAAGTGTGAGGATAGAGCCACCCAACAAGGCTGCTACAATCTGAGGCACACAAATGGTTCCGTTGAAGAGTCCGAGATAAGCACCCATGTGACCATAGCCCTGGAGGGCATTGGTGACCAGTGTGAACGGACATGCCAACTGGGCAGCCCAAGCACAACCAATAAGCAAGAACGGTACAATCTGCAGGTACTGACCAGGACAGAATGGAATAAGTGCAAAGCCTAAGCCTCCCAACGCCATGCTGACAGCATAAGCCAGTTTGATACTCTTGAAGCGTGGAATAAGAGCAGCCCAAGCTACCGAACTCATGGCCTGAATGGCATAAAGCACACCCGTCCAGTTACCAGCCACCTGATAAGCCTCGCTAGCAGAATCGGCAGTATCCCAAACCGTAATCGACACGGCATCAACCACATATGTCCACATATAAAGGAAAGCAGCCCAGCTGAAGAACTGTACCAAGCCGATACGCCAGAATGCCGTAGGAGCATTCTTAAGCAATACGAACCAGTTGCCAGAATCTTCTTTCTCGTTAGATACAGGATTGTATTCGGCATACTCCTCAGGCGACCACTCCTTGACTTTGAGCGTAGTATAGATAACGCAGAGAATAAGAATGGCAGCACCAATATAGAACGACCAAATAACCGTATCGGGCACAACGCCTTCGGGAGCCACATTATTCAGACCAATCCATGCAAATATAAACGGGAACAGGAAGCCCACTACACTACCCGCGTTACACAGGAACGACTGGATAGAGTAAGCTTTACCCTTTTGCTCTTCATTTACCATGTCGCCCACCATCATCTTAAATGGCTGCATGGCCATATTGATACTAGTATCGAGCAACATCAGCATGAGCAAACCGAATATCATTACCATCGAAATGCTAAGGCCTAACGAACCAGCATTTGGTAACAGACACATCACAGCCACAGCCGTCAGGGCACCAATAAACAGATAAGGTATACGACGACCGAAACGAGTCCAAGTTCTATCACTCAGTGTACCCACGATAGGCTGCACCAGAATACCCATCAACGGGGGTAATATCCAGAAGAAACTCAGAGAGTGAGGATCGGCACCTAACGTGCGGAAGATACGTGAAATATTAGCACTCTGCAGAGCATAAGCAATCTGCACGCCAAAGAATCCGAAACTCAGATTCCACAATTTCCAAAAAGACAAATCAGGTTTTTGTTTCATATCTCTTAATTCTTAGTTCTCAATTATTTGGTTGTTCCTCGTACAACGAGACGGGTTTTAACCACGCGTTTCTCAATCTTCTCGAGCGGCGACAGGCCTTCGACCTTATCCATCAGAATGGTAGCTGCTTCCTCGCCCACACGATGACCACGCTGTTCGACGGTAGTCAGCATCGGATCGCAGGCCACTGCACGCTGGCCATTTGTAAAGCCACATATCTGCACGTCATCTGGCACTCTGAATCCTGCATGCTTTACAGTATAGAGTACACCGATGGCCGTATCGTCATTCACTGCAAAATAGCCATCCGGCGGATTTTCCATCGCCATCAGTTTTGGCGTAAGTTCCTCGGCTTCGGCACGGTTATCGCACACCTGCACAATACTCTCATCAATCTGCATACCATGACTCAACAAGGCATCCTTATAACCGTTAAATCGGTTCTTGGATATCTCGAGCTGCAGCGGACCACCATAGAAAGCAATACGTTTGCAGCCCGACTCTATCAGGTAACTAACGGCGTTCATGGCACCCATATAGTCATCTACCACCACACGACTGGCGTTTACACCCGTACATATTCTATCGTAGAACACGATGGGCACACCAGCATCAATCAACTTTTGATAGTGATCGTAGTTCTTGGTATCCTTGGCTTGCGACACAATAACACCGCACACCTTAAAGCGATGGAAGTTATCACATATCTGTGCCTCACGCTCGTACTGTTCGCCACTAAGCGCCACCATAATACGATAGCCACGGGCAGCAGCAGCCTCCTCGATACCTGTAAGGATGGACGAGAAATAATAATGCGTGAACTCTGGTACGATTACACCAATAATACGCTGAGGCATAACACGACTATGTCGAAGAGCCTCGCCAATGGCATTGGGATAGAAATTATGCTCGCGTGCAAACTGCTGGATAGCCCTGCGACGTTCTTCACTGATACGGGGCGAATCCTTGAGTGCACGCGACACGGTTGCCACGGAAATACCAAACTCCCGTGCGATATCCTTCATTGTCATTGGCGCCTTTTCTTCCATCGGTTTCCAATTATTCCGTGTGCAAAGATAATAAATCTTTGCGAAAAGCATCCTAAAATATCAAAAAAAATATCAGTACAGCAGCAATAACCCCGCAAACGCAGCATAGCAGATCATGCGGATGGGATTGATTTTAAGATAGCCTGTACCAAAAGCGGTAGCTACAAAAAGGGCGCAACTGATACCAAACTGCCAGGGATTCTCGATAGGTGTAGAGAAGTTCTCGGTGTTACAAAGCAACAGGGTGGCAGCAGCCAACAGACCTACAACAGCTGGGCGCAAACCAGTAAAAATCGACTGTACCAGCGGGGTGTTCATGTACTTCATAAACATCTTGCTGATAAGTATCATCAGGATAAGCGATGGCAACACCAAGGCAAAGGTAGCTGTAGCAGAACCCAGAATAGACACCAGATGGCCATAACCCGCATTATGGATGGCGGTATAACCACAGTAAGTGGCCGAGTTGATGCCGATAGGACCAGGCGTCATCTGAGAGATGGCTACGATATCGGTAAATTCTGATGTTGAGAGCCAATGATGCGCCTCGACCGTTTCGTGCTGAATGAGTGAAAGCATACCATAACCTCCACCAAAGCCAAAAAGACCTATCTCAAAAAATGTGATAAATAAACTAACGAAAATCATAACCTACCATAAATATAGCCTCCAACAGCAGCTATCATAATAATATAAATAGGAGAAACACCTAAAGCCCAGATAGCCAGGGCGCAGGCGATGGGAATCCAAATGGTGTACCTGTTAAGTTTGGCACGCTGGCCTAAACGGAAAGTAGGCACAGCAATCAAAGCCACCACTGCCGGACGGATACCACGGAACATAGCTGCCACCACCTTATTATCCTTAAACTGGCTGAAGAACATGGCAATCGCCAGAATAATCAGGAACGAAGGCAAAGCCGTTCCAAGCGTGGTACAGATGGCACCACGTGTTTTGCGCAGCTTATAACCAATAAAGGTCGCGATGTTGATGGCAAACACGCCAGGACAACTCTGGGCGATAGCTATCAAATCTAGCATATCGTCCTTGGTTACCCACTTCTTCTTGTTCACAACTTCTTCCTCTATCAAAGGTATCATGGCATATCCACCGCCAAGGGTGAATATGCCAATGTGAAAGAAGGTCTTAAAAGAATCCCAATATATATTCATTACTTGTGAGCCTCCACCCATTTACGTGCATTGACGAAGGCCTCAATCCATGGAGTAACCTCGTCCTGACGACGATCGGCAGGATACCAGGCATTCTGCCATGGGAATACGGCTCGCTCTAAGTGAGGCATCATGCAGAGATGACGACCATCGGCTGAGCAGATACCAGCTACATTATAGTCGGATCCGTTAGGATTAGCGGGATAGCCAGCATAGTTGTACTTAGCAATCACATTGTAAGCGCTCTCAGCCTCGGGCAGTGAGAACTTACCCTCGCCATGAGCTACCCACAAACCGAGTTTGTTGCCACTCAATGAGCCGAACATCACGCTGTTGTTCTGAGGAATGCTCAGGCTGATGAACTCACTCTCGAACTTATGAGAGTCGTTGTGCAGCATCTTAGCACCCTTAGCACCTGTGAGACCGAGTTCTACCATCAACTGACAACCGTTACAGATACCCAGCGACAGAGTGTCCTCGCGAGCATAGAACTTATCGAGAGCCTCCTTAGCCTTAGGATTGAAGAGGAAAGCACCAGCCCAACCCTTAGCCGAACCAAGTACGTCGGAGTTAGAGAAACCGCCACAGAACACAATCATATTGATATCCTCGAGTGTCTCGCGACCAGAAATCAAGTCGGTCATCATCACATCCTTTACATCAAAACCAGCCAGATACAGGCAGTAAGCCATCTCACGCTCACCGTTGGTACCCTTTTCACGGATGATGGCAGCCTTGATGCCAGAAGCCTGACGACGATCGGCAGAGATTCCATACTGAGCCAACTTACCAGTGAAGTCTTTGTTAAACTGCATCTCGATAGGCTGATTCTTATAGTTAGCGAAGCGCTCAGCAGCCTTGCCATTGAAGCTCTGCTTGCGATCGAGCAAATAAGAAGTCTTATACCATGTATCACGGAGAGCATCGATGTCGAATGTCTGCTCTACATCACCAGCCTTCACAACGATGGTGCGGACATCCTCAACAGGATAACCAATCTTAGCATAACCAACGCCCTGCTCCTCCATGAAGTCCTTGAACTCCTGCTTGTAGTCATCGCTTACCTCGATTACAACACCTGGGTTCTCAGCGAAGAGAGTCTTAACGACATCGCCATCGGCACAAATGTCGTGCAGGTTGATATGCATACCACCCTTAGTGTTGGCAAAGCACATCTCGAGCAGAGTGGTAATCAAACCACCGGCTGAGATATCGTGACCAGCCATAATCCAACCACGATTAATCATCTCCTGAACGGCCATGAAGGCATCGGCAAAATACTCGGCATTCTTAACTGTAGGAACATCGTCGCCTACCTTACCTAAGCTCTGGGCAAAGGCCGAACCACCAAGGCGCTGCTCGTCGAACGAGAAGTCGATATGATAGAGTGATGCATTCTTATCGTTAACCAATACAGGCGATACAACTTTCTTAATGTCAGAAACCTCACCACCAGCTGATACAATCACTGTTCCTGGAGAGATGATCTTCTCGCCATTAGGATACTGCTGAGAGAGTGACAGCGAGTCCTTACCTGTTGGTACGTTGATGTGCAGGTCGCAGCAGAAATCGCTCAGAGCCTTAACACCAGCATACAAGCGGGCATCCTCACCCACCTGAGAACGGCAAGGCCACATCCAGTTAGCTGAGAGTGAGAGTGAATCCATACCCTCGGCCAATGGAGCCCAAACAATGTTAGTGAGAGCCTCAGCTACAGAGAGTACTGAACCTGCAGCAGGATCAGCCAGACCAGCCTGAGGTGCATGACCAAGTGCTGTGGCGATACCCTTAACACCACGATAGTCGAGGGCTACAACACCACAATCGCTCAGAGGCAACTGAATCTCACCCTGACACTGCTGACGTGCAATCTTACCTGTAACTGAACGGTCAACCTTGTTAGTCAACCAGTCCTTACAAGCCACAGCCTCCAGCTGAAGCACGCGGTCGAGATACTCGTTAATCTTATCCTGACTGTAGGTTACGTCAGCATAGTGGCGTTCTACAGTATTATCCTTCATAATAGTCTTTGGCGAGTGACCAAACATCTGAGCCACATCCAAATCGAATGGCTTCACACCATCGCCCTGCTTGAACGAGAAGTGAGCATCGCCAGTAGTTTCACCTACTACATACAGTGGAGCACGCTCGCGCTCAGCAATCTTACGTACATGTTCGATATGCTTCTCGTCGATGAGCAGTCCCATACGCTCCTGACTCTCGTTAGCAATGATCTCCTTAGAACTCAGAGTCTTGTCGCCAATAGGCAGTTTAGTCATATCAATCTCACCACCGCACTCCTCAACAAGCTCAGAGAGACAGTTGAGGTGACCGGCTGAACCATGGTCGTGAATTGAAACAACGGGGTTCACATCCTCCTCACAGAGAGCACGAACCAGGTTGTAGGCACGCTTCTGCATCTCAGGGTTAGCACGCTGAACAGCGTTCAACTCGATACCATTGCTGTAGCGACCAGTATCAACTGATGATACAGAGCCACCACCAAGACCGATACGGTAGTTATCACCACCTACTACTACCACCTTGTTACCCTTCTGAGGTTCTTTCTTCAGGCAGTCACGCTTTGTACCATAACCAACACCACCAGCCAGCATGATAACCTTATCGTAAGCATACTTGGTATCGTTTGGCTCCTGGTGCTCGAAGGTGAGTACAGAACCACAGATCAGTGGCTGACCGAACTTATTTCCGAAGTCAGAAGCACCATTAGAGGCCTTAATCAGAATCTGCTCTGGTGTCTGATACAACCACTGACGAACGGGAAGAATATCCTCCCAGTCGCGAGTCAGCTTGTCATCGTCGGTCAAACGTGGATAAGCAGTCATATAAACAGCTGTACCAGCGATAGGCCATGAACCAACACCGCCACCCATACGGTCGCGGATTTCACCACCAGTACCAGTAGCAGCACCGTTGAAAGGCTCTACTGTTGTAGGGAAGTTGTGTGTCTCAGCCTTCAGCGATATAACACTCTCGATATCTTTTACCTGGAAGTAGTCGCTTGTGCTCTGATCCTTTGGAGCGAACTGCTCAACCACAGGACCCTGTGCAAAAGCTACATTATCCTTATAAGCCGAAAGAATCTTGTTAGGATTCTCCTGAGTAGTCTTCTTAATCATTGCAAAGAGGCTAGATTCCATCTCCTTGCCATCGATGATGAATGTACCACCAAAGATCTTATGACGGCAGTGCTCAGAGTTGATCTGTGCAAAACCAAAGATCTCAGAATCGGTCAATGGACGTCCGTTCTTCTTCTCCAGTCCGTGCAGATATTCAATCTCCTCTGGACTAAGAGCCAGACCTTCCTGCTCGTTATATTCCTCCAGATTATCCACATACTTAATTGGCTCAGGCTTGATGTTAATAGTAAAAATGTCCTGGTTCAGGCCATTATACATACGCTGCAACATCTCGTCATGCTCGGCATCCTTAGAGTCTACGGCAAAATATTCCTCTATACGAGAAATGCCGCTGAGGCCCATATTCTGTGTAATCTCAACGGCATTTGTACTCCATGGTGTTACCATCTCGCGGCGTGGACCAACATAGTAGCCCTCAAGCTGCTCCGCATCTAATAGCGTGGCATCGCCATAGAGCCAGTTTAATTCCTTGATTTCCTGTTCACTCAGTACGTGATCAACCTCCGTGGCGATCACCGATTTCTGTGGGGTCTGAAAGAAGCGTATCATACCTTACTTATTTTATATATATTTTAATTTGCGTGCAAAGGTACTATTTTTAATTTGAAATCACAAATATATTTACCTAAAACTTAAATTAAAAGCCCCTCCATTCAATCAGGAGAGGCTCTTTTGATTATTACTTTCTTTTCTTAGTGGCAGTCTTATTAGCCGAAACAGGCGCTGTCTTTACTGCCTTATCCACGTATGGAATCTGATTCATCAACACCCAAGCCGACTCATATACGTAGTTCTTCAGATTGGCTGGGAAGCCGGTTGAGCTATCCAAGAACTTCTGAACCTCAGTCTTAGCCTCAGCACTCTTATGTGATGCTATCAGCGTTCTGGTCCAGCGACTTGGGAATGACAGGCTGGTGGTTTTCTGTATCTCAGGAAGGGCTTTCAAGCCCTCAACAATATAAACATTGCTCTGTGGCTCATACACATCCGAGTTCAACAAACGCAGAGTTTTCAGTACCCATGCCTCGTTTTGACGGTTCTCGGGTTTCAGCAGACTCTTAAACACTTCTACACGATTGTTGGCAATGGGATCGGTAGCACGACTCACGAAATCGAACTCCTGACGCAACTCATCAGTAGAGAGTCGGGCACGTTCCTTTTCCAGAATCTGCTGACGACGATCTGGACGGGTAATGGCCAAGCGGTAGGCAATCTCCATATAGTCGTGCTCATCCAATACACTCTCGTTATGGCGATCCAGAATGGTCTGCAACTTATTCAGCACCTCGGGCGAGATAGCACTGGTACCCAGCTTACGCCATACCAACTGACGGCACTCCTTAGTTTTATTCTCACCCAACAGGTCCATAATAACCAACTCGAGTGTATAACGCTGCTGCGTGGTCAAGTCAGAGGCAATCTTGTGCATCTGGTCGATGGCCGTCTCCATAATCATCGGATTCTTCTCACGGCCCAAGAAACGGAACAGCTCACCAAAGTGTGATGGTGGCAACTTGCCCTGCAGATAATTATCGTGAATCAGATTCAGCAAGGTATAGCGATGCAGATCGTTACGTGTAGTAATGAGGCGCATAGGCAGAATCTTCACGTAATTATCATCGAGTGTAAATCGACCGTAACCGCGACCATCCTGGTTAGGTATAATATAGCCTGGAGCTGCACCACCCTTCTGTTTGAAGGTCATGGTAGGCTGCTGCATGTCAACCTTGATGGTATGTGCCTGTCCCAAGTTACCAATCACCTTCAGTTCAAACTTCTGGCGCCAGCACAACCCACGTCCATAAGGATCGGTCTGCGATACAATTACATCACCATTCTTAAAAGAGGTTGTGATAATTGGCATACCTTTCTGATTTACCCATACATCGCAGAACTGACGTACACCTGCAGCAGGAGCCTGCTTGTCGAGTGTTTCAACAATCTGGTTCCAGCTGATATGCCCCAGATAGTGCTCCTTGATGCACTGCTGCAGACCTTTCTGCATGGCCTCGGCCCCCATCTCGTCTTCAAGCATACGCATCATCACAGGTGCTTTGCAGTAATTGATATGGTCGTACATCCATACGGGATCATGCGGATCGCCATACTCACCAGCAATGGGATGAGAAACCTCGGTTCTATCCAGATTCATCGCATTGCGCATATAGGTATTCATGAAGTTTATCTCAAACTCATTCTTCTTATACTGACTGCTTGTTATCTTTGAAGCCATAAAATTAGCCAGCACCTCCTTAGCCCAAGGCTCGTCGATAGCAGTAATATTGCCGAACCATACATGAGACGTTTCGTGAGCAATCAATTCGGTACGCTTCATTAGCTCCTCTTTCGAAGGTTTCTTGCCTAAGAAGATGGTCTTCTCGCTCAAAGCCACAGCACCACGACGCTCCAGGCCACCCAGCTGGAAACTGGGCAGGATATAAACCACTCCTTCTTTATCGTAAGGGTTAGCAATACCTGTGTACCCCTCCATCCACTTCATTGCCTTATTAACCTCTTTAAATACATCATCTATCTGGGCCACCTTAGCGGGATCGGTTTCTGTGTAGAACACACGTAATGTACGACCATCTACTGTAGACGACTTCTCGTTGAATTTACCAACCGCAAAAGCATAGTTCGATGGTGACATCTTCTCTGAGATATCAACAGTAATGGCTTTCCAGCCAGCAGGAGCATTGATGGTAGTCTGATACTGAGCACGCAAGCCCTCTATATCGAAACAAGGAAATAGGGCACGACCTTCGTCAGCCTGCACCTGAGTATACAGCACGCTACCACTACGAACAAAAGCTTTGTCCTGGCTGGTGAAGTCGAGTGACACCTTATTAGTACCTGGCTTAAACAGTTTTCCTGGAATAATAATCTGATTATTCTGAACCTTTACACTAGCCTGCTTACCTTTTCCTTTGTTGGCTTTATATACAATCACATTTCCAGGTGTTCCCTGAAAATCGAGTACCACATCCTGCTTGGTTCTGATATCGAAGGTAATTGTAGCCTTTCCCGTTACTTTTGCCTGCGGATTCTCTGGCACATTGAACGTCAGCTGGTATAGGATACCGCTGATATTACCCACGCGGCTATCCGCCTGAGCACACACGCCAAGTGTAAAAAAACTTAGCATGCATAAACATATTATTTTTATCGATTTCATACATTTATTTTTTTAATTTGGCTGCAAAAATAGCTAATTATCTGCAAACATCCATCAAATCGGCCATATTTTTTTGTCTTTCGGGCAAAAAAGATGCAAACGCTTACCTGTAGTTGGATGTACAAAAGCTATCGATTCGGCCTGAAGATATAGTCGGTCGGCCTTATGACCATAAAGTTCGTCACCTAGAATCGGGTGTCCTAACCCTTCCTGGTGTGCACAATGCATTCGGAGTTGGTGAGTACGACCTGTATGAGGATAGAGGGCGAGAAGGGTTATTGAATGATGAGTAATGGGTGATAGCTGATGGTCTAACACACGATATTCAGTGATGGCACGTTTGCCGTGCTCATAATCAACTATCTGACAAGGTCGATTCATCGGATCGCTACTCAACGGCAAGTCGATAACACCATGAGCCTGCTGTACTTCGCCCTCAACAACAGCTAAGTATTTCTTCTTAATAGTACGGGCCGCAAACTGATCCTGCAAATGGTGATAAGCCTCGGTTGTTTTGGCTACCAACATAATGCCAGAGGTCATCAAATCCAAACGGTGAGGCAACATCGATGCTGCCCATCGTTCCTTTGCCCATGTAGCCACCGAATAATCATCAGTCTTCCCCGGTACACTCAGCATACCCGAGGGCTTATAAACAGCCGCAATCGTCTCGTCCTCATAAATTACTTCGATGCCTTGATGCAAGAAACCCGAGGTTTCCGGGTCAGGATCAACTTCCAAGCCTTGCAACATCCAAGTAAGCACAGGTTTACATTTACCTCTGCAAGCAGGATAAAACTCACCATGGTATCGCACCTCGCTTTTAGGCGAAGGTCCCCACCAGAATTCAGCCATACATACCGGTTTTAGATGTTGCAGATAAGCATACTGCAACAGTTTTGGTGCACAGCAATCACCAGTGCCACCTGGTGGTAAGGGAAATTTCTTTTGTATTTTGGGGTTCTGGTGATAGTCGCGCCATATCTCCACCAAATCCTTTATTTCGCCATTGGAATTTAATATCCTATATTGTTGGAACAGCCATAATTGTAAGTTCTGCGACATCTCTTTGTGTAGGCTTTGGGTTTCAGGTGACGGGGTTTGGTTAAGTGCAGATATTTCGCGCTCTTTCTGCTTGAAATAGCCATCAGGCTGCTGGGCATCAAAAACGGGCGGCACGAAATAGTCCCAATCGTTACGTCCTTCCAACAGCCCAGAATACGCTGCCAGGAAACTTAGGCCGTTGTCAACTTCCACAACCAGCACCCCAAACATCTTACCTTCCTTCGGACTTATTCTTTCAATCTCCTGCTTCACCTCGTCGCATGCCAACAGACATAGCGGATGAGGTTCGTAACAGAAAGGCCAAGTGAACCGTTCTGGCTTGGGGATGTTAGTATGAAGAGGGTGGATGATCATAAGAGATCGAGACATTTCTCTACTGGAATACCACGATTCTTATCATCGGTATCCTTATAGCGCTCAATCATACGGAATACGGTATCCATTGCTGTACGGGTACTCGTCTTCAGACTCTCGCCATTCAGCAGATGACCAATCAATACCGCTGAGAAGATATCGCCAGTGCCATGGAACAAACCAGGAATCTCATGATACTCCAGGTGAAAGTAGCTATCGTCGTAGTGATTATAACCCACCACCGCATTGCGTCCATCGACCTTACAACTTGTTATCAGAGCCGACTTGGTACCTATCTTACGCAGCTCGTCCAACAAATCGCCAGCCTCTTCCCAGCTAATACCTTCCATTTTGATTGGTGTATTGGTCAGGTAGCAGGCCTCGGTATAGTTAGGAAAACAGAGATGTGCTACCGACACCATCTCGCGCATCAGCTCCACCTGACGTTCCGTCATGCCATTATACAGTCGTCCGCCATCACCCAGAATCGGGTCAACGAATACCGTAGTACCCTGTTCGCCCTGCTCCTTGCAGTAACCAGCCACCAGTTTGGCCTGCTCATCGCTGAACATCAGGCCTGTACAGATGGCATCAAACCCAAAGCCAAGCTCCTTCCACACAGGCAGAGTGCCACGGATATAATCGGTGGTATCCTGGATATTAAACTTTCCGTAGTCGAGTGTATTAGACACAAGGGCTGTAGGCAAGCTATACGTAGGGATGCCTAAGTAAGAGAGGATAGGCAGCATGGCTCCCATGCCAACCTTTCCATAGCCCACAACATCGTTAATAAGCAATATCTGTTTCATTTCGGCTGCAAAGTTACTATTTTTTTAAGATAAGTCGATAATACTTTCCTATTTTTTTGCTAACTTTGCACACGTTTATGGAAAAACAACTTGATTCGCCGATATTGGCACTACAGAAACAACGGCAACTGCTACAGATGGAGTATGAGGCCGAGAAAGAAGAATTCCGCCAGCAGACAGAACAAATGGGGCTGCAGCGGAAGATAAAACGTGGTGACGTATGGTTTCCGCTCACCGTTAGCAAAACCTATTACAACTCGCTGAACCAACGCGTTATAGAGGTTTTAAGACAAACCGACGAGGAGATTGAACATAATTTTGAATATGGCAAGCCCGTAGTTTTCTTCAGTGTGGATGCCGAGGGGAAAATCAGCTATTATAAGATGACAGCCAGTGTGAGCTATGTAGACGGCAACAGAATGGTTGTAGCTGTGCCCGATGGCATGGGACTAGTGGAGATACAGAGTGCCGAAAAGTTAGGTGTACAACTCTTCTTCGACGAGACCAGCTATAAGATGATGTTTGATGCACTTGACAGAGTGATGAGCGCCAAAGGACGATTAGGCTATCTACGCGACCTGTTTTATAACAGACAGAAGGCTGAGACATTCAACTTTAGTGCACTACACTTCTCGTATCTGAATGCCACACAGGAGGATGCTGTCAACAAGGTGCTGAGAGCCAAGGATGTAGCCATTGTGCACGGACCTCCAGGAACCGGCAAGACAACCACACTAGTTGAAGCCATCTACGAAACGTTGATGCGCGAAAGCCAAGTATTGGTGTGTGCTCAAAGCAACATGGCAGTTGACTGGATATCAGAGAAATTAGTCGACCGTGGCGTAAACGTCCTGAGAATAGGCAACCCTACCCGCGTGAACGACAAGATGCTATCGTTTACCTACGAGCGCCGCTTTGAAGCCCATCCCGACTATGAGATGTTGTGGGCATTAAGAAAAGCCATACGTGAGGTTCGAGCCAATCGCAAAAGAGGCGACCAGAAATTTCACCAAAAGGTGGAGCGTCTGAAAGAGCGTGCCACCGAACTGGAAATGCGTATCAAGAACGATCTGTTCAGCGAAGCGCGTGTGATTGCCTGCACCTTGGTAGGCTCGGCCAATAAAGTGCTTGATGGTCAGAAGTTCGGCACTTTATTTATTGACGAAGCAGCCCAAGCGCTCGAAGCCGCCTGCTGGATACCCATGCGACGTGTATCGAGAGTGATACTGGCTGGCGACCACTGTCAGCTGCCACCCACCGTTAAATGCTACGAAGCCTTAAAGGCAGGATTAGGAAAAACGCTGATGGAGCGCATTGCTGAGAACAAGCCTGAAGTGGTAACGCTGCTGAAAATGCAATACCGCATGAACGAAGAGATTATGCGATTCTCGAGCGACTGGTTTTACAACAACCAGGTGGAAAGTGCACCAGATGTTAAATACCGCAGCATTCTGGACCTGGATATACCGATGACCTGGATAGACACCTCACAATTTGATTTCCCCGAGGAGAGCGGCATCACTTTCAAAGAAGAGTTTGTGGGCGAAACTTTCGGACGTATCAATAAGGCTGAGGCAGAATTAACCATGCTGGCCTTGCAACAGTATTTTGAAAAGATTGGCAAGGAACGCATACTTGAAGAGCGCATAGACGTGGGTGTTATTTCACCCTATCGCGCCCAAGTACAGTATCTGCGCCAACAACTGAAAAAGCGCGAATTCTTCAAGCCTTTCAAAAGTCTTATCAGCATAAATACCGTAGATGGATTCCAAGGGCAGGAACGCGACATCATTATGATTTCACTGGTACGTGCCAACGACCAGGGGCAGATAGGTTTCTTGCGCGATTTGCGCCGTATGAATGTAGCCATCACCCGTGCCCGAATGAAACTAATCATACTTGGAGATGCTTCGACACTGACTCGTCATCCATTCTATAAGAAGCTCTACGATTACATAGAAGCCCTATAAAAAACTTCATAAATGTTTGCGAGTTTCGTTTTTTTATATTACTTTTGCACCTATGATAAAGATAAAAAGGGTTGAAACTAAGCGTGAGCTTAAGCAGTTCGTACAGTTCTATTACGACCTGTACAGGGGATGCGACAGTGCTGTGCCCTATCTCTTTTCAGATGAGATGTCAACGCTTCGCCGCGATAAGAACCCTTCGTTTGAATGCTGTGAAGCAGAATATTTCTTAGCATACAAGAATGGAGAGATTGCAGGACGCGTGGCTGCCATCATTAACCATCGCGCCAATGAGCGCTGGGGGTGCCGACAGGTACGCTTCGGTTGGTTCGACTTTATCGACGACCCCGAAGTGAGTACAGCGCTCCTGAAAGCTGTAGAAGACTGGGGCAAAGCAAAAAGCATGACAGAGATTGCCGGTCCGTTAGGCTTTATCGATACCGACCGCGAGGGCATGCTTGTTGATGGATTCGACCAGTTATCTACCATGTACATTAATTACAACTACCCCTACTATCCTCAGCACATGGAGCAGAAGGGGGGATTCGTTAAGGACAACGACTATGTAGAATGCAAGGTAAAAGTACCTGAAGTAGTGCCTGCCAAGTTTGCCAAAATTACCGAAATGGTACGTAAGCGCTATGGCTTGAGGGTGCACAAGTTTACCCGCAAGGAACTGGTAAGCGATGGCTGGGGCCGCGAGGTATTCCATCTGCTGAATGCAACCTACAAGGATTTGTACGGATTCTCGGAACTTTCACAACACCAGATAGACAAACTGGTGAACGATTACATTAAGATTGCCGACCTGAACCTGGTTACAGGAATTATGGACGGCGATAAAATGGTGGGATTTGGTGTAACCTTCCCCTCGTTCTCACGTACCCTCCAGCGCACTCGCGATGGCCGATTCCTGCCTTTTGGTTGGTGGGAATTGCTGAAAACACTGAAATGGCATAACACCGATACCGTCGACCTGTTACTGATAGGTGTACTACCCGAGTATCGTGGCAAAGGTGCCAACGCCCTGATTTTCGACGACCTGATTCGCCAGTTCCAGCGCTATGGCTTTAAATGGGCAGAAACAGGTCCACAGATGGAGACCAACGAGGGTGTACTCTCGCAGTGGCAGTATCTGGATACCACTATTCACAGACGACATCGTTGTTATCGTAAAAAGATATAGTTATGGACATGACTTGGGAGTTTATATTACGTATATTCGTAGCCGCACTCCTTGGAGGCGCTATCGGACTGGAACGCGAATACCGAGCCAAAGAGGCAGGTTTGCGCACCCACTTCTTAGTGGCATTAGGCTCGGCAGTGTTTATGATAGTATCAGCTTACGGATTCGACGGCGTTATGAATACGCCCGAACACCGTTGGGATGTATCGCGTGTAGCCGCCCAGGTTGTATCGGGTATAGGTTTTATCGGCGCCGGCACCATTATCTTCCATAAAAGCGAGAATGTGGTTCGTGGTTTAACCACCGCAGCAGGTTTGTGGGTAACAGCTGCCATCGGTCTGGCCTGCGGAGGCGGTATGTATGTACTCTCCATAGCATCCACCGTTTTAGTACTGGTTGGTTTAGAGGCCTTTAACTTTGTACTTCGAAAAATAGATAAGCATAAGAAATAAAGAAGAACCCTCACCGATGGCGAGGGTTCTTTTTGCTATTACTTGAAAATCTTCTGGGCGAACATGGTGAGATAAATACGCCAGTTGCGCCAGATGTGACCACCATCGGTCTCTACATACTCATACTTGTAGCCCTTGCTATCCCAGTAGTTACGCAGGTCGACTGTGCTCTGATACAGGAAATCAGTCTTACCCATACCCATCCAGTAGAGTTTTGGCTTGCTACCGAACAGCTTAGCACTCTGCTGTGCAAAGGTTTTACTATTCTCAATCTGCTTGGCAAACGAAACCTCGTATGTACCATTCTCCAAGTGCAAACCTGCAGAGAAAAGACCGAAGTAATCGAACTTGTTAGGATAGAGCAGACTTACGTGGAAAGTGTGACCACCGCCCATCAACAAGCCACAGATAGCACGGTGAGAACGATCCTTCAGAGTGCGATAGTTGGCATCAACATAGTTTACGATATCCATAAAGCTCTCGGGGATTGATGCTGCAGCAGGAGCTGTAGGACCAGTACCTCCGTCGCGGAAGCCTGGAGTGTACATACCCCATGACCACTCTCCAGGAGCAGCCTGACAGTTGGGATTACCATTTGGCATAACTACAATCATAGGCTTAGCCTTACCTGTAGCAATCAGGTTATCGAGAATCTGTGCAGCACGACCGAGCTCGCTCCAGGCATTCTCATCGCCACCTGCACCATGCAACAGATACAGCACAGGATACTTACCACCCTTATCATAACCAGCAGGGGTATAGATAGTCATACGACGCTGCATCTTCAGCGTTGGACTGTTGTACCAAACCTTGCTCAGGTTTCCGTGAGGCACCTCGTTTACCTTATACAAATCGCCTTTATCGCCCTTCTGGTCGCTTACAATAAAGATATTTGTAAACGATACGATGTCGCGATTTACGTAGATATTAGCAGGATCCTTCACACCAGTCATACCATCGATATTAAAGGTATAGCTGTACATCTCAGGAGCCAGCTTATCGGTGGTAAAGCTCCACACGCCATTCTTACCCTCTTTCAGTTCAGCAACACCTGGGGCATCGTACTTGCCATAGCCAGGAATGTCGATCTGCTGAGTTGGCAGGAAGTCGCCAGTCACCTCAACCTTTACGGCTTTAGGGGCAAAGAGATTGAATGTTACGGTTCCGTCTTTGTTTACAACGGGTGATTGAACACTGGCACTGTTGAAGAGTTTCTCCTGTGCCTGAGCGCCAACACAGCACATGGCTGCTAGCGCTAAAGTCATGATTTTTTTGTTCATACGATTGTTATAATGCTATTTAAAAATACGTTGTGCTAATTGGTGTAAGTTTTTGCGCCAAGTGTACCAAGTATGACCGCCAGGAGCGGTGTAGTACTCGTATTTGACGTTGGCAGCATCGAAAAGTTTAAGTGTGGCCAAACCATTCTGGTAGGCGATATCCTCAGGATCACCCTGTGTAAATACAAGCTGGCACACGTTTTTCCTGATTCCATCGGCTGCCTTATTAAGACGCTGGCGATAACCCTCAAACTGCTCCTTCTGGGCAGGGAACCATCCTGCACTCAGCACCCAGAAATATGCGAACTTATCGTTGTCGTTAAGAATGGTCTCCATCGTTTCCATACCACCCATCGACAGACCAGCCATCGCACGGTGGGCCTTATCAGCAACTACACGATAGTTATCTTCAATATAAGGAATGATACTACCTACAAGATCCTGCTCAAACAAGGGCACCTCGTCCATCATGTTCTTTACAGGGATAGAGCCGTTGGGCATCACTACCACCATAGGCTTCATCTTACCCTCGGCCATCAGATTGTCGAGGATATTACCAGCACAGCCTACACCAGGCCACGAGGCATCGTTATCGCCACCGCCATGTATCAGATAAAGCACAGGCAGTTTTTCGGCACTCTTTTCATAACCAGCAGGTGTCCATACATGCAGTCGGCGCAAAGTTTTTAATACCTTACTATAATAATAGCGCTGGGCAATGGCACCATGAGGGATATCGGCACGCATATCGTAGAACTGCTTGCCATCACCAATATTAGCCAAAGCCGAAGTCTCTGCAGAGAGTGCGCCTTTAGGATCCTGCACTTTCACACCATCGACGGTAAAATTATAGCGATAAACGCCATCCTTCAAATCACTCACAACTGCCGTCCAAACACCATTATCGGCCTTAGTAAACTGCAAGGGTTTGCCCCAAGGCATGGCATCACCGCCAAAGCCAACCTGCTTTGCGTTAGGAGCATAAATACTGAAAGCCACATTGCCATTACCCAAGTTGCGAACAGGTTGTAGTGTATCGTTAGGTGTTGGCTGCATCTGCCACTGTGCCATCATAGGCACAGCGCAGAATGTCAGCGTCATTATTGAAAAGAAATGTTTCATTATCGCTTTAACAAGTTAAGTTTTACATTAGGTTTCATCACATTGTTTACTTTCTTAGTCCAAGCCTTTACATTTGCAGATGCTTTAGCCTCAATATCGTTGGCCGATGAACAAATCAGGAAGTTGTAGCGACCAGCATCGGTTTTCCAAGCAGAAGCTTTCTCGTTGAACGATGCTAAGTCCTCTACCTTTACCAGCATGGTAACAGTCTCTGTCTGTCCAGGCTGCAGCAAACTTGTCTTAGCATAGTTGCGCAGTTCCTTTTCAGGTTTGTTCAGTTTCTTGTTGTTTGGCGCAGCCACAAAGAGCTCCACCACATTGCGTCCAGCCTTCTTACCGGTGTTCTTTACATCAACCTTAACGGTGTAAACGCCATTAGCTTCGCTCACGCTCATATTCTCATAAGCAAAGGTGGTGTAACTCAGTCCGAAGCCGAAGGGATAAGCCACAGGCTTACCAAAGCTATCAAAGTAACGATAGCCTACGTAGATATCCTCTTCGTAGTTGGTAAAGTCGATATTGGCCTGAGGCTTGCGCTCCTTAGGAGCCTGATCCTTATTATAACCCCACATAAACATAGCTCCTAAAGTTTTATCATCAACATTGCTGGGGAAGTTCTTATCGGCATAAGCATCGCCATATTTTATCTGGAAAGTCATAGGCAGCTTGCCGCTGGGGTTCACCTTGCCACTCAGCACATCGGCCACAGCAAATCCACTCTCCTGACCGCCCTGCCAGGTGCAAACCAGAGCATCAATCTGATTCTGCCAAGAAGCTACATCGATAGGACTACAGATATCCAGCAGTACAAGCACCTGCTTACCCTTGGCATGATAAGCCTCGCTTACAGCCTTAATAAGCTTGGCCTCGCCCTCTTTCAAGTAGAAGTCGGCTTCGCTGCGATCGGCAGCCTCACCACTTTTACGCCCCAAAGAGATAATGGCCACATCCGAACCTTCGATAGCAGCATTGAGCTCATCGGCAGTAAACTGCTTCTCATCGGCACGTGCAGGTGGCATGAGTGAGAATGGTGGACGACCATTGGGGAACAAACGCTTTTCCTCGGCAGCAATATGCTGGGTGTAAGTACGAATCAGTGGCTTATAAACTTCGTAGCCAGCTGAGCGCATACCCTCAACAAGCGATACGGTATAGTGACCTACAGAGGTGCCACCAAAACCAGAACCACCCGAAATCCAATTATAAGATGTGCAACCGAACAAAGCCACGCGCTTGCCTGTTAATGGGAGTATGCCACTATTCTTAAGCAGTACGATACCATCGGCACCTACCTGGCGAACCGTCTGGGCATGCGCTTTCAGATCGGGTTCATTGTTATACTTGTAACCTTTGAAGTTATGGGTCTTTATCACATATTCCAGAATGCGCTTAACGTTGGCATCGAGCACCTCCATAGGCAGTTTTCCACTCTTAGCAGCCTCAAGGATAGCCTGATACTGCTTGTCCTGACCAGGCTGCAGCATATCGTTACCAGCCAGCATAGCAGCTACGGCATCGTCGCCAGCATTCCAGTCGCTTACAAACATACCCTTCCAGCCCCATTCGTCGCGAACGATGGTAGTAAGCAGTTCACGGTTCTGTACGGCGTATGGACCATTCAGCTTATTATAAGAGGTCATAATAGTCCAAGGATTGCTCTCCTTAACCATTATTTCAAAAGCCTTGAGATAAATCTCACGGAGCGCACGCTGCGACACCTGAGAGATATTGTTATTGCGGTTTGTTTCCTGGTTGTTAGCCACAAAGTGCTTCGGGCATGCTGCAGTACCCTCGCTCTGCACGCCACGTACATAGCCAGCAGCGATGGTTCCTGAGAGATAAGGATCCTCAGAGTAATACTCATGGTTGCGCCCACACAATGGGTTACGGATAAGATTCATGGCAGGCGACAGAATCCAGTCGAGCCCGAACTCGCGCACCTCGTTACCGATGCCCTGACCAACCTTAAAGGCAGCCTCGCGGTCCCAGGTAGAGGCCAACGTCATCGAAGCCACAAAATCCGTAGGATAGTAATCGTTATGATCCCAGGCACGAGTGGCATTCATACGCAAGCCTTGCTGAGAGTCGGCACAATAGGTTTCGGGGATACCCAAACGAGCCACCGAGAATGTACTACCGGCTGTACCAGGGAATTTGGCCTCATCGTTAAAATGCATGCCGCGCCCCAGTACCATGTGGCACTTTTCTTCGAGAGTCATTGCCTTTACAATCTCATCAATGTTTTCAGCCTTTAACTGCTGGGCAGTTGCATTAAGGCTGCAGCCACACATGGCAGCTACAGCCATTACAACCAAACAAATGTTATGAAACGAAATTTTCATTGTTTAATTTATATTTTTTAGTTATTATGAATTTGGTTTCTGGGTGCAAATATACGATAATATTTTGAAACTTGCGAGTGCAAAGGTAAACAATCTTTCAGAATGTTGCTTTCGATTGCGTACTTTTGTTTTTCACCTATGTTCAAATCAGTTACAACGTTTTCTGATTTGTTCAAAACCGTTCTGATTTGTTCAAAAAAGACCTGCGTCATTGTTAAAAACAATCCTTAGGTAGATAAAAAACGCTAAAGCACTTGGTTATTACAGATAAATTGCATAATTTTGCATCCGAATTAATTCATTTGCACATTATTTTAACTCAAATTAGAGATATGAGAAAAAGCCTATCGAATGTAGTCACATTGCTGACGACAGGTTTAGCAATGGTATCCTGCATAGAAAAATACAGTTATGAGCAGGAGAGAGAAGAACAGGCTCTTAACAACGCAGAGCAAACACTTGGCTTTGCCATTCCCGAAGGACAGGATTGGGTTATGACATCAAAAGCTACCGCTACAATATCAATTAAAGGTCTGAACGACAACAACTGCACGTTATACGTATTCTCAAACAGCCCTCAGACAGAAGGCTATGGATCGGCACTTGCAACCAGCGAGGTTACAAGCACCACAACCGTTATTAACGACATCTTATACCCTTCGCACTTGGAAGGCGTTACCTTAGGTCTGAAGCAGAGCAACGGAAACATGACATTTAAATATGTAGATATTGTGGATGGTCAGATTAATGCCACCTACGATTTCAGTGATGCATCCAAGGCTCGCACAAGAAGCATTACCGTTAATGGAGATAACTACGAGGCATTCAATTTCCCTAGTAACGATGAGCTGAAAGCCGCTTTCCCCACTGCCATCCCTGCTAATGCAGACGAAGTAGCTGATTTGGAAACGCTTTATAAAGGAACTACAGTCCAGACACAATATGGTCAAACCACCATGGGGGATTTATATGCCATCTATGCCAATAAGATTGTTGAAGGTTACAATCTTAAGATAACCAAAAAAGGGAATGGCACTGTAGAGCTCGGTGGCAGCTATCAGAATTCCGGCTGGGATAGTGCTGCTGGAAAGGAAATTGCACGCCCCTACAACGTCTATGTAAACGTAGATGGCGATCTAACCATCCGTCGCAATGGCGCCACTCATTTTAAACTGTATATTCTTAAAGGAAATGTAACCTTAGAGAGCAATTATGGCGAGCAGGCAGGTTCTATCTCTGTAGCCGCAGGCGCAACTCTGAACGACCAGCGTAACAGTGTTGCAGCCAATCAGGGCGTCAAGATATACAACCGCGGAACTATCAATGCCACCAACAGCGAAAAATACGACATTGGCAACTTCAGTACTGTTTACAACGAAGGCAAATTTAATATTAGCAGCAAAATGAGTTACTCGCCTGGTGATGCTAACACATCTTACTTTATCAACTATGGCGATGACGCAGAGCTCTCAGCAGCATCTATGACCCTGAACTCATCGTGCCACTTCTACAACAGCGGTAAGGTTAATATCACCGACGACACATTTGTTACGCAGTCGGGTATCTACTGGATAAACAATGGCCATTATACCACTGGCACCATGACATTAAGTGCCAAAAACGCCACCTTCTATAATTATTGCCAGCTGCTTGTATTAGGCAACGCCCACATGTACGATGGCGAGTTAAACCTGATGAACGACAGTTACACAGAGACCAATACAGCCGACTTCGACAATTTTATTGTAAATATGGGCGGAAATGCTGGATTCAATGTAAAGAACGGCAGTAATTGGGGCGCTCAAGGCGATGGTACATTCCAAGGATTCAGGGCATCGGGCGTGAACAATTATGTACGTCTGGGCGGCAACACAACAGTAGCAGGACACCAATACAGCCTCCAGACAACCGGCAATATAACCATTGCCGTAAATAACATTATCGATTTGGGTGCCGGTAACTCTGGCGTTCAGCCCACAGTTCAGTTTAATGAAGGAAAGAAAGAAATAGCATTTAGCAAACTGCATGCTACATCTGATGAAAACAGTTGTGGCGCAACATGGAGTTCATCAACCACCGTTGTCACCCCACCTGTAACATCTCAGGTATGGACCTACGCTTTTGAAGACAACACCATTTATGGCGACTATGATATGAACGACGTAGTGCTGAAGGTAAGCGAGGATCCCAACAACGAGAATCAGCTGATAGTCAAGCTGGTAGCAGCAGGCTGCGAGTTCGACAACGAATTGTATTACGACGAAACGCCCATTATGTTTAAGAACAAGCGCGACGGTGGCGAAACCAACGAGGTGCATGCCGCATTCGGTGTAGCCAAGGGTACACTTGTTAACACAGGCGAAGCCAGAAGTACCAGCGCTGATATTGTAGAGACTACGATAACCAAGCCAGCAGGCTTTAGCTTCCAGAACGCAAAGTTTAATATTGTGCCTCAAGGCGGTAACGACAAAGGCAATCACATTGGCATAGCAACTTCAGGTGCCCCATGTGGTATCATGATACCTACCGACTGGCAGTATCCCGAGGAGCGCGAAAGGATTACCAAAGCCTACGCAACCAGCACCCATGAGTTTAAGACATGGGCAACCTCAGCCGATCATAGCGAAGCCAAAGACTGGTACAGCTTCCCATCAGGAAAAGTGATGACTAAGAATTAGTAAGTCATCTTGATATTTGGGTGAAGATACCAATCGTAAAATCGCGTATGGTCTTCAGCCCACTCACCAAAAGAATGACCGAGTTCGGTATAGGCGCCCATCAGTGCCACAATGCCGTCCTCGGTTCTTTTTCTATAACCGATGCTCTGCCCTTCAAGGGGGTAATGGAAATCACTTTGTGGCACCATTAATGCCCAAGGCAGATCCTTAAATGTAGTATCCACAAAATAGTCCATGATGACCTGTGCCTCCTTGAAACGCTCAAGATGGGTTTCAAAAATACCGCTATTATATTCGGTAAGAATGAAAGGATCGAGATTATCGAGTGTAAAGTAGTTGAGCGATGATACATATTCTTCCTTAAATGTTACCACATAACTAACGATAGGCTCATCGGTTATCTGGTATGTTTCGCTCGACTGGTTAGACACATTATACTTTTTACGCTCAAGGATTCCATTGCCGGCACTGACTTTGAACATCATCGACTGATGCGCATCGCAGAAGAGATTAATAACAGCCTCGTTATTGCGCCCTGCAACCAGATTATCCGTTTTGTCGTAGAAATAATACGAGTTTTTAGCAATACCGTCATTAAACGTCTTTCCCGAAATGGTATATACGCTATCAATTGCACCATAACCATAACCATCCAGGCGCAAACAGCCAGCAATCTGCTTGGCGGCACCAACAGCCGCAAGCGTTACATGAATAGTAATCTGATTACGCGCCGTACGCTCTAGGGCAATACGCAGCACCACATCGTTATAATCGTAATCGTTACTGGGTTCCGGGAAGTTCTCCTCAAATAAATAGGTGTAACTCTGATTTCTTATGATTGCCATAGGTCTGCCCGTAGTAGCACTGGCAAAGCTCACATTACCCTGCGACGCGGGGACGGAAGTTACGGTATAATTCCCAGAAGCATCGACTAAGGCCGCATAGATTGAATCCTGCAGATAAGGCACGCTAAGCGATAGGATACCTTTCTGACCTTCCGTCACATCCAGACGGTTCATAAGCTCAACAGTATCTTTCTTCAGCGGATTACCTGTATAGAAATGTAACTGCGTGTATTTCGAGCCCGAAGGAACCTCGAAACGTAAACTTTTTACTTCACTCAGTTGCCACATGTGCTGCTGGTCAACACTATCCACAGCCGAATTATAATGTATAAGCTCACGATACTTCTTCTCGTCGTACATTTCCTTGTTGCACGATGTCATTCCAAGTAACACATAAACAGAAGCTACCAGTGTAATTATCAGACTTTTACGCATAAATATTTCGCTTTTTGCGGTCAAAATTACAAAAATATCTCTATTAATAGTGCATATTTCTGTAATATTTACAGATTTTAACCATCATACTGATACAAGAAATAAAAAAAAATGGTAACTTTGCACCGAAAATCGAAACAGTTACGTAACAATTTATTAAAGTCTACAATATGAAGAAGTATTTGATAGCAGGAGTATTGGCTCTGGTTAGCAATATGTTTATGACCAGTTGCCATGACACCATGGAAAATTACGGAAGCCTGGAGGAAGCGAAAAAAGCCCAATTTGCCGAGAACTTTGAGAAATTCTACGGTAAAATCAGTCCTACACAGGATTGGGGATTCAGCGATGCCAGCATAGCTGCAGCAAGAGCTATGACACGTGGAGTGGGCGATAATTCATGCGGAACCTGTATTAAACCCGACATGCCCAACTATCCCAGTGCTAATGCTCCAGCCGACATTACTGCCGCAGAGCGCGCCTATGTAAAGGAATGGTTTGAAACCCATCCTGGATTTACTAAAGGATTGAACATCAGCAATTTCTACGTCCAGCATGTATATGGCCAGGCTAACAAGCCATACAAAGTATGGTATGAAGCCTACGACCAAAACTACATGAACAATCACCCTGGAGCTACATCCAACTACTATCGCGCAGATTATAATGACAATGGTACTATCGACTACCTCAGTGTGGGCGATGGAACCAACTATACACATCTGAACGATTTCAACTCGAACGATGCTGGAACCCAATGGAAAACGGTATATATGGAAAACAGCTCGGCCTTGAGTTTCAAATATCATTGCAGTTGGTCGAACGAAGAGTTCACCTATTTTAAGTGCGCAGAAATCGATGTGCCAGGCGTAGGTAAGGGCTGGTACGTAGGTATGTGTATGTATGGTGAGAAAGACGATAATGGCAAACGAAAGATAAATAAAGAGCAAAAAGATTTGGAATATGCCGACGACTGGATTGTCAAGGTTATTCCTGGCAACGGCAGCACCATCAGCACCGATAAAGTTACCAAAGTGTATAAGAAGAAAACGGTAATGGTGCACAAGTGGGTATTCTGCGAGGACTTAGGTAGCTCGGCCAGCAACAAGGATTACGACTACAACGATTTGGTATTTGATGCAAAGATCATCGATGAATGCAAGGTGCTTAGAGATGCCGATGGTAACGAATCGGCATATACCGACGATGCTGCCCACACCTACTATGCCGAGGTAACACCACTGGCAGCAGGAGGCGAGTTAATGATTAAGTTTAACGTACTTAGCAACACCATCCACCAGATGTTCACCCCATCGGCTGAGGACAACGTACTGATAAACACCTGCCGACTGGACCAGGATTTACCAACTCCGCACGTTGAAGCCCTTGCCGGAAAGACAGAGCGCATCACCTTCGCATCGGCCGACGAGGCTAATATCAACAATATTGTTATTATGGTACGTTACATGCAGGTAGCCTATAGCCTTTCAGCATATAAGGGCGAGGCGCCTCATAAGATTTGCGTGCCCGTAGGTACCCGCTGGGCCTATGAGCGCACAGATATCAAGGATGCTTACAAAGGCTTTGAAACTTTTGTCAGCGGTGGCGCTGAGCCTTGGAGCACGACTGGTGTTGAAGACAACCTTTATCCACTGGATGGCGTGGCTTACGACATGAAGACCGATAAGACCGGAACAGTAAGCTACGAAGAGCTTAGCAGCAGCTCTACTACCACCTATAGCTACTCATTGGCCGACGCTGCCAACGAGCACGTATGGTGGAGCGATGTTACAGGTAGCACCAAGTTCGATAATTGGGTAGGATACGTAGCAGTTTCGACAGAAGTATTAAATTCAGCTGAAATTGGAAACGGAACCATTATCCGATTCTATTTTGCCAGCGAGAGTGACTATACCATAAAGGCAACAGATAATACCTGGGGCCTTTTTGAACTTAACAACACAGGTTGGAACAAGAATCTCATTAGCGGCAATGCAAAGAATGGTTATGTGGAGTTTAAACTAAACACCACCACGGCAAACCGCTTTAAGCAAAACGGCCTTATCATTCAAGGAACTGGTGCCACAGCACTTGCCCTTACTTACGACAACAGCCAGAAGGTAGCCGATGAGACACCAGTAGCTAATAATCTTTTGAGTTGGACTGGTTCCGTTGTATTTGGCCCATACAATCTGTCATCAGGTAATGCATTCATTGATTGTAACTTCAATTATGATGATTTTGTAGGTTCACCCAAGATTGAAATAGAATACACCCGAAATGCGCCAGAGAATTCATGGGATCCAACTGATTACTATTTGAGAGTATGTTCAGAAAACACCAGTATCGTTTTGTGTGAAGTTTCAAGTAGCGATGGTCAGTCTGATGCCGACGGAAAGAGTCATACCTCTGCTGCAGGAACCCAGTTCCGCGATATAAAGACGGTATCTGATAGCAATGTTTCTGCTTGGAGAGAACATTATGTTGGATGGAATCAGAAAAAAATGCAGTTAATTGGTCGAAATGTGACCGTTACTAAGATTGCCGTCCACAAGTAAATTCGATTTTTTATATTTAAAAATAAGACTTTAATAAATGTTGGGGAGGGCGTCTGCGTGAGCAGATGCTCTCTTTTGTATTTATTAGCTATAATGCTTGTTTATATCGGAAAAAAATCTTATCTTTGCACGCTGTTATGGTACTTAATTGGATTTGGATAGGATTCTTTATCATCGCATTTGTGATTGCTGTGATAAAACTGGTGTTCTGGGGAGATTTTGATGTATTCCCAGCCATGATGGATTCAACGTTCTCTTCGTCGAAAACCGCCTTCGAAATATCGTTAGGCCTCACGGGCGTATTGTCGCTGTGGCTGGGTATTATGAAGATAGGCGAAAAGGGCGGCGTGGTAAACGTGCTGGCCAAGTTGCTGAGTCCTGTTTTTACCAAGCTGTTCCCCGATATCCCCAAGGGCCATCCAGTAACGGGCAGCATTTTTATGAATATTGCCGCCAACATGTTAGGTCTCGACAATGCTGCCACTCCTTTAGGTCTTAAGGCGATGGAGCAGTTGCAGGATCTGAACCAGAAAAAGGATACAGCCAGCAACCCGATGATTATGTTCCTGGTTCTGAACACCAGCGGCCTTACGCTCATACCGATATCTATCCTGGTGTATCGCGCCCAGATGGGTGCTGCACAGCCCACAGATATTTTTATACCCATCCTGCTGGCCACGTTTTTCTCTACGTTGGCGGGCATCATCATTACCAGCTTTTTCCAGAAGATAAATCTGCTCAACAAAACCATGCTGCTTACCCTTGGCGGTGCAGCTCTGGTGGTAGCCACAGTTATCTGGGGCTTCGGACAGATGGACTCGATATTGATGAACAAAGTGAGCACCAGCGCCGCTAACATTATGCTGATGCTGATTATCATCGCCTTTATACTGGCAGGCGTTCGCAAGAAGATTAATGTGTACGATGCGTTTATCGAGGGTGCCAAAGAGGGCTTTACTACTGCTGTACGTATCATCCCCTACCTGGTAGCCATTCTGGTGGGCATCGGTGTGTTCCGTGCCTCAGGTGCGATGGACATGCTGATTGATGGCGTGAAATATGGTGTAGAGGCCTGCGGTGGTAATACCGATTTTGTAGGCGCGCTGCCTACTGCGCTGATGAAACCGCTGAGTGGCAGCGGTGCCCGTGGCATGATGGTTGATGCGATGACCACCTATGGTGCCGACTCGTTTGTAGGCCGACTGAGCTGTATTTTCCAGGGCTCTACCGATACCACATTCTATATTCTTGCAGTATATTTTGGTAGCGTAGGCATTGTAAAAACACGTCACGCTGTGGCTTGCGGACTGTTGGCCGATCTGGCCGGCATCATCGCTGCCATCGCAATAGCATACTTATTCTTTGGATAAAAATGGCAAATCTGAAATCATTAGCAAAAGACACGGCCATCTACGGCCTTTCGAGCATTGTAGGTAGATTTTTGAACTACCTGATGGTGCCACTCTATACTTACACACTGAAGAGTTGTGCCGACTACGGCATCTACAACGATATCTATGCCCAGACAGCACTGCTCATGGTGCTGCTTACGTTTGGTATGGAAACCACATTCTTCCGATTTATGAATAAGGAAGAGGGCGACAAGATGCGTGTGTACAGCACGGCACTGATGATGGTTGGCGGCGTGTGCCTCACGTTTGCTGCACTGGTACTGCTGTTTATCAACCCCATCGCCAGTGTGCTCGACTATCCCAACCACAAGTGGTACGTAGGCATGATGTTTGTAACCGTGGCTCAGGATGCCTTCCAGGCCATCCCCTTTGCCTATCTGCGCTACAAACATCGCCCCATCAAGTTTGCATCGCTCAAGTTGCTGTTTATCTTCATGAGCGTTACGCTGAACGTGGTGGCTTACTGGCTGATGCCGCAAATCAACCCCGAGTGGCAGATACACATCGGCTATGCCTTTGCCATCAACCTGCTGTGTACCACTATTATTTCGTTCTGCCTCATCAGCGAGCTGGTGGGCTTTAAGTGGCAGTTTGACGGCCAGAAGTGCAAGCAGATGCTCAGCTACTCGTGGCCGCTGCTGGTACTGGGTATCGCAGGCATACTGAACCAGGTGGCCGGACAGATATTGCTGCCACGTATCCTCGACTCTGAGGAGGGTCGCCATCAGTTAGGTATCTATGGTGCCTGCATCAAAATTGCAATGATAATGGCCCTGATTACCCAGGCCTTCCGTTTTGCCTACGAGCCCATCGTGTTCGGTTCGGCCAAGGATAAGAACAGCAAGGAGCTGTATGCCAAATCGATGAAGTTCTTTGTGATTTTTACGCTGCTGGCATTCCTGTGCGTGATGGGGTATATCGATATATTCAAGTACCTGGTGGGCGATAAGTTCCGCGAGGGACTGGGCATTGTGCCGATAGTGATGATGGCCGAGATATTCATGGGCGTGTACTTCAACCTGTCGTTCTGGTACAAGCTTATCGACAAGACTATCTATGGCGCATGGTTCTCGCTGGCTGGCTGCGCCGTGCTGTTTGGCGTTAACGTTATCTTCATCCCTCAGATAGGCTACTGGGCCTGCGCTTGGGGCGGACTGGCAGGTTATGGCACGGCGATGGTGCTGAGCTATATCGTTGGCCAGAAACAGAACCCAATCCCCTATCCTATCAAGGATATCGCCCTATATATGGTGTTAGCTGTTGCCCTGTTCTGTATGATGCAGGCCAGCAAGGGATGGCCCATGATAGCATCGCTGGGCTTTAACACGCTACTCATCGTGCTGTTTGTAGCGTTCATTATCCGCAGAGACATGCCCCTTTCAAGCCTGCCCGTTATCGGAAAAAAATTCAAAAACTAATAATATGTTATGAAAAAGTTACTTTTTACTTTACTTGCTGCATGCAGCCTTACAAGCGCTAAGGCCGACGAAGGTATGTGGACACTTTACAATCTGCCCAATGCCGTTTATGAGACCATGAAGCAGGAGAACTATGAGTTGCCTTACAACGCGCTGTACTACGGAGAAGATGCCGTTAAGAACTGCGTGGTTAACTTTGGTGGATTCTGCTCGGGTGTAGTGGTATCGCCCGATGGACTGGTGTTTACCAACCACCACTGTGGTTTCGAGGCCATCCGCTCGCACTCTACCGTTGAGCACGATTACATGCTTAACGGCTTTGTAGCTAACTCTTACGAAGAGGAGCTGCCCAACGAGCGCCTGTTTGTAAGCTTTATGATTGAGCAGAAGGATGTAACAGCCTATCTCGACTCATTAGGACTTAACAACCTGCCACAGGGCAAGCGCGCCCAGTTTGTTGATTCGCTCGAGAACGCTATGAGTAAGGACATCCGCAAGCAGGATTCAACCCTGCGCGTAGAGCTGAAGCCTTTCTACGAGGGCAACCGCTACTTCCTTACCACCTATCGCGACTTTGAGGATGTGCGCCTGGTGTTCGCCCTGCCTAAGTCGATGGGTAAGTTTGGTGGCGAGACCGACAACTGGATGTGGCCCCGACAGACTTGCGATTTCTCGGTTTTCCGCATCTATGTAGATCCCAAGACTGGCGGTCCTGCCAAGTACTCAAAGGATAACGTGCCCTATCACCCAAAGAAGTGGGCCCCCGTATCGCTACAGGGCTACGTGCCAGGTTCGTTCTCTATGACCATCGGCTATCCTGGCTCTACCAACCGTTACCTCTCAAGCTATGGTATCCGCGAGCGTCGCGACGCTGAGAACGAGCCACGCTATAAGACCCGCGAGGTTAAGCAGGACATCATGATCCGCCACATGCGTGCCGACGAGGCTGTACGTATCAAGTACGACTCGAAGTACGCCCAGAGTTCAAACTACTGGAAGAACTCTATTGGTATGAACAAGTGTATCGACTCTATCGGACTGATTAAGCAGAAGGCTGAGTTTGAGCAGAAGATACGCTGCTGGCAGGATTCTACGGGATTCCTGAAGGGCAAGCTGGACTTCGACCTTTTGGAGCGCCTGTACGCCAAGCAGTTCAAGGCCATCAAGGCTCTGACCTACTTTAGCGAAACCTTTGGCGGCCGTAGCGCCGACGAACTTACACGCCGTGCTTATCGTGCCCACAACGGTGCTACCGTTAAGGGCGACGAGAATAAGCCCAAGAGCCAGTACATCGAATTTAAAGATAATAGCGATGAGTGGGACGAGGCTACCGATAAGGAGATTCAGGCTGCAGCCATGAAGTTCTATCGCACTCAGGTCGAGGAGCAGTATCTGCCCAGCTTCTATCAGGTGGTTGACCGCGACTTTGGCGGCGACTATCAGAAGTATATCGACTATCTGTTTAAGAAGTCGCAGCTGATGAAGAACGGCAAGAAGATCTTCATCAACAAAAAGAGCTTCCAGAAGGATCCCGGCGTGGCCTTTGGCGAGAGTCTTAACAACACCCTGGCCGACATTATTGCCCAGGCTACCGAGGTTTACGACAGCATCGCCGTGCAGGAGCGCTACCTGTGTGCCGCCAAGCTGCGCATGGAGGAGGATATGCCTAACTACAGCGATGCCAACTTTACCATGCGCCTCTCGTACGGTCAGGTAGGCGAGTACCTGCTGGCCGGCAAGCCCTCAGGCTATTACACCACAGCCGAGAGCATTGTTGAGAAGATGAACCGCGGCGAGCAGGGCGTTATCGACTACGAGGCCGAGCCTATCATGAAGGAGCTGCTCTCTAAGAAGGATTTTGGTAAGTATACTGATAAGACCACAGGCAAGATGCACCTGTGCTTCCTGTCGAACAACGACATTACCGGTGGTAACTCTGGTTCGCCTATGTTCAACGGCAAGGGCGAGCTCATCGGCCTGGCCTTTGATGGCAACTGGGACAGCCTGTCATCAGACATCTTCTTCGACAAGCAGCTGGCCCGCTGCATCGGCGTTGATATCCGCTACGTGCTGTACATGATGGAAAGCTGGGGCAAAGCCGACCGCCTGATAAAAGAGATTGGTGCCAAGTAAGCGTTAGCACTTACAATGATAAAAGCCAGTGTGGACTACCTGATGGTAATCCACACTGCTTCTTTTCGGGCCTTGGCTTCGATGATTTTCTGCTTCAGCTCGTACACCCACTTACGACTCTCGAACAACCGTCCCACGCGCTGGTTGCGCCCCAGCAGTATGCAGCCCTGCGTGTCGGCCACGGTGTTGCCAAAGTGTATGCGTATGCCCTGCCACAGGCGGTTGAAATCCTGACCGCCCAACAGCAACGGCAACCACTTCTGGAACTTTGGCGAGTAGGTGATGACTACTGCGTAACGGCCCTCAGGGATGGCCACGGGCTTGATAGATTTTAGTTTGGTGGGCGAACGCAGCACCGAAGCCAGCGATACGGTGGTTTTGGTTTGGATGACAGGCGGTTCGAGGGTATCGCAAAAATACACCTCTTTCTCGCCAGCCAGATACTCATCGTCGATGCGTTCTACAATGGCCAGCCTGCCTATCGTGTACTGCTGGCGCTTAGCTATGCGTGTTAATATTATCTCCATAAAATGTTTAATCTTTAATGTTTAATGTACTAAATGTCACAAAGTCAAACGTCACAATTTCCTAATTTACGCCAGTGCGTGCGGTCGGTTTTCTCAATCCACTGGTCGCGATACCAGCGCGAAATGATTTTTCGCAGCCCGGCTTCGCCGCAGAATCCTCGCTTCAGCGCACGCAAATCGTCCATGGTAAACGTAGGTGCCAGCTGGTCGAAGATAGAGTGGTTAGAGCCATAGCGCACACCCTCGTCGCGGGCATCCAGGAACTGACTTTCCAGCGCCTCGCCAAAGGCCTTTATCTGCTGTTGCAGGCAGTATTCGGCCATCATGAGTGCAAACTCCATGCAGGCCTTGCTCTCCTTACTGCAACCGCTCAGCAGGTGAAACACCACACCACAGCGGAAGCCGATTACGGCAGCACGCTTGCGATAGGTGTCCTTCACGTGGTCGATATCCTTGGCAGCCTCAACACGCTTCTGTTCTACCCAGCCCTCGATGGCTCGGCGCAGGCGGGGCGTATCAACCAGTCCGGTGTAGCTGCGCAAGCGGCTTACGGCCTGTTGTATCCTGGCCACATCCTCGTCCGAACGCTTACGGAACTTGGGCATCTTGGCAAAGCTGGCATCAGGCATTTCGGCCACCAACACACGGCTCGAAAGTCCGTTCTCTATGTTATCGGCCTTAAAGCACTTGCGCAGGGCGCCGTTTGTTCCCAGCATAGTCCAGTTATATGCCACGTTTACCACACCACTCTCGGCTGCATCGCTATTGTAATCCTGTCCCCACTCGCCATGGTCGAAGCCCAAGCGATAGATATCGTATTTGCTCGACCACGAACCGGCACCGTTGGTTTTACGCAGCGTGTCGAGTTCCTCACCAAAGCTGTACAGGGTATGGTTCTGAGCGTTTTTGAAACGCTTAAGCAACGTTGAGCAGCTAACGGTTACGGGCACTACGCGAATCAATACATGCGGATCTTCGGGTGCCTTCTCGTTGGCTTTTCGCCCTTTTTTGCGCTCCTTCCACTCCTCTTCGCGCTTGCGGGCCAAGGCATCCTCTTCGTCGAGCTGCCGTTTCCATATGTCAACAGCATTCTTTACTACCGATTTGTTGCTGGCCTGCTCGCCACGGATTATCGACATCAGACCTAAACGCTGCGTGTTGCCATCGCAATACTCCACGGTTACCTGGTCGGCATAGGCCGCCGCAATGGGCAGCACGCCGCACAGCACGGGCAGATGCATACTTACGGGCACACCTACCAACGACTCTTTCAATCCGATGGGCAAGGCTTTTACGTTTACCTTTACGCCCGTTTCCTGTGCGGTGGCTTCGGCATCGTCGATTTCATCCGATGGAATACCCATTTCCAATGCATCCAGTATCTGCTGCATTACTTTGCTAACGCCCTTGGGTTCCTCCTTACAGGCCGAATCAACTACCGATTTCAGTTCGGCATCGGTCAGTCCGAAACGGGGCATCACCTGCATCAGCACCTCTTTCTTATTATCGCAGATGGCGCGCAGATTTACTGCCAACTTGTGCAGTTTTACGTTACGTTCGCCCTCGGCAGGCTCGCCCCCGTTGCGGTGCCACCACTCGGCTATGATAGAGCTATAGGGAATACCCTTGAACATCGGCGCAGAATTGCGCTCTTGTTCGTCCGGCTCAGATTTGAGCTCGTTGGATGTCAAGGAAAAATTTCCTTCACATTCCTCACTCACCTCGAACAGCTTCGGACTAACATACTTTGTATGATCCTCGGGCACCATGTAGATACACCTCGATACATCTTTTACGGCTGCATCGGGCGCAAATCCCGTAGCCTGCTGCATCAGCTGCTGAGCCGTTTCGGGCGTCATCCCATCCGGCAACTCCACCAGCACATGGGTGCCACGACGAACCGATTCTTCGATAAGCAAAATGGTCAATGGTGAATGGTCAATGGTCAATGTTTTAACAATCTCATCCGTATGCCCCTTCTCGTCAAAGTCGAGCATCAGTCGGTTAAGCGGCTTGATGGCATCGGCTATGGCTCGATGGTTGTTGGCGAATTCCGCGCAATGGGGTGTCCACACGGGCAATCGATGCTTCAGTTCATCGTCGCCCTTGGCTATACGCTCACACATCTGTGCCAATCAGGGCTCGCGGCGCAGCTGTTCCCACTCCTCTCGGCTGGCGGGGGTGCAAGGAGCGCCATGCCCCTTGCCAATACATGTAAATTTAATGGTGCTGATTATTGCTGATTCCATAAACAATCCTCCTTCCTTGTTTTAAAGTACGACATTACCTGATCGGCTTCCTCCTCATAGAGCGCCTTGGTTAGCGCCAATCCGTAGCGGCGGGGAAACTTAAACTCTACTATCAGCTGTTCGCGGTCGGGATGGCGCTGCTTGCGCTGGGGCACTATCTTTACGATGCCGTGCGCCGTCTCAAACAGCGTCTGATAGAGTGGTCCTCGACTGCCTGTACGCTTGGCCTTTACACGGGTCTGCCCATCGGGCATCACCTCAAGGTTGGCGCGGTAGTAAACGGGCTTGCCGTCGGTCAGGTCTACATCCTGCTCCCAGGGGCAGGGCTGGATATTAATATCACCATTAACCATAAAGTTAACGTTACCGTCCATCTGGACGTTTTGCTGAATAAGTTGTTTCTTAAATATTTTCTGCATTTTATCGAGTGTTTTAAGTGAGGAAGAAAGTGCTGAAATTAGGCCTTTTTCACTCGCGAGACTTTCGTCACTCACCTACCTCGATGTTAATAATTTAATAGGTGAAAAAGTGTTTTGAGTTAGTAACTCCCAGATGATTCACCTTGTTCATCTGCTGCTTTGCCTGGTTGGCACGAATAGCGCGCCAAGCCGCTTTTAAATCATTACGTTTCGACATTTTATTGTTTTTATTTAACGTCGCCTCCTTAAAGCGACCTTTTGATTGTTATTGATAATTTTGAATTATGTACATGCGTACGTGGGGGTGGGTGTGCATGTGTGTGCACGTGGGCTGTATCAACATGTCAAAGAACGCTTTCGAAGTTTGTATCCCTCTCGCCAGAGGTGCTTCTATAGTAATAATGTATTAGGAGGCGGCATTAATAAAAAAAACTAATTAACGCCGATTGAAAAGTGGGGAGTAGAGACATAAAAAAAACGCAGACAACCCCTCTACTCAGAGCTGTCTGCGAATAGCAGAAAAAAAACAAAAAAATTTTTTTTATGGTTTATCAAGGCGCCGACTGAGCACGCATTAACGCCTACTAGCCTCACGCCGTTGCCTCATCTTCCTCGGGCATATCGCCACTCAGCATATCTTTTAGCTGCTGTTCAGACACCTTCGGATCCAGAATCTTTACCAGATAGTCGATGTGGCGCGACTTTTCCTGCGGCGAATGGGTTTTGCGCAAACGTTCGTTACCAAAGGGCTTGTTGCCCTCCTTCTCCCAAAAGTGGCCATCCACCATCTGCCAAAGGCCGTAAGGACTCTGCACAGCCACCAGCTTCTCTACGCTCACTAGTCGGCGAAACAAGTCGGCCAGCGTGTTCACATCGTCCATCCAAACAATCCTTTGTGTACAGTCGCCACCACCAAACAGGTCGATAAAAGTTTGCTGTGGCGTGTCGTCGCGAATCCACTGGATTGCCAGCAACGCATTATAAAGCATTGTTAGGCGCCGGTTTGCCACGCGCGCGTCGCGTACATTATACCTGAAGGCCTTCGTAACCTTCTCGCCAGCATGACTCTTGCGGCCACGTGCTGCCTTTGGGGCCGACTCTGGCGATCCCTGCAGCTGCGATGTACCATCCTTTGGGTTAAGATTCTTGCCAGTAGCCGGACTGCCCGTAAACTTAAACTGCGCCAGCGTGTAGCCAAGGCTATCAAGCACCCGGCGGGCGTCTTCATCGCCTGCCCGAGTCCGTTCTTCCAGATGTCCGATGATTCCTTTTATCGAGTTGAGGTGCGACCTGGCCTCCGACCCTAAGAACTCACACGTCGTCATCTTCAAAGCACTCCTGTCTGATTTCCTCCGACTTACTTATCAGTTCTTCAAGCACATCAACAAATTCGCAGTCGTCAAACCATCCAAACCAAATCTTGAACTCATGGTTTTTGAACGCACGATAGTATGCCGACATGCCGTTTCTAAGGCCAGCCTTCAGGTCATTTTTCGTATTAAATTCCAGCGAGAAATACAAGGGTACGTCGTTTTCGGCAGTAAATGACGCATCAAAAGACTCCTTGCAGCTGTATTTATACTTTGAGCCTTCAGGATTCCGTTTAAACTCCAACGGCACGTTAATCAGCCTAATCGGCTCCTTATCGCCGTTACGCTTTGTCATCATCGGCCACTCTATCTCAATGCCGTTAGTGTCGAACGCACTCTTCCATATTGGCACCTCAAGCGCCATGGGCAGATTTAGGCCTTCATCTTTGTCTTCCAAGTGAATAAAACCTATTTCGTTCATGAATGCATGAAACTGCTCCATCGTAATGCGCTTGTTGTCCTCGCGGCAAAGCACGTGACAATCGGTCAACTCGGCACGGTTCCATACCGTTCCGCCCGGACGGTTTGCATATTTTACTACTGGGTGACTATGTGTTTCCAGCACATATTCACCATCATTATTCACACCAGCCTCATACACTATCAGCGTCGCTATGTGCAGGCCTATCGAGCCATTGCAGTATATATACTCGTACGGCTCTTTTAAATTCAAAATCTGAGTTTCCATATATATTATTTATTTTTCATGCCATACCATCATAACTTTTCCATCCGATTTTCGAATTACTATACCCGCTGTCCCACCTAGGTATCCATCAGGAAGCGATCCCTCAACCGTCCAATATTTCTTATATTCAGTTACCCGAAACGGCTTTTCTTTTTCTGTATCCTCTTTTCCATACAAAGGATACCATGCTGCCTTTGCGATTAATACCGCAGAAAGAGAGTCTGCAACAATGTCTTTTTCATAAGCATTATACCCAATTCCAACAATTGTCTTGTCTGAATTCGCAACACAAAAAGTGTAGGTGCTGTCATTTTCAAACCACTTAAAAGCTGTAGTGTCATTTATACATGTATCTACAGCCATGATAATCTCTGGTTTTTCTTTAATACTTGTTTTGGGGTGTGTCCAGTTACAAGCCGTCACTGTGGCTCCAAGTATAATAAGATACGATAGTTTCTTCATTATTTCAAAAGCCTTAAGAGCTGCCATAGAGTCCAGAGTTCTTTTTACTGCTGCCATAATAGCTAATATTTATATTTGGTTGATGATAAACATCTGGTGACAAAAGTACAATAATTATCCGACACCACCAAAGCTTCTGGCAAAAATCGTACTCTGTGACTTGGACTTTGTGACATTAAGGAGGTACGAGAATTGTGGCGGTGTGTACTTAAAAATAATATAATTATATTATATTATTTTTAAACTATACTTATGGGTTGTGGCTGCGATTTTGCGAGAGGGCTTATTGTCACAGAATCACAGTCACAAAGTATGCGAGGCTGTTGCGATTTGTAAACGGTGCGTTTGCGAGGGCCAAAAATAATGTTTGCGAAGCGTAAACGTATCGTTAACAAATTTTTGCAATGCAAGAGGCCTCAGATTAGGAATCGCAGCAAAAATGTTGTATCTTTGCATCGTCAAAACAACATTAGTATTAACCATTTAAATTTTAACCATTATGAGTGTATTTTATCGTAAGTATCAGAACAAGAACAAGCAGAGTGTCGTGTACGGACGTTGGTTTGCACGTGCCGTTACCATCGGCAAGACCATCGACCTCGACGAGCTGGCCAAGCACATGTCGAGCCACAACACGCCCTACTCTAAGGGAGCCATCAAGGGTATGCTAACCGACATGGTAGAATGTATCCGCGAGTTGGTGCTGGAGGGCAAGGCCGTTAAGCTGCCTAACCTGGCTATCTTCTCGGCTGGTATCGAAACAGCCAAGGGCGGCGCCCTGAAGAGCGAGGATTTCTCGACCACCAAGCACATCGACAGCGTGTACCTGCGCGCACGTGCCACCGGCGAGTTTACCCGACAGGAGCTTACCAAGGCCGGCAACGTGACCGAGCTGCCTAAGAACTTTACCGACTACAAAGATGTAGACGACGAGCCTACCAATCAGAACGGCGGCAGCCAGAGCGGTAATACCGGCACCGGCAACCAGGACGACGACGAGTCGTACGGAGATTAGCGGATAGGGGCTTAGCCCCCACCGCTTAACATGAAACACTAACCATTTAAACTGTAACCATTATGAGCAAGAAAGAAACCATGAAGTTTATCCTGCAGATGATTGCATCGATAGCCACTGCGATTGTAACAGCCCTGGGCGCCACCAGTTGTGTAGGCAGCCTGTAAACCTTAAGAAGCCCTCAAGAGCCCCAAAAACTCTTGGGGGCTTTTGCTGTATAATATTTAGACGTTTTGCAAACTGGCGCTTGGAACATGAAAAACTATTTGTACTTTTGCAGCCGGAATTAACAAAACAGATAGTAGAAAAAAATGAAGAAACTGCAATTACTTAACAACCTTGCCTTAGCTGCAAGTTGCCTGATTCTAACATCGTGCGCCATCGTTCGCGGCTACAAGGCCGACGGCGCAGCCGGACCTACATCCTACAGCTTTGAGCATCACGTGCACGACACGATTGCCAACAGCAAAACCGCATTCAGCTTTCCTTACGCCAAGCAGCAGGCCGAATGGATTGATACCCTGCACTTTTTTACCCAACCACCCGCCTACAAAAAGCCAAGAACGCTATGGCAGGCACTCGACGGCAAGACCGATACACAGGGCGTGCTGATTATACAGAACGACAGCATCATCTACGAAAAATGCGTAGGCGATATCACTACCGACAGACTGGCTACGGTATTCTCGGTCTCCAAATCCATCACATCGCTGCTTTGCGGCATTGCAGTTGACGAGGGCTACATTAAAAGCATCGACGACCCTGTAACCGACTATCTGCCCGAACTGAAAAAGAAGGATAGGATGTGGCAGAAACTCACCATCCGACACTTGCTTGACATGCGTAGCGGACTGGCTTTTGACGACACCTACTCGCTGCGACTGAAGGACCTGAAGCGCCTGAACGCCATGGCCAAGCTTAACTATGGCAAAAACGTAATGAAGCAGATTAAGGGTTTGAAATTCGAGAACGAACCGGGAACCAAGCACAAATACGAGAGTATGACCACACAGATACTGGGCGTGGTAATACAGCGAGCCACTGGCCAAAGCTATACCAGCTACCTGAGCGAGAAGGTATGGAAGCCACTACAGATGGAATCGCCTGCCATCGTAAACATCGACAGTAAGAAACACCGCATGGCGCACGCCTTTGGCGGCATCAGCACCAGCATGAAAGACCTGGCCAAGATAGGTCGATTGTATCTGAATAAGGGCGTGTGGAACGGCAAACGTATTGTGAGCGAGGAGTGGATCAGGCAGTCGACCGACTACAACACCGATAACGATGGCTACCACTTTAGCTGGTACAACACCAGCTGGATGACCGAAAAGCCCGAGTATCCCGGATTCTACGCCCACGGCATACGTGCACAGGTGCTGTATGTAAACCCATACAAACACCTTATAATGGTACGCTTTGGCAAGCGCGACGATACCTACGCCTTTATACCTTACATGTTTGAGCTGCTTAGCAACCGCAAAGAGTTTTAATGTCGTCTAAGCTGTTGGCCACCTTGATGTACTGGTGCCAATCGCCACGGATCATGCCACGGGCCTGCAGATCGTCCATCAAGGCTATCAACTGATTCCAGAAGCCTTTCATGTTATAAAGAATCACAGGCTTATGGTGATAGCCGATGGTGGCCGATGCGGCAACAGTAAACACCTCGTCGAGTGTGCCGATACCGCCTGGCAGGGCGATAAACACGTCGCTCTGGTCCATCATCAGCTGCTTGCGGTCGGTCAGGTTATCGCAAGGTATCTCTATCTCTACGTAATCGCTGGTGCGCCCGGTTTCTTCAACCTTGGTAGGCACCACACCGATGGTACGGCCGCCAGCCGTTTTGGCAGCCTTTGCCACACACTCCATCAGGCCCTGGTTAACACCGCCATACACGATGCTATGACCGCTCTCGGCAGCCCACTTGCCAAGCTCCTTGGTAAGCGTAAAAAACTCGGCATCAATCTGCTCGTTGGCAGAACAAAACACACATATTTTCATAATGCTTGCAAAATTACAAATTATTTTGTATCTTTGCAAACGATTATGTACAAATAAACAAAATTATTATGCGAAAACTATTTTTATCATTAGCAATGATGACAGGCATTGCAACGAGTTATGCACAGCAGAAGCTGGTGCTTTACTACTCAGAGAATGGTACAACCAAGACCGTAGCCGAGGAAATCCAGAAACAACTGGGTGCCGACATCGAAGCTGTAGAGGCTGTTGAGCCTTATACCGGCGATTTTCAGGCCACCATCCAGCGTGGCAACAAGGAGCGAGCTAACGGCCAGTGGCCAGCTATCAAGCCCCTTACAAAGGATCTGAGTAAATACGATGTTATCTTTTTAGGATACCCCATCTGGTTTGGCACCTACGCCAACCCGATTGTAACCCTGCTGAACGGGCAGGATTTTGCAGGTAAGACGATTGTGCCCTTCTGCACCTTTGGCAGCGGCGGACTGAACACATCATCGGCCGACCTGAAGAAGGCCCTGCCCAAGGCCAAGATTGCACAGGGCTATGGCGTACGCACAGCCCGTGTGGCCAAGGCTGCCAAGGAGCTGGACCGTTTTCTGACAGAGAACGGCTACAAGAAGGGCCGCGTAAAAGCCCTGCCAGCCTATACAGCACAGAAGCCCGTAACCGATGCCGAGAAGGCGCTGTTTGATGCCGCCTGCTCGAGCTATCAGTTCCCTCTCGGCACACCTCAGACAGTAGGTAAGCGCGAAACGCCCGATGGCACCGACTATGAGTTTAGTGTAAAAACTCGCGGACAGAACGGCGAAGAGGCCACCGCTACCATCTACGTAACCGTAGAAAAGGGCGGCAAGCCAGAATTTACAGAAGTAGTAAGATAAATTTATTTGATGAAGACATTTGAAGAATTAGGCGTTTGCGAGCAGATTCGCAAAGCCATCGAGGAGTTAGGGTTTGTACATCCCATGCCTGTACAGGAGGCGGTAATACCATACCTGCTTGGCAACGAAAATGATGTAATTGCCCTGGCCCAGACTGGTACCGGAAAAACAGCAGCGTTCGGCATTCCATTGCTCGAGCGCATCGACACAACACAGCGCTACACACAGGCACTGGTGCTCTCGCCAACACGTGAGCTGTGCCTGCAGATAGCCGACGACCTGCGCGACTTTTCGAAATACATGGATGGCGTGCATGTAGAGGCCGTGTATGGTGGCGCTGCCATCGAGCCGCAGATGCGCGCTCTGAAAAAGGGTGTTGAGATTATCGTGGCCACACCAGGCCGATTGGTCGACCTGATGCATCGCGGCTATGCCCGCCTGGAGCAGGTAACTAACATCGTTCTGGACGAGGCTGATGAGATGCTGAATATGGGCTTCTCCGACAGCATCAACGAGATATTCGAAGAGCTCTCGGCCGATCATCACACGCTGATGTTCTCAGCCACTATGAGCAAAGAGGTGGAGCGCGTGGCCAAGAAGTATCTGCACGACTACAAAGAGATAGTAGTAGGCAGCCGCAACGAGGGCGCCGAGAGCGTTAACCACATCTATTATATGGTGAACGCTAAGGATAAGTATCTCGCCCTAAAGCGCATTGTTGATTTCTATCCACGCATCTTTGCTATTATATTCTGTCGCACCAAGGTAGAGACACAAGAGGTAGCCGACAAGCTGATTAAGGACGGCTACAACGCCGAATCGCTGCATGGCGACCTGAACCAGCAGCAGCGCGACCAGACCATGCAGAAGTTCCGCAACCACCTGACACAGCTGCTGGTAGCTACCGATGTGGCTGCACGCGGACTGGACGTTGACGACTTGACGCACGTGATTAACTTCGGACTGCCCGATGACATCGAGAGTTACACCCACCGCTCGGGTCGTACTGGTCGTGCCGGCAAGAAGGGAACATCAATCTCAATCGTTCACAGCCGCGAGAAGTTCAAGATCCGTAACATCGAGAAGATTATCTGCAAGGAGTTTGTAAAGGCTGAGATTCCATCGGCCGAAGAGATCTGCAAGAAACAGCTCTATAAGGTGATGGATCAGATTGTTAAGACGGATGTTGACGACGAAGAGATTGCCCCATTCATGCAGGATATCAGTCGCTACTTTGAGTATATCGACAAGGACGAGCTGATAAAGAAGATTGTATCGCTTGAGTTTGGTAAGTTCCTGGCCTACTATGCCGACGCACCAGAGATTGAGCCGGTGGTGGCTGAAAAGAAGGACCGCCGCCAGCAGAGCGACAAGCAGAAGCTGCAGAACAAGCCCCAGAAGGGTTATCGCCGACTGTTTATCAACCTTGGTAAGCGCAACGGTTTCTACCCAGGCGAGCTGATGCAGACGCTGAACCGATTTGTGGGCGGACGACAGGAGGTGGGCCATATCGACCTACTGGACAACATATCGTACTTTGAGGTGCCCGAAAAGGATGCTAAGAAGGTAATGCTGCAGCTATCAGGTATCCGCTACAAGGGACAGACGGTGCGTTGTAACGACGCCAACGACGCCAGCAAGGGTGGCGATCGCCAGGGCAAGGGTGGCGACCGTTCAGGCAAGCCCAAGCGCCCCAAAAAAGATAACTGGCGCGAACTAATGGATAAAGCACCACGCGGCTTTAAAGGCGATGAGCCCGACTTTAGCGAAGAAGGCTGGGCCATGCGCAAGCCACGAAAGAAAAAGAAATAAAAGAAAAAAGCCTCGCGTTTTGCGGGGCTTTTATTTTATTCCATAGCAGCGAGCGCTGCCTGGTATTCTGCTTTTTTGCGTTCGCCAAAGGCGGTATCAACGCTGTTATTGATGCTACCACACACATTGGCTGCAAACTGCTGGGCCTCGGCTATCACCTTATCCCAGATGGTCGCATCAACGCCCTCGTGCAGCATATCACGTGTAACGCCATACTTCAGCAGTCCGTACACAAAGCCTGCATTAAAGTTATCGCCTGCGCCAATGGTACTAACCGTTTGTGTGGCCGCTACAGGATACTGCTTGGCCAAGCCACCCTGCGCACGGAACTCGATAGGCTGGGCACCCTGCGTATAGATAAAGTTCTTGCAGTAGAAATCTATCTGCGAACGGTACACGCTATCGGCCCCCGTCTTGTTATACATATTCTCAAAATCCTCCGAGCTGCCTTTGATGATATCGGCCAACTCAAAGTTCTCAAGGATATTAGCCGTAACCTTAACCAGATCCTTGAGATGCGACGCACGATAGTTTACATCGTAGTAAAGAATGGCGCCCTGCTCGTGTGCATACTGCAGGAATGCCAGCATCTGTGGACGGATAACAGGGTTGATGGCATAGAACGAGCCAAACATCACCACATCGTTAGGCTGGATATCGGGCGTGATAAACTCCAGGCGGTCGTGGGGATGATCCTTATAAAAGATATACTCGGCATCGTTGTTCTCGTTCAGAAATGCCAGAGATACGGGCGATTTGGCTTCGGGATACACGCTGATGTTAGATGCATCAACATGATTATCCTCCAGGAAACTGATGATGCGACGCCCCACACGGTCGTTGCCCGTTTCGCTGATAAAAGCCGCATCTACGCCGCTACGACCAAGCGATATCAGTCCGTTGAACATCGAACCGCCAGGCACAGCACCAATAGGCTGATCGTCGCGGAAGATGATGTCCAGTATAGTTTCTCCTATTCCTATTACTTTTCTCATAGTCTCATAAAAAATCGGCACTGCTTTCGCAATGCCGATCCTGTCTATATTGCTTAAAAATTAGTCAGCAACGAGTGTGAAGCGCTGGAAGGCAACGATCTTAAGATCCTTGTCCTGCTTAGCGAGCCACTGAGCAACAGTAGCCTTGTCGCCGTCGCCGAACTGGAACTCCTGGTCAACCAGGCAGTTCTCCTTCTTGAACTTCTCAACACGACCCTTAGCGATACCCTCAATCATTGGCATCTTCAGGTTAGCCTCGCCCTCAACCTTTGCATCAGCTATGATCTTGCGAGCCTCGTCGGCCTGCTCCTGTGTGAGCCAGCCCTTAGACATGTTGCTCTCGATGTGATCCTCAGAATCAACCAGGTTGGGGTTCAAACCAGCCTTCTTGAGCTTCATATCAACGAACTTCTGAACCTGCTCCAGCTTTGACTTCTCAACAGCAGTCTTGTACTCCTCGTCGAGAATCTTTGGATCGATGCTCTGAGCGTCGAGAGCTACTGGCTTCATGGCAGCAACCTGCATAGCTACCAGGTGACCCTGCTCGGCAGCGGGCTTGTTGGTCTGAACCATGGTGCAGAGAGTGTTCTTTGCCATGTGGTTGTAGATCTCAATGTTCTCACCCTCGAGAGTCAGGTAGCCATCCAGCTCCATCTTCTCACCGGTGATACCAGAGCGCTGAGTAACTGCGTCCTGAACCTTCTGACCGTCAGCCAGAGTAAGCTCCTTAACAGCCTCAATATCCTTAGCCTTAGCAGCAATAGCAGCGTCGAGGATGCTCTGAGTAAGAGCAATGAAATCGGCACCGTTAGCAACGAAGTCGGTCTCACACTTCAGGGCGATCATAGCAGCGAAGCCATCAACGCTCTTAACGAGTACACAACCATTAGATGTCTCACGGTCGCTACGCTTAGCAGCAATAGCGAGGCCACGCTCACGCAGAAGCTCCTTGGCCTTGTCGAAGTCGCCCTCAGCCTCGGTCAGAGCCTTCTTTACGTCAGCCAGACCAGCGCCAGTCATTGCGCGAAGCTTCTTGATATCATCAATTGAAATAGCCATTATCTTTTAATTTTTTAATTTTTACATTTTTACATTTTACTCAGCAGCAGCCTCAGCCTTTGGCTCAGCATCCTTGCGAGCCTTGCGTGGAGCACGCTTAGCCTTAGGCTCCTCGCCCTCAGCCTGAGCATCAGCAGCCTTCTCGTCGGCCTTCTCTACCTTACGCTCCTCGATACCCTCGGCGATAGCGGTGCAGCAGGCATTCAGGATAGCCTCTACAGAGTCCTTAGCATCGTCGTTAGCAGGGATAACGAAGTCGATATTGTTAGGATCAGAGTTAGTATCAACGATACCGAATACGGGGATACCCAGACGGTTAGCCTCGCGAACGGCAATGTTCTCCTTCATTACATCAACTACGAAGAGTGCGCTTGGCAGACGAGTCAGATCGGCGATAGAACCCAGGTTCTTCTCCAGCTTAGCACGCTGACGTGTGATCTGCAGCAGCTCACGCTTTGAGAGGTTTGAGTAGGTTCCATCCTGCATCAGACGGTCGATGTTCGCCATTTTCTTAACGGCCTTACGGATTGTGGGGAAGTTTGTGAGCATACCACCTGGCCAACGCTCGATAACGTATGGCATGTTGATGCTTGCAGCCTTCTCAGCAACCACTTCCTTTGTCTGTTTTTTAGTAGCGACGAACAGGATTTTCTTGCCACTCTTGGCAATCTGCTTCAGGGCCTCAGCAGCCTCGTCAACCTTGGCTACTGTCTTATGCAGGTCGATGATGTGAATACCGTTACGCTCTGTGTAGATATAAGGAGCCATAGCGGGGTTCCACTTACGCTTCAGGTGACCGAAATGACAGCCAGCCTGCAGCAACTGATCAAAATTTGTTCTTGACATTTTCTTAATGCTTTTAAATTGTTTACTTTCTTTTGAATTCTTTTAACCGCTACGCTTGTAAAAGCGCTAAGGCGATTACTTTTTGTTAGAATCAGCCCGATGGTAGTCCAAAGGAATCCTGCGGGTTTAGATACTAAACTATCGCTAAGTTCTTCAGCGGGATTAACGCTTACTGAACTGGAAGCGACGACGTGCCTTTGGACGACCTGGCTTCTTACGCTCAACCTCACGGCTATCACGTGTCATGAAACCTGCATCCTTCAGCTTCTTCTTATCCTCTTCGTTGATCTTCACGAGAGCGCGGGCAATTGCGAGACGCAGAGCCTGACTCTGACCTGTGAAACCACCTCCGTCGAGGTTTGCCTTGATGTCATACTTCTCAGCTACTTCGAGCAGTGCGAGTGGCTGCTTAACCACATACTGCAGGATAGCTGATGGGAAATATACCTCTAAATCTTTCTTGTTGATCGTAATCTTACCAGTACCCTCTGTTACGTATACACGGGCTACAGAGCTCTTACGACGACCTATTGCGTTAATTACTTCCATCTTTCCTTATTATTTATACTGGTTAATATCAATAGTCTTTGGCTGCTGAGCGGCATGTGGATGCTCGGTACCCTCATAGATGAAGAGGTTATTCAGCAGGCTGCGGCCCAGAGGACCCTTTGGCAGCATACCCTTAACGGCATGACGCAGCATCTTGTCAACACCACCGTTCTTCTTGCGAAGCTCAGCAGGAGTATTGAAGCGCTGACCACCAGGATAACCTGTGTAGCGGGTATAAACCTTATCGGTCTCTTTCTTACCAGTGAAAACTACCTTATCGGCGTTGATAAGGATTACATTGTCACCACAGTCAACGTGTGGAGTGAAAGTTGGCTTGTACTTTCCGCGGATCAGCTTAGCTACCTTTGAAGCGAGACGACCAACAACCTGGTCTGTGGCATCGATTACCACCCACTCCTTCTTTGCTGTTTCCTTGTTTACAGAAAGTGTCTTGTAACTCAAAGTGTTCATTTTTAAATTTACTACTAAAAAACAGTTTAACTTATAATTAAATATGTACGCGCATAAACTCACTCCCAGGGTCTAACTCCCGGTTGTCAGTCTAACGTCGCAAGAAACGCTGATTCACGAACCGCCATGCCCGGCCAAAGACACCGCTATTCACACAACATTTCACGGGGATTCTAAGTCTCTCCCCTAAATCGGTGTGCAAAGGTACTAACTATTTTTATTATATAAGGTACGCGCAAAAGAAAAAAGCGTCAAATTTAGACAAATTTAACGCTTTTCTGTATTTTTAAGATTTCTTTCTTAGAAATCCATGTTATCTAACGAGTCGCTGAAGTCCTTTGGCTTTTCCTCTTTTGGAGCCTCAGTCTGCTGCTGCTCAGGACGTGGGCGGCGCTCACCATGACGCTCACCGTTGCGACGATCGCCACGGTCGGGACGACGGTCACGACGCTCGCCATTACGCTCTGGGCGCTCACGACGCTCACCACGAGCAGGACGCTCAACATAATCGGCAGGCTTCTCAATCAGTACACGATGAGAGAGCTTGTACTTACCTGTCTTAGGATCAATCTCCAGGAGCTTAACCTGAATGTGGTCGCCCTCCTTGATACCAGCCTCTTCAACGGTCTCAAGGCGCTTCCAGTCGATCTCGCTGATGTGCAACAGACCGTCCTTACCAGGCATAATCTCAACAAAGCATCCGTAAGGCATGATAGAACGAACCACACCGTCGTAAACCTCGCCTACCTCAGGAATAGCTACGATAGCCTTAATCTTACCGATAGCGGCATCGATGCTCTCCTTGTTAGGAGCTGATACCTGAACCTTACCTACACCGTCAACCTCGTCGATAGTGATAGTAGCACCAGTATCCTCCTGCATCTGCTGGATAATCTTACCACCAGGGCCGATTACAGCACCGATGAACTCCTTAGGAATCTCCATCTGAACGATGCGAGGAACCTGAGGCTTCATCTCAGCACGTGGCTCAGCGATAGTATCGGTCAGGCACTTCAGGATGTGCTCACGACCGGCCTTAGCCTGCATCAGAGCCTTCTCGAGAATGTCGAAGCTCAAACCATCACACTTGATATCCATCTGAGTAGCGGTCAGACCATCCTTTGTACCGGTGGTCTTGAAGTCCATATCACCCAGGTGGTCCTCGTCGCCGAGGATATCGCTCAATACAGCGTACTTATCTTCTCCAGGATTCTTGATCAGACCCATGGCGATACCCGAAACAGGCTTCTTCATAGGAACACCGGCGTCCATCAGGGCGAGTGTACCAGCACATACGGTAGCCATTGATGAAGAACCATTAGACTCAAGGATCTGGCTTACCAGACGAACTGTGTAAGGGAAGTCCTCAGGAATCTGGCCCTTCAGTCCACGCCATGCCAGGTGACCGTGACCAATCTCACGACGACCTACGCCACGCTGGGCCTTGGCCTCACCAGTACAGAATGGAGGGAAGTTATAGTGCAGCAAGAAGCGCTGATAACCATGCTCAAGCACGTCGTCAACCATCTTTTCATCAAGCTTAGTACCCAGAGTACAGGTAGAAAGCGACTGTGTCTCACCACGAGTAAAGATTGAGCTTCCGTGAGGCATTGGCAGAGGCGAAACCTCGCACCAGATAGGACGGATCTCGTCGGTCTTACGACCATCGAGACGGATACCCTCGTCGAGGATACAACGGCGCATAGCGTCGCGCTCAACGTCATGATAGTAACGATCCATCATGGCATACTTCTCTTCCATCTCATCCTCAGTCAGATCGGCATGCTCAGCAGCATACTTCTCCTTGAAGTCTGTCAGGATCTTCTCGAAGGCATCAGCACGGTCCTGCTTGGGCAGAGCCTGCTTGGTAACATCGTAAGCGGGCTGGTACAGCTCCTTGTTCATACGCTCACGCAGCTCCTCATCGTTCACCTCGTGGTCGTACTCACGCTTAACATCCTTACCAAGTTCCTTTGAGAGTTCAGCCTGAAGCTCACACATTGGCTTGATAGCAGCCATAGCAGCCTTCAGAGCGCCGATCATATCCTGTTCTGACACCTCTTTCATCTCTCCCTCTACCATCATAATGTTCTCGGCCGATGCACCAACCATGATGTCCATATCGGCGTCCTTCATCTGCTCGAAGGTAGGATCGATAACATACTCACCGTTGACACGGGCTACGCGAACCTCACTGATGGGGCACTCGAATGGGATATCCGAGCAAGCCAGAGCAGCCGAAGCAGCAAAACCTGCAAGGGCGTCGGGCTGATCAACACCATCGGCTGAGAGCAGCATTACATTCACAAATACCTCAGCGTGATAGTTCGAAGGGAAGAGTGGACGAAGAACACGGTCCACCAGTCGTGATGTCAGGATTTCGTTGTCGCTGGCTTTGCCTTCGCGCTTGGTAAATCCACCGGGGAAACGTCCGGCTGCGCTGTACTGTTCACGATAATCTACCTGCAAAGGCATAAAATCTGTTCCGGGAACTGCATCTTTTGCGGCACAAACAGTGGCGAGCAATACGGTGTTGTTCATACGCAGAACAACAGAGCCGTCGGTCTGTTTTGCCACTTTCCCGGTTTCAATGGTGATGGTACGTCCATCAGCCAATTGAAGGGTCTTTGTAATTACGTTCATCTTAATAAAACATCTAAAATATAAAAAACAGCCGCAAAGATACACATAATTATATTAATAAACGAGAAAACTCAATATTTTTTTTAATTTTTCACTATTCCTCTTCACTATTCACTAAAAAAATTATATCTTTGCACCCGCAAAACGAAATTCTAATTAGAAAAAATGAAACATATTTGTAAAGCAGCAGCCGTAGTTCTGGCTGCATTATCGATTGCCTCGTGCAACAACAATAAGTTTACCGTTGAGGGCCAGATTGCCGGTGCTAAGGATTCTGTGCTCTACTTCGAAAACGTAGGTTTGGAGGGCATTAACGTGCTCGACTCTGTAAAGCTTAACGACAATGGCGACTTCTCGTTCAGTCAGGATGCCACTACAGCCCCTGAGTTCTATCGTTTGCGCATTGCCGACCAGATTATCAACGTAAGCATCGATTCTACCGAGACTGTTCAGGTTAAGGGTCAGTATCCTGGTATGGCATCAAACTACACCATCAGCGGTTCTGAGAACTGTGAGAAGATTCGCGAGCTGGCACTCAAGCAGATCGACCTGCAGGCTAAGGCCATCGCGCTGCAGAGCAACACCGAGTTAGGCATTGCCAAGGCCAACGACAGCATCCAGAGCATGATTAACGCTTACAAGGAAGAGGTTAAGCGCAACTATATCTACAAAGAGCCTTACAAGGCATATGCCTACTTCGCTCTGTTCCAGGCTATCGGCAACTACCTGATTTTCAATCCTCGTGCCAACAAGGAAGATATCAAGGCTTTTGCAGCCGTTGCTACCAGCTGGGACACTTATTACCCACACGCTGAGCGCGGACAGAACCTGCACAACATTGCCATCGAGGGCATGAAGAACCAGCGTATTGTAGCAGCCCAGAATGCTGATATCCAGATTGAAGCCAGCAAGGTACAGGAGGCAGGCGTACTTGATATCGCTCTGCTCGACAACAAAGGTAACATGCGCCATCTGACAGATTTGAAGGGTCAGGTTGTACTGCTCGACTTCCATGTATTTGCTCTCAAGGATTCTCCTGCACGCATCATCCAGCTGCGCGAATTGTATAATAAATATCACGCACAGGGCCTGGAGATTTTCCAGGTAAGCCTCGACAGCGACGAGCACTTCTGGAAACAGCAGACAGCTGCACTGCCTTGGATTAGCGTTCGCGACGAGGACGGCGCAGGTTCACAGCGTCTGACACTCTACAACATTCAGGCTGTTCCCGACTTCTTTGTTATCGACCGCGGCAACAACCTGGTTAAGCGAGCTGCTCAGATAGCAGACCTTGAAGCTGAAATCAAAAAGCTTTTGTAAATAAATAATCCCTTCCGATTCTGGAAGGGATTTTTCTTTTTAGTACTTGCGCTTAGGATTCCTGGGGAACCAGCCTTTCTCTACACGTTTCTTTTGAGCAAACAGCTCACCGATGCCCCACAAGGCGGAGGCGCCAAACACACCTACGATAGACGAAAGGATAGCATTCTCGATAAACAGGGCGCCAGCGATGCAAGCCAACCCCACAATGAGATATACAATCCAGGGACGTGTGCCCCAATAATACTCGGTTTTAATAACAATCGGATGCCACACGCCAATAGCCAGGAAAGTACTGGCAGCTATAATAATACCTGTAAAATACATACGCTACAATTTAGAAACTTTTTAACCAGGCTTTCAACTCGAAAACCATCTCGTAATGATAGGCAAAGGTTTCGCGATAACCCCAACCATGACCACCTGTAGGATAGATATGGATTGAAGCTGGCACATCATGCTTATACAGCTGCTGATAGTAGTTAAAGCCATTGGCAGCAGGCACAGCTTTATCGTCGTCGCTCAGCGCCAAGAAAGCACGTGGTGTGGTACGATTCACCTGCAAATCATTACTAAACTCAAACTCCAACTTCTTATACTCCTTCAGCGCTTTCTTATCCTTAGGCGCTTCACCCAACAGGTTATCATGCGAGCCCTTATGCGTATAACCTAAATCCATGGTAATTACTGGATAGAAAAGAATCTGAAAGTTAGGCGCAGTATCGCCTTTGGCATGAGTAGCGATGGTAGAAGCCAGATGACCACCAGCCGAGAATCCCATAATGCCCACATCGTTTGGATTAATATGCCACTCGGCCGCATTGCGGCGAACCAACTTCATAGCTTCCTCAGCATCAGAGATAGGCACCATACGGTTACCATGAGGCATACGATATTTCAGTACAATCAGAGCGACGCCCTGCGTATTAAAGAAAGGCGCCCACTGATGTCCCTCGTGGCCCATAGCCAGATGACTATAACCGCCACCAGGACAGCACACTACAGCGCGACCAGTAGCCTCGTTGGCATCGGGCAGATAAACAGTTAGTTCAGCCTGATCATTACCATCCGAACTCACTACTTCTGGTCCATTTGGCCAGAGCGGCATGGTGGTAGGTTTCTGTGCAAAAATAGTTGTCGAAAGAGTCAGCAATGCTGCTGATAATAGGATTCTAACACACTTCATTGTTTTAATAATTTTAATTTTGGCGCAAAGGTACTAAAAAAAAGCTACGGATTACGTGGTTTTTACGGATTTTTATTATCTTTGCAGGCAGAAACTTGAAACTTTACGATAAATTATGAAGAAAATCTTAGCTATTACAGCTCTTGCATTGTTTACATTTGGCAGTCAGGCCAAAGTAAAATTGCCCCATCTGATTGGCGACAATATGATTTTACAACAGCAAACCGACGCCCGCCTGTGGGGATGGGCCAAACCTGGACAAACGGTAAAGGTAACCACCTCGTGGCGCAACGAAACGGCTACAGCCAAAGCCAACAAGCAGGGCGAGTGGCTGGTAAAAGTAAAGACACCCAAAGCCAGCTACACCCCACTATCCATTACGTTCGACGATGGCGACAAGCTTACAATCAACAACGTACTGGCAGGCGAGGTATGGGTATGCGCGGGGCAATCAAATATGGAAATGCCCGTTAAGGGGTTCTGGATGTGTCCTGTAAAGGATTATAACCAGGTAGTGATTGATGCCAAGAACCATGCTGGCGTACGAAGCGTAAAGATTCCCAGCGTAATGGCTGCCACGCCCCAGAACGATGCCCAGTGCGAATGGCGCGTCTGCTCACCTAAAACCGTTGGCGATTTCTCGGCCACAGGCTATTTCTTCGCCCGCACCGTTCATCAGGCACTCGACATCCCCATCGGACTCATCGAAGCCAACAAAGGCGGCTCGCGTGTAGAAAGTTGGCTCACCAAGGAGAATCTGGAGAAATACACCAACGATCCTACCGACTCTGTTGAGATTTGCAAAAAGTGGGCCCAGTACGACTACCATCGTTCGCTACTATGGGGCAATGGTACGTTTAACCCAATCCTTAACTTCACCGTTAAAGGCATCCTCTTCTATCAGGGCTGCTCGAACGTTGGCGATCCTGGCGACCAGTATTCTCAGCACCTGAAACTTTTGGTCGATCAGTGGCGCAGTCAGTTTGCTTTAGGAGAGATTCCCTTCTACTTTGTACAGATAGCTCCCTATCGTTACGACGATGACAACAATGCTACCAGCGGCGCCCTGCTGCGCGAACAGCAGTTCAAGGCTCAGCAGCTGATTCCTAACAGCTCGCTGGTATGCACCAACGATCTGGTATATCCCTACGAGTACAGTCAGATTCATCCTACCCAGAAGCAGCAGGTAGGCGAGCGTCTGGCCTATACAGCCTTGGTTCGCGACTATGGTTTTGAGGGCGTTCTCTACCAAAGTTCAACTTTTAAGGACATGAACATTAAGGACGATGCCATCTACATCCACTTAGACAACAACTACCACACCGACGCCCCATTCGAAGACATCCAAGGCTTTGAGATTGCAGGCGACGACAAGGTATTCTATCCCGCTCAGGCCCAGCACTTCTGGCAGCCTGGCGGCGGCTATTGGGACGAGGCCATCAAGGTATCATCGCCCCAGGTAAAAAAGCCCGTGGCTGTACGCTATTGCTTTAAAAATTTCCAGATAGGCAACGTAAAGAACGGCGCCAATCTGCCATTATTCCCATTCAGAACTGATAACTGGTAACGCTTATGACAGAGCATCCACTAGAAGTGTTCCGATTCTGCCCCAAGTGCGGCAGTCAGGATTTTGAGATTCACAATGCATTGAGTCGCCATTGTGCCAATTGTGGGTTTACATTCTATCAGAACCCACGCGCATCAACAGCCGCTTTTATCCTGAACGAAAAAGGCGAACTGCTAGTAGCCACACGAGGCAAGGAACCTGCCAAAGGCACCCTCGACCTGCCTGGCGGATTTGTAGATAACGACGAGAACGCCGAAGAGGGCATGGCGAGAGAAATCAAGGAAGAAACCGGACTCGATATCGATCCAGAAACCGTTGAGTATCAGTTCTCTATCCCCAACGTTTACCATTACTCGGGGATGGACATACACACACTCGACCTCTTCTTCCTGTGCCACGTAACAGGCGAGGCTGTAGTAAAAGCCGACGACGATGCCGCCGAACTGCAGTGGGTACCCCTCAGAGAGGTGTATGTAGAGCGTTTCGGACTGCGCTCCATACGCCAAGCCGTACACCGTTTCTTAGCACAGAATTGTTAATAAATCTGAAAATCCTCTATATAAATAAGGTGGAAGAGAGTTTTTTGCTTACTTTTGCAGCCCGTAAAGAAATATAACGCGACAGAATATGCAAAAGAACTTAGTGATAGTGGAGTCGCCCGCAAAGGCAAAGACTATTGAGAAATTCCTGGGAAAGGATTACAAGGTTATGTCGAGCTACGGACACATCCGCGATTTGAAGAAAAGAGAAATCAGCATCGATGAGAAGACGCTGGAACCAGAATACGAGATTCCCGAAGAGAAGGTTAGTCTGGTAGAGGATTTACGCTCAAAAGCCGGCAAGGCAGAGACTGTATGGCTGGCATCCGATGAGGACCGCGAAGGAGAGGCCATCTCATGGCACCTTTGCGAAGTATTAGGATTAGACGAACAGAAAACTAACCGTATTGTATTCCACGAGATTACCGAATCGGCTATTCTCGATGCCATCGAGCATCCACGCCATATCAACATGGATTTGGTTAACGCGCAGCAGGCCCGCCGCGTGCTCGACCGTCTGGTTGGTTTCAAACTCTCACCAGTACTTTGGCGTAAGGTTAAGCCCGCCCTGTCGGCTGGTCGTGTACAGAGTGTTGCTGTACGACTGATTGTAGAGCGCGAGCGCGAGATACAGAATTTTAAGAGCGAGCCTTATTATAGTGTCAGCGGTGTGTTTGCCGTTGTTAACCCCGATGGCTCAGCCTCGGAGGTTAAAGCCCAGCTGAGCAAGCGTTTCAGCACCGAGGATGAAGTGATGGAATTCCTGGAGAAGTGCAAAACAGCCACTTTCTATGCCGATGCCATCACTAAAAAGCCATCAAAGCGTACACCTGCGCCCCCATTCACCACATCTACCCTGCAACAGGAAGCAGCCCGCAAGCTCGGCTTCACCGTTAGTCAGACAATGATGGTGGCCCAGCACCTGTACGAGAGCGGACGTATTACTTACATGCGTACCGACTCTGTAAACCTGTCGCAACTCTGTTTGAACGCCAGCAAGAGCGAGATTGTAAACCTCTATGGCGAGAACTATAGCAAACTTCGCAAGTATCACACCAACTCAAAGGGCGCTCAGGAGGCGCACGAGGCCATCCGTCCATCATACATGAATATGACTGAGATCGAAGGCAGTGCCCAGGAGCGTAAACTCTACGATTTGATTTGGAAGCGTACTATCGCCAGTCAGATGGCCGATGCGGAGATTGAAAAGACCACTATAACCATCAAGAGCGATGGTATCGAGGAGGTATTCACTGCTCAGGGTGAGGTTATCAAGTTTGATGGTTTCCTGAAAGTATATCGTGAATCATCCGACGATGACGAGAATGGCGAGGATTACAGCCACTCACTTCCTGTTATCAAGAAAGGACAGGAGCTCACACGTCGCGAAATCCTTACCACCGAGCGTTTCAGTGCCGGTCCTCAGCGCTATACCGAGGCCAGTCTGGTACACAAGATGGAAGAGTTAGGTATCGGTCGTCCATCAACATACGCCCCAACCATCTCTACCATCCAACAGCGCGAGTATGTGATGAAGGGTGATAAGAAAGGCGAAGAGCGTTTCTACTCTATCTACCAGCTGAAGGGTAAGCAGATTACCCAGAAAACCCGTAAGGAGATGGCTGGCTCAGAGCGCGGCAAGCTGCTGCCTACCGACATTGGTACTGTAGTAAACGACTTCCTGATGGAAAACTTCCCTGGCATCATGGACTATAACTTTACTGCCAAGGTAGAGCAGGACTTTGACAAGATTGCCGAGGGCGACGAGAAGTGGAAGGATATGATGAAGCACTTCTACAAGGACTTTGAGCCAACGGTTGAGGAAACTCTGAACAGCCGTCAGAAGTTCAAGGCTGGCGAACGCGAGCTGGGTAACGACCCCAAGACCGGTCGTCCAGTATTTGTAAAGATTGGTCGCTTCGGACCTGTAGTACAGATTGGTTCGTCGGAGGATAAGGACAAGCCTCAGTTTGCCCAGTTACCTAAGGAGCTGAGTATGGAAACAATCACCTTGGAAGAGGCTATGGAGCTGTTTAAGCTGCCACGCGACTTGGGTGAGTTCGAAGGTCTGCCCGTAAGCGTTGGTGCTGGTAGATTCGGTCCTTACGTTAAGCACGACCGCATGTTTGCATCACTGCCAAAGGATGCCGATCCAATGGCTATCACACTCGACGAGGCCATTGTGCTCATCCAGGAGAAGCGCCGACAGGAAGCAGCCAAGCACATGAAGTTCTTCCTTGAGGATCCCAAGTTGGAGATTATGAACGGTATCTACGGTCCTTACCTGGCCTACGACGGACAGAACTATCGCCTGCCAAAGAACCTGCACGAGAACGCCAAGGATCTTACCTACGACGAGTGCATGAAGATTATCGAACAGATGAAGAGCGAGGAGGGTGATAAGAAAACCGCCAAGCGAGGTGCAAGAAAAGGTGCTGGCAGAAAGGCCGCCACTAAGAAGACAACCACAAAAGCAGAGGCAGAGGCATGAAGCGCATCATTCTGATAGGCTATATGGGAGCCGGCAAAACCACCATCGGTAAGGCTCTTTCAAAGGAGTTAGGTGCCACCTTCTACGACCTCGACTGGTATATCGAGAGCCGCATGCGCAAAACAGTGGCACAGATATTTGCCGAACGTGGCGAAGAGGGTTTCCGAAAAATGGAGCACAGCATGCTGCACGAGGTGGCAGAGTTTGAGAATGTAATCATTAGCTGTGGCGGCGGCACGCCCTGCTTCTTTGACAATATGGACTATCTGAACCAGCAGGGACTGACGGTTTACCTGAAGGCCGATCCCGAGGTACTGTACAACCACCTGCTGATGGGCAAGGTTGAGCGCCCGCTGATTAAAGGTAAAAGCCCCGAGGAGCTGATAACCTTTATCCGCCAGCAACTGGAGAAGCGCGAGCCTTTCTACACTAAAGCCAAATATACACTCGACGTGAGTCTGATGGACAACTACGAGAAAATCAAGATTAGCGTCGACAAGATAAAAGAACTATTAGATTTATAACATATTCATATCCGTTTAGAAAATGAAGAAATGGACGATTGAGGATTCTAAGGAGTTGTACAACATCAACGGTTGGGGCACTTCTTATTTTGGTATCAACGACAAGGGCGATGTTTACGTTACCCCCAGCAAGAACAGCACACAGATTGACTTGCGCGAGGTAATGGACGAACTGGCACTGCGTGATGTTACGCCACCAGTACTGTTGCGTTTCCCCGATATTCTTGATAATCGTATCGAGAAAACGTGGAGCTGCTTTAAAAAGGCATCCGAGGAGTACGACTACAAAGGCGAGAACTACGTGGTTTATCCCATCAAGGTAAACCAGATGCAGCCTGTGGTCGAGGAGATTATCTCGCACGGCCGAAAATTCAACCTTGGCCTTGAGGCAGGTTCAAAACCCGAGTTGCATGCCGTTATCGCCATGCAGTGCCAAAGCGACTCAATCATCATCTGTAACGGATATAAGGATCAGAGCTATATCGAGCTGGCCCTGCTGGCACAGAAGATGGGCAAGCAGATCTTCATCGTAGTTGAGAAGATGAACGAGCTCGAGATTATCGCTCGCGAGGCTAAGAAGATGAATATCCGACCAAACATCGGTATCCGCATCAAACTGGCCTCAAGCGGCTCAGGCAAATGGGAAGAGAGCGGCGGCGATGCCAGCAAATTCGGACTTACCAGTGCAGAGTTGCTCGAAGCACTCGACTTTCTGGAGAAGAAAGGACTGAACGACTGTCTGCGCCTCATCCACTTCCACATTGGTAGCCAGATTACCAAGATCCGCCGTATCCAGACAGCCCTTCGCGAAGCTTCGCAGTTCTATATCCAGCTGCACAAAATGGGCTACAACGTAGATTTTGTTGACTGTGGTGGCGGTCTGGGCGTTGACTACGACGGAACTCGTTCTCCATCCAGCGAGAGTTCAGTAAACTATTCTATTCAGGAGTACGTTAACGACTGTATCTACACGTTTGTAGAAGCAGCCAACAAGAACGAACTGCCTCACCCCAATATCATTACCGAGAGCGGCCGTTCATTGGCTGCCCACCACTCAGTGCTGGTTATCGATGTACTTGAGACAGCCTCTCTGCCCGAGATGCCCGAGGAGTTTGAGCCAGATGCCAACAGCCACCAGCTGGTTAAGGACCTGTATGAGATTTGGGACAACCTGAGTCCACGTAATGTCTTGGAGGACTGGCACGATGCCGAGCAAATACGTGAAGAAGTTCTCGACTTGTTCAGTCATGGTATCGTTGACCTGAGAACCCGTGCTGAGGTAGAAGCTATGTACTGGAGCGTATGCCACGAGATTCATGCCCTGGCCAAGAGTCTGAAGCATATCCCAGAGGAACTCATGAAGATTGACAAGCTCCTGGCCGATAAGTACTTCTGTAACTTCTCACTATTCCAGAGTCTGAGCGACTCATGGGCCATCGACCAGGTATTCCCCATCATGCCTATCCAGCGTTTAGACGAGCGTCCCACACGTAATGCAACCATTCAGGACATTACCTGCGATAGTGATGGAAAGATAGCAAACTTTACCACCAACCGCAACAACTCGCACTCACTGCCTGTTCATGCACTCAAAAAGAACGAGCCTTACTACTTAGGCGTGTTCCTGGTAGGTGCTTATCAGGAAATCTTAGGCGACATGCACAACCTGTTCGGCGACACCAATGCCGTTCACATCTCCGAAAAGGACGGCACCTACCACATCGACCAGATTATCGATGGTGAGACCGTTGAAGAGGTTCTGGAATACGTGCAGTACAACCCCAAGAAGCTGGTTCGCCAGTTGGAAGTTTGGGTTGCCAAGAGCGTAAAGCAGGGCAAAATCAGTTTGGACGAGGGTAAGGAATTCCTCTCTAACTACCGCTCTGGACTCTACGGATACACCTATCTTGAGTAGGCTGTTTCTTCTCATGTCATCATCTATCAGATGATACAAGTCGTACTTCAATACACTAAATAACAATTCGACGTGCGTTACCAAAATCATCTTACACTGCCCAACGATGTGCAGGAAGTGCCCCAGCTCAATGCATTTGTAGATGAGGTGTGCGAGACGGCAGGTCTCGACATGAGCACAACGATGAAGATTAACCTGGCCATCGAAGAGGCTGTGGTTAACGTCATGAACTATGCCTATCCTAATGGTAAGGGCGATGTGGATATCGATGCCCAGATAAACGATGAGCATCTTAAGTTTGTCATCATCGACAGCGGTACCCCCTTCGACCCCACGGTCAAAGCCGAGGTCGACACTACGCTTTCAGCCGAACAGCGTAGTATCGGCGGATTAGGCATTCACCTGATACGACAAATAATGGATACCATTAACTACGAGCGGGTAGATAATAAGAATTTACTCACACTCAGCAAAAATATCACTAAAAAATAAATAGTTATGAAAACAACATTCAAAGAAGAAGAGAAAAATTTCGTGATGTACTTCGAAGGTCGTTTGGATACGGCTGCATCAGCAGAGGTTGAAAAGAGTATGGCTCCACTTTACGAATGCTCTGGTCACGATATCATTCTTGATTGCACAGCACTCGAGTACATCTCATCAAGTGGTCTGCGCCTATTCCTAGGTTTGCTCAAGGCCGCAAAGCCCAAAGGCAGCCATGTTTATCTGCGCAACATGAACGAAGATCTGCGCCAGGTGTTTGCCATGACTGGATTTATTAATCTTTTTGAGTTTATCTAATGCGCCTGTCGCCACATTGCGAAGCGTTGCTGCAGGAGTTCATCGACCTGCGGCCACAACTGATACTGCTTGATAACAAGATTTTCGAGCTGTTACAAACTACCATGCAGCAACAGGGTATCGAACTTAACAGCATCGAGCACCGCATCAAGGGCGTAGAGTCACTGGCTGGTAAGTTAGAGCGCAAGGGCGAGAAGTATCACTCGCTAAGCGATATTACCGACCTGATTGGCCTGCGCATTGTTACCTTCTATACCGATGATGTGGATAAGGTAGCAGCCATCGTCAGTCAGTTGTTCGATATCGACTGGAGCAACTCTGTTGATAAGCGCAAACTGCACGATTTCAACAGCTTTGGCTATAACTCGCTGCACTACATCTGTCAACTGCACGAGGGTAGCATTCCCTTCGAGATACAGATACGTACAGCACTGCAGCACACATGGTCGGCCATCGAACACGACATCGGCTACAAGGGTGCCGTTAAACTGCCCCCACAGTATCGCCGACAGTTCAGTCGTCTGGCCGGTATGTTAGAGTTGGCCGATGATGAATTCAGCCGTCTGCGCACCACGATGACCGAATATCGCCGACAGATACAAACGCTGGTAAAATCAGGTAACCTGAGCGATGTAACACTCTCTACCGACTCGTTCCGCAGCTATCTTGAGCTGCACCCATTCGAGCGTCTTAACCAGCGTATTGCCGCTGTCAACCAGGCCGAGCTTTTCCCCGCCTCACTGATGCCGTTCCTGCGCGTTCTGGAGCATTTTGGCATGGAGTCGTTAGGCGATGTACAAGCCATGGTCGACGATTTGAGCGATACAGCCTATCAGCTGGCCCTGTCGCAGTTGGCTGTTACCGACCTTGACATCCTGTCTGAGTCGGTTGGTCTGCAGAACCTATGCGTGGTTTACGCCTTGAAGCATGGTGGCGGTCGCGATGATGTGAAGATGATTTACGACACCCTGTACGGTGCCAACGAGAGTAATGCTATACTGGCCGATGCCATGATACGCCAATACAAGGCTATCGGACAAAAGCAGTAACACTCATACACATATTATAAAATGAAAGAGAAACTAACAATTGTAAAAGTAGGTGGCGCCGTGGTCGAAGACGAGGTCCAGCTCAGTCAGCTGCTCAAAGATTTCAGTGCCATCAAGGGCAACAAAGTGCTCATTCATGGCGGTGGCCGTCGTGCCACTCAGGTAGCAGCAAGCCTGGGCATCGAGTCGAAGATGGTTGGCGGACGCCGCATTACCGATGCCGACATGCTGAGCGTGGTAACCATGGTTTACGGCGGACTGGTTAACAAGAACCTGGTGGCCCGCCTGCAGGCTAATGGTGTAAACGCCTTGGGCCTTACTGGTGCCGATATGGATGTGATTCGCAGCCATAAGCGCCCCATTAAGGATGGTGTGGATTTTGGTTTTGTGGGCGATGTTGATCGCGCCGACGGTGAGATGCTGAGCCGTCTGATTAAGGCAGGCATCACCCCCGTGATGGCCCCACTCACCCACGATGGTCAGGGACACATCCTGAACACCAATGCCGACACCATTGCCAGCGAAACAGCCAAAGCTTTAGCTCCCTATTACGATGTAACGCTTATCTACAGTTTCGAGAAGAAAGGCGTACTGCGTAATCCCGACGACGATGATTCGGTTATCCCCACCATCACCCGCGCCGATTTCGAGCAGTACAAGGCCGATGGCACCATTAGTGGTGGCATGCTGCCTAAGATCGAGAATGCCCTGAGCGCCATCGATGCTGGCGTTAGTCGGGTTATCATTACCCAGGCCACTGCCATCGATGGAGAGAGCGGCACAAAAATTTTCTAATTTTTTTTGTTTTACTTGTAACTTTTGCCCCAGGTTATTCGTCATATAATAAGAGAGGATGAAAAAGATAAGTTTTAAAACTGACATCTTGCCGCTGAAGAACGAGCTCTACAGGCTTGCCCTCCGCATCACCCTCAACCCTGCAGAGGCAGAGGATGTAGTACAGGACACGATGATAAAGGTGTGGAATCGCCGCGAGGCATGGGACGACATCGAATCGATTGAAGCCTTTTGCCTTACCATCTGCCGCAACCTGGCACTCGACAGAATGCGCCACTTGGAAAACCAGAACCAGAGCCTGGAAGAAGGCGACCACGACAAAGCCGACCAGAGCTACGCCTCGAACCCTGAAGAGCAGGCTATGCAGCGCAATCGCATCGAGCTGATACGCCAACTTATTAATGAGCTGCCTGAGAAACAGCGAAGCGCCATGCAGTTGCGCGAATTCGAAGGCAAAAGTTATAAAGAAATAGCGTCGATTATGGCTGTCAGCGAAGAGCAGGTAAAGGTAAACATCTTCCGCGCTCGCCAAGCCATCCGACAAAAATATATTGAAACCGAGAAATATGGATTATAAGTATATCGAACAGTTACTGGAGCGCTACTGGCAGTGTGAAACCACACTACAGGAAGAGTCAATTCTGCGCACATTCTTCAGTCAGGAGGATGTACCAGCCAGTCTGATGCAGTACAAAGCGCTGTTTACTCTCGAGCAGGAGAAGCCTGAACTGGGCGATGACTTTGATGCCCGAATACTCGAAATGGTAGGCGAGAACACCGAAGCGCCAAAGGCAAAGATGGTAACCCTTACCACACGCCTCATGCCGCTGTTCCGTGCTGCAGCCGTGGTAGCCATCATCCTTACACTGGGTAACGCCGCACAGGCCCCTTGGGACCGCGGATGGGACGATCCAAAGGATGCATATGCTAAGTTCCACCAGCAGCATCAGGCCGACTCCGTTAACACCCTCGGCACTATGCAGGCCGAGAATATGGCCGACACCGCAAAGGTAAGTGCCACGGATACGCCCGCCTTATACGAATAAGATATTTTTTTCTATGCTTTCTTTATAAATAAAACAAGTAAAACAATTAAGACGCCGAAAGCTGTGAAGCTCCGGTTTGTTTCTCTCAAATTTTCAGGAAATACTAACGCTGAAGTTAAAGGCTGCACAAACGTGCAGCCTTCTTCAATGTTATAGGGTTTAAGCTCTCTTCATTCTCAGGTTAAGCTGGTAGATAGCTGGTATCAGTATGCACAACGAGAAGAGCACAGCCAGCAGCACGCGCTGTTCGCCAAACACCTGCGCCATTGTCGGGTCGCCAGTACCATAGGCAGCCATCGATACATTATACATGACATAAGCCACCGAATTATTCACCCAATGCACTACGATTCCAGGCACAATACTACCTGTGCGGTAATACATCCAACCTAACAGTAAGCCAGCCAAGAAAGCATGGGGCATCTGTGCTGGGTTAAAATGCGACAGACCGAACAATGCAGCTGATATAGCTATGCACAACCAGTGATTCTGGTTCCACTTAAGCAACGCGCGCAGGATAGCACCACGAAAAACCACCTCCTCAACCAGCGGTGCCAGCAGTCCTACAACCACGTAGCCTAAGCGATTACCCATCAGTTCTTCCATTCCCTCCTGCATCAGGTTAGGCAATTCGGGCATTACCTCCTGCAGCCACATCGATGGCACCAGACAGCCTACCGAAGCCATAGCCGCCCAGAACAGCACCATCCAAGGGCGCGTAAGCATCCAGTTTCGGCTAACCACAGCCCACTTGGTGACCAAGAACAGTATCAGCCCTAGCACATTAAATGCTATCAGCGTACCAATCATAAACTCTGTATTCATCGTGCCACTATTACCCAACAACGCTGTCCAAATTAGCTGGGCTGCTGTAGATACCACGACCTGCAAGGCAACAAACAGCACGGTATAAATAATCGCATTCTTCATTTCTGTGTCAATTTTGCTATCTTTTCAAATGTTTCTCTTATAAATACCTCGTCCTTCTTTATCTGTCTTTTCAGCTCATCAGTCGATGAGAAGTAACGCTCAGAGCGCACAAGGTGTGCAAAACTGATGGCAATCTGTTTACCATACAAGTCACCCTCATAGTCAAAAATATGCACCTCGAGTGTTCGCTGCTTACCATCAAAGGTAGGACGCTTACCAATGTTCATCATCGCCTGCATGGACTCGCCACCTTCTATGCTAGCCCACACGGCATACACGCCATCGGCAGGAATCAGCTTTTCGGCATTATCAGGCACCACGTTGGCTGTCGGGTAACCCAACCCTGTGCCAATATGCTCGCCAGCCACCACGCGGCCAGTAAGCTTGTAATAGTGTTTAAGCATCTGTGAGGCCTCAAAAACTCTTCCCTCTTCAGTTATCAGGTGTCTTATCAACGATGAGCTTACTGGTACATCAAATCCCTTGAACTGCACCTCGATAGCCTTAAACACACGCATGCCAAGTGCTTTACCATACTCTACGTAGTCGTCGAATGTTTCCATGCGTCCACGACCAAACTGGTTATCATAGCCTATACACAACGCTTTTACATTCAGGCGCTCGTGCAGTATCTGCGCCATAAACTCACGCGCAGTGAGCTGTGCTATCTGCATATCAAAAGGCAGCACCACCAAGTAGTCGATGCCAAGTTCGCCAAGCAACTGTATCTTCTCGTCGAGTGTGGTAATCAGCTGCACCTGAAAACCAGGCACAAACAGCTGCTGGGGCAACTTATCGAAGGTGATTACCATTGATTTGTAGCCATACTGCTGTGCTTCGTCCATCATCTGCTTGATAACCTGGCGATGTCCAGCATGAACGCCATCAAACACACCTATCGTAGCAGCGCATTCGGGCATTATCATTGTTTCTTTTATATCGTAGAATATCTCCATATTAGGCTGCAAAGGTACTCAAAAATCCGCAATTTAACCCTGCCTATCAATCATTTTTAGTTATTTTCTCTTAATAATTTGGATATTTAAAGAATTTGCCGTACCTTTGCACTCGCTTTTCAAAGCAAAGGCATCGGACTTGTAGCTCAGTTGGTTAGAGCAACAGACTCATAATCTGGAGGTCCCTGGTTCAAGCCCAGGCTGGTCCACAAGCGGAGGTCGCAGATTCACAGAGAGTTACGCGAAAGTGTAACTCTCATTTTTATGCCTTTATATATGCTTCGGGAACAAACAGGGAACAAAGACTCATTCTCTAATAGTAATAAAATTAAACGTTTTTAGCGTTCTTTGGCTATCATGTGATAGTTTATTTGAAGATTAAGACTTCCTAAAACGCCTTGAACCAGTGCTGTTAAATTTTCAAAAATGGCCATTCTGACGGTCTTTCTGTTTGTCGGATTGTTATCTCGGCTTGGCAAATCCACTATGCTTATATTACTCGCACTCGACATTTAAAAAGTAAAAGAATTAAACACAAAGAAGCCCGTCAACTGACCTCGAACTTTTAACTAATGCCATAAGCGGTCGGCTTTCGAGCGTGACGGGTGCTTTCGGTTTTATAATGACACGAAAATATCTATCTATAGCTAAACAAATCTTGTTCAATAGGTTTCTTTTTGTTCTTTGTGGTAGCGTTCATCGGCTCCAATGACCATCCGAACTCCTTCAGATTGACTCTGAGCGCATACTTGATAATGCTATTCCGGCGGTAGGTGTCGGTTCCGCTTTTGAACTTTGGCTGCTTCTCCTTGTCTTGGATTACCTGAATCACCTGCATATAGCTGTCATAGCTCCGGCCAGCCTTCAAACGGATCTGCTTCATGTAATAAAACACCTCATCTTCATGCAGATAATGGCCGAGAAGCGTCTGCAAGGCGATTTCCTGGGCTTCCTTGCCTGCATTGTACCAAACATTCTCCCTCATTCGCTGATGGATGTCGGTGTGTTCTACAGGCTCCGCATACTCTTCAAATGGAGAAAGCGGTTCGTCACCCTTCTGCCAGGGCTTTTCAATTCCTTCCTTGGGAAATTCCTTAGTGTAGATGTAGATAAATATCGACGAGACCTTACCTCCGCGCCCCTTACGAGGCCCTTCTTGGAAGTCGAACCAGAGATTCGAGTGCTTGGCAGCATACAGTTCAAACAGCTCCATCTGGGTTGCCTCCAGTATAAACTGCCTAACTTCTTTGAAACTGGTATAGATAGCAGGTGTGATAACCTTCTTGGTTCTTGGGTCACGCACCTCATCGAGGTTGAAGATGCGCCGAAAGTCCTCCATCTGAATCGGTACAACCCTCTTCTTATAGACATGCCCTTGCGCTTTCTCTCCACTGTCAAGGAAACGAAAATCGCCACAGAATTGGCTGCACAGCTCATACATCTTCTGCGAATACTTTGACCTGAGTAGCATAGCCGTTCCGAGGTCGAAGGTCGTGAAACTCTTGGAAATATCTATCAGATACGGCATAATCTCTGGCGACACGCGCACGTCGTACAGGCCTGTCTCTGTATTATAGAAGAACGAGTCCACCCAGTGAACCTCTCCCCTGATTAGCTGTCCCTGCTCATTCTTGAACGTCACGGGAACCAGCTTCTTTGCGAGTTCTCGCAGCGCAGCATAGGTACGAGGAACATTCTTCTGACCACCGATAAGTCCCAGGTCATCGTCAGTCAGATGGAAATAGAGATCCTTCCAGCTGTCCGGCACACCAAGGTTCTTCTCAGTGTACTTGTGCTTCACCTCGCCTGTGATGAAATAGAGCGTCCTCCGTTCTATCAGTCCATAGACGACGGGTGAATTGACGATTGCATTACTCCAGCGCACCTGCTCATGGGTTATCTTACCAACCGCAGGATAGCGAAGCGTTATGTTCATCGGCTCTGAAAGGTTCAGGCAGCTGACTTCGTTTTCTATCTTCTGTTTCATTTTAAAGATCATTTCTGTTAAACGTTTGCCTTGTGGCTTGAAATTCTCGATGCAAAGTTACTACAACTATTCAGTAATGATAAAAACGGGAATGTTAATTTTCCAAGCCAAGATTTCTTATTTAGACAAGCGCAAAACCTCCTAAGTTCGATTTCTGTTCTCATAGAATATCACATCCCGTCAGTCTTGGGTCAACGTTTGGGACAACCGTTTAGCGCATTTTCTCCTAAGTTCAGCGCAAAATCTCCTAACTTCCAGCGCAAAATCTCCTAAGTTCAGCGCATTTTCTCCTGAAAAAACTTCTGAAACCCCTGTAAATACACATAATTCGACTTTCTTTAAATAAAGCTATTATAAATAAATTAATAAATAAAGCTTTATACGCGCACGAGAGAGGCAAATGGGCTTAAAGGGAAAAAGATGAAGGTCTATGATACGATGGATTTACCAAAGGGAAAAGAAAATCGAGGCTTTCAGGCACCTTTCAGCGCATTTTCTCCTAAGTTCGATGTTCTATGCAATTCTATGATAGAGTGCCAAGACTTCTTTTCCCTTTCGGCCTGATGCAACTTTTTTGCCGTAAAACCTCCTAAAAAAGCCACAGCACCACGTTTTGTCGTCTTTTGAGCATGTGAGTAAAGCCCCCTTTTTTGCCCATTTCATCGAGAATAAGCACACAATAATTGGCCAGGCTCCAAGCATCGAAACTTGAAATCTGGCTCTCAGCAGCCGATGGCCACTACCCCTTAGCAGTGAACCCCGCCAGCCAATTCACCGACTACGCGGCACAGAAGCGTCGCCAGAAGCCATCCGAGTTTGGCGATGCATACGAGTATCTTGAATACTCCAAGTACGATGCCGTAGCCGAGCATGAAGAACAATACAAATATCTGCATACTACTTACGTTTTGTTTATGTAAAGATACGCAAAATCCGCGAGACCGCCAAGGCTTCCGGCATCTTTCTGCCGCCCCATCCGTTCTTTTCCCTCAATGTAGAAAGACATATTTTCAGAGAATCATAAATTTAGAAACTATGCAATTCTATCTTTCAGTAATTCAGAAACTCTATCTTTTAGAAATACATAAATTCAGTAAATCAGTAATTATGAAATACAGAAAATAAGAAATTAAGAAAAAAAGAGTTTAAGAAAATCTATCATTCAGAGTTTATGAAATACTGAAATTCATACTTTCAATAAATCAGTAATTCAGATATTCAGAGAATAAGAAAAATAGTAAATCAGAAACTCAATCTTTCAGAAACAGCCGATTTCATCGAAGCTTTTAGCACGTATTGTTTGCCTACGTCAGCGAAAAACCGTACCTTTGTAGATGCGAGGCCAGCCCACCAAGCCAGCAGACGAGCAAGCCGCAAGGCGAGTCCTGTGGAAACAGAATAGCAAGTTGTGCTTTTGTGCGGACAAACTCCGTTCGCCACCCCAAAAGCCACCTTGCCAGCATCTGCGAAGCTGGGGCATGTCACCTCGCAACTCGGTAACATTATAATCAGGATAACAGCCCTATGGAGCAAAGAACAAAACGACTATGGGTACGGCTCTCACCCGAAGAAGAAGCCCTGTTTAAACAGAAAGCAGCCCGTTACAAGACCATTTCAGCCATGATTCGCGATGCTGTCAGGCAGTTCGACGACACCGCCACCCACGGCAAAGTCAAGGCTCTGAAGGAAATGACCGCCCTCTATCGCCAGTACCAGCAGGAACTCAGCTGGCTTGGCGGCAACTTCAACCAGACCGTCAAGCGAGCCAACGAGCTGGCAATCGCTGAAGAACTCACCCCGCAGTTCTTCGAGCAGACCCTCTATCCCCAAGTTGCAGAAATTCAGAAACTCATCAGCAGCATAAAGGGGGAACTACATGACATAGCCAAAGAGGTGTCAAAACTATGATTTTCATAAAATCTGAAATTCAGAGACAGAGCCGCTTTAAATTGTCTCTTTATTATTTTCTGTCTTTCTGAATTACTGTATTTCATAATTTCTATTTTTCAGTAATTCTGCAAATGATAGCAACAATTCTACCGTCAAGTACCACCTTCCATGCCGTCGATTACAACGAGCTGAAGGTCTCAGAGGGTGTAGCCGAACTTCTGGAGATGAAAGGTTTCGACCTCATTGACAAGAACTATACACCCGAAGAGTTGAAACAGGCGCTCATTGATTACACTTATCAATCTAATGAGCGCATCAAGAAGCCGCAGTTTCACCTTGCGATTTCATGTAAAGGTGACGAGTACACCCATGAGCAACTGCTGGAGATAGCCCATAAATATCTCGATGAAATGGGCTATGGCGACCCAGAGCAGCCAGTTCTGATCTATGCTCACCATGACACCGACAATAACCACTTGCACATTGTTACCAGCCGAGTTGATCCTGCTGGCAACAAAATCAACGACCATCACGAAAGAGTCCGCTCTCAGGAAGTCATCAACCGCATCATGGGCGAGAACCAAGAGCAGCGAGCATCTGATGCCGTGAAGAAAGCCTTGGATTACCGCTTCTCCACCATCAGCCAGTTCAAGGCCATCCTTGAATCCAGCGGCTATGAGTGCTACGAGAAGGATGACAGTCTCTGCATCAAGCGTGACGGACACGTCATCGACACCCTGCCGATGGCCACCGTCCAGTCGCACCTGCAATCCTTCGAGCCTGACGAGAAACGACGCCGACAGCTCCGCGCCATCCTGAAGAAGTACCGCGACATGACCGCCGACAAAGACGAGCTCCGCGCCCTGATGAAAGAGAAGTTCGGCATCGACCTCGTTTTCCACGGCTCCAAGGACAAGCCCTACGGCTACACCATTATCGACCACCAGACCAAGACCGTCTTCAAAGGTGGCAACGTGTGGAAGCTCAGCGAACTCCTGCAATTCCAGTCAAAAGAGGAACGCCTGCACCGCATGGACGAGTTTATCGACGCGATGCTGGAGGACAATCCTAACTTAACCACCCGCGAGCTGAACCGTATGCTTCGCCGTCAGTTCGGCACCCACATATCCAAAGGCCGCATCGCCTACGGTGACGAGTTTATCGACCTACAGGACTATCAGGTAGAAACTCTCCGTGCTAACGACCACAAAGCCTGGCAGCAGGAGCATCCCCTTGAACAGCATCCAATTTCCCATCACCACAGCGACGAACCACAGCCCAAACACTCAAACAATCCTCGTCTGCGAAAGCCTACTATCACCAAGGAAGGCTCCCGCGATCAGAACCGTGAATGGGAAGTTGGTCACAACACTCGCTACAATGACATCGATGATGAGAACCAGTTGAAGCGATAATTCTCCTGTGGTTTAGCAAAAACGCCAATCGCAATTGGCGTTTTTGTTTCCAGATTCCTCAGAAGGGCAAACCGCTTCCATCATCGGCTACAGGTTCCGCATGTCCTTTTTCACTATTTGCAATAAACCTTTTGATAATCTCTATAGCCTTCTGAATGTTATAGCACAATTCAAAGGCATCATTCTTGGCAAAAAAATCCATCGAGACCATGAGCCACTTGTAAACCTTATCATCTTCCAACTTCTTACCATTGTATGCCTCTATACGATTGAACCAGTATTCTTCCAAACAATCGAATTTATCCGTTGGACTTTCCAATCGGGACTTCTCTGGGTTAGTCAAGTCCTCCAATATTTCTGTGATGTGATTTCTCACTTCTTCATCTGGCTCGTGTTTCACCAATTCTTCTATCCAGCCAGGAGTCATCCAACTATATTCAGGCTGGATATGCTTAAATCCGTAATGTCTTTCGTTGTTATCCCTACTCATATTCTTAAAGTGTTGAAAATATACAGGCAAAGTTACACATAATACGGCAAATTTCACTATCTTTGCCCTCGTTTTTAAATACGATCGGAATTATATGACACAAGAATATGCAAGGGTATCAGTAGAAATGCCCGAAAACGAAGATAAGAAATCCCTCCGTCAGGAATTGATATACGAGATAGAGAACAACGACATCAATGATGAATTTACCATCAAGTTCTGATTATGGAAAAGAGAAGCGATACCTATCAGATTGCATCCGATATTCAATGGGAATATGCGGGTGATGGCATTGTTCGCCAGATCATGGGCTACGATGAGCACCTGATGGTGGTGAAAGTAAAATTCAATCAAGGAGCCATTGGAACACTCCATCAGCATCCACATACCCAGACCACCTATGTGGCCAGCGGATGCTTTGAGGTGACTATCGGTGAGGAAAAGAAAATCCTCAAAGCTGGCGATGGCTATTATGTGGCTCCAAACCTACTTCATGGTTGTGTCTGTCTGGAGGCTGGTGTTCTCATCGACACCTTCACTCCCATGCGAGAGGATTTCTTGAAATAGCAAGCCGAAAGGTGTTTTATTAGTTAAGCCCTTTCAAAGTTGTAGCATTCATTCGGTTTGCAATTTCATGGGTAAAACTCTGTGAAAGAGGTAGAGGTCAATGCCCTTGAATCTCATTAAAGCTTCCTCTTATTTTTCGTCCTAAGTGAAGCCATAAATTCATCGAACGCTGCACGTTCTTCTTCAGACTGGTTTAAAGGAATCTCATATGGCCCGTAAATGTAATTAGTAACAGTCGTATTATCTGTGTAGGGGAAAGAAATCGGAATAGTACATGCTAACTGCCCACTGTTATAGACATCATTAATACTATCTAACTTCATATAAACATCATTTGCTATTTCTTTATAATATTGAATTCTTGTGTCTATTTCCTTTTCATAGGCATCATCAGGTTTGACATTCCTATTAATCAGAGCCACAAAAAGTTCATGATTTACATTTTCTATTATCGCATCAAACATGTTGTGACTAAAACCATGTTTTGAGAAGAATCCATATTTGCTTCCTATTCTATAATAAAAGAACCTCCTATCATTAATGGGTTCATAATCTATTATTCCAACTTCATTTACAGAAGTACGCCATTCCTCATCCATTTCTTTAGTATAATGAATAATGATAGTGATATCATCTTCTATTAGTTTATCTTTCCACCCTGAACCAGGAAGGAAATACTCACCTTCCCATTCAGTGTATACAAAACTACCAGCTCCCTCATTCGTAAGATATACAAATCCCTCATCCAGGTAAAGATTTACTTTATATGGATAGAGTATTGTTAATGGAATAATAGTATTTAAATCTTCAAGACTATTACATATATGTCCTTTGGATAGACGAAATAATTCTCCTTTGTTTTTGGCTAAGGAGATAAAATTCCTATCAACAACTAAACATTGTGCTTTTTCATAACTCAATTTTAGCTTTGATAGTTTAATATACCCCCCATCTATATCACTCTCTCTGACATAATATCGTTTATATGATGTTCCCCAATAAAAAAGAAGATTCTCTTCGTCAAATTCGAGTTCATCATATCCTCCTATTTGGAGTATACCATTTCTATCATATAAATCTTTTTTACCAACATAAATTGATCCGTAGTATTTATTGTCATAAGCATCTGGGAATTTGTCGTATGTTAAATAATCGCCATCTCTTATACCTTCAAAATAACCATTTATATAACGTATATCATGATACAGACAGTTGGTTAGTAAAGCACAATTTTCATCAAAGCATCCCCATTTGTTATCTTTTAGAGTCTTTAGGAAATGCCGTTCAATTGCGTCATAGCCATCTCCGTCATAAAAACTATCTATTACAATTTTATCATAATGACAATGAATGACTTCTCGAAAAGTGTTAATTGAAAGAACTCCATATTTTTTTGTGTCTCTATCCTGAATAATTCTTAGGGGGTTGTTCTTGTCGCCAAATAATGGATAAAGTTTGGAAGGCTGAGACGTAAGATGATTTGTAAGGAGAACAACACCATCTTCAGAGCCAATTCCCCATCCACCATCTTTATAAAACTCTATGTTACCATTGTATGGAAAACGGAGATCACATTCATCATAATTAATGGAGCTTCCAACTTTTTTTCGCAAATGCTCTCTGTTTTCAGAAATAATCTTTGCTTTTGATTCAATATATTCCAAGACTACTTGATAGATATCCAATTGACGAGATCTTATCTTTGATTGCAGTGTGTTACATGGCCAAGAATAATTCTGGTCTTTTTGGGCATATTCCATTGCATATTGATTAATACAGTCAGTCAGTTCAACGCAATCTCCGAAATATTTATTAAAAAAAGATTCTTCTTCTTTCCATCGCTTGAAAAAATAACCTGTCAAATCGTAATTACTTACCATTTCGTTAATAGCCAATTTCAATTTGGCCTCTGGTAACAGCATTTTTATTTCTTTAGGTATTTTGATTAGCATAACATAAAATGGCTATTTTAACAAATTCGATTACATAACCTTACCAATTTGGAGGTAGGACGATGTTTTCAACCTCATGTGCCTCTTCAAATAGTGGAGAGATTTCATCATCAGTAAATCCGGCGATGCCACAACCGATGCGGGTAACGAGGAACGTCATGTCTTTATGCTCCTTGGCAAACTGGATGAACTCATCAACGTAGGGTTTGATAGTTTCTACACCGCCCTGCATCGTTGGGATGGCATAGCTCTGACCTTGCAGACCCACGCCCTGGCCCATGATGGCTCCAAACTTGCGGTAGGCGATGTACGCCGCCCCGCCGCCGTGCATACCTTTCAGATTGCTTCCGAACACAAAGATCTCGTTCGGCTGCAGCTCTGTAATAAACTCTGGTGTAGTCCTCTTCTGTTCCATATCTGGTTCTGTTTTGCTCATTCTCATATCCTCGTAAGCCATTGGCGCAGGCGTGCCCATAGGAGTTTCCTCAATCATAGCCTCGCTCATAACGATAGCACGCTCGTCCATCACTTCCGGCATGTCCAAGTCCATATCGAAATTCTTGCGGAAGTATGGCACGATAATCTCATCCTTCAGCTTGTTGTAACGTTGCGATACAGCCGAAGGAGTAATACCACATTCTGCTGCTACCTCTTTTCCCTTAAAGCCACGAATTAGCATCATCGTGATAATCAGTCTATCCCATCTGTCGAGAGGCGCATGGTCGCAGATGTCCTCCACAATGCGGTTAAACTGCAGACGCAGGTTGTCGCCCTTCATGTCGAATGACTGCAGATAGTCCTCAAAGGTGATGCTACCATACTCCCTGTGATACCATTTCAGCGCGTCGAGTACCACATAGCGGAACCCACCAATCAGCCACGTCTTCAGACTGACCTCCGGCGAATGATCTTCCAAAGGCTTCCAGTTATGTTCCATCAGATAGATGGCATACTGGTGAGCCAGCGACATGAAGTCGAGGTTCTGCTTCCCGCTCAACTGATACCGCTGGTCGAAAAGCCGATAGCCCGCCTCACAATACCCGTAGAAATACTCACGGATAATGTCGCTGTCCCCCTCACGGAAGCCCTCTATAATCTCGTCGTCTGACAGTCGTTGATAATACATGGGCATAAATTTTTCGCAAAGATACGAAATTTTTGCCGCATTAGCTTAATTTTTTCCGAAAACCATCTTCAAATAGATAAAAGACGTCTTAAAATGCAGTTTCACCAATTAAAAAGTTACAATTATGAAAAAGAATGATCCTATGCCCAAGCAGCAGAACAAGAAAGAAACAAAGCGTGTCCACAATCTGATTATCGTCGATGAGAGCGGCTCAATGTACGTCATTCGCAAGCAGGCCTTCGTCGGCATGAACGAGACCCTCCAAACCGTTCGCCAGATGCAGAAAAAGTACCCCGACCAGGAGCAGCGCGTCACCCTCCTCACTTTTGATAGCAGCCACACCACCTGGCACTACGATAACACTCCAGCCTCGCGCACCAAGAACCTCGACTGGAAAGCCTACAACCCCGGTGGCGGTACTCCCCTCTACGATGCCATCGGCAAGGGTATCGCCAAGGTTAATGCACAGGTAGAAGATGGCGACCATGTACTCGTCACCATCATCACCGACGGCGAGGAGAATAGCTCTGAGGAGTGGACTCTGAAGATGGTTCGCACGATGATAGAGAAGCTAAAAAAACAGAACTGGACCTTTACGCTCATCGGCACTGACAACCTCGATGTCGAGACCATGGCCCAGTCCTTCGCCATCGAGGAACACATGGAATTCCAACAGGACGAGGAAGGCACCAAGGCTATGTTTGCCCGCGAACGCCGCAGCCGCGAACGCTACAACTGCTGTCTCGCCGAAGCAGCCCCGATACCTAAAGGCAAATTCTTCGATGAAGATTAATTAATTCTTTAATTTCGGCTCACCTATTCGACAAAGGATAGTGTGAGCCAATTGTATTATATGGCAATCCTGTTGGAATAGAAGTTTTCAATGTTTCGTTTTTATCACGCTTTGGCAGCAACATGTGACTCTTTCTGATGATTAGTCTCCGGGGAATTTGAATAGAACCCTATACGATGTCCTTGATTCTCTTTAAAATCGTCGATTTTTTCTTTCACTAAACTTAGCATCAAATCTGTGGTTTCAGTAAGTTCTTTAAAGTGTTGGCTAAAAAGTTCGAACATCATGGACTTACTTGTGAAATAGAAGGATGTCACTGATTTTACCGAATCGTTAAAGGATAATGCAATGCAATGGTTTTCAAGATCAGTATTTACTTTATCAGCAATAAATGTCTTTTCATCTATATCCAACTTTTCATAGTCTTCGTCCTCACATTGAAATTCAATTTTGCATTCTGCGTATTCTTTATGTAAATCTATAGAAGCCACGAAGTTGTAGTCATCATACTTAAAGATGCATAAGCCATCTTCGATTTTACATTCCACACCCTCATTGTTAAGATAACTGGACAGTTCTGTGCGCATTTTACAAACATTACCCATGAAGGTAAAATGGTTCCAAAATCCACTTCCTTTATGTAGACTGCTAATTCTCATAATAGTTAGATTAGATGGTAATAAATAATAGTGTTCATACTAAAGCATTACGCAGTTGGTTATATGCATATGAACCTTTCCATCGGTCAATCTCATATGCACGATTAACCATTTGGGGATGAGAGTAGAATGCCACCCTGCAATTCTGCTGAATCTTATTCCAAAGAGAGCCATTCTCTAAAGAATGATATTCTTTAGCCTGGCGGACAAATTGATAATAATCAGTTCCAGTGTCCTGCAGGCCGCTAACCATTTTGAGAGTCATGCGTTGAAATACTTTTTCTCCCATTGTTGCTGCAGCACATCTGTCAGCAGAGAATTCGCTTCGACGAGACCAATATTTGAGAGCCAGATAAATGGGACCAGTAAGCGTATATGGAATAACACCAAAATCATCACCAATGTCTTGAATTAGCCCAACCACACTCTTGTACAATACATGTTTGCACAAGATATGTCCGCATTCATGTGCCATAAGACACATTAGTTCTTCGTCATCTAACCTCTCAACACATGAGCTGGAGATACAGACAAACACATTGGTCTCTCCAAATGTAAACGCATTCATAACTGGGTCGTTATATACATAAACTTCAGGCATTGCTAAACCTATTCTCGCGGTTGTCAGCTTCATGAGGTTATATACTCTAGGTAGGCAATGAGAACTGGCTTTTATCATCATGGCGAGATTCTCGCCCTTAAACATTCGCTCATAGCCAACTTTCAGTAGTGAACGGCATACGCTATCAATGAACGGAATCTTTTGTAGCATCTGGAGTGCCTTCTTATCCTCTGGATGCATAATATCTAATGCTGTCATCATGCTACATGAGAATTTGAGTTAATACTTGCCTGATATTTTACTCGCATATAGGCAATCTGGACAACAGCAGGTACTGTAACGCGATAAGCAGGTCCCATCAAATCCCAAATAGTCCAACCTGTCAGCATAATCCAGCCTATAGGGCCTAACAATACGCCAAGACCTTTTGAAAGGGTACCCACTCCAATTATGACTATGCCACGAGTTAACAAAATCTCTGAAAGCATTCGCATGACGGAATGGATTACTATTATAAAAAGCCTTTTATTGATTACCTGGAGAGCCAAGAGTGCTGCAACAAGTCCTGCTCTTGAATATGCGTACCCTATAATACCACATTCATCCATTATGGATCGAACTTGCTCCTCTGTCATTTCACCTATTGCCTTAGATGAAACCATGATGAGCAGCTTCTGTTCCATATCTTCCGCCGTGTCATGCTTGGCTATATCTTTTACTCCCATCTTCTTACAGACATCATAAACGATACTTTCATATCTCGGACCTTGTCCATCACGAAAGAAGTTTAAAATAGTGTTGCCTCCATAGCTTTGCAGTTCAGAAGCGAGATCCTTCCACATCCCCTTCATGTTGCCAGGATAACATGAATTATAGCTATCGGTATTTGCTAATGACTCACAGAAACGGATTTCTCCATTATTGTTGTACATAAGAATGTCACAAAGTGTGCGAAGATCATTGTTCTCACAGTTTGCTAGAAATTGAAGGTCGAAATCTGGTCTCATAATAAAAAGGATTTAGATAATTGATAATAAGAATAATAGTAGTAAATCAAGAGAAAAGGCCAAAGATTTTTTTTGAGCCAATAGATGCTCCCATGCCGATGCCCAATCCTCCCACGATACCACCAATAACAGTACCTATTCCCGGACAAATCATAGAACCTGCAGCAGCTCCAGCACTAGCACCAATCCATCCTCCTCCAACACTAGCGGCATTTGAAACAGTATTTTCAGCAAATTCCTTTCCAGAAATCTTACCGCGGCAGAGTTTAATAGTATCAGGAATAGTTGTTCCAACAAAAACCACACTACTAACCACGGCATTGGTGCGCAAGGCTTTGGTTAAAACGTTTGTTGCAGCTTCAACAGTAACTTGCCTGCCAACAATAGCGGATGCTGTTTTTGTAATCATTTGCTTGCCAACTTCCGTTTTCACAGCAGCACCAACAAGCGGTCTAACGGCTTTAGTAGCCTTAGCTGCGAAGTCCCTACCGACTTGCGTCCTGAGGAGTTGCTGAGCGGCGACTCCGGTAATCATCGTTGTGCAACCAGATTCCAGAGATTGTTTCGATGCTGTTTTCAAAGCTTCTATATGGGACATGCCTTTTGACTTCGCAGAAAAATAAGTAACTGTGAATGAAAGTCCGCATGCAAATGCACAAGCAACTGTCTGTGTCTGAATATCGAACTTAATGGAGTCGATATTTCCTGCCTTGGCAATACGAACCGCTTCTTTGTAGGTGTAATGTCCCTTCAAAACCATTTGCTCTGCCATTTTCGGGTCAGTAATGCCTGGTACCTCTCCGTTTGCAATACGGCTACGCATTAGTCTAATTGCTTCGTCATATTGGTCTCGGGGGACTTCCAACTTCATGGAACCATATCTGTATGAACCATTCTCAAATGCAGATGCGACAGACTTTGATGCGTTTGCATGATACTTCGTTTGTATCATAACACCGTTTGAAATACGGTCTGGGCCATTTAAAGAATTGTCATAACCGACTTTTTCCACAGTTTTACCATGCATTCTGTCCCAAAAGGCATTAGCATCTTCTGCAGCAAAACCATGACCATGTTTGTTATGGTATTTAGTCCATTGCTGATTATTTGTACACTCGGTACTTGCCGTTGAAGCTATACCATTAATAGTCTCTCGGAAATCGTTCTTCATTATAACCATGAATTAGATTTCTCCACCGTCTTTTCTGCCCGTGGGTGGCTTGTGGCATCAACCGACTCTGGCGCCTACTGGTCTGATTGACGTTGCAAAGATACAACATATAATAAAGATAACTATGCAGCATTACTTCATACTACATAGTTATCCAAATTGAGCTTAGACTATTTGTTATTTTTTGAGTTTACCTATTTTGGCGATGTCTGCCAAACTGAATGTGGATTGGTGAATATCTTCACTCTGTTTTTCGTCTTTTGGGACTTCTGCACAATACGGGAACCATCCAACAGTCTTGGATTGTGGATTCATGCTAGGCTTAACCCCTGTGATAAGTAGTTCACTATAATCTTTCCATCTCTTAGGTATCTCTACTTTTAAATCGCAGTAGGTGCGGCCACTTTCTTTGTAAGTCTGAACAACAATTCCACTCCTTGTTTCATGGGTCTGAGGCTTTTGTATCTGTGGTTGCCTTGTTGCTAATTGAGCGTCTTTCGAATTCATGAGATCCTGCGCATCAGCAATATCCTCTTTGTCTGTTGAATTTGTATTCGCTTGCTCTATTGTTGACATTAGACGGTTGAACCAGTCTGTCACAATAAAGAAAGTGGCATAATCAGAGTCAAAATAGAGTTTTCTTACATCCTCAGGCAAGGCGGAGTGACTACGTGCATTGCTGAGTTCTATCATGTGTAGCAATGGACCACTGATTGTTTCTGATTCATCCAATTTCTTAAACTTTATAGCTTTTGCTATATTTGCATAATAGCTAGAGTCATCCTTTTTTAAGCTTGGAACAAGATCAAATTCTTCATTTACCTTTATAAGGATTTGCTCTGTAATATTTCTCATATGGTTTCCATGCGCTGAATCGTAGTCCTCATTATGAAAGAACTCCATGAGGTTATCTAAAAACTCTGTCTTGAATTTGTTTTCAATCCAACCATTTGAAAAGAAATCCAGTAGATACTCATAGCCAACATAATAGTGTTTTTTTGAATTTAAATCGCTAATGATTTGATCTATCATATTATAAGGGGCTCCAGATTTATAAAAAATAGTCTTCCCTTCTTCAAGTCCCTTACTTTTTAAATATTCTAAGATAACATCAGCTGTATCTCCATCAGAAGCACGAAGTAATTGGCCGGAATATATATATAATGGAATTCTTTTTTCCCTAACTAGATCTACCAAACCCAGGAAGCCACTTTTATTAGCGTCTTTGTCGGGTGAGTCTGACTTTACACCATTAGCATCAAGAATAACGGCATGATACCTTTCTGGCTCCGATACCAAGACTCTTTCGCATACATCAACATAGTTAACTTGTTCAAAGTTAACACTCGGGTTTTGTTGGCGAATAATTTCCAAAGCCTTGATAGGCTCATCGTCCAACCATAAAACGTTATACTTAAAGTTCATAATATTGGGGTATTTATTATAAATCCGACCTTATACTCATTATCTGCATTTGTGAACATGGTAATATTCGCATTATATGCATTTAAAAATTGTTGTGCAGAATATAGACCGATTCCACTTCCTTCTCCAATGCCATTCTCAAAGACTTTTTCGATATTACCATAGAAAGGCTTACCGTTGTTTTCTATGATGATATCTACTCTTTGAGAATCTTTTTGGCTTGGACGAATAGATATGCGTATTCTTTTTTCAGGAATCTTGAAATTTTCAACATCTTTATACATTGCCATATATCTCATCCTTACAGAATAGGGAAGAAGTTTAACGACAAACTTTGTCCACCACGAAAATTTCTTATTTATAATTTTATGTGATAATTCAAGCTCATCTATTTCTTTAAAAGCATGTTCATGAAGATTTTTTATGATATTGCCAAGCACATATTTACGAAACCCTTTTTCATTCATGCTAACTTTTAAATCAGCAAACTCTCCAAATAAATAATCAATGTAGATTGACGATTCACCGCGATATCCAGAAGCCCTTCTGTCATCATTAAAGACTTTCTTTATTTCAGTGCAGATGCTGAATGGTGTCGCAGCTCCATAATCAAAATGTTCTATATTAGCCAAATTCTCGCAAAGGTGCGTAGCCTCGTCACACGCCATTTGCAATTTACCTACTAACCATTTGTCGTTAAACTCAATTTTCCGTTGTAAAATTGATGTATAAAGTGCTGCATTTTTTCTTATTTGCGGCACCATACTTTCTTTGACTCTCTTAAGTTGGATATCAACAGGCCAGCCCAAGCACTCATATGCTCCATGCATTTGCATTGAAGCTTTATATGATTCAATAATGTCCCTTATCTCATCCTCAGTGAAAACCTCTTTGTTTATCAATAGTTCGTTGACCAGTCCTTCTATGGGAGCAACCACTACCAAACCAAAATCTTCTGAATAATTATGTTTGTGCTCCCTAACTTTACCCATTAGTTGCTGAAGATCGTTAATCTCCATTTCTAACTGGGTAATTTTGGATAGAAGTTCTTCCTTGGTTAGGTGTAAATAGTCATTCTCCATATTACACTCTTTCATTAATTAATTGAACTGTATTCGATACAACATTAACCAATTTCTCCAGTTCATGTCGTTGGTCGTCATTCCATTCTTTATATTTTTTAGGCTGAATCTTTTTTATCCATTTTAGCGTTGGCTTTAAACGAGTTTCATTATTATAGTCACTTCTATTCATAATTTGACAAAGTCGCTGTATCTTTTGGTCAAGACTTTGAATGTCATGTCGGATGCTATCTATATGTTTATCTATGTTTTCCACTTGTTTCCTGTTTTTTGAACGAACCAAGGCAATACCACTAATAGCACTGACACCAGCAATCGCAGCTCCAATGGGTCCAAATAGTCCTAAAATAAAACTTCCACCTGCCACACCTGCACCTCCTGTAGCGACAGCTCCTCCTCCTAACCATGCTAATGCTGCATTTGTTGCCGCCGCTCCAGACAAAGTACTGATAGCAGTACCTGTTGAAGCTGTGCCTAAAACGGTAGCTACTGACATTGCCGCAGTAGAACCAAAGGCACCTAATGCGCCCCCAGCAGCTGCTGCACCACCAGCCCAATATGCCGCAGCTCTTCCTGACTCTATAGTAAGTTCCTCAAACTTCTGTGGGTCATTTTCATATTTTACAGCAGTTTGAAAGTCCCGGATGTTCTCAAACCATTCATTCGTGCTTTCCTCACACCATTTAGGTAAGCCGCTGATATTTTCTAATTCTTCAGCGATTGTACAAATGGTGTTAACGTAGCCTTTACGTTTCTCAAACAGTTGTTGAGCGAGTTTAACCAATCGATCCCTCTTATATGTATACTCATCACATATTTTTTTAAGTTCCTCCATCTTCTTCTCCATCTCTAAGGAACCCATAATTTTCTTAAATATATTCATAATTATAAAATTAGCAGAACATCACCGTCTTTTTTGCCCATAGGTGTTTGTGGCATCATTCGCAAGTATACAAACAATTGCAGAGACTTTGCAAAGGTATAATGTTTTTTACCAATTAGTGTGCAGGATTTCTTCATACTTTGTAAATGTCGCTCATATTCTTTATTTTTTTCCTAAACTCCTCTACCAACCACAAAGGTTCCACAACTTCGATTGCATCATTATAAGAGAATAGAAGCATTTTTAATTCTGTGTTAACTTTTAGCTTTAACTGTATAAAAGTGTGGCTCTCCGTTCCGAGTTCCTTAAGCTCAGTCTGAGTCCAATGCAATGGCTTAGTCCTGATGTAATCAATACTTTTGTTACTAACCTTTAAAACGACTTTTTCCACTGCGGTGTTTTTGTAGTTTGATACTCCCACAATGTCGTCAAAATACTCGTCAAAATCTATATCCGTATCGATATATGGTTTGCTTAAATGTTCGAGTTTTGTTATCCTGTCCAAGGGGAAATTCAGAATATCTTCCTTGTCTTCAGAATAGGCAAATACATACCATCTTCTATTATACTGGCGGAGATGATAGGGGTGGATATTGCTTGTAAACTCATTTCTGGAGAATGGTTTGTACCGCATCTTAAGAGGGTACTTATGAGTGATGGCTTCTAATATGTCTTCTACATATTCAAGTCCCATCGCTTCACTATTATTATCAAAAGACATGAAACTGAGACCGTTTTCTGAAACGCCTTTTTCTAAACCCATTAAATAAAACCTAAGCATATCATAACGTGGATCCCCTTTAAATAAGTTCAGGTTTTCAAGTGAATGGCGAATAATCTCCATATCCTTAGAGGTTTGTTTCATAATAGAAAAATTAGTGTCTTTGTATCGCCACAAACGTTCTCTACCTCTATATAATGTGGTTTCATAAACAGCACCGTATTTATCTTCCAATTCCTTAAGATTGTCGCGAAGCAATCGTTCACTAATATCGTCAATCTGCGGGTCTGTCCTGATCTCGTTAAGGGTACGACCTTCAGGATTGCGAAGCAACTGATCAAGGCGCATAAGTCGAGCAAATTTATCTTGCCCTTCATGCATTGATGACTTTTTATATTTTCCCATATTATATTCTTTCAATCAACATCCGTTACTCTTCTTTCCAATACTTTTCTATTCTAAATCTTCCATTCTACTTTCCAAATCACTTATTCTATCTTCCAAATCATCATAATCATCGTTGTCATGATATGAAGAATTATTCCTTATCGACACTATAGGAATCGACAAGGAACTAGTCGCTATATTACCTCTTGAATCTATCGCTGATAATGGAATAGAATTATCACCTATATGTAACTTCTTCATATGAAGTCGTATACATTCACCATTCTTTATAGAATGAGCATCTAATTTATGGGAGCCTATAGTAATAGACTTGACATCCCCATTAACAGATATATAGAAAGGAATATTGTAGCCAAAATAATCATTTCCCTCAAAGTTTCCATAAGAAACGGAAACTGATGATGTTAATCCCGAAACATCTGGAATATTAATTTGCATATTCTGACTTTTTAAAGTTACATATCTGGGCCAAGAGGGGCTTGAAGTATTACTGTAATTACTATAATTGCTGTACCCCAGCAAACCTCTATACCTTGTTGGAGCATGTCCAATTGCATTTATGTGTGGAGCAATGTCGTCTATAACGACAATGCCAACAGGAAGAGCTACATATTTCCAATTTTTATCTATCCCAATCAAAAATATAACATTTGGTCCAGAACCACCACTATTGCTGCATGAAAAAACTTCATTAACAGATTTATGTGCATCAACAAGCCCCTTCGTTATTTTTGATTCCACAAAAGATTTAATGGGTGTCCCAGATTGACTTGGATAGGCATAAAGATAGAAATATTCCCCTTCTAATTGAGCATTAAACTTAAAGTTCATGCCAGATAAACTTGTAACAATAGGAGTCGCCTCATTTTTTGCACTATATTCGTTTTTCCCGGAATAATTGAATTGACGTAATATTGAATTTGTTCTTTCAATAATTGCACTATCAGGCGTTAAATCATTTTTAAATATCCATTGTCTGATCTTTCCATGATAATCCCTTTTGTAATTAACATCACATAGCCCACGACACTGGCCAGACACCACTTGCGCCACATTAATTGGCTTAATGTCAAAGGGTCTATACTTGTAAATGAAGGTGGTGTCATTTGTGCGAGTTGTGTGAACATTTATTTCAAATTGATAATTTTGAGTGGCTAATTGATATGCCACTTCAATTTGATTTAGTGATTTTAAAGCCTCCCTTACAGATATATTTGTGGTATCTTTAATGGGCAACACTTTCTTATAAACATTCCCAATTGAAATGTATGCGGAATCATGAGCAGCTGTATCTGTTTGAATAATAAGAATCTTTGTATCCTCTGAATCATATTCCACCAGAGGTTTTGTTGGAATATGTTTACAGGAGACATTAAGCAATAGAATTAGCGTCAAAGTCCATACAATATAGAAAATCTTGCGCACCCGTTTCATATTTATATAATTAAATGGTTTAACATCTTCTTCTGCTATCGATATCAGCATGTCCTAATGGCATTGTTGTGCGGAGAGTCTGTACAGAATCGTTTCTTTTATCCCATTTCGTCTGGGCTGTCGTAAAACTCCATCGCTGCAAGAGCTTCGTCATCATTGCTGAGTTCCGAATCCTCCTCGAAGATTTCTTCCACTTCGTCAGCGACTTCTCTGTTCTCCAGTAGCTCTATCTCCACCTTCTGTTTTTCAGGTGTAAACGAGCCTATCTTACCTGCTTTTATTCTATGTCTCATAATTCCTATCTTCTGTTTAATTCTTTAATTATGCTGCAAACAATAAAGCTGCGATTGCACCTAACCCCTCTGCCGCAATTTTACCAAGCCTGCGGTCATCTGTCAGTTTTTGTTCAACAATATAGTCACGAAGTTTCTGCCTCCAGACTTTATTTTGCAGCAATATCCAAAGATCATCATCGAAAAAAGCCAATACAACTTTTTCTTTCAGCCAGAGTCTTGATGGAGTTACACCTTCCTGTGGTTTCCCCGAACATTGCAAATGCCAAAATCCATCTGACTGCAGATGCCAGAAAGGATTGGAGACGTCTGTAGGCTTGTCAAATTGAGAGTCTTTCATGTACAGCTCCATCAATGTAGAATATCGCCTCTCCAGCCAATCATCCAATTTGATGTAATTACTCGGGAATACATCTGCATCTATTCCATCAATGATACTTAGCAACAATACTGGTTTGGCCACGATAATCTCTCCGCGTATCTTAGCTTGTCGGATGCTCATAATACGTTTTGTATAGTGAGCATAACATTGTTCGTAGTTATAAAATTGTAATATCCTATTCATATTTAATAATCTTCATTGCCATGACCAATACGATAAGCATCCATTTCATACTTTATCCATTCAAATTAGACAAACCGAATATGGAGATAGGCTTGTGGTATACACCATTTAGTCTCCCTATTAGCTTATTAACATACTTTTCGGACCATAGCGGATGTACTAAGATAAATCTCTCTCCATAAGGATCATTTCCTGTGATGGTTCCTTCTGTCACCTTAGTGGTATAGTTATTCCTAATGAGCATGTTATTAATCGTTCCGAACACGAAATCATGCCAATATGTAACCGAGAAATCTATTTTCGCCCTGCTATCCTTAGCCAATCTTGCGATGTCAAGACCAAGTCGCCAGTCAAGCAGCTGATGAACACTTTGGTTGGAATAATCTCTTATGCAATCATAGCAAGATGACGTACACCCTTCCTCATGACTCTTTGAGGTGAGTTGTTCATAAACCTCACCTCCTTCAACTAGTGGAGATACAATCGCTTGCTCAGGAACATCATGATATTTCCTACCACTGAGATAGTTGCAATAGCCTGCTCCGTTTTCCAAACTTTCTACGAGAAATACTTCAGCTCGCTTTGTTGCAGGCACAATATAGAAACCTACATTGAGTTCTGACGAATCAATATCCAGATAGGATGATATAGCCTTACGCACCAAATATCCCCATGACAAGAAGGCTGCGCGAACCGCATAACTATTCTGGTTTTCATTAAAGACGGGTGACAGACATATATCCTCGCGAACTTTAGCAATTGATAAAGTAAGTACACCCGTTGTTTTGGATGAATAAAATGCATACTTCGATTCAAAGTCTAATTGCATTGAACGCCCAATTTCTTCAGGGTAGGCATCTCTTGATACATAAATGCCCCTCTGATTCCGGCCAAGGTTATACAGGTCACCATTATTATCGTTTACCAAATGAACAAGTCCTTGCGAAGGAATTGTATTATTCCTGATAGTCATATTAGCAACTTGCGGACATTCAGAGAGAGACTGCTCACAGTCAAGCTTAATATCACTATTGGGTGAATACCAGTCGAAACTACCATTGAAGTCATCGGGTTTGACACTGTAATCCACACAGAATCCTAATGGCGAGCAGATCTTTACACTCTCCATCTCATTACCACAAACGGGACAATTACCGTCTTCGTCGCTAATGGTTGAATAACCACAGTTCCTGCATCTGTGGAGTGGATGACGATATTTGTTTAGCGAATTATGCTTCACTTGAACAATGTGAGTGGCTTTATTATACTCGTAGTCCGCAACCCCTACAGCTCTGAACACCTTTTTGTCTTTAACGATTTCATGACCAGGAGCAAAAGAATTAAGAGCCATGTCTATATCGCGAGATACAACATCTTCAGCCGGAAGCTTCTTGGGTTCACTCAGATACAGATTTCTCGTTCTCGTGGGGAAGCCAAACATCGGCAGCAAACCTGCATTTGCCAATCGTTCACTCAGATAATCCTGCGTATAATCATCGCTTGATGCAATATCCGATATTCGGTCAATTAGCTGAATATAAATATAATCGAAGATGTCTTTCTTTAGCTTTTCGGAAATCTCTGTACCCTTCGTTACAACAGAAATAATCCGTTTAACTTCTGGCTTATTCTTTGCCAACCAGTCTTCAACAATCTGTTTGTTATGTTCCCATGCATCTATAAGCCCAAAGTTACCGTGAACACTATCGCTACCGCCTGCATTCTTCCTTAATGCGGCATATAGTATTTCCTTGAAAATGATTCTCTCAGCTATCTCGTGCGTCCTAACTTCCAGATATGGATCTTTAGGCGTGTCAGATACCATTCGATTGTATTCCATGAAATTAGTCTGATCGTGACTCAATGACCTTGCCACCGTAAGTGCAATAGACAATGGATTCCCTCTTCGTCCAGCACGACCAACACGCTGCTGATAATTGAATCGTTGTGGCGGGACATTACCCATCATAACGGCAGACAAAGAGCCAATATCAACACCTGCTTCCATTGTTGTTGTCACACTTAAAAGGTCTATTCCATCCACGATTGGATTTTCCGTTTGAAGGAAGATTTCCTGGAATAGTCGTTGTCTCTTCCTTGAATCCTCCTTGGAAGTCTGTCCAGTCATTTCTTCACAATGTAAGCGATATACATTCTCCGTGGATTTTAACAGAGTGAGATAGTAATCATCAGGATTATTAATCTCATCTTCCGTTAGAATTTGTGGTTCTCCCAATTTGTGCAGGCAGTTAATACAGACACCATTAGCATGATGCATGTGAGTTGTCTTACACCGTGGGCACACCCAATATTTCGAACCAGCTGTTGCCTTTACAAATGAAAGCCCGTCACCTGTTAATAGAGTGACAGTTCTGTCGATGATTTCTCTACTTCGCAGAATCTGATGGAGTTTATCAATTATCCCATCAATAAAGATCTTATCACTCCGATGATAGACTTCTTTGATTAGGCTGCGCACAGCTCTTGGGAAACTGTCTGTAGCTGGATATTTTGATGGGAATCCCTTGATCCTTTTCTTCTCACCTAAAATTCTTATAACAGAACAGACAAGTTCCCTCATTATCGGGTCGTCAATATCACTTGTTGGCGCAAGATAGCCAAGTTTCAGTTCCTCAAAAGAACCGCTCTTATTAGAGAAAATACTGCCAAGTTGTTCTATCTTATTGGAGAAATGTATATCATCGTTAAAGTTCCTCTTACTATCACTGGGGTCTGGTTTCATCTTCAGCGTGTTGAAGTCATAAAGATCACTCCAGATACCGGCAGCAGGATTTTCAGAGAAAGACGGTTTTGGACCAGCGGGATTCATTCCCAATGACAGAATTTTTTCGAACACGTCATCCTCGATATTGCCTATTCTCAGACCGCTGGATGACTGCAAGAAAGCATTTAACTTTTCTATCTGGTCTTCGGTGGCCCACTGCTTCTGTTCCCAATCTATAATTTGAGCATAGTCTCTGTATTTCTCGTCCTGCGACAGTTTCATGAATTTAGCAATGTCTTCCCTTGATGGAGGTGTTGTCTCTCTGAATTTCTTTAGGAAGGTAATCGCTTCATCACTTCCATTCAGGGCATTTAATATGGCCCATCGTAACACATCACGGAAATGATCAAGTTCAATACCTGCTGACAATTTTGCGGCAGACTGTCTGCTATCGGAGAACAACACCACCTTCGTATTCGTCTCTTTGGCATTCTTCATCGTTCTAATAAGAGAGTCTGCAAGTATTTGGTTGACTTTTTGGAGTCCTGTACTGTGATGACGGATTGGGGTAAAACTGTTGCTGTCTTTAACCTTATAGGCCACTTCGCATTGTGGACATTTAGATGGGAATTTAGTTTCCGAATCAGACATCTGCTCATGTAGCGAATACTCACCATCCATGTCGTTCCACACCTCTCCTGTTGCCGGATTGTAGTTCACACGTTTCCAACCATCCTTTGATTCCGCCTTGCCTTTCCATAGCACGCAATAGCTTGCGAAGTCATTAGTTATGGGCTTTTCTACGCTTAGGAAAGATTTTCCATTGCTGTTTATCTTATAACCGCCTAAAAACACGTCACCGCAGTTCTCGCAGACAAGTACCTCCAGCACTTTCATACCGCATGAACAAATATTTCTTGGGCGCTTATAGAAAGTGCCTATGTTTCTGCCGTCAAATTGATAATCATCATGAACGCATGTACAGTTTGGATCGGAGCATGCCCATAATCCACTTACATTTCGGAAGAAGAAATGTGCTCTTATCGGAGCAACCGCTGCATTGTTCCATACGCTCTTGCATATTACTTTGATTACAGCAGACACAACAGGAAGCCTATCACTTACTTCTATCCCCAAAGCCTCGCCTATTTTCTCAACATCCTTTGGTATAATGCCTTTGGGGGTACTAAGTGCAAATCTCAGCCAGTCTAACAACTTGTACTTCTCTGTAATCTCATAGAAATCATTGCATTCAAGGACACAAAGAAGTGTTCCGTCGTCTTCTCCAGATTCATCTCCGTTGCCGTATCTAACCAATTCTGCAATGGGCAACGCCACATCTGGCCTTCTGACAGAAGGCTGTGGAGGATTGGACAGTACACAAAATTTCTCTTTAAAACTTTCCTTTTCGATACCAAAGAACTCCGAAAGGAACTCTATTGATTGCATATTTTCTTCAAGAGAAGCACTCGTTGCCAGAAACTGAACTTGGGGCGAGTCTGGAGACAGCCCCAGTCTATCCAATAAGACCCTTAGAAGATAAGCGACTTCCGTTCCTGCCGTTCCACGATAGGTATGCAATTCATCTATAACAAGATGAAAAACATTTGTTCTATCCTCTCGAAGCCATTTCTTAGTATCTGCGAAGATGTCCGCTTCGTTCTCACGCATCAGCATTACATTAAGCATGCTGTAATTGGTGATGAGAATGTCAGGTGCATTGTCCTGCATGGAAAATCTATCCCACATCTCTGCCGAATCTTGTTCCATGCACGGGATATGATATAGTAAGTCTCCATCATGGCTATTCTTAGCAGCTATCCAATCTTTGGTTAATAGGCGTTTCTCCTCAGCAAGTCTGCTTTTGCTCTTTTCTTTCGTACCGCTCACAGGAGTGGCACCTGTATATCTGCCAAAGTAAAAACGATGTCCGTTCCTAAACTTATCAAGCCAATCTAATGCGCCAGTTCCATCCGTTTTCCTGCTGTTTAGCGCTTTTCTCAAACGAATCATTTGGTCTTCCGCAAGAGCATTTAGTGGATACAATATCATTGCTCGCATGGCTCTTGGTCTTGACTCTTCCCACTTCTTTGACTCCTTTACTAGATCAGCGATTATGGGCAACAAGAAGCATTCTGTCTTACCTGAACCTGTGCCTGTTGTTACAACAATATGCTTTCTGTTTATAAAAGCCTCTTTCAAGGCAGAATACTGATGATCATACAATTTCCTTTCTTGGTGGCCAGAGTTAGTAAACAATCCGGTATTGACAAAATCATTAAGCTCCTGAGAAACATTCTCTGAAGTGCAAAAGTCTTTCAGAGATGCTTTCTCGTGATACTTTGTTACCAATTCTATGATGGGAGGCTGGCAAATAGTACCTGTTTCTTCCATCAGTTTATCGCGTTCTTGACCATACTCCTTCCTGAAGAATGGCAAACCACTACTAATGTATTTTAAGTATGCGTGGCGTATATCGGAGAATATCTTTATTGGATCATTCATATCGTATGGAATTACAAAGTATTCGGTTTAATTCTTTAACCACAGAAGAGGACACACCTTTATATATATAGGTATTGTCTTCTTTTTCCGGCAGGGTTTTCCTTTTCATCGTTTCTAACTGAAGAACCCTATATAGGGTAAAAGGAATTGCGAATGCAGGGGAAACAAGTTTCTTTTGCTCACTATAGTAAGTGCCATTACCTTCCCCACTGATAGCTCTGCCATAGCAATATGCAATGGCAAATGCATCAGGGTTAATTGTTCTGTCAGGCAATTCTCTCATATATGCTTTGGCTGGATAAGAGAAGAATCGCTTAAGTCCTTCCTTTTCCAATTCTGCGACACCAATTCTATTCTTCCAATCATAATACTTCAATTCTTTCTCGTCCTGTATAGATTTAGAGAAATTATCTACAACCTTATCGACAGAAGGATAATTCTTAAGTATAGCTTTGGAATCAACCTCAATTTCTTTTATGTCGTATTCATTTTTTAGACCCTCAGTGATATAAATCCCGACAGATACCTCTTTGAATTTTTCCGAAACGGGGATGTTGTTAATATGGTAATAATGGGATTCGAACTTCAATATGAGCGGTTCTGTCAAGGCATAGTAGCCCTTTCCTGTATGGTCTGCAACACCACTAAACACCAATGGCCAGAAGATTTCCCAGATAGGATTGCTCGATGTGAGCTGGTGACTTTCTACCAGATAGTCACAACTTGTCTTGATGGAATCCAGACTTCTCCTTCCGAGTTTGCTCAACCAAACATACAGAAGCTTTTGCATTTCATATCGTTCCTTATTGCTCATCTTCAAGATAGCTCTTATAATAATTTGGTATGTTTTTAAGAGACTTACCAGCTTCTTCCAAGACCTTCGGAGTTAAATAACCTATATTCGTATTCTCTGGAATCTCGATTCTTCCATAGAAATCTTTTTCTATACTTCTATCAATGCAGCCCATATGTTTTATGCAGTTTTCGGCCAATGGCATAACATCGTCATTGGCAAGAGTGCATATGATACGCAAATTTGCAGGGAACTTTTTGTTTACTCCTGGGAACATTGATACGATGTCCCGCTGAATATCAATCAGCGGCATCATATAGTTTGGCAGATAGGTTAGATTTATATTCTGCAAGAATAAGAAATGCATAATATCCTCATTTCTATAGCATTCTTCAACCATTTGTCCCAATCCGTTTTGCCACAAATCAGTGAATGACTTCCAAGTAGCACTTACGTATTCTAATGCGTATCGGCATTTCATGCTGGCAATAGCAATCACTTTAGCAATAGCCACATCGGGTACCAACATAATCTTATACAGAGCAATCTGATTTCCTATGTCGGTTGCCATCGAATAGGTAAGCCGATTCGTCTTTAATGCGTTTTCAAGTGACTTGATGAAAGCTTGATATACAGGAATTGCATCACTCGCAATGTCTAGATCTTCTATAGTTACATTCTCTGCTTGCAAAATTGGTGCAGACGAATGACTTCCAACCCCAAGGACTTCTTTTACCACAGAAAAATCCTCGATAATTCTCTCTTTCCTTTCCTCTAGACGGTTGATACTTTCTTCGAATGTTGCAAAATCCTTCCGCCTGCCTGCAATAGATTCTTCAAGAAGTTCTGCTTCCACTTTCTTTTCTTGAAGTAACCTCTCTTGTTCTGCAAGCTTAGATTGATAAGTCTCGTCAATATCCCCTATCAATTTTTTTAGCCTTTGCTCTTCTTCCTCTGCATGTTCCTTAGCAAGGAGAATTTCCATATCATAACGTTCACGTATCTCCTGAAGCTCTTTCGCTTTTTCTTTTTCGACTTCTTCAAGATACGCTTTACGATGTACAGATATTGATTGTTCGATAGAATCCTTAAGCCAAGGTAACGTCTTTAACTCGTTCAGTTCTTCAAAAGAAATTGTTAATGCTCTGGTGATGTGAGTAAGCCTCTTGATTCTACTACTAATGACAAGACCATCCAGTCCCTTTGAACTTGCAAAGGCTTCTCTCAGCAGTGGCTCCACGTTGCGGAATGTCTTTTCTTCGAAGATCTGATTCCAGTTTTTCTTCAAGACATTCTTCATAAACCATTCCTGTAGCTGTTCATCAGTAGTGATGTCAATTTTACCGTCCTCACCACCTTTAGCGGTATCTGTTACAAATAATCTACCATTAACAGTTAGTGTGTCCAACGAACTTTCTTTCCAGTATGAAATCAGCCTATCTTGGCTATCCGCTTTAATCAGATAAATCGATCCACCAGAAGAAACAAAAGTGTCGTGTTCAACATTTAGTAGATTGTTCTCTTCAAGCAAAGTATAGTTATATTGTCCGTTAGCAGTGAAATCTCCCTTAAGTTTTTTTACTCTGGCACCGAATTCATAAACGCCTCCAGATTTGTTCCAGATATAGGCATAATACCCTTCGCCAACCTTTTCGTTGGGTATGACGCTTATACACACCAGCGTTCCCTTTGTCTCATAATATCTCTCAGCAAAGTTGTGGGCAAAAACCTTTCCATATGGAGGAAATAGTTTTAGACTCTCACTTTCTTTTAATGGAGTAAAATTATTACGCCAATCAGTGTATCCAACAACCTCGATTTTTGCATTGGGATTCCCAGCAAAGAAGTCTACATATCCGACCACTTTATACTCGTTATATTCAAATTCTGTCATAGTTCTGATTGTTTTATGATTCGTAAAGTAATATTTGCTTCTCCTTCATAGTGTTGTCCGAACGTCAGTTGATTTGACCATCGCCTTAACGTTGGAACATCTTCATTTATATTGTTTTGCTGAATTGGTGGATAATCCAAACCGACAATGCCCTGCTCTTCCTGGGTGCTTTCCCAAGTTGCCCCCTGCTTGTCGAAGTGCCACTGGAAATAGGATTGCATCCAGTCGCAGGTATTGGCATTAGCCATCACTAAATCAAATTCGAGTTTCTTATAATCTTGAATTTTGATATAGTGGTGTCCTTCTGGGAGATGGTTCAGAGAAATATCGCCCTTACATTCCTCTTCACTATACGCCTTTCCGTCAATCCAAATTTTGGTTGGCCATTCTAATCTGAGCGTAGGAGCAGCTCCCTTCAGATATGTTTGTCGGCCAATTTTCAAACCGCCAAACAACTCATAGAAGCGCTTATCAGCAAAGAACCCTCGTGTATAGGTATCGTATTTAATCGTGAATATCTCAATATACTTGTTGTGGTATATCATATTGGGACGCAGGTAGTAGCGAATTGTTGATTCTTTCTGTGGGAAACAAATGACCAACCCCTCTGTTTCTTTACCTTCCAAGTTCCAAGTCTCCTGCCAATAATTATCATAGACATCGTCTCGTTTAAAGAGGATAATACCATTACGTTTAAAATGGTAACTCTTTGCTAATATGTCATATGAGGTTGAAGCCAAATCAAATTTCTTCTCTAATGAAAGAGTTGCAGTACGCATCTCCAAATAGCGAAAATCATCAGGAAGATACATGAAAAGTTGATTAGAACCGTTTTTTACAACATTTTTAGGTTTACCATTCCTTTCTTTATATTCTCCATTCCACCTGAGAAAGTAATTATAGACTTGATCATAATAATCTTCTTGTCTGACAGAATTATCTATGACGACCCTTCCATGATGAGTTTGAGCATTTAGAACAATATCTGTATTTGATATGATTTTCCTAAAATCACGCTTTTGCAAATCATCAGTAGGTGAAAGCCCTTTTTCTACGAAACAAGCGGCTATGTATTTCAGATCTTCCTCTGAGAAGACCCTTCTTGCTTGATTTATTGGGTATTGAACATTTTTCCATGGCCCAGACTTCATCTCACATTTGGTAATTTGGAAATAGTGTTGGTCGCACCATTTGTAAAGCGAATGCCAAAGTCCGTCTTGGTACATTCCTAACCATTCGTCCATCTGTGTGATGTCCCAATCCAGAATGCGCGATAAGCGGTATCGGTAGTTCCTGGCAGATATATTATCGCTTTCAGCCATTTTAGATGCGGCAAATAGTTGAATGGCCAACATACCTTTTACGAACAACGTGTCTCGTCTTTGGTCATATAAGCAATTCCCCACAGCATCCATTAGTGTTTCTTCTGTCAAAGAGTGTAACTTGCAGAACTCGTCAACAAAAGTCTGGTCAACAACAAAGGCAACATAGGTCCCCGCATTTTCCTCTGGGAAAATACGTTCATCTACAAATTTGCAGAACTCCCTAAATATACTACCCAAGCTACTCATTTGCCAGATCTTGATTTTTATCTACACATAATCCAGGTTCGTATGATCCAATTCATTCGTACCCCCCTTCAGCGTTAAAGACCTTATCGAAGTCAGACTCCTCTACACATTTCATCACCTTCTCTTGAACGGACAGTCTAGTGAATTCCAGTCTCAGCATCTTCTCGCCTGACGAAGTTTTCATCTTACGTAGCATCTGTACCCTATCTACATTTGGACATGCTTGTACATACTTTACTAAACCCTTTGCTTTAGCGAGATTGTCTTTCTTGTCATCGCGGTGGGGTTCCAGCAAGCCATATTCATAATTCCCGTATTCGTTCTTTCGGATAATCAGAAAATCAGGGAACATACGATGTGTCTCACCACCATAGTCGTATGGGATGCATAATGCCCAGGGCTTGCGGTCCTGGTTGCGGAGCCAGCAAACAAAATAGGGATTCTTTCGCTCTTCTTCCAGCGTGATAGGTTCCCATCCTTTTAGATTGAATGTTGCTGTTCCATCAGCATTAACAAACAGGTGGTCAGTACAGGTTTCACCCTCATTGTCCAAATCCACATTGATGGTCTCTGGCAGATGGAACAGGTGTTTTGAAATGGTACTTCCCATTGTTACCAGACTATTGTATCGCTGACGGTCTTTTTCAGGAATGTTCTTGGATTTTGGTCGATAAAGGTCTGCCAACCTATTGAATTCTTCTTTGGCATAATCCATTCGGATGTCAGTTTGATGGCTATCAGCCACATACAGGATGACATCATACATACTAGCATAATCATCGGTTTCATAATTGTCTGCATATCGTTGGCCTACGCCTTCGCCACAGAGTAGAATTTCAGCATTGAAGTATTGCCGCTGCAAACCAGCATCAGTCCTGGAGAAAAGATCCGGTCCTTGCTGCACATCATAACTGCTTCCGCTTTTATATAGTTCAACACTAATGGTATTCAGCTGAAATTCCAGAGCCTTGTCCACAAGAGCTTCGTACTCACCCTTAGCTTTCAGTTCTGAAATAAAGTTGTGGATCAGCCTTGCAATATCATCTTTCACCTTATCAACGGCAGCAAATTTCTCGTCCATACCTGTCATGTCACCCAGACGAGCCATTTCAAAAAGCGAACGGACATAATTTTTATTGACTGCAACCGTTTTTACCTCATAAGTCAGTATCTCAGCGTTATTGATTGCATCCTTAACAGCCTCGTATGGGTCTTGGCTCTCTTGTGAAGGATTTTCTCCATTCTCTACAAACAATTCCATTTCAGGTTGCTTATCATTTGGCTCAGAAGACTGATGGCCACCATGGGATGATTGATGCTCACCATCGTCTCTTACTACAGTGGCAGGCTGCTGTGGAATGGTTGTTTGAGGTTTAGTTGATTCACTTCCAGGAGTGTTCTGAACTTGATTCACCGGCTGATGAACAGTGGAACCAGAAGAAGTTGACTGTGTACTTCCTGCCTGATTGCTTGGTTGTACATGGGCAACGGGGCGTTTTGTTGTCATGACAACAGAGGTTTTATTTCCTCCTCTGATAGCTTCCACATCTGTTGGCAATGCTCCGCCTTCCTCTTCTGTCAGTTTCTTAACAACTTCCTCTACTGTATTCTCATCAAAATGCGGCAGATACAAGTGTACATAGTTCAAAGATTCATCTACCTCAATACGCATTCTTTGTGGTGTACGAATCATACGGCCCAGCAACTGTGCTATATAGGTAGCATCTTTGGCCACTCTATATGACATCATCGCTTCTGCACGAGGACAGTCCCAGCCAGTAGAAAGAGCTTCTTTGAAAAGAACTACCTTAATCTTTCGATCATCATTGATAGACGAGGGAGAACAATACGGCACGTCAATACCATTAATCGGTATTGTACCAGCATCACCAAAGGCATGAACCACTTCACCTTCTACAAAATTCTCGCCAGTACGTCTTTCTATTTCTCGTATGCACTCATCCAAGTCAGTAGCAGAAATCTTGTTGCCAACTGCTGGCTCTACCTGAACTACAAAAATGGGACAGACATTCTGGTAGTGTTGTTTCTCGGTGTAGTTATACCAATGCAAACATTTGTCTTTCCATTCGTCAGCTGCAGCCTGAAGCACGGCGATGTTCTTGTTAATAACGCTCTCCTCAGGGAAGTGAATTTCGATTTTGTCCTTTAGAAGTCCTGAATCACGCACTTCCTTGGGAGTCACCACCACTTTGCTCAGTGTTGAGAGACTGGCACCTGCAAGACTATTGAAACGTTCTGGAGTTGCACTCATACCAATTATAAACGGCAGGGCTTGTAACTTCTGATTCTCAGCTTTATCTTCAAATCCTTTCACGAATTTCTGCATGATGGTGGTTTGATTAGTCTTTGCCCCACGATGTGCTTCATCAATAATTAGCACTAGATGCTTGCCATATTCCTCAATAGTATTTTCTATGACTTCCCATATCGTCCAGTCTCTTCCATCACCAGTATTAGTCATCTTACTGGTTTTGTTGAGTTTCTGGGTGTTTAGGAAATATATCTTCCCCAGTTCAAGCTTATCACCTCGGAAACTATCGTCAAGAGTAACCAATTGATTAAGCACCAATCTATCACAGAACTTAATCATTTTCTGCCTACTTTGTTCATTAAGTTCAGGAGCATCACTCAACCAAATAAAGATGGTTTCAGGCATTGGTGCCATCATGCCCTCCTCATCCCCACACATCATCGCTTCAATGAAACTGGCCATCATGATGGTTTTGCCAGCACCGGTAGGAGCGGTAAAAGAGATAATCTGCTTTTGGCCAAAGTGTTGCCAGTTCATCTGAGCCATAGCTGCTACTTTGCGCAGCTCTAACATTCTCTGTTTCTGAAAAGGTTTTAATGCTATATTCATATTGCTCCGTTCTTCTTATTTTGCTGCGTAGTTAATTCTGAAATTCTCCAAATAGTCTCTATACAATTGATAAGTCCTGAATTCTCTCAACTCATCAATCATTGTGAGATAAGCGTTCTGGCTGTCTGTAATGATATAGACAACCTCTATTTCGGGATGTTTATCCAATTCATTACGGAACTGACGGAAACATGACTCTTTTTTCAAGATGGCGATGTGGTTTTGGGGCCAAATTACAAATTCTCCCTCGACATTGGTCGGACATTCGCCTTTAGCTCCAGCTTTCATCCATAAGATAGGCAGAAGTTCCTGTAGCTGACGTCCGCGAGCCACAGACCTTTTATCCAAGAAGCCTAACTTGAAGAATGTAGCGTTTGCTTTAAAGCCGTCTTTCATGGACATTGATACAGGAACGGTTTCTTCTATTTTGCCCATCAGTTGACTTATTTCTTCTTTGACCTGACGGTATGTGGCGTCCTTATCAGTCACTATATAGAAGTTGGTAATATGGTCATTGCCTTCCAGAGCCTCTAGATAATCGTCGATTTTGGTGACATCAAAGAGAATGGAGGCATTATAGCTGTCATCTTCTGACACAAGGAATAGCACATCAGCAGTCATTGTAGGCAGTTTTACTTCTTTCTGCTTGTTGATGAGAGATACCAAGGACTTCTTGTGCTTCTGGTTTGCTCCCGCTGGGAAGAAATTGATTTGTGTAAATTTGCGGTCCAACTCCTTGGTTTCTGTCAGCGAGGTGAAGTATTCACCCTCTATAGGCTTGCCGTTTATGTCAATACCAAGAATACTGCACTGTGTGCGAGGCCAGTTCACATAACGGGCAATGCCCCACTTTTCCCATTCTTCATCGCCGGGTTTAATTCCCTGAGGAATCAGCTCCTTTTCTTTTGGTTCACCAATCTCATTGTTTGTCACCATAATGCAGCGTCGATGACCTCCATCTTCCTTATTTAACAAGTTTACGGCATGAAGTGTAGTACCACTACCTGCAAAGAAATCCAGTATCAGAGCATTTGGCTTGTTTGCAATGAAGAAACGAAGTGCATCATGAACTGCATAGAGGGACTTGGGGAAAGAGAACCTACTTCCGATTATACTATTTAGCAATCTAGAACCATATTGCGTCGAATCATGACTTGAAATTCTCCATATATCTCCAGGAACAGCCTTAAATAAGCCACTATGGTTGTCACTCCCTTCTGTTATGATTTCATTATTGGGCCCTCTCCCAATTTCTCTGAACTGTCCAGATAAAATTTTGTTATATTCACCATCTTTCAATATATAAATAGTATATCCCTTTTTATAGTTCCCTCCTATTTTCACACGACCTTGTTTTTGTCTCTCACGGAAAGTATCTGATGTCCATTGCCACCTACCTTCGCTACCATCTTTTCTGATAGGTAATAACGGATAGAGGCCTTCTATTTCTTCTGCTTTCGAGATACCTGGAGGTAATGGTTCGCCTACAAGTTTAATTATATTATTTCGGTCTATATAAACAGGATAAAAGCCTCCTGGTGAATCACTTCTTGATGCACCTAATCCTGACCTCTTAAGTAAATCCCATCTAACATATCCAGTATGTGTTCTTCCTTTGCTTGAAACCCATTCTCTTCCTAATTCCAATTGATGTGGCGTGCAATCTCCTAATAATACAAAAAAGATGAATTCACCACTTCGTCCAAAGCCTCCAACCCGAGCAACGTTAGCCGGGTTTATCATCGTGCTTATCATCTGTATTCTTGCCTCTGGAAACAATTGCTCGAGCAGACATCCAAGATGATGATACTCCAATTCGTCTATAGTAACAATCAACACAGAGTCCTTCGGATTCAAAAGTTTCTTGGCAATCTTCAATCTTGCTTCCATCATTGAAAGCCATTTGCTATGACGATAAGAGTCCGTACCATCCACATAGTCACAATTGTATTTCCAATCGTGTGAATCTGGCTTATTATAAGGAGGATCAATATAAATACAATCCACTTGTCCAGCATATAGATATACTAGCAACTGCAATGCATGATAGTTATCGGCTTCAATGAGCGTGTGCCAGAGTTCACTATCTGGTGCATTCTTCACACTATCCATTGGTTTTAGATAAGGATAGATGACATCACCACGCTGTGCAATAGCAACTAAATCTGCCAAAGGAAGAACCACCTCATTCATCGTGGATAGCTGGACACAAGTGGCTTCTGTATCAGTAAGGCTCTGCACCTCATACACATCGCTTACCTTTCCGTTACGTATCACCACATTAGTTCCCCTCCTTATTGGCACCTCTGGTGTCAACAGGTTATCAGGCATGTGGTGTTCAAACACCAGTCCAAAACTTTTCTTTTTCATCAGGCGCGCCAACTCCATCTGAATCTCTCCTCTCAGACTCTCGTCAGCTATGCGCTCTATATATTGATCTATTGCAGCCATTATATTTTATGTTCTATTCTGTTTCTTCTTTCTTGCTACTCCCCTCAAATACGCGCTGTAGTTCTTCCTTAGGTGGCAGGGCTTTCAGCAATTCTGGATCCATTTCATCGGCAGTCTTGTAGGTGGCTACACCCATTGGTTGCTTGAAATCCTGCATGATATATCCGGCATACTCTTTGTCGGCATGCTTGCAAAGGATGATACCAATGGGAGCTTCTTCATGACTGCGGCGGTCATCGTCGTTTAGTATTCGCAGATAGGCACTCAGCTGGGCAAGATAGCCCACCTTGAAACCGCCGTTCTTCAATTCGAACACCACGGTACGATTCAGATCCCGGCAAAAGAATAAGAGGTCTATCCAGTGGTCATGCCCAAGCTTGTCGAAGTGAACCTGACTGCCGCAGAAAGAGAACCCTCGCCCAAAGGTCATGATAAAGTTCTTCACATTATGAACGATATTGCTCTCTATCACGCGTTCATCCACGTCCTCGTCGTGCATACCCAACTCCTCTACATTGATATAGTCAAGCAGATATTCATCCTTGAACATCCGAATGGCTCGATAAGCCTGCTTGTAATCAGGTATGGTGGCCAGAAAGTTGTTGGGCATCTTGTCCTGATGGTGATAGAGGTCTTGCTTCTTGATAATACCAGGTAAGTCTTCAGTATTGGGCTTATAATTATGGCAATATCGTATATAGAAAAGACGCTCATCAGTGTCTTTTGCGTTCTCCAGTATGCGGATATGATGCGTAAAACTAATGCTAAGGAACTCTGCCAATGGGAAATCCGGGAAATTCGCCAATTGCAATTGGCGAATTGTATCTACCTGACTATCAATGGATTCATTAGATTCTTCAGTTGCTTCTGATGCTTTTCCACTCAATTCGCCAATCCCAATTGGCGAATTTGGTTCTATCATACACCATGCTTCATAAAAGATGCGCATGTTCTTTAGACTCGACACACCAAATCCGCGTAGTCCGGGAAGGTCTTGGCGCAACTGCTTGCTAATGGTTTCTATTGCTCCAGTTCCCCAATTCTTGTTACGGGTATTCATAGAAATATATCTACCAATACCATAATAAAGAGCCAACTGTTCTTGGTTGACAGCCTTGGCAGCCCGTGCCTGACTCTGTAAAATCGCGGTTTTTATGACGTCAACCGCGCTTTGATATTCCTTTATGTTGCTCATTATATATTGCTTTCTATTTATTTAGCCTCCTGAGATAGGAGATATGACTTATATTCACGAACTATCAGTTCCTTGATATCAACCTCTAATAGGTCTGCAATCTTTAGCAGGCTACTTAGATCTGGTTGAGAGGAATTGGTACACCACTTGGATACAGTGGATGGAGTTACTCCCATCTGTTCCGACAGCCATTTATTGGTTCGCTTCTTTTCAACAAGCACCAGCTTTATGCGATTAACGTCTTCCATCATTTATAGTTTTTATTGCCACAAAGATAGTGAATTAAATTCAATTTCTCGCATTCTTGTTTATACTATTGTTCAAAATCAATCACTTTTATATTTTTTTATGAGTTTTCTGACACAAAAACTATAAAAAAATGCATATGGGTGAATCAAATAATAAAATCCACCGTTGCCAAGAGCAGACGGCAAGGGTGGGGTTCTGATATTGAGAGAGAATCTCAGCCGATGGTGGTTAGTCGATTGTCGGCAATATCGTACTTGACAGGATGGGCAAAGGTGATGGCCTTACCGTCATAAACGGCAGAAACATCAATGCCGCGACGTTGAAACTCGTCAATGAGTGCCTGGTCATGATAGGCACGCATACCTGTCCAGCCGGTATTACCAACTTGACTATTGAATACTGTTACTAATTCTGGAATCTGCATGTCTGCGAACTGCAGGGCATACTTCGTGTAATAAATTTGCTGTTGCATAACTTTTTGTTTTTGAAGTGAATAATAATCTTCCGCATCGTACTGACCACCGTGGCTAAGTTAAAGCTCGGTTGGCGAGTCACCCTTTCAGGCACTGCTCTTGATGCTTCGGGTGCAAAGGTACAACTATTATTTGAAACCGCCAAATAATCAACATATTTTTCGTACCTTTGCACCCATGAAGGTTATCCATGTGGATATGGATCAGTTCTTTGCCGCTGTGGAACAGCGCGACAATCCGGAGCTGAAAGGCAAGCCGATTGCGGTTGGCCATGATGCTGAACGTGGAGTTGTCAGCACAGCCAGTTACGAAGCAAGGCGGTTTGGCGTTCACTCGGCACAGTCCATTCAGGTAGCCAAACGGCTTTGCCCGCAGCTTATCATCGTAGAACCGCACTTCCAACGATATAAGGAGGTGTCGGCACAACTGCACAAGATCTTCCATGACTACACTGATCTGATAGAACCCATATCACTGGACGAAGCGTTCCTTGATGTAACAATTAACAAAAAGGGAATAGAACTTGGAGTTGATATAGCGAAGGAAATCAAGCAGCGCATATTTGAAACTACAGGATTGACGGCATCGGCAGGTGTAAGCTACTGCAAGTTCCTGGCGAAGATAGCCTCTGACTGGCGAAAACCCGATGGTCTTACGGTAATCCATCCAGACCGTGCACTCGACTTTATCTCCCAACTAAAGGTAGAAAAGATTTGGGGTGTAGGGCAAAAGACCGCAGAAAAGATGCACTTCATGGGTATCTTCACAGGTGCTGATCTGCGCAGCCAGTCGCAACAACGGTTAACAGAAGTGTTTGGTAAAATGGGGCAAGTGTTCTACAACTTCGCACGCGGCATTGACAATCGACCTGTCATCAGCGAATGGGAGCGCAAATCAGTAAGTTGTGAGCAAACCTTTGAAAAGGACATCAGTGACCAATCGGCTGCCATCATTGAGCTTTACCACACTGTCCTCGAACTGGAGCGTCGTATCGCAAAGAATGAGTTTGAAGGCCGAACCCTGACACTTAAAATCAAGTTCCAGGACTTTCAGCAGATTACCCGTAGCATCACAGTTGAACATATCCTCCACACAAAGGATGACATCCTGCCTCTGGCCAAGCAATTGCTTCGTCAGATAGAGTTTCATTCCCACCCAATTCGCCTCTTGGGTCTTGGCGTTTCCAATCAAAGGGGAGAAACTGAAGATGAAAAGACTCGATGGATAGAGCTTGAACTGGAGTTTGAGGACTGGCCAGACAGTCAACTGTAGGTATTTGGCCTATCGAACGTCGAAGCTACGCCCTTCCTACTCCCTTGCTATAATAGCCGATAAACAGTCTAATATTATAATAATGTGTATTCTAATGTGATAAAATTAAGAAAATTAGATATTATTAAATATCAAAACTATAAATTTCTGAATAATTGTTTGGCAGTTTCAATTATTATGCGTAACTTTGCACCCGAAATCAATGGTTGACCACCCGAAAGTGGGTGTGTGATGACTGGTACATCGTCAACGAATACTTGTTCTGGGGCCCGACTCCTCATAAGAATTGGCCTACAAAAAAGGGAGCCTGTCAAGACTGTCACTATCGGCAGTCTCAGAGAGTGAAGAGAACAAGTATTCATCTTTAAATTGACGATTAATTATGAGCGAAGTAACAATCATCACGTTTGCCAACCAAAAAGGCGGCGTAGGCAAGACAACACTGTGTACCCTGTTTGCCAACTATCTGGTAAACCGAGGCAAGAGAACCATCGTTATTGACTGCGACGGTCAGCAGACCATCTTTGAGAAGCGTAAGGCCGACTACAAGAAGTACCCAGACCAGAAGGAGAAGTACAAGGTACAGGCTTTCAGCATCGCAGACCCTGAGAATGTCAAGAACCTGATGAAGAATCTGCGCCAACTTAATGGTGTGGTACTCATTGACGCGCCCGGCAACCTCGCCCAACAGGGACTTATTCCCCTTTTCGTACAGACCGACTATATTGTATGTCCGTATCAGTACGAGACCACTTCCATCAACTCCACCGTGACCTTCCTTGGCTTCATCCTGCAGCTGAAGAAGCGTGTGCAGTCGATGGCTACTAAGATATTCTTCATCGTCAACAAGCACGACAAGCGTTACGGCACAGAGAGGGAAAAGAAGCTTTGGGCTGAGACCGATGAGCAGTGGTCGAAGTTCGGCATCGTCACCCCCAAGATTGAACAGCGTGTGGAAATGCAGCGATATAACACGATGGGACTGATGGACACCCAGAAGTCCATTGTGACACCTGCCTTTGATTGCATCTATGACAACATATTTGGAGAGAACGGCCATGGCAAAGAAGACAAATGAAATGACATCGGACGACCTGATGACGCTACCCGATGACATTGAGGGTATCGTTCTTGACGTACAGGGACGGCAGAAACAGAATGCCGCCCCCGTACAGAGGCCGCAGGAAGAGCCAGTTGCCGAACCGATTGCAAGGGTGAATACTGAGCATAAGCCAACACCAACCGCCATGCCCAAGGAGGGCAACGAGTGGTGGAACACCTTTCTGAAATGTGGAGAGGGCTATGGCTACCGAGTGAAGAAAGACGGACGGAAGATGTACTGGATTGACGAGGACATTGTGACCGCATTGAAGGCTTGCGACATCAACCGTATGTCAGCCACTGACACCATAAACGCCATCCTTCGCTCCTTCATCATACTGAACAAGCAGGAACTTCGTGAGTGCATCAAGCAGCACGACAGTCTGATATGAGCATCTAAAATGACAAGGATATGAGCAAGAACGAATATGAAGAGACTGTAAGGGAACTCTATCCCACCTTCTCACAGGTTGAGATAGCCGAGGCAACCCACACCTCAAAGAGCACTGTCAGACGCGTTGTCACAGGACTCCACCTGACCCGCACCAAGGAACAGGAAAAGGAAATACGCTCCAGAATACGCAGGAAACTGATAAAGAAGGAACGTGCGCGTATTGTCTTTGGCTTGGACCAGCACACCAATATCAAGCTGGTCACCAACCCCAGGAAGGTGAAATACCGCACCAAGCTGAAGAATGACGGCTATATCGTGATGCGAGGCAGCAACACCATCTACTACACTCCAGAACAAAAGCGCCATCGCCACCGTGAAGAGAATGCCCGTAAGGCAGGACTGGACTTCGCCCCTTGGAGCGTACCGGCAGTGATTTACAAGCAAACGTGGCTGGGTGCATGACCATCCGGCACAAGTAATAAACATCAAAAGTAATCAAGCAAATGGAAATTCAAGGTAAGATTATCGCAGTGTTGCCAGAGAAGAGCGGCACCTCTGCACGAGGAGGTTGGAAGAGCCAGCAGTATGTGCTGGAAACCGAGGAACAGTACCCCAAACGATGTCTCTTTGACGTTTTCGGGGAGGACAAGATCAAACAGTATGCCCTTCAAGAGCAGATGCGCGTAAAGGTCAGCTACGACCCTCGCGCCGACGAGAAGGACGGTCACTGGTATGGCAGCAACAGAGCTTGGAACGTGGAGAGTCTTGACGCACCCGCTCCTGCTGCAACTACATAAGCTCATTTTCTTCGCTCAGAGAATCCGCAGTCCTGTCCTGTCATTGGCAGGCAGGCTGTGGATTTGAGACGGAGGAAACAGGATAACAAACAATATGCACAGAGAAAAGTATGACATTCGGTAATTTACTTACGGTTGTTTTCTTCGGCTATATCCTTTACTATGCCGGGATGATTTCCTACGACCAGTTCTTCAAGAAGGACGAGCTGCCTTTGGAGGCCGCTGTCGAGGAAGAGGAAATCGACATCAGCAGCGAGGCTGCCGAGTTCCATCCCAAGGACATTGTAAAGGACAAGAAGAAGGAACTGACCAAGGAAGAAGAATCAGAACAAGAAGTTATGAGTGGAGGTATTGAAATCGAAGAGCTGATACCCAAGGTGGACGAACTTGCAGAAAAAGGCAAGGATTGTCCTTTCGGTAAGCTCCTTGCCGACTGGAACGAGGTTCCAGAGGCCGCATAAGCTGGCAGACAGCTTTGATATTGTACTTTAACTTGTTAGCGGCTATAGTGGGAATGATGCCGCAGTTCGGCCAGAGGGCTGATGCTCCGAAGTCCTGTTAAGACTCCCTTCCCACACTACACGTGGTGCTTTAAATTGTAACATAGAATTTAAAATTAAAACATTTACAAACAATTATGTTACAAGTAGTTAACCCCATTAAGAACGCCCTTCAGCAGGGCTGGAAGAATCTCCCCAAGAAGCGCATCGCCTCATTCGTAGGCATGTTCCTCTTCTGTGCCGTCGCAACCTATGCAAGCAGCAAGGGTGCAGGTGGCTTCACCAAGGCCACGACGGAAATCTCGTCGTATCAGACCCCTGTAGCCAACCTGATGAAGGCCATCGCAGCCGTCATCGTGCTGGTGGGTGCCTTCAACGTCTATTTCAAGATGCAGAACGGCGACCAAGATGTGAAGAAGACCATTATGATGACCATTGGCGGATGCGTGGCATTCATCGCCATGTCGGAGGCTCTTCCCATGTTCTTCAAGTAAAGCAGGACGTGACAAAAGGAGATGCCCTCGCCATCGTCTTTCGACAGCAGGGCATTTCCTTCCTTTGTTTTTAAGAATCACTATCATGCAAGGTAATTACAACGGCTATCCCGTATTCAAAGGGCTTCAGCGTCCTTTGGAGTTCATGGGAATCAGAGGCAGGTTCCTTTCCTATGCTGCCGGAGCCATAGGAATGTCGTTCATCGGCTTTATTGTGTTCTCCATCCTCATTGGCAAGCTGGCAGGCTTTATCGCTATGATTGTGCTGGCCATCGCAGGACTGATCACGATATACGTCAAGCAGCGCAGCGGACTCCATGCCAAGCGGCACGACAGGGGAATCTTCGTCTATCAAGGCCTGTACAATCATTAAAGCGACTGTCAATGGCAAACAAGAAAAGACCATTTGACAAGCTCTTTGCCCAGCTTCAGGACATCAACGACGAGCGCGGCAGGCATCTGAACACCGTACTCTGGTCGAAGCAAGGCGACTGCTCTGTCATTCTCGAAATAAAGAACCCTGTGCCTCGCTTCAGCACCGATGCAGAGCTATATATGCAGTTCTGTGACGTGTTGAGCAATATCGTCCAGACGCTTGGTGAGGGCTATGCCCTCCAGAAGCAGGACATCTTCTGCAAGCGAGGCTATCATCATGACATCCCGCCCGAAATGGAGTTCCTCTCTCAGAGTTACTTCCGCTATTTCGAGGGCAGGGAGTATACTGACATCCGCACCTTTCTCATCATCACACAGGAAGCAGGAAAAAACATGTTCGTCAAGTACGACCCGAAAAAGTGGCTGGACTTCCATGCAAAGGTGGCGAAGGTGTGCGACATCCTCTCAGACAAAAACATCTGGTATTACAAGCTGAACAAGAACGATGTGTCCGACTATCTGCACCGTTTCATGACCATCAACTTCAAGGATGGTGCTTTCAGCGTCAACAACTTCAAGGCCAGTGATGAGTTCCTGACCATCGGCGACCGTGCCGTGCGCTCTTTCTCACTAGTTGATGTGGACGTTATCGACATGCCGACAGTGGTAAAGCCCTTTCTGCCGGTTCCAATCAATGGCTACCGCATCGCCACCGATCTGTTTGGTTTCATGACCAATGTTCCCTTTGCAGACTGCATCATCTACAATCAGGTCATCCAGATTCCTGCACAGCAGAAACTGAAGCGCAAGCTGGAGAGCAAGTCGAAACGTCACGGATCCATGCCTGACCCTTCCAACAAGATTGCCAAGGCAGACATTGACGCTGTTCTGGATATGCTGGCAGCAGATAACAAATTGCTGGTCAACACCAACTATAACATTATCGTCAGCTGTCCGTTGAACAAGGTCACACCTGTATCATCGTTCATCGAGACAAAACTCTATGGCTGTGGTATCATGCCGTCACGCACAGCCTATAACCAATTGGAGTTGTTTCAGGCATCCTTCCCCGGCAATGCCTACACCTTCAATCCTGACTATGACCTCTTCCTGACACTTTCGGATGCTGCTGTGTGTCTCTTTTTCAAGGAGCATACCAAGCAGACGGAACTATCACCCCTTTTGGTCTATTATACTGACCGTGACGGACTGCCCATCGGTATCGACTTCACGGGTAAGGAGGGTAAGGTCAAGCATACCAACAATGCCAACTTCCTTTGTATCGGGCCATCTGGTAGTGGTAAGTCGTTTCATATGAACAGTGTGGTTCGTCAGCTACTGATCCAGGACACCGACATTGTGTTGGTCGATACAGGTGACTCCTATGAAGGCATCTGCCGATATTACAAAGGAACCTATATCACCTACTCCAAGGAACGGCCAATCTCCATGAATCCGTTCAAGATTACCCGTCAGGAGTATGACGATAACTTCGGAGAGAAGAAGAACTTCCTTAAAACCCTCATCTTCCTCATCTATATCGGTGAGAAAGCCCCGGATGACGTGGAGGAACTTGTAGTGAACCAGGTCATCGTGGAATATTACGAGGCTTACTTCCATCCCTTCGAGAAGTACACCGAGCAGGAACGTCAGGACATCATCCATCTGCTGACCCTGAAGCACAAGATGAATGGTGAATACGACAAGTTTGAGGAAGAGTTGGAGAAGAAGTATGCAGAGCAGGAGAAGCAACAAGAGGTAGTTGAACCTGTCGAGCAGACTGAGCCATCAGATGAAACTGAGGAGAAAATGCGCAGGGAGAAGGAGAAGAAACGCCGTTGGGTGGAGAAACTTCAGAATCTGGCCAACGACAAGGCCGCATCAGCTGGAGAGGTTGCTGCAGCAGAGAACCAGCTTTCCCGTCTGACTCCTGAAGTGATGGAAGGAACCTACCTCATGAAACTCAACGAGGAGGTTGACCGTATGGAGGAACGCCGCCGTAAGCTGAAGGTAACTACGCTATCCTTCAACTCCTTCTATGACTTTGCCATCGAGCGAATCCCACAGATCTGCAAGGATAAGGATGTGAAGTTCAGGATTGCCGACTTCTCGGCTTTGCTCAGTCGCTTCTACAAGGGTGGTGAGCTGGAATACACGCTGAATAACGATGCCGATGCCTCGCTCTTTGAACAGAAGTTCGTCGTATTCGAGATTGACAAGATTAAAGAGGATCCTGTCCTTTTCCCTATCGTCGTGCTTATCATCATGGATGTGTTCCTTCAGAAGATGCGCCTGAAGAAAGGTCGTAAGGCCATCATCATCGAAGAGGCATGGAAAGCAGTAGCCACACCCCGTATGGCCGCCTACCTCCAGTTCCTTTTCAAGACTGTCCGTAAGTTCAATGGTATCGCAGGCGTGGTGACACAGGAGTTGGAGGACTTGCTTTCATCGGACATTTTGAAGAAAGCTGTCGTAGCCAATGCCGACGTGACCATCCTTCTCGACCAGTCGAAGTTTAAGGACAACTATCAGGATGTGGCCGACCAGCTCGGACTGACACAGGTGCAGCTTCAGCAGATCTTCACTATCAACAGTCTGAAGAACAAGGATGGACGTGCCTATTTCCGTGAGGTATGGATTCGTCGTGGTGACACCTGGGACGTATTCGGAGTGGAGGAACCGCCTGAATGCTACTGGGCCTACACCACTGAACGACTGGAGAAGGAAGCCTTGAAAATCTATGAGCGGCACTTCGGCAATATCCAACAGGCCATCATAGAAATCGAGAAAGACCGTAAGAAGGCAAATGTAGGAAAGTACCTCGACTTTGCCAGACAAATCAATAATCATCAAAACATTATGTCACTATGGTAAGAGCAAGATTAGCAATCGTATTAGGCGCATTCCTGTTGTCCGTACAGGCACATGCAGGATGGAAGGTGGTGTTTGACCCTTGGACGACTGGGGCCGTTACTGCTAATGCCGCCTCACAGGAACTGATAGAGAGTCAGCATAACACAAGGCTTGACTCCATCAATTCCAAGCAGCAGAAGATCATGCAGTACACGGCGACGATGGCCACAATCAAGGAACTCTATAAGATGTCGATGGAGAATGTCAGCGGTTTCGGTGCAGAGTCACAGTATTATGTGGAGATTGGGGCTTGTGTGGCCGAGATCTTCAAGGATGTGCCGGTCGTACTGAAATACATGAACAAGTCGCCCGGCAAGAACTATGTCATCTGCCTCAAAGAGGTGACGGACATTGTACTGGAAACAGAGTCACTTGTGAAGGATTTCGTGGATATTGTCAACAACGGCAAGGTGAAGAACCCTATCAAGAAGAGCAAGGATGTTCCCAACGTAGGTACAGCCGCTAGTGGCAACGGCGACGGCTATAACTTCATTGACCGCTATGAGCGTCTGACACTGGCCAACCAAATCTACACCCATCTGCTGGAGATACGCTACAAGATGGAGGCTATTACGATGATGTGCCAGTATTGCAGCGACATGAACAACCTCCTGCTGGCCATCGACTGTCAGTCGTGGGCTGCATTCTTTAGTGGTAAGAATATGGCTGAAGGACTGATTAACGACTGGGAGGGCTTGGGTGTATGAGAAGGATGTTTATCTGTCTGATGGTGCTGGCGATAGGCTTCAGCCCTGCCAGAGCCATTGATTTCCCTAATGACTTCCCGACCATCGAGGCACTGATCAGTCTTCACAAGATGATAAAGGGTGAAGAGGATGCTGCAAGGGATAAGATTGCCGTCAGTTTCGGAGAGCAGTCTTTGGTGACCAAGGGTGCCAACAAGTTCAATGATGCCCGTACCACTTTGGACTCCAAGCTCTCCAACGGCTACTCTTATGTCCTGCTGGCTGCAAGTCTTAGCTACACGGCCAGCAGCATGTATAAGCTCATTCAGGAGTATTCCGAGTTTGCCCAACTATCAGTTCAGTATTCTACAAAGAAACCGATGGTAGCCTGGTATTTCACAGAAGCCAACCTTGCCTGTTCCCGTGAGATCAAAAATATCAAGGCGCTATACCTGACGATGACTGCCAGCGGCCTGAACGTGATGAAGGCTTCCATGGACGAGAAACTGAATCTTGTGAACTCCATCAAGACAAGTATAGACACCATGCGAGGCATCATAGACAGTGCCTATTGCTGGGCAAGTATTGTGGCTGTCGGAGGCTTTCACTATGATTATATCTGGGACATCCTGAACAGCGAGGTCACGGATGAGATTGCAACAGGACTAATCAATCAATGGAATAAAGTATGAGAAAGAAACTATTAATCTTTTCCCTTTTGGCACTATTGCCGATGGGAATGTCAGCACAGTGGGTACAGATTTCTCACGATGACCAGAAGGAGAAACAATGGAAGTCGATGGAGAACGGCCCATGGGACTTTGCTCCCGACTGGTATTATTATCTGTTTCACAAGAACTACAGCGGGGCATCGCTCCACTGGAGATGGAGAGGCTTCCATAGCGGACTTTATGTCGAATTTGAAGAGGAGGACTCCAATGTAAAGCGTATCATGCCTGTGCGTGTTATCTCGGAAGAGACGCAGCGGCAGAAGATGAAGAAGGTCGAGGACGAGAGACAGTATATCGAGGAACTTCACAAAGAAGATGTACTTCGTCAGGCTGACCGTAATGTCGATCTGGTCTATAAGTCCTTCAAGGATGACTTCAACCGTATGCAGAACAGCATTTCTGAGGGCTTGGTATTCTGCATGACCAAGAGCAAGGGCAAGATGAAAGCGCAGGTCGATGAACTGTCACGCCAGAACAATATCATCTGCCAGAACATTGCCTATCTGCATAAGACGGGCATCGGCTATGAACTGGAGAATGCCAAGCGTCAGAAGGGTTACATTGACGCCAAGAAACAGATGGAGGAACTGGTGAGCCGTACCGCCCATCTGGTAGGCATGGCACAGAACTATTACAAGTGAGGAGGAATAGAAGATGACAACGGATTTATTATTAAGCGTATCGGACTTGTTCCTCACCATGGGACTGCCGTCCATCGATGAGAGCCTTGACAAGCTGCTCGTGGCGATGGAGTCATTCCCGAAGTCAGCCATCCTTGGTGACACTGTTGGCTATGCCCGTGTCCTCGGCTTGTTACTGGCCCTGTGTGTCGGCTCCTACGAATGCTGGATGATGATGCTTGGACGCAGGGCTATGGATGTTATGAAACTGGCCCGAATCATTGCATTGTCGATGTGTATCACGTCAAGCAGTTGGATATGCTCTGAGCTTCAGGTGCCTGGCAAGGCTCTGGAGAACACCACCAAGGCAATGGCCAAGGCAAAGAACAAACAAGTTGCCGCTATGGAACTCAAAGTAGCTCAGAAGCAAGCAGAGTATCTGAAACGGCTACGTGAGGTACAGGACAGCGTAGAAACGGCCAAGCAGATTCAGGAGATCGGACAGGATGCCCACTGGTGGGACAAACTTATCTACAGTATGGAAAACCTCGGTTCTACCATCAACAAGTATGCCCAACAGGCAGCGGTGGCAGCAGAGACCAAGGTTTCGGAATGGATCAATGATGTCATTAGGTTTATCGGTGAGCTTATCTTCCAGATGACCTATTACGGGATTTTGGTGGCGCAGCGTATCTTCATGACGATACTCGCCATGTTCGCACCCATTATGTTTGCACTTTCCATCGTGCCGCCTTGGAGTAATGCCTGGTCACAATGGATTTCAAAGTACCTGTCTCTATCCTTATGGGGATTTGTGACCTATATGTGCCTGTACTATATTGACTTCATCCTGCTCTATAACTTACAGGAGGATATTACCGCCTATTCCAAGTTGTTGCAGGGTCAGGTGAACACATGGAGTCAGATAGGAGCACTTGGCCTTCAGGGCATCGGATCTAACTGCATGTATGCAATGGGTATGCTCGTTGGTGCCTTTATCCTTCGCTTTGTGCCAGAGGTTGCCTCATGGTTGATTCCCGGTGGTGTCAGTTCCAGTGCAGGCAGCGCAGCAGGCTCAGTGGCTACGGCAGGTGTTGCAGGTGGTATCTATGGTGGTATTGCTGGTGGTGCTATGGTTCTGTCCGGCGGTGCAGCTGCTGCAGGAGTAGTAGGAAGTCTGGGCGAGAGAGGACTGAATGGCCCTGTCATCAACAGCAAGACCGAGGGAGGCAAGGTCTATGAGCAGCATGCGAGCGGACGGGTAACTGTCCGTGATGAGTCTGCGAAGGAGGCTTTCAACAGAATATAAACATTTTATTTATACGATTCACATTATGTTAATACAGAGTTTAGAACAAAAGACCAGGCTGGCGCTGATGACAGTCTTTGCCACCATTGCAGGATGCACGGTGATATGTGCCTTCACCGTATTCTACTGTGCCAAGCTGGTCACTGATGAGAGGGAACAAATCTATGTCATTGACGGTGACATCCCTTTTCTGGCCGAACGCGCCAAGCAGGAGGCCAACTTCGTAATGGAAGCCAAGGCACATATCCAGCTCTTCCATCAGTATTTCTTTAACCTTCCCCCGGATGATGACTATATCAAGTGGACGGTTGGCAAGGCACTTTACATGGCAGACGGTACGGCTATGAAGCAGAAGCAGGCCATGGACGAGAACGGCTTCTATTCCGACATCATTTCGTCATCGGCCGTCTGTACCATTATCTGTGATTCCATCAATCTGGACGAGCATGAACGCAAGTTCAAGTATTACGGTACGCAGATTATCAAACGCCGTTCCCGTGATGTCAAACGCTCCATCGTTACGGTGGGGGGCATTGAGACTGTACCAAGGACACAGAACAATCCGCATGGCTTGCTTGTGACCAACTGGCGTACATTGGAGAACAAGGATCTTGACTATTGATGGCTATGAGACTGTTTAGAAAAGATAAGAAAGCCAAGAAGGAATCGAGGGCAACCCGGTGTTTCAGGATTCTGCTCTGGAGGCTCTTTGTCAAATGGAAAGTCCGTGAGCGGGTGGCCAAGGCTAACAAGTGGGCAGATGCGAACCGGGGTGATACCATGCTGATTACAGTCGGTTGCCTCCTGTTCTCCCTTATCATCGGCGCATTCCTCACCTTTGGTACGGATTCTGACAAGACTGACAACTTCATGACAGGCGTAGAGCCTGTGGAACCCATGTTCATTGGTATGCAGCAGATCCAGAATGCCAAGGCTTATCAGGTGAGTCAGGTAGAGGAGATGGCAAGGAAAGGCCAGACATTGAAGCATGAACTGGATTCTTTGGTGAGAATGCCCCGTAAGACGCATGACGACTCCCTGCAGATTGTCATCAAATACAAGCAACTGGAACTGATAGTAAACAACTTAGAAAAAGGACAATAGACAAATGAAGAAACTTAATTTGAAACAGCCGAAGTACATCTTCCCGCTGGTCATTCTCCTTCCCATCGTATTCCTGGCCTACGAAATATCGCAGTTTACGAAGGGCAGTGACGACCCGAAGAAGGGGGTGGTGACGGACAATATCAATATGTCACTGCCTGATGCCGCCAACGAGGAGATGGGCAACAAGATGACTGAAATGAACAAGCACTTCAGCGAGGACGGTGCCTATACCGCCATCGGCGCATTAGGTGATGACAAGGAGGAAGCCGACAGTACGATGAGCGGCTACTCAGAGAGTGAGCTGAACGACATCGATGCCGAGAATGCCAAGCGAACCCGTAAGCAAAAGGAACTCGAAGACCTGGAGCGCAGTCTGGCAGAGTCGCGCAAGCACATCAACTCCTACGGATATGATGGCGGTTCCGGCTATGGAGGTAGTGGCGGCTATGGTAGCAGAGGTGCTGGCAGCCGTAACGGACGCAACGCCGAAATGGATGACTATGCCCGTGAACTGGAGGAGATACAGCAGCGCAGCCTTGAACGGCAGCGTGTACTGGAACGAACCTTCGGTGCTGATGAGGAAGAGAAAGAGCGTAAGGCAGAGGAAGAACGAAAGCGGCTGGCTGAGGAACGTAAGAAGAACGAGGTGAAGCCAGAGGTTGTGAAGAAAGCCGATGATGCCAGTGCCTCGATGTTCAACACCATCAATGACCAGCAGGCGGCTGATGCTCCGCTGATTAAGGCGATGATTGACAAGACCACCAAGGCGCATGAGGGTACACGACTCCGCTTCAAACTCCTCGATGATGTCATCATCAAGGATGTACGACTCAAAAAGGGAACTTACCTCTATGGCATTGTCACTGGCTTCGGGCAGCAGCGTGTCATGGCCAGTATCACCAGCATTCTTGTGGGGGACAAGTTCATCAAGGTCAGCCTCTCTGTCTTTGACAACGACGGCATGGAAGGCTTTTATGTGCCTGAGTCCGCTTTCCGAGATATGATGAAGGATGCAGGAGCGCAGGCCATGCAGAGCAATATCAGCTTGGATGGTGGCTATGGTGGCGGTCTTAGTGGCGAGGCAGTAGCATTACAAGCTCTACAAAACATGTATCAGTCCGCATCTACAGCCATTTCGGGCAATATCCGAAAGAATAAGGCACGTATCAAGTACAACACCATCGTCTACCTGATCAACAAGGATGCGCAGAAAGACTGAAAATAAGAAAGACAGAATTACAGAAAGATAGAAAATCAGAAATTATGAATTACAGTAAAACAGTAAATCAGAAATTCAGTATGAAGAGAATTGTTTTGGCCGTCATGGGCTTGGTAGCCCTGTCGGCAGGGGCTAATGCCCAGGAGAATACGGAAGCAAAGAAGGATTCCGTCAAGGTAAGGTATATCTATACCATGCAGACAGACGATAACTGTATGCCGGGTATCGAGCGTAACCATGTCATCTTCATCAATGAGAACGTGACTACGCATGTCATCATGCCGGAGAATATCAAACTGGTTGATATGTCAACGGATAAGATTGTCGGCAACCAATGTGCTGACAATATCGTGCGGATAAAACCGTCTGCAAGGATGCGTGACCACGAGTTGGTGGGTACGATAACCGTCATTGGTGAGCGTCATCTGGCTCAGTATGATGTGGTCTATACAGCTGGCCCTGCCTGTGCCAACAGCATCTACCGCATTCAGTTGGACGAGATGAAACGCTACAAGAACCCTGACGTGCTGATGCCTGAGAGTGAGATGGCCGCATACGCCTGGGCCATCTATGGCAGTCAGCCCAACTATAACAATATCCACTATACCGCCAACGGCATCCGCGCTGTGGTGAATAACATCTACACAGTCAATGACTATTATTTCATTGACTATTCGCTCTATAATCGCACCAAGATTAAGTATGACATCGACGAGGTACGCATCAAATTGACGGACAAAAAGGAGGCCAAGGCCACCAACTCACAGACGATTGAGCTGACTCCGACTTATTCTCTGAATAGTGCGCATAGCTTCAAGAAAGCTTATCGTAACGTTATCGTCCTGCCTAAGCTGACATTCCCAGATGAGAAGGTTTTGAGGATTGAGATAGCCGAGCGTCAGATTTCAGGACGTGTCATCTATATCCCCATTGAGTACGAAGATATCCTCAATGCCGATGGCTTCGACAAGGGATTGCTTCGCCGTCTTCCGTTTAACATCAACAGGTAAACGTCATGAAGAAGATATTATTTGTGATGCTGTCCTTTCTGGTGGGTACTGGAGCGATGGCAGGTGAGAAAGACGAGTATTTTACGTTTAATGCAGGTTTCCTGTTCAACAGTACTCTCAATGCCACATTGGGCTATGAGCATGAGCTGACCTATGGTAATGCCGTTGAACTGACGGCAGAGATAGGCAACCAGTGGCAGCGTGACCCTGTGTGTGGCAAGATCTGCAAGGATGTGTTCTGGAAAGGCTACTACTGGGATGGCGGTTTGCTTTATAAGCACTGTCTGAAGAAGTTCAAGAACAGTAACCTAAGACTGCGTTTCGGCCCAGAGTTTGGTGCCTATACTGGCAGATACTTCTTTGCTGTAGAGGGTGGACTGGAATACAATTATGTCTTTCCCTCTGGTGTTCAGTTTTCATTGATTCAGAAGAACCAGGTTAATTTCCTGCATGGCGATTCCTTCCGCAACGGTCTTCTGATAGGTCTGAAGATTCCATTCTAATCATGAGCGATATGAAGAATTATATCAAGAACAATGCGGCTATGCTGATGATGGCTGTAGCCGTGATGGGAGGCATGACCTCCTGCGAGGAACATACTGATGAGTTTGACGGAAGCCTGAGAGTCGGGAATATTCTGCTGGCAGATAACTCCGTCGTTTCACCACAGGGCTATGATGCGGATGGTCAGCAAGCCGTCGGTGTCATCTTCTATTGCAACCGCGACACGGCTCTGGTAGTCTCTACCCATGAATTGGGCAGCTATGCCTATGCAGACTCTTTGGGGACAGTAGGTAGTGTCGATAGCGACAGCCGTACCTTATGTGGTGCCGAGAATACGGCAGCCCTTTTGGTATCGGAGATTCCCACTCCTGCAGCCGAGGCTGTGGCAGGTTTCCGTTCGCCTATGGCAAGCTGGGCTTTGCCGTCGGCAGGGGAGCTGAGAGCATTGGCATCTATGCTGCCTGTTGTGGAGAACTCCATGCGCATGATCGGTGGCGAACCCTTTTCCGATGGCCAGTATGTTAGTTCAACTCAGGACGGCAGTTCATCGGAGAGTGAGCAGATGTATTACCTGAGTGTGGCTGTGCGAAGCGGCTTTGTGACTTCGACAATCAAGACAACACCCGGCAGGGTGCGTCCAGTGCTGAGAATCAGATAAAACTTATACCTTTCATAATCGATGGAGAGGGGGCTATTTACAATAGTGGTAGTCCCCTCTCTTGATAAAGACATAAGCAATGGGAACAGAAGAGACAAAGGAACAGCAGCAGATGTATAACATCTTCCGTAGCTGCATCTATATCTTTTTGATTATCGAGCTGGTAATGAACCTGCCTATCACCTCTGAGAGCCGTGCCACGCAGTTCGTGCTGGAACTGATAGGCCGATTCCAGATATTCAACAGCGTATCATCCTGCAAGTTCATTGAACTGGTCTGCATCGCCGTTACCTGTATCGGTACAAGGGCGAAGGTAAGTCTGAGATTCAATGTCAAGACGATGGTGATATACCCTATCGTCATGGGATTCTCACTGATTATCCTCTGTATCGTATTACAGCATGGCTTATGGGGAGGCGAGCTTGGCGGTTTTGCCACCAACCGCGTACTCTATGCCCTGTCAAGCATCGTTGGAACCATGTTGGTGCATCAGGGGGGTGACGGCATCGCCCGTTACTACAATTACAAGCTTGGTGAGGATCGCTTCAACTTCGAGAACGAGTCATTTGAGCAGTCCGAGGACTTGAATGCTAACGAGTATTCTGTAAATATCCCGATGGTGTACTACTTCAAACGTCGTATGCATAAGGGCTGGATCAACATCATCAATCCTTTTCGTGGTACGATTGTGCTTGGTACACCTGGATCTGGTAAGTCATTCGGCATTATCGATCCCTTCATCCGGCAACATGCCGCGAAGGGCTTTGCGATGATGGTCTATGACTACAAGTTTCCGACGCTTGGAAAGACATTGTTCTACCAGTACTGCAAGAATAAACGATATGGTCATTTGCCTGAGAACTGTGGTTTCCATATCGTCAACTTCTCCGATGTGGAGTATTCCAACCGCGTGAATCCTATCCAACGTAAGTATATCCCCGATTTGGCAGGAGCATCCGAGACTGCGGCCACTCTGCTGGAGGCTCTGAATAAGGGAAGCGAGAAGAAAGGCGGCTCAGAGGCTTTCTTCCAGAACTCTGCTGAGAACTTCCTGGCAAGCATCATCTACTTCTTCATCAACTTCCACCCGACAGGCTATAAGAATGGCAAGAAGCTGACCCGTTACATTCTCTATAATGGCAAACGGCTAAAACTGGTGACCCGTTATTGGACGGACTATAACGCTGTCGATGAGAACGGTAAGGTCGTCCTTGACTTCCTCGATGAGCATAGCCGGAATGTGGCCACCGATGAAGATGGCATGTTCGTGGACTTGAACGGATTCATGTATAAGGACATGAACGGTGACCTGATTATCATTGACAAGGCTTGGTATGAGGATGATGAGGGAAATATTGTTGAGCCGGACACCATCACAGGGGAGTTTTCTGACATGCCCCATGTGCTATCATTTCTGGGCCGACCCTATAGCGAGGTCTTTGACATCTTGATGCAGGACGAGAAGATTATGTCGCTGATGGCTCCGTTCCAGTCTGCCTACAAGAACAAGGCCAACGACCAGTTGGAAGGTATGGTCGGTACGCTCCGTGTTAACGCTGCCCGTCTGGTATCGCCCGAAGCCTACTGGGTGTTCACTGGTGATGACTTCGACCTGAAAATCTCAGACCCGGCACATCCTTCCTATCTTGTCATAGCCAACGACCCTGAGAAGGAACAGGTTATCGGCTCACTGAACGCCTTGATCCTGAACCGTCTTGTGACCCGTGTGAACAGCAAGGGTAACATCCCTGTCTCTATCATCGTCGATGAGCTGCCGACTCTCTACTTCCACAAGATAGACCGTCTGATAGGTACGGCACGAAGTAATAAGGTTGCCGTTACCTTGGGCTTTCAGGAACTGCCGCAGCTCGAAGCCGACTATGGTAAGGTCGGAATGCAGAAAATACTGACAACGTGCGGAAACATCTTCATGGGTGCCGCCCGTAACAAGGAAACGCTGGAATGGGCACAGAATGACGTGTTCGGCAAGGCCAAGCAGACTTCCAAGTCTGTCACCATCAATGAGCAGCGGGTATCAACCTCCATTCAGGAGAAGATGGACTATCTCGTTCCTGCAGCCAAGATAGCGGACATGGCTACAGGATGGCTTGCTGGTCAGGCAGCCCGTGACTTCACACCAACGGACAAGGCATCTCTTGATGTGTTCAATATCGAGGAATCGGAGGAGTTCAAGACCACCAAATACTTCTGCAAGACAAATTTTGATATGGAAAAGATCAAAAAGGAAGAGAAATACTACCAAAATTTGCCGAAAATGTATAACTTTGCAAGCGATAAGGAAAAAGAAATTATGCTTAACCGCAATTTCAAGCGTATAAATGATGAAGTGGACGCTATGATTTCCGAGCTTCTTGGTATAACCCCTCAAACACCGTAAGGTATGAATGAATTAGTAGAGAAGTTGGATGTGAAGGTTCTGGGTGAGAGACTCCAGAAGGTAAGACAGCACCTGAAGATGACACAGGCAGATGTTGCCAAAGAGATAGGTTGCGCACCTCTTACTATTTCGCGTATGGAGAGGGGTGAGATTACGACTTCTACGGTTGCCGCTCTTGTCTTTTACTCTATCAGCGTTGATATGAACAGATTGCTAAGTAAGAACTTTGATCCAGACGATGATGAAAACTACGATAAGAATCCTGCCCTGCAAAGCCATGTCAAGGCTCGGCTGCAATTGTTGGAGCAAAACTCCAAGGGCTATATAGCCAATATGCAGCAGGATTTCAAAGATAACGTAAAGATCATTATTGAGAAGCATACGGAAGACATGTTTCAGGATTTGAATAAACGCATGATGGAAGCCACCAAGCAACAGTCAGAAGATTTATTAAAGTCACTGGAGAAAACCATCGAACTTCTCTAAGATATAAATCGGCTGTCGGATTTGTCTGACAGCCTTTTTTGAATACTTTTTAGGATAACAAAATGACAAAAGATCTTAGTGGGAGCTGGCTGAAGATTATCGCCATGCTCTCAATGACTATAGACCATGTGGCCTATTACTATGGTTGTTCCAATCCGTATCTCTATGAACTGATGCGGACTGTCGGACGTATTGCTTTCCCGACATTCGCCTTCCTGTTGGCAGAGGGCTTTGTCTATTCAAGGAACAGACAGAAGTATATGCTGAGCCTCTTTGCTTTTGCCTTGCTGTCAGAGATCCCTTGGCTGCTGCTGAACCATGATGGCAGTCATAATGTCCTGTTTACGCTGTTGGCCGGACTTCTGGGTCTTTATGCCATTGAGAATCTGAAACAACATTGGGCAATAGCGGTGTCTGTTACACTCCTTGGACTTGTCACCTTGCTCGTTGACACAGACTACTCTTGGAAAGGATATGGGCTGGTGCTTATCTTCTATATGTTCCGTGGCAGACCTGACATACAGACGCTTTTCGGCATACCACTGATGTATGAATACGGCATCATCGGTATCATGATGGCCTTTTCCGTCATCTGGCTCTACAACGGTGAACGAGGATTTATAAGGGGGAAGGCCATGAAATATGCTTTCTATGCCTTCTACCCCTTACACCTGATGCTGATATACTGGCTCAGATAGCCGTTATAAGGTCTTGGCAATCTGGCGCACCTTCAGGACATACGACTTATCCTCTGCATAGCCGATACGGTTGAGGAACTGGAGATAGTCACCGCCTTTGTACTTATACTGCACATAGTCACGGTAGGCTTTCACGCTGTCCTCCCATCGGTCGAACTTATAGTAGCTGCCATCACTTGGACGGCGCAGGCCAAAAAGGTTCTTGCACTCCCAGCAAACCCGCGACGTGTAGTAGCCCGTTTCCAAGAGGGACTGGGCAATAACTATCTTGGGATATTTGACATGGTATTGCTCCAGCACTCTGGCAAGGTTCTCGATATTCAGTTCCCTGTCAGGCTTTCCACCGAACTTCAAGGTCGCTATCCTGTCCTGAAGGTCATCGATGTAGTCATTCAGATAGTTGACAAAGGGCTGCGGGTCGATGCTTTTCCCTCCTTTCCTCAGCCGCAAATGAAGGTGTGGCCCTGTCGATTTCCCTGTATTTCCAGAGATCGCTACGATGTCGCCTGCCTCTACCACATCATTCTCATTAACGGCAATGACGCTCAGATGCCCATACAGACACTCGATGCTTCCATGCTGGAGAATGACATAGTTCCCATAGCCTCTGTTGCCACGATGAACCTCCTTGACGATACCTGGCATCATGGCATAGACATTACCATAGTTGCATTTCAAGTCTATGCCGTCATGGAAACGCTCACATCTATAGACAGGATCCTTTCGGTAGCCGTATCTGGAGTTGACAGTCATGTAATCCAAGGGGAGGCAGACCGTCACCCGTTGTTCGAGAAGCTGCAAAAGGGGGTTGTTTCTCACGTGTCCAAATACCGGCACTCTCTTTTCTATTGAGATAGGAAGGCCTTTGGTTGACGGAAACAGGTTTTCTTCCCTTTTAGCCATCATCAGACTGTCTGCTTCTGTCCTTATAGTGTCTGAATGCAGGACTAAAGGGATGTTTACACTGTCACCATAGGCAGTTTCATCCGCCAATCTCGTTGATTGACCAGAATCGGGCATAATGGTGAAAAACTGGGCATAACTCTTGATATATGCCAATTCTAGTAATAAAAACATAAAAAATACTCTACCCATATTGCTTTTCTGATAAAATGTCCGTAACTTTGCAGCAAAGTTAATCAATATTTAACAAATATGATAAGTAAATATTCTTTTTTAGAGGAAGAAATTCCTTATGAGAAGTTGGAGAAGCTTGGCATCAGCAGGGATGCATTCCTGTCGATGCCCAAGAATTTGGTTGATCCGATCATCAATGGAAGGGTGTCACCCATTATCGAAGCCCGCATCAAGGCCAAGAACGGTAAGACGATTGCCATTCCTATGAAGATTCAACTCAGCCGTGATGATGACGGCAGCGTCAAGTTGCTTACCTACCAGCGTACAAAGGAAATTCAGAACGACTATTGTCTGACTCCACGCGAACTGAATCGTGTGAAGAACGGTGAGGTCATCCGTAAGGAACTGGAAGAGAACGGCATCCGAAAGATGAAGTTCATCCAGCTCGACAAAGAGACCAATGCTCTCATCCCTCGCAGCGTCGCCCATGTCCGTATTGCTGAAAAGCTTAAAGACATGGAGAAGATTAACCACATTGAACTTGGTGCAAACCAGAAACAGCAGGCACAGGAAGGCAAGCCTATTGAACTGAATGTCGGTGACCAGAAGGTCGTCGTAGGTGTTGACCTCCGTGAGCAGCAGGGCTTTAAGGTGGTCAATGGCGATATGGATGAATGGAACCGGCAGATGAAGATCAAGTATGACCTTGAACATGACGATTTCATGGGCTATGTCCAGACGGACGAGAACCGCTGGGAGTACCAAAAGTGTGTTAATGAACAGAGTAAGAAGGATAACGTAAAGAATACCGTTAAGAAAGAAGAGAAGAACAGCTCCAAACTGAAGCTGTAATCAACCCACTGTATTATATAATAAGTTGAGAGAGATTATATAAGATATCAGTTGCACCATTTGATGGGTCGCTTTAATATTATAACCACCGTAACCCGAATCCGAGTACCATAAGGTGGGGACTTTAAATTGTATTCCCTGATTGCCTAAAGATAGGCGATGGCGCATTTTCACTTGAAGATATGCCTGAATACAAAGTTGCCATTCTTTTTATATCCCCACTTGCCAGGCCTTGAAATAAGGTCTGGTAAGGTTCCAACAACCACGTTGCAAAACGATTGGTGTAGGGTGGCAACACCTTGCTTCCAAGCATAATCGATGGGAAAATACGCCTGATGAGCAGGTGAGTAACAACCCAGTTTTTGAGTGAAGTTTACCTTTCATAAACTTTTTAATAAAAACGATTATGGCAAAGAAAAAGGATCAAGAGGTTAAGCAGCAACCCGTCGAGGCCGTGGCAGAAACCCAGCCAAAGAAAAAGTCTGCAAGTAAGAATAAGGCCGCTTCCGCATCAGAGGAGGAGCCGAAAGAGTCTGCAACCAAGACCGAGAAGAAGGCTGACGGCAAGCAGCAGTCTGCCGCTGAAGCTCCCAAGAAGGAAGAGCTGCAGGGCGAGAAGCAGCACCGTGAGCCGCAGATGGTGACCGTCAACGGTGGCAAGGTCACTCATGCCCATGCCTACCAGTCGAACAAGAATCCGGAGGACTGGTTCTTTACCGCCAAGATCGACGGCAAGGAACTGCATCCGCAGAAGATGACTCCAGAGGATGTTGCCGCCTACAGCAAGAAGGAGCGCACAGTGGAACAGCTGATGCAGACCTACTACCCCACCAAGCTGATGAAGCAGATTCCTGTTGAGGAATACAAAGCTTCCAACACGCTTTCCGATGGTCGTGTCATCGACAAGATGAACGTCTATAAGGAGGCTAACGAACAGAGCCAGAACTTCGGCAAATGGATGCTCTATGCCCAGGTGGGTGAGCAGAAGATGTCAACGACGCTCCCCAACCATGACCTGAACGCTTATTTCGACCGCGTGACCACTCCTTCCCAGCTTGTGGAGAAGAACCTTGGTCAGCGTCTTCACCTCGCATCACACTACGAACAGTTCAAACTGCCCGAAGGAGCAGAGATCAAGGATATCCGTGTCTCAAAAGACGCGGACAACAAGTGGCGTATCTCTGCCGACATGGGTGAACGTGGCATCACGGCCAAAAAGGAACTGAGCTTCGATGACGGCTATGCGCTGTTCCATACCAAGACGGCTACCCGTCAGCAGCTGGCAGCCAAGTACCTCACTCCCGAAATCAACGAGAAGATGGGGGTGAAGCAGGAAACCAGTCTGGGACTGAAGCTATAAAGAGAATCATCAACAGGTTTAATCATTAAAGCAAGAACACAATGGAACAGAATAAAAGTTACGATGAACTGGTGCAGATGAAGCAGGATGGTAAGATTGGCTGGCTCGACTTCGTAATGAAAGGCGACGATGCCGATGAGTACAAGCAGTGGTGCCAGGATCATGGTGAAGAACCCACTGAAGAAAATGCCGAGTTGTTTGTTGAAATGACAGACGCAAAGACTATGGAGTTATTGGCAACAGCTTAATCAGGTATGCAGAACGGAAAGAATTATCACAAGCATAGCGATAGCAAGCCGCAGACACAGCTTGCCATCGAGAAGTTTGCCGACATGATGATTGCCCGGATGGAGGAAATGAAGGAGAGTCACTGGAAAAAGGGCTGGATTGATGGTACGGGAGGCTACGGTCTTCCTCAGAACATCGCCAGCGGAACCCTGAACGGTGGTAACTCCTTCTTCCTCCAGCTCGACACCGCCATGAACGGCTACAAGATGCCGCTCTATATGACTTTCCTGCAGGCACAGAACATGGGACTTCGCATCAATAAGGGTGCGGAGTCCATGCCTGTCATCTTCTGGGACATGCTCTATAAGGACCAGAACGGCAAGAAGGTTGACCGCAGCGACATCGATATGATGACCAAGGAGGAACGTAATGCACTGACATCTACGCCCATCCTCCGTGTATATAAGGAGTTCAATGTCGATCAGACGAATCTTGCAGAAGTCAATCCAGAGAAATATGCGAAGCTTCAGGAGCGTTTCAAGGCTCCCGAACTGCGTGATGACAAGGGAATGTACGTCAATGCAGCCATTGACCGCATGCTCCAGCGTCAGGAATGGCTCTGCCCTGTGCAGTTTGACCAGATGGCTCCTGGTGCATCCTTCTCTCCCTCGAAAGACCGTATCGTCATTCCGATGAAGTCACAGTTCAACATCAGTAGTACGCCGGAGGAAATCTATAAGGACGGTATGGAATACTACTCAACGTTTCTACATGAGGCCACTCACTCGACAGGTACGCCTGAGCGTCTGAACCGTGTCAAAGGTAAGCAGTTCGGTGACAAGCAGTATGGTCATGAGGAGTATGTAGCTGAAATGACTGCCGCTGTTGTCGGTAACTCTCTCGGCTTCGACAAGCGCATCCTCGATAACAACACCGCCTATATCCAAGGATGGATTCAGAATCTGAAGGAGAATCCGAAGATTATTCTGAGCATTCTGTCCGATGTGAACAAGGCTTCAAACATGCTGTTGGAGGAGATTGATAAGCAGAAAATCGCTCTCGGTGAGACTACAATCCTTAACCGGAAAGGTACGAATTTGGAGCCTGCGGGTGCCAACTTTGAGAACGCCGCCATCGTGAAGCAGAAGAATGGTGAGTTTGCAGCCCGTGCCTCACTGAACGGTACGGAACTGGAGATGAAGCCTGTAGCCCGTGAGATAGGCATCCGCTACTTCTCTCTGCCGGAAGGTAAGGAGAAGGAACGGCTGTTGACCACGACTCTGAACAGTAGCTATGCCGCTGACATCAGTAAGCTGACTCAGCACCAGACAAGAGGTTATAAAGTAGGTTAACTGAAATTAGGAGGAGTATGACAAATGCAAGTTTCAAGGCTCTCAAAGAGAAGGTAGGTGTGGATGACATCGCCTATTCCCTGGGCTACCGGTTGAAGAGAGAGGCTGGTGTAGGCAAGTATATCGAGATGGCCTTGCCAGACGGCAGGGGTGGCAACACTGACACCTTGGTCATCAGTAATCCGAAATCAAAGGTCAGCCAGCTCTATTTCCATCGGAGTGGAGCAAAAGGCGGTGATGTAGTAGACTTGATCATGGAGAATATCAACAGTTTTTCAGAATCTGGGAAGGACAAATGGGAAAAAGCCCAGAAGGTGATGGCAAAATTTGCCAATGAGCCTATTCCCGACTATGGTGACAGTAAGTATCTGGAGAAAGCAGGCTACAAGGATAATCAGCCGTTTGACCCGAATCGCTGGGAGGTGACTCCTGCAACGGAACACATGCATCATGTGATGAGCTACTTCGAGCCTCGCGGCATCCGTCAGGAAACGGTGGAGGTGTTCGCTCCGTTCCTTGTCCGTGTCAAAGACCTTCAGGCCAAGAACTACGACAACTTCAATCTTGGTTTTCCTTACAAGGTGCCTGGATCAGATGAAGTGGCTGGTTATGAGATTCGAGGCTATAAGGGCTATAAGAGCAAGGCCGCCGGAACAAATTCTTCCTCTGCCGCATGGATCGTGGATATGTCAGATGGTAATCCCGATAGCGTGAAGAACGTATTTTTCGGGGAGAGTGGCTACGACATCATGGCTTTCTATCAGCTCAACCGACAGAAGATCGAGAAGGAGAGTTCCGTTTTTGTGTCGCTTGGCGGTTCGTTCTCCAATCAGCAGTTTTCCGGCATCATGCGTCACTATGGTCAGGCCAAGGCTGTTGACTGCTGTGATAACGACCTGAACGGACGTATCTATGGCATCCGTATGGCAGGACTGTTGGACGGGGTTCATTTTAATATTTCAAAGACAAATGAGGAGGTTCATCTGACTGTCAAAGGTCAGGAGCATGTGATGGATGCTGCAACGGCATCGATACATGAGCTGACCAAGTTCATGGAGGTGAACCCTCGTGTGGCTGAGTGGAAGCCTGCCAAGGCTTTCAAGGACTGGAACGACCAGGCCATGAACAAACCGATGGAGCCGATGGCTCTGGCTAACAAATACCAGCGCAACGAGAAGCTGGCAGAGGACAGGGCTAAAGGTGTGAAACTTTAAAAACGGAAAGACGATGAAAAGACAACTGATTTGTTTCATTTCTCTTCTTCTACTCTCGAATGAGTGCTTTGCACAGCAGACCGACCCGACCTTGACGGCAGCAGTTGGCGCACAAAGTGCCATGTTGAACAGCTTGTTCAGCAAGCGTGAGAAGACCCAGAAGAAGATTATTGCCGCTGAAACGGCTGTAACTGTAGCAATGGACAGGATGCACAAGGTAGAGGACCAGATGCTGGAGTACCTGTCGAATGCGCAGGGAGCCATGCAGAACCTCTATCAGATAAAACGTGCTGCAGAACTGGTTACTACTGAGATTCCGCAGAACATGAATCTTGTGAAGAAGTCTCTGCCTGGTCATCTGAAGGGAACGGCTATCGCCATACTGGTTTCGGACGAACTGACGGATGCTGCTACGCAGATGGCCAGCCTCTATCCGTTCATGAAGCAGTTGGTGACCAGTGGCAGCTACAACGTATCGGATTACGACGAGAAGGGCAATCCTGTGAACAAGAAGCATAAGGTGAACCTGCTGAACTCGGCTGAACGGTACTATGTTGCCAACGAGGTAGTCACTAAGTTGGAAAGCATCAATACCGACCTATGGCTGTTGGCATGGCAGATCAGAACGTACTCTTGGAATGACCTCTGGTATGGGCTTGACCCTGTAGGATGGGCATCGGTCATGTCAGGCAAGGCTATCGTGGAAGGTCTGATATACGATTGGCAGTATCTGTAAAGGATGGAAGAAGAAACTAACAATATGACAAGAGAAAAGACAGAAATGACAGAAAAAAAGGTAATTGGAAAATGTCCCGTATGTGGCGGCGACGTAATGGAGTCGCCGTTGGGATTCTGTTGCAACGGCACGACCAAGGAGGGTCGGCGTTGCCAGTTCGTCATCCACCGCAAGATGCATGGGGTAGAAATGACGGAGGAGATTTGCCGTCAGTTGCTCAGTGAGGGTAGGACGGGCATCATGGAGATGAAGAACAAGAAGAACCAGCCATTCCTGGCCATGTTCATCATCGAGGATGGTAAAGTGCATCTTGATTTCGTATCTCACTATATGGAAGGCCGCTGCCCTATATGCGGTGGAAGGGTGAAGAAAACGAGTAAGGGCTATGCCTGTGAAAATCATGTCGGGCCGAATCCCACCTGCGACTTCTATATGATGGGTATCATCTGCAACCGTAAGATTACGGACGAGGAAGTGGAGAGATTCCTCAGTGGTGAGCGGTTGACACTTGACGGCTTTTCTACGAACGACGGACATATGTTCTCCTCTACGCTTCAGCTGAATGAGAAAGGAAGTGTGTCCTTGGAGTCTAAGATAACCAAATGTCCTGTCTGCGGAGGTGAGATACATGTGGGCATGAAAGCCTACAACTGCAGTAACTACAAGGATAAGGATCATCCATGTAACTTCTCCATCTGGCGGAACATTTCTGGTCACGAGGTGTCTGTGGAGGAAGCCAGACAGATATGTGAAGATGGACAGACGAAGGAGGTGCTGGAACTGTATAAGGAGGACGGCACGATTTACTACAAGCGCCTTGGATTGAACAAGGAGAATCAGGTAATCAGAATTTAAATTGCAGAAATAATGAAGAAACTCATGATAGCAGTGGCTGTCCTGCTTGGAATGACAGCATGCTCGGACAAGAATCAGCAGATGAAGGATTTGGCGGAGATCAGTCTCTGCCAATCCCTGGGCGAGAGTACGGACGTGAAGATCCTCGGTGTGTCGGAGCCTGACTCCACTTTCGGAACAAGCTATCTGTCACCGGAAGAGAAGAAGGCTGTGATGGCCACAATGCAGAAGGTGACGAAGCAGATAATGAGCCGCACGAACAATATGGAAACCTTCGACCCCAGTGATGATTATGTCATCAACCTGGCAGAGCGTCAGATGAGGGCTAATGCCGACCTGAGAGGAATGCTTTTCGAGTGTGACAAGAAAGGCGAATGGAACGGCTGGAAGGTGAAGATTGACTACGAGGCAAAAGGCGGGCACGAAATGGACTACCGCGCCGAACGCTGGTTCTTCTTCGACAAGGAAGGTGGTGTGATTATCAAAACTATCGAGTTTCCTTTACCATAATGACTATGACACAAGAAAGAATGAATACTGTCGGTAGTGACGAGACTTTCTCGGATGACATCCGGGCTTTGAGAAAAGAGCGCGCGAAGATAAAGAACCGGCGTGATGACATTGTTATTTTCCCGAATGGTGACAAATGGTTTGTCTTTGACGATGATGCCAACAGACTCTTTGAAGTGCTGGGGTGGCAGACGAGTGAAAAGCTGATGGATGAAGGTGCCATCAGTTGGATGAATCTCAGTGATGAGGGCAGAGAAGCATTGTTGCTCACTGACTTGAATCCTATCAGTCTCTGGAAACACGCTGAAATCAATGTTGCCGGATGGTCATCGGAAGAGGATTATAAGGCCGACAGGCTTTCTTTGGCTCAGCAGACCTTGGACTATCTGCTTCAGTTTAACCGCAATGATCATGCCATCGTGAATCTTGGGAAGTTCCCCATCTACTCGAAAGACGGAGACATTGACACCACAGAGAATATATGCTTCGTCGATTTCGATGGTCGCGGAAGCGTCAATCTGTTCACAGAAAGCGGCAAGACCATCAATCTGGTTTACGGCCAGGAATGGAACATGATGGGTGGTGGAGATTATATCATCAGTACGGGTAACATGCTGAATACTCAGCTCGAAGATGTGAAGCACACGCTGTTAAACTACGGTTCGGTGGAGATGCAGCGGCAGTTGAAGACGGATGATATCATGGAGGAGTACAACTCTTTCCTCAGCAAGTATCGCTACGACCATGTGCTGATGGAGCAGCAGGACTTCTATGAGGCTCTTGGTGATGATGCTGTGTCGATGGCCAGCAAGTATCATCTGAAGCTTTGGGACAGGGACGCTGGTAACGGTCTCGTCGTGCCGATGGTGATGCTGAACATCAATCAGGTGGACAAGGTTCTCTCCGAGGCGGACGACGTGCTGATTGAGGAAAGCCGAATCATGGAGTCGAGGGATGAATTGGCCCTGAAGCCGAGTCCGCTGAACGAAGGGCTAAACGAGACACTGCACTTCAATGAGAGTGGAATTAAGAAAACCCGCAATGGCGACTATATGGTGTGGGCTCGCCTAAACGGAGTGGACTTGCCAGACAAGGAAATCTCGCCGGAAATGGGTATCAGATATCTGCGGCTGATTGGTGGAGCCGAGAAGGAGCTGCTACTGAGATCAGCCCTCCAGCAGAGCTATGGCACGGAGATTGGCCAGCTCGCCACTCACAGCCAGTCGGCTATGGTCAAGATATAATAGGTTAGTATTAAGGTACTAAGATTATTCAGGATAATATCTTTTAGTTCATACGATTAATCAGATTATGCAGCGTCCCTCATTGCCTGTGAAGGTAGTGGGGGATTTTTCTTTTAGGCTTTGAACACCTTGGCCGTCGGCGGCGCCAGATTTTACGATGCAAAGGTAAATGGCTGCTGATGGATGGCCTCGGCTTTCAAAGTGTTTTCCCAACAATCTTCCTTTCCCTTCTGGAAAGAGTATTCCCGTAAAAACACACCGAACCTTCCGATTGCCATTCGTCAGTCAGCCACCTTTTGCGAGCATCGTAAAAACAAGTCCCGCAGACGGCAAGGAGCAAAAGCTCCAAACCAAAGGGAAAAGATTAAAACTCAAACATACGATGCTGAAATACGCTTTATTCGACTACATTCCCAAACGCAAGATGCGCAGGGCAACCTTCGAGCAGCAGGACACCACAAGAAAGGTGCTCGACTTCAAGGCAGGCAAGCAGTATGCCACAAGGTGGGCAGCACGAGAGATGGCTCGTGCCATCCGTCACAACGACTTGTCTGATACGATTATCGTCTGCATCCCTGCCAGTTGCAAGCGCACCAACGACCGCAGATACAAGCAGTTTATGAAGGAACTTTGTGAACTGACGGGTGCCATCAACGGCTTCGACTTGGTGCAACCTATGGGAAAACGCAGGAAAGCACACATCGACCACGTGCATGAAATCGCTGACGGAGCATCGGAGTGCATCCACATTAACGACAATGCCCTCAAAGGGAAGAAAGTACTTGTGGTTGATGACATCGTGACCACAGGAAAGACAGCCAACTCGTTTATCGACATGCTGCAATCCGCAGGTGCCGACGTGAGAGGTGCCCTCTTCCTCTCAAAGACTAAAAGCTATCGCAAAAATCATTAATCCGTATTAGATATGAACGCAACAACAGTTAAACTAAGTGTTAGGAATTGGGCAGAGGAAGACCGCCCGAGTTACAAACTTCTGAACTACGGCGCAGGTTCGCTGACCGATGCAGAGATTATTTCGCTCCTTGTAGGCAGTGGTACGGCTCAATATAATGCCGTGGAGATTGCCAACCACATACTTTGCAAGTTCGACCGCGACCTCTCAAAGCTAAGCAAGGCAGAGGTTTATGAGCTGAACGATGTGGAGGGAGTCGGTACACAGACTATCTGCAAGCTGATGGCAGCCATGGAGTTAGGCAAGCGCAGACAGATGGCAGGACGCTCCTTTGCTCCTGACCTCTGCACGGCAACGTCAATCTACAATTATATGCTGCCGAAGATGCAAGACCTCAAGACGGAGGAGTTCTGGGTTCTGCTCTGCAATCAGAACTATAAACTCATCAAGCCCGTCCGTATCAGCCAAGGCGGTATTACCGAGACTTCCGTAGACATCCGTATCATCATGAAAGAGGCGGTGCTCTGCAATGCGACGATTTTAGCAGCAGTTCACAACCACCCCAGCGGCTGCATCCACCCCAGCCGGTACGATGATGAACTAACGAATAGCATCAAGAGGGCGTGTCAGCTGATGAGAATCCATTTCACTGACCATGTGATAGTATGTGACGGCCAGTATTATTCGTATTCAGAGAGAGGACGGCTGTAATGCCGTTCTTTCCCTGCCTGGCATCGGATAGGTGACTCGATGGAGGTTTCCCCCCGTCGGGTCGGATGCTCCCTATGGGTCGCATCCTCGCGGGTCGAGCCGTTCAGTCTCGCCCGTAAAGAGGTATCGCCGATGGTCGCATTATTCTTTGCTCTCTTTCCTTGGGAGGATGTGGGGGACGGGAACACAGCCCTGCATCCGCTGACGTAGGCAATTGCCTGGCACTCCTTTCGCTGTCGGTACAGGGCTATGCCTTGCACGGGCAACTGTCAGTCGGCGCAGTCAAGTTGCTTACATCGGCTGGATGCCGGCAAAGTTCCCGTCCAGGTGGAGGCCAAATAGCCGGGCTATTTCAGAATCAGCGGACAAGCCGCAGACACTGCTTCGGGACAGAGGTATCGCCGATGGTCAGTCGTTCTTTTCCCTTTTGGCTTGGGAGAACTGGAGTTCCCCGAAAGCCGTAGCGGTAGTCATGTCCGCAGCGAGTGCGAACGTCACTACTGCCACCACTTTCGCCTTCCGTTCAGGGACGGACGGAAGTGAGGGTCATCGAGCCATTGCCGACGTGCGCTGCTGGCTTGCTGCACGGGTGGCACGTCCTTTTGGCCGATGACTCACCTGTGCAGGAATCCGCAGGCAGTCGGCAGAGGCTCTGCGAGGCTGCTCCGCAAGGGGAGGGGAATGTCAGGCCAGCCGCTCCTTGCTGTCCTTGGGATGATTTTAACGATGCAAAGGTAACGTGCCGCTGTCGGATGGCCTCGGTATTCATTGCCAACAGGCTGAAATCTTCCTCATTATTGCATGATGAGCGTATTTCAGGCAGTTGCCAACGGCACCTTCCGATTGTCATGCGACGGTCGGCTACCTTTGTCGGGCATCGTAAAATCAAACCCCAGACGGCAAGGAGCAAAGGCTCCAAACCAAAGGGAAAAAGTTAAACTCAAACATCAGTAAATATGAGACATTGCGACACCTATCAGATTCCTGCCTACGCAGTACCCTACATCGCCAACGATGACCCGACAGGGCTTAGTGACCTCGAAATCGAGCTGATTGACGGCTTTATGGCTTCTACTTTCCCTCGTGGATGCAGCGTCGATTGGGACACATGCCAGCAACCGCACTTCTCGCTTTCGCCAGAGTTCGGCCAGCCGTGCGAGGTCTATGATGCGGTGATGTACGGCTATTAGAAAGAAACTTTTCTGTCAGCACAATCGATTGTGCATATTGTTAGGCGACCTCTCGGTTCGTGAGAATAGGGAGGCTTTTCAAAGAAACGTGTAACATTAAAATATATCATTATGTGTAAGAGTATCGACATCTTTCAAGCGGCAATAACGAATAAAGAACTGCTGAAATACTGCTGGAAGCATAAACTGACGGCAGAGGAGAACCGAGTGACAACGGACGGCAAAGAGGTGTTTGTCATTGACCAGGGACTACATAACCGACAAGCCGACGCGCCCGACTTCTTCAATGCGAAAGTGAGGATTAATGGAACGCTTTGGGTGGGCAACGTTGTAGTGACCGACAAGGCATCCGACTGGTATCTGAAGGGGATGGACAGAAAGAGCATCTATGACAATGTGGTGTTGGCCGTGGTGGGATTGGCCGATACGGACATCATCAACTCAAAGGGGCAGCGGATAGAGGTGATGCGGATGCATGTGCCGCAGCATGTGACAGAAGGATATGAAAGACTGATGGACGAAGGAGGGCAGACGCTTTGCCATGAGAACGTGAGCAACTGCACGATGCTGACCATCCGCGCATGGCTGAGTGCCTTGCAGACGGAGCGGATGGAATGGCAGCTAAGCGAGGTGGAGCGCAGGGTGAAGGAGTGCGGAAGCTGGGACGCAGCCTATTTCGTGACCCTCGCTCGTACCTTTGGGATGGGTGTGAATGGCGAACTGATGGAACGTGTGGCGATGTCGATACCGCAGTCGGCACTCGACTATCACGGCGATGATCTGTTTCAGTTAGAGGCTCTTTTCTTGGGGCAGGCAGGTTTGCTGGACTTGGAAATAATCCCCGAAAAGTACCACCACGACACGCTGATGGAGGGCTACTTTGCCAAAATCCGTAACGAATATCTCTATCTCGCACACAAATACCAGCTACGACCCGTCGATGGCAAGCTATGGCAACCGATGGCATGCGGTCGCAACCGAGCGCCACACGTCGCTTTGAGTTGGTTGGCAAACATGTGCTATCAGCGCAAGACCTCGCTGCAGACCATGCTCAGCATAAAGTCGGCAAAGGAACTACACGACTTCTTGACGGTTACGGCCACACCTTATTGGCAGATGCACGGCCACTTTGGAGCTTGTAGCGCAAGGAGCGACAAGGCTCTGACTGCCGAGCGGCTGAACCTAATCATCATCAATGCCGTTGTGCCGACACTCTTTGCCTACGGACGAGCCAAGTGCAAGGAGGAATATTGTGACCGAGCTTTTGACCTGATAGAGCAGTGCAAGACCGAGAAGAACGACATCACCAAGTATTGGGAGCAGAAGGGCATTAAGGCTGAGAATGCAGGGGACTCGCAGGCACTAATCCAGCTTCAGCGCGAATACTGCGACAAGCATCAGTGCTTGCGTTGCCGCTTCGGTTATCAGTACTTGAAGGATTGAAATCTACACTATGAAATGTCAGTCCGGCATCGTTCAGCGTGAGCGGTGTCGGACGTTTTCTGTCGAGTCCGTCGGCTGCTCCCGTCACTGGTCGCAGCCTCGCGGGACAAGACGCTTTCTGCATCTCGCCCCGTTACAAGGTATCTCCGATGGTCGAAGTTATTACTATCATATTTGCCCTTTGCGCCTGAGTCTATTCTTTATCATCTTATTGTAAAGGACTTCGGCCATATCAGCATGAGTGTACAAGTAGTGATACACCTCTTCTTTGATGAAGTCACCTGTAAATTTCTTAATGCTCATACCATCAGGCGCCATTAAGGTAGAACCCAATTTGATTTTTGTTTGGCTTTCAAACACAGGATCTTGTATTTGAATTGATACAGCTGCAACAATCCCAGGGAAAACATCTGCTGGTTTAAATCTGTCATAGAAGAAGTGTATGGTTCGGGTAAGGTAATACTTGAATGCCTCCAGATGCGTACCGCCAGATGGGGTTTCGTGGCCATTCACAAATGAGTAACAGGTATCCTCATCGTCATCTATATGAGTGAAAGCAATCTCAATACCTTTGCTTTGCAGATGGACAATTGGGTAAAGCTTCTCACTGGTCAGCCGCGCTTCAAGTAGGTCTTTAACTCCATGATGAGAACAGATATGTTGCCCCATAAAATCGATACCCAATCCAACATTCATATAGGCAATGTGACGTAGGATATTCAGAACTATATCAGTATGAAACCGATAACTTCCGAAGAACTGATTGTCTGGTTCAAAAATTACATATGTACCATTACTGGCCTGCGTCTTTTCTGTTATGTCACTAATCAACCGGCCACGTTCAAAGACTGCTTTTCGCACGTTACCATCTTGAAAGCTCTGTATCTCAAAACGTTGGCATAATGCATTCACAATCTTAAGACCTAAGCCAGTCGGATCAATCGATCTTCGAAATCTCTCCGATTCTTTCTTCTCGCCCCAATATCGTTTACAAGCATAATGTATGAGTTTCCCTAAAGGTATGCCTCTTCCATAGTCTCGAATAGTAGCCACACGACCATCATTTATTGTCACTTCTATTCTGTTCTCACCAATCATTCTGAATTCGTCAACAGAATTATTCAGTATCTCTTTCAGCATATCATATAAGCCAGACTCGTAAGTTGAGCCATCTCCAAAATGGCCGATGTACAAACGGGGACGTATGCAAATATGATCCCGTAGAGTTAATGATGATGTCTCAGACATCCTATCCCATAGTTCCATAGACCATTCTATCCGATTTTAATGCAATCAAAGTTTGAGCGATTCATCTGCTTGGGGTCAACTTCAATGCCGTACTTGCTCATGAAGAGTTGTGCCAGCATGGGAGCCTCACGGGATTGTCCCAAGGGAATGATTGTTGATACCGTGCTCGTCTCGACGAACATTCCTTTTTCAAGCCGTTGACGCTTGTTCTTACATGCGACATTGCCGCTGTTCTTAACTGAAATCTTCCAAAGTGCCATAATTTTCTTTTTTAATTGGTTCATGGCACAAAGATAATGGGGAGTTATGCCATTTTGAGGCACAACTCCTAATAATTTGATAATAGGAATAATCATTTGACCTTTATTGCCTCTAATTCACTCAGATTCTTTACCAGTTTTTCAACTAGAAAATCATATGGATGGTTTATGCCTTCTAAATGAAGTTGTGTAGAAATTCTGTACCAATCCCATAATTGTCTATCTGTAATCCCATCCAAAGACTTTTGATACCAATTACGATATTTGTCTGATACGAAAGACATTCCCATCTTATCCAGATGATAGAGCATCTTGTTTATCTTCTCAGAAAAGGTCTCGCCATCTGCATAATCAATAACGATTTTCGTTTCACATATTTCTTTTGTAACTCTGACTAAAAGCTTCCACACCTCGTCAACAGAGATTTTTCTCCCCGATGAAGATATTACCCAGAGATATTCGTATGGATCTAATGCCCCTTGATCAATTACATAGGATTTCTCTTCACATAGTCTTCTTATAACAAATGGGCGATTTCTTCCTATGGATAGTTCTTCTTGATGTTCCATAATATATGATGTTGGGAAATGCCTCACGATGGGCCAAGCACATTGAACTTCATGGTATCTATCCCACAGTTCAGAAATAACTGGTTCAAAAGAATTATCCCACAAGTCTAATAATCGTGAGTATGCCCATTCTCGATAAGATTTTTCTCGGCGAAGATGATGCATTAGAACCAACATTTGCACTTTCTTGTCAAGTCCTACAAAACGCCGCCTTAGTTCTCTCAAGGCAGCATTTTCTGCTTTTCTGTTATCACTCTGCAAGTCCTTTAATACAGACCTCAAAGAAGTATTCCAACTATTGGGTTGCTTCATCGATAATTCCAATTCATTTAAAAAATAAGCACGGCATCACGCAAAAACCAATTCAATAGCAGCTTATTGCTACAAAATATGGGTCTTGAAACTATATCAAATGGGTAAGTGCAGAACATCACTTTTTCAATCATTGTGTCCTGTGAAAAAGCTCGTGCAATAAACATTCGCTGCAAATTATCCTCAACGGTACATTCTGAAATCCATTTCATTCCAAACAACTTGGCCGGGTCATGTTTCTGTAAATGATTGCCATCAGGGAATATGTACTGAATAACTTGGAAACCCTCAAAGAATGGATCCTTCAGTAATTCCTCGTCATAAACAACATAATAACAATATAATAGAACATCCAGATTCTTACTTTTGAGCGGACTAGGAAAGTCTCTAAATAGCCTTTTAAGATACTTGAAATCTACATCCTCGTTCCCTTCTTTTTGCACGACAACCAGAATTTTCGCAGAAGGATTACCACTACCAATGTTCTTATTGGGGAACCTTTCGCCCAATCTTTTAAGTTCATTAGAATACTCCATAAGTCTTTCATTTCTTTAATAACCTAACTTTTTACCATATACATCTCGATAAATATACTTTAGCCAGATTAACTTCCCTACTATTATGGATTTCCTCTCATAGGATTTAACTTCATCAAAAGCGTCCATAAGCGCATTATATGTATCTTTTGAAATATAATCTTTCTTGATTCTTCCCATTATATAAGATTTTTTATATATGTAACAACAATCAAGAATGCTAGATAATATAAACCAGTACTCATCATACACATTAATTATGTAAGATGCTATTTCTTTAACTACCTCATGAGGTGCGACAACAAATATTAAAGCCAAAGTTTCACTAATATAATGATGATACCTATGCTTGTAGTTCATAATCATAAAAGATGAATCGTCTTTTAGTTTGTGAAATGCATATATCCAGGTGTCTACCCACTTCAAGGGGTCTTCTGCGACATGCCCATTTATTGTTTTTAAAATCCTACTACATATTTTCTTCTTTGAATCAAAATCAGATATTTCTCCAGATGCAATTTTGTCGACATGTCTTTTTATATATGAAACATCTGATACTCCAAAATTGGAGTAGGGTCTATTGATAGCATAATCAATACTACACTTTAATCTTCTCTGGATCTTTTTTGATACTTTTTCGAATGAAATTGTAGCTATCATTTCTCTATTCCTTGTTTCTGTTTCATAACAAACAATTCTTTGTGCTCGACTAGGTTTGATTTGGCCACCCCAATATCTCATATTAAACAAATCAACAGGATTTTGACGTGCAAATTCTTTTTCATTTAGAAAAGTATAAATAACATAACGGATTTGCTGAAAAAAAGAATCTTTCAACAATTCCTCATCAAAGAGCGTATAAAATGCATACTTAAAAAAATCTATCTTGTCTGTGATGTCCCATTGCATTTCATCTAAAAAATACTGTATGCGATGCCAAGATAGACTGGTACCATCGTTGCAAATAATAATTCCATCTTTGCTCTTTCGCAATATATCACGTTGCCCCTTGAATGGGTACAATGGGTTGAAAGTAGATTCATTGCCAACCTGTCCTTCATCGGCGAAGAAGTCTACAACATCATCAAAGTCTGTCTGGTTCTCAATGTTTGCTAGCCATTGCTTAGAGTTATTTTCGTTATAGACATCAAGCCGTTCATCATCCATCTTTGGAACGATAATAAGAATATTGGCATTAGGATTGCCATAGCCAATGAACTTGCCCTGATGGGCCTTAACCATGTTTTTAAAATCTACTGAGTATTCCATATCTTTTCTTTTTGACAGCAAAGATATGGGGGCAATATGCAACATGATTGCATATCAGAAGAAATTATTCATAAAAATCGCGCATTTCTTGAATAATGGCTTTGACTTGCTGACGGAAGGCGTCTGGCGAGATTACTTCCAGCTGGTTACCATGACTTAAAACCTCCTGAATAAAATCGTAGGTTGGTGCTATCTTATATTCAAAGATAGTATAATCTGCATTTGACTCAATTTCACGCTGGCTATGATGCAAAGGAAGTGAACGCAAATAATAAGGTTTCTCACAATAGGCCTTCACTCTTATTGTCATAGGCTTCGCATCATGGAATACGCCATAATAATCTCTATAATAATCTTGGGGCGAGAAATCTTTGGGATAAGTGAACTTTGATTCCAAGACTTCTACACGCTTGATACGATCAAGTCCAAAGCGGTGTATTTCCTTTCCTGGCAAAACAAGCGCCATCACATACCAACGACGTTTGAACATTCTGATGAAGTAAGGATTAACCTTTAACTCCTGAATGGTATTGCCAAAGAAATCCTCATAATCAATCACTAATTGACGATTATCACGCATGGCAGTTGTAATAATTTCGAGGTAATACCTCCCAGAAGGAACATCCTCCAACATAATCCTATCACTGATAGAGCGGTTATCCATCAAGAGATTGCTAACAGCAAAGGAATCGAGCAGCCATTGGTTGATAGAATCATTCTCCAGCGCATCAGGGTTATCTATATAATATAGGTTAGAACCTCTTTGGCACTCAATCACAACCCCAAACTGCATCAAAATCGCATTTCGATGATTATGGAAAGTTCGCAGTTTCAAAGGCTGGTGCAGATCATTGATATACGCATTATCCCATTTGCTGGCAATATCCTCAAACGAAATCTTGCCAGCATCATAGATGGTGGATATGAGCCACATGTATTTTGCGTATAATCTATCTGTCACTTTATTTACTAGGGAATTTTCATCTTTCAAAATATTACGAATAACAGGCACTTATAGCTCATTCAATGAATTGGCTAAGAAGTGAATAAGATTATCGGTATCCTGTTTGCAAAGACCTTTTCGCCACATTGAATTTGGGTGTAAAGACCAAATAACCTTTGTTTTATATTGCTTGCTTAAATAAACGGCACGATACTTTTTGTCACTATCTGTATACAGATCCTTTTGCCACTGAAAATCTGTACCATCTAAAAAATCCATTTTTTCTATCCATGAAAGAACAAATACATAGTCTGGGTGATATGCCTCAATCATTGTTCTTAATGACTCGAAAGGTTTTGCGGCCTCGCAAATAGTATAGTATTCTGTCGATGGCAACAGAGTAGGTTCCTCATATCGCTTTCTTAAGGTTTCTATTAGTTCTATAGAATATAAATTTCCATATCCGATTTCTTCCAAAATCTCTTTCTGTTTTTCATCTATTGTTGTTATATCCGAAACTAACTGACCAGTTCTTATTAATAGATGCAGTTTATTTGCAAAATTCCAAAAAGACCCAGAGTTATTTTTCCAAGTCAACATTTTATCTACGTCTACGCATTTAGTGTTCGCATCGAGATAGTCTTCAAGTCTGTTTTCTTTATATGATTTCTTCAATGTTTCGATAGGTTCCCAATAATATGTATCCCTGCCGACATACATAATTTTCACAGGAGCACTTCCATATTTAGGCATTGTATATGGAACAAATGGGCCTTGATCATATCCTTTGTCGTACAAAGGAATTGTTTTGTCGCAAAATTCTTTTAAGAGCGGGAGGAAATACCCCATATTTATCATTGCATTATCTTTTTTGGATTTTTTGTTTGCTGCCACCAATGTCTCATAAGCCGTTACTACTTTCTTTTCGTTCAGACTAAACCAATGTTTAAAGGTCATATTCATGATGAATTCTGCAGTCTTTTTGCTTACCCCATACTTATCACAAATAGCCAGGTATGTTTCTTCCAAATCATTGGCAGCGTCAGTTGTGTCAATAAGTTCTTTCTGAACCATACCCCTTTTAAAAATAGAGCATAAATCCTTCAGAATTTGCTCATCCTGACATTTATATATAGTAGCCATCATAACTTAGTAAGTTGTTTATTTATATACAGCAAAGGTAAGAAAATAATTGTTATATAATGACAAGAGTAGCCATTTCTTTTGCCTTTTTATTATTTTTTAAGTAGAAAAGATTCAGATTAATCATAGAAGTCACACTTCCCCCAATTCAAGTCATCACAATAATCTTTCGTGTTGTAGGTATGATAATCACATTCAACTTTTATCTCTATGTTGAAGTTACGTACCCATAGAAGATCGAAAATAGAAAATTCCATATGACTGAAAAGATTGTGAAAATCGTAAATCAGATGCATATCTTTGGTCATTTCTCTATCGAGTCCCTCATTATGGTTATCCCATTCGTCATGTCCATATAGCATTTCGTTTTCAGTATCTATCTGTGTATCCCAACTTCTTATTGTAAAACTACCAGCACCCTCTATATCATAGAGTGGCATAAAATTGTCAAGACAGCCGTTTAACACAGCCCATATTTTCTTAGCTCTCATTGTCTGCACTGGATGTATGGTTGAATAGGCATAGCCCAACAAACATTTACCATCTACTTCCAGACTGCCGTATTGACAAGTATCTTTTGTTGCTTGGTAGAGTGCTAAGGTCCGTTTCCGCATCTCTTTCAATTGTCCAATAAGCGCTTCGTTGAAATCGTAGAGTAGTTGTTTGTATTTATCATCTAATACAAACATATCGTTTAATATATTCTTTCTGATACTTAGCAATCTTCTAATGGTATATACTTCTGTTTCATTATGCATACCATGTTTTTCGTTGTCGAAGTAAATATCCAAAATTTCCGTTTCAATCTCTTTTACTGCTTTAGTCTTGAATATATCTTGTACTTTCATCTTTTTAGGATTTGAAGTAATCAATAATTTTTCTCCAAATAGAACGATGTCCTTTTTTACATTCATTTCCTGACATAGGGTTAAGTGCAATATCCAACATGGTCATTAGTGAAATAGTATGTTGAGTCTTCCATCCACAATGTAACTTTACATAAGTATTTATTCGTTCTGTTACAAACCTTGCTGCATTTTGGTACTTTTCTTCTTCACCTTTGATGATATTCACTTCTATGAGTTCATCATAAACTTCAAGCTGTATCTTTGTTTTCTGTTCATTGTTTACCATAATTCATATCAGTTATTTACTACAAATCAAATACAATGCTATACGTGCTCCAATTGAGTCGTCAAAGCCCAGCCCCCATTTGATGACTGCATTTTGAGGAAAACAACTCACAATATCTGAGACGGTACCGAATTCTTTCATCATGAGTTGGTAACGAGGTGAATGCATAAACAGCATTACAACTTTGTTGTATTGCTTTAATTTGAAACCCACATCTTTTAAGATTTCATTATAGAGTGATTCTATTCTTTTTGTTCCTGGACAGAAATTTGAATAATACACCTTACTTAAAACGGTGGATTCTTGATACAGATAATTCAAATCATTATAACTGAATTGTATGACAGTTGACTGATCCACAATCTTCTGGATAAGCCCCTCTAGCATTAACTTGCCATCATTTAACCCGTTGTTTGACTTTACGTATAACATACAATTTGTACCGTTTGTTGAGTGCAAAGATAAAATGAAGCTATGCCGTTTTGAGGCATAACTTCATTAAAGTTTCAAGAAAATAGATTATTTCCTATTTTTTCTCGAAAGAGAGTCTTGTTTCGTTGATGAAATGTATCTTCTTCAAGTCGACACCATACTTCTTAATAAATAATTGATTAACAGCATCGTGATGCATCGTCTTAAACAAAGGATGATCTAATGTTGGAGTGATGTACTCGACAAACATTCCTTTTTCCAAATGAACACCATTATATGTAATAGTGTCCTTAACTGTAATCTTCCAAGTTGCCATACGTTCTTATTTCATTTTTGATTGATAATCTAGAAATGCCCTATAATGATACATAACACCATCATAGATGTCGGAGGACGTTTTTATGAATGCGCTCGGATGATAAGAGCAGAATATCAGTGTACCTGTCGGAGTATGAAACCTGACGGAGTTATGTTCCTTTCCAATGCTGACAAGTTCATCATGGGGGTACATCTTGATGACGAAATCGTAGATGTACTGGCTGGTACAGACAATCATAGTAGGAGAAAGTATCTCAATTTCCCTTTGTAGCAAATCTCCGTAGTTAAGGAGATGTTGCTTTAATTCTTCATCTTCAAGTTTTCCTCCACCCGGCTGTTTCTTACATTCAACGATGGCAAAGGGTTGGGTATTGAAAAACTCCTTCACCTCGTCAATATGCATTGTGACTTCATCATACCACCATGGATTATCATGGTCTGCCTTTGATAATCCCCAAAGAAGGAAAGCAAGATTCCGTAAAAATGGACTTTCAATGTTTCTGTTTGCTTCCTTCGTCTTATAGTGACTATCTTTGTCCTTCTCGGTATCTATCAACCATTCGCGAATATCTTCATCCCACTTTTCACTGCCAACCTGATTCTGATCTTTCAGCAAAAACAAGATACGATTGCGTGACGAAAGCCAAGCATCTTCATTTTTCTCTATGGGAACGCTGTTATACACGATACCATCCTTCGTGAAATGAGATGTGCTGTCTTTTGCTTTCATTCTAGAGTGCCACTCGGTAAAGAGGCTTTCCAACTCTTTTTCAATACTCTTATTCATCATTATAGAAAATGTATTCCAGATAAAAAGATAACCACTTGCAAAAGATTATACAAGTCAGTGTTACAAAAGCCCTGTTTCTTTAGCTCCTTGATACAACGATGTAAATCTTTCAACTCCCTGTTGGGTTGTGCACCAGACTATCCATTCTTTATTTTCTGTATTGAAATGATCTATTCCTACTTTTTTGAGTAATTGAATTACTTGATCGTACAAATCTGGCATCTCGTCTTTTTTATATGTTGTATATTGGAAACCCCAATATGGAAGGTGGTTTGGAGAGTCGTAACCGTCCCAAATTCCCATCCACACCTTGTTTTTTAGCTGTATGCCAAATGAATGATCGTCTTCTGAGAGCTTTATGCCGAGTTTTTCTTCAATCTGCTTTTGCCATTCTCGTACCTTCTCATGTGAGCACTTCTTTCTAATATCAATTTTAAGATTCTCAATTGAACGAAGTAGTTCCTCTGTTTTTTCATACTGATTTTCAAGAGCCTGTATCTGCTCTTCCATAGGACTGTTTTCTACGTGGAGTTCTTTTAAAAGTAATTCCTTAATTTCGTTATTCATATCTTTATCTAATGATGTTGTGTGAAATTTATTTTCTAAAAAATCAATATATTGGTCCAATGCGCTGTCAATATGAGGCTCGTTAGTTACTGACAAACATCTAAGCCAATCTGTTATATCGTATTTATAGGATTGAACCGTATAATGTTCTTCACCTAATTCCTCAAACACGTTGTTTTCGTTGTTTTCGTCGCATAGGGAATATTCAGAGGGTGGATTATGATTGGTCGGATTTAAGTATATCACATATATTTGAGATAGGCTATATCCATATTTGTCTATGGCAATCTCATGTACATATCTATATACTTGATTTCTTTGTTCTTCTGCAGAATTCACTTTATTTTCTATGATGATAAAAATATCTTCCCCTTTAAGTGCAACGTCTACCCTATCTGTTTCTGCAGTGACATTCAAATAGTCATGCTCTAGATTCAAAAAACTTTCTAAGAAAGAGTGTTGAATAGCTGGATGCCTGAGCATATCTGCTAGCACCAGGCTATGCCCAGTTTCCTTAAATCTCCCATGACATGCTGCTTCAATAACGTTTAAATGAAATGGCCGTTTGGACAAATGTTTTTTAATAATGTTAGACACTTGTAATGAAAAACATATTCCCGACTTCAATCCATCAAGTTTGTATTGAAATAAACTATTACTGAGTGATAATGTCTTGATCATTTCCGATTTAATATATAGTCTACAATAATTCTCTTGCTATCCACGCACATGCTTCTGCATCGGCCAATGCATGGTGGTGGTTCTCTAACTGATAACCACAGGCTGCTGCTACTGTATGCAACTGGTGGTTCTCCAGATTTGGGAGTTCACAGCGTGCTGCTTTCAGCGTATCGTAAAACTCATAGTCGGGGTAGTCCATCTGATACACACGGAACACGGCCTTCAGACAGCTCTCGTCAAAGGGTTTGTTGTGAGCCACCAATGGCAGTCCTTCAATCATTGGTTCTATCTGAGCCCATACGTCTGGGAATACAGGTGCATTTTCAGTATCGTCGCTGCAAAGCCCATGTACCTGACTGCACCAGTAGTTGTAGTAATTAGGCTCTGGCTGGATAAGCGAGTAGAACGAATCAACTATCTTGCCATCCCTTACGATGACTATTCCGACGCTACAAACACTGCTTCGCTCGTTGTTAGCCGTTTCAAAATCTATTGCAGCAAAATCTTTCATCCCTCATTAGTATTATACTTGTTCCACATTCTCTTTATCTTGCCTGCTATCTCCTTCCGTAGCCATATTGGTTCCAAAACTTCTATGTCTTCGCCCATTGAGAGGACTTCCTGCTGAAAATCAAACTCAGGACATAGACGTAGTTGGAAAATGCTATACTCACCACTTCTCTCGATTTCTTTCTGAGTGCTATGAAGTGGGAGCGAACGGAGATAGTTGGCCTGACCTGCTGATACCTTCAACTTAATCGTCTGAGGTTTGGCATCAGTATTGGCGATGATACCATAGAAGTTCTCAAAGAAATCAGATGGATCAAAGTCATCTATCATCTTGAATTTTTGGTCTTTCAATACTTCTACATCGTAAATCCTGTCAACAGCATATATCATCAGTCGCTGATAATACGGGTTCCACGCTAACAAGTACCAGCGTTGCTTGAACAGCTTGACACAATAAGGCTCTATATTGAAGGTGTTACTTTCTTCGCGCCAATAGCTCTGGTAGGTAATTCGAATGACATTGTTCTTCTTCATTGCCTCAATGATCGTCGAAAGATACTCTTGCCCTGAAGGAACATCTTCAAGCAGAATCCTGTCTTTCATATTTTGGTTCTCAATGAGAAGATTGCTTACCGAGATAGTGCTTAACAGCCAACTCCGCAAACTGCCACTTTTTATCTCACTGGCATTTTCTATATAATAATGGTAACCACCCTTACGCTCGCATTCAATCACTAGTCCAAACATCTCCTCTACAGCGATTCGCCACTTATGGAAGGTACGAAGAGCAAGTTCAACACCCTCGCTCATGTCATTATCCAACCACTTTTCGTTGATTTCCTCGAACGTTATGCGTTTAGCCTTGTAGATGGTTTCTACAAGCCAAACATACTTATTTAAGAGGTTCTTAGCCATAATACAACTCTATTGTTTGGTGCAAAGATAGTAAAAACATGTGAATAATTGAGGCACAAGTTGGAAAATTTTTCGTTTTTAGTTAAGATTTCTATTGTTTTCCTATCTGCTGTTCCCGTCGCTGGTCGCAGCCTCGCGAAGCAAGACTCCATCAGAGCCTCGCCCCGTTACAAAGTATCTCCGATGATCGAAGAATGAGTGCTATTACCTTTCTGAGACTCTTAAAAAATGTAAATCGCCCTTTTTCTGCTATATATTAATTATAATTTTAACAGGGGTAACCCCCTGTCTATTTCTATATAAATTTTATATTTAAATATTTGATAATCAGCGAGTTAAGAAATCATAACGAGCTGGCATTTTCTCTCTCAAAAATTTGGTTTGAAACCATAATCCGTCTATCTTTGCACTCAAATTTCAAAAGCTATACGCATATGGAAAAGTTTCTTTTAGACCCCAAAGCTCCAGGAGCATTTTCTTCTGATGTGATGCACAAAGTAGTCTTAAACGGCATTGATTTCGAACTCCCAGACGATATTTGGGATGTCATTGACGATGCATTTGGTAATTACTGGAATGTCGAAGTTGGATATGGCGGCTGGCCAGATTTCAATTCTGCCGTTAGATCTATCTCTAATTGGTTGCAAAAGGAACATATTATCTTTTCATTAGATAAGATTGCAACTATCGTGAACGTTATGTTTGACTGGATAGAACAAATTCCTGGAGCGACCCTCGATGATAGCGAAGTGGTTATCCCACATAATTATGAAGAGACAGAGCGACTCCGTCAGGAGATTAAGAAACATGAACGTAATCTTAAGGAATTATTGCCTGGCATATCTGGTATTCCAGTTTCTAACTTTAATGATACTTTGACTAATTTCGTGTACATCTCCGATAAATTAAAGGAGTTCTATCCCAGAACCTATTCACGACTTACCAAACTGTTCAACGAGATGGATATTGAATGGGGGGAGATAGATGGAACTAAAGACATTTGGATTCGTGACTATATGCCCATCCAGATATCTGATGACCACTTTATCGTTTACAATTACAATCCTGACTACCTGAAAGATTCAGGAGAAGAATATCTCACAGATTCACATTCCATAGCCGATGGATTTCTTAATCATTGCAATAAGAGCCATTATGATATTACGTTGGATGGCGGAAACATTGTAACATGTGCTGGGCACAGAGTACTTACGGATAAGGTGTTTCAAGAAAACGGTAAGGAGAAATATGACCCGGATTTTTGTGATTACATAAGTCACGTCCTTGATTCTAGGGTTATTTTCCTGCCTTGGCATTGTGATAATCCACAGGAGCCTGATGCAGATGTTTATGGACATGCAGATGGTCTTGTACATTGGGCTGGTGATAATAGAGTCTTAATGTCTAATCATCGAGATTCTTTTCCTGAAGAGGCAGATGAAATCAAATACCGCTTGGAGGCTGTAGGGTTCGAGGTCATTGAAATGCTTTTTGACGTACCAAATCCAAATAGGGATTTCAATTGGGCCTATATCAACTATCTACAAGTGGGAAATAAGATTATTGTGCCAACGTTTGGAATACCTGAAGACAAGCAAGCCTTAAAGTATATCCGCGATGCTAATCCAGACTGTATTGTAAGAGGTTTTCGATTGAGAGATATTGCTAAAAATGGTGGCGCTCTTCATTGTATAACATGGAACATAAAGAAATAATTGTATGCAAACAATCAATGTTATAAATAATATTGTATTAAAGGATGGAATACTTCATGCCTACGGCAGGGAGGGGAATGTAACAAGAGTATTCCTAAGACAAGGTAATCTTGAAGGTAGGTGTGCCGTATATAGTCTTATGATGCTGCTGATGTTACATGGAATACTTAACAGAGAGGATCTGTTACGTAAAGTAAGTGCCAAAGCTCCTGAATATATAAAGAAATTGAAAGGACAATTTAATCATTGTACTACAAGGGGATATTCGTTGAGGGAATTACGTATAAAGCTATTGCGCTCTTTCAACAACAAGATACCTGTAGATGTATATGTTATCAGAAACCGTGATAAAGATAATCTGAAAAAAATACATGATATGATTATGGCACAAATAGATATAGGTTATTCTGTACAACTTGCATTCTGGAATCCCAAAAGGAAATATGGACATTCAGTTGTTGCTATTGGATATACCTTGTTTGGAACAACTCTTCGGCTTTTTTGTCTTGATTCTGCATGTCCCTTGCCATATGCATCTATATGGAATAACGTTATTGACGTAAACATTGACTATGACGATGTGGATAAATTAGACTTTAACCATCAGGCAAATGAAAAAGTACTCGTAGATGCGATACTACTGATTGATGATTGGAAATGGCAAAATGCTGCTATTTTACCCTTTGAACCAGAGGAAAACAACTCGATTTTACCATTCTAATATCGAATTATGAAATCAAAAGAAAGAAAACGAAATACTCCAATAGCCACGTTGATTAAGAACTACATCAACAAGAAAAGTGGCAAAGTTCCTGAGTCCCGCAAAGAAATTCAGAGACGCTTTGACTGTCTAGACTGGAAGGATCAAAAGAAGATCATGCAAGCTTTCCTTGAATCGGGAAAGGCAGATAGGTTATGGGCATATACTAAACTTCTTGATAACTGGGATAAATCATTTGAGCCCAGGATAAAAGAGTTATGGGAACAGTCACATGAAGGAATAATCTCTTGGGTAGTAATACATTACTTCCCCACAAAATTCCTATCTCAAAATATCGATAAGTTTACCGATGATAGAGATTATTATTTTATCTGTTTGAGACTAGCAGAGGATAAGACCTATATTATTGACAAGAGCAAGCTGTCGATTACAGACTATCTTTCTGTACTCTATCATACTGATAGACCATTATCAGCTGAAGAAGCCCGTGATTTGCTTTATAAAACAGTCCACGATGTCTGTACTGAGGACGGCGATTATCCCCAACTATCGAGGTATGCATATGCTGGTAAAGATTTTATTATTGGTCCTATACTTTTTCAAGACGTTAATCTGGCTGTCTATTATTTAAGAAAGATGGATTTGACAGATGTCGTGCATCAATTTGAAATATGGAACGAAGGAGTACAAAGAGCAGTATTCAACAGTCCAGAGTTCAAGAAGATTTTAAACACAGACATGATTGAATATGAATTAGAAGAAGCAAAAGCTAAAGTTGCTAAGAAGTATGCATATCTCGCTTTGGATGACAAATACAAGACTGAGGTTTTTTGTATTGATAACGTTCAAACCCCACATGAATGTTTCGAAGAGAATGCAATATTACCTTTAGAGTCATCGGAATTACCGTTCGAGCCAGAAGAAAAAGATTCGAATTTACCATTTTAATTATTGAATTATAAGTTTTTTATTATGCAAAATGAGGTTCATACAAAAACGAATCGAGTGTATTTCTCACACTTACTCCCCAAAGAATGTCCTATTTTATGGAGCGAACTTAAATCTCATCTGGATTCAAGAGAAATTGAATATGCTTTCCTAAATTATTCAAAAAACATAAGATGCAGGGATCATATGCCAATACAAACCTCTGATGACACCATGATTCATTATTGGTATTACCCTGACTATCTTGAAAAGAAATGCTCCAAAAGAATACAAGGTCAGATTCAATATTCCAGAATGTATTATGCCTTTCCACATGTAAATCATAAAACATTGAATTTAATATTGGATGGTGGTAATATTATGTTGTGTGGCGATGTAATAGTAATGACAGATAAAGTTATTACACGAAATAATAACAATAGCAGAGAACAAATAATCCAAACAATTAACGATGTATTCGAATGTGACATTTTGTTCCTTCCATGTAATGAATCTAATAAGTTTGGGCATGTCGATAATATGATTCAATATTTGGATAACAATAAAATACTGCTTACAAGCGATGGCGATATATCATCCCCATACTATCAAGAGATAAAGAAAACGTTAGAACGAAAATTTGAAGTTATACCACTAAAATTTGATGTGAAGAAGAAGCATAAAAGAGATTGGTCATATATCAATTTCCTACAAGTAGGCAACACCGTCTTTATTCCATGTCTCAATATTCCAGAAGACCGCCAGGCAATTACTCAAATACAGCAAGTATTACCAGATAATGTTGAGGTTGTGGGAATACCAGCATTGGAAATTGTTAGGAAGGGAGGAGGACTTAGAAGCATCTCATGGAGTGTAGATACGACAAAAATGGGTCCAAAGCCATATCGTATTGAAAGTGATGCTTTCGTTCATTCACTTGTTGTTGAGATGGGTCTTGATTACAAACTATTCGAACCTTATTTTCATTGGCTTGATAATAATGACGAAATACTGTCATTAGAAGAGGTCGAAAAACTAGATGACTATCTTGAAGAGACCATGGATATTTGGGATAAGAATGATGATTTGGTTCCACGCCCATCTGCAGAATTCCTGTCATCATTTACAACTGAAGAAATAAAGAATAGGCTGCTTTGGGATCTGTGTTATCAATTACATGAGGTTATTTACCCACAGCTATTTGAAGCCATTGACTACTTTAAATCGCTACACTTCATATCATCAAAAGTGTATAATAAGAAGATATAGTACCAATATGCAGATAGAATCTTCCTTCTAATTAAAAATTGTTGTTTTTGAAGGTGATATTATTGCGGTTTCATAAAATATTAATAAATTTGCAACATGAAGTACAATTTGATTATTACATTATTGATGTTTTTGTTTGTGGCAAGTCCTGGATATTCCCAGTCTTTCCGCGATAATAACAACATGCTGCTTGGCAAAGTAGAGTCTGACGGAACAGTTCGCAATGCCAATAACATGCGCCTTGGCAAAATATTTGATGATGGCACCATCAGGGATAATAACAACATGCGTTTGGGTACTATTGAGAAGGACGGCACAATCAGGGATAGAAACAACATGCGACTGGGCACAGTCAGTTCTGATGGAATAGTACGCGACAACAACAATATGCGTCTTGGGACTATCAGCTCTGATGGCACCATACGCGACAATAACAATATGCGGATAGGAACTGCCAGTGGAATCAATTCTAGATATGCTGCTGTCTTATTCTTTTTCAACCTTTTATAATGTAGTATTTAGAATTATGGAAGCAACTATAGATTATCAAACAAAGGATTTGCAGAGCTTATTGAAATGCTTAAATTCAAATTCGACACAAACTGAAATCAAGGAAGTGTTTAGTGTAATTGCAAATAAGCTCTTTCGTAACTATCATATTGTAAAAGGAGGAAATACTTATGATTTTTTAGAAATTGAGTTCTATTTTTATTCACCCAATCACAGAGACCTGATTACATATCCGCGTAATAGTAGAAAGCCTGGTATGTGGTTCTTCCATATGAGTGGAGTCGATATTACATTTGGCTCAGATGAAAAAGAAGGCGATCACCAATTAATGTATGGTGGAATATTAGTCCGTAGTATAGTTAAGACACAAGGCGGTGGTTCTACGTTGTCTAAATACATATGTGGACCTATGAAATGTGTTGATGAACTGTTTGATTATATTTATGCCTTTGATGGCGATATAAGCAGAGCAGATATTCCATATATAGAAGAGAAAGAAGAAAAAGAAATAATATCTATTGGTTCTTGTTCCAGATATATTCCTTTGTTATTTGAAAAAGATAGATCTCAAAAGATGCACTCTAAATTTGAAGAGTTGAAAAAAAGAAGAATTACAAAAGATTGGAAAAATGTTCCTGAACTTATAAAAGATTGGAAAAGTCACGAATACACCGAAAAGAATTTTGAGGATTATTTAGAACGATCATATAGATTCTATCGTAATGACTGTGACGAATGGATGATAGGGTATAATGCAAAACCAAAGAATTAAATTTTATAGATTATGAGAATTATTAGATTGTTTGGGCTGTTGTTCGCATGTGTATTGTTGGCGTCATGTCAACAGAATATTTCTGGTACATATAAGGCGATAAATCCATCTGATCAACTAGAAAAGGAATTAATTATAATTGATTGGGATGGAGATAGATATTTCGAAAGGGCTATGATAGGACACGCTAACGAGTTATATACCGATGAGTCTCAAAGACCTAATCGACATGCTCGAATAGAGTATGACTATAAGGTTTTTGTAAAAGGGGAACTTGAAAGACAGGGCAAAAAGTATATTGCTAAAAATTTAAAGGCAGGAATAGAGATAGACGAAGATCAATTAACAATCAAATCTGTTTACCTTGAGCCATTGCCGAAAATTACAAAAAAAGAGTTGATAGAGTATATCAAGAATGCTTTCGACGATAGTTTAAAGGGAAAATACGAGGACGATGCAACTATTCAGTTTATCATAGAAGGAAACAAACTGATACCTGTTGGAGGTAATGAGGTAAACGATTACTTTATCAAACTCATAGAATAAAGCACAAAGGTGTAGTAACAATTTTGTAGCCCCGACCTGCACATTTGCATGCAAGCCGGGGCCTTTTGGATTATATATGGAATGGCAACTATGCCACGAAGTGCTTGATGTTGCGAGCTGAAGTCTTATTGGCATCGTAGCTGACTGTCAACTCACGAGTGCGGGGATTCCAGTTGGTGTCCATCACGCCCTTCATGTTCTCGACTTTTGCTACAACCTTCTTGTGAGAGTCATGACGGCTCACCTTGATGGTGGTGGTCTTTACGTCAGGACGATAGGCGTGGGTTTTGTGGGTATCGAAGTGACTCGTTTTTTTATCAACTTTGTCGAAGTGCGACCCCTTCTTGTCGTTATTCACTACCACAACCTTGTCGTTCTTACCATGGTTGTTGGGCTTCTTATTACCTGCCATTGCTGGCATTGCGAATGTGATTGCCATCATCATCAGGGCTGCGATCACTTTATTCATCTTCTTCATAATCTTCTTCTTTTAAATTGTTCAACTTTCGTTCTGTGTTCAGACTCCGATGTTCTGAATCACATTGCAAAAGTACGCTGATTTAGTGAGGTTTCAAAAGGATTATTCCTATTTGCAAGGGTACGAAACCCTAAAGATGGGTGGGGGAATCCCCTGATACCTATTGTTGTGCCTTTGCTGCTGTGGCCGTCCGTAGCCATTATTTTTCAGCGATGCAAAGGTAAATCGCAGCTGTCGAATGACCTCGGTATTCGGTACGGATTAAGCAAAATCTTCCTTTCCCTTCTGGCAAGAGTATTTGGCTGAATCCGTACCACAGCTTCCGATTGTCTATCGCCATCGGCAACCTTTTGCTGGCATCGTGAAAAGTAAAGTCCCGAACGGCAAGGAGCAAAAAGCTCCAAACCAAGAGGGAAAAAGTTAAACCTCAAAAAAAGTTAGAGTTATGATTTATTCAAATTTTACAGGTAGAGTTGCAAAGAAGGCAAAGGTGATTGATGGTGTGAATGGCCAGTTCCTTTCAATGGATATGGCAGTGAACGACTATTCCAAGGGTGAGGAAACGACGCAGTGGGTACGAGTACAGAGCAGCGACCTGGCACATCTGAAGCTGGTAGAGTATTTTACCAAGGGACGCATCCTGACCATTCAGGGCAACGTGAAGATAGACCAATGGGAGGGCAAGGACGGTACACCTCACGCACAGCTGAGAGTTCATGCCAAGTACATCGACTTCCTGAACATCGGCAAGAAGCAGGAGGGAGCCAGCATAGCCGCCAATGCCGCAACGGACAGCAACGTTCCCGATGTACCCACAGACACCCCGAAGGAGAAGAAGGACGACCTGCCTTTCTAATCCCCTTCGGGGGATTTATTTCAAAACGCTGTGTAACCCCTTAGAAGAAAGCTACCACATGAAACAAGTATTTGTAGTATACGAGACTGATGCCTGGCACACTATCGCCAACCGCGACTGCAAGGGCATCTACACCAGCAAGCGGTCTGCCATCAATGCCATCGTCAAGAACCATGAGATAGATATTGAAGAGATTTTTGAGGATGATAGGCTGGAAAGAGCATCAAGACGTGTGCTTGAAGCCGAGGCAAAACGAATTATCAGAAAAGAACTGGAAATGAACTATCAGACACAGGGCTATTCCACGAACTATGACATTGAAGTCTGGAATGTCAACGATTGGGGTTAGCACTGGCCCCATTTGTTGACAGGTGTTGACAAATAAAGCGGTTGACAGTTGAAAACGCCTTGGGTTCTCAACTGTCAACTCCTTGGATAATGTGCATTCTGAATGTCTGGAGAATTACTTTTTTGTCTTCGTACTCTTAATTTCCTTGATGTAATCTTCAAGGAATCCAATGTGCCCTTGCAAATAATCAATCAAGTTCTTGTCCCGCTCTATGATTTCCTTTTGGTTTGCTATCGTGTTATCCTCGATGATACCACGATTGTAAAGTCCGGCATGATAGACTGCCAACATCGTCAAGCCCACCAGGAGGGTGAAAACGGCACTGTCATAGAAACCGATGCAGTAGAACGCACAACCTACTATCATTGTGAACACTGCCAGGAATGCGATACTCTTAAAATCCTTCTTCATAATATCATGCTACATTAAAGTTGTTCTTATGTTTGCTGGCCAGTTCAAGAGCCTTGTCAGCGTTGACTACAATCTTTCGGCCTACCTGAGTGATAGCGTCATTGATAATGCCACTCTTCTTGATGCGACTGGCTGTTGGTATGCTGCAGCCGAATATCTGGGCGATACCTGCTATGCCATAGACGTTATGCTCCTCCTGTTTGGGCTGAGTCAGCAGCATCTGTGCCTGCTGGTTTGATGTAATACTTGTAATGAGGAATGCAAGTTCCTCGCCGTCCATCTTGCAGATGGGAGTCTTCAGCAGCTCTGCAAGCTTCAATGAATCATTTGTTGTTGTCATGTCTTTGATATTTTAATTGTTATTATCCTGATTCTTGCGATTGGCTGTTTTCCGAATCGCGGTGCAAAGATAGACAATGTTCATCAAACAAATGGTCGGTTGAAATACTCCTTAATTCAACCGACCATTATTTAAGCTCTGTTAGCCGTCGAGCCTTATGCCTCCATCGCTGCTGCCTGGAATACCTCTATGCCAAGACCCTCTTCAATCTCAGAGATTGTCTTGAACGAGAAGTTGACCTTGCCGGAAAGGATCTTGCTCACATACTGAGGACTGACTCCCAGTTTCTCGGCAACATCGTTACGGGAAAGCCCGTTGTCCTGCATATAGTCCATGATGGCATAGGCTACACGACGGGATCTTCTCAGCCATGAGGCATTCTCCTGCCTCCACTTGGCATCGTCAACGAACGTGGAACGCTCACCTGACTGGTTCGCCTCCAAAAACTGTACTGCTTTTGACTTCATATATTATCCTCCTCTATCATTGAAATGAAACTGTCTGAATCGAATACACCATTGCTGGCAAGAAACTGTCGGCACTGATTGAGCTTGTCAAGTTCCGCTTGGGTATGACTACGTTCCTGCATCGTTCTTGTGAGCTTGATGGCTCCACCTGTTATGACGAACACATTCTTTTCAAGTCGGATGGCATAGACACGAAGCCAGCTTGCGTGTCCTGTGCGGTTCCAGTTCCTGGCCTTTTCCCTCGCCAACTCCCGAATGGTCATGTCAGCAGAACTTAGCGGAATGAAGAGTTCATCAAGATTCTCCGTGTAGGGTATCTCCAGAATCAGCCTCTCCAACTGCTCTGCATCATCAATCGTGTCCTCAACGGCCTCGCTGATTCTCTCTATATGGAAGAACTCCTGAAGGTCATTCTGGTTTTCAAGAAAGAAATCCCACAAGTATTCGGCATCGTTCCACTTCTGGAATAGTGCTGCCAACTCGTTATTGGGCTTGTTCATGTCTCTCACTGCCCAAAGATGGTCTTTGCCTTCTATGATACGTTCAAATTTCATATGCGCTGCAAATTTAATGATTATTTTTGAAATGTGCAACTTTTAAGTTGCGTTTTTTACTGTTTTATATGTCTTTTTTGTCAAATTCTGCTTGCCAATGGTCGATAATTGATTTCGCTTGCTGCCATTTCTTTCCCTTCGAGTCCAACAGTTTCGGGTCTGCCATCAGCTCATGGAAACGTTTCTGTGGCACATCAGGACCACCAAGCGGTTTAGGTGACAATGACTGTACGGCCCGATGGAAGGTGATGTAGCTGCAGGACTGTATCTTTCCTGACTGGTGAAGGGCATATAGCAGATAGGCGAGGCGAGACGCTTGAGGGTTCTCGCGAAGATAGTCCAGAATCCTTGACTTTACGGCTTCCGTATCACCTATCAGCAGTTCGTCGAGTGTCCGGCTGTCCTTTTGCTGGCCACCATGCGTATGACTGTCACGCAAGGCCAGATGAATCTCTTTCCAAAGGTCATCATTGGAAGTCTTGTTGGCAAGTGCTTCCCAGCTTTCCTTCGTCTCGCTTCTATTAGTGAGGCTATGACTAACGAAACTTCGGATGCACAAACGGAACATTTCAGAGGTGAAGCTGGAACTATGATTCCCTACCATCTGGTGGCTGAACAAATCGGCCATCTGGCTCAGTCCGTGGTCGAATGTTACGAAGAAATAGATGCAGTAAGCAAGGGCATCGCTATCTATAATAGTTCTTTTGTAGAGCCTGTCAAGGTACTCTGGCACGAAAAGCAGTGAATACACATACACTGTCTTAGCCACCAGTAGCCCTATGCCTTGTAGTGCTTCCTGCTCCTCTACCGTTAGCTGGCCATTAAGCCTGTCGGCTATCAGATTGGTGCAAAGATCATTGAGGATGCATTTCATTGACAGGGGCATAGCCAAGACGCTCTGCTCGAAGTCATCCGTTCTAATGATAGTACAATCCTGTTTCATTGAATCAGTCTGTTCTATCCGGCCTGTGGCGAAGTTCATGCTGATGAGGGCATGATTGAAGATACACTCTGCCGCCAATTGATCATATCTGGAGAATGCAGCCTGGTCATTCTTCACGGAGTCAGGATCCCCTATATATTTAAATATGTACGCGTAAAAGGAACGGGCATCCTGTGGCATACAATCATTAAGCAACGTCATCATCCGCTCCATTAACGACAGGTCACCTTTGTCAATGGCTGCAATTTGCCGTTTGAAGTCATCGTATTCTTCCTTATGTTTTACTTTCCATTCCCTAACGGCCTTGTTTGCCGCTATTCTGTTATCCTTTTCTGTCATCTTATAAGTGTTAAATCTAAATAAGGGTAATCATTCTAAAAATACCCTCAAAACGTCATTATTACAATTTTATCACCATTTTGACTATGTGAGGAACAACCCAAAAATCGATGTTTTTTACTATTCTTACATAGCTACCAGTTCTTGTTCCAGTTGCTGCAGTTCTTTCTTTTTGAGCATAATCAAAGCCTCTTTCAAGTCTGCCTCTGAAAAACTGTGCATCTTCTCAAAGATAGCTTGCTTACCTGACTCGAATATTGTAATATTCTCTTGGGGCTGGTCACTCTTCTTGTTATCAAGATTAAGCAACAGGTTATTATAGGTCATCCTATCCTCGATAGTCCAAGGCGAAATGTAACGCATGGTTATCTGTCCTCTGTTGCCAAGACTATGCCCCATCGCATCTGAGATATAGTCTCTTGGAACCTTAGCCGCATGAAGATTCGTTGCAAACGAATGCCTGGCGTAAGTACCCGTTGGAGATACTGTCCACCCGATTGCAGCGGACACTTTCTTCATTCTGTCTGATATATAACCGTTCACGTCGCTAACTCTACGACGAACCCTTTCTTCGCCTACACTAATAGCATCCTCAGCAATAAAAGGAAGCACCAACTGATCTAACTTTGGCTCAGCAGCATAGTTATCAAGAAGTTCCTTCAATGGCTCAATGATTGGAACAATCACCTCCATTCCCTCACCATCAACCGTCTCGTCCTCAGTCTTATGCCTGATAAACCGAAAGGCGCGCCCATTGCTTTCAAAATAGAAGCTATTGTATCGAAGTAACGCTAAATCATACAGATTACAGCCACAACACAGGTATTGCATCAGGAACATTGCCAATGCCTGATACCTCTGGGTACGCGATTTCTCGTCTTTGATAGCATACAATGGATTATCCTTTCTACGGGTATTGTGAATCGGGAAGTCAATATCATGGTTCTTCCAATGCAAGTAAAGCTCCGTCATCTGTTCCACAGAGAGAAACCAGCCCTTACGTGATGAACCTGCTGGAATCTTTATCTTATCACGAGTCTTTCCAAACATATAAGCCTTTGGCATCATGTAGCCCTCGCCAATACAGCGGTTTACTACGACTCGGCAAGCTCGAAGCTGAATGCCTTGTGTCGAGGATTTGATATTACGTTCTGTCATACCGTCAATCCATTTGTTGATTACCGCAGAATCCAAGGCGAAACCATCAGCATAGGTGAAGCCAGTAATACGCTTGAAGCACCTATAGGCATCCCCATAGTTTTCGGCAGTACCAGCTTTGCCCAAAGCTCGTTTCTCATTGATAATCTCTTCCCACACGGAAAGGAAAGACGCTGTTTCGCATCGACCTGTCAAGGCCACCTTGATTCGTTCCAAAGTAAGTATGCCGCGCTCGCTAACAGTCGTTACAACGTGTACCATACTTGCAAAGACTTCCTGAAGTCTCACCTTTCGCTCAAAGGTTGTTTCAAGTCCTATCCGTTTTTCGCGGTTGCCCTGAGACCTCGAAAGCTTATCCAAATCTTCGTAAGAACATTTCTCGCCAAGTCTGTAGTAATACCGAGAATCATATATTGTGAACCTGATGCACAGAGGAAACAATTTGCTGTTTTCACTATCGGGATGTCTCTTGTCAAGACACATGGCAATGGTGCATGATCCTACCCTATCTTCAAAAAGGGTTCCTTTTCCTATTTTTCTATTTTTCGATGTCATATTTGCTCACTAAATACTATTTTTCGACATCAAAGTTACTTATAATCTCAAAAGCAATCTTTAAATGCACGTTAAAAAATGTAAACCAGAAAAGGGTGTCAATTTTAATTATTATCTTTGCAAGCGCAATATGGTATAGCATAAAGCGTTCTTTCGCAAAATGTGACAAAAATGGGAACAAAGGGGGAACAATGACCCCTAAAAAAGCCCATAAAAACCATAGATTGTGTAAAAATATAGGTGTGGGAACAAACAGGGAACAAAGAACTTTCAAAAGTTAGAAATCTCTGCCTATCATCTTGATTATTAAGAATTTAAAGAACAAAGAAAGTGCCAGTCATAGGGCGTCACAAAGCCTCACAGAATGCGGATTCTTCTGCAACTCATAATCTGGAGGTCCCTGGTTCAAGCCCAGGCTGGTCCACAAAATCAAAAAACACTATATTTGCAATTCCTATTAAACTTTTGAACGACATGAAAAAGAAGATCTTTTTAGGGCTCTTCGCCGCTATTCATATTTGCGGCTTAAGCATATTTACATCATGTTTTAAGAACAATGATGAGAAGATGTTAGGAGTGGATACAACAAACCGTGTCGATAACTATACCGACATGGATAATTTGGTAGAATCCCTTCCTTTTTCAGAACTTCAAGGCATAAGCGTTGGAAATGCACAAGACAATGATGCCCAAACAGGTGTAACGGTATTCTTTTTCCCAGAGGCTTCCATGGCCTCAGCGGTAGTCCTGGGTGGTGGACCTGCATCGCGCGAGGTACCACTATTAGACCCTCAGCGCAACACACAGCCTCTCAACGCTCTGGTTTTCAGTGGTAGTTCTGCTTATGGCTTGGCAGCTTCCGACGGCGTAGTAACCTGCCTTGAAGAACATGGCTATGGCTATAACACAGGCTACGGACTGGTACCTATTGTATGTCAGAGTTGCATCTTCGACCTGTCATACGGCAAAAGCAACATCCGTCCCGACCGCGAAATGGGTTATAAAGCTTGTCAGAATGCCATTGCCAGCAACTCACCACTCAGCGGCAATGTAGGTGCCGGCACAGGTGCTACTGTAGGTAAACCTGGCGGCATGGCCACAGCCCAGAAGAGTGGCATTGGTTATGCTGCAGCACGTCTTGGACAATTGGAGGTAGGTGTAGCCGTTGTTGTCAATGCCTTAGGCGACATCTTCCAGGATGGTGTTAAGATAGCAGGCATGACCACCATCGACCGCAAGGGCTTTGTAAGTGCCGAACAGGCAGTGCTCAAGAACCAGTATTCCGATCTGATAGGCAGCAATACCACCATTGCAGCCGTGTTTACCAACGCCCATCTGAGTGTGGCCGACCTACAGAAGGTGGCAAATATCGCCTCTACCGGCATGGCACGCAGCATACGGCCAGTGTTTACCATGGCTGATGGCGATACCGTTTATGCCATTTCCCTTAGCGGCGGTATGATTCAATCGGACGTCAACACTATTGGCGTGCTAGCCTCGCTGGTGATGGAGAAAGCCATTGCAGATGCAATCCTCGCCAGCAAGATTGCCGACGAGGAATATCTGCATAATATCTAAACATGTTTGTTTTTATTTCTTTTCCTGCTCGGCCAGCTTGGCTAAGTAGTACTCGCGAACGTCCTGCCACTTGTAGTAGGGCCAGGTGTCGGTTTTAAGCGGCATGTGGGCCTCGCGCTCATTAAACAATACTTTTACTAGGATATCGCCTGTTTTTCCCTTTTTGGGGCGATAGAAGATGAACTGCACGTTACTACCTGTGGGGATGAGGTAGTAGGTGCGGAACGAGTTCTCGAGCTCGTCGAGGTTATCAACCTGTACAGCCGATCCATCCAGATCCAGCATACACAGCAGGGGCAGTACTACGGTATCATGACCAAAACGTAGCGATACCTGAGTCTGTGTAACGGTGTCGGCAGTCTCAATTATATTCTTCAGCAGGTTCTTCTGGTTCCACTGCATCTTGCCGCCTGTTTGTGGAGCATTGCTGTAAAGCAGATACCAGTACAGGTTATTGCTGCGCCACAGGTCGCGCAGTTCCTCAGGAGTAAAGAGTTCCAACAGGGTGGCATCGCCATCATGACTCTGCATGTTCAGCGCCACATCGGCAATCTTGCTCATCAGCGAGCCTGTGGTCACATTCAGATATACCCAGTGCTGATCGTTAAACAGCTGCTGCATCAGGCGCTCAGGGTGCTTCAGACTGTCGCTCATGGCCTGCTGCTTCTGCATGGCACGCATCACGTTCATCTGTGGCATGCCCATGCCACGCTCCTGACGTGATGGTGAGTAGTTCATATAGTGCATATCTGCCTTGCTGGCATCGTTAAAGATACGGGCCGATGGATTAGCAGCCTGCAGCTCCTCACATTCAGCCATCATAGAGATAATGGCACGGATAGAGGTAGTAGAAACTGAGTGGATAGGCAGATTCGGTGTCTTGAAAATCTCCGGGAAGTTCTGTGCCATGCGCTTAGCGATGCCATGGTGCTGACGCTGACCAGTAGCTGTCAGGTCGCCCAGTCGGTCCTTAGTAGTCTTCTGCATCGAGTCGAGCTTAGCCAGCACCTTATCGCCCAGCGGCGTAAGCTTGCCGGCATACTTGGCCTTGCGCAGAGTTTGTACTGGCATGGCATAATCGTTCTCTTCAAGCAGGTAGCGGGCGCCATGGCGACCATAGTGCGACAAGTAGTAAGGCTCGTAGCCCTTAGGAGCAGGTGTAAGAGCCGTGCGTGGCAGATGATCGTAGTCGGTCATGTTACCAGCAGCCAAGAACTTGTCGGCAGCAATCTCTTCGAGCGCTGTCTTTCCTGAAAAACGTGCGATTTGTGCCTGAGCAGTCATCGTACTTGCCATCATCAGGCAAATAAAAATCTTTTTCATACAGTTGATAATAAAATGGTTGATAAATGATTATTTAATGTCTGTTATTTACGGATCGAGAGACACAGTAGCGTCAAGTCGTCGTTAGGTTCGGCACCTGCACGATGGTTGTTTACCACTATCTGCAGACGATGTATAACCTCCTCGGATGTCAGCTGCTCAGTACCCTGCATGGCTTCCAACAGACGTTCGTCGCCCAAGCGGTCCTGACGGTCGTTCTCTGCCTCATTCAGTCCGTCGGTATAAACCAACAACTGTCGGTTGCGTATATCCTCTATCACCTCGCCCTCAAAGGCCTTGCACTCCCACAAGCCCAAAGGTTGGTTAGTGCTGCCCATCTCCAGGAACTTACCGTCCAGTATAGGCACGTTATGACCGCAGTTACAGTACTCCAGTCGGCCCTTAGGCAGGTCAACCATACCAATAAACATGGTTACAAACATGCTCTGGTCGTTGTCCTTTACCAGGAAGTTATTCATCATCGTAGCAATCTCCCATGGCGAACGGTTCTGCTGGGCAATAATGCGGAACAGGTCGCGCGTAATCGCCATAAACATCGCAGCAGGAATACCCTTGCCCGATACGTCGCCCACACAGAAGTAAAGGCGCTCGTTCTGCAGGAAGTAGTCATACAGGTCGCCACCAACCACCTTGGCTGGAGTCATCAGTGCATACAGGTCGATATCCTTGCGCTCTGGGAACGGTGGGAACACACGTGGAATCATACCCATCTGTATGTCGCTGGCCACCTTCAACTCACTCTCGATAGAGGCTTTAACAGCTGTGGTGCGCTTCAGCTCGCTGATGTAGTTAACCAACGAGTGCTGCATGTCGCTGAACGAATGCGTGAGCTTACCAATCTCGTCGATACGGTTATCGCGTGGCAGTGTTTTGTCGAACTGTCCCGATGCAATCGTCTCGGCCTGCTGTGCCAACGTGTTCAGTGGCTTCAGCTCACGCTTGATGATACGGCTGAAGGCCAATCGCATCAGTATCAAGCCAACGATAACGATAAAGATTACTATCTTATACAGGCGCATGTAACCGCCAAAAATATCGCTCTCAGGACAAACCATAGCCACGCTCCAGCCTGTTATGCCAAGTGGCTTGTAGAACACGTAACTCTCCTTGCCTTCGAACACCAGCTTGCGCACACCCGTTTCGCCACGCTGCATGGCATGCCCCAGGTTGGTAAGTGCTGTATCAGGATGCTCGAGTGTGGGTGTAAAAATACTCTCGCGCAGCAGTTTGGTGGTATCGGGATGTACAAAGTAAGTACCACTCTGACCAATCATAATGCAGTACGAGTTGGGATAGGGCTTTACTTCGGATATGGTTTTCGATATCCACTCCATCGAGATATCAGTAGAGAATGTACCCACGTAGCGTCCCTTCGAATCCTTCATTGGTCGGCAGTACGATGCAATAATCTCCTCGGCATAGACATCCTCAGGGTTGAAATCAGCAAACGGCTCAATCCACACTGGCTCATCCAGCAGTTTGGGAGCCTGATACCAGTCCATATAATGATAGTCGTAGGCGGGATTACCTTCCTGAGTGGTGTCGAATTTGCCATTGTCGTTAAGGGTATAGGCCGAGAAATAATATCCCTTATCGGGGAAATAGTTAGGTTCGAAAGCTATCGAGCAACCGTTCAGATCGGGGTTGCAGGTCAAGATACGGCGCGAATACACAAACATCGAGTCGGCCACATCCAAGTGTCGCAATGGCAGCCACATAAAGTTGTCGGATGCTATCTCCACACGCTGCATCAGCACGTTTACACGCTGCACCGTATTATCCAGCACCTGAGCCGCACCGTTCAGCGCCTCCTCGCGCACAGCCTTACGCGACTCTACAAATAAGAATCCAAGCGATCCCAGAAAAAATATCGAGGCCATCAGTACAATGATAATACTAAGGCGACGTGACAGGGAAGTGCGGATATAGTCTCTTGGATTCTTCATGTGGTATTAACGATCTAATAATTCTTGGTAAGTAATGTCGCGCTTCAGCATCCCATTCGAGCGCATCAGCATATTGGCTTTCTTCACCATATCGGGGCGCAAACGGAACTCGCGTTTCTTCGAGTCGCGGTCCACTTGCAGGCGCAGTATTTCTTTCAGCATCAGGCGCTGCAGCGTACGATTGGTAGTAACGTGGTTCTGCTGTACATATTTCATCACAATATCCAGCGTTTCCTCTGGGTGCTCGCTGGCCCATTCCCAACCCTTACGACTGGCACGGGCAAACTTCTCTGCCTTGGCCTTATGCGTCTCGTAGTAGTCGCGGCGCATGTACAAGCCATCGTCCTGAATATTGTAACCGTGGTCGCTAAAGCGATAAACATTATCCTTGGTAAATGTAAAGCCCATCTGCATCAGCTGGTAGTACTCGTTGTAGCTCATAGCCAGCGTGGCGTCGATGGCACCTTTTATAAACAAGTCGAAGTTCGATGTAAACTGTATCCACTGGTAATTCAGATGCTCCTTGCGACTCATGCAGATGGCCACCTGTCCGAATCCGGCATGCCAGATACCCACACGGGCACCCTTCTGCGTGAGCGGATTCTTACCACGGCGCGATACGATAACCGTAGAGTTGTTCATCGATGTCTGCAGGATGTTCACCAAAGGCACACCATTATCTATAATCTCCATCGCCAAGCAGAGTGGCAGCGTGGTGGCATGACTATCAGCTTCTTTGATGCGATGCATAGCCGTTTCTGATACCGATGGATGCACAATATCCACATCCAGCCCTTCGGCCTTATAGAAGCCTTTTTCCTGGGCCACATAATAACCAGCAAACTGCGCGTGGGCAGTCCACTGTGGCGTGAAGACAAACTTTCCTGTGTACTTCTTCTGCGCCAGCAACGGCAAGCAAACAGCAAGCGTTATAGCAGTAATAAATAATTTTACCTTTGGTTTCACGCCGCAAAGATACGAAAAATTATCTAACTTCCAAAACTATTAGCCATTAAAATACCATAAAAATCTGGGCAGCCACCGTAGTGCCCGCCCAGACGTATAAAGAATGTATAAAATGTATGCTTCGGATTAATAACCAGGGTTCTGCTCCCAACCTGGGTTCAGGTCAAGCACTGACTGCTTTACAGGGAAGATACGATGACGCTTGTCGAAGTTTGCATCGGGGAATCCCTGATAATGAGGGAAGAACTCATCCTCGAAGTGACCAAAGCGAATCATATCGTTACGACGCCAGTTCTCATCGAAGAACTCACGACCACGCTCCTCGTAGATTTCCTCCAGTGTAGGCTCAGCAGTAATCTGAGGTGCACCAGCGTAAGCACGAATCTGATTGAAGAGATCCTTAGCACCAGTCTTACCTATACGTGCAAGGGCCTCAGCCTTCATCAGCAGGATATCAGCATAACGGAATATTGGAAGGTCATTAGACTGGCTACGTCCATCTTTATTACCAGGCTCGTATTTTACATTGTAGTCACCTGGGATGAGGAACCACTTGATTGAGTGGCAACCCTGCTGAAGAGCATTATCGTCATTACCAACATCGATAGTATTATCCTCCTTAATGAGTGTGATGTCTTCTGTAAAGTGCACCTGCTTATTATTATACATGAAAGGCTCAGAAGTTGGCTGCAGAGTCTTGGGATCACGATTGTAAACATCGCCACGCAGAATACAGAGGTTACGGATGTCACCATCGAGACAGAACAACTTAGCAAACTCAGGTGTCACAACCATGTTTCCACCAAACGAATTAGTGAATTTATCAGTTGAGCCATAATAGTTGGGGAGTAATCCCTTCATCTGCTTAAACGAGCGAGGACGAGCGTACTGCATACCAGGAAGGGTAAGTACATCATAAGGCATAACATAGATAAAGTCTTCTACATGAGAACCATTATCATAAGAGAACTTGTGAAGATAGTCAACAGAACCGAGATTGAATTTACCGCTATTGATAATCTCATCACAAACCTCAACACAAGCATCAAGCTTTGGATTGGCAGCAGTTGCTGCATCATACTGGTCAACCGACTCTGCTGTATAAACAGCCCAGTTGATGTAAAGCTTAGCCAATAATGCCTGAGCCATGTATTTTGTTGGCTTACCGTATGTATTCTCTGTTAACTCATCTGTCAGCGAAGGAATGATTTCAATAAGCTCACTTTCAATCCATTCGGCAACTTCCTTACGTGGAGAACGGGCAACAACCTCACCTTCGGCAGGAACCTTCTCAAGGATAGGAGTGTCACCAAAACTATCCATCAGAATCCATGTAAAATAAGCACGCATAGCACGAGCAGGGGCAGTCATCTGTGCCGAAGCACTACTACCCAATTCCTCAAGTACAGTATTTGCCTTTGTGATACCAGAAGTAACATCATCATACCAATCAAGTGAAGCATCAGTAGCTCTACTGTCATGAAGTGCCTGATGAGCGTAAGTACCACTATCATAATAACCTCCGTCGAAAGCAAGAGGTGTAAACTCATCTGATGCAAGACACTGAGCCTCCATATAACGACGACCAAGTGTTCCTGAAAGATGGAAATAAACGTCAGCCATCTTTGCTTCTACCATAATCATAGGATCTACACCAGAATTCTTACTGGGGTCCTCAGTATATTGTGAACTTGGATTTACGTCCAAGTTGGTACAGCTGGTTAACGCTACGGCAAACATGCCAGCTGCAAGGAATACTTTATTTAGTTTCATAATACTTGAATCTTATTAAATGATAATAACTTTATTTCTTCTTGCCATCGCCAAAGTTAATCTTCACACCAACCATGAAGGTACGAGCGTGTGGGAAACGGCTCCAACGGTAATCAATACCAGGGTCGATACCACCGAGGTTAACCTCAGGATCGAGTCCCTTGTAGCTGGTGATAGTAAGAAGGTTGTTAGCTGTACCATAGAGGGTAAGATCCTGAATCCAGTTGTTGAAACAGTTACGGAATGTGTAGCTCAGAGAGAGAGACTGCAGACGAACATAGGTACCCTTTTCAATCCAACGGTCAGATGGGAGTGAACCAGAAGCATCACCAGCTGGGAACGACAGGAACTCCTTCAGCACGTTCTTTCCATCAGAGAACAACTGTGCACTGGTGTAATGAGCACGTGGGCTGTTGTAAACATCATTGCCGAATACGCCAGTAATAAAGGCGTTCAAACTCCAATCCTTATAAGTCAGGGTATTGTTCCAACCTGCATTCAGCTTAGGCTGTGCACAACCTGTAATAGAACGATCCTTCAGACTTGGGTTATTTGTGGTTTCGCCTGTACGATTACCATTCTCGTCCAATACATAATACTCTGAACGGCCATTAACTGTACCTGCATACTGATAGGTATAGAATGTACCAATAGGCTCACCCTCCATAATACGCTGGGTCCATCCATCAGCAGAAACACCAGCTACGTCAGGATCACCCTGAGACAGGTTAGTTGTATGATAGATCTCGTTCTGCATTTTGTCAACTCTGTTCTTATTATGCGACAGGTTGATAGTGGTGCTCCATGTAAAGTTCTTAGTGCGAACAGGAACGGCATTAATCGAGAACTCAATACCCTTATTAGTCATCTCACCCACATTGGCATCCATATAACCATATACATACTGTGTAGTACGAACAGGATAACTCCAAATCAGGTCCTTGGTTTTCTTGTTATACACTTCGATAGTACCGTTGATACGACCTCTCAAGAAAGCAAAGTCCAAACCAATGTTCAACATTGATGTTGTTTCCCACTTCAAGTCAGGGTTAGCATTCTTGGTAGCACCATAAGTACGATAGGTCTTGCCATCGTATTTAAATGTACCAGAAGCTCCATAAGTTTCGTATGAAGAATAAATATCGAATCCCATAGCATTACCTGATACACCATAACCAGCACGCAACTTCAGGTTATCAAAAATCTTCTGATTCTTCATGAAGCTCTCCTCTGTGATGTTCCATGCAGCTGATACTGATGGGAAGGTACCCCAACGGTTATTCTTACCGAATACTGAAGAACCATCACGACGAATAGTAGCCTGCAGCATGTAGCGGCTATCGAACGAGTAGTTGGCACGTCCGTAGAACGAGATATTCTTTACATTCTCAACATAGCCACTTGATACAGAGTTCTGAACACCAAGGATAGTCTGGGCATACGACATATTATACCATGTCAGGTCATCATTATAATAACCCTCAACACTCAGGCCGAAACCATCATTGTTCTTTTTCTTCTCCCAAGTATAACCGGCCATCAGGTCAATCTTGTGCTTACCTGTTGTAAAGCCATAGTTCAGATAGGTCTCAAAGGTCTGCTCGTAACCAAAATAGGTATTGCGGCTGGCCTGACCATTCTTATTACCAACACCCTCAATCTGAGAATCGCGAGTATTGTATGCACTATATGTGCTCTGATAGTTGCTCCAAGAATAGTTTACATTCCAAAGGAGGCCCTTCAGAATCTCAAGTGTGGCCTTACCGATAAACTGGTTACGCTTCCAGATGGTCTCAGAGATATTCTCCTCCATCAGAGCCAGTGGGTTGTAGTTCTTTGATCCCTTACCAATTGACCAAGTTCCATCAGCTTCTCTGATAGGATTGGTTGGCGAGTAGTAGTTCATCGCATCGAGAACAGAAGCACCCTTGTCACCTGTAGGCACACCAAAGTGCTTACCATACATAGCATTCAAACTCATCGACAGAGTGAGGCGATCCTTCAGCGTCTTAGTAGAAACAAGTGAACGTAAATTGAAACGATCCATACCTGTCATCTTAATAACACCTTCACGCTTCATCAGGTTACCACTAATCATATAGTTGGTACGACCATTTCCACCAGTAATACCTAAGTTATGATTATGGCTAATACCTGTACGCAGCACTTCCTTCTGCCAATCAACATTTGCGCCTCCATCCTTAAGAGTAACACCATTTTTCGAGGCGTACTCACGCAATTCTGCAGCAGTAGCCACATCGTACTTCTTCAGGATATTGTCGAATGCCACATAACCATTATAAGTTACATTGGTTCTATCCTCACCACCCTTCTTAGTTGTGATGATGATTACACCGTTGGCAGCCTTAGAACCATAGATAGCGGTAGCAGTAGCGTCGCGCAGTACGTCGATGCTCTCGATATCATCAGGAGATACAATAGAGATATCAACACCAGGAATACCATCTACAACATAGTATGGCGACATAGCACCTGTACGCAGTGTAGAAGCACCACGCAACGTGATGGTTGGTGAACCATTTGGGTCGGCTGTTGAAGAAACAACCAGTCCGGGCACTTTACCCTGCAGCATCTGACCTGGATCGGTAAATACACCACGGTTCAGGTCTTCGGCCTTAACAGTTGTGATAGATGAGGTAACATCCTTACGGCGCATGGTACCATAACCTACTACTACAACCTCGTTCAGCACCTTATTGTCCTCCTGAAGTGTAACCTTCATGCCATTGGTAGCGGCAAGAGTCTGAGAAAGATAACCTACATACGAGAATGTAAGCTTAGCTCCTTGTTTTACGGTCAGCGTGTAGTTTCCGTCGAAATCGGTCACAACACCATTGTTGGTTCCTGCCTCCAGAACGCTTACGCCAATGAGAGGCTCACCGGTTGCGTCCAGTACAGTTCCCGACACCTTGTTCTGTGCCAGCATCACTGTACTGCACAACAGAAAGAACACGAAGAACATGGCCTTCTGAGTTCCTTGCTTGAGATTTAGGATCTTTTGCATAATCATTAATTAAAAGTTAGTATAAAAAGAGTTTATTAAAAGTTTTTATTTGATCTCTACAGTAGCATTTTCAGTTATCAGGGGCACCTGCATGGCCTTCATAGCTTTCAGGTCGGCCTTGATAAAGCCCTCGCCTTTGCAAGGCCTCTTATCCATACTACGCGAACCTTCGCCCTGAAGTCGTACGCGTACATTATTAAAATAGATGTCCTTTACCTTGCCAGGCACGTCGCCACCTACAAAGCAGCCATTCTCGCTGGTGCTGGTAATGTTGTTAAAGTAGATACGACTCACCTCGCCGCAACGGCCCTCAATCTGCCCCTTGGGGAATCGCCAGTTGGCATCCTTATGATTACCGTTGGCACGTGGATAGCTGGTAACATAGATAGGCTCGGCCTTACCCCACCACACATCGCTCCACAGGCGGCAATCCAACTGGATGTTCGAGAACACTACATCGGTTACGGTTCCCTCGTCGCGATTCTGGATACCCAGTCCACGATTCGAGCCTGTGATGATGCAGTTATCAAACACCACGTTATAGATAGAGTCCATATTCTCGCTACCAATCTTGATGGCGCACGAGCGGCTCGACATCACACAGTTGGTAACAGTAATGTCGTGGCACGAGCCATACTGCTCGAACTCACGACGGTTCTTCAAACAAATGCAGTCATCGCCACTGGTAATGTGGCAGTTGGCAATACGTACATGCTTAGAGTGATCGATATCAATACCATCACCATTACGGATCTTCAGATTGTTAAGCAGATTGATACCATCAATCACAGCCTCATCGCAACCAATCAGGTGAACAGTCCAGTAGGCGCCCTCCTTGATGGTTACATCGCGAATGGTGAGATTCTTTACATCGGTAAGTGTGAGCACATGTGGACGTGGGTCGAAAGTCTGATCCTTCAGTGGCTTCAGCTCGTAGCTGTCGCTCAGCTCAGCCCCCATAAAGGCGATACCATTACCATGAATGGTACCCTTACCACAAATGCTGATATTCTCGGCATGCTCAGCCCATAGCCACAGCATACCCTCGCCACGGTTCTGTCCAAAAGCACTCAGCTTATAAATACGCTCATTGGGGTTAGCCTTCAGGGTGGCAGTAGCTTCCAGATAAAGCTCCACATTGCTCTTAAGCTGGATAGGACCAGCCATGAAGGTATGATTACGGGGCAACAGCACGCGACCACCGCCTTCTGCCGAACAACGGTCGATAGCACGCTGAATGGCCTGGGCATCATCTACGATACCATTGCCAATAGCTCCTGCTGCCGTCACATCGTAAACCGTCTGTGCCGCTGCCGACATCACTGTCACCCAAAGCAGGAAAACCTGCAAAAATGTTCTTTTCGTCATTTATTTCTTAGTAGTAACGAATAATTCCGAATGCAAAGATAGTATATTTTCCGAATAAAACAAAAAAATTACCAAAAAATCATTATCTTTGCACCGAAATAAAGAATATATTCAATCAAAAGTCGACAAAATGACAGATATTTGCTGTATCGGACATATCACTCGTGACAGAATCATTACGCAGGTACCCCCCGTAACCACACACAGCGCAGGCGGTTCGGCCTACTATATGGCATGGGCCATCCAGGCACTGCCCCATGACGTTAATTTCCACCTTATCACCTCGGTTAGCAGCGAGGTGATGCCCGAAGTTGAGAAACTTCGCCAGGCAGGCATCAAGGTTACTGCCTATGAGAGCGATACCAACGTGTTTTTTGAGAACAAGTATGGCATCAACATGGACAACCGCACACAGCGGGTTCTGGCCAAGTCGGCTCCGTTTACGCTAAACGAACTGAAGGACGAGCAGGCACGCGTGTTTCATCTTGGTACGCTACTGGCCGACGACTTTGCACCTGAGATTGTGGAGTATCTGGCCACCAAGGGCGATGTGAGCATCGACGTTCAGGGCTATCTGCGCGAGGTGATAGGCGAAGAAGTGCGCGCCTGCGAATGGACAGACAAGCTGCGCCTGCTGAAGCACACCGCCATTCTGAAGGTAAACGAGTGGGAGTGCCAGACGCTGACGAGTATGACCGACCCTTACGAGGCCGCCCAGCAGATTAACGACTGGGGAGTGCGCGAGGTGATTATCACCTTAGGTGGTGGCGGATCGGTGATCTATGCCGAGGGGCAGTTCTACGAAACCCCAGCCTATCCGCCTGCCAAACTGGTTGATGCCACAGGCTGTGGCGACACCTACAGCGCTGGCTATCTGTATGCCCGTGCCAGGGGGATGAGCTATATAGAAAGCGGTCAGTTTGCAGCCGCCATGTGCACGCTGAAGCTGGAACACACAGGCCCCTTTGCCCACAGCATCGACGATGTGCACCAGATCATCAAGAACAATCAATAACAACTATAACAAATGATGTACCTATTTAACAACCATTCACGAGGCCTGCTACTAACCGTGCTGCTGACATTGGCAGCTGGCAGTAGTCAAGCCCAAGACAGGCTGTATGCCAACGAGTTCCCCTTAGGGGATGTAACCCTGCTAAACGGTCCGCTGAAGCATGCGCGCGACTTGAACATCGAGACGCTGCTGAAGTACGACAACGACCGCCTGCTGGCACCTTATCTGAAAGAGGCCGGACTAACACCGAAAGGCCAGTCGTACCCTAACTGGGACGGATTGGACGGACACGTGGGCGGCCACTATCTGACTGCGATGGCCATCAATGCTGCTACTGGCAGCCAGGAGTGCCGCGAGCGCATGGAGTACTGGATTAGCGAGCTGCAGGCCTGTGCTGATGCCAATGCCAAGAACCACCCCGACTGGGGCCGTGGCTATGTGGGCGGTGTGCCCGGCAGTGACCGTATCTGGAGCAACTTTAAGAAAGGAAACTTTGGCCCCTACTTTGGCGCGTGGGTTCCTTTCTATAATATACACAAGATGTATGCCGGCCTGCGCGATGCGTGGGTTTATTGTGGCAACGAGCAGGCCAAGAAGCTCTTTCTGGGCTTCTGCGACTGGGCCATCGACCTGACAGCCAATCTCACCGATGCTCAGATGGAGCGCGCGCTGGATACCGAGCATGGTGGCATGAACGAGGTGCTGGCCGATGCCTACGCCATCACTGGCGAGCAGAAATATCTGGATGTGGCCCGCCGATTCTCGCATCGCCGCCTGCTGAACCCGCTGATGCAGCGCCGCGACGTGCTCGACAACATGCATGCCAACACCCAGGTGCCCAAGGTGATAGGTTTTGAGCGTATAGCCGAGCTGAGTGGCGACGAGGCTTACCACACTGCAGGCGCCTACTTCTGGGATATCGTAACAGGCGAGCGCACACTGGCCTTTGGTGGCAACAGTCGTCGTGAGCACTTCCCCAGTCGCGAGGCTTGTCAGGACTTTGTGCAGGATATCGACGGTCCTGAGAGCTGTAACACCAACAATATGCTGAAGCTCACCGAGGATCTGCATCGTCGCAACCCCGAAGCCCGCTATGCCGACTTCTTCGAGCTGGCTACCTTCAATCATATACTCTCAACCCAGCACCCTGAGCATGGCGGCTACGTATATTTCACTTCAGCCCGTCCGCGCCACTACCGCAACTATTCGGCTCCCAACGAGGCCATGTGGTGCTGCGTGGGCACAGGCATGGAGAATCATGGCAAGTACAACCAGTTTATCTACACTCACAGCGGCGATGCCCTGTTTGTGAACCTGTTTGTGGCCTCAGAGCTTAACTGGAAAGCCAAAGGCATCACCCTGCGCCAGGAAACCAGTTTCCCTTATAGCGAGAGCAGTCGTATCACCATCACGCAATCATCCAACACCAAACAGCCAACACCCATCATGGTGCGCTACCCCGGCTGGGTAAAGCCAGGCCAGTTCTGCGTTAAGGTGAATGGCAAGCCTGTGAGCATCGTCACTGGTCCATCAAGCTATGTAGCCATCAATCGCCAGTGGAAAAAGGGCGATGTGATTGATATCCAGTTCCCCATGTACAACAGCGTGAAGTATCTGCCCAACCTGCCACAGTATATTGCCCTGATGCACGGCCCTATCATGCTGGCTATGAAGACGGGTACTGAGGATTTGGCACACCTGATAGCCGACGACAGCCGATTCGGCCAGTTGGCCACAGGCAAAAAGCTGCCTATCGACCAAGCTCCCATCCTGGTTAATAAGGATGTGGAGAGCATTGCCAACCAGCTGCAACCCATAGCAGGCAAGCCCCTGCACTTCAACCTCAGCACCAAGATGGTAAATAAGATTGAGGGCGAGCTGATGCCTTTCTTCGAGCTGCACGATGCCCGTTACATGATGTACTGGCTGGCCCTGAGCGAGGATAGCTACAAGGACTATCTGGCCAACCTGACCAAGCAGGAGCAGGAGCGCCAGGCCCTCGAAGCCCGCACCACCGACAAGGTGCAGCCAGGCGAGCAACAGCCTGAGAGCGACCACTTTATGAAAACCGACAACTCGACTGTAGGCAACACCAATGATGTATTCTTCCGCGATGCCCGCGATGGTCACTATTTCAGCTATCTGATGCAGACGGGTGGCAAGACCGACCTGAGTCTACGCCTGAAATACTGGGGTGTAGGCGATTGGAAGAACCCTGAGTTCGATATCTTTGTAGATGACACGCTGGTAACCACCGTTAACCTCGTCGGCAAGTATCGCACCTCACAGTTCAAGTTCGAGGAGTATCCCATCCCCGCACAGTTGCTCAAGGGCAAGAAGCAGGTGCGCATCAAATTCGTGGCCAAGCCCCACAAGCAAGTTGGCGAGATTTACGAAGTGAGACTAATTAGTAACAATCAATAATATTATCAACTATGTACAAACGTTCAATTCTCTGTGCTGCCCTTGCAGCAGCCACCATGGGTCTTAACGCCCAGAAACCAGTGAAAGCCCCTGCTGGCGGCAAGGCCATCAGCAACGAGCTCATTGGTATCTTCTTTGAAGACATTAACAACTCTGCCGATGGCGGCCTCTATGCCGAGCTTATTCAGAACGGCGCATTCGAGTTCTCGCCCGTTGAGCGCGACGGCTGGGGCCCCGGCACCGCCTGGCGCATCACCCGTCCTGGTCACTCCACCGGCTATATCCAGCCACGCATGGACAACCCCGTTCATGCCAACAACGCCACCTACATGCGCCTGCACTGCGAGCGTGCCAACCAGTATTACGATTACACAGGTTGGACTGGTTTTGGTATCCAGAACGACGGTTTCGACGGCATCTCAGTTAAGGCTGGCGAGAAGTACGATTTCTCGGCCTTTATGCGTAACGTAAAAGGCAACGCCAAGCAGGTACGCGTGGTGCTGATTGAGCCTGTAAAGGGCTGGCCACCAAAGGATCCCAAACTGCTGGCAGAAACAACCTTCGATGTAAAGAACAGCGATTGGCAGAAGTTCGAGGCAGTGCTCACACCTAATGCCGACTGCAAGCAGGCTGCCCTGCAGATATTGGTACTTACCAAGGGCGATATGGACATCGACGTGGTATCGCTTATGCCCGAGGACACTTATAAGGGCCACGGCCTGCGTAAGGATCTGGCTCAGGCTTTGGCCGACCTGCATCCAAAGTTCATGCGCTTCCCTGGTGGTTGTGTGGTTCACGGCGGTGGCGATGGTTTCTGGAACACCTATCGCTGGAAGACTACCATCGGACCTAAGGAGACACGTCGCCAGCTTAAGAACACCTGGGGTTATCACCAGAGCGTAGGTCTGGGTTACTTCGAGTACTTCCAGTTCTGCGAGGATCTGGGTATGGAGCCTCTGCCCATCCTGCCTGCTGGTGTAAGCTGTCAGGGTGCCAACGGTGGTTGGGGCATGAAAGGCCAGGCTCAGGATGTAGTGCCTATGAGCGAGATGGACGAGTGGGTTGATGAGTGTATCGACCTGATTGAGTGGGCCAACGGCGATCCTGCCACCAACAAATGGGCCAAGATGCGTGCCGATGCCGGCCATCCAAAGCCCTTCAACCTCAAGTACTTAGGTATTGGTAACGAGGAGCGCATCTCGCCCGAGTTCTGCGAGCGCTTCAAATACATCTACGAGCGTGTAACCAAGGCTCATCCCGAAATTGTGATTGTTGGTACAGCCGGTCCTGGCTCGCATGCCGATAACGGCGACTACCAGAACGGTTGGAAACTGGCCGACGAGCTGGCTATGCCTATCCTCGACGAGCACTACTACGAGCCCAACACCTACTTCCTGAACAAGCGCCAGTACGACAGCTATCCACGCGACCGCAAGACCAAGGTTTACCTGGGTGAGTATGCCGCTAAGGACAAGAAACTCATCGACGCCCTGGCCGAGGGTCTGTATCTGTTGCACGTAGAGCGCAACGGCGATGTAGTAGCTATGACATCTTACGCTCCCCTGTTTGCCCGTAAGAACGGTACCCAGTGGAACCCCGACCTGATTTACTACGACAACGAGCGCCCATTCCTTACCTGCAGCTACTATGTACAGCAGATGTTCGGACAGTCAAGCGGTAACTACTACTATGGCGACTGTGTGAAGTTTGAGGGCGATGCTGCCGATGCCATCCAGCCTATGGAGGGTGTGCACTACGGTCAGAGCGTGATCCTTAACACCAAGACCCGCCAGCTGTTTGTTAAGCTTGTTAACGCCAGTGCCGATGCCAAGAAGGCCAACATTAACCTGAGCCGCTTTGGCATTAAGAAACTGGCCACCAAGACCACCATCGCTGGTCAGCCCAACGACGAGAACAACTTCGACGCCCAGCCCATCGCTCCTAAGAAAGAGCAGATCAAGGCCCAGAAGAAGTTCGCCCTCGACCTGGCCCCCTACTCAATGGTTATGCTGCAGTACCAGCTGTAACATCAGCTAAACATACAAAAAAAGGCTTGCTCTGCTATATTGAGCAAGCCTTTTTTCTTAGTAATCAAAATCCCAGGCGGATATGTAGTGGTCGAACCTGACGTCTTCGGTAGGACCGAACTGGGCGATGATGTTCATAATGCCCTCCTGCTGCTCGGGTGTGAGCAGTAGCTCGCCATGATGGGCGCGATAATATGGTCCGTTGCCACGGCCAAAGAATGAGCTTACACTCTGTCGGGCCTCGGCCTTATGATACTTGTCCACGTTCTTATACAGCTGACTGAATCCCCAGGCCTTCCGTACCAGTTTCTTCTCACGATAGTAGCAGCACTCGCCATCCAGCCAGGCTGTAGGATATATGGCCATGCCACAACCACGCTCCCCTCGCTTTAGCAGCATGGCCTGATAGTGCATGCACGTATCTTTTTTACCACACTCGCTATTAAAACACAGGGCATAGCTCCCAGGGATGTTTTCTACTTTCAGTTCTTTCTCTTCCATATTCATATTTTTTTAGTTATTAATCAAAAAATCTCTCATCTCTCAACAAATCTCTCAAAACCCTCATAAACACTGGTGATTCGGGCGATGAGAGATGGCTTTTATCCCTCCCTCATCTCTCCCTAATCTCTCATGCCATCTCTCCCTACATGTCTATGCCACCTTGATAGGCATCACATCGTAGTACGAGATATGAGCACGCTCCCTGTGCTTAAAACCCAGCGCCTTGATGGTTTTACCCAGTCGAACCTTGTTGCCGATGGTATTGGTGAGCGAAGGATAGCTCTTCTGCATCACAACTATCATCTGGTCGCAATTCATCGCCTTAGGTACCTCACCTTCTTCAGGATGGCGGAAACATGCCACAAACATCTCGCCCAGGTCCTTCTGTTCCATAAAGTCCTGATTAAGCAGCTGTATGCGTGCCACCTCGTCGTTACTGAACCAGTAGGGAGCCTTCAGCTCCTGCAACTCGTAAACCACCTGAGCATATAGCTGCAGATAGTCGATGTCGCCCTCATTATTAATCAGGTGCCCGTCAGGTATCTGGATACAGATGTATCGGCGACTACCTGTAGGGTCGGTCAGAGGGTGAGGATTGTTGGTAGTTGCCACAAACGATGCGTATCGAGGGCGATCCTGCTGGGTGCGTCCAAAGATAGGGCGACCATTCACCTTACTTACCGACAGCGTCTGCTTAAGCTTCGACTGCTGTTTAACGCCAATGGCCTCGAGTTCGTCCAGGTTCACAATGAGATTGTTGGTAAGCGCCATCTCCTTGTCGAACTTATTGCCCAGATTCAGGTGATCGAGATAATACTCACGCAGTTCAGGGGGCAGCAGTCGACGCACAAAGGTGGTCTTACCACAACCCTGAGCGCCTATAAACGTAGGTACACACTCGTTGCCATGTAGCATATCCATCTGCAGCCAATGGGCTACGGCAGAGCGGAGCCAGATGGTGAGATAGTTAAGCTGCTCAGAACTGATGCCAGGTATGCGACCAAATATCCTGGCGATATGGTTCTGTCCATCCCATTTGGGTAGAGTAGTCAGGAATGCCTGCGCAGGATTATACACAGGCACCTCCTCAGATTCCACATATTCCGTTATCTCTGTCTTAGGACTTCCCTTTTCCAGTATCTGTTCACGCTTGGCACGAATCACGATACTGTTCAGGGCCTCCTTAGTTAGAGGTCGGAACACATCTGCTTTAGGCAGCATAGCATATTCCACCTTGCCGTTTAGGGTGTTTCGGCGGAACACATAATTCTCGTTGAGGAACAGCTCGATGGCGAGCGTTGCCTCCTGTGAAGCGTTATTTGCCTCACTGGTAGAAACACAGTTTTCAGTCATATAAAAAAGATTTTAAAAAGATTTATACTCTTCCTTTAGTCCTTCTCCTTTGGTCCAGTTTTTGGCGCGCTTTCCACAGCGTGCGTTTCATGGTGCAAAGATACAAAAAAAATCGCGGTTTGCAAGTGTTTCCCCCCAATTATTTTCATTTTTTCTTGAAATGTTAAAATTTGAATGGTGTTGAGATATGGAGGGAGGGATGAGGGAGAGATTAGGGAGGGATTCTGAGAATCTCTCATCTCCAAAAATACCAGTGTTTATGCGGGGTTCGAGCGATTTGTTGAGAGATGGAGGAATTTACAATAAAAACGTTGTAGATAGTGCAAGCCGACGCCATTGATATCGCCAATAAAAGCGCAAAAAAATTCCCAACTTGGGAATGTTTTGTCCCCAACCTGGGAACGTTTCGTTCCCACCGTGGGAAGGTTGTGTTCCACTAATGGGAATATCAAACAAAAAAGGCTTGCTCGGGATAATTGAGCAAGCCTTTTGTTTTGTTGTTTATTTTTAGCCCCTGTATTTGAAGCTGCTGCCACCAACGAACTCACGCATGATGCTGGTGGGGGGAATCTCCTTATCGCTGATGGGGATAAAGTAGTGCAGGAACTTTAACAGGCGATGGGCCTCGGCATACTCTGGGCAGTTTTTAGGAACTGACGCGAGGATAACCTCGGCATGGGTGCGCAACACGGCAAACTCGATGTTGAGGGCCGAGTTGAACATCACATCGGCTGTTTCCTGGAAAGGTACTATCCACTGGTCCTCGGCCTCGCACACGCTGTGCCACTGACTGATAGTCTCGCGAGCCGAGAAGGCGCCTTTGTTGTAATCGCGGATAATGCGACGCAGCAAACGGTTGTCCTGTGTGGGAATCCAGTTATGATCGTCGAGCGAGATGCTGGTAAGGGCCGAGATATAGATCTTGTACTTGGCCGAATCGGCAATCTGCTTGGTGAGCAGGGGATTCAGGGCGTGGATACCCTCGATAATCAGCACGCTATCGTTGCTCAACTTAAACTTCTTGCCGTTCCACTCGCGCTTACCTGTTACAAAGTTATACTGGGGCACCTCTACTACCTCGCCCTTCATCAGACGCTCCAAGTGCTCGCCCAGCAGCTTGTAATCTACGGTCTCGATATTATCAAAGTCGTACTGACCGTTAGGCAGCTTGGGGGTATCGACACGATTCACAAAGTAATCGTCGGTTGAGAACGAATAGGGGCGCAAACCGCAGGCCAGCAACTGTACAGAAAGGCGCTTACAGAAGGTAGATTTACCTGAGCTCGACGGTCCTGTAATGAGGACTATACGGATGGGATTCTCTGGATCGCGGAAACGCTGATCGATTTCTTCGGCGATTTTCACAATCTTCTTTTCCTGCAGGGCCTCGCTCACCTGAATAAGCTCGGAGCCATAGCCACGCAGGATGGCCTTGTTGACATCGCCGGCATTCGACAGGCGCATGATGATATCCCAACGCACCTTTTCGGCAAACACCTCGAACGTGCGAGGCATGTCAACCTTCTCGGCCAGTTTGGTAGGGTCGTTCTTATCAGGCACACGCAGCAACAGGCCGTCGTGATAGCGCTCCAGGCCCCACACCTTGAGGAAGCCTGCCGAGGGCACCAGCGGACCATAGTAATAATCTACGGTATCGCCCAGCATATAATAATCGGTATATATCTGACCGCTGGTTTCAATCAGCTTTACCTTATCGGCAAAACCACGCTCGCTGAACACACGTACAGCCTCGTCGGTTGTGGCCTCGGTGCGACGGAAAGGCAGGTCGAGATCAACAATCTCCTTCATGCGCTGGCAGATTTTCTGCACATCCTCATCCGTCAGGGGCTCGTTGTTTTTCTTTTTAAAGTTGCAGTAGTAGCCGTTTGAGATGGGGTGCTCCATGTAGAGCTTGCTACCAGGGAACACATCGCTGGTGGCCTTGTAGAGCACAAAGCACAGCGAACGGGTATAAACACGACGACCTGAACCACTGCGGGCATCAAGGAACTCTACGTCGCGATTCTGATACAAACGGAACTTCAGGCCTTGCGAGGCGTTGTTGACCTTGGCTGATACTACTGGATACTTAAAATTAAGTTCGCTAGCAAACGCCTGATAAACGTCGGCCAACGATGTGCCTTCAGGGAAACTCTTGGTGATGTTGTTATTCTTGCAACGGATATGTAACATACTCTACTGGTGTTTTTTCATACTTACCTTATCGATAGCTATCTTTTGGCAACCAACGCCCACAATAGCCAACTGGGCCTTGGCACAGCTACCATGAGCCGTAAACACAGCGTGGTACTGCTGCCACTGGTTGCCTCTGGCACGGATGGTAGCCTCGGCCAGGGGCTGGCGCTGCTCATCGACCAGCTGGATAATCAGCAGTTTGCAGCCTTCCACACGGCTCTCTTCCTTCAAGGCAGGCAGATTGCGCAGACATACTGAGAAATCGTACTTGGTGCCCTCGACTACAGGGATACCATCAAAACCCTGGTTATAGATGGTGTCGCAGCAGATAACGGCATAGCAAGGATTATCGGCACTAACAGGATCAACATATACCACTACCAGGGGCTTGCGGCTATCCCAAGCGGTGGTGGCATTAGTGCCTTTTTCAACCCTGGGGGTTAATTCAAAATCGCCATTACGAATAAGCTCGGCTTCCTGAGCCTGAGCTGTGAGAGTGCATAATGCCAGCAACAGCATCATACAAAGATGTTTACACTTAATCATATCAAATATTATCTTTTTTTAAAGTCTATACTACATGCAGGCAGAGCATGGTGAGATCGTCGTTAGGATCAGCGCCGTTGCGATGACGATTCACCTCGTTCTTCATGGTATCTACCATATCGCGGGGACTCAGATGGCTGGTACGCTTAACAACGTTAAGCACCTCATCGTCGCCAAACTGCTCGAGTTTCGTGTTCTCGGCCTCGTTCAGTCCATCAGTATATACAAAGAACAGGTGGCCACGTATATCATCAATTACCTCGCCAGTATATTTCAGTCCTTCCCAAAGGCCGATAGGCGCATTGGATTCCATCTCCAGGAATCTGCTCTCGTTGCCATTACCCAGTATGGGGGGATTATGGCCTGCATTACAGAAGTCGAGCTTGCCGGTACGCAGGTTCACCATACCGATAAACATGGTAATAAACATGCCGTCGTCGTTATGCTCGCTCAGTTCCGCATTCAGCTCGGTAGCCAACTTAGCAGGCGTGTAGTTACGCTTAACCATAGCACGGAACAACCTGATAACCTGGGCCATGAAGAGCGCTGCGGGCACTCCCTTACCTGATACGTCGCCTACGCAGAAGCACAGATTATCGCCAATAATCAGATAGTCGTACAAATCGCCTCCTACCTCCTTGGCGGCTGTCATCGAGGCATAGAGATCGAAATCGGAGCGCTGTGGGAACTCGCTGGGTACCATCGACTCCTGAATGTGGCGGGCAATACGCAACTCACTCTCGATACGCTCCTTGGCCGATGTGGTTTCCTCGAGCTGGTCGTAAGCCGCCTTCAGTTCGTTATGCGCCTTGTGCAACTTGGCAGCTGCCTTTTGCTTGTAAAGGGCATAAACAATAAAGAAGCCGATAATCAGAATAATAGTAACAACAGCGGCTATCTGACGTTCGCGCATCAGCTTGGCCTTATTCTCGGCCAGTCGGGTTTCGTTCTGCTCGGTATTGTAGATAGTGGCCAGTTCGGCAGCATTGTCGGCTCTTGCACGATCGATAGCTACACTCAGCGAGTCGCAGATAAAGGTACTGATAGCATAAACCGAGTCCTTGCGACCTGCCTTGAGGTTGGCCTCGTACTTCTTCAGATAATAGGTTTCGAGATTCTCAATCGAGAACTCCATGCGATATTTGTTTACCAACTCATCGAGTCGCTGGAAACAAACGGCTGCATCTTTCCATTGTTTGGCCTCAATCAGGTACTCGCCAGCATCGTAGATACCCTCAGGACTCTTACTGAACTTGGTGTTTCTGAAGTCGAGATAAGCCAGATACGACTCCTGCGATTGCCCTAACGATACAAGCGCTGTGGCACGATAGATACTACAACGGGCAAGCTGCTTGTCGATATAGTCCTCGTCGGCAGAATATAGCCTCTCGTATTTGTGTACCAGCTCTTCATAGCGGTCGCACCAATACAGGGCCTGCTGATACTGATGGGTGGCATTGCACGAGTAAGCCATATTTACAATGCCTGCAATGGCACCTTTGTAAGTAGATTCGGTAGGTGATGCGCTGATGCGCTCAAGATGCTTGTTATAAGCGCGTTCGAACGATTTCTTAGTAGTTTCTTCCATGCCAGGCAAACGGGCCTGTCCGCAACCGATAAACACCAGCAGGTTTACATAATCGGTGGTGGTATCGCAACCTAACACCTCGAGTTTTTCGGCTGCATTGATGGCCTCTTTCAGCGAACCGTCGTAGTCGCCCTTCAGGTTCAGCAGGTTAGCCAGATGACTGGCCGCCTTGGCGTAATAATCTACCTGCTCGGAATTATTAAAGTTTTCTACTTCGCTCTCGGCCTTCTTCCAGTAATACTCGGCTGTGCGCTTCTTACCCATGCGGTCGCTGGCATAGCCACTCCAATAGTGCGACTGAACTTCGGAAATAGCACCAATCTTACCAAGGCTATCGGCTAAAGACAACAACAACGGATAGTCCTTATGCTTATACGCATCAAGGACTAATCCGTCGGCTGTATTCTTTTCAAGTCCTGTTTCTTTCCGTTCGCCGCATGCAACCACCAGCATCACCACCAGTGAGAAACAAGCCAGTAGTTTAATAGTTCTGTGGCTCATTCTTCTGCCCAATAATCATTTATTGTGGGCAAAGATACGGAAAAAGTTTGAAACTTGCAAGATATTACATCAAAAATTTATAAATATCGCTCTTTTATCCACGAGCCTCGATTTCCTTGTTAATCTCGTCCAGACGCTCATCGGTAAGAGGATACTTGTAGATAAGGCCTCCAACGATAATCAACAGAACGGCAGGAATGATACAGGTGAACACCAGAATAGCATTCTGAGCTGTTACTGAATACTCAGCCAGGTGGGTATAATAAGCGTTTACAGGTGCGCTGATGAACGAAGCCAGGAACACCGTTACAAAGATGCTGAGTACCAGCTGCAGGCACTTGTTGGCCTTGAACTCGGCAAACATCTCGCCATAAGTAACAGGCTTTTCGGGTGTAGTGGCAATGCGCTCCTTACAGCCTGTGAAGCAGTAAAGCAGCAATACAAAACCTACAATAGCAAATACGCAGGTAACAGTAAACCAAGCTGTAGGATCGATAGGCAGAGCCGACTCCTCGCTGGCCAGGTCGAAACCAATCATACCCATTACCAGTGGGGTAATCCAGCCAGCGATTGAGAAACCAGCCTTGAAGGCTACACCAGCCAGAGCGTTTACGGTAGCAGCAGGACGGTTGCCAGTACGATACTCGGCCTCGGTAATTACCTCAGGCACAAGGGCCCACATGAGCGAACCAACCAGCAGGCCAACACCTGTCATCACCTTAGCGGTCTGTACCAGTGTATTGAGCTCGGCTACATCGAAGAACTTACCAATGGTGAACAGGATGACAAAACCTACAAAACCGATGGTGAGCAGCAGGTAATACAGCCCCTTCTTACCCAACCAACTCTTCAGCATAGGCAGCGAGGGCAGGATAACGAAGGCAGGAATGGTACCAATGGCCATGAACAGAGCCTGGTTCCAGTCGATCATGGTATGAGCAACCATAGCCAAACCGATTGGGAAACCAGCCTGAACCACAATCTGACCGATGTTGGCACATACCATACGGGTAGATGTAAGCTTCAGCACCTCGTCGTTATCGCGAGTCATACTGGCCATGATAGAGCCATAAGGTATATTTACTACCGAGTAGATCATGCTAAGCACGGTATAGCTAACGGTGGCATAAATCAGCTTCATGCTGGGCGACCAGGTAGCGGCCTGAGGCAGCATGAGCAGGCAGGCAGCAACCGTCAAGGGGATACCACCATACAGCAGATAGGCACGATACTTACCCAGTTTGGGGTTGCGGTTGTCGATATAACGACCTACTACAGGACTCCAGAAACAGTCGATGAGTCGGACAGAGAGAATCAGTCCGCTTACAAAAGCCGGATTAATCTTCAGTACTGTAGTCAGGTAAAGCATGAGGTAACATGCTACTGTCTGGAAAATAAGATTCTGCGCCAGGTCGCCCGATCCATAGCCGATGCGCTGGAGCCACGAAAGCTTGTAGAAGCCTTTGGTTTCGTTAGATGTACTCATATTATTTATTAGTTATTAATTGATAATTCGAATGAACTCATAGGCAGTCCGCTCAGCGAGCGAACATTGGCCTGCTTGGGGTCGTCCTTCCAGGCATAGCGGATCTTCAAGCTTGATGCCTGAGATGCCGTGGGATAAAATATGGTAATCACGTTACCCTTGCCGACAGCAGGCACATTCTGGTATTTATCGCTACCATTGTTGCAAACCTCGAATGTATAGAGGTCGCCTTCCTGTATGGGCTGGTCGAGTGTGAGCTGGATAGCCGCATCACTCACACGGGTAGATACCACCTCGGGCGACAATTTCACCTTATTATTATATAAGAGCTTATCAAAGCACAAGCCGATACGATCGGCCACCTCTTTTTTACGCAGGGGATGGATATCAATCGTCTCACCCAGATCGTTAATCACAGCCAACTCGGCTTTGGCATCGGCCTTAGCCACTGTGCGCTGAGCCTCGCGCAGCTGTGCCCAACCGCTGTTTACAGGTTCTGTCTGTGGAGTGATGGGGCGTGGGAAGCCTGTTTGCTGGCGACCGTCGTAGTTGGCCAACTGCACAATCACAAATGGCATCTGCTGGTCGTTCCAGCGATTGCGCCAACTGCCCATGAGCTTTTTCAGATAGTCGGCATATGGGGCAGGATTGCCAGTATTCGATTCACCCTGATACCATACCACACCATTAATGGCGTAAGGTGCCAATGGATACAGCACAGCATTATACAGTGTGGTGGGCAGGTTCTGCAACGATACGTCGCCACTGGGACACTGAGGCATCTCGGCACCCACCTTCATCTTCCACTGCGGACTGAGTGGTTGTACATCTTTTGGCATGGGTTTTTGCGAGAAGCGGTCGTCGCCAAAACACAGCATGTAAGGCTTTTCGGGAATGAAATGTACAGCGCCGAACTTATTGATAAAACGGATGGTAATCACATTATCACCCTCTTTCAACATGCCCTCGGGGATATCATAGCGGCGTGGGGGATACTGATAACCCGTTTGTCCAATCTGCTTGCCGTTCAGATAGGTCACATCACGATCAAACAGCGTGCCCAACAACAGGCGGGCAGGTTTTCCTGCATGATCCTTATCGATAGTAATATGCTGTCGGAGCCAAACGCTACCTGTGCCATGCCATGCCCAGTTATTCTGATCAATCTGCTGCCATGAGGTTTCATCTACAGCCACATCAGCATAACCTGGGTCGGTCTGGTTCAGAATGCTTTCCCACTGCTGGTTGGCAGCACCATTGGCCTGCATTTGCGCGCGTACATAATTATCGTTCTGATACATCTGCAGCTTTTTAATCAGCATGGGATAGTCGGCTTTCAGCGAATCCTCGCTAATCCAAGCCTCGATAGGTGTGCCACCCCAGCTATTAACAATAATACCCTGAGGCACCTTGTTGGTCTGGAACATGCGCTTACCCAAGAAATAGCCGGCAGCCGAGAACAACCAGGCATTCTGCTTGTTAACTGGTTTCCAGTTGATGTTGGTAGCGCGGATATCCTCCTTTACACCATGGGTGCTGGTTTCGTTCTGTACACGGAACAAGCGGATCTGACTGTTCTCGTAGTTATCAATCTCCTGGGTGTACTGCGGATAAACACGCTCGATGGTTACATCGATGTTCGACTGACCAGAGAGCAGCCATACATCACCCACCAGAATATTATCAATGGTTTGATCGTTGACCGTTAACTGATAAGGGCCACCTGCTTTCATCTTAGGCAGGTCAACACGCCATCGGCCATCGGCATCGGCGGTAGTTTGATACACCTTCTTGTTGAAACGTACGGTTACGGCTTCGCCGGCATCGGCATGGCCCCAAACAGGTATGAGTTTGCCACGTTGCACCACCATACCCGACTGGAACAGTTTAGGCATGGTTACTTTTGCATCGGCTACTGACAAACAAAATAGTGTTGCGCAAAAAAATATAATTTTCTTCATAATTGTTGCTTTGAGGTCACAAAATTAAGAAAAATCTGCGATGAAACCGCCAAAATGAATCATTTTGTTATGCAATGACACATTTTGAAAAACTTCTGTAACAATTTAAAATGTAAACTCGCCGATTTTTCACTACCTTTGCAGCAGTTTTATTTTCAGCAGATATGAATAAATTATCATCGCAACAGGTATCATTAGGTGAGAAGGTCGGCTATTCGTTAGGAGATGCCGCCGCTAACTTGGTATTCCAGATGATGTTGATATTCCAGTTGAAGTTCTATACCGATGTATTTGGACTCGACGGAGCTGTTGCTGGTTCGGTGCTGATGATAGCCAGCATTTCAGCCATCATCGTTGATCCTGCCATCGGTCTGCTTACCGATCATACCAACACCCGCTGGGGTAAATTCCGTCCTTGGATGCTTTGGACTGTTATCCCCTTCTGCGTATTCTACATGTTGGCATTCTATAATCCAGGCATTCACCAGAAAAGTTCTGTAGCCATCTACGCAACCATCAGTTATGTGTTGCTGATGACGGCCTACTCCTTTAATAATATACCTTATTCTTCTTTAGGAGGTGTGATGACCAGCGATATACGCGAGCGCACCAGCATTACTACCATCCGATTTGTGGTAGTAACCATCGCGCAGTTCGTGGTACAGGGTCTTACATTACCTCTGGTAGATCATTTTGCCGAGGGCCACACTCTGCAGCATGGCTGGAGTTGTACCATCGCCATCTTTGCCTGCATCGCCTTTGTGTTCTTTATCATCACGTTTGCCGTGTCGAAGGAGCGCATACAGCCGCCGCCACGCCAGCAGCTCAGTGTGAAAGAGGACATTAAGAATACGGTTTCGAATGTATCGTGGAATGCAATGGCATTACTCACATTTGCGCTGTTCGTCACATTAGCCATGTGGGGATCGGCCATGAACTTCTACTTCCAATACAATGTAGATCAGAAGTCGCTATACGATTTCTTGTCGCATTTCATCAGTCTCGACTTCAACAATGCCTACTCTATCGGCTTCTCAGCCTTTAACATGATGGGCGCCATCGTGCAGTTTGTAGGTGTGATTTGTCTGTCGCGCTATCTGGCCAACAAGTTTGGTAAGAAGAAGACCTTCAAGGTTTGTCTGAGTCTGACAGCATTCCTTACTGCCCTGTTCTATATCCCAGAGCCTACCGACGTAGGATTGCTGTTTGTGATCAATTTCCTGCGCTCATTGGCTTATGCACCTACTATCCCACTACTATGGGCTATGATTGGCGATGTGGCCGACCATATCGAATACGAGAGTCATCGCCGTGCCACAGGCTTCTGTTTCTCAGGCATCGTGCTGGCCCTGAAGTTAGGATTAGGCTTTGGAGGCGCCATCGCAGGTATCATTATTTCGATGTTCGGCTATGTAGCTGGTGGCGAAACTACCATACAGAACGAGAGTGCCACCATGGGTATCCGTCTGGTATCGAGCATTGTGCCAGCCATGCTGTTCATGGTAGGTGTGCTGGCGCTGCACTATTACCCCATATCGAAAGAGTATAACGAGAATATGCAGGCAGAACTGTCGGCACGCCGCAGGATTGCCAACCAGAATAATGATTATTAACTATAAAAAATGTGAATATGAAACCACGCTATCTTTATCCAAAAGATTATTATGCAGACCCATCTGCTAATGTGTTTAATGGTAAGCTTTATGTATATCCCTCACACGACTGGGAGGCTGGTGCTGCTTTCGACGACGACGGCGGTCACTTCCAGATGAAAGACTATCACGTTATCTCTATGGAAGACGTAGAGAATGGCGAGGTAACCGACTATGGCAAGATTCTGGATGTTGCAGACGTAAAGTGGGCCGAAAAGCAGATGTGGGATAACGACTGCGTAGAGAAGAATGGTAAGTATTACCTGATTTTCTCGGCTAAGGACTACAATGGTGTATTCCACCTGGGTGTAGCTGTTGCTGATAAGCCCGAAGGTCCATTCATTCCACAGGATCAGCCTATCCGCGGTTCGTTCTCTATCGACCCTAGCGTGTTTAAAGATGACGACGGACAGATTTACTGCTACTTTGGCGGATTGTGGGGCGGACAGCTACAGTGGTATCAGGCTCCTGAGAAGCTGGTGAAGGAAGGTATTGACCTTGGTCCTGCCGCTGACAAGAAAACTCAGTTGTTTGCACCTGCTGATGTGCCTGCCCTGTCGAGCTTTGTAGTTAAGATGAGCGACGACGTGCTGCAGTTCTCTGAGGCTCCACGTAGCGTAGTAGTGGTAGATAAGGACGGACAGCCCTTGAAGGCTGGCGATCCTCACCGCTTCTTCGAGGCTTCATGGATGCATAAGTACAATGGTAAGTATTACTTCAGCTACTCAACAGGCGACAGCCACATGCTGTGCTACGGTATCGGCGACAATCCTTACGGACCTTTCACCTATCAGGGTGTGATTCTTGATCCCGTTGTAGGTTGGACTACCCACCACTCTATCGTAGAGTACAAGGGCGAGTGGTTCCTGTTCTATCACGACTGCGTACCTTCTAACGATATTACCCATCTGCGTTCGCTCAAAGTACAGCGTTTGTTCTATAACGAGGATGGAACTATTCAAAAGGTTGTGAATGATTAATCACCAATTTATAACCAATTATTACATTACTCATCGCGACGAGTTGCTGACTTATGTCAGTACTCGTCTTGGTGGCAGAGCAGAGGCAGAAGACGTGGTTCAGAACGTGTTTCTGCGTCTGCTCACTTCCACCAAATTAATCACCGAAACCACCTTACCAGCCTTGGCATATACCACAGCACGACACATGATATGCGACTTTTACCGTCGACGTATCAACGCCAACGACTACGAGCATTATATCCGAGAGGTATGTAGCGAGGAGCTTTCGGCCGATTCTGTTTACTCCATCAGAGAGATAACCGAACAGCTGGAACGCGGACTGGCACGACTGCCAGAGAACTGTCGCGAGGTGTATCGTCTACATATCTACGATGGTATGAAGGTGAGCGAGATTTCCGATTTCTTAGGCGAGAACTACAAGAGCGTAGAGTATTGCTTAGGTACTGCCCGCAAGGCCATGCGCCAGTACTTGCGCGCTATTTGAATATCAAAGTAGAGAGTTTATCGGCAGCAAACAACTCGTTTGCAACCTTCAGTACGTCGTCAACTGTTACCTTATCGATACTATCAAACAGCTTTTCAACGTTTTTCTCCCAACCATAATGCAGGAAACTCTTACCAAAGTCGAGTGCAAACTGTTCGCGATTATCGCACGCAATGGCTATCTGACCTTTCAACTGCTGCTTGGCTTTCTGTAAGGCGTTGTCGCTCAGTGGTTTCTGCATCACCTTATCCAGTTCGCGGCGCACCAGTCGGAGGCATTTACGTACATCGTGTGGGTCGCAACCAAAATAAATGCTCCACATGCCAGTATCGCTATAGCTTACCATGGTACTCTCAACGGTATAAACCAAGCCATTACGCTCGCGCAAAGCCAGGTTCAAACGGGCATTCATGCTGGGTCCGCCAAGAATGTTATTCAACAGATACAAAGGGATGCGCAAAGGATGATGGATGTCGTAGCTACGTGTACCTAACATCACATGTGCCTGGTGCGAACCAATATCCTTAGTTATCTCTCTAGCCCCCTGGCCGAATCGACCAGGCGTGCTGGAACAGCCAGCACCACTAGAAGAACTAGCCATACTAGTACTGCTAGATACCCCCACCATCGCCGACGATACCAACCTTATCACACGTTTGAAGTCCACATTGCCATATACAAAGAAAATGGCGTTGTCAGGACGGTAGTTACGCTTTACAAATCGTAAGGCATCAGCGGTTTTATAGGTACGCAGCTGATCGGCATTACCTAAGATATTATGCCCCAGGGGATGACCCTCGAACAGCATATTCTCGAACTCATCGTAAATCAGCTCGGCAGGCGAGTCGTTATAACTCTCAATCTCATCGCAGATAACCTCTACCTCCTTATCAATCTCGTGCTGGGGATAGGTGCTGTGAAACACCATATCGGTAAGCAGCGAGATGGCTTTGGCTATATGCTCCTTCTGGATGGCAGAATAAAACGTGGTATCCTCCTTATTGGTAAAGGCATTCAGGTCGCCACCCAACTGCTCCAGACCGTTGATAATCTGGATGGCGTTGCGATGCTCGGTGCCCTTAAACGTCAGATGCTCGCAGAAGTGAGCCATACCCTCCTCGCCAGGCAACTCATCGCGTGTACCGGCAGCTATCTGGTAACCGCAGTAAACCACCTCGGCCACCGAGGGCTTGTGGATAATGCGCAAACCGTTTGCAAGGGTATAAGTATTGTAGGTAGCCATATTAATCTTCGTATTCAGTAGGATCGTCGATGCCTGCATCGCTCAAGGCTTCCTTGCGCTCAACACAGGTGCCGCACTTGCCGCAATGCTTGTCGCCACCACGATAGCACGACCAGGTTTTGCTGTAGTCGACACCCAACTCCTTACCACGGGCAGCAATCTGGCCCTTGGTCATATTGCAGTATGGCGAGAGCAAACGCACGCCATTAAAGGTACCAGCCTGGGCAGTCTTATCGAAAGCATCAACAAACTCAGGGCGACAATCGGGGTAGATGGTGTGGTCGCCACCATGATTGGCCATCATCACATACTGCAGATCGTTACTCTCGGCCATACCTGTGGCAACGGCCAGCATAATGCCATTACGGAAAGGCACCACCGTAGATTTCATATTCTCGCTGGCATAATGCCCCTCGGGAATAGCCTCATCGCCCGACAGCAATGAACTACGGAAATACTCTCCCATAAACTTCAAGGGGATAACCAGATGCTTGATACCCAACTGGTCGCAATGGTACTTAGCAAAGGGAATCTCCTTGGCATTATGATTACTGCCATAATCGAATGATATGGCCAGCGCAATACGCTCCTGATAGTCGTAGAGCAGTGTGGTAGAATCCATACCACCGCTCAAAATGATGATACTGTCTTTCATCTTCTTATTATTTTGGATGCAAAGGTACGATTTAGCCGCCATAATACCAAGGATTTTCATCTTTTTTTATTGACAATCCAGCAAAATAATAAGCACGCCCGTTCCTATTTTGTCAGCAGGCGTGCTTATTGTCGTTAGTGGTCGGTAACAACCATCAAATTACCATTCTATCTGATCTTCTTCTGGCATCTGAGTATTCAGTTTACGCTCCATGGTCAGTGTACCCTTGACATGATAAGGGAAGCTACACCCCTGTGCCATCGTATAATCTGTGAAATGATAATCAATGTCCTGAATGATAACAGTACGTCGACGGATGTATGACTCTGTAGCATCATCTTCCTCAAGGATTCTGAACTGCGCCTGTTCGGCAGTAAAATTCAGATTGGGGTTATCGGTTGTAAAAGTGACGGTACCCGTCCTGGTACTACCTGTATGATATGCAAAATGCGCATAGACCTTATAGTTCTCTCTATCCAAGCGACTTTCGTCGTTGTTACCAGCATAGAAGAATGCCGTATTTTCGTCGATAGCGTAGAGTTGAACAGCATTCTGCATCGCACCAGCCTGGCCTTCATCCCTACCATCGGACTGTACCAAGTAGAAATGCAGGTTACCAGACTCATAGGCACCAGAGAACAGCGTATAAGGCAGAATTCGTAATAATGCCTTGGCATAATTCTTACGGGGATGGCGTTGGTAGCCGTATTCATCCTTTTCTACAATGGTCAATGGCAATACATAGCGGTTAACGAAGTTTGCATTGCGGAAATCCAGATTGATATGCAGCATAGCAACATCCTGTCCAGAAGAAATGTGCAGAACCTCGTCGAACGATGCCAATGGCGCCATATCGGTATAATAGAGTTCTTTACGCGTATTGAAACGTGCATAATTCAGAGTCTGTAATGTATCTGGGTCATGAGCGATATGGATATCCAAATCCTTTTCGTTATGGGTTGAACCACTGACAATAACAGGTAACTCATAACTTGACAGTCCCTCTGCACCATAACGAGGTGTGCCATCATCGTTGGAACGCGTCAGAGGTACATAGACTGTAGTGACACCTACACTATTGCCTTCGGTATCTAACGGCGCCTTGAAACTGATATAGTGCTCGTATTGCTCATCCACCCAATCATCGTTGCAACTGCTGAGGAATACGATGGCACAGCAGCATACAGAACTTGCCAGCAGAAAAGTCTTAATCTTATTACTCATCATAATTCTTAAAAATTAATTGTCAATACCTCGTTAATCGTTGTACTTCCATCCAGGGTTCTGAACCAGTTTGTTATTGTGCTTCAGCTCACTGAAGTGGATGGGCCAGAAATACATCTTCTCAGAGAAGACCGTAGGCAGGGAGGTTATCTGCACTACGTTCTGGAACTGGTCGCGCTGTGCACTCGTCATCATGACGTTACATCCATAGATTGGTTTGGCCAATTCTACAGGAGCGTCCATCCATCGGCGCAGATCGTAGTATCGTTTGCCTTCAGCCAGGAACTCAATCATACGCTCTCGCTTGATCTTACTACGTAACACATCCTGATTGGCATATTCTGCGTCTTGATAGTCAGGAAGACCGGCACGGATGCGGACAGGACGTATGCCGCGCTTGATTTCGTCGATGTCACGACTGATCGTATAAGTCTGCGCCCCATTCCAGGATTTCATCTGGTAGGAACCATGGAGCTCATTCAAAGCCTCAGCATACATCAACAGAATATCGGCATAACGGATAGCTGGTTCGTACTTATTTGTAATATGCCCCCAGTCATTTTCGCCAGTCTGATAATCTGCTGGATTAACAAACTTCATGACGCCGATACCTGTACGCAGATAACGCGATGTGTTAGAGTAGCCATTGTTGCGCTCTGCGCCTGATGCACGGTAATAGAATATCTGAGGATAGTGGTCGTTCTCATTGGGATTATTGTTCCACCACCGTAAACCGTTATAAGCTACGCTGGCATAAAAACGAGGCTCACGATTGGCATACTGTAAAGACACATTACTATATAGAGGTTTGTGTTGGTTATAATTCTGTGCAGTAGTCCATCCTGTTACGCGCGTTGAGCCATCTCCCTCGCCATACTCGCTGTCTTTGCCTGGGCAATCAGATCCATCGCTCATGTAGTAGGCATCCACCATCTTCTGTGTCAAAGCATGGCAATTCCACCCATGAAGTGGTGAACTTGGCATCTGATGCGCTACAAAGGATTTGATTTCGTCACCCAGATTATAACCACGTGTGAAGATGATTTCTGTATTGCCAGTAAGGCCGATCTCACCATCGAACAGACGACGGTAACTGAGATAAGGGTCAATATCGGCATAGCCATCAGGCCAGTTTTTCTCTGAGAAGTCGCCATCACGAGGCGGAGTAATCGTTTCAGGCATCTCATTGGTGCCATTCACAACTACGCCATAATGATATAGTTCATAATGCGCATTACACTCCATGACATCGCGACAGGCGGCAGCTGCACGAGCCCACTTCGATTCGTCATATTCGCGACCAAGCAGCGGTGTTCCATCTTTATTCACCAACTCGCGCGCAAATAAATCTGTCACCTGCGAGGGATGAGTACCATTTAGCAGCTGACCATTAGCCAATGGACTGGCAGCATAGATATAAGCCAGTGCACGAACTGCGAGTGCCGCTCCTTTGGTAGGACGAACGATAAACTCTGCATCTGTATTATTAGGAGCTTCAAAACGGTTCCAGTCTTTCATCTCGTCGACAGCCTTCAGCATCTCGTCTGCAATGAAGGTAGCACACTGCTCATAACTACTGCGAGGAATAGCCAGTTCTTCATACTGCTGCGTATAGTCGGCACCTTCGTCGGGCATAATGGGTACTGGTCCATATTTGCGCAGCAGAAGCCAATAATAATAAGCACGCACAAAGCGAGCCTGTCCCTTGAAGTCGGCACGTTCCTCATCAGTCATTTTCACATTACGGTCGATATTATGGATGAAGATAGAGGCCTGATAGATGCCCTTATAGGCATCAATCCAAGCATTCTTACCAACTTCTTCGTCGTAATCGCCCAACATCAGGGCATTGAAACTTGTACGAGCATTACCATCCAAATCCAGTTTCGAATCACGATCTCCGAAGACCATGTCGTCGCCAAAGCATTGGAAAAAAGCCCCATCAACACCAGTGTCTTTTGTTTTACAGTCGGCCAGAGGTCCTTTCAGGAAAGCAAATGATTGTGCAAGCCATCCCAACGACTGATTTCTGTCTGTGAAGACAGACTCTATCGAACGACGGTCATCGAAATACTTGTCAGAGTCTAATTCGTTGGCGCAACTGGTGAGGGTTGCTATCATGCAGCAGCATAGCGAACCACCCAACACTATTTTTTTCATATATCTTGTATTCATAATCATCTATTATTAATTATCAAATATCCTTCTTACAGGTTTACCTGTATACCCATGGTCACCGACTTAGTAATAGGATAAGCCTCACCATTAGAGCTACCCATTTCTGGATCCCACAGTTTAAACTTCGACCATGTCATTAAGTTAGAACCCTGAATATAGATACGAATATCATTGAAGTGGTATTTGTTAACCCACTGCTTGGGTAGCGTATAGCCGAAATCAACATTCTTCAGACGTAGATAGCGACCGTCTCGCATCCAAAAGGTTGAGGCACGGTAGTTATTGCGACTCTCATTGTTTGTCACATAATCAAGTCGTGGATAGGACGCATTGGGATTTTCGTTGGCAGGTATGCCTAACAGGTCGGCAGTCTCATGGTCTACCCATCGGTTGTCGACCAGATCAGAGAATATCTGACCATAGCGTTCCTGACTGAAAGCATAGACACACTTGCCGTCAATCATGAAAGTGGACTTTCCTGCACCCTGGAACAACAGATTCAAATCGAAACCTTTCCACATGATTGACAAACCTAAGCCGTAGTAAAGGTTTGGCGTACGTGTGGCACCTATAGCTACCACATCATTATCGTCTACCACGCCATCACCATTCACATCCTTATACTTGATGTCACCAGGCATCACCGATCCGAACATCTGCTTCGGACTATTACGTATGTCTTCAAAATCGCGGAACAAGCCATCGGCCACCAGACCACGCAACTGGTCAACATAATACCCCGTCTGATACTGGTAAGGATAAGGACTGTCTTCTACATCATAGTCCAATATCTCATTCTTTGAGTAGGTGAAGTTTCCACGAATGGTAAATCCAACTTCTCCTATGCGGTCTTCGTACTTGAAGTTACCATCAAAACCCTGTGAGCGCACTGAGCCGACATTGGCCCAAGGACTACTCTCCAGTCCGATAATGCTGGGTAAGTAATTTCGAGCCATGTAGATACCTGTACGCTTTTCATTGAAGTAGTCAACGGTCAGCGACAGTCTATTATGGAACAATACCAGGTCGATACCTATGTCATTTTTACGGGCTATTTCCCAAGTAACATTGGGTGATGCCATCGCTGAGTAATGGTAACCCTGTGTATATTCCGAACGTGTCGCATGGTCAGCCGTACCAAAATTATAGACTCCATCGCCTGTCGGATCTATCGTATAGAGGTAAGGGAAACGGGTTGGAGAATAGTCATTACCCACCTTACCATATGAATAACGTATCTTAAACATATCAAGCCAAGGAAATCTCTTCTGGATCCAAGGCTCTTCAGCCACGTTCCATGCTAATGAGTAAGCAGGAAAGAAACCAAAACGATGACTGTCAGCAAAATTCTCTGAACCATTGTAACCGAAGTTACAGTCTACAAAGTAACGGTTATCGTAGTTATAGGTCAGCTGACCTGCCAATGCCATATACTTACGTGATACACTATTCTTGATATCCTCACCTATATTCTGTGTCTGGATATTCTCATCATAGGTGTACTTCAGATTAGCACCCACATTATGTACCTGCAGGAATGAACGATTCCAATGCAATAAGAGGTCTAGGAAATCGCGGCGTGAACCATTATTGCCTGACGACTGATGCATATCGACCTTATCTTTGATTTTGTCGAAGATAATCTCACCAGTTTCCTTATCACGACCGTTGGCATACCAGCGTTCTGGCTGCTGATCATGGTTTATCCAGTTGTAATTATAGGTATCATAGCCAAAACGTCCTGTGAATTTCAAGCCTTTCGTTATGAAACTCAGATCCTGCTCCAATGTCACGTTGGTCTGAACATTATTGTTCCACTCCTCGTGGTAACCAGTCTGAGTCGTCATAACCCAAGGATTGGTACGCGAATCATTACGGCCAATGTTTATCATAGGTACGTAACCATTCGAATAAACCACTGGTGTCAGAATCGCATTATAACCGAACAGCGAATTCCAGGTGTCGGTATCACCCATACCAGGAGCATTACGCTTAGAGAGATCGCCACCAATACCCAATTTCAGCACTGTGGTCGGAGTTATGTCGATATCCAGATTCACTCGATAGTTCCAACGCTTGTAATTGGCATTAGTATCGTACTTATCTTTCAGGGTGGTATCTGTCTTGTACATACCCTCATCCTCTACATAGCTGATAGAAGCATAATAACGTGATGTGCTACCACCACCGCTTAGGTTGACATTTCCACGATAGCTAAACGCACCATCTTTCAGAATAAGATCTTTCCAGTTTACATTGGGATAGAGGTCTGGATCCATGCCGCTACGGAAGAGTTCAATTTCCGTTGGAGAATAATACCATCCTTTGTTACGGGTAAGATAGGCCTCATTCAACAGATTGGCGTAGGTAACACCATCTACGAATTCAGGTGTAATCGTGCGTGTATTGTATGAGGTTTCAAACTTACCGTTAATCTTTATCTTACCATCTTTACCATGTTTGGTAGTAATGAGAACAACACCATTTGCACCTTTAGAGCCATAGATTGCTGTGGCCGAGGCATCCTTCAATACAGAGAACGACTCAATATCTTCAATATTCAGATCGTCGATGTTGCTACGTTCAAAGCCATCCACCAGTATATAGGCTCCCCTACCGGCACCAAAGGTGGAAATACCACGAATCCAGAACTCTGATGTATTTTTTCCTGGTTGTCCACTGGTCTGCATAGCTATAATACCAGGCGCATTACCAGCCAGCACATTTGAGAGGTTTGACGAGCCATAATGCTTCATATCATCTATATTCACGTTCGTAACAGCACCTGTCAGAGTCAGTTTCTTCTGACTTCCCATAGCAGTTACCACTACTTCATCAACGGCATTTACCAGGTCCTGTTCCAGTACAACATTCAAAGGACGGCTGTTCTTAACGACCACTTCCTTTGTCTTGTATCCGAGATAAGAGAAGACGAGCGTCTGATACTCCTTGACTTTAATTCTGAAGTTACCATCCATATCGGCTATAACGCCCAATCCCTTCATATTCTTTACAATCACGTTGGCACCTATCAGTGGTTCACCCGCAATATCTGTTACCGTACCGGTCAACTCTACTTCGTTTTGTGCCCATATACTCATAGTAGTACCTACCAGCAGTATGAGCATTATGATATATTTCTTCATTGTCGCTTCTGTTTTATTTTATTGTTGACTCGTTATCATTATCATTGTTGTCATCAGTCTCCATGCCGATTCTACGTATTCTTGCATTATACTGATCCAGTACATAGAAGGCATCCTCGGCCTCATCATAGGCAATACCTGAGACATCACGGAAACGGGCCGTCTCTCGCAGATCGCCATCTTCTGTACCCCAAATGTTACCATTGGTTGACTTGCCGCGTCCAGCATAGGTACGTACAACGCCGTCGGGTGTCAGATAACGCACACAGAAGTTCTCACAGTCAGTAAAATAGAAGTCATAAACGTCATCACGTCCTTGTTTAACGTAGTCAGGGTTCTTAACGAAAACGCCATTATAGGGACGCTTGACGCGAGCTGCCGTACTAACAGCATCTACCCATCCAGAAGTTGATTCAGCACCAGCCACCGTATAGGGTACCATGAAACGATGGGTATTCTCGTCGTAGTCTGTACGCAGAATATAATGCTTGTTAACCACAACCAAATAGGCGTACTTTCCTGAAGGGTGAATACAGATACGGAACTCGTTGCCTGAGTCCTTAATCTGGAACACCTCCTCAAAGCCTGTTGACTTATCACTAGCGGATGACGATATGAGTTTGCCATCCCATTTCGGGGTTGAATTTCCTGAGCCTGGTATATAGCCCTTGGCGGCAAGATAGTTTTCCAGCTCAAAGCGGAACACCTGTCCCTGATTGTAGCTATTGAAGTAGATTTCGCCATTAGGATGAACAGCCACCGTATTACATTGTTTGAAGAATACCAGTTCCTGTGGAGTGGAATTGGCAAAGGAGCCATTGGCATTACGCTTCAACAGAAACACACTGGGGGTAATGAAGTCACGATCGTCGCGGTCAACAGCCACTAGCATATATTGTCCGTCCTTGCTGAAGTCGATGGCACGCAAACGGCGCGTACCAAAACCATTATACGACATCAACTGGTAATACTGTTTGGTAGCAAAATCCAGAACCTCAATACCACGGTCTGATTCATCATAAGCAATGTAGAGCAAATTTGGCTGCAGGGGATCATACACCATGGAGCCGAGATTTGTAAAGCCTGTACACTCGGCAAAAGAACCATATCGTGTTCCCTGGTCGCCTGTATCAACAGTCTTACCGCAAAGCGTGCTCACCACCTTTTTGCGCAGATAATTGAACTTCGTAGCAGCTGTAGTGCTATGCTCCGTACCATTGGAATCCTTCACTGTGACTACGATTTCTCCAGTGAAAGCGCTGGACGGAACAAAACAGTAAATTTTGTCACCAGCAACACTGACAACAACAGCCTTCTTGTTGCCAACGGTCACATTGACGGCGTTCTTGTCTGTACCGAAATTCTCACCATAAATAATCAAATCCTCCATAGCTCCTCCTTCAGTGGGAAAGAAATGAGAGATGGATATAGGCTTTGAAGGATCATAGGCAACAGGTCCCTCTTCCAAATCCTTCTCACTACATGCGGCGAAGCAGAGTGACAGAAATGCCAGAAGAAAACCATAAAGATTTACCTTCTTGAAAATAAGATTTGTTGTATTCATAAATTTATTGTTTTAGATTTATCTTCTTTTTGCTTTACTACCTGTTTCTGGAGTGGCAGTCAGTTTGTTAACCAGTACGCGCATCCAGTAACCGCCGAGAACGCTTCGTGCCTTAAAACCAGCCATTAATCCTGTCTTTGTATCATACCAGTCGCTGGTAGGTACGCGGCTCTCAGTCTCGTTCATATATTTATAGAGAGGTTCTACGAACTGGTTGAAGGTCTTCTGATCTTTAGCCATACCAGCAGTCCACATAATCCAGTCGCTTTTGGTATAATCGCGGCGACAATCGAGAGGTAGTCCATACTTGTTCTGCTTAGTCAGATAATATTTCACCTCACGATCCATAGCTCCGTTGGGGAAGATATTCAGATTCCACAATTTGTCCCATACCATATTGTATTTCTGGCTCCATGTGTTTTCACGATCGAAAGCCAGGCGGTAATGGTCTCCCTCACGGGCAGTCTTCTCCCACAGAATAGCCATCTCGCGTGCACGATTCATATATTTCTCATAAACATCGGTCAGACCTTTCTGCTGAGCCATTAAAGCATAACCTGCCACACCCATAATAGCCTTAACACTCAGATTGGCATTATGTGCCCAGTGGCCGGCAAAGTCGTCGGTACAAAGTTGGTTGGCAGGATCCTGCCCATTCTCAGACAGATAGTTAACCCAAGTGGTAATAATATCCCAATATTTATCCACATAGTTTGTGTTGCCATCTAACTGACAGATGGTAGCAGCCAGCGTAATCATATTGCCGGCTTCCTCCAACGGCATGTCGCCACCATACACCTGATGATTGGCTCGTGGATACTGTCCCAGATCGTGAGCAGCAAAAGGCTTTGTCCATCGGCCTGTATAACTATATTCAAAGATAGATGTCATCTGTGCTTTCTGCAATTCAGGGTTGTAGGCCAGGAACAGAGGAGCCTCGGGATAAGTCAGATCTACTGTATTTACACAACCGTTCGAATTATTTTCCTTTGAGAAGAACAGCAGGTTTCCTTCGTCATCGCGAAACAGTTTGTGGGCAGCAATAACATGACGATAACTAGCCGACAACACCTCTGCGTAGTGCTGGTTTCCAACCTTGACACCGTCATCATAAATCTGCTTGTCCAGCTGACGACAGCGATTCATGATGTTGCTGTACTCACGATTCATGCGCTGGAACATGTCGAAGATGCTGACAGAGCCCTCATGTGCCCAATAGCCTTTGTAACGTTTGTAGAAATATTCTATGTCTTCAATCTCATCGTAACCAATAAGTGCATAGGATGCACCCTGACTTACACGTCCAAAATCATGACGGTAAGCTAGTACGGGAGATTCTGAAGGCTTCTGTGCTACTACACGCTGATCACCTTCTGGAATCTGTCCATTACTGGTAAACTGCTGTCTCAGTTGATTCACCTTACAGATTGCCACCTCACCATTGATAGCTGGCATGTATAGATATCCCCAGTCGATGCAGATACCATCACCAGTTTTAGCCAGAATGGGTTGTTCTATGGTACCTGTCTTTAGATATTTCACGCCACGATGTTCTTCGGACGTAGTGATAGTGGGCTGAACAGCTTTGTTCACTGCCAGCAAAGGCGATGCCGTCAACAACAACTGTGCGTCGTGCTGCTGACCATCAATTGAACGTACCTGATAGCTGATATAGTTGACAGGAGCCGACAGCAGGTCGTAATCATCCATCAACATAGGGGCCGTAAACACCACATCCAACTCGACGGGACCGCAGTTAAAAGTATAATAGGTGTTTGTGGCCAGCACAGATACAGACTTCTGCTCAGCCTGCAGCACAGGACCACCAGCAGGTTTTAAGACCTTATACAGGCCGAAGTCGGTATAGGCGCCACCCGTAGTATTATGGCAATGGGTAGCAATGATGTTCTTTCCTGGCTTCAGTAACTTCTTGAGTTTGTTATCTAAAGGCAATCGGACACCTTCACGCCAGGTTTCACCAGTATCAGCCACCTTGGTGCCATTTATATAGAGTTCGAAAACGTCATCGTGCGAATAGATGAGCATCAGATCTTCCTGTAAATCTGCAGAAGACAAATCGATAGTACGACGCACATACAAGTCACTTTGCACATCGCGCCACTCCGTACGTACAAAAGCTTGATCGGGTGAACCAAAAGCTGCCGCTCCTTCCTGCCATTTGGCATCGTTAAAGGCAGGCTTCTGCCAACCGTCCTGTGGTTTCTGACGGGTGTAGCGTGCTTTCCAAGCGCTTTCGTCTGCCATGGGGGCGACTGCATCTAACACGTCACGATCTGCTCCCATGAAACAATAGGTCACACCATCCACACGGAGCCAGCCCTGCAGGGGCTTCTCATCGTTAGTCCAATGACGAGTTGTGCCCTCATTCAGTTTGTCATAAGGCGACCATATTGAGAAATATGGGTCGTTAACTACCAAAGGGACAGAAGGTAGTCGTAAATTTGTTTCCTGATAAGGCTGAAAGAATGCTTTGTTCTGTGCCATGACAGAGATGCCACAAACCAGGAAATCGATTAGTAATGTTAACTTTTTCATTTTTTAATTTTTAGTTTGATCATTATACTTTTTTTTTATTTTTCATTCTTGTTTTTTACGCTTACCAACATGCCATATTCTGATGCATAGGCAAAGGCAATAATTGCACGTACATCGTTTTTTGTATGGTTGGTATCCCATCCGTCTGTAAGTCCACGAGGCAGAGTACTCCGCAGCAGGAAGTTATCCCACGCATAGTCGAGGTTTGTCTGGAATGTCGCTACTCCCTCCTTTGTATCGATGCCAATACTACCAGCTGATATCCAACCACGCAGAAGCACATCATCAAACCAACGGCTAAAATCAGTATATGCATAATCCCAGTTCCCCTTTGAGTTCTTTTTGGGGAAATACGAGAATGTATCAGAATACAATTTACGAGTATCGTCGAGAAAACGCTGATCGTGGGTGAGCGCATAGATATCTACTCCACCACTTACCATCGTACCACTATTATAGGTATATTTAGTGCCGACAGCCCCCGTACCAGGATTTGAGCGGCGATACTTTACACCATCAATAATCTCATAGCGGATAGTATTGTTTGCTCCTACCATATCAAGATATACACCATCAGCATCACGGAGGTTATACTGCTGCCATTCGTATATCTTTCGAGCCATCATCAGATAATAATCTGCCTTTTTAGCGGTGATGTCCTGGCGTTTGCCATCTTTCTTGATAATACGATAGGTAATCTTGTCGTTCTTATCCTGATAATATGCTGCCAACCATACGAGTGGGGAAATGAAAGGAGCATTGCTACATGCATGCTTGCTACAATAAGACGGGCCCCATGTAATACCACCCACTTCGTTTCCCCAGGCATTCTCTTTGTCATCCAGGCTCCAGTCCCATCCATCAAGAACGTATGCTGTGAGATACTCGGCTTTATCCAGATATTTTCTCTCGCCCGTAACTCTCCATGAACGGAGTAGTTCGCGAATGATCCATTGCTGATCATCGTATACATTCTGGTCGCCATCAACATTGGCAGTACCTTTCACATCAGCACGGTGAACACCATAAACGGTCCACTCCTGATTATTGCGGGTATATGAAGTCAGTCTGAAAGTGCCAGCATAGTATTCCAATCCCTCATAAAGCTTTTCAAGTTGGGCCTTATAAGCTGTAGCCGAACCTTGTTTTGGAGTTTTGCCTACCTGAGCTAAAGCAGCATATCCTTCAAGAATACTGTTACACGCTTCGATAGCAGCTGTATAAGGCCACACATCAGCAACACCAGAAGCCTTGTCTGTTGATGGATTATACATGTCGGCCATCTTCATATCACCACTTATATAATGTTGCATAGCTGCATCAAAGAGAATGATAGCTCGAGTGAGATTTCGGGCATTTACATCATTATCCTTATTATATACTTTATTACCAGTACCACAACTGATTGTTGCGGTAAGCGCAATAGCAAGACAGGACTTAGTCAGAACTTGTTTTATCATTTTCTTATTCATATTGTTGTTCAGTTATATTTTTGTTATACACTCGTTACGATTTTTAGAAGTCGGTTTTCGAAATCGGGTGCAAAAATAGCTTTATGGGATTTATCAAGGGGTTATTTTGCGGTTATTTTGTAATATAATACAATAACCCTACCCGATTTTACCGTTTTTCCCTTCAAAAATGTTAGATATCGCAAATATCATCCTACCATTCGCTATCTTTTGGAGTTTTTTTCATATATTTGCAGCATGAAACTAAAAACGAAGATTTTAACCGTTTGTTTGCTACTCTGCTCAATGACGAGCTTGGCTGACGTTTGGCAATATGTTGATCCGCGTATTGGTAGTGAGGGTGTGGGAAGAACATTCCCAGGTCCGTCGATGCCTTTTGGTATGTGCAAACCCGGTCCCGACTGCACCGTTAAGCCCAATGCCGGTTGGGCCAAGATGCCCGAAGTGGTAACAGGCTTTTCGCAAACCCATGTGAGCGGCACAGGCGGCGGTCAGAAATATGGTAACATACTGATACAACCAGGCGTTACCCCCCAGAAGCGCAAAAGCGAGGAGTTTGCGCTGGGTTACTATGCTACTACATTCGAGAATGATATCCGTACAGAGATTACCACCTCGGAGCGTTGCGCCTTTTATCGCATACACTACCCTACAAATGGTTCGTTGCTGATTGATGCCACACATTACCTAGGTAAGAACCCTATTCCCGACCAGCGCGAGCAACAGCAGTTTATTGGTGGCGAGGTAGAGGTGGTGAACAATCACGAGGTACGCGGCTACACAAGGGTTCGTGGTGGTTGGAACAATGGCGATGCCTATACGGTGTACTTCTGCTTGGTAACAGATAAGGCATTTAAGCAGGCGAGCGAAAACACCATCGCTTTTGCCGATACCTTATTAAATATAAAGATAGGTATTTCGTACGTAAGCGAGCAACAAGCTAAGCGTAACATACCTGATGCAGACTTTGATACCCAGTTAAGTACCCTGCGCAATAGCTGGGAACAGTTGCTCAGTCACATCCAAATCAAAGGCTCAGAGGTTGATAAGCGCATGTTCTATACAGCCCTCTATCACACGATGATTATGCCTGTGGATAAATCAGGCGAGAATCCCAAATGGACAGAGAAGCCTTACTACGACGACTACTATGCCATCTGGGATACCTACCGTTCCAGCTCGCCACTCATCACCCTGATTGATCCCAAACGCGAGGCAGATATCGTCAACTCGCTGCTAAACATCTATAAACGCGAAGGTTATATGCCCGATGCCCGCAGCGGCGATTGCAACGGACGCACCCAAGGCGGTTCAAACGCCGAGGTGATGATTGCCGATGCTTTTGTCAAAGGCGTGGAGGGCATTGACTACAACTATGCCCTACAGGCCATGCTGAAGGATGCCGAGGTGGATCCAGGTGCCGACCACGAGAAACACGGTCGTGGCGGACTGCATGAGTACCTGAAATATGGTTATCTGCCTTATGGCATCGACCGTGCTGGCACGCGCACCATCGAGTATGCCTACAACGATTATTGCATTGCGCTGGTGGCTAAAGGCTTAGGCAGGATGGATGTTTACGACCGTTATCTGAAGCAGTCGCAGAACTGGAAAAACCTGTGGCGTGCCGACTATGAGTGGGACGATGTGAAAGGTTATATCATGCCCAAGGATGCCAACGGACAATGGCTCGATTCGGTGCCCTGGGGCAAGTCGAAGGTTTATCATCCGCTCATACCTTATACCCCTATCACCAAAGTGGCACCTTGGTATCTGCCTTGGTGGAGCACATTCTTCTACGAGGCCCTCTCTGCCGAGTATTCGCTCAGTATCCCTCACGATGTGCCAGGACTGATAGAGGCTTGTGGTGGCGCCGACACCTTCCGCAAACGATTGGATATGTTCTTTGATCGCAAGCGTTACAATGTGGGCAACGAACCTTCGTTCCTTACCCCCTGTCTGTATCACTGGATTGGCAGACCCGACCTGACTTCGGATCGTGTCCGCCAGATTATCAATGCCAACTATAACGATAAGCCCGATGGTCTGCCTGGTAATGATGATAGCGGTGCCATGTCGTCGTGGTTAGCCTTCCACATGATGGGTCTGTACCCCAATGCCGGACAGAGCTACTATCTGCTACATGCCCCACTGATTCCAGAGTGGACCCTGCAGCTATCCAACGGCAAAACGCTGCACGGCGTACTGAAAGGCAAGGGCACCCACTTTGAGAAGGTAACCCTGAATGGCCAGCTGCTTAACGATGCCCGATTGGAACATGCCGACCTGATGCAAGGTGGCGAGCTGGTGTTCTATGTATCGAAGAAGCGTGCAGAAGGGGGAAACAAAGTGTCTCCAAGTAAGAAACAAAGTGTTTCCAAGACAGAAACAACCAGTTTCCAAGTTGGAAACAACTTAAAAGCCACCCTCACTCCCTGCGGCAACATCAGCTTTACACTTAACCAGCAGCACCGCACCTGGCCTTTGGCCTATACCTGGAAGGGCGACACCTTAATATTTACCTGCAAAGAGGCTACTTACAGAATACCTCGCGCTGTGGTAGAGAATGGTAACGGTTTCTGCTGGGAGATGCCATCTGCCGATGGTGCCATCTACGAAGCCAAGGGCACGTTTGCCTTTATCTCGCAAAAGGCCTTAAAAACATTACAGGAAAAAGGCTACTTTATCTACGATGGTATTACCTGGCGAAAAACAGCCTCAACAAACGATACAATAAAAGTACGTGCTGATATCGATCTTACAGAAATGTGTATCTCACTGAAACACAATCTGCCTCTCGTGCTCGAAATGCGTAATAATCCTTTAGGTATCAATTGGCGTATGGAATGACAAAACGACTATTAATAGTTATCGCTCTGCTAACATGGGGCCTTGCACTCTATGCAGTTCGTGGCGGCGCTGCGGATATAAAACAAGAGAGTGAAGCGCGATGGCAGAAGATTGTGGCGCTTAAGAACTCATCGCAAACCCAACAGCTGGCCCAAGAGGCCAGTGTGCAAATGGAGTGGTTCGGCTCGCATGACGAGTGGGACAACTACTATCGTACCTGGCAACTAAAAGCCAACGCCCTGAGTGCACAAGGCAAACTGCAGACAGCATTGCAGGAAACACAGCGCATGCTGAGCGATGCCCAGGAGCGCGACAACAAGTTAGGACGTGCGATGGCCTATAAACAGATAGGTGTGATTTATCTGAACATGAAACAGACTGAGCCTGCCGTTGAGGCACTGAAGCACTATGCCGAGCTGATGAAGGACGAAGACGACTTTAACTCTATCAGCAATATCTACTACCGCATTGCCAAGGCCTACGATTATAACAAGCAATACCAGCAGGAACTGCAGGAAACCAACGAGTGGATGAGTTTTCTGATTACCAAGGTTGGCAAGGTTAAGAAACCACATGTTCGCGAATGCTATAACGCCTGCTATCTGGCACGTGCTGCCGCCTTTATCGGACTGAACAAACTTCATGATGCCAAAATGGCGCTCGATACCGCTAATCATCATGCCCACCTGATTAACACCTCGCTCAGTCTGCACCACTATTATAAGATGCAAGCCCGCTACCATATGGCAGCAGGCGATGCAGCCAACGCACTCCTTTATACCGACAGCGTAAAGTTTATTACCAACGAAAAGGACGATCATAACGACGAGATAAGAGCCCAGGCCCTGATGCAGTTAGGACGAGGGAACGATGCGGCACAGATTTATCAGCGCCTGTATCAGGAGAAAGACTCGGTGTTCAGTCACGAAGCACGTCAACACCTCGACGAGTTGAACACCATCTTCCAAGTAGATGAGCTCAAGGAAGAGCAGCAGCACGCCAAGTTCTTCTATACCGTGCTGGCCTCGGCTACTGTGGTGATAGCACTCCTGATACTGATGCTGTTTGGCTGGCGAACAGCTATCAGACTAAAGCGCATAAACGACAAACTGCGCATAGCCAACGAGAAAGCCGAAGTATCATCAAAGATGAAAAGCGAGTTTATCCGTAATATCTCTCACGAAATACGTACGCCGCTTAACATCGTATCGGGCTTTACTCAGGTACTCACCTCGCCCGAAATGGATCTGCCTAAGACGGAAAAGAAAGATATTCAGGAGCGGGTAACCGAGAATACCGACCGTATCACCAAGCTGATAGACCGCATGCTGATGATAAGCAACATTCACAGCGATGCAAAGATTGAACGCGAGGACCATACCGATATACAAACTATTGTGGCTCAGGCCATTAGTCATTCTGGCATAGAACTACACACACGCCCCACGAACAAAGAGGCAGCTGTGACGTTCAAGATACAGATAGATGCCGACACCAATGCACTTTCTGTGCAAACCCACAAGACGCATGCCTCGCGTATACTTGGACATCTGATGGAGAATGCCGTGAAGTTTACCCCCAAGGGCACCATCACTCTGCATACCAAGGTGATTGATGGTACGGTTCGTTTTATCGTTGAAGATACAGGTATCGGCATTCCTGCTAATCAGACCGAACACATCTTCGAAGAGTTTGTACAACTGAACGAGTTTGCCGATGGTACTGGCATCGGACTTACTGTAGCACGCTCTGTTGCCCAGCGATTGGGCGGCAACCTGTGGGTTGACACCGATTATAAACAAGGTGCACGTTTTATTTTTGAACTACTAAGATACTGATATAATTAAGATATGAAGAAAGTACTATATACAATGATGTTGATTGGGTTGGCATGTATGATAGCTAACCCCGTTTTTGCGCAATATGAGAAATGGGGAGGTGTGTATTATGCCTATCCCATCGAAACGGGTACAGATAAGCCTCAGTTACAAGCAGCCCCTGCTGGTTACGAGCCTTTCTACATTTCGCATTATGGCAGGCATGGCTCACGCTGGCTTACCAACGATGCACGATACACCTGGGTGAACGAGCATTTTGCCGACACCAAGAACCTGACAAAGTTAGGTAAGGATGTGCGCAAGCGACTGGAGAAAATATGGAAGAACGCCAAAGGCAACGGCGGACAGCTTACAGCCTTAGGTGCCCGACAGCATCGTGGCATAGCCCGCAGGATGTACCAGAACTTCCCCCAGCTGTTTACTAAGGATGCCCACTTAACAGCACATAGCAGTACCGTAAACAGATGCAAGGTGAGCATGGAGAATTTTGTGGATGAAATAAAACTATTATCCAACACCCAACACCTTACACCTATCACCCGCGAAGAAGATATGGCATGGATAGCCTATACCTCGCCTGAGGAAAAAGCGTTAGAGAACAGCACCAACGTGCCACTCACCATCTCGCCCGACAGATTTATCAAAGCCCTGTTCATAGATGCCTCGAAAATAAAAGAACCAGCCAAACTGCTGATGGAGATACACACCATCGCATCGGATATGCAGGATGTTGAGCTGAACGTATCACTCTACGATATCTTTACAGCCGAAGAGTTTCTGGCTGTTTACGAGAAGAACAACAAGAGCATGACGATTGTGCATGGCGACGTGATCGAAAACAATGGCATACCTGCCCGCAGCGCCATCTCACTTTGGCAACGTATCGAGGCCGATGCTGATGCTGCCATCGCCCGTGGCGGCGTGGGTGCCGACTTGCGATTCGGACACGACTCAAACCTGTTCCGTTTGCTTTCGTTGATGGGCATTAAGCTCAGAGGTGAGCATTATAACTACATGGACGAGATTCTGCCCATGGCGGCTAACCTGCAGATGATATTCTACAAGAATGCACAGGGCGACGTGCTGGTGCAATTGCTGCATAACGAGCACTCAATAGGCTTTATGAGCTGGCAAGTGCTGAAGCAACAGGTAGCCGACCGCCTACACCACTTTGAACATCTTCGCCAGCTATGTGCCTTAAACACCATGGTAGGCACAGCACCCGCCAACACCAAAACGGCAGGCTTGTTTGGCAAAGGGTCAGAGGAGCACGGACAAACGCTGCCAGCAGTACTCGTACCCAACGGACAGAACTTCTGGACACCACAGACCCGCGATACTGAGCAGAAGTGCATTGCACCTTATTATTATACTGACTCGCTGTTTCAAGGCATTCGTAACAGTCATTGGATAGTAGGTGGTTGCACACAGGACTATGGATCGTTTACTTTGGCCGCTCTCAGTGGTCAACTTCGTTTAAAGCCCGAACAACGCGCCACCCCATTCTCGCATCAACAAGAGATATCGCATCCCCATTACTATGCCGTACGTCTGCCCAAGGAACATCTGAAGATAGAGATGACAGGTAGCAGCCATGCAGCCATCTTCCGTATCACCCCTGAGCAGGACGGACCAGTACACATCGTACTGAATCATAATAGCGACGAGAAGGTGGGCTATCTGCAGATTGACCAGCAGACTAAGACCATCTATGGCCGCAACCCTGTGCATCGCATTTATCAAGGTTGGGGCGAGCAGGCTGGTTTCGACGGGCACTATCTGCTAAAGGCCTATAATGAGATAAAGGATTGTGGCATAGATAGCCTATGCGCTTGGTTTACCTTCGAGGGCAAAGCCCATCAGCCCATCATCCTGAAGGCCGCCACCTCGTTTACCAACCAACAGGGAGCTGAGAAAAACTTCGCTACAGAAGTAGAAGGTTACGACTTTGAAACCATGATGGCGCAAACAGCCCAACAATGGATTGACCGCTTGCATACCATCGATGTAGAGGATAGCAACACAGCACGCATCAATCAGTTTTATGGTGCCCTCTATCGCTGCTCGTTCCTCCCACGCGAGATGAGCGATGTGGATGGCGCTTATCCCAAGTTCGCTGATGGTAGCATCGTGTGCCCTTCAGGGCATCGAACCTATTACGGCGACTTCTCGATGTGGGACACCTATCGTGCCCTGCACCCACTCTACACATTGATAGCCCCCGATAAGGCGGCAGACATGATGCAATCGCTGGTAACCATGTACACCGAAGGCGGTTGGCTACCCATCTTCCCCTGCTGGAACTCTTATACCGCCGCTATGATTGGCGACCATTGCAGCACTGTGCTGGCCGATGCCTATATCAAAGGTATCAGGAACTTCGACTACGAAAAAGCCTACGAGGCCATGCGTAAGAATGCGTTTGAAATACCTGCCAACTTCGACGACTACAAGAACGGCATGGGGCGCAGAGCACTTACCTCGTACCTGAAATATGGCTATATCCCCTTGGAGGATGGTGTGAAAGAGGCTTTCCACCAGGATGAGCAGACCTCACGAACCCTTGAATATGCGTTCGACGACTTTGCTGTAGCCCAGTTAGCCAAGGCCTTGGGCAAAGAGCAGGACTACAAGGAACTGATGCGTCGCTCAGAAAACTGGCGCAACGTCATCAATCCCAAGACAGGCTATTGCGACGGTCGCCATAAGAACGGAAAGTTTGAAAACAACACCGACTTTATCCATCGCAAGTCGTACATTACCGAGGGTGCAACCTGCCACTACACTTGGTATGTGCCACAGAATGTAGAAGGCCTCATCGATGTACTTGGTGGCAAGGAGAAGTTCGAGGCCAAGCTCGACTCACTCTTTTCACAAGGTCGCTACTGGCACGGCAACGAGCCTTGTCATCAGATACCTTGGCTTTACGATTTTATCGGCAAACGCGAAAAAACCATCGAGCATGTAGCCCATATCCTCGACACAGAGTATAACGATACCCCAGGCGGCTTGTCGGGTAACGACGATGCTGGTCAGATGTCGGCTTGGTATGTGTTTGGTTCTATCGGATTCTATCCTGTTTGTCCGGCTACCGATCGTTATATGTTAGCCGCCCCCAGATTCCAGAAAGTAACACTGAACATGGAAAAAGGCAGGAAGTTTACGATAACGCCGAACTCCCTGCCCCTTCATCGGAACTATATCACTCAGGACGAGATTAAATATTAGGCTCGTCCCAGATCTTTGTCTGTGTGCAAGCAGTACCTACAGTCTGGTTGCCAACCTTCAGGATAAAGTCGCCCTCCTCAAGGGTCCACTTACCATCGGCACCTACAAAGGCTAAGCTCTTGGCAGGCAACTGGAAGGTAACAGTCTTTACCTCGCCTGGCTGCAGCTCAATCTTAGTAAAGTCGCGCAGACGCTTGTTATCAGGTACGATAGATGCAACCAGATCGCTGCTGTAAAGCAGTACAGCCTCCTTACCGGCCTTGGCACCTGTGTTCTTAACATCTACGCTTACTGTCAGCACATCAGCAGCAGTAAACTGCTTCTTGTCAACCTTCAGGTTGCTGTACTCGTAGGTGGTGTAACTGATGCCATAGCCGAAGGGCCACTGCAGACTTACCTTTGCGTCGTAGTTGTAAGCGCCAGCCATGGTGCCCACCTCTTCTGATACCTTATAATCATAGGTGTTCAGCGAGTTAATCTCACGAGGATAGGTGTAAGGCATCTTAGCCGAGAAGTTGGCATCGCCAGCCAGCAGGTTGGCCAGTGCATCGCCACCGTAGTTACCAGGAATCAGGATATCAACCACAGCCTTAGCCAATGGCTCGATATCAGCAATCAGACGAGGACGACCCTCGTTCAGCACCATGACGATGGGCTTGCCAGTCTTGGCGAGTGCCTTAACCAGGTTGCGCTGGTTTGCCGACAGCCACAGGTCGTTCAGGTTACCAGGTGTCTCAGTATATGAGTTCTCACCGATACAAGCGATAATTACATCTGCCTTGTCGGCAGCGGCAACGGCCTTGTCAATCTCAGGTTCGTTCTCATCATAGTAAGCACCATTCTCATTATAGGTTACACCCTGCTCCAGAATGATGTTCTCCTTACCATACTTATTACACAGAGCCTCATAGATGGTGTTGTACTTCTCTGAAAGTTCCTCTGCCTTCGAACCCTGCCAGGTGTAGCTCCAACCTCCATGCAGACAACGCATCTGGTTGGCGTTAGGACCAGTCAACAGAATCTTCTTACCCTTAGCCAAAGGCAGGATATTACCCTCGTTCTTCAGCAGAACCTCGCTCTCCTCAGCAGCCTTCAACGAAGCGGCTGCAAACTCAGCACTACCAAACTTCTCAAAGCCCTTACCACCTGTGTTTGGCTTCTCAAAGAGACCCAGACGGTACTTGGCACGCAGGATACGGCGAACGGCATCGTCGATACGACTCATCTTCACCTTACCCTCCTGTACCAGCTCCTTCAGCAGGATGCAGAACTCAACGCTATAGGGGTCCATCGACATATCGATACCTGCATTGATAGCAATACGGATGGCATCTTTCTTATCTTTAGCTACATGCTCGCGAGAGAACAGATTGTTGATATCAGCCCAGTCGGTAACCAGGAATCCATCCCACTGCAGGTCTTCCTTCAACCACTTAGTCAGATACTCGTAGCTGGCATGAACAGGCACGCCGTTGACTGAAGCCGAGTTAACCATCATGGTAAGTGTACCTGCCAAAGCAGCAGCCTTGAAAGGCTCAAAATACTTCTCACGAATCATCTGTGGCGAGAGGTAAGCGGGGGTACGGTCCTTACCAGTCCAAGGAGCACCATAAGCAAAGTAGTGCTTGGTGCTGGTACCTACGTGATACTGGTCGATGTGGTTATTATCATCACCCTGATAACCCTTAATCTCAGCTGTAACCATCTTTGAGTTTACGATAGCATCTTCGCCAAAGCTCTCATATACACGAGGCCAACGTGGGTCGCGACTCAGGTCAACCACTGGGTTATACACCCAAGGACAGTTGGCTGCACGACTCTCGTAAGCTGTAATCTCAGCACCTCTGCGAGCCAGTTCGGTATTGAACGATGCACCTAAGTTGATGGGCTGTGGGAAGAGTGTTCCACCCTGAGTATAGGTTACGCCGTGGTTGTGATCCAGACCATAGATATCAGGAATACCCAGATACTTCATCGACTTTTTCTGAATCAGCTGAATCCACTGCTGCCACTGGGCTACTGTTGGAGCCTTCGTGCCTGGTGCATTCAGGATAGATCCCACCTTCCACTTAGAAATAAGTGTATCGAGCATCTGCTCGTTCAGTTTCCAAACACGCTTGGTATCACCCTGATAGATATCTACTGGGAATCCACCCAACTTGTCGATAATCTGCTGGTCAGTCATCTTCAGCATCTCCTTCACTTCAGCCTCCGAACGACCGTACTGCTGCAAAACACTGCGAACTTTTTCACGATCCACCTTGGCATTCTCTACAGTCATCTTGCCAATAATGTCGAGGTTCAATTCCAGCATCTGACCGATCTTCTCGTCGAGTGTCATCTTTGCCAGAGTCTTCTCAATCTTCGCCTCCAGCGCCGCATCACGGGGGATGGCTGGTTTCTGTGCTTGCATTATGGTTGCAGCACAAATCATTGCAATCGATAAAATTGTTTTCTTCATAAATTGTGTTGAGTTAATGAAATCTGCCTGCAAAGATAGTAAAAACATTTTAATATCCATCCCTTTTTGCCATTTTTAAGACACCTTTATAGAGTTTCGCTCATTTTATTAATCCATATCAGTTGCTGTTGCTCATACGCTGCTGCTCTGCTTTACCTGCACCTGTTCCCTTATACTTGCTCTTCTGGGCGTTGAAGGTGTAACGGATAGAGATGTCCAGACGGTGGCTACGGCTTCGTGTTTTCTGCAGAGCATAGAAGAAGCCACAATCATGAGCCATATCCTGTACGCTACGCTGGAACACATCGCTGATGCTAGCACGCAGGCACAGGGCATCATTCTTCAACCAGCACTTCTGTACCACAAAACTGACATTATACGAAGGTGAGAGAATACGGAAGTTCAGTACATCACCCTTTGTCTGGATGTTGGCATTGGCCTCCAACTGCCAGCTGTGCTTAAAGCGGAAGGTGTTGTAGATGTCGAAGAAGAAGATGGGCTTAGTAAAGGTCACATCCGTCTTGCCTGTGGCGCTACGAGGATCGTCGTAGGTCATCGTGTTCCAAAACTTCTGCCCGCCAATGGTCCAGCTTGGGCTATATACACCCCAAGTGGGATTGGCCGAAAGGAAGATGGCCAGATTACGAACGGGATCGGACAAGTTAGCCTGCTTCATCAGCATGATACCCTCGTTGTTATAGGCCATTGGCACCTGTGTAATAGTGTTATCACGACGTTCGTAGGCAGCAAACAAGTTAATCCACTTCCAACGGGCATTGATGCTCACCTCCTGCATAGTGGCATTCTTGAGTTTCGAGTCGCCCTGCGACAGGGTATAAGAGTTCAGATAGTAAATATGGTCGTTCAGTGAGCTGTACTTCGGACGCACGGTTTTCATAGTGTAGCTCAGCGAGGTCTGGATGGCTCCAAACTGCTTTGACCATGTGATATTGGGGAAGAACTCATCCTGATAGCGCGTCATATTGTTCTCGGCATCCAGGTTGTCCGTATAGTCGAAACCCACATGCTCGTAACGCAGTCCGGCACTTACGATACCAAATTTATCCAGATTGGCATTGTAAGCTACAAAAGCAGCCACGTTGTTCTCCTTAACATCCGCATCAGTAGAGGGGAGAGGATAGTTAGTAATCGACGTACAGCTCTGTCGCTTCACGAAACTCATCTCCGTTCCAGCCTGCAACTGTCCCTTCCACACAGGATAGCTCAACACCAGTTTGGTAGCCCAAAGTCGCGATGATATATGCGAGTTCTGTTGCATGGTCTGGGTTTCAGGCAAATACACATCTATCTGGTTGTCGTCATTCTCCTTATCCGTCAGGAAATCCACGTTCAGATCAATGTTCAGTTTGTTCACCTGACCATTATAATAGGCATTGCCCTGCCAGCTATAGGGGTAGTGTGTATGACCACCCTGATGCGAAAGGTCGCGGCCAGTGAGGCTGTTTTCAGTATCCACCCACATGTCATTATACGTTTTAAACTGGTCGTGGCGTTCCACTCTGGCACCCAGCGAGTGCTTGTCGTTAATCTGCCAGTTAAAGCCCAGGTTGTAGTTCAGACCCTCTCCATGCCAGTCGTTACGCATGTGGCTGTCCTGAAGAATATTCCTGATGCCTTCATCGGCCCGGAGGAATGTGGATTGCGTAATATGCAGGTCGTTAGGACTATCCCACGACCAGTAGTTCACCATACCAAACAGGTCCAGATTGTTGCGGCGATAACGTAGGTTCAGCGTACTACTGGGATCGCTGAAGCCAAATGCTAAGTCCTGATTGTTGGCAGCCATCAGGTCGAAGCCGAAACCAGACCCCTCACGACGAACAGTCTTGATACGTACCACTGCCGAAATGGTGGCATCGTACTCTGCACCAGGATTGGTAATCACCTCTACGCTCTGTATCTCCTCCGAGCGCAGTCGTTTCAGTTCGTCCTTATCTCGCATCTTTCTACCATTAATATAAAAGACTGGTGTGCCCTTGCCCAGCACCTCCAGGTCTTCGCCCTTCAGCGTCATGCCAGGCACCTTGGCCAGCATTTCCTTGGCTGTACCCGACTGACCTAAGACGGTACCCTGAATGGTGGTTATCATCGAGTTGCCTGTCAGCTTGGTTTTAGGCATCTGTCCCTTCACCACTATCTCATTCAGCATTGTCTGATCTTGCTCCATCTGGATGGTTCCTATTTCCGAACCTTCAACGTTCACATACTTGGTACGATATCCGATGTACGAGAATCGCAGAATGCAGCAGGCGTCGGTAGTCATAATCTGGAAGTAACCATCCACATCGCTCGTTGCACCTTGTATATAAGTAGAGTCGGCTGTGAGCAGTGCCACACTTACAAACGGCAAGGGTTCACCTTGCATGTCAATTACTCGTCCACCTACATCCTCGGTCTTAGCCTCGGCTGTTAAACACATCATCATTGCAGCTATTAAAGCTACCATTTTCAAACTTAACTTTTTCATTTCTTTTCAAATTTAAATGTTTTGCCTGTTTGATGCTACATAAGCATAAAAAAGTTGCAATCCACCCCAATTATGGGACGAATTGCAACATTTTGTGACGAATGGTACACCTTTTTGTCTAGATAATACTTAATGACCTTTATGTTTTTCCTTCTTCTTGGCTTGACGCAGGTCGAACTGACGTTGCTTTTCGGCTTCGCATTCTGCTTTTGAGCGCTGTTTTCGTTCCATCTTGTTCTGTTCCTGTTGCAACTTCAGGGCCTGTTGCGACTTAGTACCAATGCCCTGTGACTGCATCTGTTTCTTTGCTTCGCGAAGTTGTCGCTTGGGATTCTTCCTAGTTTCGGTTATTGGAGCCACATCTACAGCCTGACTGAACTGGAGGCGATGCCAGTTCTTATCAATGAACTCCATCACCTCCCTGTCCGTCGGCTCGGCACCAAAAGTCACCTTGCAAACGTGCAACCCTTCATGATCAGTTTGCTCAAACAGCCCAATCCAAAAAGGATCCTCAAACAATACCGTCAGTGTGCCTGTATTCATGAACTATTTTGTAAACGAGCCAATCTCTATCTTATCTTTTCTCCATATAAACCCATGTTAATCCTGGGCCGACAATCTCATCTTTATATGGTCTGAACCCTTCGCGGAGATAGAATTCGTAAGGTGCCTGAACTTGCTTGCAGGTGCAAAGCCAAGCCCGATTGTGCGGAAGGAGTCGCTGAATCTCCCTGAACAACTGCTTCCCGATGCCTTGTTGTAGATATTCAGGTAATACCATCAATCGACCCATGTAAAGTGAACCGTCTTTTACATTGCCTCGGATGGAGCCAATGATACGTCCTTCGTCGTCCAGCATTTTCAGCGTCGTACATTCTGCAAAATCCTCGTATGCATGTTCCAGCGTCTCCGTCATTGGCAGTGCATCTTCCCAGCCCAGCTCTATGCATTGTGGGCCAAAGGCCTTGTGTTGCAGTTTCTGAAGTTCAGGAACATCCTGTATAGTTGCTAATTCTATTTTCATTTTCTATAATGACTTTCCTAATTCAAAAGCCTCGTTTAAGGCATTGGTCTTTTTGATATCGCCCTTATCCTTGACGCCACGAACTAACACGCGACCGACATCCTCTAACTTGAAGAAGTTCAGGCAAAGCTGGTATTGCGCGAGGATGCTGTCGAAGAGTTCTGGAAGTGTGGCGGCACCAACAAGCAGCAACGCCATTTTCTTGATGGGGAACGTATCCCTGATAGGATTATGACAGCGATCGATGACGGCCTTCAACTGTGCACTCAATCCATAGAAATACACAGGCGATACTACCACGAGCATATCGGTATGCGCCATCTTCTCGTAGATAATCGCCATATCGTCCTTCTGAGCACAAAGATGATACTCGTTCCTGAAGCAAGCGTTACACCCCATGCAGGGGTTGACCTTATAATCGTGTACAGAGACGACCTCTACATGGTGTTTCTGCAAGACACCTTTGACGAATGCCTCCACCAGCAAATCCGTATTGCAGCCCTTCCGTGGACTTCCTGAGAGAATCAATATATTCATACTACTCTCCTCCTATATTCTTGTTTTTAGTTCCAATCTCAACACTCTGATAGGTCTGTTCTCGCCTTGATACTGGTTTGCGTCGATGCAGGTTTCGCCCGTGGGAACGAAGCCGCACTTCTCCATTACACGGCCTGAGGCAGGATTATCTACAAAGTGGCCGCTGATGAGCGATTTGATGTCTGTTGTTTCTCGAATATGGTCTAACATCAGACGCAGTGCCTCTGTGCAGATGCCCTTATTCCAATAGGGCTTGGCCACCCAATAACCAATGAGCGGTTCACCCTCGCGGGCCGGCAGATCGCACTCGCACGACGGGCCGTACCCCATAGCGCCAATAGGCTCGTCAGTCTCTTTTAGAACGATAGCCCATGTGTGCAGCACGTCATTAAATACAGTGCGAATAATCTCCAGACTCTCCTCCACATTCTGATGAGGTGGCCATCCTGCACGAGGCCCCACATCAGGATCAGAAGCCCATTTATACAGTGTCTCCGCATCCGATTCGCGCCAAGGGCGCAATATGATACGATTTGTTTCCATTGTAATTCTATTCTTTTGATATTATCGTTTTCTCTTCCCATGCTTTCAGGAAAGCAAGCTGTTCTGGCGTATGAAACCAATGTTCTCCATCAGGCATGATGGTGACCTGACACTGATGCTGACTGATGAAGTCGTGACCAACTTCCTCGCTGACAATCAAGTCCACTTCTGGGCGAAGAATGTATGTGGGCGCAACCCAACTTGTAATTGGATTATTAACAACCCACTCGTAATAGTCGTCCTCACGCTGTGGCATCAGTTCGACAAACCGCTTCATGTCGAGAATTGGTGAAACAAGCAATGCCTGCTCCACTTTCTTGCTCTGGAAAGCCAACAACGTAAACCACGAACCTATGCTGTTAGCACGAACAGATACCGATTGCCAATTATCATATAGATAATCACAGATATCGTTCAGCAAAGGCAGTACCTCCCAAGGCTTGCGCTCTACAGGCAGGTCGATACCCAAAACTTGATAACCTTTGGGCACAGCCACCTCTGCAAAAGCCAATGCCTCTTCCTTGTGTCCATGCAACCCATGCACAAACAGGAATACTTTTTCGCTCATTTCGCCAATAATCAGCGCCGGCGTAGAGCCAATATTTAATTCAACAACCTTCATGTCTTGTTATTCGCTTACGCGCATTATTCGGAATGTACAGCGGTCGCTTCCCCTGAGAATCGTATTCTCAATCCGAACATCGAATTGGCTGTCTGGTTCAAGTTGCGACAAGATATATAGAATGCTCTGTCGTGAGCACTCACACTGCTGCGGATGGTTTCTCAACCCACATTTAACTTTAGGGCACGAACATTCCAGATAACTCAGTTCATAAACCTTTCCTGGCTCAATCACCCTACCCGTATAGGACTTGCTGTTGTACCCTTCCGTATAGATTCTGTCAAAATTCCCTTCATACTTGGCATATATTTGCTTATGTATCTGGAGAACATGATCTTTTACACATTCGATGGCTTCTTCTCTATAGCACATATTTTTGTTTCATTATGTTCTTTCATTGTTTGTAATCGGCAAGCGTTTTGACCTCACAGCCTTTGCTTTCATAATAGGCGAGCATCTCCGGGAGTTTCTTCAGGTCGTAACTGGTGACGCAATCGGAGAGGACATGCACCGTGAAGCCTGCCTTGGCCATGTTGAAACACGTTGATTTTACGCAGGCTGTAGCATCAGCACCAGCTACGTAGAACTCATTGATGCCATTCAATGCTATGAAAGCAGAAAACGCCTCGCTCGTTAGGGCATTGCTTTTCGTCTTCACGAAAATGTTATCTGAAACGACCTTCATCTCAGGTACCAGTTCCTCACCCTTACTGCCAGGCTTGAACGTTCGCGTAGCAGCCGTGATGTTGTTGTGTTTAATATACACAACCTGCATACCTTCTTCCACTGCCCATTCGATGGCCGCATTGATATTGTCGATGATGTCACGATAGTGCTTAGTGATGTCGTTCTGAATGTCGATAACGACAAGTGCTTTGTTGTTCATCATTTACTCAATCACAAAACTACGTGGATAAAAATCGCTATAGAAACGACCATCGGTGGCGGTGAATTTGAGTACGCAATAGTTCGGGTCGGTTACACCACCGGGGTAGTACTGCTCGTCGCCATTGTGCCAGATCATCTCCTTGCTCTTAGCATCCGTCAGTACCTCCATCGTACCCCGCAGCATCATACCCTTGAAACCTTTGGCATCGCAGAAATAGATCGAGGCCTTGGGGTTAGCCTTGTATTGAGCCACACGTATTGAGAATGTGTTGGTTGTAAAGTAGAAGGTTTTAATACCCTCGCGTTTACGTGGTTTCAGCATGGCCTTAGTCCAAGGAAAACCTTCTTGGTCTACTGACGAGATATAAGCGATGGGCAGTTTGTCGGCCATCTGTGCAATCAGTTCTTTAATGCCGGCTAAAGCGGGGTTAACATTCATCGCTTCATCGTTATTCACATCCAGCGTTTGGCGCCAACGCTTAAGCTGGGGAAAGTACGATTTCATCATGCCGATGTATTCCTCTTTGGTAATTGGCTTTTCCAACCCTTCATTTACAGCATTCACAAATTGAGCACAATGTTCAATCATCTCATCCATCGTACAATCCTGCAGGAACTTGCCGTCCTTGTAGCAGTACATGCAATAATCTTCGTTCTTACTTCCGTCGGCATTCGTGCCGAGGACTTCTTCTGTGAGCGGCATTCCGCAACTCTGACAAAATTTCTGTTTCATTTTATCCTTTGTTATTAATAATGTTTTGACGTTGCGAAGGTATATATATTTGGCGAGACAGCCAAACATTTGGGATAAACTGCACTGATTTGTGACGAATGGTATGAATAGGTCATAATACTTTCTTCGCTTTGGGAATCAGCCTTACCAACCAAGTGAGCACAAACGAACATATGGTGGTAATAATGCCGATGAACATAAACTTGCCGAAGGCTCCCATCCAGATGCCGTCGGTGGCGTATTGCAGAACTATCATCAGCAGAAGATGGAAGATGTATGCACCATACGACTGGGCGGCGCACCATTGCCAGAACTTGCTGTCCCAGTTTCCTCTTTCTCGGAATAACCATAGAAGTCCATAACAGATGAAGACACACAAGAACGATTCGTAGATGCCAAACCACTCTGTAACAAAGTCATTCCATGCTCCGCCATCACGAAGATAAATGCCCAATGCCAAAGCACATCCAATCGCTAACGATAGTGCTCCTGTGGTGTTACTCATTTTTTCGAGCCAGGCAAATCTACGTGCCAGTATGCCGATAACGAACATCATGACATATTGCAGATAATGGGCGGGTTCCATTGGCAATGGGATGATGCCAAAGGGCCAGATCCAATGATCCTGCGGGCTTACCTGACGGATGAAATAACTGCCAATACCCATTACACCGCCAAATATCAGCAGGCTGATGATGGTGGTTTTCGATGAGCACTCGCCATCGAAGGGCTTGCAGAATTGGCGAACTAAGGCATAAATAAGGCAGAACACTAGCAGACTCTCGATATACCACATGTGCCCAATCTCCGGCTTGCCTGATAAAACAGATATCAGTCCACCCATCAGCAAAAGCGGAATACCTAGGCGGATGAGTTTCTTCTGCACAAACACTTTAACTCCCTGTTTGTCGAAACTCGTGGGCACGAAATATCCTGAAATCAGGAAGAACAACCCCATAAAGAAGGCCGCATTGACGGAGAAGAAATGCCATATCCAAGGCATAAACTCGGCAGGATTGCTGGGATGGTAAGCCCAGTCGCCACCATCACCGTATGCCTGACCAGCATGGTGGAATATCACCAGCACCGTCAGACACACCTTCAGATTATCCAGATATAATAGCCGTTTCTTATTCATTTCTATATATTTGACGCATCTGTGATACGAATAGTTGCAGGAACTACCAAATCTCATATGGGTTATATATACAGCCTTTCAATCGCCTTGCGGCACTTTTGCTTGTCTTTATCAGTGAGCTCTGGATGCATGGCTGTGCCGCCGCGCTCGATGGTTTTCACTATTTTGAAGCCGGCATAGCGGGCGATTTCACGCATAGCACGAATGGCGCCTCGCGACTGTTTGAACAGGATGTTCCAAGGCCAAGGTGTGGTGCAGGTGCTGATGAGGATACACTTCTTACCTTTCATTAGAGGCTCTGGAAAGCGCGCTGTATCGCGCATCATACCATAGACGTGACGGTCGAACATCAGTTTCATCTGCCCTGGGATGTTGCCCCAATAGCAGGGCGCACCCATGATGATGGCATCGGCCTGCTGCATCATCTTCAGCACCCGCTGCGAATCGTCCTCAGCTTGTACGCATTTCTCTTTCTTTCGGCAAACCATACAACCCGTGCAGGGCTTTACGGTCAGGTCGTTGGTATACACCATCTCCACCGTGTCGCCTCGTTTTTCTGCTTCCTCACGCATGATGCCAAGCATCTGCGATATCAGTCCTTTCTTCCGTGGACTCCCGTTTATAATTAGTATATTCATATCTTTTCCAATACCATTTCGTATTCTTTCCATTGCTCCCCGTCAATCGCATAGGCATCTTCGCCTGTAATGCGGAAGCCAACGGACTTATAGCATTCGACGGCAGAGTTGTTGTCGCAAAACACGCCAAGAGTAATCTTCTGAACACCCAGTTCTTGCTTCGCATAATCGATAGCGAGACGCAGCAGTTGCTTGCCATAACCCATACCACGTTTAGAATCATCCACGATGACAAAGCCAAAACGAATGACACTTTTATCCTCTGAGGGGAATCTCAATAGGATATGCCCGACAATCTCACCCTCAGCAACAGCCGTGAGCGGATACATATTATCACCCTCGTACTGTTCCATCATCTCATCAGGCTGAGCAGGGAAATCCTTATACCTGTCGGCACTCCAAAGCCGGAAGGCATGCTTATCCTTGCACCAGTTCAGAATCGTAGAAGCATCGTTGATATTGAATGTTCTAAGTATCATCATTTTTTACTCTTTAATAAATGTTTTCAGTTTTTCGTTGAACATCTCTGGCTGCTCCATGTGAATGAAGTGCCCGCAGGTGGTCAGTTCGGTGTAGTTTAGATGGGGATAGAGTCGTTCCATCTTCTGACGATTGTCAGAATCAAGACCACTGTTCTGCGTACAGACGACCATTGTCTTGGTCTGGATAGGTCTTTGCGACCACCACTGGCGCTCTACCAGGTTACGCATGGTGCTCGATGCCACATACTGCGGTGTCTTGGGCATCACACTCATAGCATAGTCGGTGATGTACTGAGGTGTCTCAGGACCAGCCAGCGATGTGACAAAGCCCGCGATAACCTCACTACATTCTGAGCCGTCGAAAGCATGGCCAAACTGATTCACAGCCTCCACATATTCTGGCGTTTCCGTACCATCGTAGAAACAATAGACGCCATCGATATCAACAAGATTTCCCTGTCGGCCACTCATCAACACTTGACGGCAGACGGGTGTACCAAGGCTATGGCCCACAAGGACGACATCCCCTACATGCTCTTTGTCCAGCACTGCATTGACAGCCTTCGCAAAGAAGTCGAGCGTGTATTCCACATGCGGTTTGCTGCTCTCGCCATAGCCAGGAAGGTCGATAAAGACGAGTTGCAGGTTGTGTTCGTCGCGCAGAGCTTCGAACTGTTTCTCCCAAGTATTAAGGTCGCAGCCAAAGCCATGAACAAAGCAGATGGTCTTATCGCCATCGCCATACCTTTTATAATGTATGCGAACGCTGTCGTTAACAGTTTCATACTCTGAGGCAATATCAGCCAGTTTCTCTGGTTTAATGCTACATCCTGCCAGTATTACAGCCAACAAGAGTATAAAATAATGTTTTTTCTCCATATTTCTTCTTTATCTGTTCAACAATATTTTGACGTTGCAAAGATATGTATTGTTGCAATACGAAGCAAGTTTTTGGGATAATCTGTATATTTTTGTGACGAATAGCTTGGTTAAATCACTAATTTACATTATTTTTGCGGCATGAAACGAATTAATTGGCTACTCATTACATTACTGCTGGCTGCATGCAGCAAAACAGACAAACAGTTTATTATCGAAGCAGAGAGACTTGTTGGAGAACACGCCGACAGCGCCTTGTGTATACTAAATAAGGTAGAAGATGCCACCCGACTGAAGGGGGAATGGAAGGCTCGTTACTGGATGGCGATGGCCCAGGCACACATTGGCACCTACCAAGCGTTGTCGGAAGACTCGTTGGTGCTTTATGCTGCCGAATATTATCAAGATAAGGATAGCGCCATGCTGTGCAAGGCCCATGCTTTGGCATCGTCGTACTACTGGTGGCGCGACAGCTTTGTCAAAGCCAAGGATATGATGCGCCTGTCGGTAGAAGAGAGTAAACGCGCTAACGATCGCGAAGGCACCATCTCAAAACTCCGAAGCCTGGCCCGCATGGAATCGCTCGAAGGTAATCTGGATGGACTGAAACGCTATACCGAAGAGGTGGTGAAACTGGATGGCGGCGATAAGAATCAGGCCAAGTTGCTTAACAGTCTGGCTATCGAATATTTCTATCATGGCAACTACGATGCAGCCATCGCCACGATGGAACGTATCGTAGCTTACAGGGATACAGCCGCCGACTCCATCTATATCTGGAATGATGTGATGCGTAACTATGCTGATATGCTTGTAGCCATGGGCCAGCTGGATAAAGGCATCCAGCTGCAAGAATATATATTAGATCACTATCAGCATTCCACGATTCTTGAAGACAACAAGATTGGCGCACTCTTCTCGCTGTCGCATGCCTGGCTGCTGAAGGGCGACAAGCAGAAGGCCCGGCAGTATATGGATATGGTAGATGAAGAAAAAGCTACCGATGCCACCCGATTCTGCATGATAGCCCACCGCATGGTACTGAACTATGCCACTACAGGGCGATATGATATGACCGAAATAGCCGAGTATGCCAACAATAAACGCGATAAACGCGAAAAGAGCGAAGCTGTGGCCGAAGCCAAGGAGTGGTCGATGCATAATCTGCGCGACCATGAGCTGATGCTAACCGTTTCGCGCCAGCGCCAACTCATCTTCTTCCTGGCACTCACCTTAGCATTGATAAGCATTATATTCGGACTGTCGGTATTGGCAGGCAAGCGCAAAAAGCTGCTGGCCAAGCAGGAAGAGGAACTGGAGCTGCTGAACGAGCAGTTAAAGAGTCTGCAGAATGTACGTAAGGAAACACCCGTTGCCACAGCCGAACATGCAGCACCTACACATATCACGTTTACTGGCTCAACCAGCGATACGTTATCGCTCGACATCGCCAATCTGGTATATATAGAAGCAGTTGGCAACTATGTAAAAGTTTACCAACTGCTTGATGGGAAAATTAAAAACGATATGCTACGCGCTACCTCAAAACAGATGGAGGAGCAACTAAGCGCCTATCCTATGATGGTACGCTGCCATCGCGCCTTTATTGTTAACCTCGAACAGGTAGAGCAAATTATCTCGCACACTGGCACCACCCAGCTTGTAATGAAGAATTGCCATGATACTATACCCGTTTCGCGCAGTAACATGGCACAAATCAAGGCTGCGATTAAAGACCTGTTATGACCCCATACGTGCCTGCACGTCCTTTCCTGCACCTGTACCCTTGTACTTGCTGCGGGTAGCATTAAAGCGGTAGATGAGCGTTGTTACCAACTTATGGGTTGAGTAACGGTTGGTCTGTTTGAACCAATTATATCCCAGATCGCACACCTCGTTCACATGATGGCGCTGCAAGCAGTCGAGTACACCCACACGTGCTACGAGCGAACGGTCCTTCAGGAAACTCTTCTGTACAATCAAGCCCAAACGCAGACTATAGGTGTCGTTGTAGAAAATATACGAGTTACCTTTTGAACGGAACATCACGTTGGCATCAAACTGCCAGCCATGCTTGAGTGCAAACGTATTAAAGGCGTTTATGGTGTAAGTGGGCCTATCGCAGTACACACGGTACTGGTGATTGTGCGGACCCTCTACATCCAGATACAAATCCTGCTTCTCAACACCCAAAGTTGCATTGAGCGACCAGATGCCCACACGTGGTGTGAGCGACAGATAGGCGCTCAGCGTCTTGATGGGCTTATCCAGATTACGATGCTTTACAAGTGTGGCATCCTTCTGGGCGGTATTGATTTCCGTCCACTGGATGATGGCGTTATTGGTATGCTCGTACGAGGCCGAGAAGTTTATCCACTTCCAGGCCAGGTTCAGCGTCAGGTCGCGGATACGTTCGTTCTTCAACTGCGAGTTACCAGCTTGCAAGGTGTAGCGACTGATGTAGGTTACGGCATCGTTCATGGCAAAAAAGCTGGGTCGCTCGGTCTTCAAACTGTATGAGAGACCTGCCTGAACCTTGCCTAACGTTACTGCATACGATGCAGTGGGAAACCACTCGTCCATCGAACGGTGCAGATAGTCGTCATTACTAGCATCGACGTAGTCTAACAGCGTATGCTCGTAACGCAAACCCGCACTAGCCTGTCCCCATTTACCAAAGTCGCAACCATACTCGGCAAAGGCCGCAATGTTATTCTCCTTAATGTCGGCATCGGTATTGGCAATGGTAGCCTTATCAATCCAGTAGGTGTTATTACGCTTCACAAAACTCATCTCGGTTCCAGCATCCAGCGAACCCTTCCAGATGGGGTACGACAGCACCAGCTTGGCAGCATACAGATGGCTGTTGGTACCCGACTTACTCAGCACAAAGTCGTTCTGTATCTGGCTCTGCTCCACATTCTCACGGTCGGTATCGGTGCCGCCCTTCATAAAGTCGAAGTTAAAGTCGATACCCAACTTACCCACCTTACCGTTATAATAGGTATTAGTAAGAATGCCCAGAGGTTTGCTTTCTTTGCTGGTCTGGTGCGAGTACAGATGGTCGATTTTCACATTATTCTCAATCACATCCTCATCGTATATCACCTGGTTGGTGCCGCTTTTGGGGCGGTGAGTCAGGTCAACACGCGCACCCATCGAGTGATTCTCGTTCAACTGCCAGTTCACACCAGCGCTATAGTTCAGCTGGTTGTATTTCCACGTCATGGTGTAAGGGCCATGCTGATAAAATGTCTTCAGGTCGGTCATGGTCTTATCCTCTATCGTACTGTATTGGCGGTAGTCCTGATGGTAGAAATATACCTGTCCGAACACATCTACCCCATCCTTGCGGTAGTTGGCCCCCAACTTTACCTGTGGACGGTCGAAATCGTAACGCAGATCGCGCTCGTTCGAGAGTGTCGCATTCAGTCCCAGGCCCTCGCCCTTCAGCTTCTTAGTACGAATACGCACCACGGCACGTATCTGTGCATCGTACTGGGCTCCTGGGTTGTTAATCACCTCTACATCGCGAATGTCCTCGCTGCGTAGGCGCTTCAGTTCGCTGTCGTCGCGCATCTTTCTACCGTTGATATAGATAAGAGGCGTACCCTTGCCTAATACCTCGGGAGCCTCATCGGTACCAGTCATGCCTGGCACCTTTACCAGCAAGTCGCCCAGTGTACCTGCCGATGCTAGCGCCGTACCATCCACACGGGTAACCATAGCGTTACCCTTGAGGCGAGTGTGAGGGAGGCCGCCTTTAATGACGACCTCCTTCAGATTTAAATACTTGTCTACAGATTCTATCGAGTCCTGAGGCTCCTGCGCCCAGCTCGTTGTACAAACAAGGGCCAGGGCAGTTGCCGCAACATATTTTTTTACCATACTAATGCACGTTTTTCCTTAGGAATAAACATCTTGTCGCCCTGCTTGATGCCAAAAGCATCGTACCAGGTATCAATCATGGGCAGAGCAGCCATAACACGGATACGGGCAGGTGAGTGAACATCGCTGTTAACCAGCATGGCGGTGTACTCGGGGGTGCTGTTGCAAGCCCATACACGGGCATAGGCCAGATAGAAACGCTGAGCAGGGGTAAGGCCATCAACATTGCTAAGTGGCTCCTGCTTCATGCGGTTCTCGTAAGCACGATAGGCAATCTTCAAACCACCATTGTCGCTCACGTTCTCGCCAAGCGTCTTCTGTCCGTTCACCTTCAAACCAGGCACAGCCTCCTGCTCGCTAAACCAGTCGGCAATCACCTTGGTACGGGCATCGTAATTGGTCTTATCGTCAGCTGTCCACCAGTTCTTCAGGTTACCATCCTTATCAAACTGACAGCCCTGATCGTCGAATCCATGGGTCATCTCGTGTCCCATTACCACACCAATGGCACCGTAGTTGCTGGCGTAATCGGCATTTACATCAAAGAATGGTGGCTGCAGGATGGCTGCAGGGAAGTTGATGCTATTGAAGAGTGGGTGATAGAAGGCATTAACAGTCTGAGGTGTGCAAACCATGAGGGTTTTATCAACAGGCTGGTGCCAGTACTTACGGAACATGGCAGCGCGTGCCTCCTGAGTGATGCGGATGAAGTTCTCGACCAGATTCTCATTCTCGCGGATATCTACAAACTTCTCCATATCCTCCCACTTATCAGGATAACCTACATTAATATGCATGGCATGCAGCTTCTCAAGTGCCTTGGCCTTGGTACTATCACTCATCCAGGTGTTCTCCTTCAAACGGTCCTCGAAAGCCTGCTGCAGGTCCTTAACCAGTCGTACCACACGCTGCTTGCTGCTCTCGGGGAAGTACTCCTGAACATAAAGTTTACCAATGGTTTCGCCCAGACTACCGCTGATGGTTGAAACAGCACGCTTCCAACGGGGCTGCTGCTCCTGTACACCACTGATGGCCTTTTGGGCCTCGAAAGCACGATCCTCGAAAGCATCGCTCAGGAAACCGCTGTAAGAGCGAATAATCTGAAGCTCGACATACGACTTGAGATCATCGAGGCTGGTGTTTGCCAGTATCTTCTCAACCTCGTGCAAAGGCTCCAACTGACTGATATTCACCTGATCGATATCCTTTGGCATGCCCAAGGCATCGCGATAACCCACCCAGTCGATACCCTTGAAATCGTTCAGCAACTGCTGCCAAGGCATGATGTGGATAGTAGCCATAGGATTACGACGATCTACCTGATTCAGGGTCTTTATGCCGATGGCATGCTCGATGGCCCACTCGGCCTCCATCTTTTTCTGAGCCTCCTTGTCGCTGTAGCCTACCATCTTGAAGAAATCCTTAAACAGAGCCTTCTTGGCTTCAACAGTCTTCTTCTGCTGCTCATTAGGGTTAGCATAGTACTCCTGTGGCAGCGAAGCACCACCATGACCGCCACCAATCATATACTCTGACGAGTTGAATGGGTTGAGTGACAGACTGATACCGAATGGAGCGGTATTGAATCCCTTAGCATCGAAATCGCACATAAGTTTAATCAATTGCTCGCGGGTTTTAACCTCGCGTACCTGCTTCAGGTAGGGCTTGATTGGCTCGTAGCCCATCTTATTGCGGCTTACGCTATCCATATATAAGCGATAGAGAGCGCCTATCTTCTGCCCGTCGGTACCCTGAGGCAGCTGCTTCTCGGCGTACTTCATAATCAGTTCCTTAATACGATCGTTGTTCAGCTCCTCCAAGTCGGTAAACGCACCGTTCTCGGCATGCTGCTTATCCAGCGGATTGGCCTTGAGCCAGCCACCAACGGCATACTGCCAGAAGTCGTCGCCAGGTTTAACACTCGGGTCCATGTTCGCTTTCAGATCCTGTGCCGAGCCGGCCAAACTAACAAGGGCCATAGCTACAGCAAAAAACATTTTTTTCATACTTCGTAATCTATAATTAGTTCAACGATATTTGCTCTTACCATGAAAGCAACATGCGTCATCGCGACGGACGTTGCTTTTATTAGAAAATAATTCTAACTTAATATTAACAAAACTTGGTTATTCTTAGTTTTTAACATCAACGCCACCAAAGAAATTGCTGGCCACGATGTGCAGGCAAGGGGCATCCTTATCAGGCACATGCACGGTTGAGTTGGCTACGCCTCCGAAAAAGCTACGGCTCTTAACCAAAACATTGACGTGAGCTGGCACAAAGAGCTCGACACCACCACAGAAAGTGTGGATATCAATCTCCTCATCCTCGGTAATCACAGCCTCGCGCAAGTCCATACGGAGTCCACCACAGAAGGCATCGAGACGGGCTCCATGGAACGGCTCGCCACGGAAGATATACTCGTCGCCACCGTAATGCACGCAACAGCAGATGCGCTTGCCATCCTCGCCAATGGGCAGAGGGCGCTGCAACCACTGGTCAGGGTCGCGACGATAACTGTCGACAATCAGATGCGCACCTATATATATAATCAAACAGATGCAGAAGTACATGCTCCATGGACCTTCGCTCATGGTTTCGAACCACTCCCAATGAATAAGTCCCCAGATGGTGGCCAGCTTAACCAAACCGCCCACAACTAAAACTAATCCGATAATCGTTCTTGGTTTCATAACTCTCTTATTTTTGAAATTCTACATTTCGATTGTTTGACGCTGCAAAGATATAAATAACTACATCACACTCCAAATATTAGGGATATTCTGCACATTTTTGTGACGAATGGGACAATTATCATCCACTAAAACTCTACACGATAGGCAATATTGGGGAATGTAAGCGATGTGAACTTATCCACAGTCTCATGAGTACGCAGGTCGAACGTCTGCCCCTGGAACGTCTTCATCTGCAGATACTCGAGGATGAAGTGGTGCGAGGTGTGCTTCTTATTAATAGTGTACTTCACAGAAAAGGCATAGCCAACGTTCATACCCTTCTGCTTGGTAAATGGATCCATACTCTCGTCCTCAGGAATCGACTTATCAGGGCGCATCATCACCTCATCAAAGGTGATACCCTCTGGGATTGGGGTATAGCGATCGCCACCCATCATAGTCAATCGGCCGTTGATGCCGAACACATTCTTTTTGGCCTTTCCTATCATCCACTCCTTACCACCAAGGATATTGGTGATGTAGCGGCGATCGTGGCGCGAGTGGTGCCACTGGCCCTGTGCATCGCGATACTCCGACTTAAACAGGGTGGCAGTAATCATGCCATAGAACCCATCCTTGAGATAACGCTCCAATGTAAAGTCGATACCATAGTTGCGACCTACACCCTCGTTAACCAAAGCACGATCCTGGAAGAACTTGCGATGATTCAGGATAGAATAGGAAGTACCATTCTCTACAGGCACATCGAACAACCACTGCCAGTAGGGCTCAATCTTCAGCATAGCGTTCTCGCCCAAACGCTGAGCGAACGAGGCTGAGATATGATGCGAGCGAGTCAATCCTAAATCCTTATTGGGATTCTTACCGTCCATCAGTACAAAATAGGTGTCGGTAGTTTCCTTGCGGCTGTTCATGGCATAGGCCAGCGAGAGCGTGCTGGATGCCGATGATTTGTACTGCATGCTAATACGAGGCTCAACCAGCCACTGGTTGTTGAGGTTAAACCACATGACGTTGACACCAGCCACAGCCGAAAGCTTACGACTGAGCGCCACCTTATGGTTGGTATAAAGGCGGGTAAGGCCTGTATTGCCCTCAGAATCGTACACACGATAGAGTGGACCACCCGTATAGTGGATGTAATCCATCCAAGTGTGGAAATCTAAGTGCTGGTGTTCAAAGCCATTCTGCATGGTATATCTTGATGAAAATTTGTGTTGGTGCTGGGTGCTGATAATCACATTCCATTGTGAGTTGCGTCCGGCCATTTCTGGCATCATGTTCATTTCGGCATCATAATCGTTAACACCCAATTTACGATAGGCGCCTGTAAATGCCACACTTGAGTGCAGTGTACCACCTGACTTAAAGCGGTAAGTATGGTTTACGCCCAAAGCGCAGTTGCGCTGGCGCGACCACGAATCGTTCATATCCCAAAGTGTTTCCCACTCCGATACATCGGGAACCTTATTCTCATAGCGGTCAATCAGTCCGGTAAACCACACAGCAAAGGTTCCTGCCTTCTTGGTGGGCATATTGAGCTTAAAGCTCAGATCCTGATAGTCGAGCGTTTCATTCTCCATATTGATGGCATGCAGTTTCTTGGCTATCTCGAGGAAACTATAGCGATAGTTTACCAGATACGAGGCCTTTGAGCCCTTTGCCAAAGGACCCTCGGAAGCAAAATCAACACCAAGCGTACCCACCTGGATGGCATGCTCGTACTTGGTATTGTTACCCACGCGCATCTTCATATCAAAGGCACCCGAGAGGGCATTACCATATTCGGCAGGCATGGCGCCAGTGAGGAAATCGCTATTAGCCAGAACGGTACCATTAAGCGAGGTAAACACACCGCCACCAGCCTCAGTTATCTCGGCAAAGTGGTTGGGATTGGCCACCTCAACGCCCTCAACACGCCATTGCAGCATCTGGGGCGAGTTACCATGAATAGAAATACCGTTGGTGGCACCACCTGTGGCCACACCAGCAAACATAGAGGCTGTACGGGCAGGGTCGGCCATTCCGCCTGCATAGCGACTGGCCTCCTCAACGCTGAACATACGAGCACCTACCTGCGCCATCTCGTTTAATGGCTGCTGCTTGTTTACTCGTGGTTTGATAACCACCTCGCCCAGCTCGGAGATGCTCTCACGCATACGCAGATTGAGTACCAACTCTTTACCCGATGTAACCAGCTGCTCCTTAAGCAGTACTGGCTCGTAGCCAATAAAACTGGCTCTGACGGAATGGCGACCCACGGGCACATTCTTGATTTCGAAATTTCCGTCCACATCAGAGACGGTAGCCATAGTACTACCGTTCTCTACTGTGACCGTTACACCAATCATGGGCTCGCCCGACGCAACATCACAAACTTGTCCACGAACAGTCTGGACGGCCTGATTGGCTTGTGCCCCTGCCACTGCAGGGATGAGCAGCATGGCAATAGCTGCACCTAAAAACAATCTTTTCATACAAACTTAAATATGTTCAACTTACAAACCAAAAATGATTAATCACAAATTACATACGTGCCTTCTGCTTTTCGCCAGCACCTTTTCCACGATACTTACTGTGAGCCTCGTTAAACTTCCAAGTCAGGTCGAGCATAAAGGTACGACGAGCTGGGTTGCGAACAGTCAACTCACGCTGGCCAAACAAGGTGGCGTTGGTCTTATTGGTATTAAAGATATCGTTGCAACGAACATCGGCCGTTAGTGTACCCAAACGGCGCAGGTTGAAATCGCGCTGTACGCCAAGGTTAGAACGGAACTGCTGCTTGTGAATGCGAAAGTTATTAGCATCGCCCTTAGGCACATAACTCAATCCGGCATTAACGCGCCAACCCTTTGGCAACGTAATGGTATTATTCCAACCTACCTGACAATATGGGTGATTGAGGGTGATGGTAGAACCATCGGCACGAGGCGCTTTGTAATCCTGGAACTGAACATAGACGTACCAAGTGGGATGCCAACAGCCAATAACCGGACTGGCATAGGGATTCAAGCCCAACTGATTGAAGTCCTCCTCAGTATTGATGGGACGAACCAGGCATACCAGCGGATCATCGGCACCAGGGAAGGGTTCTGACGACATCGTCTCCAAATCCTTAATACGCGAGTAGTTCATACTCATTCCCATCCACTTATAGTTTACGTTCAGCTCAAAGCTGTGAGTGTAAGTGGGGCGGAGATATGGGTTACCACTCTGATAGGCATATCGGTTCAGATAGATGGTAGAGCTTGTTAAACTGCTGTAGGCAGGGCGTTTGATATCGCGACGATAAGAGAGTGCCAGCTGAACCTTACCGATTGGCGCTGAGAGGGTAGCGGTGGGGAACCAGTCGCCATAGTCGCGGCTCTCGTCGTCCATACGCTTACCAAAGTTATAATAGTCGTTCTTCAGATGCTCGTAACGCAAACCAACCTGAGCATACAGCTTTCCGAACTGATGTCCGTACTCGATAAAGGCGGCTTCCGACTTCTCGTTAATCTCTGTATCGGTGGCTGTTACAGGCACAGCCTCAGAGGCGGCAAACGAGTAGGCATCGGTACGATGATTGTAGCTATACTCACCACCGATAGAGAGGTTACCCTTCAGCAAAGGATAGCTGAAGATAAGCTTCGAAGCCCAGAAGTTGTTAGCGCTCTTGGTATTGCTATTGATAGTGCGCTGCGTTTTCTCGCCAGTGGGTGATGTGGCAAACTCGCTGGTATTTCCTGGGGTTTCGGTATCGTCGAAAAGTCCGTCGATATTCAGATCGATCCCCAACTTACCAATCTTACCATTATAATAGGCATTAAAGATGTGTTTCTTAAACTTATCATCTTGGTTAATTTTGCTCTCCGAACGCTCCATAAAGGCACCATTCTGATACTCGTCGGTATTAAAATCGCTGGTCAGGCTACCACTGGGGTGATAGTCGTACTTGTAGAAAGCACCCAAGCTATGGTTCTCGTCAATCATGTAGTTTACCTGAAGCTGTGGCGAGAGACCTTTCCATATCTGTTTGGTTTCCTGCTTGGTATAGCCGGTAACCACATCCTTGCCATTACCATTTGGCACCATATAATACATATCATCCTCCTGCAACGACTTGCTGTGACCATATCTGCCAGCCCAGGACGATGCTGTTAGGTCCAATCCGCCAGTACGATAGTTCACATCGAGGTTATTGGTAAGCGTGTGCCCATACTGGAACATGCCACCTGCATTTTCCTGGAAACTGATACCCTCGCCCTGCGCTTTCTTCAGCGTAATGCGAACCACAGCCTTGGTTGATGCGGCATAGCGGGCTCCTGGATTCTGAACCACATCGACATGCAGCACCTGATCGGAACGCAAGCGCGACAGTTCAGAGATATCCTGCACCTTACGACCATTGATATACACCTCGGCATCGCCACGCCCCAGCACTTTTACTGCACCATTGCGCTCGGCTTCGAGCGAAGGAATCTTAGCCAAAGCATCGCTCACGGTTCCAGCCTTCTCAAGGATGGTTCCAGCCACAGTAGTACGCATGGCATCGCCCTTGACATGAGTTTTAGGCAACTGACCTTTTACAACCACCTCTTTCAACAGCTGGGTATCCTCCTTCATCTGGATGGTAAGATCCTGACCGGCCTTAATATATAAGGTTTGATAGCCCACGCTGGTAACCTTAAACAAACCTTCGTTCACATCGGTTACAATCTTAAACACGCCCTGTTCGTTGGTCATTGCACCCTGTACAAAAGCCGAATCGGGCAGCGACAGCAGTACGACATTTACAAATGGCATGGGTTCGCCATTCTCATCTATCACGCGTCCGCCCCAGTCCTGTGTCTTGGCGGAACTTGTCAGCGCCATCATCATTGCGGCCATCAGGGCCATCAGTCTAAAACTTAACTTTTTCATACTTTCATCAATTTAATTTTTCAACTCGAGCTCTGTCGTTTTGACGTTGCAAAAGTAGATATAGTTGCAACACACTCCAAATTATTGGGATATTCGGTACATTTTAGTGACGAATGGTGTGATAAACGGTAAATTTGTGACGAATGGCACAGAAAATTGATAATTCATAATTCATAATTCATAATTATTTTGTATTTTTGCCCACTGTATGAACAAAGGTTCTGTTTATTGCTTAGGATTGGGATTAGTGGTCATGGTACTCTTTACGCTCAATCTGCTGTTGGGATCGGTATCGATTCCTGCAGGCGATGTAGTAAGCATACTTTTGGGCGATGAAACCGCCAAAGCCTCGTGGCAGTTCATCATTCTGGAGTCGCGACTGCCACAAGCCATCACAGCCACCCTTTGTGGTGCTGCATTGGCTGTAAGCGGACTGATGCTACAAACGGCTTTCCGCAACCCGCTGGCTGGTCCTAGTGTGTTTGGTGTAAACAGCGGTGCCGGACTAGGTGTGGCATTGGTGATGCTGTTTTTAGGTGGCGGACTATCCGTTGGTTCGGTCAGCATCACAGGTTTTGCCGCCATCCTGCTGGCCGCCTTTGTGGGTGCCATGACGGTAATGACCATCATCTTTTTCTTCTCAACCTTGGTTCGAAATAGTGTGATGCTATTAATCATAGGTATCATGATTGGCTACATCAGCAACTCGGCCATATCGCTGCTTAACTTTTTTGCAACCGACGAGGGCGTAAAATCGTATATGGTATGGGGTATGGGCTCGTTTGGTGGCGTGTCGATGGCCAACATGCCTGTGTTTGCGATTGTAACGCTGGCAGGCCTTTTAGGCGCTTTACTACTGATAAAACCGCTGAATGCCTTGATGCTGGGCGACAGATATGCCGAGAACTTAGGCGTAAACATTCTGCGTGTTCGCAACTGGTTGCTGATAGTAACCGGTCTGCTAACCGCTATCACCACTGCCTTCTGCGGTCCTGTAGCCTTTATCGGACTGGCTGTCCCCCACATAGCCCGCCTATTGCTCACCACCGACAACCACCGACAACTGCTACCCGCCACCCTACTATGCGGTTCGGTAGTAGCCTTGGTATGTAATCTTATCTGCTATCTGCCAGGCGAGAGTGGTGTCATCCCCCTAAACGCCGTCACCCCCCTCATCGGCGCCCCCGTTATCATCTACGTCATCGCCCGTAAGCGGTGAATAATTTATCAAAACTAAACATGAAGAAAATTACTTATATAAACATCTTTTTCATTCTTATTACGTTCTTAGCCTGCAATGGACGAAAAATGACTGCACAATTAGACGCCATCAGCCAGATGGCGAATAATCAACCAGATTCGGCGCTTACGCTGTTAAATAAGTTAGAGCCACAAAAGGCCGATTGGAGCAAGGGCGATAGAATGTACTACGAACTTATTAAGCTCAAGACCGAGAACAAATTGTTTGTTACGTTTACAACAGATACGATTATTAACCAGGTAGTTGATTACTTTAAAGATCACGGCACCGCCAATGAGCGGATGCTGGCCTATTACTTGCAGGGCAGAGTGTATGCCGATATGGGCGAAGCACCACAAGCCCTCCAAGCCTACTATGATGCTATAGAAAGTGCCGACACCACCAGCGTAGATTGCGACTATCAGGTGTTAATACCTGTATATGGTCAAATGTCTATTCTGTTCCATCAGCAGAACCTTCCACACGATGAGATTTGGGCGCTTCAGCACTACCTAAATTATACACGCCGCATTGATGGCGAAAAAGAATATTTGAAAGAAAGACGCCATATGATTAGCCCTTACTACACGTTGGGTAAAAAAGATACTGTTTTGCAAATTATCGATGATACCTACAAGGTCCTAAAACAATTAGGTGAAACACAAGAAGCTACTGATGCATTGGTAACATCCATATATATATATATTGAAGGTGGACAGATTGAGAAGGCTCGTAAAACCATAGAAATATATGAGAAGGAGTCAGGCTATTTTGATAAAAATGGCAATATTGCCAATGGGCACGAACATTATTATATCACAAAGGGGTTCTATCATTTAGCAACCAACAATGCAGATTCTGCCGAATACTATTTCCGGAAGGCCATGAAATACGGTTATGCTTCAGATGCTTACAAAGGGCTTTTGGCAGTTTATCAGAAAAGAAATAATATTGATTCGGTTTTGCATTATTCCATTCTAAACGAAAAGGCTTTGGATTCTTTGCATAATCACATGGAAATAGATGCTATACAGCAGATGTCTGCGCTTTACAATTATAGCCGTAATCAGAAGATTGCCGAACAAGAAAAGGATAATGCTCAAAAAACGATGGCATTTCTTAACCGCATCATTCTTGTAACAATTTTCTTATTCTTTGCTATTATCGGTGTATGCTGGTTATATCGAAAGAACAAAAAAGAAAAACTAATCAAAATTGCAGAATTGGAAAATGCACTCAAAAATGCAAAAGACCAAAGAACGCTGGTTCAGGAAGAACTAAGAAAACTGAAGGCCAAAGACTATATCAGTATTATTGCCGAGAAAGAAAAACAAGAAGCTGAGTTAACTAAACAAATAGAACAGCTTCAAGCAGAAAACAATCAATATAAGAATAATGCAGATCATCATCAAAAGGATGACCTCAATAGTTTCCTAAATTGTGATATGGCCAGACTGTTCGTGCGTAAAGCAAATGGGCAGACAGAGAGATTAATTCCTAACGAAGCAGAATGGAGACTATTGATGTCGCGATTTGCAAAATATATGCCACATACTTTTCAATTCTTTAGTGGAAATAAACCATTGTCTCAACTAGAGTCGCGTATCTGTCTCCTACTTATTCTTGGAATTCCCGAGAAGATTATTGCTATTATGACAGACTCTGCCCCTTCTACAGTTTCAAATGCGAAGTCGCGTGCAAACGAAAAGTTGTTTGGTAAAAAACAGGCCCACTCGCTCAAAAACAGCTTGATTCACACGATTGAATGTACATGATGAATTTTGACGAACTATTTTTGTAATAGCCTGTAATACAATAAATTCCAAAAGCAAAAACCTTTGTTTGACGAATTATAACGAATAATTATTGCGAAGAATCTTTGGAGCAACAATCCGCTTTATTTACCTTTGCACCATAAAAATGATTATAATAATGAAAAAATTACTTTTTAGTCTTATTTTAGTTTTGGCATCATCCTTTTCTGGTGTAATTGCTCAAATTACCAGTGAGTGTTTCGGTGAAGAAATTGCTCTTCAAGCCAGTATTATTGACCCAACAAAGGGAAAAGGGCCTATAAAGAGAAGTCCCGTTCGTGTTCCTTCTATTGGTATTGATGATCATACTCTTCATTTTATCACATCATGTGATGGTTGCACGCTACTTATATTTAACGAGGATGGCGATATGATTATTGACATGATAATACCTGATAATTCATCAACCATAAACCTACCTAGCTATCTTACAGGTGAATATGAAATACAAATAATAAGAGGAAATTATCGTTTTTACGGATATATAGATCTCTAGAAGATTACAGACAAATCAAATATTCAAAATAATGCCCAACTAAAAATTGGGCGACTAAAAAAATGCCCCAGGATTAGGGAACAATCGAGTTCTTTGATCTCGTTGAATCTTGTCTTATCGAACAGGTTGGCCAGGTGAGTTCTGCCCGTAAGTGATGGGCAGTGGAATTCAAAAACCGTCGACTTTCAAAATTACTCGTAGAAGACTGTAATTCAATTATCTCAAAGACCGATTAGTCCACTTTAACGGGACAGTAATGATAATAAACATTTGATGTTAGTTTCAAATGGACAAATAAAACTGGTAGAGGCTCGCAAGATGTGCAAGCCACGCCGAAGGCATATTATAAAATGATACGTAATTGGTATATTGCAATTGTTAGGAATAACACAGAAATGTCATCAAGCAACAAACTCCAAAGTCTTGGCTATGAGGTATTTCTGCCAACCCAAAAGGAAATTAGTTTCTGGAAAGACGGACGTAAAATCGAACATAGTCGCATTCTACTTCCAGGCATAATTTTTATTCATATAACAGAAAAACAACGTATGGAAGTTTTAGCCTTACCAAATATAAAAAGGTTCATGGTGGATAGAGCTGGTAATACTAATGCTTATAATCGTCAGCCCATAGCAGTTGTCCCGAGCGAACAAATAGAACGCCTGAGATTTATGCTGGGAGATGAAAAGTCAACAGTCAACATAGAACCTCTTAATTTGAAAACAGGTGATAAGGTTCGGGTCATACGCGGCAACCTTAGGGGGTTAGAAGGAAATGTATATCAAGAACCAAGCGGGAACTCGTATATTGTGATAAGACTTGATAATCTCTGTTGTGCAAGCGCGAAAGTGTCATTAAAAGACGTAACCTTAATATAATTAGAATCTTCATAATTGAACTGTGCAAAAAAAACATTCATTTTTATGGAACCCGATTACATAATCAACATAGTAATAGAACTCACAAAAATGAAGATTAGAAAATTTAGGAAATGAACAGCGATTTTTGGATTGAAATATACGAAGACATGATGAGAAAGCCGTCAAGGACTATCTTGACGTGTATCGGAATTGCTTGGGGTATTTTTATTCTTGTTGTTTTGGTTGGCATAGGTACTGGGTTTCAAAAAGGTGTTATGAATGTATTCAACGGATTTGCAAAAAATACAACCTATGTCTATGCAGGGAAGACATCAAAAAATTATAAAAACACAGGTACAGATAAACCTATAACTTTCAAAATGGAGGATATAGATATGCTACGTAATTCAGTAGATGAAATTGAATTCCTCTCGCCCGAAGTTGGTGGTATCGCCAATATCTTTTCGGGAACAAAAGTTGGACAATATCAAGTTAAGGGCGTCAATGACGAATATTTCGCGATAAAAAATCTTAATGTTGAAATGGGACGCACTCTTAATAGTATCGATTCGGAGAACAATAAGCGAGTGGTGGTTATTGGTAAAAATGTAGCAGACGTCCTTTTCAAGGGAGAACAACCATTGGGTAAGTATCTAAGGATTGAACTAGAGAACTACAAAGTTGTGGGGATTGTAAATAACACTTTGCAAAATCCCTATGAGGAACAACTGATCTACGTTCCATATAGTGCATACGTACAGGTAAATCCTTCCGCAAGGGACTTTACCACAATGCTTTATTCATTTTACAATGGTGCTGATGTCAGAAAGTCGAACGATAGAGTTAAATGTTTTCTCGCCCGCAAACACGAGTTCGCGCCAGACGATGAAGATGCCTTGTATTTCAATAGTATGGAGGAGCAGATGGATGCCTTCAATCAATTGTTTGCATCCATTCAAAAATTCCTATGGTTTATGGGCTTCAGCACCTTATTGAGTGGCATTATTGGAGCAGGAAACATTATGTACACAACTGCACGAGAGCGTACTCGAGAGATTGGTATTCGAAAGGCTATTGGAGCAAGTGTATCCTCTATCAAACAGATGTTTTTGTTGGAAGCCATTTCTTTGACGACTGTTTCCGGCCTCATTGGAATGATAATGGGAGAAGGCGTTTTAGTTCTGATAGGAAAAGTATTTATAGATGACAATTCCCTTATAGAGAAACCTACTGTTGATTTGCCAACAGGCATTGCTGCAATCATAATCTTGGTGATTTCTGGAACAATAATAGGGTTGCGTCCTGCTGTATATGCTTCAAAACTAAACGCCATTGATGCGCTGAGAGAAGAAAATTAACTGGTTATGAAAATTATAAGAGTATTAGTTGTGATAGCATTCATATCTGTTGTGTGTTTTGTTATCTATGTTTCTTCAACAAAAACTGTTGACTATAATCATGTAATAAAACCTGAATATCGAGACATTGAAGAACGACTCCCTCTTTCTGGGATAGCACAACCAGTCAAGGAGTTTGACATAAAGTCTACCATTTCAGGTGTTATGGAGGAATTATACGTTGAAGTTGGAGATTATGTGAAATATGGTGATGCAATCGCCAAGGTTAGAATGGTAAAGAACCCGGAAGAATATCAGGATTTGACAAGACGTCTGGAGGTTGCGAAAATGAAGATGGATGACACTCAAAGCAAGTTTAACAGGACTAAACAATTGTATGAAAGCAAGTTGATTAGCGATGAGGAATATGAAACGGCAAAGACGGATTTGATGATTTTGAGGGCTGAATTTCAGTCGGTGTTGGCTGAAATGAACATGCTGAAAGGACGATATCAGTCTGCCGGTATTTCTAACGTTATCAGGGCGACAAACCAAGGTACCGTGCTTAGTCTGCCAGTTAAGGAGGGCGGATCAATCATGGCAAGAGGTTCTTTTAGTGAGGGATCGACAGTTGCAAAGGTAGCCGAGTTGTCTGCTTTGATTTTTATGGCTAATGTGATAGAGTCTGATGCCGTCAAACTACGCACGGGTATGCAAATAGATTATAAGGCTGTGGCCGATAGTGTAGTCCATTTTAGTGGTAGGATATTATCGATTGCACCTGTGGGCGTTGTTGAGAATGGAATCACTCGTTTTGAGGTAAAAGCCTCGATGAACGTGCCGGATAAGTACAAAGATTTTATCAAGGCAGGATGTACTATAAATGCGACAACGCTATTAAGATCGAGAAAGCACGTTTTGGCTCTAGAGGAACGTTTCTTTCAGTTTAACTACGATTCTGTTTACGTTGAAGTGAAAGACAAAGCGGGGAAATACCAAAAAAGGCAACTAAAAACTGGCATCAGTGATGGAATGTATACGGAAATTCTTTCAGGATTAAGCCCGAAAGATGAGATAAAACCAGTTACCGCATCCAAAAATAAATAGCGCTATACTTTTTAATAACAGGTGGATTCCGAAAAACCTTAACAGAGTAGGAGTAATTAAAAACTTTAACAAAAATGAAAACATTAGATTTTGAAGTGATGTCTTCTGTAGAAGGCGGAAAGAATTGCAAAGCTATTAGTGCTGCAGGTCTTGGTATGACAATTGCTTCTATTGCTGGAGGTCTGGCATTATCTGCCGTAGGCGCACCAGCTGTTGCTGCTGTTCTTATCTTTGGCCCAAGTGAAATTGCATTGGGTGTTGCAAGTGTTTTGTGTTAAACTGTAGGTATGTCAAGGACTTTCTGTTTATAAATTTCCCTAAATGAGATATATAAAGAGGCGTCCTTGACATACTATTTTACTAAATTACTATATAAAACAGACTCTTTTGGTTTTATAATCATAAATGTAATTAGTAGCATTGTTTTTATATTTGTATTTCTAAAATATTAGAACCTTAATTTATTAAGTTCTTTATACTCTTTCATCCAATGAAGTCTACAATCAAATATCTTTCTATAAACAAACTCCATTTCCTATTATTCATATTCATCATTGTCTTGATAATAGCTTTTATACAACAAGAATATATTATGCCGCTACGGATGGAACAAATGGATTTACCTGAAACGTTAAGGTTTGAAATTATAAAACAAAACGCGAAATTCAGTTGGGTAGCCTACTTGATGTCTATAACGATTGTGCTTATACGAATTTCATATACAGCGGGCTGTCTTTATCTTGGTGGAGTCATGTATACTGGGTATGAGGAATTGACTTTCAATAAGGCATTCAATGTTGCTTTAAAAGTTGATTTGCTGCTAGTATTATATTCCTTGATGACAATCCTTTTAATTCTTCATTTTGGTTTGAACGATGCGCAAGATATTTTGATTAAAACATCCTTGGCAGGTTTAGTGAATGCTAAATTAGTGGAACCATGGTTGCTGATGGTATTGGGGGCATTCAATATCTTCGAATTGGCATACTGGTTTATGCTGGCATTATTAATCAGTGCTGTTATTAATAAAAAATATTCAGAATCGTTCAGTTTTGTCTTATCGACCTATGGTCTTGGCTTTTTGCTTTATCTTTTGATGATAGTATTTGTTACTTTATATGTTACTAAATGATGAAACGAATCATTATTATTTCCATTGTTACATTATTCTTACTGTTGATAGTTGGTATTATATTTTTGTCAACAAAAAGCAACAATAAGTCCGTCACGAGTTTTAGTTTTCCAACCGCTGAGGTTATGGACCTTAGTGGAAAAATCGCAAGATTGGAAAAATCGCAAGATAAACTTCCAACCTTCCTGTTATATTTTAATACAGAATGTGAGATTTGCGAATCTGTTATTACCGATATGCTTATGAAACGGCAAGAGTTCGATAAATACAGGCTGATTTTCGTTTCTATAGAAGAAATTGAAGAACTCGAACAATTTCTTAAGAAACGTCCTATTGATACATTTAAACATAGCGAGATATATACCGATTATAAGATGAATCTATCTGGCGAACTGCAAATAAAATCACCGCCGACATATTTTATATTTGATGGCAAGGGTCAGCTTATACGATGGTCCACAGGTGTTATAAGTGCAACAAGCATATTAAAAGAATTACAACAGGAAGATGATTGACAAGAAGAATATTGAAAGGACTAGTGTGAAGCAGGTGGATGAAACAGACTGCGGCGTTTGTTGCCTGTTGTCTTTACTACGTTATTATGGGGGAGACAACACCATAGAGAGCATTAGAAGGGTAAGTGGTACAAGCCGCACCGGAACGACTTTATTAGGCCTATATCAAGCGGCCAACGAAATCGGTTTCCAAGCCAAAGGTTGTGAATCTACTATAGAAGGCCTCATTGAGTATGCAAAGCCTGTTATTTTGCATTGTCTTATAGATAATAACTTAGAACATTTCATTGTATGTTATGGATATGATGGTACAGCTTTCGTAACATTCGACCCTTCGAAAGGTATAACCCTATATTCGCCTGATGAGTTGTCAAAGATCTGGGCATCTCATTATTGTCTCACAGCAGAGCCAACCAGTCGAATCGAGAAGAAAAAAGATATTGGCGAAAGAAAAAAAGTTTGGCTTTTGAGTCTTATCAAGGAAGATTATGGTATCCTTGGAGTAAGCATCGCCTTGGGTATCATCATAGCTCTGTTAGGAATGACAACTGCCGTGTTCTCCCAAAAAATGATAGATGAACTTATTCCTAACAAGGAATACACAAAACTATGGATGGGCATTGTTCTCTTGTTCTTGTTGCTTGCTGCACGAATTGGACTTTCGGGAATTAGGAGCTTTCTTCTTTATCGACAGAGTAGGGATTTCAACAATCGCATCATTGGATACTTTTATAACCGTTTGCTCTCGCTGCCAAGAGCATTCTTTGATACACGCAAGACAGGGGAAATGGTTGCCCGACTAAATGACACGCAGCGTATTCAAAACGTTATTACAAATATTGCAGGTGATGTTATCATCAATATGCTTTCTGCATTGGTAACATTAATATTTCTGTTCTTCTACAATTGGCAGATAGGTCTCATTCTTACTATAAGTACACCTTTTTTCTTTTGGTTTGTCTATCGTTATAACAAACCAATCATTGATTCCCAAAGAAATGTAATGGTGAGTTACGCACAAAGCGAAAGTAACTTCATTAACACCATACAAGGAGTCGAAACTATCCGTAGCCTTAACAGGCAAGACAGATTTGCAGATATAAATAAAGCGATATACGGTCGATTCCAAGACAATCAATTTGCATTAGGGAAATTGAATGTTAAACTGACTATCATCGCAGGAATTATTAGCGTTATCGCTCTTGTATCCATGATTGCCTTAGGATGCCATTTGATTTTTTCCAATGTGATGAAACTTGGAGAATTGATGGCTGTTATATCATTAGTCAGCACAATTGTTCCTGGATTGGTCGCCTTGGCACTTGTCGCCATTCCTTTGAATGAAGCAAAAGTAGCTTTCAATCGTATGTTTGAATTTGTCAACACTCCTTCAGAATCTCTTGAAGGTGAGATTTCCCCAGATTCGATTGATACTATTTCCGTACACGACATAGATTTCAGGTTTCCTGGTAGGAAACAACTCCTGAGAAAAGTTTCGATGGATTTCAATTGTGGTGAAATGAGTTTTATCATAGGCGAGAGCGGATGCGGAAAAACAACTTTATGCCATATTCTGGAAAGAACATATTCGCCCGAATCAGGGAGTATCTATATAAATGGTAACTACAATATCTCTACAATAGCACTGAAGGATTGGCGAAAGCATGTCGGCGTGATGCCACAAGAAGTTTTTATTTTTAATGGTACAGTCTTAGACAACATTTTGCTTGGCATAGACGTGCAACAAGACAATATGGAAGAGGTTGCCCATAAAATATCAAGTTGGGGATTTGACCAGTATATTGGCATGTTACCCCAAGGGTATATGACTATTGTAGGGGAAGAAGGGGTAAACCTTTCAGGCGGACAGAAGCAGATGATAGCACTAATCAGACTCTTTTTGAGTAATCCGGACGTAATGATTTTGGATGAACCGACATCTGCAATGGACAGGGAAATGGAGAAATTTACACTTGAACTATTGCAAACGATCAAGAAAGATAAAATAATCATTTTTGTTTCGCATCGGTTGCATATTCTAAAGCATTATGCAGATCGTATTAGTTTAATAGAAGAAGGGAAAGTCGTGGCTTCGGGTAGTCATGCTGATCTGATGATAGGCAAAAATATGTATAGTTCATACTGGAATGAGTTTTGGGGATAATGATTATTGATATCAAAAATTTAAATAAGAGTTATAAAAACGGAAGCGTTTTGCATGTATTGAAGGGGGTGAATCTTTCAATAGAAAAAGGTGAGATGGTCGCTTTAATGGGGGCATCGGGCTCTGGTAAAAGTACATTGCTGAATATCATAGGTCTTCTGGACACATTCGATAGTGGAACTTACGAATTGGATGGGCTTCCTATGCACCATCTTGAAGATCAACAAGCAGCTATTATAAGAAATCAGAAAATCGGATTTGTATTTCAGTCCTTTAATCTTATTTCTTACAAGACCACCCTTGAAAATGTTGCTCTGCCCTTATTATATAAAGGGATACCTAGAAAGAAACGTTTCGACATGGCTTACGAGTATTTGGATATGGTTGGATTATCTGAATGGTCATCGCATTTTCCAACCGAGCTATCAGGCGGACAGCGGCAACGAGTCGCAATTGCAAGGGCTTTAATCACACATCCAGACGTAATATTGGCAGATGAGCCTACAGGAGCACTTGATAGTAAAATGACACAAGATATAATGCAACTAATGAAAAAGATAAACAGAGAGGGAATAACCATGCTAATCGTTACGCACGAGCAATCTGTTGCGAGTTTCGCTGACAGAGTAGTTAAAATGAGAGATGGCGAATTGATGTACAGTCTTTGATGCATTTTTATATTGATATTAAAATCATCTAGCGCTATCGTCGAGCATCAGGTATCAGATACTGATGTAAGGATACTAAGAAGCAATAAATATCTTAGAAAAGTAGCGAGTATTAGGAAAATCTTCGTAACTTTGCAGCGCACAGGAAGAAGTCTTGCACAAATTGTGCGTTTTCTACCAAGCTGGGAGGAATAACAGTAGATATTGTCTTATTATTTTTGCTAATGACAAATGTAACGTTTTATATTACTAAAGTATGGATGGATTATATCATAAGAGAGAAAGTATGGCATAAAACTCTCGTTGTGGCAATTTCCATATTGTTACTCTTTCCCATCCTTTATTTCACCTTTGGCGATATGGCGGATGAACTGTCCAGAACCAAAAGGTTTGATTATGTAGTTCCATATGTCGCCCTATCAATATTGATACCAGATTTTCTTCTTAAGTACTTCGTGAAGAGAGAAAAACTCGTTATGAGTGACAGTATGAAAACACGACCAATTAGCACCGCATCGTGGAATAGGTTCGTGTTATTGAATTGCCTTTTAGACTCCGGGAATTCGTATCTCTTATTCTTTTTTATTCCGGTTGCTTTTATGTCGATGTCTTTCGTGAAATCCGTACTGTCATTACTCCTATTTTTCTCAATATGCTGGTTGAATGGATACGCGATAACGATATACCGTCTATCTCAGGACTGGGAATACAAAGCACCGGTTATAGTCGTTGGCTTCTTCTGGGTTCCCTTAGTGACATGTTATGTGATTAATCCGTTATCATTTCCATGGGTACTACATATAATCGGTTTTATCCTTTTATGTATGTTGATGATATATGGCTTGTATAAATACAGTTGCACTATTCATGTTTATACGGATTATTCGAGAAATACCAAGAAAGAATACGTCACTCATTTCTCAGGGCTCGCCATAGAGTATGTTAGTATGATGAGGGCGACGAGATACCGTCTATTCCCCTTCTATATCATTTTCAACTGTCTGTTCGGACTTTTCCTTGTATTAAATAACCCATATATTTCAAACACATTTTCCTTGGAACTAATTGTCATATTATCAATCATCGGACTGCCTATCATCTATGGTATATTCATGTTTGCCTTTGAAGGGAACTATATGGACGGATTATGGACACGTCCCATAGGAATCAGGAGAGTCATGCAGGTTAAATACAATGGCTATGTAATAGATGCTGCCTTTATGACAATCTTATGTTATGTTCTTTACCGTATTTTTCGAAATGAGATAGAATTGCCGATATGTTTTTTTGGGGCGACGCTCTTGTTCACTTCAGGGGTAATTAATCATGTCATATTCTTTACGAGTTTTCTTGCGAAAAGATGTGAAATGTTCTCGAACTCATTCAGTATTACACCATATCGAAGATCCTTTCTACTAGAGGCTGTGGTTTTCCTTCCTATTATTGTACTACTCCTTATATATTATTTCTTGCCTATATCTATAGCAAACATAGCCTCAGCGCTATCCGGCATAATCGGAGTCCTATTGCATCCATTCATCATGAAATGGTTTGCCCAAAAATATGAGTCAAATAGATACAAATATTTTGAACAATATAGAAATTGATTTATGGAACTGATAATCAAGAATCTTACAAAGGTTTACGGAGATAGAACCGTACTTGATATACCCCAACAAACTATCACTTCAGGAGAAATTATTGGATTAGTAGGCAACAACGGTGCCGGAAAGACAACGATACTCCGTCTGATGCTTGATCTTATCAAAGCGGATTCAGGTGAAGTGCGTAGTAACGGTAATGCTGTAAACGAAGATAGCCAGTGGAAGACCTACACAGGTTCCTATATTGACAAACGTTTCCTCATACCATTTTACACACCAGAGGAGTTTTTTCATTTTGTTGCCAAACTGTATAACATAAAACAAAAAGAACTTAACAAACGATTGGAAGAATATCATCAGATGATGCATGACGAAATCCTTGGAACAGGTAAGCAGATACGTCATTTCTCGGAAGGAAACCAGCAGAAGATTGGCATCATTGCCGCTATGATAATTAATCCGACGGTACTCATTCTCGATGAGCCTTTCAATTATCTCGATCCATCCTCACAAATTGTTGTTGCAAAACTTATTAAGCAGATTAACGAACGTCTGGCTACTACTGTGATAGTCTCCAGTCACAACCTTACTTACATCACAGATGTTGCCACACGAATTCTGCTCTTGGAGAAGGGAAAAATCATCAAGGACGTCCCTAACAAGAACGGCAGTGCACTTGACGAACTCACAGGTTATTTTGCTTCAATGTAAGCCATCTGTTGCCATGCTATGTTATCAATGAATATTTTGCTACTACGTGAGGGCGCAAAAATTCCCTAGTTGGGGAACAAATATTCCCACGTTGGGAAAACGTAACTAATCTATGAGATAAGTTACGGATATCTGGTAGATATATTACGGATATCTCATTGAAGGTAGGCAAACGTTGCAGCGTTGCCGTTGCAACGTTGCAATAAGGACTATCCCACCTCTACGCAGGATGGGTATCCGATATATATTAGAGGATTATGATAAATAGAAATTAATACTTATTAATTATTGAATAGTTATTATACTCCTTCATGCAACGTTGCAACGGCAACATTGCAACATTCTACAGCAATCTGTGGCCTAAGTCGTGCTGCTGACAAATGGTGACGATTTGCTGGATGAGCTGGTCCATCTTGGGTACTTGGGCTACATAATAGGTGGGATAATCGGGACAGAGCACCACCAAGTTCATAGCCTTTACACGGATGCCGTAATGGCGCTCTAACATGTAACGATACAGATTCTGCTGAATGCAATAATGGTAGAACGAGGTATCGGGCAGACTGATGCCGTTATGGCTCATCTTGCCACGAAAACCCTCGACGATGGGTTGGCCTTGGGCGTTGACTACCTTCGACGAGCGTTTCCAGTCGTAGATGGTAAACTCGCCATCGTCGTCCTGGCAAATCAAGTCGATGGTACCTGCAATGTTCAAATCCTTATCGTAAACGGGCCACTCCTGGCGATAGGGCTCGATATCGTAGTCGCGGATAAAGCGCAGAAAATGAAGTTTTTCCTGCTCTACACTCACAACTTCGGTTTCTTGCCCAAACTGCAGCTGGCATTCGGTCTCGAAGAAACCGCGCTGAAAATAGTTCTCTGTCTGCAGATGCACGAAGGTGCCCACCTCGCTGGCTGTACGACCAGCGCGCTCCCACTTATCCAAGCTCTCCTCTACGGGTATGCCTTTAAACCGCATCTGGTTTTCGGCCTGTGACAGAGCCTGGAATTCATCAAAGAAATAGGCAATGAGCGAACTGACAGGCAGCATACGCTTTATACCTTTATATATATATATATGTTCGCAGGGCTCGAAATCGATATCAGCATCCTGCTCGTAATGGCCTGCATCGCGAAAGGTGGCCATTTTTTCGCGCATATCATCGGTTTTGTCGAAGGGCTTAACCTGCTGTTTGCAGTCAAGCTCGTCGACATCGAGGGCATATCTATCGGTTATCCATTGCTTATCCTCGCCATCCACATTCTGCCAGTAGGCCATTTTTAACGCATCGTTACGACTCCAAGGCTCAACAGGTGTGGGCACCGATGCAAATTGGTGCTGCTGGATGAATGCACTATCAGCCATCATACAAGTAACCAACTCTACCAAATAATCGGCACAGATACCAGGCTCCTGGGCGATTTGCTGAGCGGCCAGGCGAACTACCACCCATCCATGACGATTGAGCAGATGATCACGATACACATCGCCACACGACAGGTAGTGGATGGGCTCGCGAGTAGCCTTACAGTAAGGCTCATCTATCTCTACATCGATACGGATGCCTGGAGTACCTGCTACCACCAGCGCCAGATCGGGATAATAAGGCGGCTGCTTATCGGTAGTGATGATACAGGCGTTTAACAGGCACTCTACACCAGCGGGCAACTTGGCCGAAAGCTCGCGGGCAAGCTTCTGCTCGAGCATGCCTGGGGTTACTAATGGATGACGACGAAAGGGATACAAAATGGTTCCCTTCTCAGGGAACCTTATGATGGGATATGTTTGTTTCATGCTGTTTCTTCTTGCTTGCTTTGTATGGTCATCACGAATCGTGCGCCTCCAGTATAGGTGGTGTCGAGAACGATGTCGCCACCCAATCGGCGCGCCAAGCTACGCGCTATCGAGAGTCCGATGCCTGTGCCATCGCTGTACTCGTCTAACTGCACAAACTCGTCGAATATGCGCTCGGCCTGATATACGGGGATAGATGTGCCTGTATCTTCGACCACAAAGTACGCCAGCCCCTCGTGATTACTTATTTGTAATGTTACTTGTCCTTGTTCTGTAAATTTCTTGGCATTATCGAGCAACTGCTGCAAAGCCAGAACAGCCGATCGCAGATGGGTATCGAACAACTGCTGAGCCCCAAACAGCTTTACAAGATTGAACTGGACATGCGATGCCTTGTTGATACCAGCCGCCTTGATGGCCTCCTGGGCAATGACAGAAGCCGACGTATGGTCTTCGCGCTCCAGTACCACGCTGCTGTTAATTTCGGCAAGTGCCAGCATCTTGTTGACCAAGCCTGTAATACGTTCGGCATTATCGATAATCTGCACCGACATATCGCGTTTCTCCGCCTTATCCAGTTCGGCATCAGTAGTTGTCAACACCTGTGTAAAACCACATATAATATTTAATGGTGTACGGATTTCGTGCGAGATCTGCTTGATGAAGTTGCTCTTCATTCGTGTACTCTCCTCGGCTCTGGCTGTAGCTAACTGCAGGGCTTTATTGTTTTGCTGCAACTGTGCGTTGGCACTCTGCAAACGGCGATTGTAGCGGTTCTTGTTAACCACATAAACCACCATAAACAAAAATACCAAGCCAGTAAGCAACCACCAAACCCACATGGGAATCTTGATATCGCCAAAGCGTTCGGCCACTTCCTGACCATATATCTCGTCGACGATGCCCTCGGCCTCCATCTTCTTTAGTTCGGCATTGATGGCATCAATCAGGCGTTTATCATGACTGGCATAACAGTATTCGCGTGGCTCTAACGACAGATCATCGGCCTTCAACTGATCTGTCAGATGCAGAAGCCCTACATGAAATTTTGCCTGGAATCGATAGCAGATAACGCCATCATACTTTCCGTTTGACAGGTCAACAATAGCCTCATTCAGATCGGTTATCGGATAGCCATCGGCCCCTTCGTCCTTCAGCATCAAACCTATAGGGCGCGATTTCATATAGGCAATACGCTTGCCTTTAAGATGACGGAAATCAAACTCTGCAAAGTCTTTTTTTCTGTAAACCACCTGATAATACATGCGGAATACAGCATCGGAATAGTTGGTTGTATCTTTACGATACGACGAATAAACCAGCATACCCATGTCGTACTTTCCACCAATAATACCTGGCGACATCTTGTCCCAATGGTTTGGCGAGAAAGTGTAAGGAATGCCCATACGCATCAGCAGTTTCTTGGTGAACTCCACATCGTAACCAGTAGGCAAACCCTGACTGTTTACGTATTGCAAAGGGGCATAACTGGTATTCATACCCATTACCAGCGGGCGGTCCTTGCTAAAACCAAGCTCCGTAGCCAATGGGCTTACAATAGGTTCATCATCAAACGCCTGAATAAATTCGCTAACATCGTTTTTACACGAAAACAGCACTACAGCCAACAAAATGGCTATAACCCACACACGTTTGATAATGAACCCTTTAGTTTGCATGAAGCTTATTCTGGTCTGAAGTTATCCTTGCCTACACCACAAACGGGGCATACCCAATCATCGGGGATATCCTCAAAAGCTGTTCCTGGAGCGATGCCACCATCGGGATCGCCTTCTGCGGGGTCGTAAACGTAACCGCACACTTCACAAATGTACTTCATAAGCGTTCTAGTTTTTAGTTATTAATAAGGGTTACTATTCTGTCAACAATCCGCTCGGGCGGAATGTTTTGCAGACATGCATAATCGCCACGCTGACAGGGTTTATTGCCATAAATACTGCAGGGGCGGCACTCCAGATCAATCTGGATAGCATTTTCGGGGTCCTGATTATAACCCAGGAAACCTGCCATGGGGTGTGTTGCACCCCAAACGCTTACCACAGGCACGCCTGTGAGCGATGCCAGGTGCATATTGGCCGAATCCATCGAGAGCATGACGTTGAGATGACTCATCAGGATAAGCTCCTGATACATACCCTCACAATGCTTGGCTACCGAAGTACATTGGCGATACTGAGCACACCACAGCTGGAAGTACTTCTCTTCTTCCTCGCCTCGGCCAAACAGGAATATACGACCATTAGGATACTGCTGAATAAGACGGAAGATTACCTGCTCCATCAAGCGGGGTGGATACACCTTACCCTCGTGGGCAGCAAATGGTGCGATACCTATCCACTGCTCGAAACTCTTCTTGGGTCCGAAGATGGCGGGCAACAGATTCATATTTCCACCCTCGTCAGGGAAGATGGAACGGAAATTCTTAATGTCAACCGGATAGCCCAGACGCTCGAACACAGCGGCATAATTCTCGAACGATGATGGCAATGGCACACGCTTATCGTGCTTGCCAGAAAGCAGTTTACGACGCTGACTGCGATTCTTGATCAGGTGCTCTACACGATATCGGCCCAGATTGAATCGAAAGCGCAGATACTCTGAGCGTAGAACATTATGCAGATCGGCCACCTTGGTGAACTGCTTGGCAACCAATCGGCGATAGAGTGCGTTAAGTCCGCGCACACCATGATACTCCTTGGTGAGATCGGCCTCCATGAAATTAACATTGGGCGCCAGATCGTCGAACAAAGGGCGGGCGAACTTACGGCTAAGCACCGTGATGCGTATATCGGGATACTGCTGAGCCAGCGACCAGACTACAGGCACCATCATGGCTACATCGCCAAGAGCTGAGAATCTGATGACCAGTATATGCTCTTTTCTCATCAGCCTTTGTATTTACTTCTGATTATATAAGATAGGATTAGTAGCTGGATCGTTATACATCTTCATCTGGCGATACACCTTCATGTACTTGCGGCCAGCCTCGATGTCCTCGAGCAGCTGATCGATAGCCAGCGAGAGGTCCTTCTGCTGTTCGAGCAGCACATCGAGCTTAGCCTTGCACTTGGCAATGTGCTCAGGCTCGGCATCGGTACGGTTTACCTGCTCCTGCATGTGATAAATCTTAAGTGCCAGAATGCTTAAACGGTCGATAGCCCAAGCTGGGCTCTCGGTATTAAGGCGCGCATCGGCCTGAGGAACCACCTCGCTGTAATGCTGGCGGAACCAAGAGTCGATTTCCTCAACCAAATCGGTACGATCCTGATTACTGCGGTCGATACGACGCTTAAGCTGCAGGGCCTCGATAGGATCGATATGGGGATCGCGAATAATATCTTCGTAATGCCACTGAACAGTATCAATCCAACATTTCTTATAGAGACTATACTGGATGCTGTCTTTCTGATATGGATTTTTCAAGGGCGTATCGACATCATCGAAAACATGATAGTCGTTAATCGCCCTCTCAAAAATTTGATTGGCTTCTTTTGTAAATGTCATATTCGTATTCGTTTTATTTTGCAAAACTACAGAAAGTTTTTCAATTAACCAACGAAAAATGAATAAAATCGCCATATTTTGTATTTTTATAGTATAAGGCACACCAAAAAAGGGTATATTTTTGCACAAATGCCCCTATAATGTGCAAACCGAAGTAAGTTTTTCTTAAAAAAATTTGCGTAAGTGAAAGAAATTGTGTTACTTTGCACCCGATTTCGGCCTAAAGCCGGAAAAATTTCAAGATAGCAACATCATTATTAACAATTAAATTATTACAATTATGTCAGAAATTGAAAGCAAAGTAAAGGCAATTATCGTAGACAAACTCGGTGTAGATGAGGCTGAAGTAAAGGCTGAGGCTAGCTTCACAAACGACCTGGGTGCAGACTCATTGGATACTGTTGAGCTGATCATGGAGTTCGAGAAGGAGTTTGGTATCTCAATTCCCGATGATAAGGCTGAGAAGATCGGTACCGTTGGCGACGCCATCGCTTACATCGAGGAGAACGCAAAATAATATTTGTTTACTACATAATGGTTGCTTCCTTATTTTAAGAGGCAACCATTATGCTTTTAATTTAAGCTTATGGAATTAAAAAGAGTAGTTGTAACAGGTCTTGGCGCAGTTACGCCAGTGGGCAACACTCCTGAAGAGATGTGGAATAACCTGCTCAACGGAGTTAGCGGCGCAGCACCTATTACAAGTTTCGATACAACAAATTTTAAGACTAAGTTCGCTTGTGAGGTAAAGAACCTCAACGTGAACGATTTCCTGGATCGCAAAGAGGCACGTAAGATGGACCGCTACACTCAGCTGGCCCTGATTGCTGCCAAGCAGGCCGTTGAGGATAGCGGTATGGATCTGGAGACAGAAGACAAGAACCGTATCGGCGTGGTTTATGGCGTAGGTATTGGTGGAATTAAGACCTTCGAGGACGAGGTAAAGTACTATGGTGTTCACGAGGCCGATGGTCCTAAGTTCAACCCCTTCTTCATCCCCAAGATGATTGCTGATATCGCAGCAGGTCAGATTTCGATTTTGTATGGCTTCCATGGCCCCAACTATATCACAGCTTCAGCTTGTGCATCTTCATCAAACGCACTGGCCGACGCCTTCAATCTGATCCGTTTGGGTAAGGCAAACGCTATCGTTGCTGGTGGTGCCGAGGCAGCTATCTGCGCTACTGGTGTAGGTGGTTTCAATGCCATGCACGCTCTCTCTACTCGTAACGACGAGCCAGAGAAGGCCAGCCGCCCATTCAGCGCAAGCCGCGATGGATTCATCATGGCTGAGGGTTCTGGTTGCTTGATTCTCGAGGAACTGGAGCACGCTAAGGCTCGTGGTGCTAAGATCTACGCTGAGATGGTAGGTGCTGGTATGAGCGCTGATGCTCACCACATCACAGCCTCTCACCCCGAGGGTCTGGGTGCTAAGCTCGTGATGCAGAACGCTCTCGAGGATGCTGGCATGAAGCCTGAGGACATCGACTACATCAACGTACACGGTACTTCTACCCACGTTGGTGATATCTCTGAGGCTAAGGCCATCAAGGAGGTATTCGGCGATGCTGCCTACAAGCTCAACATCTCTTCTACCAAGTCGATGACTGGTCACCTGCTGGGTGCCGCTGGTGCTGTAGAGGCAATGGCTACCGTTCTGGCTATCAAGAACGATATTATTCCTCCAACAATCAATCACGAGGAAGGTGATGAGGATCCAGAGATTGATTACAACCTGAACTTCACATTCAACAAGGCTCAGAAGCGTGTCGTACGTGCTGGTCTTAGCAACACCTTCGGTTTTGGTGGTCACAATGCATGTGTAGTATTCAAGAAGTATGAAGCTTAATAACATTATTGATAGAATAAAGCTCCCTTTCCGCAAGGAGAAGGAGCTTTTTTCTTCTCTTTACGAGATACTGGGATTCTACCCCCACAATATCGAGTATTACAAGATGGCGCTGATGCACAAGAGCATCCGCAAGCGCAACGACAAGGGCAAGCCGCTGAACAATGAGCGACTGGAGTTCCTGGGTGATGCTATACTCGACGCTGCTGTGGGTTACATCGTTTACCGTCATTATGAAGGTAAGCGCGAAGGATTCCTTACCAATACACGATCGAAACTTGTAAGCCGCGAAACGCTTGGAAAGTTAGCCACCGAGATGCGATTGAGCAATCTGCTGATATCAGCAGGTCATTCAACCTCGCACAACAGTTATGTTGAAGGAAATGCTTTCGAGGCGTTGGTAGGTGCCATTTATCTGGATCGTGGCTACGAGGCTTGCCTGTGGTTCTTTGAGCACCAGGTACTGGGCAAGTTCATTGATATTGACAAGGTAGCATTCAAGGAGGTAAACTTCAAGTCGAAACTCCTTGAGTGGAGCCAGAAGAATCGTGTACGTTTGGAGTACAAGCTCACCAAGCAGAAGAAAGATGAGAACGGCAGTCCTGTATTTACCTATATGGTAATTATCGAGGGCGTTAACGGCGAGAGCGGTTCGGGCTACTCAAAGAAAGAGGCCCAGCAGAAGGCATCGAAAGACACCCTGCAGCGCCTGAAGCGCGAACCACAGTTTGTTGATGTCGTATTTGCCGCCAAGACTGCCCGTACACAGATGGAAGAAGAGCCTGCGATGGCTGTACCCGATCCTGAGAAGGAGCAGCAGAGCTTTATCATCGAGCAGGAAAACACACCAGAAGAGGTTGTAGCAAAACCTGCCGAAGAGCCTAAGAAGGATACAGCAACAATAGATTTCTCAGAAAAAGAGTTTGATTTATCCGACATTTCTCACAAAGAGAAATCGCGCGAAGAAATCATAGCCGAAGCAGAAGCTGCAGCAGCAGCTTTCTCTGAGGATTAACCCATACGAGGTCGCCTATTGGCGGCCTCTTTTTTTTGTTATTTTGTTAAAGAAATAAAAAAAATTCTATTCTCATACAAGATTTCAGTACTTTTGAATTCTTAATCATAGAACGCAAGCAGAAAATGGTCAATCAACTCGTTGAGCGAATACGGAATAAAGACCAACGGGCGATGAGCGAGCTCTACCAGCTGTATATTGGAGAGCTATCATCGGTCTGCTACCGCTATATACCCAATAGCGACGATGCAAAGGATGTGCTGCAGAACAGCTTTATAAAGATATTCACCGCCATCCCATCGCTTGAGTATCGTGGCGAAGAGGCGTTCAAAGGGTGGCTCTTCAGGATTGTGGCCAACGAGGCGCTATCGTTCTTGAGAGAAAGAAAAAAACTGCTGTTTGTAGAACAGGATGATGCGAAACTGCAACAAGCAGACATCGCCGACGATATTCCTGATACAGAGCAGATTTCGGCCGACCAGCTACATCAACTAATCAGCAAACTGCCTGATGGCTATCGCACCGTATTGAACCTCTATGTGTTCGAGAACTACTCCCATCGGCAAATAGCCGAGCTACTTGGTATCAAGGAGGGCACATCGGCCTCTCAGCTTTATTACGCCAAACAATGGCTGGCGCGAAGAATAAGGGAATTAATAATCGAAAAGGGATGAAAGAGGATTGGACGAAACAAATGAAACAGAAACTGGAGGGTCACCAGATGACTCCACCAGCCGGACTCTGGGAGAGCATCAGTAACGAGATGCAGCTCCAGACTGAGTCTGCCCCTGTTTCAACCCCTGCAAAGACGGTTTCTATGCACCGCTGGTATTGGGTGGCTGCGGCTGTCATCCTTGCGATTGTTGGATGCTTTACCGTTTATCAGTTTGACACCAAAGAGCCCCAGTTAACAGCCAACAGCCAGAAAGTGATGGCACCTAAAGCCGAAGCAGACAAGCCAGCAATGCCGGCAGAAGAACCAATACTTCTGGCTCAAGCGACAAATGATCATAAGGTAGAAAAAACTATGGGAACGAAGTGTCAGCCCCAACCCCAGTTTTACGAACAGCAACTACCTACAGGCGAAAATCTGCAGGAGGTGACAGACAATAGCTTACAAGAGGCTACAAACGAAAACGCTCCAGATGCTACTGACAATCATCAGCAGGTATCAGAAGATACCAAAATTATTGCGCCGCAGAAAAAGAAACAAACCTATCTGCCTGATGTTATCAATCCAAGCGAAACCCGCTCAAAATCAATCGATACAGATAAATGGACCATCGGACTGAACGGTTCGAACGGTTTGTTGATGGCTAGTAATAATTTAGGAAACACTATGGGTGGACAATTCCTGAATAGCGATGCGAATTACGCAGTTAACAGCGATGTTGATTTAGGCAAAAACGGCGGTACTATTGTTACCGACTACATCAAGTTCGGCGAAACTTCTTCGTTTACCAATATGTACACCCTGCCCGATGTAGTTTCGAAACACAAGTTGCCTGTTAGATTCGGACTCTCGTTACAGTATCAACTTAGCAATCGCATCGCTTTGCATAGTGGTATCAGCTATACCTATCTCGAGTCGGAGTTTATAACACCTATTACTAACAGTAATAATTACATCCAGAAACTCAGATACTTAGGTATTCCCGTAGGCGCATCATGGAACATATGGAGCACCGGTAATCTTAATGTTTATCTTGCGGGTACCGCCTTGCTCGAGAAATGTATCGACGCTCAAGTATCCGATGGCGATATCGACCAGCGCCCCTGGCAGTTCTCACTTAATGCCGCTGCTGGTGCCGAATATAATATCACACGCCAGTTCGGACTTTACCTTGAGCCAGCTCTGGGTTATTACTTTAACGACGGAACCTCTTTGCAGCATTATTACAAAGAGCATCCGCTGGCACCATCTATCCAGTTTGGATTAAGATTACATCTTAAATGATAAAAAAACGAAAAATATTCCCCCTTTACAACGGAATTGCGTAATTTTGCACGCACATTGCGCAATTATTAACATGAGTATAACAAAGATTGTAAGAAAAGTATTCGAGCCTAGACAAAAGGAACTCGAGAAACACTTCAACCAAGGCAAAGCACTCCAAGAAGCTGTGCTGGGCCGACTGGTGGCTGAAGCCAAAGATACGGAATACGGACGAAATCATGCCTTTGCATCAGTAAAAGGTTACGATGATTTTGCCAAACACATCCCCGTAAATACCTACGAAGAACTCAAAGAATCGATAGATCGCATGCGTCACGGCGAAACAGATGTATTGTGGCCAGGTCGTGTAAAATGGTATGCCAAATCATCGGGCACTACCAACGATAAGTCGAAGTTCATCCCCGTAAGCAAGGAGGGACTGAAACGCATTCACTATCGTGGCGGATTTGATGCTGTGGCTATATATCTTCAAAACAATCCCAAGTCGCGCATGTTCGATGGTAAGGGACTGATTCTTGGTGGCAGTCATGCACCAAATTATAATCTGAAAGACTCTCTGGTTGGCGATTTGAGCGCCATCCTTATCGAGAATATCAACCCGTTGGCCAATCTGGTTCGTGTGCCAAAGAAACAGACTGCTCTGCTTTCTGACTTTGAAATTAAGCGCGACCGTATTGCCCGCGAGGCCATGAACAAAAACGTAACCAATCTCTCAGGTGTACCCTCGTGGATGCTCTCTGTACTTACCCGCATGATGGAGATTACAGGCAAAACACATCTTGAAGATGTATGGCCACACATCGAGGTGTTCTTCCATGGTGGTGTGGCCTTTACGCCTTATCGCAAACAGTACGAACAGCTCATTACCTCGCCCAACATGCACTATATGGAAACGTATAATGCCAGCGAGGGATTCTTCGGTCTGCAGAACGATCCATCGGACAAGTCGATGCTGCTGATGCTCGACTACGATGTGTTCTACGAGTTCATCCCTATGGACGAAATCGGCAAGGAGAACCCAACCATCGTGCCAATGTGGGGTGTAGAAACTGGTAAGAACTACGCCATGGTTATCACAACCAGTTGTGGTTTGTGGCGTTATGAAATCGGCGATACCATCCAGTTTACATCTACCAATCCGTACAAGTTTATCATCTCTGGTCGCACCAAGCATTTCATCAATGCCTTTGGCGAGGAGCTGATAGTTGATAATGCTGAAAAGGGACTGGCCTATGCTTGCGAACAGACAGGTGCCGAGGTTTCGGAATATACCGCTGCCCCTGTGTTTATGGACCAGAACGCCAAGTGCCGCCATCAGTGGCTCATCGAGTTTAAGAAGCGTCCTGCCGATCTGCAGCAGTTCAGCGACCTGCTTGATAAGCATCTGCAGGAAATCAACAGCGATTACGAGGCTAAACGTTATAAGGATATTACGCTGCAGCACCTTGAGATTATCGAGGCACGCGAGAATCTGTTTAACGACTGGCTGAAACTGAAAGGCAAATTAGGCGGACAACACAAGGTGCCTCGCCTTAGCAACTCTCGCGAACATATCGAACAATTATTGAAGTTGAACGCATGAAGAAACTCCTCTATATCTGCTGTATAGCTTTGGCTATGATTGGTTGCGCCCGCATGGGACAGCCCGATGGCGGTTGGTACGACGACGACCCACCAAAGGTTCTGAGCGCCACACCTGCCGATCAGGCCACCAACGTAAACACCAAGAAGATTACCATCCTGTTTGATGAGTTTATCAAACTTACCGACGCAACCAATAAGGTGATTGTGTCGCCCCCACAGTTGGAAGTACCCGACATCAAGGCTGCGGGTAAAAAAATTGTAGTGGAACTGCAGGACTCTCTGATGGCGAATACCACCTATACCATCGACTTTAGCGATGCCATCAGCGACAACAACGAAGGTAACCCTATGGGCAGCTATACCTATAGCTTCTCAACAGGCGAAAAGATTGATACCTTCGAAGTATCGGGCTATGTGCTCGACGCCAGCAATCTCGAGCCCATCAAGGGCATCATGGTAGGTTTGTATAATGATCTGGCCGATTCTGCCTTCCAAACCAAACCTATGTTGCGTGTGTCACGTACCGACAGTCGTGGACACTTTGTAGTAAAAGGTGTGGCTCCTGGTACTTATCGCGCTTATGCTCTGCAGGATGCCGATGGCGACTTCCGCTTTACACAGAAGAGCGAGATGATTGCCTTTAACCAACAGACATTTGAACCTGGCTCAAAGCCCGACGTGCGAACCGACACCGTTTGGCGCGACTCGCTACATATCGATGCGCTGAAAAAAGTGCCTTACACCCACTTCCTACCAGATGATATCACGCTATTGGCATTCACCCACGTTCTTACTGATCGTTTCCTTATCAAGACCGAACGTGTGGAGGCCAATAAGTTCTCGATGTACTTCAGTTATGGTCATCCTGACCTGCCTGTTATCAAGGGTTTGAACTTCGACAGTAACGATGCTTTTGTAATCGAGACAAACGAGAAACAAGATACCACCCATTACTGGTTGCGCGATACCACGCTGATTAATCAGGATACCCTACGTATGGAGATCAGCTATCAGTTTTCCGACTCTACAGGTATGCTTATTAACCAAACGGATACCATCGAATCGCTGGCCAAAACTCCATACGCCAAGCGACAGAAAGAAAAAAACAAGGAGATTGACCAGTGGCTGAAGGAGCAGGAAAAGAAAAAGAAACGCGATATGCCTTACGACTCCGTATGGCACGAGAAACCTCTGGAGCCCAAGTTCGATGTTCCATCACAAATGGATCCCGATAAGCTTATTAAGGTTGAAATGCCTACACCTTTGCAACATTGCGACACAGCTGCGGTTCATCTCTATTCGATGATTGATTCTGTATGGTACGAGTCAGATTGCCGCATGGAGCCCATACCCCATCAGATCAGAAGTTACCAGATTCTGGCCGATTGGCGCCCAGGCATAGAGTATAGCCTTGAGATAGATTCTGCCGCCTTCGTGGATATCTACGGCAACGTATCTAATGCCTATAAACAAGGTATCAAGGTTAAGGACGAAGACGAATACGGTACGCTGAAACTGACCATCTCAGGTGTAGAAGATTCTGCCATGGTGGTTCAGTTGCTTAATGGTTCGGATAAAGTAGTAAAACTGGCCCGTGTGAATAACCATGTGGCCGAGTTTAAATACCTTAAACCCGAGAAGTATTACGTAAGCGCCTTTATCGATAGTAATGGTAACGGCATCTGGGATACAGGAGACTATGCCGAAGGCCGACAGGCAGAGGCTGTTTACTACTATCCCAAAGAGATAGAAGGCAAAGCCAAATGGGATTTGAATCTTAACTGGAATGTAACGGCTGTACCTGTGTACAAACAAAAGCCAGAGAAGATTACCAAACAGAAACCAGAGGCAGCCAAGAAACTAAAGAACAGAAATGTAGAACGCGCCCGCCAAATGGGTATAGAATACCTGAAGGATTAGGGCATTAATGTAGATAGCAAGAAATGAAGAAGATAATTCTTTCGCTGATGATTATGCTTGGCACAGGCCTCTCGGCCCATGCCCAGTGTGGAATTGCCAATACCGCCTTTAAGAGCGGCGAGAGCCTGGAGTACGACCTTTACTTTAACTGGCAGTTTATTTGGGTAAAGGTTGGATCAGCCCAGATGGATACTAAGATGACCAAGTTTGAGGGCAAGGATGCGTGGAAATCATACCTGATTACACGTGGAAACTCTAAGCTCGACAAGTATTTCACCATGCGTGATACTTTGCTATCGTACTGCAATCCCGATCTTTCGCCAATGTATTTCCGCAAAGGTGCCCGTGAAGGTAGCAGATACTATGTAGATGAGATATGGTACACCTATCCTAACGGCAACTGTCAGCTGAAGAAGCACCGTATTGACGCCGACGGCGAACAGCATTGGAAAACCAGCACCTATCGTAACTGTATCTACGATATGATGTCGATCTTCTTACGTGCCCGCAATTTCGACGGTTCAAAACTCAAAAAGGGACAGGTAATCCCTACTCCTATCAGCGATGCACGTAATCTGTCTAACTCGTGGTTGGAGTTCCGTGGTCGCGAGACCTTTAAGATGAATGGTTCAAAGGAGAAGTTCCATTGCCTGGTAATGTCGTTCTATGAGCGCGAGGATGGAAAAAGCCACGAGCTTATCCGTTTCTATATCACCGACGATCAGAACCATATACCAGTACGCCTCGACATGTTCCTTTCGTTCGGAAGTGCCAAGGCATACCTGAATAATTATAAAGGTGTTCGCAGCGCGATGACCTCGAAAATCAAATAGGGTTATATCTCTGTTTCGAGATAATCAATAAAGTCAGAAAAGCTATATTGATTGGGGGAGGTGCCTGTTACGTTTAAGCCAGCCTCCTCAGCGCATCGTGTGGTGTAAGGACCAAACGAGTAGATAGGCACGTTAACAGGCTGGCCCTGTGTTTCGGCAAATTTCATAATTCTTGATAATACGTAGGCCTCGCCACCACTGGTAAGGGCTACAGCGCTTATATTACCGCTACGTAGGGCATCGGCTGTTTCAGCATAGTACTCATCACTCATAGCTGTGGTACGATAGCAATATACATATGATACGTCGGCACCTTTTGCGCTTAGGGCATTCTGGAAATTGGTGATCGTTGGCGGAACAGGCAGTCCGCTATATTTAGGCCACAGCACAGCAATACGCTTCGACTGTAGTGCCTGTTCGCTTTCCAAAGCCTCGATAATCCCCATCAAACTGGGTTTGGCATGTGGTAATGCCACTGTAACACCCAGAAACTCCTGCACGACTTTCTGATCTTTACCTATGGCTACTACCTTACCATCAATAAGCGATCTGTCGACACCAGCAGAGGAAAGTGCCCTGACGGCCATGATGCTTGTGCAGATAATATAATCGTACGATGCCAACTGATTACAGAACGGCAGGAAAGTGCCACCAGGGGGCAATAAGGTACTGCTGATAAAAGGCACAAACATGGGATGGAAGCTGCATGTGGGGCGTTTGCCAAAAGCCTCGTGCAAACTTACATGATAGGTGTCGGGAGCTGTAAATAAAATACGTTTTACCATTTTGCCAGCATCTGATTAGGTTTAAACACACAAATTACATAAATCAGGCTTACGAGCGCAATGCCTAGCTCGATGAGATAGAGGCCACGATAGTCGAGCCACTCGCCAACGCCACCCGAAATAATCGATATGAGCGACGAACTGAGATGAACCACGACCACCTGGATGGTGAAATCAGTTCCCTCACGTCCATCGCGTACACAATCCATCGCTGTGGTATAAACCACAATCGACGCAAAGGCATGACATGTTTTTACCAGCAGCAAACCACCTACCAATAGGGGGAGTGTAGGCGAAATAAACGTTAGCCCCAGGAAATATAGCGGAGCTGTAACAATCATGAAGGCCACCATCAAGCGGGCTCGATACATGCCGATACGACGGATTAGCACATGGGCCACCCAAGCCATCACAAACGATGTGGCTGTACCAACCATACCAAACCACACACCTATCTCCTTCATGTTATAGCCCAAGTCAACCATATAAGGGCGCACATTGGCAATAATGCCGATGATACCCATAAAGTAGAGCAACAGGAAGATCACGTGTGGGATAATTTCCTTGCGCGAGAAGAACCACATAAAATCCATCAGCTTGGCACGCTGTTTGGGCGAACGTGGCTCGATATGTATCTTCTTATTAAACTGCAAAGGCACCACCATGAACCAGGCCACCAATCCCAACAGCGGGAAAACAACACTCCAACCAAAATGGTCGAGCATCACGATAAAGATACCACTACCTAAGAAAGCACCAGCGTAACGTCCCATCGACTGCATACTATTCACAGCACTATGATCACCCTTACCAAAAGCCCTCACCGCCAAACCATCGGTAGCAATATCCTGTGTAGCCGATGCAAACATCGATATAAAAACTAACACAAAGATAAAGTTGATATCGGAAGAAATATCTAAGAATCCGATACACATGATTGAAAGGGCATAGACCGACTCCATCAGCAGGATGAAACGGCGATAGCTAACCAGGTGCGAACACTGGCGATCTACCATGGGGGCCCAAAGAAACTTAACGAGCCAGGGGATATGCACTAAGTGTAGCAGGCCAATAGTGGCCAGACCGTAATTGGCCTGGCGCATACTTACCTGCATGGCAGTAGTGATAAACGTTGAGGGGATGAACTGCGCTATGTAGAGACAGAAAAACGTGGCGAGATTCAATCTCCTTACATTATCTACGCTGGTGGTTGTTGCCATGAAACTATTATTGGTTTAGAAATTTAACTCGATAGTGGTACCAAACATCAAAGGCTTACCAGCCTGGGCGTAGTTGCCGGTTGACGACTTAAAGCCGTAAGCCATATAGTTGGTATCAGTAAGATTCTTGCCCCATACCTCCCAGGTAACAATACCCTTGGTAAGAGCGACCTTGGCGTTAAGTGTGGTATAGAAATCCTGACTTACCAGATTATCCTCGGCCCAGTAGATACGACCCAAGCCGCGCAAACCTACGTTGAACATCACGCGATCTAACCAACCTGTAGGGTTGATGGTGTAGTTGGCATCAAGACTCAGCGTGTGGTTAGGCACCATGGGCAGGCGATTATTAGTATAATCTACCGTTGCACTCTTTACATAAGAGAGGAAACGGGCATAAGTATATCCATAGTTAGCTGTGAACTGCAGGCCCTCAACAGGACGCACGATTACATTCAGCTCAGCTCCCTTACTATCTGTATGACCAGCATTGGTGGTAATATTACCCACACCTGTAATGGTTGAGGTAATCTGCATGTGGCGCCAATCGATATAGAACAGGTCGGCACTCAGGGTAAGCAGGTTGTTCAGCAGGTTAACACTGGCACCCACCTCGTAGTTCCAACTGTATTCAGGCTCGTACGAACGCTCATCAAATGTAGAGAACGACTTATTGAAACCGCCTGGCTTGTAGCCACGAGTAACTGACACATAGTAGAGGTTATCCTCGGTAGTAAGATACTGAAGCGTAAACTTAGGTGTTACCTGCGTAAAATCCTTGCTGCTCTCGAAAGATTCGCCTGTAGCCGAAGACATCTGACTGGGATCTACTAAAGTAAAACCACCATCGGATAGTGGCGAAACTTTTACTTTTTGATTATCATAGTTGGTCTTTGCATGCTCATAATCGAAACGAACACCTGCTGTAGCCGAAAGACCCTGCCAGATGTTATAGGTACTCTGGTGATAAAGGGCCAACGAACTGGTTGGCACACAATAGTTGGTATGACTGAGCGAGCCTGCTGATGGTGAGAAATTATCAACTGTACGATCCACATGCTCCATCATACCAAAGGCACCAACCACCCACTGGTAACGGCTATCGTTATTCGACTTGAGAGTAAACTCCTGCGACACCATATTCTGGTGGCGGGCATTCTCTACAAACGACTTATCATTAACAGTAAAGTCCTGATCGATAGCCTGCTTTGAATTGATATACTGGAACGATGTCTGGCTGTTAAAGCTAACCACAGGACCACTATAGGTAATACCCAGACCATTGGTGCTGATAAGGCGACGGAATGAGCTATAACGGTTGTAGTTGATATCCTGCAACGTATTAGTTTCAACATTCACTGGGGCATAGGGATAGCCTCCCTGATCGCTATAAGTAAAATGGCTGGTAAGGCGAATCAGCCAATTATCAGAAGGCTTATAATACAATCCTATACGCTCTTCGGTCTCGTTCATCTTATCTACCTTTTCGTTCAGATAGCTGTTGCTGAAGGCGCCATCATTATGATGATAGAGTGCACCAAAGGTAAAGCCAAACTTATCCGATACCTTAGTGTAATTAGATATCTGCGCACGCAAATCGTTATATTTACCATAGCCCAGGCGAACACGGGTGTTCTGGTACTCCAATGGGTTACGGGTACTGATGTTTACAATACCACCAATGGCATTTCTACCATACAATGTGCCCTGCGGACCACGTAGCACCTCAACCGAGGCCACATCGCCCAGATCGCAATCAAACGAGAGGGGCTCGTAGAAAGGCATACCATCTACATAAAAGCCGATACCTGTACCATCCGACTTATTACCTACACCGCGTACAAACACTGGGCAACTGGCTCTCGAACCATAGTCGGGCATATAGAAATTGGGAATAACGGCAGTTAACTCCTTAAGTCCGGTTATCTGCTGATTACTGAGCTGACGAGCCGACAAAGCCGAACGCGATGCAGGCACCAACTCGTATTTGTTTGTTTTAAACGCACTAACCACCACTTCGTCAAGCTTGTACGAGCGGGCTGTAGTTGTGTCGGCGGGTGTAACCTCTGGTCCTTCAACCACCAACATAGTTGATAATAGTAATCCTAAAAACATACCTTTTGTTAATTTATAATGATTATTTTTGTGTTTGTCTAAACCATTCGGTTACGAATTGTACATTCTCCAATGGCGTATCCTTGTGAACGCCATGACCCAGATTAAAGATATAATTGGGATGCTCTCGGAAGAAAGCCAGATACTGCTGCAGATGCTGCTCGATAACAGCCTGAGGGGCAAACAATATACGTGGATCCATATTGCCCTGAAGACCTATGGCCGGATTAACCAAATGACGAGCCACTAACAGAGGTGTCTGCCAATCGATACTTACAAAATCACAATCCTCAGGGGTGAGCATCTGCAGTCCTGCTCCAAATCCCTTGGGGAAGAAGATAACAGGCAAACCATGCTGCCTTACTGCAGCTGTGATACGACGCACAAACGGCATAATCATATTCTGATAAAGCTCGGCGGATATCACACCAGCAAACGACTCGAATATCTGGAAGGTATCGATACCATGAGCTGCTTGCAGATGCACATAAGTCTCGCTGGCGCTGGTGATGGCATCAAGCAACTGGAGCGACTCCTCGCGATGGGTGTAGAGATAGCGCACCACATCGGTAAACTGCATGGTTTTATCGCGACCTCCCAACATGTAACACAAGCAGGTAAGCGGACCTCCACAAAAACCAATCACTGGTGTTTCGGCGTTCTTCTGATGCGTTATTTCATCCAGCGTATCAGCCACATGATTAAGATGCGAGAGGTTAAAGCTTAATCCTGCTGCAGGATGCTCTGCATCCATCAGCGGATGGGGGAAAGCAGGCCCTTCGCTGGTCCATTCCACCTCTACGCCCAGCGCCTCTGGAATCACTAAGATATCGCTAAACAAGATGGCGGCATCCATACCCATATCGTCAATTGGCATCAAGGTAACCTCAGCAGCCAGATTGGCATACGACATGATAGAACGGAAAGGCAACATCTTAGTAAGTTGGCGGTATCGTGGCAATACGCGACCAGCCTGTCGCATCATCCATACAGGAGGGCGACAGGCTGGTTGGTGATTGATAACCGCAAAGAAGGGATTGCTATACATATTTATTATTAATTCTTGTGTTCCTAAACACCTTTTACTTATTTCGGGTGCAAAGGTACAACAAATCAAAAAGCTGTGCAATCCCTATAAATATGGATTTTAACAGATTTTACTTGTTTTCTGCTTCAAAGGCGGCAATCTTGTTTTTATAATATGTGCGCAGCTCCTGCCAGTTATAGTAAGGCCACTGGTTGGTCTTGATAGGCAGATAGGTCTCGCGTTCGTTCAGCAGGGCCTTTACAAGAATATCGCCAGTCTTTCCCTTTTCAGGACGATAGAATATCAGCTGGATATTACAGCCCATAGGGAAGATGCGATAGTTACGCCAATACTTATCGAGTTCGTCGAGATTGTTTACAACTATGCCGCAGCTATCCAACTCCAACAGGCAAGCCAGAGGCATCACACAAACCTCGTGGCCAAATCGCAAAGTGGCCTGTGTCTGAGTAACGGTGTCGGCAGTAGCTATGATGTTCTTCAGCAGATTAAGCTGACTGAAAGGCATCTTACCACCCGAAACAGGCGATGCTCCATAGTCGAGATACCAACCTACATTCTTCTGGCGCCACTGGTCGTAAACCTCCTCATCGTTAAACAGCGAAAAGAGCTCCAGATCGGTGTCGTGACTCTGCATATTGCAAGCCACATGGAACAGCTGGCGCATCAGCGAACCTGCATTCACATTATTATATACGTAAGCCTCGTCGTTAAACAACACTTTCATCAAACGCTCTGGGTGGGTGTACTTATAGGCATATTCGCGCTCTTCCTTATCGCCAGTGCTGCGTCCAAGTTTCGCTACCAGTCCGTCCCAAGGCTGATTGAGATAGTACTGCAGACTCTCGCTTACATCATTATGAATCTGGGCAGTAGGATTAGCAGCAGCCAGCTCCTCGCACTCAGCAATCATCGACAGAATACAACGGTTCACCGTGGTGCTACGGGCATCTATCTTCAGATTCTTGGTTTTGAAAATCTCAGGAAAATGCTGCACCATACGCTTTCCGATACCATGATGCTGACGTTCGCCAACAGTAGTCAAATCACCCAATCGTTTATGGGCTGTAGCGTAGATAGCTTCGATAGTTGCGAGTGTTTTCTCGCCTAATGGCGTAAGTTTCCCTTGCTCCTTAGCTGCCTTCAGCGTTGCAAGAGGTTTAGAGTAATTGCCATCGCTGATGAGCCAACGCGATCCATGACGACCATAATGACTCATATAGTAAGGTTCATAATTCTTAGGAGCGGGCGTCAGCGCCTTGTCAGTAAGCTGACGATCGTAATCCAAATAGTTACTACCTGCCAAAAAACGATTTGTTGCAATCTCATCTTTAGCCGAAGTCTCAAAAACAGGTGCCTTCATCCCCGAGCCTTGCTCGCCTACCCGTAGCTCTTGCGCCTGCAAAGTCATCGAAAAACCGATGGCCAGAATTAATAGTTTTCGTTTCATATTCTTACATCATTTTAATTATATTGTTGCAAAGGTAAGATTTTTTTTGGATATTATGTGCATTCATTCAAATTATTTAGTACTTTTGCAGGCGTGAAGAGATGGGTTCTTAGAATATGGCTCATTGCTGCATTGATTTGTGGCTACTCTTACTCGCATCTGTGGGTAAGAGGCGATAGTACTATGCCATATAACAATGAACGCCAAGAGTACACAAAACAATTCGACAGGCAGGCGAACTCGCTAATTGAAAAACAACAACAGCCCTTTGGCGAGGCGTTCATCAAATCGAATTCGCCACAAAACATAAATGCCTCGAGACCTACCCGTTTATTACCTACTCACGGAGGTAAACCTGGTAAAACATTTGGGCAAGGAACTTATTGTAATCCGTCAAACCTTTTAAAGTATTTTAGCCTTTGTAAGTTTATCTGGTTTTGCAAAACTTACATAGGTGCTGCGCCTCCTCGCCTTTACTATGTTATCGCGTTGAGACGCATTCTTTGTTAGCGATATCATCACCCCAAAATGAAGGGAGGATACAATTCGCATTAGTAACAAAGAAAAAAGAAAACAATGGCAAATATTAAGAATTTGCAGATGTGGAACGACATCTGTGCTGATAATCGTATAAGCATCAGTAAATCATTATTTGGTTTGAAAACCATAGTAACTTACAATAAAACTCAGAGCAAGGTTAGTGCACGAACCATTCAATTATCGCCTTCTGATGGTGAACACCTAAAGCGTTTCCTTGAAAGGTCAAAGAATGATATAGAGAATGTCATTGGCAACTTCCATCCAAAAGAGGTAGCTAATGGAAACTATATGCTGGAATTGGCACTATCGGAAGATGGTAACTATTTGGCTCTTTTGTTACATCAATTTACCCAATTGAGTTATGAGCCAGTAACCCAAATGCTGACATTTGAGGGCAATGAGGCTCAAACCATCAGCAAACTGTTTTAACATGAAATCCTCGATTTTTCCTACAGAATCGGGGATTTCTACTATCATAAAATCATCATTTCGCAAGAATTTCTTGGATGTATCGACAAATTGTTGTAATTTTGCAGCCAAATATTATTAAATAGGTATAGCATGATACAATCGATGACAGGCTACGGCAAGGCGGTCGTGGCATTTAAGGAGAAGAAAATTCACGTAGAAATCAAGTCGCTGAACTCAAAGCAGCTCGACTTGAACACACGTATCGCACCTCTCTATCGTGAGAAAGAGATGGAGATGCGCCAGATGGTGGCAGAGGCTCTGATTCGCGGAAAAGTGGACATGAGCGTTTGGGTTGAGAAGGATACATCGGTAGATCCAACCCCTATCAACGCACAGCTGGTTGAGAACTACTACCAGCAGATTAAGGCCATCGCCGACAAGACTGGTATTCCAACTCCTGAGGATTGGTTCTATACCCTGCTCCGCATGCCAGACGTAATGACTAAGACTGATGTTGAAGAGCTGGACGACGAGGAGTGGAAGGTAGTGAAAGGCGGTGTAGCCGAGGCCCTGAAAAACCTGGTTGACTTCCGTACTCAGGAGGGTGCTGCCTTGCAGAAGAAGTTTACTGAGAAGATTGACAATATTGCCAAGCTGATGGGCGAGATTGAGCCATACGAGAAGAGTCGTGTTCAGAAGATTAAGGCACGTATCATAGATGGCTTGCAGCAGATTCCAACAGCCGACTATGATAAGAACCGCTTGGAGCAGGAGCTGATTTACTATATTGAGAAGCTGGACATCAGCGAGGAGAAGCAGCGACTGACCAACCACCTGAAGTATTTCCGCGACACCATGAACGAGCCTGCCGGACAGGGTAAGAAGCTGGGCTTTATCGCTCAGGAGATGGGTCGTGAGATTAACACAACCGGTTCGAAGAGTAATCAGGCCGAGATGCAGAACATCGTGGTTAAGATGAAGGACGAGCTGGAGCAGATTAAGGAACAGGTTCTTAACGCACTTTAAACGATGGCAAAAGGTAAATTAATTATTATATCGGCTCCATCGGGCACTGGCAAGAGTACCATTATCTCATGGCTGATGAGAGAGCACAAGGAACTGAATCTGGCCTACTCTATCTCGTGCACATCGCGAGCTCCTCGCGGCACAGAGCAGAACGGGGTAGACTATTTCTTCCTGACACCAGAGGAATTCCGCCAGCGTATTGAGAACGACGAATTCCTGGAGTACGAGGAGGTATATACCGACCGCTTTTACGGCACGCTGAAGTCGCAGGTTGAGAACCAGTTGGAAGCTGGACAGAACGTGGTGTTCGACGTTGACGTGAAAGGTGGCGTAAACATCAAGAAATTCTATGGCGACAAGGCGCTGAGCCTGTTTATCCAGCCCCCATCAATCAACGAACTTCGCAAACGATTGGAAGGTCGTGCAACAGATGCCCCCGAGGTTATCGACCAGCGTATTGCCCGTGCCGAGTTCGAACTCTCGTTTGCCGATAAGTTCGATAAGGTGGTTATCAACGACATGTTGGAATATGCCGAGGCTGATGCTTTGGAAATAATCAAGGATTTTTTAGATATCGAATGATAAGAACGGGGATTTTTGGCGGATCGTTCAATCCCATTCATAACGGTCACATTTCGTTGGCTCGTCAGCTTTGTGAAAAAGCTGGGCTCGACGAAGTGTGGCTGATGGTTTCGCCACAGAACCCCCTGAAAGCCCAAGCCGATTTGCTGGACGACCAGATACGCATGGAGATGGCCCGCCTGGCTGTTGAAGGCGAAACTGGCATCATAGCCAGCGACTACGAGATGCATCTGCCCAAACCATCGTACACCTGGAACACACTCGAGGCCCTGAAGCGAGATTATCCCGACCGCGAGTTTGTACTGATGATAGGTGGCGACAACTGGCAGCTGTTTGACAAGTGGTATCGTGCCGATGATATCCGCAATCAGTACCAGATTATCGTTTATCCCCGTCGTGGTTGCGAAGGTGGTATCGACGGTCTTGACCTTATCGACATTTCGAGCACCGAAATACGCGATTGTATCCAGGCTGGCAAGCCTATCAATCATCTGGTGCCAAAGGCTGTGGCTGAATATATAAAGGAACACGAACTCTATGCTTAAAGGACTGAAAATAAACCCATTAAAGTGGATTGGCGCCCTGTTTATGCCCATCCAGAAAAACAGCGCATTCTTTGTGTTTATGTTTGCGCTGGGAATGATTTGTACACAACTGGAACTGATGCCCGTCTATCTGGTAGGCAAAGGTGCCGAACCATACCAGTTTTCCGAACCCGAACTGTTTCTGGATATCTACGCCGTATGCGTAGTGCTTACGCTGATACCCCGAAAGGTTCGCTATTGGGTGCGAGCGCTACTCTACATCCTGCTTTACACCACAGCCATTGTGGATATGTACTGCTACGTACGTTTTGAGTCGACTCTTACCCCCACCATGCTGATGCTGGCTAACGAAACCACAGGTCAGGAGGCCAGCGAGTTTCTGCGTGGCTATATTACATGGGATGTAGTTACATCAAAAGTAGGCTGGGTACTGCTCTTGGCGCTGGTGCACATCGCTTGGACGGTGATTCGCCGAGCAACCAGACATATCAGCAACAGAGTGATTCTGCCCAAGATGAACCCCATTGTTATCGAGGGTTACAATGCCATTGTTGGTGTAATCGTAGCTTGGGCACTCTGCTCTTGCGTAACACTTGTTTGGCCCAACAAAGAGGCTATGCACCGCATGTTTACCCACACCACCGTGGGTCAGATGGAGCACGAGCTTACACGTAAGGACAAGGCCGAATTCTATGTACCTATCTACCGATTGGTATTCAGCATGTACGCCAACCACCTGGCCGACAACCAGTTAGTACAGCTCGAAGCTGCCAGCGAGAATGTACAGATAGATAGCTGTAGTTATCGTGTGCCTAACATCGTATTGATTATCGGCGAGAGCTACAACAAGCACCACTCGCAGCTGTATGGCTACAACATGCCAACCACACCAAAGCAGAAGGCTTTGGCTCAGGAAGGCACGCTGGTACCATTTACCGATGTGGTTGCACCTTGGAATCTTACCAGTTTTGTGTTCAAGAACATCCTGTCGTTGCAGGCCATCGGCGAAAAAGAGGAATGGTGCGATAAACCACTCTTCCCAGAAGTATTCCGCAAGGCAGGCTATCACGTTACGTTTATCACCAACCAGTTCCAGTCGAAGGCTAACGAGGCTGTTTACGACTTCAGCGGAGGTTTCTTCCTGAACAATCCTGATCTGAGCAAAAAGCTGTTTGATACACGTAACACCCGCCTTTATCCCTACGACGAGGGCGTGCTGCAGGAGTACGACCGCCTGAAGAAGGAGGATAAGGAACATAACCTGATTATTCTGCATCTGATGGGTTCGCACCTGATGTACAAGTCGCGCTATCCGCAGAATGCTACCCATAAGTATCTGAAAGAGGATATGTACAATCGTCCTGAACTTACCAAGAAACAGCGTATGATTCTGGCCGATTACGACAACTCTGTACGTTATAACGACTCGATTATATGGGCCGTTACCCAGCGCTTTGCCGATAAGGATGCTATAGTAATCTACATGCCCGACCATGCCGAGGAGATATTTGATGGCGAGCCATATATGTACGGACGTATGCATGGTGCCAACATCGATTACCGCCTGGCACGCAACGAGATGGAGATTCCGTTCTGGATATGGGGATCGCCTAAGTATCGCGAAAACCACCCATACGGCTGGACAGCTATCCAGGAGGCCAGAAACCGTCCGATGATGACAGATGTGCTGCCACACCTGCTGATGTACTTTGGCGGTATTGCCTCACCACTCTATCACGAGCAGTATAACATCGTGAGTCCGGCTTACGACACCAAACGCCCACGTATCCTGAAAGGCGTAACAGATTATAACCAGTTAAAGAAGCAATGAAAGAACTGTTATCAAGAAAAGAGTGTTCTGCCATGCGTGGTGTTGCCATCCTGGCCATCATGCTGCACAACTATTGCCACTGGCTCAGGGGCATTGTGAGAGAGAACGAATATACCTGGCAACAATTCAAGTTCGATGAGCTGTGGCGCCTCACTCTTAATCCTGATGAACAGCTACCCATGCATCTGGTGTCGTTCTTCGGCCACTATGGCGTGCCCGTATTCCTTTTTCTGAGTGGTTACGGATTGGTTAAGAAATACGAACAAGGCAAGCTACCCGAGGTAGGTTTGTGGCGATTTGTACGCTACAACTATCTTAAGTTGTTCCGCATCTTTATCGTAGGCTTTGTGGCCTTTATCCTGCTCGATGCCATCACCCCAGGCATGCATCGCTATACCTGGACAGCGGTGGTTGGTATGCTGGGCATGTTTGCCAACCTGTTCGAGGATCCCTCGCATGTGGTTTGGCCTGGTCCTTACTGGTACTTCAGCATCACCTTGCAGCTTTACATTTTCTATCGCCTGGTACTTTATCGCTGGCGCCACTGGGGTGTAGTTGTAGGTATGATAGTTCTGTGCTGGTTGTGGCAACTCTCCTGCCAGGACGATGCTGTTTTGCTGGAGCGATTACGTTATAATCTGATTGGCGGCGTGCTGCCTTTCGGCTTAGGCTTGCTGGCAGCTAGAATACCAACAATTATTCCCACGTTGGGAACAAATAATTCCCACGTTGGGAACAAAATATTCCCTAACTGGGAATATATTATAGCCTTATTATTCGCTGTTGCCCTCATCGTAGCTTTGAGTTCAAACTTCCATGGCTGGCTATGGGTACCTGCATTTATCGTTGTTGGCACCATTGCGCTGGTAAAAGTTATGCCCGAGCGGATGCTGTCATACAGCGTCTGGGTGGGTGGTATCTCGTCAGCTATCTTTGTGGCCCATCCGCTGGTTCGAAAAATCATTGTGCGACCTTATATTTATGATGATATGTATGCAGGGTTGCTGCTCTACGTGGTAGCAACGCTGTTCCTCTCGTGGTTATTCAAGAAGCTGATAGACCAACTGCCAAGTCCCAAACTGTGAAGATAAAGGATATAGAACTGGCCAACATTAGCCGTTATCGCGCTGAATTGATGGGAGCAGCTATGCTGTTTATCATCCTGTTCCACGTGCCGCTGGCTCGTAGTAACGAGTTCTTCGGTTTAAGACGATGTGGCAATGTGGGTGTAGATATGTTCCTGTTCCTGAGTGGTATCGGCCTTTGGTTCTCGTGGGAAAAGAATCCAGCTTTGTGGCAGTTCTACAAGCGCCGCCTGTTGCGTATTTATCCTGCCTGGCTGGTGATGGCATCGCTCTTCTATCTGCCACGATTCGACTGGACAAACGGCGATTATATCGACCTGATTGGCGACATCGCCATTAACTGGGACTTCTGGTTGCACGACGAGCTCACCTTCTGGTATATCCCAGCCATTATGATGCTCTACCTCTGGGCCCCACCCTACATGCGATTGATTCAGCGCCATCCCGTTTACCGATGGATGCCTGTAGTTATGATTCTATGGTGCATCTGGGTGCAGTGGATAGCCCCATTGCATCAGGCCGTAGGGCATATCGAGATATTCTGGAGCCGCGTGCCCATCTTCTTTATCGGCATAAACTGTGGCGAACTGGTACGTAAACAAACCAAGATAGATGGAGCCGGCATATGGATGATACTTACTATCTTTCTGGCCACCTTCAGTTCGTGTGTGTATCTGGAGCAGATTTCGCACGGACGATTCCCCCTGTTTGTAGAGCGTATGATATACATTCCGTTTACCATCACGCTGATTATGATGCTGAACCGTGTGTTCCGTCGCACGCCGCGATGGTTCAACAGCTTTTGCGCTTTCTTTGGCGCCCTCAGCCTGGAGGCCTATCTGATACACGATCACTTCGTGATGACCTACCTCATCCCCTACCATCTGGGTTACTGGCTTACGGCCTTACTCACCATCGTGATTACCATTCCCTTGGCATGGGCACTACAAAAGATACTGAAACTCATCGTTAGAGTATGAAGAAGATATACGCTTTCGATTTCGACGGAACGCTGACAACTAAGGATACGTTGATAGAGTTTATCCGTTTTGCCAAGGGCACAATGGCCTTTGGATGGGGCTTTGCACGCTATGCCCATCTGCTTGTGCTGATGAAACTAGGGCTCTATCCTAACTGGAAAGCCAAGCAAAAGGTGTTTACTTACTTCTTCAAGGGTATGAAGCTTGAGGATTTTAACGCCCTCTGTCAAGCCTTTGCAGCCTCATCCGGGCATCTACTGCGCCCTGCAGGCATCAAGGCCATACAGCAAGCCCAAGACGAAGGCTCGGAGGTACTGATAGTAAGCGCATCTATCGATAACTGGGTGCAGCCTTTCTTTGCTGATGTAAAAGTGCTGGGCACACAGATTGAAGTAATCGATGGTAAGCTGACAGGACACTTTCTTACCAAGAACTGCTATGGCCAGGAGAAGGTGAACCGTATCCTGACCCTCTTTCCCGACAAAAAGGATTATCACCTGACTGCCTTTGGCGATAGTCGTGGCGATAAAGAAATGCTGGCATTTGCCGATGAATCATATTTTAAACCATTCAGATAATGAGAAATCCACTTAAGATATTCAAGATTAAACCCGAAGAGCGCTGGCAGTCGGCGATTGCTCTTATGGTTATCATAGCCCTCAACGCTATGTTTATCTTCCGTATGCACGAGTTGTTTATGCAACCTGGTTTCGGCCCCTATTGGAAGGCTTTCGAACACGAGCTGCATCTGTCGGGCTACGACCCGCTTACTTATCTGGGCGTAACCAACTGGGATGTAGTGTATCAGGTATATCGCCATCCGTTGCTATCGTTTATGATATGGCCGCTGTGGGTTATTAACGAGGGGCTTACTTGGCTGTTAGGCGTTAACTGCGTGCAGTATCTGGTGGCAGCATTCCTGATTTTCTGCACCTATTATTCGTATATCTTCCTGTATCGTATTCATCGCGAGGTGATAGAGTTAGAGCGCAAGGATGCTACATTGCTCACGGCTTACTTCTTCTCGATGGCCTATATCCTGATGGCTGCCATCGTGCCCGATCACTTTACCATATCAATGTTTCTGTTGCTTATTACCCTTTATATATCAGGTATATGCATCAAGAAACGCCGCGAGTTTAAGTGGTGGCAATCGGCCATTCTGTTCTATATTACAGCAGGTGTTACGCTGAGCAATGGTGTGAAGGTTTTCTTATCAGGATTCTTTGTAAATCTGCGCGATTTCTTCCGTCCTAAATACCTGTTGTTGGCTGTTATCCTGCCAGCAGCCTTGCTGTGGGGTACGGCACAATGGGAGTATCGCACGTATGTGCTACCCAAAGAAAAGGCACGCGCAGAGCAGAAAGCAAAGAAAGCAGAACAGCAAAAGGCACGTGTGGCTCAGATGACAGCTGAACAGAAAGAGCAGTACGAGGCCAAGAAAGCCCGTCGCGATAAGGTATTGCAACGCCAGGCAGCCAAAACTGGTAAGCCTATGGAGAATTACGGCTTCCTGAAGTGGACAGATATCTCTACATCGCGCTGGCAATCTACCTATGAGAACCTGTTTGGCGAGTCGCTGCAGTTCCATCAGGACTACTTCTTAGAGGATGTGCTGGTTCATCGTCCAGTATTTGTACATTACAACTGGGCATTCAGCTATATCATCGAAGCACTTATACTGCTGTTCTTTGTAATAGGCGTGTGGATGGGGCGTAAGAGCCGTTTCCTTTGGCTCTGTCTGTCAGGTTTTGCCTTCGACATGCTGATACACATCGGCTTAGGTTTCGGCCTTAACGAGATATATATCATGACGCCACACTGGGCATTTGTACTGCCCATTGCTACAGCCTATCTGTTTAAAGCCGTACAAACAAGCTGGCTAAGATGGATAGTGGCAGCTATGACTATATACCTATTTATATATAACGGCTATCTGCTAACCGATTTCCTGTTATCGCCTATCAAAGCTATCATATAACGAAAAAAGCATGCCTCAATATCAGGCATGCTTTTCTGTTCCTAACCACTTTCGGATGCGTCGTGAAAAAGCTTTCGAGATATTGCCAAACTGGCCGTATCGGATATTAAGCCACAACTCCTCTAACGAATAGCTGATCTTGGTTAAAGGATGGCGCCATGCAAGAATCTTGTATAACCTGTCCTTATAACCTACATTCTCAATCACATATCTAGGGTGTTTAAGTGGAAACTCCAATTCATAACGCTTCATGGTAAAGATTTTAAGAAAGCGCTTGGGTGTGGTCTTGGCCGAAGCGGTAAAATGCGTAGAATCGGCCATCAAACCCAGATTATTTATCTGGTTCTTTGAGGGCAGAATAGCCAGACCAGAATTAAACAGCATGGATGCCCAGAAAATACTCTCGTAGTACTCCTTGCCAGTAGCACGATGATTGGTGAACATCTTAATCATATCCTTTCTGTATTTGCGCTGCTCAGCCAAAGCCTTCAGCTGTGCCATATTATACGCATCGTCGAGGAATGAATACTGACCGTCCCACTGATCGATAACGCGTCGCCACGACGCCCAACCCCAAATGCCAAATGTTGAGGTAAAGAAGTAATCGTAAGGACAATCCTCAGTAACCTCATCGATATTAAAGCCCGAAATCATACTGATACGCTCATCGTTCTCGTACTTATCAAGCATCTCCTTACAGAAAGGAAAAAACGACTGTGAGGGTACATCATCGTCCTCAAGCACCATGCACTTATCAACGATAGAGAAAGCCCATTTCTGCGAGATATACTCAGAAGGATCGCAGCCATAGTTTTTTTCCTGATACATACGATGCACCTCGCACTCCCAGTCGATGTTCTCATCGCTCACAATCGCACGACAAGCCTCTATGCCAGCCATATCGCGCTCGCCACGAGGACCATCCTGATAGAGAAACAGCTTTGAGGGGCGAGCCTCCTTAACCGCCTCGAAAACCTGGCGGAAAGTATCTGCACGATTAAAGAACAGCAGCAGAACAGCAATATCAGTCTTAGCGGGTTGTTTCATATCAGTTCGGGCATAATGAATACAGAATGAATCTTTTGCTTCTCTTTTGGCGGAATCTCCATGTAGTTACGATAAAGATCGCTCAGGTAAGCATCAGGATTGCAAGGCGCACTAAATGACTTTCCCTCGAAGTTAATAGTACCCAATGGGAAAACAGAATCCTGGCGATGCATAATGCCATAACCATTATTAATCAGGATATTCGACAGATACACGTTCTTAGGACGAACGGCGCAAAGCAAACTCCAAAGACACTTATTAACGGCATATTTGACACCAAACCAGAAGAACTCAGCAAACGCATTAAATGAATAATAATGCGACTTGTGCAGAATAGAATAACTCTTTGAAATACCCAATGTAATACGCTTAACCCACTTTTTGGGCAGCGTAGGATAATCTACCATCGGGAATATATCAACATAAAGACCTTTCTGATAGTCGGCCGCAAAGTTGTCTGACCCTTCAACATAGAACGAATTCAGATCGCGCACCTTTACGATAGGCTCTTTAGATTGCGGTTCAATCTGTGGTGTCTGCAGGAATAAACCTTCACGAAGTTCGGATGGTGCCACACTCACAAAACGGTCCAGATCCTCCTGACGCATGGCAATATCGATATCGTCATCCCAGGGAATAAAGCCCCCATGGCGAACAGCACCTAATAGTGTACCACCATCAAGCCAATAGCCAATCTGATGCTTCTTACAGATACGGTCGATCTCTTCGAGAATAGACAACTGCTTCAGCTGGCAGGCACGCAGTTGCTGTTCCTTGAACTTCTGCAGATAAGGATTATTCATGACTTTAATATTGATAATGTACGACACACAGCATCCTTCATCGCATACTGAGGATGCCAATTCAATCCTTTCAGGCGGCTGTTATCAAGTACGGCACGCATTGCAATCGAAAAGCCCTTCTGTTCTGTTTCTGAAGGCAACTCGAATACCACCTGCTTATCGGCCCACTCAGCACATAGCTGAGCAAAGTCCTTTAAACGCACATTGCAGGCCTCGTTAGCAATATTATAAGCTACACCCTCCTCGCCATGCAGCAACACATGCAACATAGCTCCTACAGCATCAGCCACATAGGTGTAAGAGAATAGCTGTTCGCCTTTACTCTTCAGTACGATATTCTCGCCAGCCAAAGCCTTCTGGATAAACTGCGACGAGGCTTTACTATCGCTCATCAGCATGGTAGGACCAAACACACGGCTCAGTCTTACAATCTTAACCTGAGCACCACGTTCAGCAATATACGACTGACAGAGAGCCTCACTCAGTCGCTTTGACTCTGTATAGCAGGCACGCGAAGCAGCTAAGTTCAGCTTTCCAGTATAATCCTCAGTAAAATCATCATCACCACGGGCATTACCATACACCTCGACTGTTGATGGATAGAGCACCATCGCATTACAAGCCAATGCTTTCTCGAGCGCCTGTTCAGCACCTTTCACATTAATATTGATAGTCTCAATGGGATACTTTGAATAAGCCAATGGATGGGTGTTAGATGCCAAAGGAATAATGACATCAACCTTAGGCAACTCTAAAAGCGACTCTGAGGCTTCGCGCTCCACAAAGTGGAAGTTGCTATCCTCAAAATATTCACCAAGTCGTAAGGCAGCTTTTTCGCGATTACGCCCCAGGGCATAAATAGTGATGTTAGCGCCTTTCTTATTCAGATGCATCAAGGCATCTATCAAGCAAACGCCTATCAAACCTGTAGCACCAGAAATCATAAACGATTTGCCGTAGAGACGGTTGATATCATCCAACTGAGTGATACGTTCCAAATCCTCCTGATAAAGAGGATGCTGCTTATACATTGATATTACTTCAGCCATGTGTCCTTATCCATTTTCATATAACCCTTGAACATCTCCAGATCATCCTTGGTGGTAAGTTTGATGTTCTTATCCGAACCTGCAGCAAAATGCAGCGTCTCACCCAATTCTACCATCATGGTATTGGTGTAAGACGAGCCATGAATACCTATGCCTTTTTCGAAAGCCTCGTGATAGGCAGCATCAAGTTTCTTGAACTGATAGGCCTGAGGTGTAGATACACGTCGCAAGGTTTCGCGAGGAATATACTGCTTAGTGGTTGTTTCATCGTCAGGATTTACAATGAATATCTGTTCATTATAAGGCAACGATGTTACACCATTACCATACTGCATAGCCTTCTGGATAACATCAGTAAGTACGGTATCATCCACCAGGGGACGGATACCATCGTGGATAATGATGATGTCATCGTCAGAAGCCTTGCTCTCTAAGTCGTACACACCATTACGAATGCTCTCCTGAGCACTATTTCCACCAGCTACAACAGCCTGAAGCTTGGTAATATTAAACTGTCGAGCATAGGCCCAAAGCACCTCATGCCAGCCATCAAGACAAACTACTTCGATAGCATCTACCATAGGATGGCGCTGAAAACTCTCCAATGTATAGATGATTACAGGCTTATCGTAAACGTTGATAAACTGCTTGGGAATATCCTGTCCCATTCTGTTTCCAGAGCCGCCGGCAATAATCAAAGCATAGTTCATATCTTATCGTTTTTTAATTTTGTTCATCATAAAATCTGTAGTCTCCTTCAGTATCTGCGCACCAGCCAGGCGCATCACGGCATAATAGAGTAAAGCTGCCAATATACATCTGCTGATGAGCAGCAGCCACAGGTTGCCTATATACGAAGTGATATAACCTGTAGCCAACATCACACCTGCAGCAGCCAAAGCAAAAGGCATGATATCCTTCAGCATCTGCAACAAGGTATAGCTGGTGTTACTACAGGCAAAGAAAAACCACACAAACAGCCAAACCAAATTAAGTACTACGTAAGTCTTAACCATCGTGGCAATACCATATGGATAAAGCGTTAGCATAGCTACAATCTGAAGCAAACCCAACGCTAACGTACAGCCCATAAACGTACCTGATTTACCCTTACTGATCAGGAAATCGGCCATTAATGTGCTGATGGGTAGCACAGCACCACAAACACATATCCACTGCAGATATTGTGCTGATATAAGCCACTTCTCGCCAATGGCCAGCACAATAAACTCTTTAGCAACCAAGCCAAATCCCAATAACAATGGGAACGAGATAAATGCAGCAAAACGTACCATCTTGCGCAGTACAGCCAGTTGGCGCTCGCGATCATCCCTTACGCTTACCAGCACCGTCTGATCTACCTGCTTTACCATACCTTGGATAAGCGATGTACACTTGTTGTTCCACTGATAGGCCTGGTTATAGTTGCCAGTATCATGTGCACTGAAGTAACGCCCCAGCAACATGTTCATCACGTTGTTATTAACCTGTGTCAGCACATCGCTAATCAGAATCTTTACGCTGAACGGAAATGCCTTACGGATAAACGTAAAATCAACTTTCAACGTAGGGCGCCAATCGCTATAATGCCAGCGCAGCAGGGTTGATATCAGGATAAAGAGATTGGTCTGCGTAGCCAAGCTCCAATAAGAAAAACCTTGCCAAGCCATCACAGCAGCCACACTACTAGATAGGATGGTAGCCGTAATGCTGGCTTTGGCTAGTTGCTGGGCTCTAAGATTCTTATAAAGATAAGCTGCCTGCGCTACACCACTACAACTGAATAACAGCCCGATAAAAGCATAACGACATAATGCAACCAATCGGGGCTCATCATAGTAATCAGCTATTAATGGTGCTGAGAAGAAAAGCGTTAAGTAGATAACGCCACCCATAAAAATATTGAACCAAAAGACAGCATTATAGTCACTGTCTTTTGGTTCTTTTTCGTTAACCAGCGCTGTAGAGAAACCACTATTCTGCAAAGCGGTTGCTATCAGCGAAAAGATGGTAATCATGGCTATAAGACCATAGTCGGAAGGATTAAGCAAACGACCTAGAATGATACCAAAGATGAGGCCGAGCAATTGCTGAACGCCATTGTTCATTCCACCCCAAAACAGGCCCTTAGCTGTTTTTTCCTTCAATGATTCCATCCATTGAACAGATATTATCCTACCTGACTTCCTGGCTTTACATCCTTAGTGGTTGTAACCACACTCAGACTCTCGTCGGCATCAACGGCACTCAGAATCATACCCTGACTCTCGATACCCATCATGTTACGTGGAGCAAAGTTGGCTACAAAGAGGATACGCTTACCAATCAATTCCTCAGGATTCTCGTAGAAGGCAGCAATACCCGAGCAGATGGTACGATCGGTACCAGAACCATCGTCGATGGTAAACTGCAGGAGCTTCTTACTCTTCTTAACCTTCTGACAATCCTTAACCAGACCAACACGGATGTCGAGCTTCTCGAACTCCTCGAAGCTAACAGTATCCTTGATAGGAGCAGCCTTATAGTTAGCTGCCTCGTTGGCTTTCTTGGTAGCCTCCAGCTTATCCAGCTGCTTCTGGATTACCTCATCCTCAATTTTCTCGAACAGCAGAGCAGGCTCGCCCAGCTGATGACCAGCCTCCAGGAGATCGGTAGAACCCAGCTGCTCCCACTCAAAGTTGCTGATGTTCAGCATCTCGCGAAGCTTCTTACTGCTGAATGGCAGGAATGGCTCGAAGGCGATAGCCAGATTAGCAGTCAACTGCAAGCATATATTCAGGATAGTCTCGCAACGCTTTGGATCAGTCTTCCAAACCTTCCAAGGCTCGCACTCTGTGATATAGCGGTTACCAATACGAGCCAGGTTCATAGCCTCGAACTGGGCATCGCGGAACTTAAACTGCTCCAGCAGAGCCTCAACCTTAGCCTTTACATCCTTAAACTCCTCAAGGGCCTGCTTATCTACATCCTGCAACTCGCCACAAGCAGGAACCACACCGTTCCAGTACTTCTTGGTGAGCTGGAGGGCACGGTTTACGAAGTTACCGTAAACAGCTACGAGCTCGTTGTTATTGCGATCCTGGAAATCCTTCCAAGTAAAGTTATTATCCTTTGTCTCAGGTGCATTGGCTGTCAGTACATAGCGCAATACATCCTGCTTACCAGGCATATCAACCAGATACTCGTGGAGCCATACAGCCCAGTTACGAGAGGTTGAAATCTTATCGTTCTCAAGGTTCAGGAACTCGTTGGCAGGTACGTTATCAGGCATAATATACTTACCGTGAGCCTTCATCATTACAGGGAAGATGATACAGTGGAACACGATGTTGTCCTTACCGATGAAATGAACCAGACGAGTATCCTCATCCTGCCACCACTTCTCCCAGTTGCCCCACTTCTCGGGCTCCTTCTCGCAAAGTTCCTTGGTGTTTGATACATAGCCGATAGGTGCATCAAACCAAACATAGAGTACTTTACCCTCTGCATCCTTTACAGGCACGGGGATACCCCAATCCAAGTCGCGAGTCATAGCACGTGGCTGCAGATCCATATCCAACCAGCTCTTACACTGTCCATATACGTTGGGGCGCCACTCTTTGTGCTCCTCCAGAATCCACTGCTTCAACCAGTCCTGATACTCGTTCAAAGGCAGATACCAGTTTTTGGTCTTCTTCAGTACTGGTGTCGAACCTGAGATAGTAGACTTTGGATTAATCAGCTCTGTTGGCGAAAGGTCGCGTCCGCACTTCTCACACTGGTCGCCATAGGCACCCTCGTTGTGGCAGTGTGGGCACTCACCAGTAACATAGCGGTCGGCTAGGAACTGCTTGGCCTCCTCGTCGTACAGCTGCTCAGTAGTCTCCTCAGTCAGCTTGCCCTCGTCGTAGAGTTTCTTAAACCACTCGGCAGCAAACTTATGATGAGTCTCACTGGTAGTACGGCTATAGATATCGAACGAGATACCAAACTCCTCGAACGAATCCTTAATCATCTTATGATAGCGGTCAACCACATCCTGAGGAGTGATACCCTCTTTGCGGGCACGAACGGTAATGGGCACACCATGCTCATCACTTCCGCCGATGAACAATACCTCGCGCTTCTTCAGACGAAGATAACGCACATAGATATCAGCAGGTACATATACACCAGCCAGGTGTCCGATATGTACGCCGCCATTAGCGTATGGTAGCGCCGACGTCACCGTCGTACGCTTGTAAGTCTTGTTTTCCATTTCCTTAAATACGTATTTATTATTTTGGCTGCAAAATTACGAAAAATCCCACAGAAAACAAAACTTCTGTGGGATTTCTTTGTTATTATTATCTAAACATTATCAGAAATATACACCAAACGATACGGGGTGGAAATTAATACCATCGCCATAGGTAGAATTAAGAATACTCATTGGCGAGTATTTGGCATAGATGCTTACCTTGTTATAGATACTTAACTCACCCATAATATCTACTGTGATAGGGCGCTGATGAATCTGCTTATACACATCCTTGTGTTTGTTACCATCAGCATCGCGATATCTGTTCTTGATGCTGGCGTAGGTATTGAAATTCATGACCGGACCTAAACCAAAAGTAAATTTCTTGGTACGATATTTCCACATCACAGGAATCTGCAGACTGAATACCTTTATACGAGAAAAATCAGGCTCATAACCTGCAGGATAGTTCTGTTCCGACAGCATGCCATCGCCGGCCTTATAAAAATACTGACGACCATCAATACGGAAATTACGCCAATCAACACCAAAGCCTACTGAAAAACCATTGTGCTTACCATACTTATATTTCTCCCATTCCATAATAGTCCACATGATTTCCCAGGAGCTACCTACCGACTGTGAACTGCTATATTGTGCATTGGCACCATAACACAAACCAACAGCCAATCGCATACTTGCAAAATTGGACTTTAATGGATAACCTGTACCTTTAGCATGTTTCTTTACAAAATCAAAGTTCCAGGTATCTTTGTTGATGCTGGTCTCGCTCACATAGTTAGAGTCAACCAACAGAATTTTACTTTCATAGGTGTACTTATTGTCGTTCTCACGTCCATACACTTTTACTTTCTGGATAGAATCACCTGTGATGATACGTACCTTCTGAGGTTTCAGGATGGTCAGGGTGTCGTTATCGGCGACTGTAGTTGCATTTACTGTGGCCGAAACAGCCAAGAGGAAAAGAATAAATAGCTTTTTCATATCGTTATATCTTTATTTAATTAATTCTCGTAATGTATCCAGCGAATTAAGCGTACCTTCCATATAGATAACCGTAACCTCCTCGTTATTTCGTTTATAGCATAGAAAACGGTTGTGGTTGCCCTCTTTGGACAGTTGTAGCATCAAGGTTTCCTTTGAACGACTCTTGGTACTTGAGTAGTTATCAGAATAGATATTGCTAGGATACTTTTTCTTATCAAGTTCTATCAAATCGTGTACACGAGTAATCTCCTGCTTGTTGTTAGCCTGAAAGCGCACACTGCGGAATAAGGTAAGCTGATACTTGGAGAGCATCTTACCTTTTACTCGTGTTTCAACCATTCGCTGCTGAGGAATAATCTTCCCTGCAAAGAGTGGTTCTATGTTCAGTCCATTCTGTGCATTAGCTGTAAGCAGCATCCAAAAACACGCCATGAAAATCATCAGTACTCGTTTCATATCTCTACTAATTGCTAAATAAATCGTTCAACTGTTGTTCTATCTCATTCTGAGTATTATCCTCAGTCATCTCACCCATCGTTCGCTTCATCTCAGCCATAACAGTCTGCTGGTCGGTATATTTCTTACCATATACATAAGCTACACATTCATCGCTGTTTTCTACTTTCAGCACATGAACTGTTACCATCGATATACCTATCAGTAACGATGCAGCTGCGAATATAGCTATCAAGCGTTTACGTACCATTGATCTGGCTCTGCTCAGCGTTTTACGCACAGCCACCTCGGTTGAACCAAGTACGATAGCAATCTCCTTGGTTTTCATACCTTGCAGATGATGCATTTGCAGAATGGTTCGTTGCGTTGAAGGAAGTGAGTCGATTATGCGTAGCATCTGTTCTATCTGCTCACCATCATCACTCAGATCATCTTCGTAAGATAATTGAGTAATATCTACTGTGGGATGCTTTCTGCGCAGATAATCGATACATAGGTTGCGAGTAACCATGCAGGCAAAAGCTGAAATAGGCGAAACAAGTTGTTCGCGCATCAGCCAAAGCTTAACCATCGTATCCTGTACGATGTCCTCAGCCTCATCAGTAGTGCCCAGATATCTCTGAGCCACACTAATTAGTTGAAGCCTAAGCCCTTCTGCCTGTTGTTTAAACTCGTCAGTTGTCATTCTTTTTCTTTGTTGCTTTTATCCTTTATACGTAGAAAGTTCAGAAATGTGACATCCAAGCAACAACTTTTTTACTAAAGAATGATATTTTTTGCAAAATGCCAGATGATAATGCCACCTGTTACTGATACATTCATGGAGTGTTTGGTGCCAAACTGAGGTATCTCTAAACAACCATCCGAAGCATCGATTACTTCCTGATGAACACCTTTTACCTCGTTGCCTAACACCACGGCATACTTATTATTATTAATAGGTGTAAAGTTCTGAAGCATGGTTGAGCCATGAGCCTGTTCAACTGAATAGACTTGATAGCCATCAGCCTTCAAAGCCTCGACAGCCTGAAGTGCAGTATCGAAGTATTTCCATGTTACACTATCTTCGGCACCAAGAGCTGTTTTATGAATCTCGGCCATGGGTGGTGTGCTGGTAATACCACAAAGATAAACTGCCTCGATGCGGAAAGCATCGCCAGTACGGAAAACACTACCAACATTATGCATCGATCGCACATCATCTAATACCACAATGAGTGGCAACTTGTCTGCCTGCTTAAACTCGTCGACAGTCAGACGCTCCATTTCTATTGTACGTAACTTCTTCATTCTGCCTGCAAAGTTACTACATAGAAAACAAACTACCAAATAATTGTGGAAAAACCTGTTGATAAGTGTGTGGATAACTATGTTAATAACTTGTTAATTATACCCTCCACCCTTACATTTGAGGATATCCACAGGTTTATTACGTATATTTTCGCAAGTTTTCCACACTTTTTTGCCGAAATAAATAATAAACTTATTAATTTTGCACCAAAATTGGAAATTGTGGATAAGTATGCTTAGTGGTTCATTATCAGATAGAAAGAATTAACAGTAATAGTTAATAAGTGAATTTTTGAAGTTAATAGTCAAATATACAACAAAAACGCTGAAAAGTTATCAAGATATTCACGGCATATCATACTACTTATTCTATTTTTAAGAAATAAATAAAAAAGAAATATAAAAATTATATGGTGTTGACAACAAAGGAGCTTAAAGCTGAGATTCGTAAGATGTGTGAGGAAAAGGATGCCATCATCCTGGCTCACTATTATACGATTGGTGATATTCAGGATATCGCCGATTTTGTAGGTGACTCGTTGGCTTTGGCGCGTAAGGCAGCAGAGACTGATGCGAAAGTAATGGTTATGTGTGGTGTGCACTTTATGGCTGAAACCTGTAAGCTGCTATCGCCCGATAAGATTGTGCTTTGTCCTGATCTGGCAGCTGGCTGTTCGCTGGCCGACAGTTGTAAGGCCGATGACCTGAAGAAGTTTAAGGATGAGCATCCAGGTTATCAGGTTATCAGTTATGTAAATACCACAGCAGCTGTTAAGGCATTAACTGATGTGGTAGTGACCAGTGGAAATGCCAAGAAAGTAGTTGATCAGTTACCAAAGGATGCTAAGCTGATATTTGGTCCTGACTATAATCTTGGAAACTATATCAACGAGGTAACAGGTCGCCAGATGTTGCTTTGGAATGGTGGTTGCCATGTGCACGAGCGTTTCTCGGTTTCGAAGATTCTGGAACTTAAGAAGCAGTATCCCGATGCTGTAGTGATGGCACACTTGGAGTGTAAGGCACCTGTATTGGCTGTGGCCGAAGTTAAGGGAAGCACAGCTACGATGCTGAACTATGCCCAGCAGAGCGATAAGAAGCAGTTTATAGTGGCTACAGAGGCTGGTATTCTGCATGAGATGCAGCGTACTTGTCCTGATAAGGAATTCATTCCTGTACCTCCCGAAATCAGCGAGAGTGGCTTGGAATGCAGTTGTAATGAGTGTAATTACATGAAATTGAATACACTCGAGAAGGTTTATAACTGTTTAAAGAGTATGAGTCCGCAAATAGAGGTGGATCCTGAGATAGCTAAAGAAGCTGTTAAGCCAATTAATAGAATGCTGGAGTTGAGTTAATTAACTCCAGCTTTTTATTTAATTGATAACGGCTATTTTACAAACGGTACCTTTCTTACCATCCGATGTAGCTGTTATCACCATATAAACACCGCTTGCTACGCGTTTTCCTTGCTTATTACAGCAATTCCAGTTAAACATACCGCCATTACTACGTCCTTCGGCTACAATGGTGCCAGTGGCTGTTGTAATCTTCACATCGGCATCGTAGCTTAATCCAGTAATAGTAACCAAGCCAGTATAATCGGGTGTAACAGGGTTGGGATAAGCTATCACGTTATCTTTAGTCATCTGCTCGTTGGGTTCTACAGCATTGCTCTGGTACGAACATAAACCATTATCCGAGAGGAAGAAAACCTCGCCCGATTGTGGATTGATGGCGATAGACGAGATGTTGTTATAAAGCAGCTTTGAATTATCGGTAGTAAAGCTCTTTTCTTGTATCAAATTATCTGACGAAATGAGGAAAATGCCAGCGCCATCTGTGCCAAACCATTTACGATTTCCACCATCTACGGCAATGCTGTTGATGGCTACTCCATTCAACAAATAGTCAGCATAATTCGTACCATCGTTACGTGGCACTTTAACCTGATAGAAGGTTACTGATGACTGTCCGATTTCTGACTCCTGAATCATAAACGGACCAACATCTGTACCTATCCACATATTACCTTCTTTATCTTCGGCAATACAGTTGGTGTGGTAGATGGCATATTTGGTATAGTCTTGATTAATAATCTGGTCGTATTTCAGTATCACGTCTTGATTGGTATCGTAGCAGAATACTGATGGATTCTGCCAAAAGTTGTTTGTAAACCAAAGCAGTCCACGACTATCAAACATCATATTTGAAAGTCCTGATACTGTAATTCCATTCTCATCGGTAAGCTCTTGGTGGTGATGACTAATCCATTCCTTATCGCTTGTAAGCTCCAATAAGCTAACCCCGTTAGCCAAACTGTTAAGTACCCAGAGATTACCTTTAGCATCGAACTTTATACCTAATATTAATAGGTAATCGTTACCAAGTTGCTTACCTCTGTCGATGGCAGCCATCAGCGGACTGTTATCCTTATTATAATAGGTAATAAGCTTACCGTTCTTAAATTCGTAGAGTCCGCATCTACCTCCGGCAAACACATGTTCTGGGTCGTTAGGATCGGCATCAATACAGCAGATATCTACATAAGCGTAGCCTGTTATCTCGTTTATCTGCTCCTGATACAGCGTCCAGTTGTTACCATCATACACCTGAATGGTGCCTGGAAGGGTATTATCGGGCATTGCAGGCAAGAAATAGCCACCTGTGGTATATAGCTTGTTATTGATGAATTTCGACTGGTAGAAACGGTTATAAGCTGGTCCGCCTGGATTAAGGGTTGATACGGTAGCGATATACTGATTGTAATCATCCTGATAAGGTTGCAGATTGTGCGTATAATCGGGATGATTCTTAGTATAAGTCTCTGATATCTCAGCCTTCAGCATGTTTACTTTAATGATAGCAAAACTAGTGGTGAGATAAGCGTACACGTCATCGATAGAGATGGCTGTAACCGTTTTATCCTCGGTTATCGATTTGGTATAGAGGGCTGAGATATTAATAATGTCGCCATCGGGTTCTATTAAGTCGATATTCGAGTTTTCGTAAACGGCTATCAATCGCTTGGCTTTTTGATTCCAGGCTATATGAGTGATGCGGGTATCACTTAACCCGTTTACTTTATCATAGGTTGTGATACTCGCATCATTAAGATTATACTGATAAAGACCGTTCGATGCCAGCACAAACAGCTCATTGTCGGTCTTGCATATCTGTTGAACATCGTAATAGGCCAGATAGTTGCGCCATGTACCTATTTGCGCTGTTGCCATAAAGCAATAGCATACTGTAAATACGATGGCTAGCAACCTCTTCATACGCTACCTTTTTAATAGATAATCAGCCAGCTTTTGTACGGCTTTGGCGCGATGACTGATGTTGTTCTTAATACCTGTGCCCAACTCGGCAAATGTCTTGTTATAGCCATCAGGCATAAAGATTGGATCGTATCCAAAACCTTCACCACCTCTTTTGCTTTCGGTGATAACACCGTTTACGATACCATCAAAGGTAGTTACCTTTCCATCGATGATAAGGGCGATAACGGTGCGGAATCGGGCTTTACGATTATCGTTGTTCTCGAGTTCGGAGAGCAGCTTTTTCATGTTAGCCTCAGAGTCGTGACCTACACCGCCGGCATATCTGGCACTATATACACCAGGTGCACCTCCAAGGGCATCAACTTCCAAGCCTGTATCATCGGCAAAGCAGTTAACATGATACTTATCGTAAACCCACTGGGCTTTTATAAGGGCATTATCCTTCAGTGTCTGACCCTTCTCAGGTATGTCGTCGTGACAACCTATTTCGCCAAGCGATAGCACTTCGAACTTGTTGCCAAGAATCTTTCTAACCTCGCTCAGCTTATTCAGATTATTGGTGGCAAATACTATTTTCATTTTTTTCTGTTCTTCTCTCTTCTTAACTTTTACTTTCATCTCATCGAAGCCTTCGCCATATACACCGATTACGCTCGACTGCGATACAAACGCATTGGGGTCGATCATCTTAATGAGACGGAAGATATAAATACTCTCGTTCTTTCGGGCCAGGATACAAAGCACTTTTACTTGTTTTCCTGTGTACCATCCGTGACCATCCAGAATAGTTACACCATGCTTGGTTTCGGTACCGATAGCATTGGCTATCTCCTGCCATTTACGGGTGAAAATCATGAACTGTACCGACTGGCGACGGGCATTCATCACGTAATCCAATACATAGTTCTCCATCGCCATCACGCAGAAACCGAACATAACCTTATGGGCACGTTCGAGATAGGTGCCGAACTGGGGGAAGAACATACACGAACCAATGATACAGAAGTCGGCAGCAATCAGTACGTTACCCAGCGATACGGCAGGATGGTACTTGTTGACTGATGCAGCTATGATATCGGTACCACCTGTTGAACCGTTATGCAAGAATACGGTGGCCAGCGCGATACCTGTAATCACACAGCCGATAATCATCGACATAAAGTCCTGTCCCTCGCCCATGAGCTTAAACGGCAAGCCGTTTTCCTGCTTAGGAATAATATCCTGAGCAAACTTCAACATGAAGTAAAGCGTAAAAATGGCAAAAATGGTCTTCATCAGGAACTTATAGCCTAATATCTTCAAGGCAACCACCAATAATATGCCGTTGATAATGATATAGGTATTTTCCAAATGGAAACCTGTGGCGTAGTAAATAATAGCTGATAAACCAGTTACGCCTCCAGCAACAATCTGATATGGCATCAGGAATACTGTAAAGGCGATGGTATAGAGAAGAAGGCCAAGGGCTATAAACATATAGTCCTTGACCTCATTCCAAATCATCTTGTGATCGATAGTCATTATTTCTTTAATACAATGTTCACCATACGCTTAGGGACGATGATAACCTTTGCTACCTGGAAACCTTCGAGGTACTTCTGAGCGCGCTCATCGGCCAGTACAGCCTCCTCGATGGTCTTATTGTCGGCATCAGCAGGGAAAGTCATATCAAAGCGAGTTTTACCATTAAAGGCAACACCAAGTTTGGCCTCACTTTCAACCAGATATTTCTCTTCCCACTTTGGCCACTGTGAGTCGCATACACTACCCTGCTCACCCAGCATCTCCCACAGCTCTTCGGCCATATGGGGTGCAAATGGAGCAATCAGTATAACGAGAGTCTTCAGCATCTCCTTGTTCTTACACTTCTGCTGGCCCAGCTCGTTCACGCAGATCATGAAGGCCGAGATAGATGTGTTATAGCTGAATGTCTCGATATCGGTAGATACTTTCTTGATAAGCTTGTGTATGCTCTTCAGGTTCTCGGGTGTAGCAGCACCCTCGTCGAATCCATTCTGGAAGAGGTTCCAGAACTTCTTCAGGAAGCGGTGACAACCATCGATACCGTTGGTATCCCAAGGCTTACTCTGCTCAACAGGACCCAGGAACATTTCGTAAAGACGCAGGGTGTCGGCACCATACTTCTCTACAATCATATCGGGATTAACCACATTGAACATCGACTTCGACATCTTCTCGATAGCCCAACCACAGATGTATTTGCCATCTTCGAGGATGAACTCAGCATTGTTATAATCCGGGCGCCAAGCCTTAAAGGCCTCAATGTCCAGAATATCAGCCGATACGATGTTTACATCTACGTGGATAGGAGTAGTTTCCTTGTAGTTCTTTCTCAGGTTCAGACTTACGAACTTACCCTTATCGGCACCCTCGTCCTCGATACGATATACGAAGTTAGAACGACCCTGAATCATACCCTGGTTAACCAGCTTCTTGAATGGCTCGTCCTCGCAGCTGTAACCTGAATCAAAGAGGAACTTATTCCAGAAACGTGAGTAAATCAGGTGACCGGTAGCGTGCTCGGTACCACCTACGTACAAGTCTACGTTACGCCAGTACTCATCTGCATCCTTGCTAACAAGAGCCTGCTCGTTCTTGGGATCCATATAGCGCAGATAGTAGGCTGATGAGCCTGCGAAACCAGGCATGGTGTTCAGCTCGAGTGGGAATACGGTCTTGTTGTCGATCTCATCCTTCGATACCACCTTGTCGGTCTTAGTATCCCAAGCCCACATCTTAGCGCGTCCCAATGGTGGCTCACCAGTCTCGGTTGGTTTGTACTCATCAATCTCAGGCAACTCGAGAGGCAGACACTCCTTTGGAATCATGTAAGGCATGTCGTCCTTGTAGTAAACAGGGAATGGCTCACCCCAGTAGCGCTGACGTGAGAAGATGGCATCGCGCAAACGGTAGTTAACCTTTACACGTCCCAAGCCCTGCTCGGTAACATATTTCTTGGTGGCAGCGATGGCCTCCTTAACAGTCAAACCATTCAAACTGAACTTAGCTGATGAAGAGTTGCAAACAATACCCTCCTTGGCATCGTAGCTCTCCTCGCTTACGTCAGCACCCTCAATCAGTGGGATGATGGGCAGGTTGAAGTGCTTGGCAAAGGCGTAGTCGCGACTATCGTGAGCAGGTACAGCCATAATGGCACCTGTACCATAGCCTGCCAGTACATATTCTGAAATCCAGATGGGGATCTTTTCGTCGGTAAATGGATTGATAGCGTAGCTACCTGAGAACACACCTGTTACCTTGTGGTCCATCTGGCGCTCACGCTCTGTGCGCTTCTTTACATAAGCCAGGTACTCATCTACTGCAGCTTTCTGGTCGGCAGTTGTCAGCTCGGCTACGAGATCTGATTCAGGAGCCAGCACCATGAAGGTTACACCAAACATAGTATCGGCACGAGTGGTAAAGATGGTAAAGTGCTTATCGCTGTCGGCAACGTTAAACTCAACCTCAGTACCCTCTGAACGTCCAATCCAGTTGCGCTGGGTTTCCTTCAGCGAGTCGGTCCAGTCGATAGTATCAAGTCCGTCAAGCAGTCGCTGAGCGTAAGCCGATACACGCAGACACCACTGGCGCATCTTCTTCTGCTCTACAGGATAACCACCACGCTCTGATACACCGTTAATAACCTCGTCGTTGGCAAGTACGGTACCAAGTGCAGGGCACCAGTTAACCATTGTCTCGGCCAAATAGGCTATACGGTAGTTCATCAATACCTCCTGCTTTTTCTTCTCCGAGAAGGCATTCCACTCGGCAGCAGTAAAGTGCAGCTCCTCTGTACCAAGAGCATTACAGTTCTCGGTACCCATCAGCTCAAAGTGCTCAATCAGCTTGATGGTAGGCTGGGCCTTGTGCGATGAAGTGCTGAAGTAACTCTTGAACATGCGCTGGAAGGCCCACTGGGTCCACTTATAGTAGATAGGATCACAAGTACGAACCTCGCGCTCCCAGTCGAAACTGAAACCGATTTTATCCAGCTGCGAGCGGTAACGGTTAATGTTGTCGAAGGTGGTCTTCTCAGGGTGCTGACCAGTCTGGATAGCGTACTGCTCGGCGGGCAGTCCGTAAGCATCGTAACCCATGGGGTTCAGTACGTTATATCCCTGCTGACGCTTGTAGCGGGCATAGATATCACTGGCGATATAGCCAAGTGGGTGACCTACGTGCAAACCTGCTCCTGATGGGTAGGGGAACATGTTCAATACATAGAATTTCTTCTTGTTCTTGTCTTCCACCACACGATAGGTTCCATTCTCAACCCATCGCTTCTGCCATTTCTGTTCGATGTCTCTGAAATTGTAATCCATTGTATCTATATATTATTTTGTTTCCGTACATTATTAATGCGGGTGCAAAGTTAGTGCAAATCGCAGAAAAAACCAAATTTAATAAGCAAAATATTGTTTCAGTCATCACGATTATAACAGATGTAGCAAATATATGCCCAAACAAACTATCATAACAATGAGTGTTATGCCTGCAATTGTAAGCAGTACAAAGGCGCCTATCAGTTTGGCGATGGTGCGCTTGTAACTAAATCCGAACAGCTGTTTCATCGGTACGATAGAAAGTATATACGATAGTAATTCTATCGCCGTAGATTTTCCTGGCAAGAAAAAGCTGCCAGCTGTACTAATAATTGTCATCATATTTGTGATATATACCATCGCTACGAAACACTCCGAATAACGTAAGTCTGGTATATTAGGATTCTTGTGGAAAAACAGGTATAATGGTAATGAAAGCGTGATAAGCCAAAGGAAAGAAACTAGAGTTTGGTTGTCGATAATCCAATTTACGATGTTTTCTAATTTCTTTAAAATTTTTGTTTCAATCGATTCGCCGTTAATATTGATGACTTTATTATGCTTGTTTTGGGCTGTTTGAACGATGATGGGTTTTCCGATAATGTCAAACGTATCAGTAACGATTTTGTTAGCATCGGTTTCGTTTATTTGGGTATTGGTATTTATATCATTCAATCCCTGTACAGACTCTTTCTTGGTTTTATTGATGGTATTTTCAAACTTCACATTAAGGCCCGATTCTACCAGAACCGAGAGGGCTATTAATAGGAAGAACATCTTGAAAGGAGGGAAATACGCCATCTGCATACCGTTCAGATAGTCGCGAATCATATAGCCAGGTCGCAGCAACAAATCGCGAATGGTACGGAACATGCCTCGGTTGCCTAATCCCCACACATCGAGAAACAACAGAAAAGCCGACTTGAACGAGTAACGACCGATGGCAGCTTTCTGTCCGCATCTGGGGCAGTAGTTGCCATGAAACTCTGTGCCGCAAGTGGCACAAACATGCTTCTCGGCCGATAGCTTCACCACCTCGTGAGGCTTTATCTGCCAAGCTTTAAACTTTTCGTATTTTTCTTTTAACTGTTCCATTACGTTTGCAAAGGTAACAAAAATATGTTTTAAATGTATCATCCATATATTAGAATTGTATCATCGGCTGTTATTTTTTCTAAAATTCTTTGTGATTTCGGGATTAAGTTATAACTTTGTGGCTTGAAACGAAAATCATTACTTTATTAACAAACTCATTTTAATATGAACAACGTACCTAAAATTAAAGTTGGAATCGTCGCTGTATCTCGCGACTGTTTTCCTGAGTCATTAGCTGTTAACCGTCGTAAGGCTGTTATCGCTGCGTATGAGAAGAAATTCGGTAAGGATGGCATCTACGAGTGCCCTATCTGCATTGTTGAGAGCGAAATCCACATGCAGCAGGCCCTCGAGGATATCAATAAGGCAGGATGTAATGCACTCTGTGTATATCTTGGTAACTTCGGTCCTGAGATTTCTGAGACCATGCTGGCTAAGTATTTCAATGGCCCTGCTATGTTCTGTGCTGCTGCCGAGGAAACTCAGAACGACCTGATTGATGGTCGTGGCGATGCTTACTGTGGTATGCTGAATGCCAGCCACGCTCTGTCTCTGCGTAAGACTCGTGCTTACATCCCAGAGGAGCCAGTTGGTGATGCTGACCACTGTGCAGAGCTCATCCACGAGTTCCTGCCAATCGCTCGCGCTATCGTTGGTCTGCAGAACCTGAAGATTATCAGCTTCGGTCCTCGTCCAAACAACTTCCTGGCTTGTAACGCTCCTATCCGTGCCCTGTATGATCTCGATGTTGAAATCGAGGAGAACTCAGAGCTCGACCTGCTGGAGTCGTTCCAGAAGCACCAGGGCGATCCACGTATCGACGATGTAGTGAAGGATATGGCTAATGAGCTGGGTGCTGGCAACAAGATTCCTTCTGTTCTGCCTAAGCTCGCTCAGTATGAGCTCACTCTGACCGACTGGATCGAGGCTCACAAGGGCTGCCGCCAGTTCGTATCACTCACCACCAAGTGCTGGCCTGCTTTCCAGACCATGTTTGGTTTCGTTCCTTGCTATGTAAACAGCCGTCTCACCAGCCGCGGTATCCCCGTTAGCTGCGAGGTTGATATCTACGGAACACTGTCTGAGTTCATCGGTACTTGCATCACAGAGGATGCCGTTACACTGCTCGACATCAACAACACCGTTCCTAACGATATGTACGAGGAGAGCATCAAGGGCAAGAAGTTCCTGTGCGACGAGTACACCGACAAGGAGATCTTCATGGGCTTCCACTGTGGTAACACCGCTTCTTCTAAGGTTTGCAACTGCAGCATGTGCTTCCAGCGCATCATGGCACGCGCTCTGCCTGTAGAGGTAACAAACGGTACTCTCGAGGGCGACATCAAGCCAGGCAAGGCTACTATCTATCGTCTGCAGAGCACAGCCGACACCAAGCTCCGCGCTTACATCGCTCAGGGTGAGGTTATTCCTGTAGCTACACGCTCATTCGGTTCTATCGGTATCTTCGGTGTTAAGAACATGAGCCGCTTCTATCGTCACGTGCTCATCGAGAAGCACTACCCACACCACTGCGCTGTGATGTTCGATCACGCTGGTAAGTACCTGTGGGAGGTTCTCAAGTACATGGGCATCCCCGTTGACGAGATCGATTACAACTTCCCTAAGGGTAACTTCTACCCAACAGAGAATCCATTCGCATAAGCGATACATTCTAAATAATAAAGCCGCAACTTTCAAGGTTGCGGCTTTTTTGATTTATATAAATTGTGATAGGATTACTTCCACTTAAGGTTGTAAGTTGTCTCTTCGGTATTTTCGCCTTCAACAACCTTGACAACGACCTTAGTAACAAGGTTGTTGCTATCCAAGGTGTATTTTGCAGTAATGGTTCTTGTGACATCATTTCCTTCTTCTTTCCAAGTTCTAACCAACTTCTCAGGCAGATACTCAGGCATTGCGCCAAGTTTGTCGAAGATAGGAGCTGATTCAGCCAAATCCTCTACATAGAAAGGAAGCTCAAAGACTCCACCACCATAGAAGAAGATATTAGCAAGAACGCCAGCCTTAACTGTACCATAGGTTACGGTGTAATTATTTACATCTTCTTTTTCTTCTTGGTCATTCAGTTCATATCTTTCGTAACTAGCAATAACATTTTCATTCCAAGAAAAATCAAATAATTCATCAGTTTCCATTTCACCTGACTCTTCATTTTTCTCCCAGGCCTTGAAACCAATCAGTTTACCATCCTTATAGGTAAACTCATCGTAGCCATAATCATCTGCATATTTTGTAACAACACCATCGGTAAGGGTATAGACCTTAGTCTCTACATTATCGTCTCTTTTGGCCTTTACGGTTATTTTATCAGTTTCATAGGTAAAGGTGCATGATAATCCTTCGTAAGAATCACCTGTAAATGGATCTACGCTTTTATAAGCAGCTTTTGTAACCTTACCATCATCACCATAAGTGAAAGCAAGAACGCCGTTATTGCCCTCAGATTCAACCGAAATCTCAGAAAGAATACCCTTAATCTCTGTTGGTGTCTCAGGTGTCTCTGGCTCATCAGGAGTAGTTGGAGTCTCTGGAGTAATTGGGTTGTCACCTACACCACCAAGACCTTCTGTACAAGCGCACAATGTGAAACCTGCGATGAGTAAACTCATCGAAACTGACATGAATTTTGTTTTCATACTTTTAAAATTTAATTGTTTAACGGATAATATTTATTCCAAATAGGTTCTCATACAGGCACATGAGTGTGAGCCTTCTTGACATCCCTAGTCAGAAGGTTCTGGAATACCTGTATGCGTAAGAATGAAAATCGGCTCACACCTGCAGGTATATATGTGAGCCGACTCCATAGCGGAGTTAGCGGTATATATGCTACTGCAGGAGAAGCAGCTTTCAGTCTTCTCGCCCGCATACTTTGAATTTTCCAGATTCTCTGACGGGTCAAAGCTTATTAGCTCTCCTCGAAAACAATGGCTATTTCTAACCATTGGTGAAAAGGTATAATATTTTTCTGAATTAAGTTGCATTGTGAGCCGAAAAATTTAATTTCGGTGCAAAATTAATCGAAATTCAGGAAACTTAATTGGTCCAAATTGGTCCAAGTTTTAAAATAGTATGAAAAATCTGTTGTTACGGGTGCTGGTTTAGCTGGGAATTCATGAAGACGATGGACAAAGAGGTTCCAACCTTCAGTCTTGCTATATGCTTCGACTGAACCATAAGGAATGTAGATTTCTGGATGAGGATGCTCTGTAGGGAATAAATGGGCACTACCGCCAAGCGAACTATAAGCTGGCGGAACAGACGATTCGCAATAAACTCTCTGGAAGACACAAGCGAAACTCCATGGTCCAATGCTTGTAATCTGAGCGGGAATGGTAACCTCAGGACGATTAAACCAATTAAAGCATTCGTCGCTAAGACTCGTTATGCTATTGGGTATAAAGGCTGTAACACTACCTGTAACCATCTGATTGGTAGCAGTTTCTATAATGGCATTGCAATCTTCACGACTATCATAAACGGGATTATCGGCACTTATTTCTACCTTACACAGATGATGGTTTCCACCCAATGCTGTCGAGGCAATATGAGTGACGCCAGATGGGATGTAAAACGCGTTAAAGTCGCATTTCAGAAAGGCATTCTCGCCAAGCGTTTCTACAGAGCGAGGCAGTTGTACAGACTTAAGATTATTGCAAAGTTCGAAAGCACTTGCCTCTATCTCTTTCAAGCCTGTGAAATAGCGCAACTCATCAAAGCTGCGTATAGCCGTATTTCCAGAAAAAGCACCACCAAGCGAGGTAACAGCCATAGCCTCGTCTATAGACAATTCGCCATCGCCATTACTATCCCAATGACTAACACAGACGGACTTAACTGCCGGATCGCGAAACTCTATATACTTATGGATATATGGTTTGAGACTCTGCCAAGATTTCTTCTCATTCGTTTCTGTCATATAGAACTCTGGCACAAAGATAGCAGAGAGTTTGGGGCAGTCAACCAGATGATGAGCACCATCGTTGGTGTTGGGTAATACTGATTCGAAGATGACTGTTTCAAGCTCAGGACACTCTTCCAGTATATGGTCGCCTATAGCTACGACACTACTGGGGATGGTTATCATCTGCAGACCTGTATGGCGAAAGGCACTCTGGCGGATAAAACGTACCGTTCGAGGTATGCGGATTGACTCCAGGTGGGTGCAATCCCAAAAGGCACAAGCATCAATTTCGTTAAGACCAGTAAAGTGTTCCAGTTCTGGGAACGATCGCAACAGCGTGTCCTTTGTAAACACATCGCCAAGCGACTTTACTGAGGCTGCTTCTTGATAGCTCAGTTCACCATCGTGATCATAATCCCAATGGCTGATGCATTTTTGCTTTGCCTCAGGGTCCTCGAAGCCAATAATCTCGTGGTTCAGCACTTTCACCTGAAAATTAAGCTCAGCCGTATGTTTCTCTAAATCAGAGGCTTTATGACTTATCGCATTCACTTTTGCTATCAAAGCAAAGATGACAACCAGGGCTATCATGGCTGATGCCATAAGCTTGAAATGCCACTTGCGCTGCTGATGAAGGGCGGCAAGCAGATCGTCCATATTCTGATAGCGTTGATGGATGGGGCGTAGACATCGCTCAGCCACCTTTTTATATATATCCATTTCCAGAAGTATGACTCCCAGCGAATAGATATCGTTACGAACATCTGGTAGAGCTTTTGTGGCTTGCTCTGGAGCCATATACTTCAATGTGCCAGCAGGTTGTTTCAGTATGGCATGACTATCGGTATCAGCTAGTCCGAAGTCGATAATCTTCACATAACTGCCGTTGTAGGTAATCATGATGTTTGAGGGCTTCAGATCGCGATGTACCACTTGTTGGTGATGAATGTAGGCCAAAGCCTCTGCCAAATCGATAGCTATGCGTTGGCGATCGCTACGACTGGGATTGGCCTCAAGATATTGAGCCAGCGTCTCGCCATCAATCCATTCGGCTATGAGGCATCGTTCGTAATGCCCGTCAGCTATCAAAACATCCTCCATACCAATGGCTTGCATGATAGATGGATGCTGCAAGCGCATCATAATCTCGAATTCCTTGCGAAGCAACTGTTGATAGGCGGTATCGGATGATAGTTCCTGCTTCAGACATTTGAGCAGAAACCATCGCCCATAGCGTTTGGCTTTGTACAAACGACAATAGCCCGTAGATGGCAATTCAACCATCTCGGAGAAGGTGGAGCTGAGTCCCTCGAAATCACTTACTATGTAGCTTGAAGCATCATCGCTCATATCTAATGCCTCCCCGTTTGCCACAAACATAATTGGTTTGTTCCTGATCGCCCTGTTGCAACTGACTAAGATATAGTGGCTCACCTTCGATAATCAGACTACAGCAAAAGGTATCGTTTGCTTTCAGACGAGTGTTCTCTGATGCTGTAACCACAAAACGCATATCGCCCTCATAGCGGATATGACACACTCTGTCAGGTAGCCAATAGAGTGTTAAGCATTCTCCCACAGCAAGGTCGGCATTTACATCCAGATGGCGATTCATGGCCAGATTACTTGGCTCCATGCCATCAGCAGGAGAGTGCATGCAAAACGCCTGATAGTTCTTGTAACCAATGAACTGGGCTAAGGTATCGAGTGTTCTCACGCTTGGTTCGCCCTCATTGTCTAAGTAGCCCCACACACGTTTAAGGGTTGTGGCACTAAGCATCTGATGTAATCGCAGAAAGATGCGTTCTCTCAGCTGGTCGAAATCTTTTGGCGTGCGTATCTCCTGATGAAGCGCTTGCTCAATAGTTTTGCAAAGTAATTCTGTTTGTTTCATTATCTAATCACCACCTGTGACTTTATATGGTTTGACTTTAGGTTGGCAAAGTTAACGATTTTTTCTGAAACAAAGAAATAATTGGCGGAAAAATTGTCTCGGCCATCAGGGTAAGTATCTCTGGGAGGTTCTCAAGTACATGGGCATCCCCGTTGAGGAAATCGACTACAACTTCCCCAAGGGCGATTACTACCCAACAGAGAATCCATTCGCATAAGTCGAATACATTCCCTAAATACCAAGCCGCAGCCCATTTCCGGGTTGCGGCTTATTTTATATCGGCAAGAAAGTTCAAGTACTTCCGTTGGAGTACTCGAGTACTTTAGTAAGCGTACTGTAGTACTTCCTAAGGCGTACTGGAGTCATATCTAATAAGTACTCATGTCAGCATTAATGGTGGCATGATTTTTTTGCAAAAACCTCTCCACCTTTCACTCAATACCTTTGAAACCTTTATATACAAAGCGTTTTAGCCACATGAGAGGTTGGAGCAACCTCTCATCCTCCTCTATCCCCAGTATTTATGCAAGTTTCAGAAGATTTGAGTGAGAGGTTGAGAGATTTCGCAATTATCACCTTAAAATAAGTTGTGATATAATGGTTAAACAAAATGAGGGCTGGTATCCGTGTGGAGGAATACCAGCCCTTGATGTTTCATGGTAGTATAGATGTTTTATTTACTTCGAAAATGTTACCTTGGTAAGCTTGTAACCGTAGCCTACAAGCAGCATACCTCCACGCTCATCTACAATTGCCTTGTTGGCTTCGGTGTAGGTGAACTCGAATGGGTTTGGTGTGTCGGCTGTGAGGTCGAACTGAGCTACGATCTGATCCTCGGCATTATCGCCCCACCAAGGTGTGGTGATACGCAGGGCATGATAGCCATCAGGCATATCGGCCATCTGGTAGTAAACATGCACAGTAGCGCCAACAGGCACAGCAGCCATATCGGCAGCTGAGACAGTAACGTTTGCATCGCCCCAGTTAATCTCGATGCCGCCTTCCCAAAGGGTGGTCTCGGCAGGAGCTACATTCTCTACAGCAACCACCTTTGTAAGCTTGTAACCGTAGCCTACAAGGAGCATACCTCCACGCTCATCTACAATTGCCTTGTTGGCTTCGGTGTAGGTGAACTCGAATGGGTTTGGTGTGTCGGCTGTGAGGTCGAACTGAGCTACGATCTGATCCTCGGCATTATCGCCCCACCAAGGTGTGGTGATACGCAAAGCGTGATAGCCATCAGGCATATCGACCATTTCGTAAACCAAACGGATGGTAGCGCCTACAGGCACATTAGCCATATCGGCAGCTGAGACAGTAACGTTTGCATCGCCCCAGTTAATCTCGGTGCTGCCCTCCCAGAGTACAGTCTCCTTTACGCCTGGATCAACATACTCGGTATTGCTAACTGTGAATACACCGCAACCATAACGTGCGCCATCGGCCTCGATAACAACAGTGTACTCGCCCTCGGCGATGCTGGGAACAGTAAAGGTAAGTTTTCCGTTTGCAAACGATACGTTGCTAGCCTCCTGCTTGCCCACGAACACCTTGGTTACGTTAGCAGCATTGGTGCAATCGATAGTTTTGGTGCTACCGATAGTGAGCCAACGTGATTTGCCGTCGCCGGCCAGTGAGGGATCACCCTCGGCAGGCAGAACAACGAGCTTGCAGGTACGTGAGGTTTCAAGGCCCTTAGTGGTAGCAGCTACAATCTTTACGATGTGCTCGCCAGCCAGTACAGGTGTGTCGATAGAAAGACCTTCGGCTACCTGCTCATCGTCGATAAGCCAGGTAACGGTGGTGTATTTAACGGGGGTAACCATTACGTCGAACTGGAAGTTCTGGGTGCGCTCGATGGTCATGAGCACGCCAGGCTCGCCACCCTTACCTTCGGGGATATCCGTATTCAGGATACGGGGATAATCGTCCTCGCCAGCCGTGAAGAACGGATCCTCATCAGATGTGCAAGCTGTATTAGCAGCCATGCCGCAAACCATGAAGAACATGGCGAGATATTTTGATATATTCTTAGTAATCATAATGCAATTATTTCTTTAAAATTATTACTCGACATTGATATCGCTTGTGTCCCACCAGAGACGCTTGTGCCAATCGTCCTTGCCACCCATGCGCTCGATGGCAGCCTTGTAGTTCTCGCTGTTGTACTGGTTCTCCAGGATGGGGTAACGCAGGCGATTAGGTGTTGACAGATTAGCATCGTCGTAAGTAAAGTCGGAACGGATAGGCAACTTTGTACGATCGGCCAGTACAGGATAGTCGGAACGACGCAGGTTAGCCCAAGCCTCAGCAGGGTTCATCATGTGCAGGATGTAAGCCTGAGTGTTGATGGCCTCCTTAGCATTGGCAGTAAGCACGCCAGCGTTCATCAAACCATTGATGTAGGCATCGATATCGGCATCGGCAATCTTATCCTTGTTCTGCAGATAGTGGTTGTTCATCCAGGCCATCGAAGCCTTGATACCAGCCTTGAAGTGCTCCTCAACGGTACCGTTAACATTCCATCCCTTGAGCTTTGCCTCGGCCAGCAGGAACTCTACCTCGGCTGAGTTGATGAGTGTACCAGGACATTCGGGCATCTCAAAGTCGATAGAGAGGAATGGACGAATCATACGCGCATTGAAGTTGTTCTGATCGAAACCAGCCTCGGGATACATTTTTACATACTTCTCGAGTGTAGGAATCTCAGAGTTAGCAGGTGCATTTACCCAATCGCTCCACCAGGCAGCACCTGGTACACAAGCGGTATAGGTATCAACCTTGTCGAGATAAGCAATAACCTCATCAGTAACATCGATATTCCACTCGCGGTCGGGCTTAATCTCCGAACGGTTGGTGTTGATGTAGTGACGACAGATGCGATAAAGGCGTGGATCGTTGTTATCCTTTAAGATATTGAAGAATGTGGAGCAGATAAATGTTGGCGAAGTAGGATCCTGGCCATACAGAATCTCGCCAAGTGCGTTTACACGGAAATCAAGGTCGCGTGAGCCGTCGTAGAGAGTAAAGGGGCTGTCGGTATAGATAATGTAGGCATCGTCGGCCTCAGAAGCGATATAACCGCCATTAGCCGAGAGGGCCATCTCGAACTCCTGCTGAGCCTTAGTAGGGTTCACATCGCTGATGCGCATAGCAAAGCGCAGGCGCAGGGCATTGGCATACTTACGCCAAGCTGCAGGATCGCCATACAGGCTGGTTACGTCGCCACCAATATTATCGGTGCCAGTACCAAGCTGATCTACACAAGCAGCCAACTCATCGAAGAAGAAGTTATAAATCTCCTCCTGAGTATCGTACTTAGGATTAGAAATACCTTTAACAAAGCCTAAACCAGCCTCGGTACAAGGAATATCGCCATAGGTATCGGTAAGAACCGACATGAGGTAAACACGGTGAATGCGCAGAGCGGCATTGGTGTTTGGCATATCCTCAGAATTTGCGATGGCATCTACAATATTCTTGATAGCCACAGCATAGTACTGGTCCCAAATCAGGCGCATCTGATCGTCCTGTGCATGTACGCTACCAGCATAGTTGCTAACGTTCCATCCACCTGCGAAGTGCTGTGTAAAACCAGTAATGTAGCTACGATAGGTGTCCATCAGTCCGAAGTCGCCATAGGTCTGCAGCAATGCTGTAGTGAGCTGGGCGCTTGGAGCAATCGATGACGCCTTGGTCTCGTCGGTATTGAGCTCCTCCATGTAACTATCGCTGCAAGATGCAGTAGCCAGGAAGGTACAGCCAACCATACCAGCGAAAAGGGTTTTCTTAATATATTTGGTAATCATAATAACTGATGCTAATTAAAATTTTACGTTTACATTGATACCATAGCTGCGGCGTGAAGGCAGCGAACCATACTCCAAACCAAGTCCTGAGGTGTTGTAACCTGAGTCAGGATCGATGTTAGGAATGTTCTTCCATACGATGAATGGGTTACGAGCAACGAACGAAACGTTGAGGCCCTTCACGGTCTTACCCAGCCACTTCTCGGGGAAGGAGTAGCCGAAGGTGATTTCGCGGCACTTTACATACGAGTTGTCGTAGATAAACATCGAAGGTGCATTCTCGGTAGCAGTCTTCCAGTACGACTCGGGGTTAACGGGGATATCGTTCTGACGGTATGTACCATCACCATTGTCGATAACACCAGGAACAATCAGTCCCTCGCACTTTCCGGCAGCACGCCACTCATCAAGTGTCATATTAGCCTGCTTACGCAGCTCCTCAGAACGGTACCACTCCTCGCGGCCCTCGAGTGTGCCATTGGCTTTACCTGTAGCATAGGCCGAACGCATTGACATCGAGAAGAGGTCGGCACCAACCTTAACGTCGAAACCTGCTGAGAGGCGGAAGTTCTTATAAGTAAAGGTAGAGTAGAAACCACCTGTCCAATCCCAAGAGGCATTACCCAGGGTGTGAGTCTGATCATCAACCTCGGGCAGACCGCTCTCGGCATTGATAATTACCTGTCCGTCGGCTGTGCGCTTAAAGTCCTTACCGATGATTGAACCGTAGTTCTTACCAACCTCGGCACCTACGCTAACACCACACCAGGTAGCCTTCTCAAGCTCGAAGTAGTCCATACCGTCGATGAGTGACTTAACCTTATTGGTGTTTTTTGAGAAGTTTGCACCAGCATCCCATGCGAAATCCTTGATTTGCAGCACGCGACCGTTTAGTGCAATCTCGATACCCTTGTTCTGAATCTCACCAGCGTTGATGAGGCGATAGTTATAACCAGAAGTTGACGAAGAAGCCAGACCGATAATCTGATCCTTTGACAACTGGTTGTAGTAAGTTACATCCAGACCCAGACGGCCCTTGAAGAACTTCATCTCCAATCCCAGCTCAAAGCTGTTGGTACGGGTTGGCTTCAGGTCCTTGTTAGGCTGGGTGTTGTTGTTAATCATACCAATTACATAACCACCGTAAGAGTACTTACCTGTGGTGTAGTTCAGCGCCAGCTGATAAGGATCGGTATCGCTACCTACCTGTGCCCACGAAGCACGAATCTTACCATAGTTAATCAGGCTCTTGTTCTTGATGAACTCAGAGAATACAACGCTACCTGAGAACGAAGGATAGATATATACATTATTATTAATAGGCAGAGTAGATGACTTATCACCACGTACGGTAGCCTCGAGATAGTAGGTGTGCTGATAACCTACGCTAGCCGAACCGAAGATAGAGTTAATCTGCTTCTTGTAAGTATTCTGCTGAATGCTCTGCTCGGCATAGTTCATGATAGCAATGATATCCTTCATCTGCTGGTCGGTACCAGTAAAGATATCAGTCTTATTGTTTACCTTGAAGATGTTACCACCAAGGGTAGCGTTTACATCGAAATCGCCAAACTGGTTGTTATAGAGTGCCAACAGCTCGGCGTTCAAAGTGCGGTTTGTGAACTTCTGGTTCTGCAGCTGTCCAGCCTGCTTACCAGGAGTAGTGCGGCAGATGAAATCCTGGAACGACATGAAGTTCATATCGGTACCGATGGTACCCTGCAACTTCAAGTGGTCGGTGATATTCCAGATGGCCTTACCAGTAAGACGGAACACATCCTTACCAGTGGTGTTCTCGTTCTTGTACAGATCCCAATAAGGGTTCTTGTTATACTGATCGTTACCATTCCAGTTGGCATAGTCACCATCCTCGGTCTGGTAGTGCTGCAACCAAGCCTGATTGTAAGTACCAGCCAGTGTCATGAGGTTCTTACCGATATTGCTCTGAGAGTCGCCCAGTGCAGGACGGTTCTTAACATCCTCGCGAGTATAGTTGGCTGTGAAGTCGAAATCAACAGGACCTGCCGATGTGTTTACACGCAGGTTGAAGTTATCACGACTCATGTGTGTATTAGGCAGAATGTCCTTGTTACGCATATCGGTAACGCTGAAACGAACACCTGTCTTACCAGAGTTAACTGACAGGATAGCTGTGTTCTGAGTAGTCATACCAGTACGGAAGAACTCGCTGGTATTGTTAGGATACATCAGGAATGGGCGCTTTACGTGATCGAAATACTCAATCTCCAGGTCGTCGGCCTTAGCACCCCAACTTGAGTTGGTACCCGATGTGGCTGTGGGGCTGTAAGCACCGCTGTAACCCATACCGTAAACCTGCTGGATATCGTCCCACTTAGCCAGCTGCTGGTCGAAAGTGAGCGAACCGTTATACTCAACACTTACCTTATCCTTATCGGCCTTCTTGGTGGTAATCAAGATAACACCATGTGATGCACGGCTACCATAAAGGGCCGAAGCGGCAGGACCTTTCAGTACGGTCATGTTCTCGATATCATCGGGGTTGATAGCCGAGATACCATCACCCAGGTCGAATCCGCCCTCAGTACCTGCACTACCAAAGTTTGTATTGTCGAGGGGCACACCATCAATCACGTAGAGAGGCTGGTTGTTACCACTGATTTCGGTGTTACCACGTAGCAGTACACGGGTAGAACCAGAAGCACCACCTGCGGTATTCTGAACTACCAGGCCTGCAACCTTACCCGAAAGCGAGTTGATAACATTGGTTTCCTTAGCCTTTGTTAGCTCCTCGCCCTTTACCTCAGAGAGGGCGTATCCCAGAGCCTTACGATCTCGCTTGATACCCAGGGCGGTAACAACAACCTCGTCGAGCAAAGTCTTGTCTTCCTCCATCAGGATTTTCATGCCCTGCTTGGCCTTTACCTGCTTGGTAGCAAAGCCGATATAGCTGATCTCGAGCATATCGCCAGGCTTACACTTGATTTTAAAGTTACCGTCGATATCGGTAACAGTGCCTGATGCACTACCAACCACCTTTACAGTGGCTCCAATCATTGGGCCATTGGCATCCTCAACGGTACCAGAAATGGTCTGGTCGTCGGGGGCTACTGAAGTAGCATGACCGTTAGTGGTAACGGCACCTGCTGTCAACGGCATCCACATCATGCCTGCAAAAAGCAGACTGAGAAGCGTTTTTGATTTCTTCATGTACATTGTTTAATTAGTTAAATTATAATTGGAATTTAATTGTTATTTCTTACCCTCCAAGATACCTTGAAGCACCCAAGGTGCCTTAACCTTCATGCCGGCATTGCGATCGAAGATGCCAAAATGCTCCGAGCCGCTGCCAAAGCTATTGTTGTCCCAGATAAAGGTTGAGAAACCGCGCTGCTTGGCCTGACTAACCAGGAACTGGCAATAATAGGTCATATTTTCATGAATCAAGTCCGTCTGGCCACTCTTCTGGCGATCGGTAACACCCCACTCGCCTATCACTACGCCTAAACCCTGATTACTCCATGTGTTTACTACTTTATCAAAAAACTCGCTCATGGTCTTTTCGTCGTTAGGCGAGGCTTCGCCTTTGGTCTTATAAGGCTCACCCCAGAAATTATACTTGCACTCGCCAGCATAATCCCAGGGGGTATAGTAATGGAATTCTACACTCATATAATCGTTGCCATTGCCTTCGATATCAGTAGGCACAATGAAATCGCCGTTATTAATTCCGAAGTCGGGGTTGCAAACATACGTCTGCACCAGCAGATGGCGTTTGGCATTATTGCCACCCGTAGCACGTACCACATCAACAAAAGTCTGGTTGTAGGAGTTCTGCACAGCCAGATTCTCGGCTTCGGGCTTACCCCAGTTGTCCTTAATGTGCACTTCATTAGTTCCGGCAAAGGCTACACGGTAGTCGTAATTGGCAAACTCGCTGGCTATATTCAGCCAAAGCAGAGCTAACTTCTGGTTGTTCTCGTCTTTGTATTGGTTGGTAGGGCGCCCCTCAAGCCACTTATCGTGGTGTGTATTGATAATCACTTTCAGATCGTTGCTCAAGCACCAGTTTACCACCTCCTTAACACGAGCCAGCCAAGCCTTATCGATACTCATGGCTGTAGGATTAGTGATGTGACACTGCCAACGGATAGGAATACGAACGGCATTAAAACCTGCTTCCTTTACTGCCTTGATGGTTTTCTTGGTTACCACAGGATTTCCCCAGGCTGTTTCGGCCTTGATACTGTTATCGGCCATATCAATGGCCATCGATTCGCCATCTTGTCCTGGAGCCGAACACTCAAACTGGTTACCCAGGTTCCAACCAACAACATCTTTGTTCCACTCCTTTGCTGTAGGCTGTGCCTTAGCAGGCGCAGCCATTACACAGCAAAGAATACTACTAACTAATAACTCAAAAATCATTTTTAATTATCTGATTGTTTTATTTGGTTTGCAAAATTATGCAAACCTATCCTGAAGCGGGTTTGATGCTATGCAAAAAAGGTTTCATTGCTATTTTCTGATAGCTTTGAAACCTTTTATAACAGAATTCAAACCTTATTTACTGGTATTTTGAGGGCGATACACCGAAGTATTTCTTAAATACAGTACTGAAATACTTGGCATTCTCAAAACCTGCAAGTGTAGCTGCATCAGATACACTACGTCCGTTTCTCAGCATCTGGGCAGCACGCTCCAGACGAATGATACGGATAAAGTCCTGAGGCGATTTACCAGTAAACGACTTCAGTTTTACATAGAATAGTGTACGACTCATAGCCATCTCGCGGCAAAGACTGTCAATAGAATAATCTGTGTCGCTAAGATGTTCGGATATAAGTTGGGTAGCCTTATCTACAAAGTCGGATTCAGCCTCATCATTATCTGCAACTTGTACCTCTTCGGGCTTGTCGACAGCGGGTTCTGATGTGGGTGTAGAAGCATCATTGGCCTTCAGATGATCGATGGTCAGGCGCATGTATTTTTCGTGCAGTTTATATACCTGCCAAGCGGAATAGAATGCCAACAATACCAGAGCAATGTAAATGCACCACATCCACCAAGAGCTCCACCAGGGCTGGGCAATTGTAATAATCAGCGTCTTGGAGTCGAGCACAGTACCTGTTGTACGACTGAGGCATTGTAGCGTTAGCTGATGCTTGCCCGGCTCAAGATTCACGAAACGTATATGTTGCTGATCGGTAGGCGTACTCCACTCACCATCACCTATCTTATATCTATAAACAATATCGAAATGGTTACGCATATTTACACTCTCGAACATCAGATCGAACGTGCGTTGGTTGTAAGAAAGGCTTAACCTGCCTTGGTTGAGCAGCTGATACACCTTTGCGTTTTGCAGTTTATCCGAATCAATATCGCAATTTACACCTAAGAAAGCAATTTGAGCCGTATAATTAAGGGGCTGCACATCCTCAGGATGGATAATGATGGCACCTGTAGTTGAACCAAATACGATATCGCCATCAGGCAGCACTTGAGCCGCTCCACGCGAATACTCCCGGTTAAATCCATAACAGTAATTGGCATTAATAACTTTGTCGCCTTCGCCCGACTTTACAAAAGCCAGACCTTCGTCGGTAGCAATCCATACGCGTCCGTCGTGGCTTTTAACCAAACTACGTACATAGTTAGATGGAAGACCATTAGCCGTAGTTATCTGTCGACTGATGTGTTTGCCAAGATGGTAAACATATACACCACCACCATCGGTAGCTATCCATAGCTCCATGCCTGAAGCCAGCAGATGTGTTACAAATGGGTTTACATCGGTTATACCAGCAGGTGTATAGTCTAACTCCTTAACCTCGGCGCTACCAGGTGTAATCAGCTTAAGTCCAAAGGCTGTACCAACCACAATCTGTCCTGAGGTGAGCTGTGTAATGGCTTGAACATCGTGTACTGGATAGTAGCGACATTCGGCCTGTTTCTGACTGATTTGCGAAACAGGACTATATACCAGATCGCCATTCAGCGAGCCTACCCACAAACCACCATCCTTATCATATAAGGTGGCATAAACATGGTCGTCTTTCAAAAAACTATTATCTTTTGTGTATATCTGACGTACATTGGCACGACTGTCAATCTCGATAACGCCCTTGCCATAGGTTGAAACCAATACACTACCATCGGCTTTTTTGCTGGCGTTAAGCACAACTGTACCCTGACAACAATGCTGCCATTGCCCAGTTGCAAGGTTCTTGATGCTGATACCATTATCGGTACCCATCAGCAACACGTCTGCCGAAAGCGGCATCACCATATTCACATTATCGTTGAGCAGACTCTGCTGGTTGTTAGCCAGATGCTGATAGATAGCAGTAGTAGTACTGATGGGACGGGCAATATCAATACCTCCAGAATAGGTACCTATTACGATGTTTTTCCAACTATCTACCAGCATGCTATAAACACCGTTGCCATGCAGCACGCTATGCTCCGACTCGTTGGCATCGAAGAGCAAAGAGCAGCCACCTCGGCCATCACGACTAATCTGATAAACTCCCTGTCCATCAATACCAATTAGCATGGTATCATCATCATAAGGACAAATGCTGCGGATTGGATTATGATACAGGTTTTTATCTGATATACGTACAAACTCATCTGATGTAATCTTACCATTCTGATTAAGGGTTACCAAGTGCAGACCATTCTCGTAGCCTCCAACCCACAAGCGGCCCGACATTTCATCGTGGTAGCCGAACTCAGCATTATAAGGTAGCAATCGCTGACCTCGTTCGTTGTACACACCATCTCGGGCACAGAACAGCAGATGCCCCATCATAGGCAAAATCTGGTTTACATAAGTTCCCTTCATCACTTGAGTTAGTGTGGTGTCCTTCAGTAGATAAACGCCATCGTGTAAGGCCAGGAACAGGTTGCCATCCTTTACGTAGATGTCGTTTAATGCCACCTCGTGCCCCAGCTTCTTGGAGATGCTGGCTACTGGTTTAAAACCATCAAGAACTGACTGGAAAAGATAGATGGAGCCACGATTATCAAAAGCATAAATGGCTTTATCGTTAGTGGCCATCTTAATAACACGCCCGCCAAGATGAGCGAAAGGCGTACCATCGTCGAGTCGGTATATCCTTACTTTCGAGCCATTATAGCGACCTACGCCTTTCATAGACGACCACCAAATGGCGCCAGATGTAGTCTGGCAAACAGAAAAAATGCGTTGATTATCCACACCATCAGCTATACCTAGATGTGAATAAGTAAAATGTTTCACATCTAAGGCGTGTAATTGCATGGCAAAAAGCATGAATAGCGTAATCAGCCAATGTTCTAATCTTCGTTGTAGTTCCATTCGGCTGCAAATATACGAAAAAAAGCGCAATATACATCCTATTTTAATGAAAAGAATGTATATTGCGCCTTTTTCTTAGCCTAAGTTACTGTGCCTCAAGCAACAACACACGACTGCTCCAATCGTTTTTCTTGCTCCATTCGGGCTCGTTACGATAAGGCATTTCAAGGCCGTGATTCATCAGATAGGCACCACTGAACACCTTACCCTCGAAATCCATCGGACGGAGATCGATACGGTTTAATTCGTGAATCTTATAGTTCTTCGAAGCATCGAGACCAGCCATTTTTACACGTGGCAGATGCTCGTTCTGGAACGATTCGGTTTTCCACCAGAAGAATACCGATTTCGATTTCTGCTCATCTACATACATGAGTGATGCCAAGCCCTGCTTATCGTAAGGCGAAACAAGGCGATAGATGTCGCCAAACTGTACGATAGGACGAATCTGCTTATATTCTGCAATAGCCTTACGGCAGAGTTCCTTCTCGTCGTCAGTCATATTCTTAGGCTGAATTTCCATACCCAAGCGACCACTCATAGCCACATCAATACGATATTTGAGTGCTGTGGTGCGGAAAACGGTGTGGTTAGGTGTAGCCGAGATATGCGAAGCCATTGCGATGGCGGGGAAGAAATAACTGGTTCCCCACTGCATGTAGATACGCTGCAGGGCATCGGTATTATCGCTTACCCAGAACTCATCGAAGTATGGCAGAACACCCCAGTTGGCACGACCGCCACCAGAAGCACAGGCCTGAATGGTAAGGTTGGGATACTTAGCACGAACACGCTGGCAAACCTTCTCGAAACCACGATGATATTCGATATAAAGATGACTCTGATCGTTCATGGTGAGGTACTGCGAACCATGATTCATGATGGCCATGTTGGCATCCCACTTAATATAATCGATTTCGGGATATTTAGTCATCAGGTTATCTACAATCGAGAACACAAAGTCCTGCACTTTAGGGTTAGCCAGATCGAGTACCAGCTGCGTGCCGCCACGACCTTTCACTACGTCTCGTTTTGGTGCTTTTACAACCCAGTCGGGATGTGCATCGTAGAGTTCGGATACCGAGTTGGTCATCTCTGGCTCAATCCATATGCCGAACTTAATGCCGTGCTTCTTAGCATCGCGAAGCAGACCTTCGATACCCTCGGGTAGCTTGTTGGTATCCACCTCCCAGTCGCCAAGGGCACAGTTGTCGGTCTTGCGAGGATATTTCACGCCAAACCAGCCATCGTCCATTACAAAGAGCTCGCCTCCCATCGAGGCTATATCGCCCATCATCTGGTCCATACCCTGCTGGTTGATGTCGAAATAAACACCCTCCCAAGAGTTCAGCAGTATCTTACGCTCCTTATTGCCGTGAGCCAGCATATATTTGCGGCCCCACTTGTGGAAATTACGCGATACACCTGAAAGACCGCACTTTGAAAAGCTGAATGCTACCTTTGGTGTAGTGAATGTCTCGCCTTTCTTAAGATGATAGGCCGAGTTATCGGGGTTAATGCCAGCAAAGAAGTAATGGTACTCTGTATCATCGGTCTCAACCTTCAGCTGATAGTTGCCTGAGTAACAGAGAGCGGCACCAATCACGTCACCGCTGTTCTCCCGGCCTTTACCATCGAGCGAGAACATCACTTCGGCATGATCGGTATGTGCATTGCGTACACCATCCTTATTCTTAATCACCTTCTGTCCAAGCTGGATAGGCTCCTCAATCAAGCGAGCTTCGTTGCCCCACGAACCGCCAAAGTGCGAAAGCCATACGTTTCCGCGACGGATGGGCAGCGAACAAGAGGCAAACTGCGTAAGTGTAATGGGCTTTGCCTCGCCGTTCTTGATTTCTGTCCAGATTTCAATCATATCTTCGTCGAAACGTGCCTGATAGTACAGCACTACCTGAACGGGGTATTTGGGATCTTTCAACGTGATCTGAGTAACAGCGCCTTGTGTGGTTACATCTGTTGCAAAAAGTTCTGTCGACATATTGCCATCGGCATGGGTCATGGCCACTGCACCCTCTGCAGGACAGTTCATACCATAAGCAGGATAAGCATCCATACGTCCGTTACGAGGGGTTTGCAGATTCTGCAAATCGTAGTCGCTTAGTTTTGCACCATAATACACATACTGTGGTTGTTTACCTGTTTCTACATCAAGCACCATCGTGGTGTTCTTGGTTTGGATAACTACCTGTTTAGCCCAAACCGTAGAGGCAGAGACCATAAGGCAAGCTAGAAAAAGAATCTTCTTCATTTTTTGAATCGGTTATTAGTTAAAAAATCTGAGCGCAAAGGTAATAAAAAATTTGTTTATCTCAAAAAAAAGTTGTTATTTTGCAAGCTAAAGTATAAGAAAGAGCAAAATATTATCATGAACTCGCTGGATATATGGATGTTAGCCGTTGCATTGGCAATGGATTGCTTCACGGTTTCGATTGTGAGCGGTGTTATCGTTCGCCGTTGGTTGTGGGCAATGATTCTGCGTATGGCTTTTCTTTTCGGACTGTTCCAGGCTGTGATGCCACTGATAGGCTGGCTGACTACCAACCACTTTAGCGAGCAACTGGAAGCCATCGACCACTGGATAGCCTTTGGCTTGCTGGCATTTTTAGGTGGAAAAATGATTCGTGAATCGTTCTCGGACGAGGAAGAACAGCTGTTTAACCCTAAAAACCTGCGTACCCAGCTAGTATTGGCTGTTGCTACAAGTATTGATGCGCTGGCCATCGGTATATCGTTTGCTTGTACAGGCTATCGTGCCTTTGCACAGATAGCTTACCCGCTTTTAATCATCGGTCTGGTATCTTTCATGTTCAGTTTTGTAGGCTACAGGTTGGGTGTAAGGTTCGGCAAGTCGATAGCCCGCAAGCTAAAACCTGAACTGTTAGGCGGCATAATTTTGATAGTAATAGGTATAAAAATACTGATTACCCACTTAATGGCTTAAGATAAAACTCGCCAAAAGAAAAAAGTTTGCAAATTGTGATACTGTTTCCAAACTTTTTACTATCTTTGCACCATGAAGACGACGGGCGAAACTATAGAGCTGCACAATCTAAGCATTGGCTACCAGACAAAACACGGTATAAAAACGGTGGCTATGGGCATCGATGGTACCATCAAAAGCGGTGAACTTACTTGTCTGCTGGGCGCTAATGGTGTAGGAAAATCAACGTTACTTAAAACCCTCTCTTCATTCCAACCCAAAACAGGTGGCGAGATACTGTTGGAAGGTCGCGAACTTTCGGAGTACAGCGATAAACAACTGAGCCGCCTGATAGGAGTGGTGCTGACCGAAAAGCCCGATGTGAGGAATATGACAGTTCGCGAGCTTGTATCGTTGGGTCGATCGCCCTACACAGGGTTCTGGGGCACCTATTCGAAAGACGACCTGCAGGTGGTTGACGAGGCTATTGCGATGGTGGGTATAGAGCCGCTGAAGAAGCGCATGGTGCACACGCTGAGCGATGGCGAACGCCAGAAGGTAATGATAGCCAAAGCGCTGGCCCAACAAACACCTGTGATTTATCTTGACGAGCCAACGGCTTTTCTCGACTATCCCAGCAAGGTTGAGGTGTTGCAGCTGTTGTGTCGCATTAGTCGCGAGGCCGACAAAGTAATATTCTTATCCACGCACGATGTGGAACTGGCTTTGCAGATGGCCGATACCATCTGGTTGATGACTCAAGGCGAGGCTGTGGCTATCGGTTCGCCCAAGGCGCTGGCAGAACAAGGGGCATTAGGCAGGTTTATAGAACGGGAGGGTATAGTTTTCGATCCCAAGACCATGACAATAAAAGTAACAAAACAGGTATAAATATCTATTAAGCTTATGATATACGGGCACGGTGACGATGTGTTTCGCTATGGCGACAAGGTGAAGATTAATTTTAGCTCGAATGTGTATGGTCAGGCAGACTACACAGAGTTGAAAGAGCACCTGATGCAGCATTTTGATGTGGTGGGCCACTATCCAGAGCCCGATGCTCACACACTGGAATGCCTGCTGGCCAAGAAACTGGGTGTAAAAGAGAACACCGTGATGGTTACCAGCGGCGCTAACGAGGCTATCTATCTGATAGCGCAACTATACAAAGGTTGGTCGTCAATCATTCCACAACCCACATTTAGCGAATACGAGGATGCTTGCCGTATGTTTAGCCACATTATATCGTACGACGTTAAGGACGAGTTTGATGTATTGCCCAAGGACCGTATTTATTGGATTTGTAACCCTAATAACCCAACTGGCAACGTGCTGGTAAAGGGTATGCTGAACCATATCGTCCGAAATCATCCACGCTATCTGTATGTTATCGATCAGTCGTATGCTGATTATACCTTAGCACCTATGCTTGATCCCATGGAGATGACTGATGTGTTTAACCTGATGCTAGTTCATTCGCTCTCCAAGACATTCTGCATACCTGGTCTGCGTTTGGGTTACATAGTGGCTTCACCTATTATTATAGGTAGATTGAAACAGATACGTCAGCCTTGGACGATTAACGCGTTGGCTATTGAGGCAGGCAAATACATGCTTGAGAACAATGTGCAAATGATTCCTGATTTGAGAGCTTATTTGCAGGAAACCATGCGACTGCACGCAAACCTATCGGCTATCGACGGACTGAAGGTGATGAAAACAGATACCAACTTTATGCTGGTATCCATCATTAACAGTACATCGATGGAACTGAAGCGATGGCTGATGGACAACTATGGCATATTGATTCGTGACGCTTCGAACATTCGTGGATTAGACAGCAGTTACTTCCGCGTAACTACGCAACAGCCCGAGGAAAACGACCTGTTGGTAGAAGCTATCACGGCGTATGTAGACCACCTGAATGAGGTTAGCGACTAACCTCTTTAAAATAGCGCATCGAGGCCATTGTATCCAGTTCGGGATGCAGGATATGGATAAAATCGCTCAATAGTCTTTCAGGATGGAAAGGCGACTCCTCGTAGAACAACGAACGTTCTACATCACAACCATAAGCCGTTTGGTTCTTAAACGCTTTAAACTGATTGTAACCATGATGTTCGCTCAGTAGTTCATCATAAGTAATATCGTGATTTCCGCTATATCTGAAAAGCCACACATCAGCATCGCCAGCACGTTCTAAAACCGTTTCGAAAGGCAGTGAGATAGAACCGCTGTGTTCATCGTCGGCCCATGCATATTGGGCGTTGGCATCCCTAATCATCTGGCCAATGGTGCTTTTTCCACCAGGTACATACCACACGCTACCTGTTACCTTATCAACCACTACTGATGGTTTTGTTTTAGCTTTTGCTGCCAATGCCTTAAGCTGGTGGTAGCTGTTATCTACACTCTGGAACAGCATATCGGCACGCTCTTCGCACCCAAACAGCATGCCATAGAAACGCAGCCACTCGGCACGTGCCAAAGGCGAGGCTTCCATATAGTCGGCACATTCTATGATGGGGATGTTAATCTCTTCGAGTTTACCATAGCCACCGCTGTTTTCGAAGGGCGACAAGAAGAGGGCATCAGGATGTTCGTCGATAATTTTCTCGATAACAGGACTCATACCATCGCCCACATCGCTAATCTTGCCTTTGGTAACCTGCTCCTGAATCCAAGGTATTTTTATATACTTCAAGTCGGCCACACCCGATATGCAATTCTGTTTACCAAACTCCATCAGCATAGCGCAATGCACGGTGGTAAACATCACGGCGCGTTTTAATGGTGTGCGTACAATTGTACCGCTGGGAATATGATTGGGAATTTCCTGGTCGGCAGGTATCAGCACATAACGGTGCAGGGTCATACCCTCCTTCCAAGGGTTCTTGATGGTAGCCACTGTATAGCCATCAAACTTCTCGACGCTAATCTGGGTGGCATATTTAAAGGTAACAGCATCGCCCTCAGCTTGCTGAGGTGCGTTTTTCTTCGCACCTCCGCAGGCTGTGAGCAATACTGCTATGATTAATAGTTGAAGGTATCTCATTAATACTCAAACTCGATATCGTCGATACACATATAAGTAGGTGTTGTTACACCATAATCGTTCTTCTTAGTGCTATCCAATACGAAACTCAGGCTGGTAACATTCTCCAGGCTCTTGAAATCGCAGAACTGCCAATCCTTTACATAATCGCCGTCCTTAGCCAGATAAATCTCAACATCCTTGGTTGTTCCATCGGCCAGTGTAGCAGTAACAGTACACTTCAACCAGTCGTCCTTTTCGAATTTACCAGGACTCATACCATCGCCATTCAGGATAGCATCAACAGCCCAAGCCTCGTTGGTGAACCAGAAGCCCTTCAGGGTAACGGCACGACCAAAATCAATTGCCTCGCCAAAGGTATAAACTACACAGAAGTTGTTGCCGCTCTTAGCAGCACCAACAGCGCTATTGAACTGATCGGGAGTCATAGTTTCTTTCGCATAGGTTGTCTCTGTACGCTCAGAGATTGCAAAGCCTGTCCAGCTAGCAAATGATGGTGTGTAGTTTACTGGGAAGGTTACACCCTTTTCCTTATACTGGCAGGCAAAAGCCTCTGCTCCCCAGTTGTCAAACTTTGTACCAGTTTTATCGCCACACCAATAACCATCAGCACCAAGCATTTTGTTCTCGAAAGAAACTGTAGCTTGTTTCTTGCCACCAACAGGATTGTCTTCGTTTGTACATGAAGTGAACGACAATGCGAAACCGCACGCAAGGACTGCAAGTCCGAAAAATTTGTTTGTCTTCATAACTTTTTTGTTTTAAGTGAATAATAAGTGGTTATTTAATAACTAACTTTTTCTTGTTCTGAATATAAACGCCCTTCTTGGTTGGAGTAACCATTCTGCCGTGCAGGTCGTAGAAAGGACTTGATGAAGATGCTTCCTGCTGGATGGCATGAATGCCGCTTAAAGCATTCTCGATGGCTTGGAGCGAGGCATCAAGATGGATATCCTCGGCACCTGCAAACTCTGTAGAGGTTTCGCCCCACCACTCGGGCTGGGGGCATTTCTGATTCAAACCTGTATAAACACGTACAAAGTCGATAAAATCGAGATTTACAGGCTGGCGGTTCTCGTCAACAGCCCACGAGATATCAATGCCACAGCCTTTATAATTATATGAGGTGGCGTCGGCATTATCGCTAAAGTTGGGCAGATTATCGGCATAGCCGTAGCGGAAACCTACTAGCACATAATAATAGGGACTGAACGACTGCTCTACCTGATCAGACAGATTCAGCATATTATCGGGCAGTCGGGTGCCTTTAAAGGTGAGATTATCTGGCAACCACTGGGGGTAATACTCCTGGGTGTGGTAGTGATTGCGATCGATGGTGCCGCTATTGCCTTGGTTGTCTGTCCAGGGAATATCGCCCATGGGATTCTGACGGTAGGTTATCTCGTAGTCATAAATTACCTTGCCTGCGCTATCCACATCGCAGCTGCCGCTGATTTCGTACCAAGGGTCGTCGGGCTTTCCGTTGCCGTTTACATCCTTCGATACCATCACTACGCCAGCTTCGTTCATACCACCAAACACCAGATTCTTCATTTCCTGATAGGCGTTTCCCCATACGGCAAAGTCGCGCTCGCCAGGCAAGTTGGCGATAGAATGGTCGAAGTGGAATGTGATATAACCGCCCCAGCCACCAAGTGCTACCAAATGAGAATCGATAGGACCAAGCCCGGCCAGATTATTGTTACACTTCTTAATCATATCGGCCTCGGTATCGCCTGCTTCGTATTCTGGCACATCGTTTACATACTGTCCTGGGGCTGGGCGATATTCATCTACCGCCTGGATGTATTTGGAGTGCACAGTTACATCGTCCATGCGCTGAGCGTGGATATTATCGATGGTAATTGCGGCTATAAATAGTAACAATATCTTCTTCATTCCTTTGATGTTTTAAATAAAAATGCTGCGTGGGCGGGTATATCGCCTGTGCTTACCTTCCAGTCGAAGGTGCCATCGGGCAGGAAATGCAGCAACTCGCCACTCGATACATAGTTCTTGGCATCCATCAGATAAAAATCGCGATGGATGGGGTTTACAATGATGCCATACGGCATGCGTATCTTGCTAATCTCGGGTGCACTCGACAGACTGGTGCTTAATACCTGATGCGTTTTTACGTTGATGATACCATAGGTGATGGTATTACTCATCGACACTTCGCTCCATTGAGAGCCATAGAAATAGAGCGAATCGCCCACAATACACAGATCGCTTACTGCCTGATCGATGTGTCCGCCAACCTTCATCTGTCCGTTTTCGTCGGGCGCTAGCCACCAGATGCTTGATGCCTCAGTCATATAGTCGCCACGAGCAGTTACCCACAGCTGATTGTACTTATCGGCTTTCAGGTGGTGCAGGTTGGGGGCAACCTCTATCTTGCAGGTTTCTTGCATGGTAGCCATATCTATCACGCTTACTGTACTCTCATACCCATGTCCTGTCATACCTTGATAGCCACCACTGTTGGCCACATAGAGCTGGTTGCCGATAATGGCCATCTCCTCAGGCTGATAGCCTACACTACAAGAGTCAACCTTTTGCAAGGTGAGTGTATCTACCTTATACACGCTACCCAACGGACTGTTGCTCGAAGCATAAACCGTTCCCACATACGATGACACGTAGGCATAGCGATCGTTAAACGTCACGTATCGGCAGTTAGGAATGTTTACCTTACCTATTCTGATAGCCGAATCGGCACGGGCCACCTCAACCTTGTTTGAGCAGTTGATAACCAGCCACAGACGCGAGCCATATATCTGACAGTCGTTACCCACATCGCCCAGCGACATTACAGTACTTGGGTTGCGCTGCGAGTAGATGTTGCGATAATAGTGGGCTGTAGAATCTGACAGGTCGAGATAGTCGAGCGACGACTTGTTCGATCCCATGTTGCCCTCATTCAGCAGATACATACCTATGATATCGCTCTGCTGCGTTTTACCGCCTGGATCGCTTTTCTCCATCGGCACTATCATTACATCCTGGCGACAGGCCGAAAGGAGCAACAGGGTTAATATGTAGTACGCTAGCTGCTTCATATCTCAACGCTTAATGTTAGTGCATAGTTGCGACCAGGCATGGGGTAATTTACGATTACCTCGTAATCCTGCCCTAACAGATTATTCACATCCAAGTGCGCTTTCATCAGCACACTATTTAGTTTCCACCAAACTCCCAGACTCAGGTCGCTGGTGTACCAAGGTTCCATGTGGTTATAGATAATGTTCTCCTGCTCGTCGTAGCGTTCGCCTGCATAGATAAACGAGTAGTTCAGGTTCCAGTTCTTATAGGTAAGACCCAGAATAGCCGAACCTGAGTGCCAGGGGATGTAGGGTATCTGATGCTTGTAATACGAGGTTTCGGCATCGGTAACATCGCGTGCATCCTGATAGGTGTACTGGGCACGAGTGGTAGCTATCAGATCCTTGCCAATCTTGAAATCGGCCTCGGCCTCAACATCAATTCCCTTGATGTGAACCTTGCCTAAGTTTAGCATAGTCCAACGGAACTGCTGCCCCTTGGGGTAAGCCACAATTTTATCGCGTACAGTATTATAATAGGCGTCGAAGTGCATCTCGGCATGGCGAATGATACCATGCTCAAAGTGCTTGTTAAGCGCAAATCCGGCATCGTACTGCAGGGCACTCTCGGGCACCAGGTTAGCATTACCCATATCGGTATAATACAGATCGTTGAAGGTTGGCATGCGGAAACTCTTTTTTACGTAGGCTCGCATGGAGAAGAAAGTGCCGCGGAAGGGATATACGTTAACAAACAGCGCTGGCGTGAGTTTTGAGAGCGAACGACTGGTGTTTAGGCTGGCAAACTCGCCCCCACGGTGGGTTTTGTCGTGGATAAAAGTGGCCAGGATAGAGCCCTGCGCCTTCAGGTGTTTGTAGTCGATAGCTGTAGCTAAGCTTACCAGATTAGAGATGCGTGTGGGGTAAGCAAAGTTATAGATATCAGCATTCAGTTTGTTCCACTTAAAATCGTAAGCCAGCGATGCACTCCAGTTGGGCAATAGTTCCAGCACATTGGCTGTAGAGAGATAGAGCTCCTGCTGTTTGTAACGATTGTCAACAGGCAACTGGGTGGTATCTTTGTTTACATAGTGGGTGTTGTAATAGGCATACTTGGCCAGCCAACGGGTACTGAAACCATCGCCTATGTTCTTATTATAATCGGCTTGTACAAAGGTGTTCAAATCCTGCTGGCGCTCACCACGTCTCCACACATTATTTACGATGGCACCAGGAATGCCTCGTGCTGAGTTATACAGATAACCCTTAAGCTGCCAACTGCCCTGCTCCAATCGGCCAAACAGGTTAGCTTCGATTCGTTCGGCATGTATATCGCCATTCTGTCGCACAGCCGTTGTGTCCCAAGCCGTTTGTCCGTTAGGATACTTGCGCTCGTAATGGAACTTATACTTACCGCTGGCTGTTAAGAAACCGGCACTTACAGACGAGCTGATGGTTGATGACAGTTTCTGCTCCCAAAGGGTGGAAAAGCGGAACATATCGCTCGAACCATACTGGGTTTTAAATCGCAGATGGGTATTCTCGCCTTTCTTGAAGTCAGGTGCTTTGGTACGGATATAGATAGAACCTGCGTTACCAAAGTCGCTGGCGGGTTGGAAGATGGCACTCTTCTGACCATTATAAAGCGTGATATCCTCTACGTTATCAAGCGAGAACTGGCCCAAGTCTATCTGTCCGTTCTGCGCATTGCCTAACTGCACACCATCGTAGCTGATGCCTAAGTGATGCGTACCCATCGAGCGGATGTTTACTGTTTTAATGCCGCCCACGCCGCCATAATCCTTTAGTTGGATACCAGAGAAATAGCGCAACGCATCGGCCACAGAGTGCGTGTTCAGTTGTTCCAGCAGTTCGCCCTTCAGTTTCTGACTGGGCACCACCTCGCGCATGGCTGGCTTCGACACAACAATTATCTCCCGCACATGCTGCACGGAATCTAACTTGCTTTGTGCTGCCGTTGTCATCGCCAACACGCAAGCCATTGCCAATGTGAATGCTCGATTCATCATCATTTTTTCTGCCATCGCCATCTAACCCCAGAGATAGGCAAGCGGCTAAAGTTTCATCGGCAGGTCTTCTGACTTATCGTCTGGCAGCAAACGTCTTCCCAAAAATCTCAGTGACATACATGTTTGCGCCTCATAAAGGACGACTTACAGCAGCGGGAAAGGCCACGGGTAGGTGCCTTTCGGCGGGATTCTGTTCAGGATTCTCACCCGATTCCCTATTAATCTCCCCATTCGGAGAACCGATTACTGCTGCAAAGATACAATAATTATTCTCAAAATAAATAGTTTTACTCAGTTTTTTTGATTTTATGCTCCCCCATACTGTCAAAAGCGCGAAATTTATTCCCAACTTGGGAATGTTTGATTCCCAGCCTGGGAACGTTTCATTCCCAACGTGGGAACAAAATGTTCCACTAATGGGAATTATTGTAATGTAGGACTACCTCATCGGAGGTTACTTCTAATGTGGCTTTGGCGCCTGTAAGGAGGGGGAAGTTTTTTAGGTGGGCGTGACCTACTGGAAAGTTGTAGCATACGGGGATGTGCCAATGCTGTAGGTACTCGTTGAGCAGGGAGTACATGTCGTCGAAACCGTTTTCGGGATGTTTGTATTTGTTGAACTGCCCAACAATAACGGCTTGGATGTGTTTCTGTAAGCCACGAATCTCTATGTTATGCAGCATGCGGTCTACTTTACTCATGCCCTCGTCTGTATCTTCAATAAATAGTATGATTCCATCGATAAACAGCGGATCGAAATCAGAGCCTGCCAGATCGTTGAAAACACTCATATTACCACCAACGATGATGCCTTCGGCCTTACCTGTTATGTTCAAGGGATGGGGAGCAATGCGATAGGTAGGCAGATGACCAGCAAGCATGCCTCGCAAAGCCTGACTCACGGTATCGTTGCCCTCGTAGGTTTTCAATGCATGACACATTGAACCATGAATACCCATTACACCTGCCCTAGCCTGAGCACACAGCAACGCCGTCACATCGCTGAATCCGATAATCATCTTTGGATACTGCTGGAGTGTATCTAATGAGATACGGGAAAGCAGATGGGCAGCTCCATCGCCGCCTCGCGAACACATGATGGCCTTGATGGATGGTGTGCGTAAAGTCCACAGCAAATCGCTAAGTCGCTCATCGATAGTGCCTGCAAAACCATGATAATCGGCCAGTGCATGGGGCGCCACGATGCATGGATAGCCCCACTTCTCTAAGGTTCGTATGCCGCCATTAATGGTGGCGGTATCGGTAGCACTCGAAGGCGAGATTATAGCGATGGTGTCGCCCGAATTTAGGAATTGGGCTGAAAGCGACAGCACCCAGCAAAGCATCAGCGATATGATAACGAGTTTCTTCATCATGGTGGCAAAGATACAAATAAACGGGAACATAACAATTATTTAAGGCTAAAATTTTGCTGTTTGCGAAAAAAGGAGTAACTTTGCAACTCAGATTTAAATTTAGGTAGTTATGGCAAAAACAGCGGGGAAAGAACTAACCCCTATGATGAAACAGTTCTTTGATTTGAAGGCGAAACACCCAGATGCAGTCATGCTTTTCAGGTGTGGCGACTTTTATGAAACCTATTGCGAAGACGCTATTACTGCCTCAAAGATATTAGGTATCACCTTAACACATCGTAGTAACGGTGCTGGTGGCAAAGGCGATGAAATGGCTGGTTTTCCTCATCACGCCTTGGATACCTATCTGCCTAAGCTGATTCGCGCTGGCAAACGTGTGGCCATCTGCGACCAGCTGGAAGACCCCAAACTCACTAAAAAGCTTGTTAAGCGTGGCATTACCGAGTTGGTTACACCTGGTGTGGCCATGAGTGATAACGTGCTGAACTACAAGGAGAACAACTTCCTGGCGGCTATCCATTTTGGTAAGTCGAGTTTTGGTGTGGCTTTTCTTGATATCTCTACAGGTGAGTTTCTGACAGGTGAGGGAACGGCCGATTATGTAGAGAAACTGCTGGGCAACTTTTCGCCCAAAGAGGTGCTTTACGATCGTAATCGCAAACAGGATTTTGAGCGCAACTTTGGTACTAAATACTTTACGTTCCAGTTGGATGATTGGGTGTTTACCGATCAGACTGGTAAGCAGAAACTCTTGCAGCACTTTAACGTAAAGAACCTAAAAGGCTTTGGTGTAGATCATCTGCAGTCGGGAGTTATTGCCGCAGGTGCCATTCTGCAGTATCTCGAGCAAACACAGCACACTCAGATAGGACATATCACCTCTATCTCTCGTATCGAAGAGGATAAGTACGTGCGACTGGATAAGTTCACCATCCGCAGCTTGGAGTTGGTTTTCCCCATGCAAGAGGATGGAAAGTCGCTGCTGGATGTGATTGATAAGACGGTGAGCCCGATGGGAGGACGATTGCTGCGCCGCTGGCTGGTGTTCCCCTTGAAGGATGAAAAGCCCATTAACGAGCGACTGGATGTGGTAGAGTATTACTATCGCGAGCCAGAGTTCCGTGAGTGTATCGACGATCAGATACATCGTATTGGCGACTTGGAGCGTATTATCTCGAAGGCTGCCGTTGGAAGAGTATCGCCTCGCGAGGTGGTGCAGCTCAAGACAGCCCTGCAGGCCATTCAGCCCATTAAAACGGCTTGTTTGTATGCCAAGAACCCAACGCTGAACCGTATTGGCGAACAGCTGAACCTTTGCGAATCGCTACGCGACCGCATTGAAAAGGAGATTCAGAACGATCCTCCACAGTTGGTGGCAAAGGGTGGCGTGATTCGCGACGGTGTGAATGCCGAACTCGACGAGTTGCGTAGCATAGCCTATAGCGGTAAGGATTATCTGCTGAAGATACAGGAGCGTGAGGCTCAGGAAACAGGTATCCAGAGCTTGAAGATTGGCTATAACAACGTGTTTGGCTACTATCTCGAGGTGCGTAATACCTATAAGGAGCAGGTTCCACCTGAGTGGGTTCGTAAGCAGACACTGGCCCAGGCCGAGCGCTATATCACTCAGGAACTGAAGGAGTACGAAGAGAAGATTCTGGGTGCCGAGGATAAGATTCTGTCGTTAGAGGGCAAGCTCTTCAACGATCTGATTATGAGCATGCAGGAGTTTATCCCACAGATTCAGATAAACGCTAATATCATTGCCCGTTTGGACTGCTTGCTCAGCTTTGCTAAGGCAGCTGAGGAGAACAAGTATATCCGTCCCGTTATCGACTCATCTGAAGTAATCGATATCAAACAAGGTCGCCATCCAGTAATTGAGCAGGAACTGCCCCTTGGCGAGTATTATGTGCCCAACGATATATTGTTAGACAACGAACGTCAGCAGATTATCATCATTACTGGACCGAATATGGCTGGTAAATCGGCCTTGCTGCGCCAAACAGCATTGATTGTGCTGCTGGCCCAGATAGGTTGCTTTGTGCCTGCAGAGGCCGCCAGAATCGGTCTGGTGGATAAAATCTTCACCCGTGTAGGTGCCAGCGATAACATCTCGCTGGGCGAATCAACCTTTATGGTAGAGATGACTGAGGCTTCGAACATCCTGAATAACGTGTCATCGCGTTCGCTGGTACTCTTCGACGAGTTAGGTCGAGGCACCAGTACTTACGATGGTATCTCGATAGCATGGGCGATAGTAGAATATCTGCACGAGAATGCCAAAGGTCATCCTCGCACCCTGTTTGCTACCCACTACCACGAGTTGAACGAGATGGAGAAGAATTTTTCGCGCATCAAGAACTATAATGTCAGCGTGAAGGAGGTTGATGGTAAGGTGATCTTCCTGCGTAAACTGGAGCGTGGTGGCTCTGAGCACTCGTTTGGTATCCATGTAGCCGAGATTGCTGGTATGCCTCGCTCCATCGTAAAGCGTGCCAATGTGATACTGAAGCAGCTTGAATCGGATAATGCCCAGGTAGGCACCGTAGGTAAGCCTACTAAGGAGATTGCTGGTTCGCGTGAGGGTATGCAGTTAAGTTTCTTCCAACTTGATGACCCAGTGCTCTGTCAGGTTCGCGACGAGATCTTAGGCCTCGATGTGAATAACCTAACCCCGTTAGAGGCTCTCAATAAACTTAACGACATCAAAAAAATCGTCTCAGGAAAGTGAGACGATTTCTTTTTTTATGCTATTTTCTTGGCTCTTATCATGCAGTAAGCACCTAGGATGATAAAGGGGATACTGAGTATCTGTCCCATATCGATTGGCAATGATGCTTCGAAAGCTTCCTGTATCTCCTTGGTGTACTCGATGAAGAATCGGAAGGTGAAGATATACGTAAGGCAGAAGCCGAAATACCAACCTGTACCAATCTTCTCAGGCTTCTTTTTATGCAGAGTCCACATGATGACAAACAGGATGGCGTAGGCGATAGCCTCGTACAGCTGTCCTGGATGGCGTGGAACGGCATCAACCTTCTCGAAGATGAATGCCCAGGGCACATCGGTAATCTTGCCGATAATCTCTGAATTCATCAGGTTTCCCAAGCGGATAAAACAGGCTGTGGAACCTGTGGCAATCGCGATGTTATCGAGCACCGTCCAGATGCTCAGTTTTGTCTTGCGTACATACATCCAGAGGGCAATCATCAAGCCTAATGTTCCGCCATGTGAGGCCAAGCCTGCATAGCCTATCACTTTCCAGCCGCCTTCGGGCAGGAATCGGATAGGCAGAATCATCTCTATCAGTCCTTTGCTTGAGGTAAGGAAATAATCGGGCTCGTAGAATAGGCAATGGCCCAGACGAGCACCAATTAGGATGCCGAAGAAGCAGTAGATTGCGAGCGGGTCGAAATATTCGTCCTTAATCTTCTGTTCCTTGTAGAGGCGCTGAACCAAGAGGTAGGCCAGAACCAATCCGATGACCCACATCAGTCCGTACCAGCGAACTGAAATAGGTCCCAAGTGGAACGCTTCGATGTCGGGCTGCCAAACGATATAATTGAGAAGATTCATCATACGTTAAAGCGGAAATGCATAATATCGCCATCCTGTACTACATACTCCTTACCCTCTACGGCTAACTTACCAGCCTCGCGTACAGCTGCCTCAGAGCCATACTGGATATAGTCGTCGTATTTGATTACCTCGGCACGGATAAAGCCCTTTTCAAAGTCGGTATGGATCACACCAGCACATTGTGGAGCCTTCCAGCCCTTCTTGTAGGTCCAAGCCTTCACCTCCATCTCACCAGCGGTGATAAAGGTTTCGAGGTTCAGCAGCGCATAAGCTTTCTTAATCAGGCGGTTTACACCGCTCTCTTCCAAGCCCAGCTCTTCCAAGAACATCTGCTTGTCCTCGTAGCTCTCCAGCTCAGCGATATCCTCTTCGGTCTTAGCGGCAATAACCATGGTTTCTGCGCCCTCTTCCTTAGCCAGCTCTTCAACCTTCTTGGTAAAGGCATTTCCTGATTTTGCATCAGTTTCACCTACGTTACAAACGTAAAGCACAGGCTTTGAGGTAAGCAGGAACAGATTGCGAGCGCAATCCTGCTCGTCCTTGCTTTCGAACTCTACGATACGGGCATTCTTACCCTGCTCAAGCACCTCTTTATAAGCGTGCAGTACAGTAGCCTCGATCTTTGCGTCCTTATTACCAGCAGCTGCGGCCTTCTCGGTCTTAGCCAAGCGGCTCTCGATAGTCTCAAGGTCCTTCAGCTGAAGCTCTGTATCGATAATCTCCTTATCGCGGATGGGGTCGATAGAGCCATCAACGTGAGTGATATTCTCGTCCTCGAAACAACGCAGCACGTGGATGATTGCATCGGTTTCGCGGATATTTCCAAGGAATTTATTGCCTAATCCTTCGCCCTTAGAGGCGCCTTTTACGAGACCAGCAATATCTACAATCTCGCAGGTAGCAGGAACGATACGTCCTGGGTGAACCAATTCAGCGAGTTTGGTCAGTCTTTCATCAGGTACAGTGATTACACCCACATTGGGTTCGATTGTACAAAAAGGGAAGTTTGCTGCCTGAGCTTTGGCACTCGACAGACAATTAAACAAGGTAGACTTGCCCACATTTGGCAGTCCTACAATACCACATTTTAATGCCATTTTCTTCTATAAACGTTTATTTCGGGTGCAAAGGTACGATTAAGTGAGCAAAAAACCAAATTTATTTATTCTTTTTATACTTCTGGGCCCTCTGGGTTGCGCTTCAAGCTCTCAATCATTTCATCAATCTTTGCCAGTTCGCGTGGAATGCGAATGCTTTGTGGACAATGAGGCTCGCACTGGCCGCACTGGATGCAATGATCGGGCTGGCGATCGCGAGGTACTACCCTATCCAGCGAAATGAGATACTGGCGACGATGCTTGCGATACTCAGCATCGCCCACACCCATAGGCAGCGAACCCTCGTTCTTACACTTGTTATAGTGTACAAAGATGGCCGGGATATCCACGCCGTAAGGGCAAGGCATGCAGTACTTACAATCGTTGCAAGGAATATTCTCGAGACCTACAATCTTCTGGGCAATATCCTTATCGAGGAATCGCATCTCCTCTTCGGTAAGCGGCTTCAGCGGACAGTACGAGAGCAGGTTATCCTTCAGGTGCTCCATATAGGTCATACCGCTCAATACGGTAAGTACGCCTTCGTTGGTGCCTGCATAGCGGAAAGCCCATGATGCCACGCTGCGCTCTGGGTCGCGACTCTTCAACTCTGTCATCAGATACTGTGGCAGGTTGGCCAATCGGCCTCCTAACAGTGGTTCCATAATGACTGCAGGAATGCCTTTCTTCTGCAGTTTGGCATAAAGGTAGCTGGCATCTACGTTGCTTTTACTAATCTCGTTGGCATAATCCCAATCCAGGTAGTTCAGCTCAATCTGTACAAAGTCCCAATGATACTTCTCATCGAGAGCCAGCACCTCGTCGAACACTTCCTGCTTGCCGTGGAACGAGAATCCCAGGTTACGAATGCGGCCGGCCTCGCGTTCCTTCAGCAGATAGTCCATAATGCCATTATCCACGTAGCGTCCGTTAAACTCCTCCATACTGCCGCCTACGGCGTGCAGCAGATAGTAGTCGATGTAATCAACCTGCAGCTCCTTCATAGAGTTGTGGTACATCTCCTTCGACTTCTCGAAAGACCAGTAGTCGTGGTTGAAGTTAGAGAGTTTGGTGGCCACAAAGTACTCGCTACGTTTGTGGCGGCTCAGGGCGATACCTGTGCAGCGCTCCGACTTTCCCTGACAATATACTGGTGATGTATCGATGTAGTTCAGGCCATGTGCCAAGGCATAATCGATTTGCTTGTTAATCATGTCCTGATCAAACTCATCGCTGTTATCCACCTTTGATGGCAGGCGCATCATACCATAGCCCAGAATAGAAACCTTGTCCTTGTTCTTTGGGTTAACGCGATAGGTCATCTGACCAACAGGTGGTTCAACCTGGTTCCTATATTCTTGTTTTGCCTGACTACCAGCCTTATTGCCACTTTTGCATCCTGCAAGTGTAGCGGCTGTAGCTACTGATCCTGCTCCAAAGAGCTTAAGGAACGCACGGCGTGTTATATTCTTCTTTTCCATAAATCAATCCTCCTTAAATCTTCTTGTGAACTTCGTGTCCCTCAACATAGATAGCTGAGAATGGACGAGCCGGACAAACATACTCGCAGGCACCGCAGCCAATACATGCAGCCTCGTTGATTGCAGGAACCATTGGTGATTCCTCATCGTTCTCATCAAGCGGAACCATCTCGATAGCACCCGAAGGACAGTGGCGTGCACAGTTGCCGCACTCTACCCCATCGGTAATGGGAACACAGTTCTTCTTAATCCAAACAGCATGACCAATCTGGATGGCTGTTTTCTCTTCTTTATCAACCTTCTGGATGGCACCTGCAGGACAAACCTCAGAACAGCGTGTACACTCTGGGCGACAATAGCCGTGCTCGTACGACATGGTGGGCTGCATTAAGTGCATTAAATCGCTGCTAGGACGCAACACCTGGTTAGGGCACTCTGATACACAAAGCTGACAACCTGTGCATCGTGTGGCCAGATTCTGGAACGAAAGCGAACCTGGAGGTGTGAGTGGTGTCTGGCGCTCAGGAGCTACCTTGTCTTCGAGTTCTGCCAGTCCACCATCCATCAGCTTTTCCTTCTTTTTCTGAGCCAGAGCGGCTGTAGATACCAAGGCTGTAGCCAGCAGGAACGAGCGCTTTGAGGTATCGATGGGGTTGGCATCGTTTGCTTTATTTGTCTTTTTTGACGGGCCGGCAGCTGTGTACTTCAGCGCATCAAACTTACAGCTATCGATACAGTTACCACAAACCACGCAACGGGTATAGTCGATACTGTGGGTCTTAAAGTCAATACAGGCTGCCTTGCAATTCTTTGAACAGAGTGAGCAGTTCTTGCACTTATCTTCGTCAAATCGGATTTTAAGCCATGAGAAACGGGCAAAGAACGACAGAATGGTACCTACTGGGCAGATAGTGTTACAATAGGTACGTCCGCCTCGCCAAGCCAAGATGAATATTACTACCAGGGTAACTGCTGCAATCACGAATACAGGCATTGAGCGCATCCATGTATCAACGCTGTAGAAAGCATAGCTATCGGCGCGCTCAGCCAGTTCGGCTAAGATGTTGTTGCCCATCTTCCAAACGGGCTGGAATATCATGGTGGCGATTCGTCCGTAGCTGCTATAAGGAGCTAACAACTGGAATATAGAGCCGATGCCAGCTACACCTGCAATGATAAACACCACAAGTACTGGATAACGCAACCAGCGAACCTCTTTCGAATAGCTGTATTTGTTCTTTTTCCTGTTCAGTCGGGCCAGTATGTCCTGAAATACACCCATTGGACAGATGATGGAGCAGTAAGTGCGGCCACATATAAGTGTAATAAGCAAAAATGCTGCTACCACTGCCACATTAAGCGCCATCACAGCAGGCAAGAACTGAATCTTGGCGCACCATGAAAGCCAATGGTGCAACGTTCCTGTAAAGTCGAGGAACAGCAGGGTGATCAGTACAAACATCACCGCTGCAAGGATGGTTCTGATTTTACGAAGCATAAGTCTATAATATAAGTATTTGTAATTATTCAGTTATTCTTACTATCACAATGCTCAGTTCGTAGAGCAGCCAGATGGGCAATGCTACCACAATGAGCGTAAAGGCATCGGTAGTTGGGGTGATAATCGCTGCTACAACCAGTATCGCTACTACTGCATGCCGGCGTATACTCTGCATCATCGCAGCATTAATCAGTCCCATCTTGCCTAACAGCCAACTTACTACAGGCAGTTCGAACACAATACCCATCACCAGGTTCATCATCAGCAACGTATCCATGTACGATTGCAATGTGAGCATATTTGCTACATCGGGACTAACCTGATAAGTGCCAAGGAACTTGACGGTAAGTGGGAATATCAGCAGATAGTTGAGTGCTGTGCCCAGTATAAACATCAGGTAGCCGCTAAAGCAGAGCAGTGTGGCGTATTTCCTTTCGTTGTCATAGAGCGCTGGCGATACAAAGCGGAAGAGTTGGTAGATGATATAAGGCGAAGCCACCAGAACGCCTGCATAGAAGGCCGTTTTAAGGTGAACCATGAACTGTTCTGTGAGTCCGATGTTCATCAGATGAACACAGAAAGGTTCTACTCCCAATAGTTGGTAGGTGATGAAATCGCTGGAGCGTGGTGCCAGTACGATGGCAAAGAGTTCATCCTTTAAGCAGAAAGCAACCGAAGCTCCAATGACTGTTACCACCAACACTCTGACTATCACCCCACGCAGTTCGTCGAGATGATCCCAGAACGTCATTGTGGGTGTATCACGCATCCTTCTTCTCGTCCTTTTCTACCTCTTCCTTCAAGTCTGTAACCTCGTTCATTCCCTCCTTGAAGCTTTTTACGCCCTTACCCAGGCCACGCATCAGTTCTGGAATCTTCTTGCCGCCAAAGAACAGCAATACTATCAGTGCAATAACCAGTATCTCCTGGAATCCTAATCCAAACATCTTTCAAAAGTTTTTTAGTTTATTTTGCAAATATACAACTTTTCCACGAATCAGCTATCATTCGCTATGATTTATTAACATATCAGTACGCAACATAGGGCGTAAGGCGCTTAATAACCTCGGGTGTAAAGTCTTTAATAAGTCGTAGTTCGTTTAGTGATGTGATGGTGCCATGCAGACGGCGATAATCGGTAATGGCTTTAGCCATATAAAAGTTGATGTATGGATGGCGTCTTAGTTCGTTAAGTGATAATTGGTTGATGTTCAGTTTCTTAGGTGCAGGATTGTTTATCACCAGATATTGCTTGGCTTCTGTCGGGAAATCGTCGATTTCATCGAGTTGTTCTACACTCACGTAGCCTCCTAACCTGTTGCCGTATTGTATAATTCGGCGAGCGTAGTAAGGACCGATACCTGGAATGGTTGTCAGCGCTGTGCTATCGGCAGTATTCAGCACAATATGTTCTGTTGCCTTTATCTTCGTGGGGCGCTGATAGACAACTACTGTATCCTTGGTAGTTTTCGGACTATAGTTGGCCCTCTCCTTAACCAGCGTAGATGCTGACAGGTAATCGCTGGAGATGCGGATGTAAGGCTCCAGTTCGCGATATTGCTTAACGGTTAGTCCATAAAGCTTGGCAAAATCGATAGGCTGGCGATAAATGCCACCCGCAGCGCGATATTTATAGATGTTGCGTACCTGCCAAGGTTGCAATCCTAAACGTAGCAGTTGGGTGCTATCTGCCGTATTAGGGTCGAAGGTGAATCGTTCTACCTTCTTAGGGCTACTGGCATAGTAATAGTTTTTGCGAGCGGCTGAGTGGGGCGAATTCTTTTGTGTGGTGGCTGTCGATGTATCATTTCCACCTGTCAGACATATCATGGTGAATACCGATACGATGACAACTAACAGCGAGAGTATAACTTTACGGTCGGACTTTTGCAGATAAAAGAATTCGCGTATCATATAATATGGAACTGATGCAGGAATATTAATAGGATACAGAGAGGAACAATGAACTTAACAGAGAGCAGATAGGCGCAAAAGAAGGTGGCCTTTAGCGAACCGTTATTTGTAAACTCATTGAGTACCAGTTTACGCTCAACAAACCATCCGATAAGTATGCTGGTAAAAAAGGCGCCAGTGGGTAGCATGATTTGTGCTGTAAGCGAGTCGCAGAAGTCCATCAGCGACATGCCGAATACCTGTATCTGACTGTAGGCTCCTACGGATAACGAGCAGAATATGGCTATCAGTCCACAAACGGTAGTCAGGATCCACGCGGCCTTGTTTCTTGGCAGATGCAACTCTTCGTGGAAGAATGCTGTACCAATCTCGTGCATAGAGATGGTAGATGTTAAGGCTGCAAATACCAGCAAGGCATAAAACAGGATGGCGATAACGAATCCAACGATAGGTATGCCTACAAACGCCTGACGGAACACATTAGGCAGTGTAATGAATATGAGCGATGGACCGCTATCGGGCTGTACGCCAACAGAGAAGGCGGCTGGGAATATCATCAAACCAGCTAAGATGGCTATCATCGAGTCGAGTAAGGCTATTTGAGTGGCTGATTTAACAAGGTTGGTATCTTTCTTAAAGTACGAAGCGTAAGTACACAAGCAAGCTGTACCCAAACTTAACGAGAAGAAAGCCTGACCTAAAGCCTCGAGGAATACATTGCTGCTTACCTTCGAGAAATCTGGCTTTAGCAGGAATTCTATACCTTTCGAAGCACCAGGAAGCAGGCACGACGCAATAACAATGATAACCAGCAGTATGAGCAGAAGCGGCATGAGCAGCTTGGATGCTCGTTCAATACCATCGTTTACGCCTTTTGCCACCACATAGTGTGTAATCAGTATAAAGCCAACGCCCCACAAGCAAGGGCGGATAGGGTCGCTCGAGAAGTTTTTAAAGTATTCGATGATGTAGCTGGTGTCACCAATCAACTTACCGGTTATCGAAGCATACAGGTATTGCAAGCACCAGCCAGCCACAACGGCATAGAAGCCGAGAATGATGGTAGAAGTAAGAATACCCAAGTAGCCAATATACTTGGCGCGCCTGAATCCTACGTTGCCATAAGCTCTGGCAGCGTTGGATTGTGAGTAACGGCCAACTACAAATTCGCTAATCATACCTGGAATGCCTAATATCAGCACACATCCCAGGTAGATAAGTATGAAAGCGGCACCGCCATTCTGACCCGTCATGAATGGGAAGCGCCAGATGTTTCCTAATCCTACGGCCGATCCTGCAGTAGTCAGGATAATGGCCAGTTTGCTGCCAAATGTACCTCTGTTCTCCATTTACAATAGTCCGAATTGGTGAAGGAATATAAACAGTATGCAGATAGGGCACACATACTTTACAAGGAAGATGTAGCTATGAAACAGATGTTCATTGCGCAAGGTGCCCATATTGGTAAACTCATCGCGTACTATCTTATGTGGAACATACCAGCCGATAAAGATACAGGTAAGGAAGCCCACGATAGGCAGGAACAACTGACCAGTTACAAAGTCGAAGAGGTCGAAGATGGTCATGTCGAACAATTTAAAGTCCTGCCAAGGACCGAGCGATAATGAGCAGACGGTACCAACCAGAATGCTGCCGATAGTAACAAACATAGCTGCACGTTTGCGGGTGGTGCCAAGCTCCTCCTCAAGGAATGCTGTGCTTACCTCGTGCAGCGACATGAGTGATGTGAGGGCTGCCATCGAGAGTAAGGTATAAAACAGTACTGAAATAATATATCCTAAGCTTGCAATACTACCAAATGCCTGGTGGAATACGTTAGGCAGCGTGATAAATATGAGCGATGGACCACTATCGGGATTAACTCCAACAGAGAAAGCTGCAGGGAAGATAATCAGTCCGGCTAACAAAGCTACCAAGAAATCGATGGCGCTGATGTTAACTGCCGAAGCTGTGAGATTGGTTTGCTTAGAATAGTAACTGGCATAGGTGCAGATACATCCCATTGCAATGCTCAGCGAGTAGAACGACTGGCCTAAGGCTGCCAGGAATACATCGCTGTTTAGTTTTGAAATATCGGGCTTAAATAAGAACTCGATACCCTTTTCGGCATTTGGCAGCATGCACGATGCTACAACAATGATGAGCAATAGTATAAACAATATGGGCATCATAAGCTTTGATGCCTTCTCAATACCGTTGCGTACACCATTCTCAATAATAATATAGGTGGCCAGCAGAATGATAAACGTCCAGAATACAGGCTTGATAGAATCCTGCGAGAACGTGACGAAATACGATTGTATATAGTCGGGGTTGCCTAATAGTTTGCCTGAAAGCGAGGCCCATACGTACTCGAGGCACCAGCCGGATACCACAGCATAATAGCCGGAGATAAGAAAACCTGTAAGCACGCCCATATAGCCAATGAGCGACCAGATGGTATCGCCCGACATGATGCGGAATGCGCGAGCCGTGTTGGCCTGACCATGACGACCAATAATAAACTCGCTTATCATACATGGAATGCCCAGCAACAGGATACAGAACACATAGATAATAATGAAAATGGCGCCGCCATTCTGTCCTGTCATATACGGGAAGCGCCATATATTGCCTAAGCCCACAGCCGAACCTGCTGTGGCTAAAATAACACCTAATTTACTACCAAAACTTGCCCTTTCAAGTTGTGACATATTCACTTTTCTTTTAATTTGGTTGCAAAAGTATAAATTATTTCTTAATTTTGCACCTAAATTGCAAGTAAATATGAGTTTTTTGTTTCATTTCTTAAGGAAGTACCCCATCTCAATGCTCTTTATCACGTTGATATGGATACTTTCACTTGTTCCCTTTTTTCCAGAGACACCACTCGACAATGTGGAGTTTGCCGATAAATGGGTGCATGTCCTGATGTATGGTTGTACGTTTATCGTAGTATGGATAGAGTATACCTGTAAGCATAAGCAGGCTGATTACGAAAAATTGTTCTTTTGGGCTTGGCTGGCTCCAATCGTTATGAGTGGTGTGTTGGAGCTGTTACAGGAATACTGTACGTTTGGGCATCGCAGTGGCGATTGGCTTGATTTGGCCGCCAATGCTACTGGCGTTACTTCGGCAGTTGTTATCGGAGCGCTTATTTGGTATTTTCGTCCCAAGAAGTAAAGGGCTTTTTAAGCAGACAAGAATTGTAGTATCTGCGATCGCCTGTTACTTCCTCGCCGATGAAATCGGGCTTCTCAAAGGTTTCGTCCTCAGCACCAAGTTCTACCTCGGCCATCACTAAGCCTTCGTTTTCGCCATAGAACTCGTCTACCTCGAAGGTGTGCTTACTGCAAGGCACCAGATAGCGTGTCTTGTCAATCTTGCCAGGTTCGCAGATGTCCATCAGGTGCTGTGCTTCGTCGAGCGAAATCTCCTTTTCGAATTCATAGCGTGCAAGGCCTCCGATATCAGATGGACCTTTAATGGTTAAATATCCGCGGCTATCACGGATACGTACCCTAACGGTACGTCCGCGATCGCTGCAGATATAACCTTGACAAATGCGACTGCTACTGGTAGCCTGTCGCTTGTAGTCGTTGTTTTTTACAAGAAATTTGCGTTCTATTTCCAGTCCGCTCATTTACGATACAATGAAAATAGAGTATACTACAAACAGTACTGCAAGAATAAGTAATGCGCCGAAGATGTACTCCAGCACTTTCTTGCCACCTTCTTCTTGTTTCTTCTGATAAGCCTCCTTCTTCTGGGTAGACTTTGATGATTTTGCAATTTGAGCCATAGTTTTAATGATTTTTATTTGTTATTCGTTATTGTTCGTCGTCGTTAACGGGGAATTCCATCAGGTAGGCCTTGATGAAATCATCGATCTTTCCGTCCATCACACCATCCACATCGGTGGTCTGATAGTTGGTACGATGGTCTTTTACGCGGCGGTCGTCGAACACGTAGCTACGTATCTGACTACCCCACTCTATCTTCTTCTTGCCAGCCTCGATCTTAGCTTGAGCCTCCAAACGCTTCTTCATGGCGCGATCGTAGAGTTGCGACTTAAGCAGCGTCATTGCGCGCTCCTTGTTCTTTGGCTGGTCGCGGGTTTCTGTATTCTCGATGAGGATTTCTTCTTCCTCGCCTGTATCAGGATCGGTATACCAATAGCGCAAACGTACACCTGATTCTACCTTGTTTACGTTCTGACCACCAGCGCCACTACTGCGGAAAGTATCCCAAGAGAGCTTGGCTGGATCTACATATACCTCGATGGTATCATCAACAAGAGGTGATACAAAGACAGACGCAAACGAGGTCATACGCTTACCCTGGGCGTTGAATGGCGATACACGTACCAAGCGGTGAACGCCGTTCTCGCTTTTCAGATAGCCGTAAGCATAATCGCCGCCTTCGAGCTGCATGGTTACACTCTTAATACCAGCCTCATCGCCGTCAAGCAGGTTCGAGATGGTTACCTTATAGCCGTGAGCCTCGGCCCAGCGCATATACATTCGCATCAACATCGAAGCCCAGTCCTGAGCCTCGGTACCACCAGCGCCGCTGTTAATCTTAAGCACAGCTTCCATGGGGTCTTCTTTCTGGCGGAGCATATTCTTCAGCTCCAGATCCTCGATGGCCTTGATGGCTTTAGCATAGGTGTCTTCTACCTCCTCTTCGGTTACCATCTCGTCCTTGAAGAAGTCGAAGGCCAACTGCAGCTCATCGGCCAGGGTGCGAACCTCTTTATAGCCATCCAGCCACTTCTTAATGCCTTTAACCTTCTTCATCTGCTCTTCGGCACGCTTGCGGTCCTCCCAGAAGTCAGGAGCCTGCGTACGAAGATCTTCCTCCTCGTATTCTATCTTCTTCTTGTCTATCTCCAGATAGCGATGCAGGGCATCGGCTCTCTCTAAAATGTCTTTCAGCTGATCCTGAGTAATCATATATCTTATTCTGCGTACATCGCGTCAATTTCCTTCTTGTAGTTCTCGTTCAGTACGCGACGCTTAATTTTTAATGTATTTGTAAGTTCGCCCTTCTCCATGGTGAAGTGGTTTGGCAGCATAGTGAATCGCTTAATCTGCTCGTAGTGAGCCAACGACTGCTGCAGCGTATCAATACGCTCCTTCATCATCTGGTTAATCTGTGGGTCCTTGCAAAGCTGCTCTCTGTTCTCGAATGGAATCTTATGCTCGCGGGCATATTCCTCCAATAAGGCATATACAGGGATAATCAGAGCCGAAACAAACTTACGCTGGTCGGCAATGATGGCAATCTGATCGATATACTTATCAACCAGCAACTTAGATTCAATCATCTGTGGGGCAATATACTTTCCGTTCGAAGTCTTGAAGAGGTCCTTAATACGCTCTTTCAGGAACAGTTCGCCATCCTTCAGATAACCTGAATCGCCTGTCCTAAAGTAACCATCTTCGGTAAAGGCGGTCTTGGTAAGATCCTCGCGGTTATAGTAGCCTCGGGTGATAGTTGGACCTTTCAGCAGAACCTCGCCCTCTTCGCTGATCTTTATATCGATACCCTCGATGGGGATACCAACACCACCAACGGTGTAAGGCTTGCCGAGGTGATTACAGCTAACGGTGGCCAGACTCTCTGTCAAGCCGTAACCAACAATCATGTTAATGCCGATAGAGTGAACAAACTCCTCGACCTTAGGATTAACGGTAGCACCTGCTGTTGGGAAGAAATGGGCATTCTCTAAGCCCAGCTCCTTACGTACCAGCGAGAATACGGTTTTATTCAGGAACTCGTACTCCATGTGCAGGAGCAATGGTGGGCGCTTGCCTTTTGAAATGTAATCGATGTTGTGTTTCTTACCTACAGCTTCGGCGTGGCGGAACAGTTTGCGCTTGGCCATACCCGATTTCTCAATCTGCTCCTGAACACCCATATATACCTTCTCCCAGAAACGGGGAACGGAACTCATACAGGTGGGATGTGTCTCCTTCATCGACTGCTGAACCTCTTGTGGATAGGTGTTTACAATGAGTGTTGCGCCCTCGGTAAGGCACAGAATCTTCCAACCCTTCTCAAAGATGTGGGTGAATGGCAGGAAGTTAAGAACTCTGTCGTTCTCGCCTACGGGTACACACTTATCGTTGGCAATCATAGCGGCATTATACTGACCGCAGGTAAGGATAACACCCTTAGAATCGCCAGTTGTTCCGCTGGTATAAAGGATGTTGGCAATATCGTCCATCGATGCCTGAGCCTGAAGCGACTCAACTTCGGTCTGACGGGGATAGTTCTCGCCTAACTTCAGGAAATCATCGAAATACATCGAGCTGAGGTCGAGTGACGAGATATGTACGTTCTTATCGAATACAATGATACGCTCGAGTGTAGGACAGGTAGCGAAAATCCGACGAGCCTTGTCGTACTGCTCCTGTTCGCCTACAAAGAGGAATCTGATTTTAGCATCGCTAATCATAAACTGGATCTGCTGCTCTGAGCTGGTAGCATAGAATGGGATGGTTACGGCGCGTACTCCCCATGCTCCAAAGTCGCAGAACAGATACTGTACAGAGTTCTGAGAGAAGATTCCCAGATTTTCCTGTACCTTTACACCCAGATTGAGTAAGGCATTAGATACTTTCTTGACCATATCCGAGAACTGATTCCACGAATATGATTTCCACACTGACCCGCCAAAGTCCTTGTAGATCAAAACCTCACGGTCGCCATACTTCTTGGCCTGGTCATGAATTAATCGCGATAAATGACTTTTCGTCTGCATAAGTATTTTGCATTTGTAATTCGCTGCAAAATTACGTAAAATACTGCAGATAGCCAAATTATATGGCAAAAAACCGCTCAAATAGGGCGATTATCTGTCATTCGTTTCCATTTTTTGTAGCCAAAAATGGCAATAACCACATAAAGTGCATAAAGACCGGCCTTGAAAGGTATGTCTTTATAGAAGTAAAGAACACAGGTTACAACGTCGACAGCAATCCAGATGAACCACTGTTCCAGGTACTTATGAGCCAAGGCCCAGATACCTACGATGCTGAGGGCTGTAGTAAAACTGTCGGCGGCAGGAACGTTACTGTTGGTAAAGGTAATCAGCAGCCAATAAATAATGCCCCATATGGCCAAAATAACGGCTAACCAAGGGATTATCAGTCGGCGAGGGAATCGCGTGATAGGCAGCTCTTTTTTCTCGGCCGAACCGTGCACCCATTTCCAATAGCCGTAAACGGTCATCGAAAGATAATAGAACTCCATGCCGCAATCGGCATAGAGTCCTTTTTGATAGTATAGCACAATGCCTAAGGCCTGCATCAGAAATCCAACAAACCAAAGCCATACGCTGGCGCGATACTCGAACAGGATATAGAGCAGTCCGAGTAATGTGGTAGTGATGTCGAGCCAGTGTGCTGAAATAAATTCTGTCATTAGAATCGGAGTGTTACGTTACCCATCATTGTAAAGCCTGCCATAGGAATGAATCCAATCTGATAGTAGCGGTTCTCGTTGGGATGACCGTATTCTTCAACGATGCTTGAATATACCCAGCCATTAGCGGCATAGCGACGATTGAAAATGTTGTTGAAATTCAGACCGAAGATGCACTCCTTGATGGCTTTATTGGGCTTCCAGGTGTAGCTGATGTTAGCGTCAGAGGCAGAATAACAAGGCAGCGAACGATCAGCATTCTCTGTGTTGTCAAGATATTGACGACTGACGAAGTTTGTGTGCCAAACTGCCTGCAAACCATTCCAATGCAGGTTTACAAAACCATTCAGGATGGTTGAGGGCGAGAAGGCAAGTGTAGAGTTGTCGTAGTGGATAGTGCGGAAGTCGTCTTCCCAATTTACGCTGGCCACCTCATCGAAATCTTTAATCTTATTCTTGCTTAAAGCGGCATTACCCTCAATAGTGAGCCATGAGAAAGGATCAACACCAGCCTGGATTTCGATACCCATGCGGTATGAATCCTTGATGTTTGTGGTAACTTTTTCGCCTATTTCTGTCTCCTGACCTGTCTGGACAAACTGGTTGTTGTAATCCATATAGTATCCGTTGATACCAAAGCGGAATATGTCGTTATTGAAGGTATAGCCCAGTTCGTAGTCAAAAAGACTCTCAGCCTTTGGGTATGGGTAATTGAAGTTGTCTGTAAAGTTATTTCGCTCAGGCTCACGATGACTCAAGGCAACCGAACCATATACGCGATGATTGTTAAGATTCCATGAGAAACCTGCCTTTGGGTTAAGGAAGTGATAGCTCTCGTCGATGTTCAGCATCTGATTGTAGTATCCGCTGTTTTCTGAGTAGAACTTATCGTTCTTACCATTAGTTTCATACTGAACATAGCGATACTGCAGGTCGCCGAAGATATCCCACTGCTCGTTGATGTGGTAAGCAGCCTTTACAAAGGTGCTACCATCAAACTTGGTGGCATCAGAATCGTAGTATTTGTAGTCGCCATTAGACATGTACTTCTTTCGTACATCATCGTTGGCAATATAGGTAACATAACCAAAGTGATTGCCGTCGAACTCCTGGAGCGACATACCCCCTATTACATCCCACGAATCATTCTTATAGTTGGCATTCCAGATAAAGCCGTAGGTGTTCTGCGACAGACCTTTTTTGCGTACAAAGTCGCTCTTCTTAACACCATCGTATGTCATGCCAAACTTCTTGAGTTTATAGTTATAGCGGAATTCGTTGTAATAGCCATAACCGTGGGTGTAGTGCAGCGAACCTGAAATACTCCAGTTGTCGTTGATATCGTAAGCGGCTGAGAGGATGTTGTGGTTCTGCCAGAAGTTATCTGTGGTTTTGTCCCAATAGCTACCGTCGTTCATCTGATAGCGGGCTGTGGGATAGTTGCCGTTGGCATCTTTATCGTAGCTGGTCAGGTATTCATAGAGTGAGTTATACTTGCCAAGTCCTGCGTTCCACATGTCCTTATAAGTCTTGATACCAGAGTTGATACCATAGGTGCCATCCATCAGGCTCATATCGTTGTCGCCTGCTGTTACGCCGTTCCAAGCCTGACCGGTTTTTTCAAAGTTACCGATGTTCTTATAGCGAATCTGGAACTTGTTGCCAATCCAGGTTAGTCCGCCATAGTAAGAACCGCTGCGTCCACTGGTTCCGTGAATAAATCCATCAGTATTGGTTTCGTGGTAAGCACCATCAAAAATCAGGTGGTTCCACAGCAAACCTGTTGAGAACTTTCCACCTACATTGAAGGTGTTAAACGAGCCATATGATACCGAAACCTCTCCCCCAGCCTTCTGATTTGGAATGGCTGATGCGAGTGCTACAGTTCCGCCAAAGGCGCCATCGCCGTTGGTTGATGTGCCTACGCCGCGCTGAATCTGTACACTACCTAACAGCGAACCGTAAGAGTTCATGTTTGCCCAGAAAACACACTGATCTTCAGGCGAATTCAGGGGTACGCCATCCAGTGTTACGTTGATACGCGAATCGCCTGCACCGCGAATGCGCATATAAGTAGTACCTGTGCCCAGTCCGTTCTCGCTCCAAGCCAGTACACCCGGAGTCTGCGAAAAGAGGAAAGGTAATTCTTTTCCTGTGTTCGAGAAAGCGTTAAGCTCCTTTTTCTTGATGTTTGCTACTGCAAATGGTGCATTTTTCTGTGTCCTGACACCTTTTACAACAATTTCGTTCAGCGCTTCTACTTGTGTAGAATCGTAGAGGGCTGCTTTACGCTGTGCGTTTGCGCCTGCTGCACACACTAATGCAGCCATTCCTAAAACAAATCTTTTCATACTACAATAGTACCAATAATTAATAATGTTAAGGGGGTGTTTATTGTCTGCTATCCATCCCTACGCTGGCATAATCCAGATCAGGTTAGAGGGTATCATCTCAGCCTACACTCGTAGGCACCCCTTGATAATTGGTTGCAAAGGTAATGATATTTTCTATAATAGCCATACTTTTATGGCATATTTTTATGTTTTACCAGTTGGAAAGGATGGTTTTCTCATAAAGAAACTGCCAGTTCCCGCCTGAGGAACTGACAGTTTCTGCCTTTGAAACCAATCGTTATCGGATTGTTGTTTATCTAAGACCCATTCTTGCCTCAACTACGTTAACTACATAGTCGCCCAGCTTCTCACACTCGTTAATCAGGTCCATATAAATGGTACCAACGGCGTAAGTGTACTCGCGGTTGTTAACATCGTTGATGTTCTGCGACTTGAGCTGGTCGCGGAAGTTATTGATTTCGTGCTCGATATTGAAAGTGCGGTTTACATCGAACGACTCCTTGCGGCCCATCATCAGTCGGTTCATCTGTGAGAGCGACTGATCGGTGAGCTCCATCATCTGATGGATGTGGTCGTACTGCTTCTCGTTAAAGTGATCCTGTTTGCCGTTGTACTTTCTCGAAATGGTACGAGCCATGTTGAAACAAGCATCTCCAATACTCTCTAACTCGCTGATTTCGCGTAACATAGCACGAATCTTAGCCTTTGAGTCGTCTGACAGGTGAGCGTCGCTCACGGAGTTAAGATAGTTGGCAATCTCAATCTCCATATTATCGCTGATGCCTTCGTATTTCTCGATGCGGGTGTAAAGCTTGTTAAACTCAGAGTCGCGATTATCCTTCTTATTGCTTGAGCTTGACGAGAGTGTGAGCAGTTCGCGAACCATATTAAACATACGCTGCATACGATCCGAGAACGACTGGATTTCCTTCTGTGCCTCGAGCACCGAAAGCTCTGGGGTTTTCATGAAGCCGGCAGTAATAAAGTGCAAGCGGAAGTCCTCTTCCTCGTCAACCTTCTTAGGCTTGATAACCCAGCATACAAAGCGCTCAATCTGTGGGATAAACCAAATAAGAATAAAGGTGTTAGCCACATTAAAGCAGGTATGGAAGGCTGCCAGTACAAAGCTCAGTTTGGCGGCGTTAGCCAGGAATACGCTTGTTGTAACGGCATCTTTAGTCATGTTTACATCGTAGCCCACCATGCCGCAAACGGCATCGATGAACGGGCGGAACACAAACAGAATCCAAACCACACCAAACACGTTGAAGAACATGTGGGCGAGGGCGGCTCTACGGGCCTGAGTATTGGCCGATAGGGCAGCAAGGTTTGATGTAATGGTGGTTCCGATATTCTCACCCATAACTAATGCAATACCCTGATAGATAGGCAGAGCGCCACTAGAACAGAGAATCATGGTGATGGCCATAACTGCTGCCGACGACTGTACGCAGAAGGTAAGTACGCCGCCTAAGAACAGGAATATCAGCGTGGTGAAGAACGAATCTGGATCGAACGACGCAAAGAAGTCGAGTAGGGCCTGGTTTTCGCCCAGGTGCATCTCTGTGCCCGTCATTCTCAGCGTACCCAGTCCCATCAGCAGGAACGATAGTCCGAACAGAAAATCGCCGATATAGCGGTATCTCTTCTGATAAATCAGTATGATGCCTAGGAAGAATGCCGGATAAACAGCGCTGGTAATATCGAACGACATACCGGCCGACATAATCCAGGCGGTAAGGGTGGTTCCGATGTTGGCACCCATGATAACCGAAATTGCTTGTGCCAAGGTTAACAAGCCCGCATTAACAAACGAAACAGTCATCACAGTGGTGGCTGTTGATGACTGTACTGAAGCTGTAACAAGCATACCTGTAAGCATGCCGGTAAAGCGATTGGTTGTCATCGCACCTAACACATGGCGTAATTGTGGACCCGCCATCTTCTGCAATGCCTCACTCATCGACTTCATACCGAACATCAACAGCGCAAGCGATCCCAGAAGTTTGAAAATAATCCAGATTGACATAAAAATCGTATCTATATTTAGTAATTCGGGGACAAAGATAAAAAAAAACTTTGAAATGTAAGTTAAGATTTAAGAAAAATGTTATCTTTGCAGACAAAATAATTAAAAACTCAATTTAAGGCTTATGGAGAAGTTAGTAAAAATACATATTGTAAATAACGATAAAGAGGTAGAGGTGCCAGTAGGTTCTACTATCGAAGATGTATATGCTTTGTCGGGTGTTGAGATCGAGCACGGTCCCATCTCGGCACATGTAAATAATAAGGTAGAGGGTATGCACTACCGCTTGTACAAGCAGAAACAGGTAGAGTTTCTGGATATCTGCTCGTCGAGTGGTTCGCGTGCTTATACTCGCAGTTTGTTCTTTGTGCTTTGCAAGGCTGTGCACGATTTGTTTACGCCCTGTAAGGTGTCTATTGATATCCCTGTATCAAATGGCTATTTTGTAAACCTGTCAATCGGTCGTCCAATCTCGCTGGATGATGTGGGTGCCATCCGTCGTCGTATGCAGGAAATCATCGATGCCGCTTTGCCCATTCATCGTTACGAAACCACTACCGAAGAGGCTATCAGGATGTTCGACATTCTGCATAACCGTTCGAAGGTAAAGCTTTTGAAATCAACAGGTCGACTGTATACAACTTATTATGAGATAGATGGTTACATAGATTACTACTATGGTGCTTTGCTCACGAACACCAAGCAGCTTTACTTGTTTGGACTTGAGAAATATTTTGATGGTTTGCTGTTGCGTTTGCCATCGCGCGAGCATCCTAACGAGTTGGGTGAGATGTTGCATCAGGATAAGATGTTCGGCATCTTTAAGGAGCACCATCAGTGGCAGGATATCTTAGGTTTGCGCACCATCGGCGACCTGAACGAGACTATCATGAATGGCCATTCGTCGGAGCTCATACAGATTAGCGAGGCGCTGCAGGAAAAGAAGATTGCTAATATTGCCGACGAGATTGCCCAGCGTAAGGGCGTAAAACTTGTGCTGATAGCTGGTCCTTCGTCGTCTGGTAAAACCACAACCTGTAAGCGTCTTAGCGTGCAGTTGGCCGTAAATGGTATCCATCCCGTTGGTATATCGCTGGATGATTATTTCCTCGACCGCGAGCAAACGCCAAAAGATGATAAGGGCGATTACGATTTTGAGCACTTGCATGCCTTGAATCTGCCGTTGCTTAACGAGCAGCTTTCGGCATTGTTCAGAGGCGAGGAGGTAGAGTTGCCTCGCTATAACTTCCAGAAGGGAAAGAGCGAGTGGAGTGGTAAGAAACTGCAGTTGAAAGGTAACGAAGTGCTGGTGGTAGAAGGTATCCATGCCTTGAATCCAGAGTTGACTTCGGAGATTCCCAACGATCAGATTTTCCGTGTCTATGCTTCGGCCCTTACTACCATTCTGCTCGATAATCACAACTATATCCCAACTACCGATAACCGCCTGCTGCGCCGTATTATCCGCGACTACAAGTATCGTGGTGTGAGTGCTCAGGAGAGCATTCGCAGATGGCCAAGTGTTAGGGCGGGGGAGAACAAGTGGATTTTCCCGTTCCAGGAGAATGCCGATGCGATGTTTAACACCGCTATGCTGTTCGAGTTGGCTGTTATTAAGAGTCAGGCTGAGCCGCTGTTAGAGCAGGTTCCAGAAAATTCGAAGGAACATGCAGAGGCTTATCGCCTGCTGAAGTTCCTTCGCTATATCCGTCCCATACCTGAGACTCAGATTCCACCAACGTCGCTGCTTCGCGAGTTCCTTGGCGGATCATCGTTTAATTACTAATTAGTGCGCCTCGAGCCAGTTCTTGCCAAAGCCGGAATCGGCTATCAGGGGTACGCTTAAATTCAGGGCATTCTGCATCTCTTGGAGCACGATGCCCTCTACTTTTTCCTTCTCGTCGGAATATACCGAGAAGTTCAATTCGTCGTGTACCTGCAGAATCATTTTAGAGCGTATTCCTTCGGCTTTAAAGCGGTTGTAGATGCGAATCATGGCCACCTTGATGATATCGGCAGCTGTGCCCTGAATAGGGGCGTTGATGGCGTTTCGCTCAGCAAAGCCGCGAACGGTAGCATTGTGGCTGTTGATATCTGGAAGATAGCGGCGACGACCGAATAGGGTAGTAACGTAACCCTTCTCGCGAGCCACTTCTTTAGATTTTTCCATATAATCGTGTACCTGTGGGAAGGTGTCGAAGTAGCCGTCTATCAGCATCTTAGCTTCGTCGCGAGGGATATCCAGACGCTCAGCAAGTCCAAATACGGTTATACCGTAGATGATACCGAAGTTGGCGCGTTTCGATTTGGTTCGTTCGTCGCGTGTAACCTCTTCGATGGGCTTTTTGTATATATTGGCAGCTGTGGCGGCATGCAAATCCTTACCCTCGCTAAACACTTTTATCATCTCTGCGTCCTGCGAGAGATGAGCCATAACGCGCAGCTCAATCTGACTATAGTCGGCTGAAAAGAACAGACAACCTGGTTCTGGAATGAATGCCTTTCGGATTTCCTTGCCATCCTCACCACGAATGGGGATATTCTGTAGGTTGGGATCGGACGATGACAAGCGACCGGTAGCGGTAATCGTTTGATTAAACGAGGTGTGGATATGACCGGTTTTGGGGTTAATAAGCTTAGGTAGGGCATCGATGTAGGTGCCTATCAGCTTCTTTAACCCTCTGTGTTCCAATATGTCTGCAACTATCTCATGCTTATTTCGCAGCTGCTGCAATACTTCTTCCGAAGTAACATACTGTCCTGTCTTAGTTTTCTTGGCTTTCTCTACAATCTTAAGTTTGTCGAAGAGTATCTCACCAACTTGCTTTGGCGATGCGATGTTAAACTGTTCGCCTGCCAGCTCGTAGATACGAGCTTCGATTTCGTTCATGCGGTTGGTGAATTGTTTTGACGTTTCGGCCAGAGATGCTGTGTCCAAACAAACACCATTCAACTCCATTTCTGCCAGTACAGGCATTAGTGGCATCTCTATATTATAGAATAGGTCTTCGCACTCGGCCTTCTTCAACTCTGCTTCCAGTTTGTTCTTCAGTCGGAGTGTGATATCAGCATCCTCGGCGGCATATTCGTAAACCTGTGAGGGTGGGAGAGAGCGCATCGATTTCTGGTTCTTGCCTTTTGGGCCGATGAGTTCTTCGATGTGGATGGTTTGATAGTTCAGATAGATCTCAGCCATGTAGTCCATGTTATGATGCAGTTCGGGTTGGATGAGATAGTGGGCTATCATCGTGTCCCACATTTTTCCTTTCAGTTCGATGCCGTAATTTCTGAGCACCTCAAGGTCGTACTTCAAATTTTGACCAATTTTTAAAATTTCGGGGTTCTCGTATGCGGGTTTGAAGATATTAACAATTTGCAACGCTTCTTCACGATTGGCTGGAACGGGTACGTAAAACGCCTCGAATTCCTTTACGGCGAAGCTCAAACCTACCAATTCTGCGTCGATAGCGCTGGTTGAAGTGGTCTCCGTGTCTAGACTGAGAATTTTGTTTGTCAAGAAATAATCACAAAGTTTCTTCAAATCCTCCTGATTTTCAACGAGTTTGTAGTTATGAGGCGTAGTTTTTAGCGTCTCAAAACTCGTGTTTTCGTTCACAGCTTGCCCGTCGGTCGCAAATTCTGCAAAGAGATCGAGTTGCTGATTTACGACTTTTTGCGGTTTTTGACTTTTTTTAAGAACTCTGTCTGCAAAGCTCTTCATCTCCAGTTCTGTGAGCAATTTGCCCAATTCGTCCTCGTTTGGTTCCACGAGTTTCAAATTTTCCATATCGAGCTCGATGGGTACATCGGTTTTGATGGTTGCCAGGAAGTAGCTCATCTTGATGTCTTCAACATGTTGCTCCACTTTTTCGCGAAGTTTACCTTTTATTTCTGAAGAACGAGCCAGCAACTGTTCGATGCTTCCGAACTCGTCGATGAGTTTAGCGGCAGTTTTCTCGCCAACACCAGGACAGCCCGGGAAGTTATCGGCCGAGTCGCCCATCAGCGCCAGCAAATCAATCACCGCCATAGGCGAGGGGATGTTATATTTCTCGCAAACCTCCTTTGGTCCCATTGTTTCATAACCGCCTCCATGACGCGGACGGTAAATGAATACATTGTCGCGTACCAGCTGTCCGTAGTCCTTATCGGGTGTCAGCATATAGGTTTCAACACTGATGGAACCGGCTTTTTCGGCCAAAGTACCTATAACATCATCGGCTTCGAAGCCATCTACTTGCAGGATGGGTATGCGGTATGCTTTAAGCAGATCTTTAATGATAGGAACTGCCTTTCGGATATCTTCGGGTGTTTCTTCGCGCTGGGCTTTGTAGGCAGGGAAAGCCTCGCTGCGGAACGTAGGACCATGGGGGTCGAATGCTACGCCGATATGGGTAGGTTTCTCTTTGGTGAGCACCTCGTTCAGCGTGTTCAGGAATCCCATAATGGCACTCGTGTTCAAGCCCTTCGAGTTGATTCGCGGGTTTTTGATAAACGCATAATAGCTGCGATAAATGAGCGCGTAAGCGTCTAAAAGGAACAATTTCTGCATAACTTTCTTAATTTTCGCCTCAAAATTACCAAATTATTTTTTAATAACGGAATTATTTGTTATTTTTGTGCCAAAATTCTGATAATGATGGATTATTTATCGACTATTAGAAAGCCAATCGATGGTGATATGAACAACTTTGTTGAGTTGTTTAAACAGAGTTTGACTCATGGTGAGGGTATGCTTGAGCAGATACTGAAGCATATTCGCGAAAGGGGAGGAAAGCGCATGCGTCCTATGCTGGTTTTCCTTACGGCCAGAAACCTTGGTGAGGTATCGGATGTTACACAGAACGCTGCGCTCGGTTTGGAGTTGCTGCATACAGCCAGTTTGGTTCACGACGATGTGGTGGATGAGAGTTCTGAGCGTCGCGGACAGCCTTCGGTAAATGCTGCTTATAATAATAAGGTGGCTGTGCTTGTAGGCGATTATATCCTTTCTACCGCTCTGTTGCGTGTGGCGCTTTCTGATAATCATAGAATCGTACAACATCTGGCCGAGCTCGGACGTAAGCTGGCTGCTGGCGAGGTGCTTCAGTTGTCGAATGTTTCGAATCAGGAAATCTCGGAAGATATTTATTATCAGGTAATTGACCAGAAAACTGCCGTCTTGTTCGAGTCGTGTTGTATCCTTGGCGCCATCTCTGTAGGCGCATCTGAAGAGATGATAAAGAAGGCTGCAAAATTCGGACATAATGTGGGTATGATATTCCAGATTCGCGACGATATTTTTGATTATTATGATTCTGCAGAAATTGGTAAGCCTACGGGTAACGACATGCTCGAAGGTAAGCTTACTTTGCCTATCATCTATTCGCTTACTCATTATTCTTCTTCTGCTATGTTGACGCTGGCCAAGAAGGTAAAGTCAGGTACTATTAATAAGGACGAGATTGCTGTTCTTATCGAGTTTGCCAAGCAGTATGGCGGTATAAAATATGCCGAAAGAAAGATGGAAGAGTTTGCCCGCGAGGCTCGTAGTTTCATCGATGAATGCGTGAAACCTGAGCTTCAGGATTCGTTTAAGGCTTATCTCGACTACGTTATTCAGCGAAATAAATAGGGTGGTATGCCCTCAGTTCTTATACGAAAGTACTCCAGTCCTTTAATACTAGGACTGGAGTACTTTGGTTAAAGGACTGCAGTCCTCCGTAAGAAGGACTGAGTCTATAACTAATTAGAAGAATTTTACCTCTTCGCCAATCACCTCGCTCAACAGCAGGTTGGCTAGGCGTGATGTACCCATGCGGAACATCTGGTTGGTAAGCCATTTTTCGCCCAGAACCTCTTTTACGATGGTGTAGTATATCAATGCGTCCATCACGCTGTTAAGACCTCCAGCGGGCTTAAAACCAATCATAATGCCTGTCTGGTCGTAGTACTCCTTGATGGCCTGGCACATCACGTAGGCAGCCTCGGGTGTTGCAGCGGGTTCCAGCTTGCCTGTTGAGGTTTTGATATAGTCGGCGCCGGCGTACATAGCCAGTATTGATGCGGTCTTGATGTTCTGTGCAGTCTTCAGGCAACCAGTCTCCAGGATAACCTTCAGTTTGGCATCGCCACACGCCTCTTTTATCTGCTGTATCTCGTCGATACAGGTCTCGTAATCGCCTGAAAGGAATGCACCTACGCTCAGTACCATATCAATTTCGGTAGCGCCGTCCTTAACAGCCAGACCGGTCTCGATGGTTTTAACTTCGATAAGAGCCTGTGATGAGGGGAATGAGCCAGATACGCAAGCTACCTCAACACCTTCGATCTCAAGTGTCTCAGAAACCACTTTTGCAAAGCGTGGATACACGCAGATGGTGGCTACGTGGGGTAGGTTAGGGTACTGCTCTTCGAACTGGTTTACGCGCTCTGTAAAGGCCAGTACGCTCTCGTCGCTATCGGTAGTTTTCAGAGTGGTGAGTTCCACGCTACCCATCAGAAATTTCTTTACCTCAAGGGTGTCGTTCTCGGCTACTTTCTCGGCAATGATTGTCTTCACTGCTTCCTTCACTTCCTCGTCGGTAATGTCGAGGTTGTACTTACTCAGAGCCTCTTCCATGCGGCTCTTCTGAGGCATCTCAAAGTGGTGATGATGCTCGTGCTCGTGCTTGTGTTCTGCCATAATTGCTTGTTGTTATATTGTTAAAACTGTTATGCTTTTAATTTCTCGTTGTGTATGTGGCGAAGCGAATCGCGCTGGGTCTTTTTCTCGATGGATTTCTGCAACTCTTCGGTCAGATCTACGCCTGTCTGATTGGCCAGACAGAGCAGTACCCAAAGTATATCGGCCATCTCTTCGCCCAGGTTGTCTTTCTCGCCTTCTTTAAAGCTTTGATCGCCGTACTTGCGAGCCATCACACGGGCCAGTTCGCCAACTTCTTCAGTCAGAACAGCCATATTCGTCAGCTCCGAAAAGTAGCGTACGCCATATTCCTTTATCCAGCGGTCAACCGCCTCTTGTGCTTCTTTTATCGTCATTTTGCCATTACCATTTGAATGATTAGTATGAAGATGCAGATGAGTAGAATCACGATATACTGCTTGTTTTCGCGCTCGTATTCCTTCCAGTGGAAGGCTTTATAGAGAAATAGTGCTAGGAACATCAGCAATCCCACGCCGCATGGCCAGGCTCCGATAGCATAGCTTTTTACCATCGATAGTATTACGCCGATGACCAATAATAGGGCGCTCGCCAGTTCTAGTTCTTTCAGATATCTCTTCATCTATTATTCCTTGTTTTTTGTGTCCATGCAGATGGTTACAGGACCGTCGTTAAGCAGTTCTACTTTCATATCGGCGCCGAATTCGCCTGTGGCTACCTGCTTGCCGATGGCCTCTGACAGCTGTGCGCAGAAGGCCTGGTAGAGTGGGATGGAGTGTTCGTGAGAGCCTGCACGGAACCATGAAGGCCGATTGCCCTTTTTGTAGCTTGCGTACAGTGTGAACTGGCTGACTACCAGACAGTTGCCGTCAATATCGAGTATCGAACGGTTCATTACATCGTTCTCATCGCCAAACACGCGCAGATTGGCTATCTTTTTTACCAGCCAATCCACATCTTCCATTGAGTCTTCATCGCAAATGCCCAACAGAATCAGGTAGCCCATGTCTATCTGTCCATTTAGTTTTCCATCTATGGTAACGCTGGCGTGGGTAACGCGTTGTATTACTGCTCTCATTATTTAATTTGTTATTTTGCCGCAAAGATACGACATTTAGCTGAATTATGCAAATTAATTATGATTTGTTTTCGATGCTAGCGTTGCAATGTTGCCGTTGCAACGTTGCATGAAGGAGTATAATAGTTATTTTATAGTATTTCTATTTATCATAATCCGGTAATATATCGGATATCCTTTCTGTGTAGGGGTAGGATAGTCCTTATTGCAACGTTGCAACGGCAACGCTGCAACGTTTTGCAAGTGTGATGTTTAGCTGTGGCAAATGCCGTATTTAGTGCTAACAAATATTCCCAGGTAGGGAAAATTTTGTTCCCTCACTGGGAAAATATATTTCGGTCACTTGCCGGCTTTTTGTTGGAAGTGCTCAAATACTATTTTGGCTTTCGCAGGACCTATTATATCTGATAGGGTAGATAGTTTGGCCTCGCGTATCTTTTTAACCGATTTAAGGGCATTTAGAAGCTCGTCACGTGTTTTGGGGCCGATGCCCTTGATGTCGTCTAGCTCTGAGTGTAAAGCGCGCTTAGAACGCTTGTCTCGATGGAAAGTGATAGCAAAGCGGTGAACCTCATCCTGTATCTGCGTGAGTACATGAAAGAGTTCAGATTCTACCTTTAGGGCAATCTTCATTGGAGGGAATCCGTACAACAGTTCGTTGGTGCGGTGACGATCGTCTTTAGCTAGTCCGGCGATAGGTATATCCAGGTTCAGTTCGTCCTGAATTACCTCGCGGATTACCTCCATTTGTCCTTTACCACCATCGGCAATAATCAGGTCGGGTAGGGGCTGCTCTTCTTCAATCAATCGCGAATAACGGCGGTGTACAACCTCTTTCATCGAGGCATAATCATCTGGACCAACTACAGTCTTGATGTTATAGCGCTTATAATCACTCTTGGAGGGTTTCATTTTTTTGAAAACAATACAAGCCGCTACGGCATCTGTACCTGATATGTTTGAGTTGTCGAAACATTCTATCTGGTAGGGTAGTGTGGGCAGATGTAGCTTGTCCTGCAGTTCTTTCATCAGTCGCGTTTGTTTCTGCTCAGGATTCAGTTTTTCGGCCTGTTTTAAGCGGTCGAATTTATACTCCTTACAGTTCATCATAGAGAGGTCTAACAGCATCTTTTTATCGCCCAATTTGGGTATGGTAAACTTCACGCCTTCTAGTTCTACATCCACTTCTTTTTGGACGATGATTTCTTTCGAATCGCTCTTAAAACGTTCTCTGATTTCTACGATACCTAACTGTAGTAGTTCTTCGTCGGTCTCGTTCAGTTTCTTTTTATATTCGATTGTAAAACTCTGGTTGATGCTGCCGTTTGATACGTGAATATAGTTGATGAATGCCATCTTTTCGTCGGATGTAATCGTAAATACGTCCACTTTATCGATGGTTTGACTAACTACCTGACTCTTGCTAACAAAGCCGTCGAGTGCCAGATACTTACGTTTTACTTCTTCGGCTTCCTCGAATCTCAGTTCTTCAGAGAGTCGGAGCATCTCGTCTTTTAAATCCCTCAATACCTCTCGAGTATTTCCTTTCAGGATCTCACGTGCTTGAGCGATGTTCTTTTGATAATCCTCGTAGGTCTGTTTGCCTACGCAGGGACCCTTACATTTCTTGATGTGATAGTCTAAACAAACGCGATATCTTCCGCTTTCAACGCCCTCTTTTGTGATGGGCTGGCGGCATGTACGTGGCTGATACAGCTCTTTTATCAGATTCAGCACATCGTACATAGCGCTTACTTTGGCGTAAGGTCCGTAATACGATCCCCAATGTTTGTTGATGGTACGTGTTTTAAAGATGCGTGGGAAGAATTCGTTGGTGATGACGATAGAAGGGTAGGTCTTTCCGTCTTTCAATAATACGTTATAACGTGGATTGTATTTCTTTATGAGCGAATTTTCTAAGAGTAGGGCATCCTCTTCGGTATTTACTACGGTGTAGCTGATATCGAATATCTTGCTGACGAGTACTTTTGTTTTGAATCTGTCTACTTCAGTATGAAAGTAGCTCGATACTCTGTTTTTTAAACTTTTCGCCTTTCCTACGTAGATGATGTTGTGATCCTCGTCGTAAAACTGGTAGCTGCCAGGTTTGTCTGGCAACCTACGTACGATACCCTTAAGATATTCTAATCGCTTTTCGTTTTCTTCCTTCGTCATCTTTGTTTGCGCGTTTTGTTTTGTGTACCTTTTTAATTTATCAGTCCCGCGAACCCTTAGTGTTTAAAGGTGTTTCGCGGGACTGTGTTTCACGTGGAACAATTATTAGATAGTGAGTAACGTTGTCAGGTCAATACCTTTAAACTCGTCTCTACCATGTAATCCCTCGTCTGTAATTTCAATAATAAAATTGATGAATACCTTCTTGGGGTGGAAGTGCTGTACAAGTTTGTAAGCAGCCTTGGCGGTTCCGCCTGTTGCTAACAGATCATCGTGAATCAGAACCACATCGTCGGGCTCGATAGAATCGATGTGCATCTCGATGGTATCTACACCATATTCCTTAGAGAATGATTCTTTGATAACTGTAGCGGGCAGCTTTCCTGGTTTTCTTGCCATCACGAAACCGCAACCTAATCTGGCTGCGAGGGCAGCGCCAAGGATGAAACCGCGACTTTCGATACCAACAATCTTGGTGATGCCTTTATCTTTGTAAAGCTCGACCAATTCATCCATCATAATCTTCATGCACTCGGCATTCTTGTAGAGTGTAGTAACATCTCTGAAGTTGATGCCCTTCTTGGGGAAATCTGGTATGCAACGCAGATTGTCAATCAATGTTTTGTTGTTCATAATCAGTGAGTTATGCTTGTTTGTTCTATTCTTTCGTTTCACGTGGAACATTATCTGCCCATCAGTACCAATAGCACATTAATGTCGCTGGGCGATACGCCTGGGATGCGACTGGCCTGTGCTAACGTCTCGGGCTGAATTTTCAGCAGCTTCTGTCGGCATTCGGTAGAAAGCCCCTGCAATTCTTCGTAGTTAAAGCGACCTTTTATTCGGATATTCTCCAAACGGTGCATCTTGTCGGCCACCAATCGTTCGCGTTCGATATAACCTTTATATTTCATACGAATCTCTGCTGCTTCGGCTATTTCTTCTTTTCGATTAGATGGACGGTCAAGTGCTTCTTTCAGCGATGGAATCACTTCCGAAAGGTTCTTGAGGTTCAACTGCGGACGGTTTACCAAATCTGAGAGTTTGCAGCCAAACTGGAGTGGGGTAGTACCAAGAGCTTCGAGTGATGAGTTAATCAGTCGAGGTTTGATGGCGAAGTTCTGACAGAAAGCCTCGATTTCTTCGATAGCTTGCTTTTTCTGTAGCCACCAATCGTAGCGGTCTTTTTTTACAATACCTAATTCATACGCCTTTTCTGTGAGTCGCGCATCGGCATCGTCCTGTCGTAGCAGAATGCGATATTCAGCTCTTGAGGTAAACATACGGTAAGGCTCATCAACGCCTTTGGTTACCAAATCATCGATTAATACGCCAATATATGCTTCGTCGCGATGCAGTACAAACTGCTTGTTGGCTGTATCGCTAGCAGCGCAGCCAGCTTTAAGTGCTGCGTTGATACCCGCCAAGGTTCCTTGTCCGCCAGCTTCCTCGTAACCGGTTGTTCCGTTAACCTGTCCGGCCATGAATAATCCATCTATAATCTTTGATTCCAACGAGTGATTCAGTTGGGTAGGATCGAAGAAATCGTATTCGATGGCGTAACCTGGGCGATATACCTTTACGTCTCTGAAGGCTGGCATTTTTTTCAGCGCCTCTATCTGAACATCCATCGGCAGCGACGACGAGAAGCCATTCAGATACATCTCGTTGGTGTCCTCGCCCTCTGGCTCCAGGAATAATGGATGCTTATCGCGGTCGGGGAATGTAACAAGCTTTGTTTCGATTGAGGGACAATAACGTGGTCCTATCGATTGAATCTGACCGTTATATAGCGGTGAATCCGCCAATCCACTCTTCAGAATCTCATGTACTTCGGCGTTGGTGTTTACTGTCCAGCAAGGCAATTGTTTTAATGCGCCACCTTTATTCATATAGCTGAACTGATAGGGGCGTGTTTCGCCTGGCTGTACTTCAAGATCCTCGAAATGAACCGAACGCTTATCAATACGTACAGGTGTTCCTGTCTTCATGCGGGCTGCTGTTACGCCGTGACGGGTGATACTCTCGGTGAAATGGGGTACGGCAGGTTCGGCTATACGACCGCCTGCTACCATCTTTCTGCCGATATGCATCAAACCGTTAAGAAACGTTCCTGCGGTGATTACAATGCTCTTGGCGTAGATTTCTGTACCCCAGATGGTACGTACTCCAATGGCACGGATATCGCCGCTCTCAGAGCCTGAAATGGGCTCTGTAAGCAATTCGTCGGCCTGATCCTGCCACACATCCAGATTATCGGTTTCATCGATTGTCTTGCGCCATTCCCAGATAAACTTGCCGCGATCGCATTGCGCACGAGGACTCCAAACAGCGGGTCCTTTGCCTACGTTAAGCATGCGGAACTGGATAGAAGTGGCATCTGTAACCAATCCCATCTGACCTCCTAAAGCGTCTATCTCTCTGACTATCTGGCCTTTAGCAATGCCGCCTATAGCTGGATTGCACGACATTTGTGCAATCTTGTTCATATCCATCGTTACCAGACAAGTCTTCGCACCCATGTTGGCCGAAGCACAAGCGGCCTCGCATCCCGCGTGACCGCCTCCGATAACAATTACATCGTACTTTAATATCATATTCTTATTTTACTGTCTCTTTCTCGGCTTCTTTCCATGCCGTAATGCCGCCTTTAAGGTTCAGTACCTTGTAACCTTCGGTTGCCAGTTTTCCTGCTGCTATGCTGCTACGATGACCAGTGCGGCAATATACCATGATGGTCTTTTCCTTAGGTAGCATGTCTGTTGCTTTCTTCATGAAATTCAGACTATCTTTCACGTCGATATTGATAGCGCCTTTCAGGTGTTCTGCATTAAATTCCTCAGGTGTGCGTACATCTACCAGCACGCAGTCGTTGGCGCAGTTCTCGAGTGTTTTTTGGAATTCATCTACATCGATTGATTTAAACGCATTGTTGGCGTTCTGTGCCCATCCCAGAATACCTGCTGCCATGAGCATCATCGATAAAAATAGTTTTTTCATGATCAGTCCTTTCTTTTATGTTAGTTATTATTAGCAATTACCTCGAGTGCGCGCTTTACCATCGCGTTTTCTTCGTTGAATACAGAGAAATACTCGCTCATATCCCAAATGTCACGTGCTATTAAAGCTTTCAGTTGTAAGCGTAGATAGGGCAGTGTTTTTTCGAGCTCTGCCTGATCTTTGGGTTTGATATTCTGTTTCTCACCATTCTTTAGAATGGTGTCTACCAAATCCTGTGGTACTTCATACTTTTCCTTGAACTCAGCGAACGATGGCCAAGCCTTCTTCAGCTGCTTGCGGTGATTGTCCACATAGCGCAGGTTCTGCTGCAGAATGATGCTCTTGGCTGCCAGCTCGCGATGGAACTTGGTATAGATGGTGGTATCCAGCGGACAGTATTCGTCGGGCATGATGCCTCCACCGCCGTAAACGGTACGATGCTCGCGTAATGTCTGATATTTCAGCGAGTCGGCAAAGTGGATACTGTCGGCATTCGTCAACTCGCCGCTTTTCAGTCGGTTAATCACGTCCATCGCATAGTCGCGGTTTTCGCCTTTGGTGTAGGGTTTCTGAATACAACGACCTGATGGGGTGTAGTAATGTGCGATGGTGAGACGAATCATAGAGCCGTCGGGCAAATCGAGTGGGCGCTGGACAAGACCTTTACCGAATGTACGGCGACCAACCACAATACCGCGGTCCTGATCCTGTATCGCTCCGGTTACAATTTCGGCCGCTGACGCCGTATAACTGTCAACGAGTACAATTACCTTACCCTGACGAAAAACGCCGCTTCCATCGGCCTTATATTCTGTTCTAGGCACCTTTCTGCCCTCGGTGTACACTATCAGATCGTTTCTCTGCAGAAATTCGTTGGCAATATCCACCGCAGCCTTCAGATAGCCGCCGCCATTCTCCTGCAAATCCAGAATGAGATGCTGCATACCCTGGTCGCGCAGCGTTTTCAGTCCCGCCAAGAACTCCTGATGGGTTGTAGCGCCGAAATTGCCAATACGTATATAGCCTATCTGCGGACGGATCATATAGACGGCATCTACCGATTTTACAGGGATTTTATCGCGTGTAACGGTAAATGTAAGACGGTCTTTGATGCCTTGGCGGATAACGCCTAGTTTTACTTTCGTGCCCTTAGGACCACGTAGGCGCTTCATAATCTCCTCTTTCGACATTTTTACGCCAGCGATAGCCGAATCGTTTACCGATATGATTCTATCGCCAGCGATGATGCCAACCTTTTCTGAAGGACCGTTTGTGACGGGCTGGATTACCAGCAGCGTGTCCTCGATAAGGTTAAACTGTACGCCGATACCCTCAAAATTGCCTGCAAGGGGCTCGTTGGCATCTTTCACCTCCTTGGGTGTAAGATACGAAGAGTGGGGGTCCAGCTTATCTAGCATGCCTCTGATACCGTCTTCAACCAGTTTTTTCTCGTCTACACTATCTACATAGAGGTTGCTGATGGCTATCTCGGCAAACTGCAGCTTGCGTAGAGGCGAGTCATCGCTGTTGTTGATACGGAACTGCGCGTGGGCATTCATCGATGCCATACACAGCAGCAAAGAGGCAAGTGTCTTATTCATAAATGTCTTCTTCAGGGCGGTCTTCCTCAACCACCAGATTATCGATAATAAAGTTCTGGCGTTCCATGGTGTTCTTACCCATGTAGTATTCCAGCAACTTAGCTACTTGGTCGTTTTTGTGCAGCGTTACCTGCTCCAGACGCATGTCGGGACCGATAAAACCAGCGAATTCATCGGGCGAAATCTCACCAAGACCTTTAAATCGGGTAATCTCAGGATCGGGGCCTAACTCCTCGATAGCCTTCTGTCGCTCTTCGTCGCTATAGCAATAACGAGTGATGAAATCGCTCTTTTTGTCAGATTTAGCATCCGCTTCGGCGATAGTCTTCTTGTTTTTGATCTTTGTGCGACGGTTACGAACGCGGAACAATGGAGTTTGCAGCACGTAAACATGCCCTTTCTTAATGAGTTCGGGGAAGAACTGCAGGAAGAAGGTGATGATGAGCAGGCGGATATGCATACCGTCCACATCGGCATCGGTGGCCACAATAACCTTATTATATCTCAGTGTGTCCAGACTCTCTTCGATGTCGAGGGCAGCCTGTAACAGGTTGAATTCTTCGTTCTCGTAAACCACCTTTTTGGTTAATCCAAAGCAGTTCAGCGGTTTACCACGCAATGAGAATACGGCCTGCGTGTTTACATCGCGGCTCTTGGTGATGCTTCCGCTGGCTGAGTCACCCTCGGTGATAAAGATGCACGACTCCTCCTTGCGATCGTTCTTCACATCGCTGAAGTGGATACGGCAATCGCGCAGTTTGCGGTTGTGCAGATTGGCTTTCTTGGCACGTTCGCGGGCCAGTTTTGTTACACCAGCCATTGCCTTGCGGTCGCGCTCGCTCTCTTTAATCTTATTCTCAAGCACTTCTGCCACATCCTGATGGATATGCAGGTAGTTGTCAACCTCAGTCTTGATAAAGTCGCCTACGTATTTATTGATGCTCACACCGCCCTCAGGAGCCATGGTGAGCGAGCCCAGTTTGATCTTAGTCTGACTCTCGAACAGCGGCTCCTCTACGTTGATGGCGATGGCAGCTACGATACCTGTGCGGATATCGCCGTATTCGTATTTGCCGTAGAACTCCTTGATAGTACGGGCAATATGCTCTTTAAAGGCGCTCTGATGTGTTCCGCCCTGGGTGGTATGCTGTCCGTTTACAAACGAGTAATACTCCTCGCCATACTGGTTTGCATGGGTAAAGGCTATCTCGATATCCTCGCCCTGCAGGTGAACAATCGGGTAGAGTGCATCGCTGGTCATGCGGTCTTTCAGCAGATCCTCAAGTCCGTGACGCGACAGAATGCGGCGACCGTTGTACATAATGGTCAGTCCGATGTTCAGATATGTATAGTTGCGAAGCATGTTTTCTACGATTTCATCGTGGAACTTGTAGTTGATGAACTTCGTAGCATCGGGTTCAAAGTAGATGTATGTACCGTTCTCGTCCTCCGAAGGTTCGGTTACGTCGCTAATCAGCTTACCGCACTCAAAAACGGCCTTGCGCACCTTACCATCGCGGTAGCTGTGTACCTCAAAATGGCTGCTCAGCGCGTTAACGGCCTTCACACCCACACCATTCAGTCCGATCGACTTCTTAAAGGCCTTAGAATCGAACTTACCACTGGTGTTCAGAATGCTTACCGATTCAATCAGTTTTCCTTGTGGAATGCCTCGTCCGTAGTCGCGAACCGAGATACGCAGGTTATCCTCTACGTTTACTTCGATTCTATCGCCGGCTTTCATCTTGAATTCGTCGATAGAGTTATCAAACACTTCCTTCAGCAGTACGTAGATACCGTCTTCTGCTGATGATCCGTCGCCTAATCGGCCGATATACATACCAGGGCGCAAGCGGATATGCTCCAAACCTGTAAGGGTCTGGATATTACCTTCGTCGTAATTGACGGTTTCGGGATTAATCAGGTTGTTATCTTCGTTCATAGATTCTTTTTGAAACATCTTCTGCGTTTATGTTGAGTGTGCTCCAGATACTGCCACTGGCTCTGCACTTTCTCGTTTGTCTCCATTTCAACGTTGGTTTCGCCCCACTTGAAGCCGTATTTCTGGTAGCGTGGGATGAGGTCGTAGAACAGCAGGGCGTTGGCACCCTTCTGCTGATATTCGGGCAGGATGCCTACCAACATCAGATCTACACACTCGGCCTTGTGGAATTTGAGTGCTCTCAGACAATGCCACCATCCGAATGGCCACAAACGGCCTCGGCGACACTTCTGCAGGGCACGAGTCATGGAGGTAATCGAGATGCCCACACCAACGATGTCGTGGTTAGGTGTGTTCCAGTCTTCAATCAAGCAAATCAAGTCCATATCCAGCATGGGAAAGTACATCTTCAGATACTCATCTATCTGAGCCTCAGTCATTTGTGAGTAGCCGTACAGATGTCCGAAGGTCTTGTTTACTACATCGAGCACCTTGCGACCAATCTGCTCCTTACCAAACACCTGACTGCGTTTGGGGTGTGCTGGGTGCAGGTTATAGCGCTTCATTACCAGCTCGGCAATCTTCTTGAACTTCTCGGGGATACCCTCTTTGGGCACGATGAGCTTGAACTCCACGTAGTCGTTATCTTTCTCCCAGCCGCCTAACTGTTCCAGGTGCTTGGGGTAGTAGGGGTAGTTGTAGATAGTGGCCATGGTGCCCATCTGGTCGAAGCCTTCGATGAGCATGCCCTCTGGGTCCATATCCGTAAAGCCTAACGGACCAACAATCTCTGTCATGCCTTTCTCTCGGCCCCATTGCTCAGCGGCATCAAACAATGCCTTGCTCACCTCTAAATCGTCGATGAAATCTACCCAACCAAAGCGCAGGCTCTGGCGATTCCACTTATCGTTGGCGCGATGATTAATGATGGCGGCTATACGTCCAGCCACCTTACCATCCTTGTAAGCCAGGAAATATTCGGCTTCGCAAAACTCGAAGGCGGCATTCTTGTCTTTACTCAGAGTGTGCAAATCGTCGCTGAACAAATTGGGCGCATCGTACTGATTGCCCTTATACAAGTCGTAATGGAAGTCGATAAAAGCCTCAAGACTTTTTTTATCTGTGACTTTTCTAATTTCTACTGCTGACATATTCTCTCTTTGTTCGTTAAGCTTAAAAACGATGCAAAGATAACAAAAAAGTGGGAAATAACAAAAAATATTATGATATTTTTCGGCAAACCAGCAGCAGATGGCCCTTCTCGGCACTTGTTGTGGCGAAAATATATACCTCGCCGCCGTCTTTCAGCTTCAGTCGCTTTCTCAGGTCGGCTACTGATAATGGGAAGTTCCTCACGGCGATATTGGCTTGGGTAATACCTGCCAAGCCTGTTTTTAACTCTCGTTTGTTCATTGTGCAGACGCGTTCGATCACAAATCCGCGCCCAGGAAAATCGGGGATGGTCTGGTCAGATAGGAACAAATGACTGTTCTTATCGGGCTGACTGATGCCGAAGCGTTGAGCTATGAGTTGGAAGCATCCGGCCTTCATTACCGATGCATTGGGTTCGTACAGATATTGGGGATTGGGTGGTTGCTGATAAAAATTGCGGATTTCATCGTTCGATGAATAGCTGAATACCTGCCCGTCGTTTACGCAGAACACCTTTAGATGCTGGGCTTTTCGTTCGACGACCAAGAGCAGTTCTTTGCACTCGTTGGCCACCGAAACGATATGAACTTCGCTTACATTCCCAATGTCCGAAACAGCCTTCTGCCAATCGAGCATGGGTGATAGTTTTATCATTACACGATCGGCTTTTTCAAGCATTTCATCGATAAGTTCCAGCACGTTTGGCGTGCAATCGGCAATGCCGTAGGTGCGCCCGCCGTGCTCATTGCGTCGGGCTGGGTCGATGAATATCAGATCGGCATGCTCCATCTGGTGCAGATAGGCCACACCATCGTTGCACACTACCTTGATGTGCTGTAAGCCTAAGCAGGCGTAGTTAGCCGATGAAATGGCGCATAATGCTGCCTGCTGCTCCACGTGTACGGCTTCGGCAAAGTTGACCGACATAAATGCCATATCAACGCCAAAACCAGCGGTTAAATCTACAATTCTCTCACCTTTGCCGGCTATCTGGGCTTTATAGCGGGCTGTGGCTTCGCTCGAGCATTGCTCCATCGACAGGTGAGGCGGATACACAATGTCGTCGTTAGCTGCCCACGATGGTATTTTTACGCGCGCTTTCTGCCGGCCTGCTATCTGGTCGAGTGCGTACGTCATGTCCACCTCAGGGTTCTTCTTGCCTTGAAGTGCCAGTTGCCGTACGTCGTCGTTAGCATGACTACGGATGAATGCGAGCGTGGCCTCGTTCATTGTTTATAATGATGCGATAAAGTCTTCGAACAGCTTGCGGTTCTTGCCTGGTGTGATAATGTGATGATTACCAATGGGGTGGGTTAGGAAGTAGGCAGTCTGTTCATTATCAGTCAGTTGTATTACCTGCTGCGTGCGACAGAGGTCGGGCTTGGCCTGATTTCTAACCAGTTCGCCTTCGGCCATGAAACTTCGCTTCAGATCGCCTGATACCTTGAATACTGTAACGGGGCCTTCCTTCATGAAACCTCTGATTCCAACGCCTATTCCCGACTCAAAATGCGTATCCAGTTCGTAGCGCTCTACCATATTCAATGGTATGGTGCAATGCGCAAACAGCATCTCACCTGTTTCGGGGTTAATCTGCGATGGATTGGCCTGGAAACCTGATACGCCTAACAAGGCATTGGTGATAGCCATCGATAACATGGCTGGTACATCGCCTTCGCAACCGGCCACAATACCTTCGGCATTCAGCTTAGCCAACGCCCAGCAACCAGTATTGTGAACAGCCGTCAGCAAGTCGAAGCAACGCAGCGTAAAGCCCTGCAGATGATGCTTGGAAACGATAGCTTTCAGGGCCTGATAGATACGGTCGGGCATCTCGCCTTCGGTGATCTTATCGATACCCTCTAACAGCTCCGAAATGGGAACTTCTACCAACTCGATACCTAACTTGGTTTTTACGGCTTTGGGATCGGCTACGCTCGAAATCAGCCAGTCGGAAGGCTTGCCGATGATACCATAGCGAGTGCCGTTAAGCCTGTGTTTGGCCTCCTGAACCTTCTGCAAGGCCTGCAGACGGCGTGCGATGTAATCGGCACTTCCGTGAATTATCTCGCCCTGCAGGTAGTTCTGCTGCAGATACGAGAGAATCTCCATCGATGCTGCCAGCGAGTTGCTTTTACCCGATGTGAGCAGATAGAAAGGGGCCTGTGACTGCTGACGCAGCTGGGGCAGCAAGCGCTTAAAAATGCCCTCGGTACCACCTGTGCGCACATAAATGACCGATAGCGTGTGAGTGCCGTAATCGCTGTAATCGTTGCCTTTCAGCGTGTATTCAATCCCTAAGCTACCCAGAAACTCCTGAGTAACTGTTCCTACAGCCGCCTCGTCGTGCAGCTCCGAAGTGAGTGTATAAATGGCTATATCCATAGGCTTTTTGCACCGTGATTAGTGCTTAGAATAGTAATCCAATCCTAACTGTACGTTCTCGATAACAGCTTTCGATGAGTAGGTGGCGCCTGTTACGGCATCAACCTTCATCTTCTTGGCATCCTTTACCTTTACGCCGTTCCACTTGTCCAGCAGGTTCTTCTTCACCTTCAGGAAGTATTTGGGGGTCTCCTGGTTTTTCAATGCCTCAATCTTTACCACCTTGTTCTTCTGGATATAGATTTTAACTGGTGTAGTGCCCAAAAAGCCCTGCACATCCTTACCCAGCTGGGTGGTGTTGATTACTGTCATCCCGTTTTCCTTTGTCATCGTGTCGTCGGCCACCCAGCTCATCAGCGTGAGGGCAACAACCATCAGTGAGCAGCAGCTCACAGTCATCATCAATCTCTTCATATTTTTCCTAAAAACTTATTCTTCTTCTTTCAGCATGGCAAGTGCCTTATCCTCAGCGGCTTCCATAATTTCGCGCTCGCCTGGGCCCTTGTCGTTAATGCCGCACAGGTGCAGAATGCCGTGAATGATTACACGGTGCAGCTCCTCGTCGTAGGGGCGACCGAACTTGTCGGCGTTGGTAAACACCGTGTCGACAGAGATATAGATATCACCGCTGATGGTTTTACCCTCGCAGTAGTCGAAGGTGATGATATCCGTATAGTAGTCGTGACCCAAGAACTGGTTGTTCACTTCGAGAATCTTCTCATCGTTCACGAACAAATAGCCGATTTCACCGACTTTCTTACCATAACTGGCTGCCACCTGGCGAATCCAGTTAGTAGTCTCTCGCTTCTTGATGTTAGGGAATTTCACTCCCTCTGCTTCGTATATAATCATAGTTAATGTTTTTTCGGTATATAAGCACTTACATCTACGCCAAAATGCTGCAGCTCGCGCACAGCACTCGATGACACGCTGGCCAGTTCTGGCTCAGTATAAAGCAGAATCGTCTCGATACCACCCAGACGGCGATTAAAATCGGCCTGCCATTGCTCATACTCAAAGTCGCTCGCTGTGCGCACGCCTTTTACGATGAATTGGGCGTTTTCGGCTTTGGCAAAGTCCATCGCTAAGCCGTGATAGGGTTTCACTTCTATGCGTGGATCATCGGCATAGAGCTCTTTGATGGCCTGCATACGCTCCTCGGCTTTGGGCATATCGGGCTTGTGAACATTATCGCCAACCACGCCGATTACCAATCGGTCGAAGAGTGGCAATGCACGTCGCACGATAGAATCGTGGCCAATTGTAAAGGGGTTGAAACTCCCCACAAATATTCCTGTTTTCATATTAGTCAAACAGATTGGGTTGCATAATGTTTCCGCCATAAGGGTTGCGCCCGAAGTGCTTGTAAGCCAGCTCGGTAACCATACGTCCGCGAGGGGTTCGCTTGATGAAGCCTTCCATAATCAGGAATGGCTCGTACACCTCTTCTACGGTACCTGCATCCTCGCCGATAGCAGTAGCGATGGTTGTGATGCCCACGGGACCGCCACGGAACTTATCGATGATGGTGAGCAGAATCTTATTGTCGATTTCATCGAGACCGTACTTGTCGATGTTCAGGGCTGTGAGTGCCACGCGGGTAATCTTGGTGTCGATGGTACCGTTGCCTTTCACCTGCGCAAAGTCGCGCACACGACGCAACAGGGCGTTGGCGATACGTGGCGTTCCACGCGAACGGCCTGCAATCTCCAAGGCAGCGTCTTCGGTAATGGGCACACCCAGGATGTTAGCCGAGCGCTCGATGATGGCCTGCAGCGTTTCGGGCTCGTAGTACTCCAGATGCATGTTAATACCGAAACGGGCACGCAAAGGTGCTGTAAGCAGTCCGCTACGGGTGGTAGCGCCCACCAGCGTAAATGGGTTCAAGTCAATCTGGATGCTACGTGCCGACGGACCTTTATCAATCATGATATCGATGCGATAATCCTCCATCGCGCTGTAGAGATATTCCTCTACTACAGGCGAGAGACGGTGGATTTCGTCGATAAAAAGCACGTCGTTCTTCTCGAGTGATGTCAGGATGCCGGCCAGGTCGCCTGGCTTGTCGAGTACAGGGCCGCTGGTTATCTTAAAGCCTACGCCCAGCTCGTTGGCGATGATATTCGAGAGGGTTGTCTTACCCAGTCCTGGAGGACCGTGCAGCAAGGTGTGATCCAAGGGCTCGCCACGATATTTGGCGGCCTCTACAAACACCTCAAGATTCTCAACAACCTTTTTCTGACCGCTAAAGTCACTAAAGCTCAGCGGTCGTAAAGCGTTCTCAAAGTCCTTCTCGCCTTGAGAGTAACGTTGTTCGCGAATATCGAAATCTTCGTCCATCATATTTCGTGTGCAAAATTACGAAAAAAGCCACAGACTACAAAATAATCTGTGGCTATTTATAATTTTTCACTTTTCGCGCTTTATTTTTTAAAGGCTTCATCGAGATCGGGATAGTCCTTTTTCTTCTCGTTGTCAACCTTCAGATAGTCTTTTACATCGAAATGCAGCATCTGTGCAACGATGCTTGATGGCCACTGGCGCACCATGCGGTTCATCTTGGTAGCGGTATCGTTGTAAACCATACGCGACATGCGTACGTTCTCCTCGTACTCGGTCTGTCCTTCCTGTGCTTTCTTGTAGAGTTCGCTGGCTTTTAACTCAGGATACTGCTCAACCACTACGTTCAGGCGGCTCATCATCTGACCTAACAGATCCGACTGGGCGTTGATGCCTGCTGGTGTGGCGGCCGAAGTGTGACCTCCGCGGGCTTCGATGGTCTGGATAATTGTTTCGCTCTCGTGCTTGGCATACTGTGCTGCCGTTTTAGCCAAAGCTATTACTGCATCGAAACGCGAATTAAGCTGAACCTCGATCTGGCTCAGGGCATTTTTACACATTTCATCGAGACTTACCAGGCTGCGCTGGGTTGAAATAAAGTAACCGATGATGATAACTGCGAGTGCAACAATAATGCCGAAAAATATTCCTACTGCTTGCATAATTTAAAATTTTATGGTTTAATTGGGGCAAAGATACAAAAAGATTTCGTAACTTTGCCACCAAAACTTAAAAATTATATGAAAAAATTGTTTTTGATAGCTTCCGTAGCTATGTTGTGCCAACAACTGATGGCCATTAAAACGATGCCTATACAAGGCGAAGTAATCAAACCTACTGATGCCCACATTCAGTATGCCGGTCGCATCAGCTTTACTAACCCCGAGCGTCCTGCGTTCAACTTTCCTGGCGTGCAGATAGTGGCTGCCTTCGAGGGCACCTCTTTGCGCATGCTGGCCAAGCCGCAGAGTGGTTATTTTGTGGCTCAGATTGATAAGTCCGAGCCTTTCAAGGTGGCTTTTCGTGGCGAGCGCGACTCGCTGGTAACGCTGGCTACTGCGCTGCCCGATAGTGTGCACACCGTTAAACTGATGTATGTTATCGAGGGTTACGAGTTTTTCCCAGAGTTCTGGGGCTTTGTGCTCGATAAAGGCAAAAAGTTGGTTGATGCGCCTGCTTTGCCCTCAAGAAAGATAGAATTCATCGGCAATTCGATTACCTGCGGCTATGGTAACGAGGGATTGAAGAAAGAGGAGCATTTTGATTATGCGACTGAGAATCATTATTACTCGTATGCCTCGATAACAGCGCGCAATCTGAATGCCCAGCACTGGGTGGTGGCTCGCAGTGGTATTGGTGCTTATCGCAACTACGACGGTCCCAAGACGGGCAACCCCGAGTCGAACATGCTGGTGCAGTACGAGTATGTCGGCTATGCCTGGAAGCCGGAACTGCGCCACGAGGCTACTTTCTTGCGCGAAAAATGGGATTTCGGCCGTTATCAGCCTGATGTGATCTGCATCAATCTGGGTACCAACGATACTTCGACCAACAACTACGACCTGAAGCTGCTGAAGCAGAACTACAAGAAGCTGCTGCAGATGGTGCGCCTGCATAACCCCAAGGCTAAGATTGTGTTCCTGTCGGGTTCGATGCTGTATAACAAGGAGTTGCAGCAGGTGAAGCAGTTGCTCGACGAGGTGACTGCCGAAGCCAAGAAGGCTGGCGATAACGAGGTTTACCGCTTTGATATGGCGCCCATCGCCGGCGACGAGTGGTACGGCAACGATTGGCATCCCAATGTGTATCAGGACGAAAAGATGGCTGGCGAACTCACAGCCTATCTGCGTTCGCTCATGGGATGGTTCTAAACATGTGATTTAAAAGGATTAGCCCAACAGCTTTCGTGTATCCTCCAGTATCTGCAAGAGCTCGTCCATCTTCTCGGCTCTCAGCATGGCGATACGGGTCTGTCGGAAATCGGGAATTCCTTTAAATATAGGTGTAGCAGCGAGGTGTCTTCTGGTATGGAGGATGCCTCGTTTCTCGTCTATACGCTCCACGTTGATACGCAGCAGCTCCTCAAGGATATCCAGTTTCTGGTTAAAGTCGAGCTCTTCGCGACTGAAAATCCAAGGACAGCCGAAGGTGGCGCGACCAATCATGATGGCATCTACACCATAGGTCTTGAATGCCTCGTCGGCCTCGTCAAGACTGTGAATATCGCCGTTACCTATAATAGGAATATGTATGCGTGGGTTGCGCTTCACCTCGCCAATCAGCGTCCAGTCGGCCTCGCCTGTGTACATCTGACTTCGTGTGCGGCCGTGAATGGTCAGCGCTTTAATGCCGCAATCCTGCAGCTGTTCGGCCAACTCGGTGATAATCAGCTGCTCGTGGTTCCAGCCAAGGCGTGTTTTCACCGTTACGGGCAGCTTTACGGCATCTACCACCTTGCTGGTAATCTCCAGCATCTTTGGTATGTTCTGCAGCATGCCTGCGCCAGCACCCTTGCCTGCCACCTTTTTTACTGGGCAACCGAAGTTGATGTCGATCAGATCCGGACCGGCTTGTTCTACGATTTTGGCCGCTTCAACCATCGCCTCTACGTCGCGACCGTAGATCTGTATGCCTACGGGGCGCTCGGTATCGCTGATGGTCAGCTTCGAGATGGTAGATTTTACATCGCGTATCAGCGCTTCGGCGCTTACAAACTCAGTATATACCATCGCTGCTCCAAACCGCTTGCAAAGCAGTCTGAAACCAATATCAGTCACATCCTCCATCGGTGCCAAAAACACCGGATTTTGTCCAAATTCTATATCGCCTATCTTCATTTCGGGTGCAAAGTTACGCATTTTTTCTGATATTATTTGGTTGATTGCAAATAATCATGTATTTTTGTGCACAAATTTTTACTTATAGCTAAATAAACCATATGGAACAATTACTCCACTATACTTGGAAACTGAAGCTTTTTCCGCTGAAAGAGTTGCTCACAAGCGATGGTATGCTGGTTGAGGTGATCGATCCGGGCAAGCACAACAGCGATGCCGGGCCCGATTTTGTGAATGCCAAAGTGCGCATTAACGGCACTATGTGGGCGGGCAATGTTGAGATTCACGACAAGTCGAGCGACTGGTACGTGCATGGGCACGATAAGAACAGCGATTACGACAATGTGATACTGCATGTGGCCAAGGTGCTGGATACCGAGGTGATGAAGAGCAACGGCCAGTATGTGCCTCAGCTGCAGCTGGATGTACCGCCGCATGTGCAGGTACATTACGATGAATTGCGCCAAACCGAGGAGTATCCGGCTTGTTATAAGGTGATACCCGATTTGCCCTCGCTCACTATTCACTCGTGGATGGCTGCCCTGCAGGTTGAGCGCCTGGAGCGCAAAACAGCCGATATCCTAAAGCGTGTAGAGCGTTGCAACGGCTCGTGGGAGGATGGCTATTTTACCACTTTGGCCCGCAACTATGGCTTTGGCATTAATGGCGATGTGTTCGAACAGTGGGCTCAGAACGTGCCCCTGAGTGCTGTAGCGCACCATCGCGACGATTTGTTTCAGATCGAGGCTATCTTCTTCGGTCAGGCAGGATTGCTGGAGCTGGATGCTGTGCCCGAGTGCTACCAGAAGGATGCGCTTAACGACGGCTATTTTGCCCGATTGCGCAACGAGTACCAGTATCTGGCGCATAAATTCTCGATGAAGCCGATTGATTTCCGTCTGTGGCGGTTCCTTCGCCTGCGCCCGCAGAACTTCCCTCACATCCGTCTGGCGCAGTTGGCCAACCTGTATTATCAGCAGAAGGCAGGTCTGAGTCAGCTGATAGAGTGCGAAACCCTCGATGAACTCAAACACGTGCTCAGCTCGCAGGTTACGCCCTATTGGGAAACCCACTATACCTTTGGCTCCGAGAGTGCTAAGAACGCCAAACATCTGTCGGTAGGCTCCATCAATCTGTTGATGATTAATACCGCCATCCCCATGCTGTTTGCCTATGGCCGACATCAGTCGAAAGAGGTGCTTTGCGATAGGGCTTTCGAATTCCTCGAGCAGCTCAAGGCCGAGAACAACCACATTATCCGCATGTGGCAGCAGGTGGGACTGCCCGTTAAGTCGGCTGGCGACTCGCAGGCGCTCATACAGCTTAAAAAGGAGTATTGCGACAAGAAGGACTGTCTGCGTTGTCGCTTTGGTTACGAATACTTAAAACGCAAATAAACACTTATGAACCAGGAAATATTCTATGCAATGGCGCTTACACGCCTTACTAACTTTAACTTCCAGCTGGCGTTAGAGATGTACAAAACCGTTGGTAGCGCCCAGAAACTATACGAACACCGCCACAAGGTGGCCGACCTGATACCTGATTGCTCGCCACGCCTGGTTGCCGCCCTGAAGGACTGGGGCGACGCGATGAAACGGGCCGAATACGAGTTGAAGTATATGGAGGAGCACCAGATACGCGCCATAACGCCACTCGACGACGACTACCCTCAGCGCATGCTGGAGTGCCCCGATGCGCCGCTGGTGCTGTACTATAAGGGTAATGCCGACCTGAACCAGCAGAAAATCATCAGTATCGTAGGCACGCGCCACATCACCACTTACGGGCAGGATATCACGCACAGGTTTATCAGCGAGCTGCACGAGATGTGCCACAATGTGCTGATTGTGAGTGGTTTGGCTTATGGTGTAGATATCTGCGCACATCGCAACGCCCTCGAGAACGGCTATCAGACCTTGGGTGTGCTGGCTCACGGATTAGATCAGATCTACCCCTATCACCATCGCGACACAGCTGCCGAGATGACTACCCATGGCGGACTGCTGACGGAGTTTATGACCCAGACCAATGCCGATAAGGTGAACTTTGTGCGCCGCAACCGCATTGTGGCTGGTTGTGCCGATGCTACCATTGTGATTGAGAGTGCTGCAAAAGGTGGCAGTCTGATAACAGCCGAGATTGCACAGAGCTACAATCGCCCCGTATTTGCGTTCCCAGGCAATGTGGGCCGACCTTACTCCGAGGGTTGCAACCATATTATCCGCGATAAGGCTGCCGAGTTGATTACCAGCGCAGCTGACTTTGTTGAGGCTATGGGTTGGCAGGATGATATTCTCCGTCAGCAGGCTTTGGCAGGCGGTATCGAGCGCCAGTTGTTCCCCGAACTATCGGCCGAAGAACAGAAAATCGTCAGTTTGCTGCAGCAAACCAACGATCTCCAGATAAATGTATTGAGTGTGCATGCCAACCTGTCTATCAGTCAGGTTACGGCGCTGCTTTTCCAGCTCGAAATGAAAGGTGTGGTGAAAGCTATGGCTGGCGGCACCTACCATCTTATTTTGTAGCATCCTCGTGAATGCTCTCGGCCATCAGCTTGTAAATCTGTCGGGTGCGTTCGTTGTTCAGCAGCTCCATCTGCATCTGCATCACGCCCGTATCCCAACGCATCATCGGACCCGTCTGTGCCTGTTTCGGGCTCAGCTGGGCTACTTTTCGTGCCGTTTCGTCTATCAGCGGTAAAAAGAGCTTAAAATCCATCTGCTCCTCTTCAAGCACCTTTTCGGCCAGTCGGTAGCAATGGTTGGTAAAGTTGCAGGCCAGCACGGCTGCCAGGTGCAGTTTTTTGCGCTGTGCCGATGTGGCTGGCACCACATTCTGCGATACACTCTCGGCCAGCGTGCGGATGGCGGATAGCGTGGCATCGTCCGAAGCCTCGATAAAACAAGGTATCGGCTTGAAATCCACTGGTTTGTTCTTCGAGAATGTCTGCATCGGGTACAGCACGCCGTAACGTTTTGCGTGTGGCTGCAGCACCTGCATGTCTATGCTGCCCGCTGTGTGAACGATGATGGCCTGCTGCGCCTTGCGACCTACCTTTTCGGCCAGTGTGGCGATGGCATCATCCTTCACCGAGATGATGTAGATATCGGCATTTTCGGTTATTTCGTCGATGTTGGTGGTGTAATCGCAGTTCAACTTAGTAGCCAGCTCGCCGGCATGCTCGGCCGTCTTGCTATACACCTGCACCATATCCTGGCCTGCCTTACTGAGTGCCTGTCCCAGCTGCGTGGCCAAATTTCCCGATCCAATCATTACTATCTTCATAACGCTTTGCTTTAAATCGCTGCAAAGGTACAAAAAATTACTGTCACAACTGTCACATTCGTCACAAAAGCGTGTTATTTATCCCAAATGTTTGGTGGTTTCGGGGGCAATCGCTATCTTTGCAGGCGAAATCAGAAATCGGTATAACCACAATGAAACAAGAAGTTAACCCGCAGGATACCAGCAGGGCTAAGGCTTTCGGACTTTGGATGAAATCGCCCGTGCCCATGGTTACGTTTACTAAAACGTTTGATGTAACGCGCCTGTATAAGGTTTGCAAGCGCAGGGGCGTAAAGTTTAACACGCTGCTGTGCTGGTGCATGGGGCGTGCTGCCGTAGATAGACCAGAGTTCTATCTGTTGCCCGAGATTGGCAAGCTGTACAAGTACGACCGCCTGGCCATCAACGTGATTGTGAACCATAAAAAGGGCGATATCTGTTCGTGCGATGTGCCCTATAGCGATGATTTTAATCAGTTTGCCGCCGATTACGATCGGATGACGCAGACGGCCATCGACACCTGCGAAAGTTCGTTCGATGAGGAGGCGATGATTATCGGCACCTCGGCTATGACGGCCACCCAGCTCGACAGCATCGTCAACCAGTACTCGGGTGTTTTCAATAACCCCTTCCTGGCTTGGGGTCGCTATCGCAAAAGTTGGTTCAAGGTGTGGCTTCCCATCTCCATGCAGTTCCATCATGCCCAGATGGATGGGGGCCATGCCGCCCAATTTTTAGAGAATTTGCAGCAAATCATCAACCATCTGTAATGGCAGTTCCCCTGCAAGGAACTGCCAGTTTCCCTAGCCGGAACCATTAGTTTCCCTTATTTTTGCTATCAGGCAACTCCAAATATTTTTTCATTATTTTTTGCATTATATAAAAAATAGTTGTATATTTGCAGCGTACATCGTGAGATGAATTTCAGAATTTATCATATCTAAAACAATTATTTTTATGAACAAAACAACGATTATTAACCTCTTGTCGACCGCTATTTTACTTTGCGGAACTATGAGCGTGCAGGCCGAAACCCTGCGTGGAACTGTAAAAGATGCCGTTACGGGCGAAGCGCTTATTGGTGCTACGGTAAAAATTGCAGAATTAGAGAATGCGGCTGCTGTTGCCGACATGGATGGTAACTTTACCATCAAGATAAGCAAGGGCGGACGTTACACCATCGAGACCAACTATATTGGTTACGAGCCCAGTGTGATGAAGGAAATCCTGATTTCGGGCCCCAAGGAGGTAGTGCTGGAGATTGCCCTGCGCGAGAACAGCACCGAGCTGAAGGAGGTGGTGGTTAAGCCCCGTGTAAACAAGGAGGCCACCGTTAACCCGTCGGTACTCACCGGTGGTGTGATGCTCTCGATGGAAGAGGCCAGCCGATTTGCAGGCGGTTATAACGACCCGGCCCGACTGGTGATGTCGTTTGCCGGCGTATCGGGCGATGCTGGCGGTAGCGGACTCTCGATTCATGGTAATGCACCCGAGCGCATGCAGTACCGCATTGAGGGCGTTGAGGTGTTTACACCCAACCACTTTAACGATATGTGGAATGCTGGCTACGGACTGGTAAGTGCGCTGAACTCGAACGTGATTGGCAACAGCGACTTCTTTACCTCTACCTTTAATGCCAACTACAACAATGCCCTGAGTGGTGTGTTTGATGTGAAGATGCGTGCGGGTAACAACTCTAAGCACGAGAATATTCTGCAGATTGGTACTGTATCCGAGGAGTTGACACTCGAAGGCCCTATCTCGCGCAAGCACAACAGCAGTTATATCATTAACTACCGCTACGGATTTACATCGCTTGCAGATAAACTGAGTCTGGTTGATACAGAAGGTTCGCACATGGCCTTCCAAGATTTCTCTGTAAAACTGGTGTTCCCCACCAAGAATGCTGGTACGTTCTCGATCTTTGGAGTGGGACTGCACGATACCAATCACGACGACCCCTTAAAGCTTGAAGACGCGCACTCGGTTTACGATGCCTCGGACAACGAGAGTAAACTGACGCAGATTCTGGCAGGTGTAACGCACAAGATTCACTTTGACAACAAGTGGACCTGGCGTACTACTCTGGCCTACAATATGCAGCACCTGAAGAGTGATATGTTCTACTATGGATTTGCGCTCGATAAGGATGGTGTTGTAAAATCACCATTGGCTTACGAGGATCCTGCCGATCCAAAGAAAAATAAGTACCCCTACAGTCAGCAGCAGATGAACGAAGACCGACTGATGATTAATACCGAGTTTGCTAAGCAGGTAACCAGCAAGTGGCTTACACAGTTTGGCGGAGAGTACTCGCAGCGTTATTTCAATCTCTACTATCGTGCCCATGATCGTCTGTACGCCACCAAGTTTTATCCCGATAAAAAGATGACCGAGTACGCTCAGATGAAGGATAATACCGGATTGGCTAATCTGTTCTGGCATAACATCTTTAACCTGAGCGAAAAGTTCAGTCTCTCGGCTGGTGTCTCTGGCAACTATTTCCTACTGTCGAAGGACCTTTCGATAGAGCCACGCGTAAGCTTTAAGTGGGAACCCGACGAGAATAACAGCTTATCGATGGGCTATGGCCTGCACTCGATGATTGAGAAGCTGGATACCTACTTCTATCGCGATGACAACGGCAATATGCCTAACAAGGATCTTGGTATGAGCAAGTCGCACCACATGAATCTCACCTATACGCATAAGTTCACACCTAACCTGATTCTGCGCGCGAACGCTTACTACGAGTATGGTTTCAACACGCCGGTGGGTATTAACGGCAGCACCTACTGTGTTACTAACCGCTACTACAATTACACCGATGAGGCTTTGGTTAGCAAGGGTAACACCCGCAACTATGGTGGCGATGTAACGCTTGAGCACTACATGAGTCGCGGATTCTTCGGTCAGGTTAACTTCTCGCTCTATAAGGCTGAGTACCGCGGACAGGATAAGGTTTGGCGCAACCAGCTGTACGACCGTGGTTTCATGTTTAAGATCCTGGCCGGTAAGGAGTGGATGATAGGCAAGAACGTGTTTAACATCAGCGCCAAGTACAGCATCCAGGGCGGTATGCGCTACACACCTGTCGACGTAGATCAGATGCGTGCCCGTGTGAACATGGGTATCATTGATGATGATCCTATCTATAAGGATGGCGAGGCATTCACCAAGCGTTTCGATCCAACAGGTGTTGTAGATCTTACCGTGAGCTATAAGATTAACAAGCGTAAGGTGAGTCACACCTTTGCTTTCGAGGGCTTGAACGTATTAGGCAACGAGGCGCCTCAGTACCAGCGTTTCGATCTGGGTACTCGTGATGTTCGCATCGACAAGACTGGTATCTCGCTGCCAAACATCTTCTACCGACTTGATTTCTGATCAGAGGGCAGCTGCCAGCTGATTGTTTAGGGAAAACACACAGAAGGATGGGGGACTCAATCGCTGAGCCCCCCTTGCTTTGGGTTTTCCCCATTTAATCAGATACTATCCAAGAAAAACGGCATTTTTTTTCGGTACTGCGGCGTAAAATCAGTTCGGGGTGTGGTAAAAACAACTTACATCATAATATCTGTCGTAAAACACTACCTAAAGCCCGCAATTTTTCCCCAGTGAGGGAAAATTTGCTACCTCACTAGGGAAATTTTTCTCCCCAGTTAGGGAAATATTTTTCCTTAGGATGGGCGTAAAAACTGGGCGGCGGCGCGATAAATTAATAGTATGCAAAATACTTTACTTTTTATGGTGGTAGCTCTCTGGTGGATAATAGGAGAGTATCTATCAGATAATAGTAAAGTATCTATGAGATTGCCGTAATGTGCGAGAAAATGAGAAAATGGGAAAATGGGAATCGGGTTGGTTTTAGTTTTGAACGGGGAAAGTTAATAATGGTATCTATGATACGATTATCATTTCTTATTATTATCATACTTTGCCTGTTCCAAACCACCCTGAATCTCAGTTTCTCAGTTTCCCAGTTTCTATGTTTTTTCTGTGCAAACATTCACGATTGTTACTTAAATTGCTTACCTTTGCACAAAAATTACAAAAAACAAGATGAGTAACATGACACCTAAACAATTTCTTGAGCATATCAAGAAGAATGTCTTTAAAGGCATAGATCTTAAGCCAGTGCTTGCATTGCAGGGCGACGGACTGCGCACGTTCACACTCGAGCAGCTGGAGCGACTGAGAAGCACGGTGCCCGATGGGCATTATGCCCTGTGGCTGAGCGACCAGTTCTGGACAGCCGACCGCGACCTGACAATGATTACCGATAAGCACCCGTGGCTGGCCTTTGAGTGGGAGATGAAAGATCGCGAGCAGCTACCCGAACTAAACGACGACGAATATAAGATAGCCTGCTGGATAGAAGAGCTGGCCCTGCTGTCGCACGATTTGTACTGTCATGAGCCATTTGATGTAGTGCAACTTGGCGACGGGCTGCAAGGACGATTCGCACAAACCGATTTGTACAAGGACAGCTTCAGATACGACAACAAGGCGCTGGTAGAGTGGATGAAAACCACACCCTATCGCCACATTGCAGCTATGGTGTGCTACACGATGGCCGACCAGGAGATTGACTGGGCTGTGCAGCACAATCAGGCTGTGCAGGATTACTATGCCTTCCAATGTTGGCGCAATCGTGGCGACTGGGGCAAGCTGGAGGATTGCGAGGACTTTATACGTCGCAGTCTTGATGCCATGCAGCAGATAGAGGAACACTACGCTAAAGGTCACGCTGAGGGGCTGAACGACGAGGAGATACGTGTGCTTGACATCATGTTCGGCTTTGCGCCACACAACTACTGTGCAGAGGATTATCCTGCCGTTCGCGATATTTGTGCTGCTGCTCAGAAGCATCTGCCCCAAACACCTTATATTAAGAGCGAGCAAGGCCTGCGCGCCTACGGAAAGGCTGTATTTGCCGACTTGGAGAAGATTTTTGCCAAGCACGGTATGACCTGGGACCCAAGCGATGCTACCGACCTGACAATGGGCTATCTGGATGCATGGGTTTACGACAAATACTATAACGGATAAGGAGCTTAACTATGATGGAACAATTCAACCGACTCTCTGGCAAAAGCCAGCAGAGAATAGAAGCGCTGCAAAGCAGGGCCGATAACCTTTTCTGTCATCAGTGGCTCCGTAAGGCTATGTTCGACGAGTTGCGCAAACAGGTGGTTCACAAGGGTGGCTATCCGCACTTTTCGGAGCAGATGCAAGAGCATCGCGAAATGATGCTTATCAGCGAATACTTTATGTCGTACCGCTCTACATTGCCCGGCATTCTGGATGAATACCAGAATCCTTACGAGGACGAAGACCCTATTATGGCGCTTGTAGAGGAGCGAAAACAGCTGATTGACGATTATGCCAAACTGCCGTTATCGCACGACTGGGACCGAATAAAAGAGGCTTTCCCCGATTCGTGGCGAGCCTTTGCACGCCGACTGGATTTCAGAAACGAGCACACGCTGGCCGATCTTAGGCAGTTGTTGCAGATAGTGGATAGGATAAGCCTGATAACCGATATACTGAACAAGCGCGAGGGTGGTCACGGCATAACGCTGAGATGCGTTGATTATCAAAAGCATATGCAGGTATATGCCGACAAGAAGATGACTCGAGATGAGTTAAAGCAACTGTTGGCAAAGGCTGTAGATGCCTGTCGCGAGTACTTCTGGGCCAACACATCGATGGCAGTAGTTCAGGCTATCTGTAAAGAGGATTATAATTTTGGCGATAACGCCTCGGAGTTTGAACGATTCATGCAGGAGGTGCTGCTAGAACTCGAAACGCCGCTTAACTATGGCTGTCCGGCCAATACGATAGCCAGTGCCCGTCAATCGGGCGAATATCTTAAACACCCCATCAGCGAGTGGGCTGGATATTGCGCATTTGATTCGCGCCCGATGATTTTATTAAGAAACCTAAGGACTCAACTCGACATTATTAGTACAGAAAACACGCCAAAAGCATAACGATATAGGGCGAAAGTCTTAGAATTCTAAGAGTATAGGCATCCATCCTAAGGAAATTAGGGTTGGGTGCCTATATGCATTACCTTCGCAGCGAGTTCGGGACAATCCCGGCTTGCGGCAAGCCCCCGTAGTGGGTGGCACCGGCAATGTATTACCTAAAAATTTTAAGTTATGTTACAGACAACAACAAACAATTTCGCAACCTGTTCGAACGGACTCTACGAGCCCATGACAGAAATGACCGCCGAATGGTTCGACGGCACAACCAAGTGCGCCCGCACCAGCGAGTTAATCAACGCCTATCGCGACACAAAGAAGGCCTCGAAGAAGAGTCATCTGCCCGTGTGCTGCTTCCAGGCAAGTTTCGGCCTTTCTATAAATAAGAAAGGTGTAGAGGGCACCTGGCGCGAGAGTACTGCAGCGCATCTTACCGGATTGGTAGTAATCGACCTGGACCACGTTGAGAATCCTCTGGAGATCATCGACCGCATTCTTGGTCGCGACGACTTTAGCGAACTGGGCATTCTGCTCATCTACATCACACCTTCGGGTAACGGCATTAAGATTGTATTCATGGCTCGCCCTGAGTGGGGCAACCTGATGGACAACCAGTACGAAATGGCACAGCTACTGGGTGTGCTCGACAGCATCGACTCTGGCTGCAAAGATGCAGCGCGCGCCTCGTTCGTGCCTAAATTTGACGATGTGAAGTTCCTGGACGAGAGTCTGTTTACCTACAGCAACTCTGCCTACGACGAGCAGTACGGCCATCTGTACACACAGAAGCCCGCTAAGAGCGGTCCTACACAGCAGAAGTGGAAGGACTACGAGAAGCAGCTGCGCGCCAAGAAAAAGGCCGAGAAAGCCGAAAAAGAATCAAAGGCTGTTGATGCTATTCTGGACCGTTTCTACGGCAAGAGCCAGCCTGCAACTGAGGCTAACGATGAGCTGAAATCTCAGCCCATCAACGAGGGGAATTCTTCCCCCGTTGAATCATCAGAGCCTATCTATCACGGTGTACCTTATTCAAAGATTGCCACAGCGCTCACAAACGAACTGGGCGAGCCCCAGACTGGCGATCGCCACAAGACGATGATGCAGATGGGTAACATGCTCAGCGTGATTTGCGACAATGATCCCAAGCTGCTGTGTACCATTATGAAGGGCCTGCCCTTTGTGCAGCAGCTGATTGAGGAGCGCGGATTGGAAGAAGTGGAGCGTGCGATGAATTACATCACCGAAAACTCTACCTACATCTATCCCTCGAAGGAGCTTAAGCAGGCCATGAAAACAGCTGGTGTAAAGGAACCTGAGAAGGGCTCGAACGACGATCTTGCCAATGTGCCCCTGGCCGAATGGGCCGATGAAATCGAGGCTTTGATGCCTTACTATCCCTGCTTGCGTGAAATCTGTCAGGGTGTGCCTCGCCAGGTTTGGCCTGCAGCATTGTTCGTTGGTTCAGCCTTCTTTGGTACGCTGATGACACGCTGTTACTATCACTACTGGTTTAAGAAGAACGAGAAGACTCGCCTTAACTACAGTATTTATGTGATTGGCGCGCCTGGTAGCGGAAAGTCGTTTGCTGTACGTCTCGACAAGTTGATTCTGGCCCCCATCAAGCAGCAGTCAAAGGAGGCATCCGAGGCTATCAACAAGTACAAGCAGGAGGCACAGGAGCGAGGCACATCCAGCAAGGCTCAGGAGCAGGACGCTCTGAAAAAGCCCACGCAGATTAACCGTTACATGCCTCCTCGCACCTCTAACGGCGTGTTTATCGAGAGTATGGTCAATGCCAAGGAGAACGTGAATGGCGAAGAGATGAACCTGCACATGGTGACCTTCGACTCGGAGCTGACCAACTCGACCAAGATGCAGAAGGGTGGCGGCTGGATTGATAAGACGGCGATGGAGCTGAAAGCCTTCCACAACGAGGAAGACGGACAGAACTATGCCAACGAGAAGTCGTACAACGGCATCTTCCAGGTGTTCTGGAACTACGTCTATACCGGCACACCCGACTCGCTCAAGGAGAAGGTGAATGCGCGAACCTTTGGTAGCGGACTGGCCACACGACTGGCTACTATCCCCATGCCTAAACCCAGCTTTAAACTGCAGGACTTGGGTTCGGCCGAAGATGGCGACAAAGCCGACATGATTATCAGCGAATGGGCCAACAAGCTGAACACACGCTATGGCGAACTGCCCCTGCAGAAGCTGTCGGAATGCACCAAAGAGTGGTATGAGCACCGTGCTGAGATTGCCGAGTTCAACAATGAGGACTATGCCGACCTGATGCTCATTCAGCGCGTGGGCTACTATGGCATGAACATCCCTGCACCCTTCATCGATATGCGCCACTGGGACGAGCGCGAGCAGAACGGCACCTACGAGGTGGATGACATCGACCAGCGCTTCTGCCGCCTGATTCTCGACATCCAGTATCATTGCCAGCACCATTTCTATGGCACTCTGGCCTATAACTACTACGACAATCAGGCACGCGACGAGGCTGCCTACGCCACCAATCACACCACGCGTTTTGCCCAGTGTTTCAAAATGCTGCCCGATACATTCTCGAAGCAGGAGTTTGCCAAGACCTTTGATTTGGCCAATGCCGATTCGAGTTCAAAGCAGATAACCACGCTGATTAACGAGAAAGCCATCGAACGTGTAAAGCGTGATTGCTACAAAAAACTGGTTGCCAATCTCTAAACTCAGCCCCCGAAACTGAGAAAATGAGAAACTGAGAACCGCATCAGTTCCAAAGCAGGAAACTACTAGTTTCACCATCAGAAACTGGTAGTTTCTGTTTGTTTATGTTTTGGGGGGACTCGCTGTTTGCCTGTTTGGGTGGTTTTAGAAATTCGACCGAACGGGTTTGATAGGGGATGTCGGTGGTGTTTTGTGGGACGAAATGAAAATAAATTCTGCTAAGTTAACCTTTTTTAACGGGGGGGGGTAACTGGCGTTAGGATTTTTTTGTAAATTTGCAGCAAACAATTTTTTCTATTAACTTAATACAAATTGATTATGAAAACAAAAAGTTTGTTGATGTTGGCAGTATTGGCCATATTGGCTACTGTCGGGTTTACCAGTTGTGATGAACTGGCCGTGGAAGACAATCCCATGCAGTCGTACATTACCATGCGTACGAGCGATGTAACACTTAAGGTGGGCGAAACCTATGTTCGTAAGGCCGTAGCAGCCGGCACAGCTGTGGTGGTTTACTCGTCGTCGGACGCCACAGTGGCCACCGTAGATCAGGAGGGTAAGGTTACCGCCATTACCCCTGGTACCGCTACCATCACCGCCCAAACCACCGGCTACAACGCCGAGGGCAAGAAGATCTACCTCGCCGAAGAAAAGTCGTACAAGGTAACGGTTAAGGCTGCTGTAACAAGCCTGTCGCTCGACAAAGCAAACTTGAGGTTTGACAAGAATGTTCTTACTGCTCAAGCACTAACGCCGACAGTTACACCTAGCGACGCAGCCATCACCTGGACTTCGAGTAATGAGAACGTGGCTACCGTTGACGCTAATGGTCAAGTAACACCTAAAGCAAAAGGTACTGCCACCATTACCGCTAAAGCTGGCGACTTGACCGCTACCAGCACCATTTACGTTTACGATAAGATCCACAACATCAATACTGATGGCAATGCTGTCGTGACTACCAATGAATCTTGGCTCATCGAGGGTGACGTCACAACTTCTGTGTCCAAGTCTATTACCATTGAGGCTGGCGCAACGGTTACACTCAATGGTATTAATATCACAAAGAGAATCGAATGCTTAGGCGATGCCACTATCATCCTGGCCGATGGTTCTACGAATACGGTTAAAGGAGATTATTACCCCGTAGTAAAAGCTGGTATAGTTGTTGGCCCTTCAGGAACAACGCTCACCATTGATGCCGAAACAGCAGGTGATGGTAAACTCAACGCTACTGGTGGCACGCAAAGTGCCGGTATCGGAACGAGCTATAGTAACAGTTCCGACATTACATGTGGAGCAATCACGATTAAAGGTGGTGAGATAACCGCTAAAGGTGCTATGTATGCTGCTGGTATTGGAACGGGATTAACTATTGATAAGAACAATACATGTGGAGCAATCACGATTAATGGTGGTACCGTAACCGCTACTAGTGGTAATTATGCTGCTGGTATTGGTACGGGCTGGGCTGATGGAAGTGGCAGCAATACATGTGGCGCAATCGCGATAACAGCAAACGTTACAAAAGTTACTGTAACAAAGGGTGCCGGTAGTCCTAATATTATGGGTGTTGGATATTTATCAAACGGCACTCAAAACTGCGGCACGATAACATTCGGCCCAGCACAGGTATTTGATGGTACCGCTGCCACTGGCGCATGGTCACCGAGTCCAATGGTGGCTGGCACCTATGGTGGCCTGAACCTCGCCATCTCTACCACAACTAATGCTGACGACACCTGGACGCTGACTCCAGTAACACCCTAATGATAATAATGATTGAGTAATTTATATAAGAACGTTATCGTAATTTTAAGTTCAAGTGCCCTTCGTCGCGACGACGCGGGCACTTTTTGTTTGCCCCTGCCAGGGGGCGGCATCGAACCTATCTTTTGATTAACAATGGATTATTGTGGCCAATAGCAATTAAAGAACTCTTCAGGTTCTAACAATTGTATGGCATCTTGTCAGATGTCAGGGGACGGTTCTGCAGATGTCAGGGGACGGTTCTGTGGCAGGCGATTATCCGTTGATTTGCGATATGGCATATAGCGGAACTATCTCAACGTGGCGTACGGCATTGTCGGCTTTGGGGTCGATATAATCGAACTTTCCAAAATTCTCGAGCGAGCAACGGATGGCCTGTATCAAGCAGTAGCAGTTTGCGATAACTCTTATCAGCCTCGTCGCCAAGCGGCAGATATACGAAAAATGAAAAAATCCAAAGAAATAATTCGCCTAAAAATGAAAAAATCCAAAGAAATATCTTAAAGTTAGAATAATAACAAGATTTAAATTATTTGGCCTGGAAGAGGCCTTTGAAGAGTAGGTGTGGGTCGATGGTGATAGGGGTTTGGCAATGCTGGGCGATGGTGCGCGACATGCCACCGGTGGCTATGATGTGGGGCTGGCCGTTAAGGGTAGGGCGTATCTGGTTGATAAGACCATCAATCATGGCTGCGGTGCCGTTAACGATGCCGCTCTGCATGCACTCGAGGGTGTTGCGACCAATCAGGTGCTGCGGCTTCTCGATGTTGATGGCGGGCAGCTGCGAGGCGCGGGTGCTGAGGGCGTTGAGCGAGGTTTTAACGCCAGGAATGATGATTCCACCACGGAACACGCGGTTTTCGTCGATAACGCCGATGGTGGTGGCTGTGCCAAAGTCGATGACAATGGCAGGCACACCGTAGCAGCAGGCGGCGCCGATGGCATCAGCCAAACGGTCCTTACCCAACTGGGCGGGCGATTCCACATCTATCGAGATGATGCCCTGGGCATCGGCAATCGAGAAGAAATGGGGCTGCAAGCCCGTCAGGTCGGTAATGGCCTGGGCCATATCGTCGTTCACCTCAGGAACAACCGACGAAATGGTAATATTTTGGATATCAGCCGCTTCAACACCATATTTTCGCAGTCCTTGGCGCAGTTCGTAACGGAAAAAGCTGGCCGTTTCTTCTTTCTTGGTCTTGAAACGCCATGTGTGGGCAATGTTGCCCTGCGCATCAGCCAGCGCCACTACAACGGTTGAATTGCCGATATCTATGAGTATATGCATACGCTACGCAAGGGTTTGGATGTGCGATAGAATCAGGTCGGCCGTTTCTTCCTTCGAGCAGAGTGGCAGCTCTTTTACCTCCTTGGCGCTGATGAGTGTTACCTTGTTGGTATCGACTGCAAAGCCCGTGTTGCCGCCAGCTATCGAGTTGGCGCAAATCAGCTGGGCATGCTTCTTCAGCAGTTTGGCGCGCGAGTTCTCAATCAGATTCTCCGTTTCCATCGAGAATCCCACCAAAGTCTGGTTGGCGGGCTTATGTTCGCCCAGCCAACCAAGAATATCTTGTGTTCGTTTGAGTTCAATCTGTAGGTCGCCGTCGTGCTTTTTCACCTTCTGGTCGGCATAAACGGCGGGTGTGTAGTCGGCCACAGCGCTGCACATAATCACCACATCGGCCTCAGCGCTACGGCTGGTAACGGCCTCGAACATATCGGCTGCGCTCTTAACAGGCACCACATCTACGCCACAGAAAGGCTTGATGTTAACGGGACCCGACACCAGTGTGACCTGAGCGCCACGCAAACGGGCCATTTTAGCGATGGCGTAGCCCATTTTGCCCGATGAGTGGTTGGTGATATAGCGGACGGGGTCGATAGCCTCCTGTGTGGGTCCTGCGGTAATCAGATAGCGTTTGCCAGCAAGGTCCTTTTCCTTGGCCATAAACGATAGGATATGCTCTACGATTACCTCTTCCGACTGCATCTTACCTGTGCCCGTATCGCCACAAGCCAATCTACCTATGATAGGATCGATGACGTGATAGCCATAGCCTTTAAGCTTGGTAAGATTGTCCTGCAGGATGGGGTTCTCCCACATGCCGGTATTCATGGCAGGCGCAATCAGTTTAGGTGCGTGGGTGGCCAGCATGGTGGTGGTAAGCATATCGTCGCAGATGCCGTGAGCCAGTTTGCCGATGACGTTTGCTGTACAGGGAGCCACGATAAACAGATCGCCGCGCTTGGCCAGCGATACATGCTTGACATCGAACGAGAAGTTGCGATCGAAGGTATCAACAATGCACTTATTGTTGGTAAGCGTCTCGAACGTCATGGGCGTAATAAACTTGGTGGCGTTCTGCGTCATTATCACATGCACATCGGCATGCAGCTTAATGAGCATCGAAGCCAGATTGGCGCTCTTGTAGGCAGCAATACCGCCCGTAACGCCCAGTACGATGGTCTTTCCCGTCAGCATATATTATACGTTTTTACTGTTCAACCAGCAGGCCGTGCTTCTCGTAGTTGGCCTTGCGAACCACCTTGTTGTGCTCATCTACAAACAGCACAGTAGGCTTGTGTTCGCGAGCCTCCTCGGGAGTCATCGTGGCATAGGCCATGATAATCACCTTGTCGCCTACGTTCACGCACTTGGCAGCGGCACCGTTCAGGCAGATAATGCCCGATCCGGCCTCGCCAGCAATGGCATAGGTGGCAAAGCGACTGCCGTTGTCGATATCGGCAATCTCTACCTTTTCGTACTCCAGAATGCCGCTCTCGCGCAGCAAATCGGAGTCGATAGTGATACTGCCCACGTAATCCAGATCGGCCTGGGTAACCACAGCACGATGTATCTTTGCCTTCAGCAGTGTTATATCCATACCTATCTTAAATATTTACGATGAAATTATCAATCAGTCGGGTCTTACCGATATACACGGCGATAGCAACCAGAACCTCGCCCTCGATACGGGCTGTGCGCTGGATGTTCTCAAAGTCAACCACCTCAACATAGTCGATACGAGCCATAGGCTCGGTCTCCAGGTTCTGGCGGATGATGTCGATCACCTTCTGTGCATCGCGCTCGCCAGCCTCGATAGCCTGCTTACCCAGCTTCAAGCTCTTTGAAAGAATCAGCGCTGCCTGGCGCTCATCAGCATTCAGGTAAGTGTTACGGCTAGATTTTGCCAGTCCGTCGTCCTCGCGAACGATGGGGCAGGGCACAATCTCTACGGGGAAGTTCAAGTCGCGCACAAAACGCTTAACGGTAGCCAGCTGCTGGGCATCCTTCTGTCCGAAGTAAGCACGATCGGGACAAACGATGTTGAACAGTTTTCCTACCACGGTGCACACACCACGGAAGTGAACGGGGCGCACAGCGCCGCAAAGCAGCTCGGTAGTCTCGGTGGTATCGATAAACGACGTAAAGTGGCCAGGATACATCTCGGCAGGCTCGGGGTTGAAAATCAGGTTGCCACCTGCCTCTTCCACCTTCTGCATGTCGCGGTTCAAGTCGCGTGGATAAGCCTCCAGATCCTCGTTAGGACCAAACTGGATGGGGTTAACGAAAACCGAAACCACCGTGCGATCGTTCTGACTGGCCGACTTGCGGATGAGGCTCTGATGCCCCTCGTGCAGGAATCCCATTGTAGGCACCAATCCCACGCTGAGTCCCTCTTTACGCCAACCGGCTACAATCTCTCTTACCTCCTTTACTGTCTTAACAACTTTCATATTCTCTTATCTTCTTACTTCTTCTAACTCCGTTTCAAAAAGCGCCTGCATCACCTCTTCGCTGATAGCATAGGTATGCCCTGCTGCTGGGTAGGTACGCTCTTCACACTCTTGTTTATATTGTTTAAAAGCCTCAAGCATCACACTGTGCAAGTCGGCATATTTCTTCACGAACTTAGGTATGAAGCCATTGTTATAGCCCAGCATATCCTGATAAACCAACACCTGGCCGTCGCAGCCATTACCAGCTCCGATACCAATGGTCAATGCCTTGGTCTGTGAGGTGATGAGCTTAGCCAATTCTGCAGGCACGCACTCCAATGTGATGGCAAACGCACCAGCCTCTTCTACGGCCTTAGCGTCGGCCAGAAGCTTCTTGGCCTGTTCGAGCGATTTGCCCTGAACCTTGTAGCCACCCATGGCATTAACAGATTGTGGTGTCAGTCCGATATGTGCCACGACAGGGATGCCTGCCTCTACGATAGCCTTGATACGGTCGGCATACTCTACGCCGCCCTCGAGCTTAACTGCCTGACAGTTAGTTTCTTTTACGATACGTCCGGCATTGCGTACAGCATCCTCTACCGATACTTGATATGACATAAACGGCATATCGATAACCACGAATGCCTGCTTGGCACCACGGCACACGGCGGCACCGTGATGAATCATGTCATCAACTGTTACTGCAAGTGTATTCTCATAACCCAGCATTACGTTGCCGAGCGAATCGCCCACCAAAATCATGTCGATTCCAGCCTCATCAATGGTGCAGGCTGTATGATAGTCATAAGCTGTCAGCATGCTGACAGGCTGCTTTCCCTTACGTTCTAGTAAGTCAAAAATAGATTTTCTCATCTCCTGAAATAGAATTCTATACTCCCTTTGAGGGTGCAAAAGTATGACATTATTTTAATATCAGCAAATTTTTTAGTTATTTTCTGTTGAAAATGGGCGATTGTTGACTAAAAAGTAGTATCTTTGCGGCGTTTTAATTCGAATTAATTATGAAAATAGCTTTAATCGGCTACGGCAAGATGGGTAAGATGATTGAACAGATAGCCCTCGACCGTGGTCATGAGATTGTAAGTATTATCGACATCGATAATCAGCAGGATTTCGATTCGCCTGAGTTCGCATCGGCCGATGTGGCCATCGAGTTTACAGCCCCACAGGCTGCCTATGGCAACTATCTTAAGGCATGGGCTAAAGGCGTGAAAGTTGTTAGTGGTTCAACCGGATGGATGACCGAGCATGGCGACGAGGTGCGCAAGGCTTGCAACGAGGAGGGTAAAACACTCTTCTGGGCATCTAACTTCTCAATCGGTGTGGCCATTTTCTCTGCCGTAAACCGCTATCTGGCTAAGATTATGAACCAGTTCCCACAGTACGATGTGGAGATGGAGGAGACGCACCATGTGCACAAGCTCGACCATCCCAGCGGAACTGCCATCACGCTGGCCGAGGAGATTGTTGACAATATCGACCGCAAGGAAGCTTGGAAAGAGGATACTACCGACAAGAAGTACTTGCGCGTAGATCATATCCGTCGTGGCGAGGTGCCTGGTATCCACACTATCCGCTACGATAGCGATGCCGACCTGATTACCATTACTCACGATGCCCACAGCCGTAAGGGTTTTGCCCTGGGAGCCGTGCTGGCAGCCGAGTACACAGGCGAGCATCAGGGACTGCTCACCATCAGCGACATGTTTAAATTCTAAGCCTTAGCAATAATGGTTAAAAAGAAAGAATTCGACCCCAAAGTGCAGTGGGCCAAGTTTATTGGCGTGCTGGTGCTGTATCTGCTCTTCCTGTATTGGGTTGGCAGCTGGTGGGGACTGCTGGTCGTACCATTTATCTTCGACGTGTATATTACCAAGAAGATAAAGTGGCAGTGGTGGAAAGAGGCCGAGAAGCCTGTTAAGTTTGTGATGTCGTGGATTGATGCCCTGGTGTTTGCGCTGGTGGCCGTCTACTTCATCAATCAGTTCTTCTTCCAGAACTACGTGATTCCATCAAGTTCGCTCGAAAAGTCGCTGTTGACGGGCGATTACCTGTTTGTATCAAAGGTAAGCTACGGTCCACGTATCCCTCAGACACCCTTGACGATGCCGCTCACCCAGCACACCCTGCCCGTGGTTGAGTGCAAGAGCTACATTGAGTGGCCTCACTGGGACTATCGTCGTGTAAAAGGTTTGGGCAACGTGCAGCTCAACGATATCGTCGTGTTCAACTATCCTGCCGGCGACACCATCTGTACCGCCCTGCAGTATCAGACTGAATACTACAATCTGTGCTACGGCTACGGCGTTGGCAACTATCCCAACATGCCCAACCCCGACAACCTTTCAGCCGAGCAGCGACTGAAGCTGTACAACGATATCTACCAGACCGGTAAGACGATTATCAAGGACCACCCACAGGAGTTTGGCGAGATTGATACCCGTCCAACCGACCGTCGTGAGAACTATGTTAAGCGTTGTGTGGGTCTGCCCGGACAAACGCTGCAGATTAAGGACCACGTGGTATATCTGGATGGCAAGGCCAACAAGGAGCCCGACAACGTGCAGTACACCTACGAACTGCGCCTGAAGCGCCACTTTACCGACGAGGAGATGGAGAAGTGGGGTATTACTCAGGAGGAACTGGTATCGCTGAATAACAACGGTTACATGCCACTTACCAATCGCGTGGTGAGCGAGATGAAGGCCTGCGGCGATCTGCTGGAGAGCATCGTTTTCCATTACGACCGCGAAACATGGAGCCTGTATCCACAGAACGGCAACTACCATTGGACTCGCGACAACTACGGTCCTATCTGGATTCCAAAGAAGGGTGCCACCATCAATCTCTCGCTGGAGAATCTGCCTATGTACGAGCGTTGCATCCGTGCCTACGAGGGTAACGACCTGCAGGTTCGCGATGGCAAGATCTATATCAACGGCAAGCTGGCCAACGAGTACACCTTTAAGCTGGATTACTACTGGATGATGGGTGATAACCGTCATAATTCGGCCGACTCTCGTTACTGGGGATTTGTGCCCGAGGATCATATTGTGGGTAAGCCTATCTTCATCTGGTGGAGTAGCGATCCTGACCGTAACGGATTTGGCGGCATTCGCTGGAGCCGTATCGGTAACATCGTAGATAATATTAAATAAGGTAGAACCATGCAGGTTTTGCTCAGTACAACCTATTTCGGCCCGGTGCAGTGGTATCAGAAGCTGCATCGGGCTGACACTGTGCTGATTGAACAGTGGGAGAGTTTCCTGAAGCAGACCTATCGCAACCGCTGCCTGATAGCCACCACCAATGGTGTGCAAGCCCTTACCGTGCCCGTTGAACGTGGCACATCGCCGCTAATCAAGGATATCCGCATCAGCGATCATGGCAACTGGCGCCATCTGCACTGGATGGCCCTGCAGAGCGCTTATGGCGAATCGCCTTTCTTTGAGTATTACCAGGACGACATCCGCCCGTTCTTTGAGCAGCGATGGGACTACCTGGTAGATTTTAACGAGACCATCAGCCTGAAAATGTGCGAACTCATCGATATTCAGCCCCAAGTGGCCCGAACAACAGAGTTCATCCCCGACCCCATAAATCTGACTGACTACCGTTCAGCCATCAACCCTAAACATCCGGCACCCGATGCCGATTTCTCGCCTAAGCCCTATTATCAGGTGTACGCCCAGAAACATGGGTTCCTACCCAATCTGTCGGTGTTAGACCTGCTGTTTAACATGGGGCCCGAAAGCATCTTCTATTTATAACTTGTAAACCTCAATTTAAAAACAATGTTCCGTTATCTACTACTTACATTACTATCAACATTTACGCTACTATGTACAGGTCAATCGCATTTCTACACGTCAGAGAAACTGTCGAGCAACCAGATAACCCAGATATGCCAGGATAAGGACGGCTACATCTGGATTGGTACAGAGTATGGTTTGAACAAATACGACGGTTACCGTTTTACCAACTATCTGCACGAGAAAGGTAACCCCAATACTGTGAGCAGCAATGTGATATCGTATCTATTCGAGGATGTGAACGGCACTCTCTGGGTGGGTACCCAGTTGGGCCTCGACCGCTTCGATCCTGTTACCAACCAGTTTATCTCGGTTGAGATGAAAGGTGCCACCAGCATACCTCGTATCAATGCCATCATTCAGGAAGATGCCAACCACCTGCTGATTGGTACTGCCGGTTACGGACTCTTCAGAGTTGATACCCGCAACAATAACTCGCAGCGTGTTGAAGGCTACGCCAAGGCAGATAAAAACTATTTTAGTTATATTTTTATCGATCAAAAGGGCTATTTCTGGAAATCGGGTCATGGTAATTCCATTATCCGCCGTTCGCCCAAAGGTAAGATCGAGGAGCTACTGTCGCCTTACGGTATGGTAACCGGTTTTGTAGGTTACGAGGGCGGCGTGCTGATAGTGTGCAATCATGGACTGCTTTACTATCGCGACGGACAGCTGACATCCGACTATATCGACCCAGGCGAAATGCGTGGTAAGGACTTGCTGCTGCGTACCGCCAAGTGCGACAAGGCTGGCAACCTGTATATCGGCACCATGGGCGATGGTCTGTGGTGGGTGCCTCGTGGCGAGCGCCGTATGCGCCGCTATGAGTTCCAGAATGCCTCGTTGGATTTGAACACAGCTACTATCTGGTCGCTGTTCGAGGATAATCAGGAGAACCTGTGGATTGGTTGTCAGAGTCGCGGTCTGCTGCTCATCCCCCAGCACCAGTCGCCTTTCCGTTCGTGGAAATTCATCGATCAGCACCTGAGTACGGGTGGCTCGCTCACCTCTATCTGTGCTGGCGACAGCGGTATGACCTGGTGTGCTGTACAGAATAACGGTATCTTCGGGTTCGATGCCACGGGCCGTTTGGTGGCTCATCCTGCCTCGCCCGATGGCACGTATGTGATATATCGCGATGGATTGGGCCATTATTGGCTTGGTACCAACGCAGGTCTCTATGCCTACAACCCTCTTACCGGACAGTATCAGCTCAAGACATCGTTCAAGAGCGGCTTTGTTAACTCGATTACCGACGATGGAAAGGGAAAACTCTTCTTTTCGGTTTATTCGGCGGGCTTCTTCTCGTACGATACCAATACCGATGAATTGCGCCATTTCAGTATGTACGATGGCGACGGACCGAAAGGCCGACTGCATAACGACTGGATCAGGAAACTGCTGGTTGACAGTCGTGGTAAGCTTTGGATTTGCTCGGCTTCGGGTATTAACTGTTACGACCCAGCCGAAGACAGCTTCCGTTCGTACGGCTGGGAGGTGCTGCTCGACTATAGCACTATCGAGGCGGTATGCGAAACACGCGATCACAAGATATTGTTCGGTACCTATTCGGGCTTGTATTATTACGATGAAAAGGAGAAAATAGCCAAACCGTTCCCCGATGCCGAAGTGCTGAGCAACAAGGTGGTGAACGGTATCATTCAGGATCAGGCTGGCGACTTGTGGATTAGTACCACCATGGGACTTTGGCAGTACAAACATGCCGACCAGCAGTTTGTGAGCTATCTTTACGGCAATGGTCTGGCCAGTCGTGAGTATGTCAGCGGTACAGCTATGCGCACCCACGACGGTCGTATCTGGTTCGGCTTTAGCGATGGTATCACCTCGTTCAATCCTACCGACCTGCAGATGAAGAATTCCGAGATAGGCAAAGTGCTGCTTACAGGCATCTATGTAGGTGGTGTGGCGCGTCCCAGCACCAAGCGCATCGAGCTCGATTTCATCGATAATACCTTCTCGTTAGAGTTCTCATCACTCAACTTTGCCAATGCCGAAAACGTGATTTACGAGTACCGATTGAATGGCAGCCGCGAGTGGGGACAGACCGAAGTTGGTCGAAATGTGGTATCGTTTACCCACATGCAGCCCGGTTCGTATATCCTCGAGGTTAGAGCCTACGATAACGGCATTTATACCGATACCGAGGTTTTCCACATTATTGTGCATGCACCTTGGTACAGATCCTCTTGGGCGTACCTATTATATATATGTATAGGCATCATGACGTTGGGTACCTTGGTATGGAGCTATATCCGTCGTCGTCGCCAGGAGTTGGACGAGGATAAGATGAAGTTCCTTATCAATGCCACCCACGATATTCGCTCGCCACTGACGCTCATCATGAGTCCGCTGCACAAATTGTTGAAGCGCGACTTCGACCCAGAGGTAACCAACGAGCTGAAGACCATCGAGCATAACGCCCAGCGTGTACAGAATCTGGTGAACCAGATACTTGATATCCGTAAGATGGACCGACAGCAGATGAAGCTGCAATGCCAGGAAACTGATATGGTACAGTATGTGGGTAATCTGCTTAAGTCGTACGAGTATACCGCCAACGAGCGTCATATCAATTTCCGCTATGCGCCTACGCTCGATAAACTCAGTGTGTGGTTCGATCGTAAGGCCATCGACAAGGTGGTTGACAATCTGCTCTCTAATGCCTTTAAGTACACCTACGATGGTGGTGAGATCGAGGTATGTGTGTCTCAGGATATCGAGAAACAAACAGCTATCCTGCAGGTGGTTGATAATGGTATGGGCATCAAGGGCGATCCACGCAGGCTTTTCGACCGTTTCTATCAGGGAGCCAGTTCGCGTAGCATGCATATCGAGGGAACAGGTATCGGTCTGAACCTGTGTAAGATGGTGGTTGAGATGCATCAGGGTACCATCGATGCGGCCAATCGCGACGATGAGCAGGGTAGTGTGTTCACCGTACATCTGCCTTTAGGCTGCGAACATCTGAAGGAAGAAGAGTTGCTGAAGGTTGAGGAGAAAGAGAAGACAACACGCCAGCGCGCACAAACCAGCTATCATGTGCTGATTGTGGACGACGACGAGGAGATAGGTCGCTATATCGCTCAGGAGCTGGGCTGCTACTATCATATCACCCCTGTAACCAGCGGGCGTGAGGCCCTGCGCCTGTTGCTTTCTGAATCCGAGAAGCAGTTCGACCTGGTGGTGAGTGATGTGATGATGCCCGAGATGGACGGCTTTACGCTGTTGCGAATGATTAAGACCAATATGAACCTGAATCATATCCCAGTGGTGATGCTCACTTCGAAGGCTGCTGTAGCCAACCGTCTGGAGGGCTTGGAGAAAGGTGCCGACGCCTTCCTGGCCAAACCGTTTGATATGGACGAGTTGCACATGGTGATCAACAACCTGATCAGCACCAACCTGCGCCTGAAGGGTAAATACTCGGGTTTGCAACAGCCCAAGGATAAGATTGAGGAGAAACCTATTAAGGGTAACGACGAGTTGCTGATGGAACGTGTGCTGAAAGAGGTGAACGAACATTTGGACGACAACGACTTTAGTGTTGAGATGCTGGCCAAGGGTGTTGGCATCAGTCGTGCCCAGTTGCATCGAAAAATGAAAGAACTCACCGGAATCCCCGTCAGCGAGTTTGTAAGAAACATCCGTTTGGAGCAGGCCGTACGATTGCTCGAGGAGCAAAAAATCAATGTTACACAGGTTGCATATTCAGTTGGATTTAGTAACTTAGCACACTTTTCAACGGTGTTCCGCAAGCAGTTTGGAGTGTCTCCAACCGAATATATTGAGCAAAAAGGGCTAAAAAACCCCGGTTGAGACAAAAGTGAAACGAAACGAAACATACGTTAAAGCCTCTAAATAAGAATCTGCCTATCTTTGCGGCAGATTTTTTTCTTTTATTCAATTAATTAAATTTTAACTAACAAACCAAACGTATGAGTTTCAAAGCAAAGAAAACAGCCTTAGTTGCAGGATTGTGCTTTTTAGGCATGGCTCCTGTACAGCAGGCTTCGGCAGCTACCGAATCAGTAGCTTCCGTACAGCAAACGAAGCAGGCAACCGGTTATGTGTCAGACTCTCAGGGTCCGCTGATTGGTGCCACGGTCATGGAGAAGGGTACTAATAATGGTACCGTTACCGATTTCAATGGCTTCTTCACTCTTAATGTAAAGCCAGGTGCAACACTTGTTGTATCTTATGTAGGCTATGTGTCGCAGGAAATCAAGGCTGGCACAAATGTAAATGTTAATCTTAAGGAAGACGGCCACGTTGTAAACGAGGTTGTTGTTATCGGTTATGGTACACAGCGTCGTGAGGCCGTTACCGGTTCTGTTGCAAACATTGGTGGTGAAAAACTTAACCAGGTTGCTGCTACTAACGCCGCTCAGGCTCTGCAGGGTCGTGTAGCTGGTGTATTGATGACTCAGACAGGTTCTAAGCCTGGTGATGAGATGCAGATTCGTATTCGTGGCCAGCGCTCACTGAGTGCAAGTAACGACCCTCTGATTGTGCTCGATGGTATTCCATTCATGGGTCAGCTTTCAGATATCAACCCAGCCGACATCAAGTCGATGGATATCCTGAAGGATGCTTCTGCTACCGCTATCTACGGTTCGCGTGGTGCTAACGGTGTTATCATCATCACAACCGTTAAGGGTAACCAGGGCACACCTGCCAAGGTTACATATAATGGTTATATATCGTTTAAGAAGGTGTTCCACAAGTATCCTATGATGGATGGTCCTACGTTCAACAAGTTCCGCCAGTATGCTGGTAAGTATAAAAACTCACTCGACGAGAGCGAGACAACCAATACCGATTGGCAGGACCTTTATTATAAGACAGGTGTAAGTCACAATCATGATGTAAGCGTTGCTGGTGGTACCAATGGTGGTAGCTACAGCTTTGGTGCTGGTTACTATCATGATGAATCAGTACTTCCTACTGAGGGTTACGATCGTATCTCTGTTCGTGGTAACTTCGACCAGACTGTTGGAAAGTACTTCCGTTTTGGTTTGAGTACCAACAACAGCTATCGTAAAACTCAGGGTGTTAACAATATGTATGCTGTATTGTGCGCATCTCCGCTTTCAAGTCCATACGATGAGAACGGTAATCTGAAGCGTTACAACACTCTGCCTGCAGATGACCAGGTTGTAGTAACCAAAGAGACTGTTGAGCGCGATAAGGACGTATGGCTGAGCGAGAACAAGGGTATCGGTTCATACAACACTCTGTTTGCCGAGGTTAAGTGCCCATGGATCGAGGGTCTGACCTATCGCGTAAACGTAGGTCTGAACTTCCGTAGCTCTAAGGGCGGCAGTTTCACTGGTACTGGTATTAATAATAAGGATGCTAATGCTGTTAATAGCGGTAGTATCTCAGAGAATCAGACTCGTAACTGGGCTGTTGAGCATCTGCTGACCTTTGATAGAACCTTTGCCGAGAAGCACAACCTGAATGTTGTTGCTATGTACTCTGCCGAGCAGACTACATATGAGTCTACTGGCGCATCGGCTCAGGAGATTCCTGCTGATTACATGCAGTATTATAATCTGTCGTACGCTACAGGCGAAGTTAACTTGAATAATTATAGTTACTGGCAGAGTGGCCTTATCTCTTGGATGGGTCGTGTGATGTACTCTTACGACAATAAGTATATGCTCTCTGCAGCCCTCCGTTCTGATGCTTCATCACGTCTGGCTAAGGGTCATCAGTGGCACACTTATCCCGCTGTAAGTGCTGGTTGGAACATTGCTCGTGAGCAGTTCATGGAGAACCTTACTTGGATTGACAACTTGAAACTGCGTGTAGGTTACGGTGAAACTTCTAACCAGTCTATCAACCCATATTCAACCTTGGGTACCCTTTCAATTCGTAACTATAACTTCGGTACAACCAACGAGGCTGGATATTACGTATCATCTCTGCCTAATGTGGATCTTGGATGGGAGTATTCTAAGACATGGAACTTCGGTCTCGACTTCTCTTTGTTCAATGGTCGCCTGTCTGGATCATTCGAATACTATGTCCAGAAAACAAATGACATCCTGCTTGATGTTACCATGCCTTCAACTTCTGGTGTAGGCAGCTATACTGGTAACATTGGTAAGACCGAGAATAAAGGTTGGGAGTTAACTCTGAATGGTATCATCCTTGACAACAAGAACGGATGGAACTGGGAGGCTGGTATTAACCTCTATGCTAACCGCAATAAACTGACAGCTCTGGCATCAGGTGCCGATCGTGATGAGGCTAACCGCTGGTTTGTTGGTTATCCTATCGACGTGATCTACGATTACGAGTACGAGGGCCTGTGGAACCAGAGTGATATCGTAACTGGTCCTGATGGCAAGACTAACCTCGAGGCTCTGGTAAAAGGTGGAAATGTGGGAATGATTAAGGTTAAGTATACTGGCGACTATGATGCCAACGGCATACCTACTCGTCAGATTGGTCCTGAGGATCGACAGATCATCAGCATGGAACCAAAACTGATGGGAGGTTTCAATACCACTGTTGGTTATAAGAACTTCGACCTGACTGTTATCGGTGCCTTCCAGGTTGTTGGTAAGCTCATCAGCGCTATCCACTCTTCTAGCGGTTACCTGAACATGCTTACTGGTCGTCGTAACAACCTCGATGTTGACTACTGGACCGAGGAGAACACTGGTGCTAAGTATCCAAAACCAGGTGGTATTCAGGATGGTGATAACCCCAAGTTCGGTTCAACACTCGGTTACTTCGATGCTGGCTATCTGAAGATTCGTACCATTACACTGGGTTACAACTTCGACAAGCTGAAGGCTGTGAAGGATCTTGGTATCAGCCGTCTGCGCCTCTATGCTACTGTTCAGAATCCATTCGTTCTGTTCTCACCATTTAATAACGAGAGCGGACTTGATCCTGAGACCAACTCATGGGCTAACCAGAACACAGCTGTTGCTGTTGATGGTTACACAGGCAAGCATAAGATGCCAATCGTAGGTTACAACACACCTGCTACCCGCAATTTCTTGGTTGGTGTTAACGTTACATTCTAACAACATTAAAGAATTAATAATTATGAAAACTAAAAGTATAAAATATATTCTTGCTGCGGGCTTGGTTTGCTGTGGTCTTTCTACAACATTCACCTCTTGTGGCGATGTGCTCGATGAGCAGCCACGCAGCACTTTCGACCCATCATTCTTCACAACGAAGACGGGTATTGAGGGCGGTCTGACATCGCTCTACGCTCACCTGCGCTATTTCTATGGCAACGGATATTATCTGAATACATTGGAGACGGGTACTGATGAGTACACCTACGCACAGAGTGCCGATGGTAACTTTAAGGATGCCGACCTTTCTGGTGTAGGCTCTGTTACTTCTACTAGCACTGTTGCTGGTGGTGCATGGGGTACCCTGTTTGCAAATATCAATACCTGTAATGGTATCATAGAGAATGGAGCTGCTGCTGGTATCGACGATGCCCTGCTCGCTGAGGCTTACTTCTTCCGTGCATTCGACTACTTTATCCTGGTACAGACCTATGGTGGTGTGCCCCTCGATTTGGGTGCCGGTGAACTGAAGTTCAATACAACAACTATTCGAACCTCAGTACGTAACACTGTTCCTGAAGTTTATAAGGTCATTTTTAGTGATCTCGAGAAAGCTTTGTCTGATTTGCCTGATAATCCTCGTCTTACTGGTTCTGCAACCAAGAACTTGGCTCGTCTGTATCTCTCTAAGGCATATCTTACTTACGCATGGTGGTTAGAGAATCCTAATAACATTCCTACCTATCCTGAGTGCAGCCGCGACGCCGGTCAGGCCCAGAGTTATTTCCAGAAAGCTTTCGATATGGCCAAGCAGGCTATCGACAACCCAGGCCCTTACGGTCTGCAGCCTACATTCTATGATGTTAACGTAGCTACCAACGATCGTAACTCAGAAATTATGCTCTACGCTGATCACAACGAGAATGAGAAGTTTGGTAACGGAGGTGCTGGTTACGGTTGGGGTAACGGTGGTTCTCCTGAGAACTTTGCTTACTGGATGGAGACTTGGAACTATACAGAAATGATTGCAAAGACTGATAGAAAGAATGATAAGGGTGAAACCGTTTATATCAACCCCGTTCAGCGTGAGGCTGTTCAAGCTCTTGGACGTCCTTGGACACGTATGGCTCCTATCGCCGACAACTTCATGGAAGGTGGTGTATGGGAAGATGCTGTAAAGGCTATTGACTCTCGTTATGATGCAACTTTCACGCTGCGTTATCACACCAACTGGCATAAGGCAGGAGGCAGCGATGCGTTTGTATACGGTGCCAATGGTGAGAAGATCTATCCAAATGATGTTTACTTCAGCTGGGTTCCTGAAAGTGAGGATGAAAACATCAAATATACAGGTGCTGATGAAAAGCTTGGTTTCGGAGAAATGCCTGGTCGTGCTGACTTTGTTGTCGCTGTTAACCACATCAGCCGCAAGAAGTACCCCATCAACTGGAAGATTGGTATCTATCGTACAGATAATGATGGAGGTCTTGGTTCAAAGGTTAATGGAGGTAGTCCACGTCCTTGGAACGTAGCAAAGTTCTCTGAGTTCTATCTCATTGGTGCTGAGGCTGCTGTTAAGCTTGGCAAGAACGATGATGCAAAGAAACTGGTTAACGTGCTCCGTGCCCGTGCAGGAAAGCAGACTTTCAATCAGAATGACAATGTTGCTGTATCAGTAGATAAGAGCGCCGAAATGGTAGCTGCTACTCCTGATAAAATTACTATCGACTTTATCCTCGATGAGCGTAGCCGCGAGTTCTGGGGTGAGGGATACCGTTGGTTCGACCTCGTTCGTACTCAGATGTGGGATAAGCGTGCTGGTACCTATCGCATCGCAGGTGCTGATTACACCGATAAGGATCTGCAGACATTTAAGCGCGATATTCCTGCTGGTTACTACATCCGTCCTATCCCACAGAGTCAGCTCGATGGTATGGAGATGACCGAGGAGGAGAAGTCTGCTTATCAGAATCCCGCATACAGAAATTAATTAGTTAGATAACCACTCTCTCTATCAGCGCGGGCCGTCCAGTTTTGGGCGGCCCGTGAATTTTTTATTCCCGCGTGTGGGAATTATTACCATTTATCGTGTGTGCGGATATCATCACCCCAACGGTGATCCTTAGGGAACTTCTGTCCGTTCCAGGCTTTTACCTGTGTCCAAGGCTCAGCGGCATCGGTCCAGAATGGATGATCAGCTGGCAAACCAAGTGGCATCAAGCTCAAGCTGGTAAGATAAAGCGAACCGTTGTTGGTGTACCAGTCGGCCACCTCAGGCTGTGAACCGCAGAAACCGATAGTAAGATAACCGGCATCGTTAAAGTTCTGCTGATAGTCGAACATACGGTGATGCACCTTGGTGAGGGCAGCGCGAACCTGTCCGTTGCTCAGTTCCTTAGGCAGCTTCTGATACCAGGCTATCAGAGCTAACGTCTGCATAGCGGCTGTACGATAGGGGATAGAGCGGCCAATTACGGGGAAAGTACCCTCTGGCGATATGAATCGCTCCAGGATGATAGCGTACTTCTGTGCACGCTTCAGGGCGCGATCGTAGTACTTCTGATAGTCCAGACGGGTGTTGGCCTTAGCATCTACCATAGCCTGCAGAGTCTCCAGATACATGGCGTGGAACACGTAGCTGCTGTAGTAATCGAAAGCAAACACGGGGCCATCGGCATACCAGCCATCGCCCACGTACCACTCTTCAACCTTGCGGCAGGTGGTGTTTACACGGAACTCGTCGTACTGTGCACCAGCTTTAGCCAGCAGACTCTCGATGGTAGATGAGAATAGGAACCAGTTGGTGTAGGGTGGATCGATCTTTCTTAAGGCCTGAAACTCCTTGATGTAACGCTGCTTGGTTACCTCGTCGAGTGGCTGCCACAAGGTGTCCCAGGCGCGCAGGAACGATTCGGCGATATAGGCGGCATCTACCAGATTCTGTCCGGCCTTACCCCAGCACAGATAGTCGGGCGATGCGGGATCTACAGCGTTCTTATACGAGGCCAATGCCCACTCGCGTAACTGGTGGCGCTGCTGGCTCTCAGCGGTATTGTCGTCGGGTAGTGCGAGCCAAGGGGCCACACCAGCCATCAGGCGTCCGAAGGTTTCCATATACACCACCGAGCGGTCGCGGTTATCAAACGAGGGCGAGAACTCTGTCTTCATGTTCTTCTGCAGCTCGCCCTTGGCCATATTCTCCAATACGGGCTGGGCCATCTTGTAGGCCAGCGAGCACCAGTATTGGCGGTCGGTCTGTTCTGGCGTTTTTGTCTTTTTGGCTTGCGTTGGTATTACTAGCATCAGGGCTAATACCAACAAGGTTGTTGTTCGTTTCATTTGATGTCTGTTATTAGTGGATTCTTGATATTGTTCAGATAGTTGTTGGCCAAAAGCTGCCACTCGGCCATTGTCTTCACGTCGTTGCAGCTCCAGGCAGAGCCGAAATAATAGGTGTAGGGCTTGCCGTTATAATGGCGCACAATGCCCAAGGCGTGGTTCTTGTTGCCGTTAAGTCGGGTGGTTTCATCCACACCGTTGGGGAACAAGGTGCCCACGTAAATCTGCGACTGGTTTATCTGGGGATTGTCGGTAGGGTCGGCATACAGCACATAGTCCTTGCCTATTGCTAATTCGCCCTCGCCATTCAGCACCACACCTGAGGCCCAGGCGCTGGCTTGTTTCAGGCCATCGTACCAAACTGTTATCTTGTTGTAATGTGAACCTCGGTCCAGACTCACCAGTCGATGCTCTGTTACACCATCGCTGTTGGGATGGTAGATCAGCTCTACGGTGAAACGTAGCGGACCATTATCTAATATCTTGTAGTTTTTAAAGCAATATGGAAAAACCAGCTCGCCGTTCTTCATCAGTGCTGGTGCGCCGCAGCCTAAGCTGGGACCTACAGAATATACATCCATTCCCTCACCATGGTTGTGATGGAACGAGGTTGCTATGTAGATATCGTTGCCTTCTTTCTGTTTGCCTGCTCTTCTCAGCGAGTCGCGTTGTCCCACACCCCACAGGTGCATCTTATAGCGTTTCTCAAGCACCAGTTCCGGGGTGCTCTTGGTCCATACGTCGGTACCAAACGATTTCTCACCGCTGCGCTGCAGCGCCGGACCGTATATGCGATAGATTCCCCGATCATTCTCCCAGGCCATATCGTCGGCGCGTTCAGGGAAGAGTCTGCCGAAAACATGCGGTTTCATCGCTGCAGGCTGCCCTTTGGCGATGGTGAATTCGGCCTGGCTGTGAGGCAGAACCGATACATACATCAGCAGTTTTCCATCATACGATATCTGGTAGGCCTGTTCCTGGCCGAATCCGTTCTTTATCACGAATGTTTCGCCAGCGGTCAAACCTAATCGGTTGTAAACGGCCTGTAAGTCAGCCTCTACCACCTCCTGACGTTGGTAGTCGGTAGGGTTAGTTACAGCAAGGGTTGTTTGCTGGGCATTGGCCCCTGTGGCCAATGCTACCAGCAAAACTATAGTAAGTAGTAGTTTATTCATTTGATCGTATATTTAATTTGTTGCTTAGTCTTTGTTGATTTCACCGTCAGCACCACGCGGTACATCTTTGGTCCCCATACACCTTGTAGCAGTGGGTCGAGCTGGTTGCTGATGTCCTCGATGGTTGCTTCCAACTGTTTAGCGTTGTAGCTGATGTGCTTTAGCGCATCGCGGTTGGTGGTCATCAGCATCAGACGGGTAGGGGCCTTGTAGGTGTTTAGTTCAAAATCCTCGGTCACCGTGATGCCCGATTTGGCTGCTGTAACGGTTCTTTTCCACGATTTAACATCTGCCTGTTGGGGGTAGGCACCTGCTATGTCGAGTGTCAGCTGTCCGTTCTGGTGACTCACCATTTTGGCGCCAAACGCCTTACCATCCTGCTGGTCGGTACCGTTAATCTGTGGCAGATTGTGATAGCCCGACTGCATGGTCCATATCTCATAACGACTGTTGCTGAAGGTCTTGGCGGTATATTCGCCCACACCCGGATCAATGAACAGTGGTTCGCCTTCTACATAAACTATGAACGAACCCACGTCGTTGTGATTGTGACTCTCTCCGTTATGACCACCCTTAAAGGCCGTATAAAGGCTGCCACGGCGCGCTGTCATAATCTGTAGGTTAGGTAGCCACGCGTCCTTAATCAGCGGTTCCTGGGGCTTTTCTACGATGAAATCGCGAATATTTCGTAAGAAGAACAGCTCGCGGCCCAATGTTGGGAAGTTGCCGCTCTTGTCATAGAGCAGGGCTGGCTGGGTTAATACTTGCTTGGTTCGTCCTAAGTAAGCACCAAACTCACGCATGGTTTTATCGTTCAGCCAATGACCGAATGGATACACGATGTTTACCTGTTGCACAGCCTTGTTCTCGTGTGCATCGGCAAAGTTCACACAGTAATCATGCCCGATATAGGTCTTATAGCTGTAAGCAGCCATTTTCTTGATTTTATCGGCTTGCGCGTCAAAGTGTGAGGCATCGGGCAGCAATCTCAGTACCTCGAACATCGAGGCTGCAGCACGGTCCCAATAGCCAGGACCCTCATCGCAACCGCCATCCTCGGGATAGGCGTCGATAAACGCATGGGTGGCCTTTTCTATTTGGCCGATGGCTTCGGCTTTGCGGGCCTCGTTCTTCTCGCATATCAGCACACAGGCCAGCCAGTTGCTGCAAATCCATGGGTTCCAGTTCATGCCCGCCGTCTTCCACCAGTAGTTGTTGGCTACGGCGGGTTTCAGGATACGCTGTTCAACCTCTCGGTCGATACGTTGACAGATATCGGGCGAAAAGGCATCCAACTGCTTCTCCAGCATATAGCGTGTCCATACAATCAGACTGGCTGTTTCGGCATTAAACAAGTCAACCTCCTGTATGTCCTGCAGGGGAATACGCTTGCCGTAGTGGGCGGGTATGCCCCACCAGGTTTCTTCGCAAAAACTACCGATTCCATCGATAATATCGTTCATAAACCGGCCTTTACCCTCTACAATCTCGGCCATGACGAGGGCTGCCAGATGGCGGCGCTTCTCAAAACAGATTCCCTCGTAGTTTACGCGGTTACCGGTTATCTTGTTCTCGGCAAAAACAGTCCAGGGCAAAGCCGTCCACGCTTTGCCCAGATACTGTTCGCCATATACGGTATAGCTCTGCTTCATCTCCTGGGGGATGGAGTCGCGCCAGAAGGCATCCTCAGCCTGCGGTAGCAGGTTGGCTATACCGAGTGCAATTGTTAATAACAGATTCATCGGCCAATGTATTTCACGTATTCACATGCGGCCAGCAGGAAGGCACCAACACCAAAGTTGGCCTGCGAGTTGGCATCTACTGTCTGTCCGGGAATAGCACGTTCGCCAATGGGCTGTACATATCCTACCTTACCGTCCTTCTGCAGGGCGATGGTGGTCAGATATTTCCAGGCCTTATCGATGGTGGGTGCAAACTCCTTCTTCGACAGATAGCCGTGATTAACGCCCCACAACAAGCCGTAGCAGAAGAAGGCTGTACCGCTGGTTTCATAGCCAGGTGCCTGCTCTGGGTCCATCATCGAACGGGTCCAGTGGCCCTGTGGCTGCTGCAACTTCTTCACGCCGCGTGCCAGGTTCACGTACTTCTCAACAAAGAACGGCTGACGGACGTAAGTCTCGGGCATATCCTGTAACACCTTGGCCAGTCCGGCCAGCACCCAGCCATCGCCACGTGCCCAGAAATCCTTCTTGCCCTTAGCGGTTTTGTGCTTTGGGTAGATGTATTTGCCATCGCGGAAGTACAGTCCTGTCTCCTTGTCGAGCATGATACTATCGCTGTAGCAGATGTTTTCGTAGAGTTTGCGCAGATACTTGGTATCGCCGGTCAGTTTGTACATCTTGGTGAGTGTAGGCATCACCATGTAGAGTGCGTCGGCCCACCACCAGTAGTCGTTGGCTTTCGAGTCGGCCTCATAGCCCATCACCTCCTTGGCGCGTGCTATCTTCTTCTCATCGGGTTGCAGGTTATACAAGTCGATGTACGTCTGGAAGCAGATCTGCCAGTCGCCAAACAGTACATAGTCCTGTCCCTCACCGTAGTTCTTGTATTTCCAGTTGGCGGGGTTGGGTTCGGTGGCACCTTTCCACTGGTTGTGTTCTGCCCAGCGAATACTGTAGTCCAGCATCTGCTCATCCTGCAGCAACTTGTACACCTCCATATTACCCGTATGGTAGGCGGCGTTGTCCCAGAAAGAGCGCACCTCGGCCGGATTATTGGTCTGCCAGTAGGTGTTAACCAAGCGTATCATGTCCTTTACCTCGTCGGTAGTCCATCGCTTGGCCTGAACCATCATGGTGCTCAGCAAGCATGTTACAATTAATAACTTTCTCATATTGTTCGTTAGTTTTCGTTGCAAAGATATAAATAACTTTCTAAATAGCGCGATTCTGTAGGTGATTTTTAATAAAAGGGGCAGCCTAAAGGATTATAGGCCGCCCCTTCACCTTAGAAATACTAACAAATTACCTTAATATGTATGAACAATCTTTTAATCTGCAGATTCTTCATCGGCAACAGCGTCCTCCCAGTTGGTAAACATGGGGATGTTCTCATTATAGCCGTCGTAGCCATAGTTCTGACGAAGTGTACCCTTGTTGTTGGCGGTAATAGCCGAGTTAGGAACTGGCCAGAACAAGTTGTGCTTGTTAATCTTGTACTCGAAGGTCTGGTTACCCTGCTGACCCTTACCATAGTCGTGGTTGAATACGTTGTAGTTAACACAGCGACGATACCAGTAGCTACCACCGTTCAGGTCGGTACCTTCCTGCTTATCCCAAGTATTCAGATCGTAGGTGTTGCCCCACTCATCGGGCTTGCCACTACGAGCCAGACACCAGCTTACACGTACCATCTCTGCCTGGCGGAACTCTTCGAGATAGAGCTCGCGTGCTCGCTCCGACATAATGTCGCCGATAGTAACTGTGGTGTACATCTTCTTGGCGTTGGCACGCTTACGAATGGCATTCACGTCTTCAGCAGCGCCTGAGGCGTTGCCCTGATAGAAACGAGCCTCTGCACGTAGCAGATAAGTCTCGGCCAGACGGAACAGGTACATATCGCCATTGGCACCCTTACCTGATGCACCCTGGAACTGGTTGGCACCAGTTTGGTTTTCGTTTGGAGTATCAAGGATGTAGAGCTGATACAATGGAGTAGGATACCAGCTACGGATGGTGTCAGAGCAGAGGATATCGCCCTTGTGTACGAGAATCTTTGAGGGATCTGAAGGATCTGCATAATCCTCGGTAGCATAAAGCTGATAGTTCTGGCCGTAACAGTCTGAGCTCTTGTTGTTGTACTTAAAGTCTTCCATCTCCATCCAGTTACCCACCTTACGGTTGTGGCGCAGGTCCTGCCAGTCGGTCTCACCGTCGTAGTTCCAGATGGTCTTGTTGTAATAGTACGATGTACGGTTCACAGCAATACCACGTCCGGCAGCACGTACCCAGTCAAGAGTGTCGTTGTACTCCCAGTTGCTACGGGCAATGTTCTTACCAGGACCAGCCAGTCCGTGAGGATCGCGGATGATACCATTGCTCCAGTGAGCAAAGCAGGCACGCATCACATTATAGGTCGTGAAGTCCTGGTCGTTCGAGTTAGATATCATCATGATGGTCTCCTTGTTGGCAGGATCGGCGATGTTGGGTGTGCGGTGCAAATCCCAAACTACGTTACGTGTTACCTTCCAAGTGTTCTCGGCGCCAGAGGGCTGCCATGTACCAAAGTTCTCGGTCATCAGCTTTAAACCGTGGTTGTTAATCAGATCGGTGGCCATAGCTTCAGCCTTTGCATATTCGCCTACTACGAGGTAGCACTTAATCAGCAGATGCATGCAGCCTTCCTGATTTACCTGACCTACATATGACATTTTGGCTTGTGCAGGAACATGCTGTACAGCAAATTCCAAATCGTGTACCAGCATCTTGAAGATAGCTTCCTTGCTGCTTGATGTATAGTTGCGCTTAGGCACACTAATCAGTTTCGTTACCAAAGGAATATCGCCGAACTGCAAAGCCAGGTTGTAGTAAGCGTATGCACGATGGAAGTAAGCGCGACCTTTATAGGCATCACGAGTAGCATCGTCTAGACCTTTTACTTGATCAATGTACGAAAGAATGGTATTGGCATATTTTACCATACTGAATCCCTGATCCCAGAAACGCTGCATATAGTTGCCGTCACCACCGCCTGCCATACCAGATGTTGGGGTGAGTTTAGCATCGAAGTTATCTTGGAAACCACCTCCCATATCTGTTTTGGCATACATACCAACATCCGACATCAGGTAGTTGGTAAAGATACCAACGTTGTTCCAGTTACCATCGATACGATAGGTTTTCAACTGTTTGTCGCACTGTGCCAGAGCTGCCTGCAGACCAGCCTCTGTGCTGTAGGTAGTAGCCGGTTCATAGAATGACAATGGATCCTGCTCCAGGAAGCCGTCCGAACATCCTACCATGGTTCCCGCAAGGGCTAACATGAGTCCTCCGCGAAGTATATTGTTCTTTTTGATATTCATATGATGATGATTTATTAAAGTGTAACATTAAGACCGAACTGGAACTGGCGATTAGCAAAGCCTCCTGTTTCAGGATCGCCATATTCCCAACTGTCGATAGTAAATACATTGTTGATACCAGCAGTTACGTGTACGCGCTGGATACCCCACTTATTTGTAATGTCGCGTGGGATGGTATAGCCGAGTGTGACATTGTCAAGACGTACAAAACTGCGATTGTACACCTTCTCAATACCGGTCACTCCTGAAGGACCTACGGCATTCAAGCGTGCGTAGTCGTTGGTTGGGTTTTCTGGTGTCCAGTATTCTTTCTTGTAAGTATTACAAGTCTGTGTAAACATAGAACCAGAGTTGTCGCCATTCAACCAGTAGCCAGCGCGGCTCTTATGACCCATGTAGCTGTACATTGAGAAAGAGAATGTGAAATCCTTATACTGGAAGTCATTGCGCATATTCCAATAGATTGGTGGCTGAGTGGTGCCATGATATACGCGATCCTTGTCATTATAAACAGGAACACGAGTACCATCTTCCAGAATCTTATCGTCTTCAGTATATACGTTAACAACCTTTGGATCACCAGGCTTCTGGTTTACCAGAGCAGCCTGCTCGGCTTCGTCAGCCTGCCAAATGCCATCGGTCTTCCAGTACCAGATTTCGCCGATAGGTTTACCGATGAACCAACCATTACTGGTATCGTCCATTTCCTTGCCGTCCTCGTCATACTCATAGTAAAGATGCTTGATCTTATTCTTATTGTAAGAGAATCCGAGTGAGGTGCTCCACTTGAAGTCTTTAGTGTCAATATTTCTTGAGTTCAGTGTAATTTCGAAACCAGTATTGGTAACCTCACCGAGGTTTGTTGTGATGCTGCCGAAACCGGTGAAGTTAGGCAGGCGCTGATCCATGATCATATCGTGAGTCTTCTTGTGGTAGAAGTCAACGCTACCAGAGAGGCGCTTGTTAAGTACGGCAAAGTCGAGACCGAAGTTCCACGATGAGGTCTTTTCCCATTCCAGGTTAGGATTACCCAGACGGTTAACGCTCAATGCATTCAGCACTTCTTGTGATGTTGAACCGTACTTGTAATAAGCATACAAGCCGCCATTCGACAAGTTAGAAAGAGCCAGATAAGTGTCGCTAAGCGAACGGTTACCATTTGTACCATAGCTCAAACGAACCTTAGCCATATCCAACCATTTCCAATCCTGAGCGAACTTCTCCTCCGAGAGAATCCAGCTAGTACCTAATGACCAGAAGTTAGCCCATGGATTGTTCTGTCCGAATGCAGAATAACCATCGCGACGTACAGTAGCGGTAATCATATAGCGATCCATGAATCCATAGAATACACGACCCAGATAAGCCGATGCTGTATAGTGGGTATCGTTGGTAGAGAACGAACTCTGCTCTTTATTGGCACCAGAAATATAGTGGAAACCAAGAACATCTGTAGGGGTGATGTTGCGTGCTGAGATATTATCGCTCCAATAACGATTCTCTTCTGCTTCCTGAACTAAAGTAACAGTAACATGATGAAGGTCGGCAAATGTGCGATCCCATGTCAGTGTATTGTTCAAGTTCCAGTTGAATGTCTTTGAAGAGTTACGGTTTACACCGCGAGTAGCAGGGTCGCTGTTTGGCAGTTCTGCCGACATGTGATAGCGATCATAGAACCACTGGTAACGTGGAGCAATATTAAACTGATAGGTGATACCGAATGGCAGGGTTACCTTAGCATTAAAGATAGTGTTCAGTACGGTGTAACCCTTCTCCAGACCAATATACTGCTGATTGAAGTGGTAGTTATAACCTCCGTTAGTTGGGTTGCCGGTACGTGGGTACTGCATCTCGTTACCATTTTCGTCGTAACGTGAAGCATAAGGCGACTCACGCAACTGGTTGTCGTCCCAGTAGTTGCTGCCAAGGGGAACTGCCTGAGATTCATCGCTACGATCCTGGAAGTTTACGTTGGCACCAACTTCCAACCAGTCGGTAATCTTAGCGTTCAACTTCATGTTTGCGCGATATGCATGGTAATTGTCACCCTGGATAGCACCCTGATTCTTCAGGTAACCAAAACCTAAGTAGTAGTTAACATTATCTGTTGCACCAGAGATGCTAGCATTGTAATCCTGATTGAAACCAGTACGGAAGGTAGCATCCTCCCAGTTGTAAGTCTTACCTGCCAGGAAGTTCTCCATAACGAGGGCCGCATCAGCGTCAAAGCCCATACGACGTGCATAGAGGCTCAGCATCGACTCGCCTGCCTGCAATGTCTTTGGACCGTTGCTGGCCCACTGGTCCTGCGAAATACCATATTGACTGATATTGTTGAAGTTATCATAATAACCAGTAGGGATACCGCTGTCTTTGCCATAATAGCCCCATGTGCCATCCTCGCGATAACCATATGTCTGAGCCTTATACCAGTCCTCGCGGTAGGTCATATACTCACTGGCGCTGAATACGTCGCGATATGCTGCCTTTGAGTTGGCTGCCAGGTTCATGCTTACATTAATAATAGGTTTACCCTGCTTACCCTTCTTGGTAGTAATGATGATAACACCACTTGCGGCTTTTGCACCATAGATGGCTGCAGATGAGGCATCCTTCAGAACGTCGATTTGCTCAATGTCGTCGGGGTTTATTTCAGAGAGCTCACCTGCGAACTGCATACCATCGAGAATAATCAGTGGAGAGTTGTGCGAACCTAATGTGTAAAGAGAGTTCTGTCCACGGAGCTGGATGCTGGCACCTGAACCCTTGGCTGATGAATCGAAACCAATCTGTAAGCCAGGTGTGCCACGAAGCAGATCCTGTACACTACCAGGGTTCTGGTCGGCAATCTTGCTAGGGTCGATCTGTACTACCGAACCAGTCAGGTCCTTCTTACGCATAGTACCATAACCTACAACTACTACTTCCTGAAGGGTTTCTGCGTCTTCTTCGATTGTAATGTTAAGAGTCTGACCATTTCTGTAGGCTACCTCTTTGGTTTTGAAACCGACATATGATACAATAATAGTACCATTAGATGGGATGCCTTTTAATTCAAAGTTTCCATCGAAATCGGTAACTGTTCCTGCTTTCTCGGCATTTTTTACTTTTACGGTTGCACCAATGACTGGTTCGCCGTTCTTCTCAACAACCTGACCTTTCACAACTCCGCTTTGCTGCGTAGCCTGAACTGCAGGTTCTGCCATTGCTGACATTGGGAAAGTAATCATTCCTGCTGCCAACGCCATCACAAAACATAGTTTGCGGGATGGATTTGTTAAATTAGCATACTTCATTTGTTAATGTTTTAAGTTTATTATAATTGTTAATAATTGAATAGTTCTTCCTTCTCTGGGATAGGTTCGAATTTTTGGGTGCAAAGATACGAAGGTTGATATAAATCAAGGGTTAAAATGCGTGAATTTAGGGGAACAAATCGTTAATTTTCCCCTAATTCACTAAGATTCCACGCATCGCGCCACCTGATGACGGGTTTCCCGTTCTCAAATTCGATAGGCAACCAGATGTAACGGGCATCACTTGGATGCTTGGGTCGCCAGATGTCGGCCATAAAGATAAAACCTTTGCCGTAGGGCAGGATATAGGTCGACTGTCCTTCGAAGGTGATTTCGGCCTTCGGGCCTACACAAGGTGTGGGGTGCTGAGTCCAAGGTCCCCAGATGCTGGGTGCCGAGAACATGCGTGCCTCGTTTGGAGCCCAACCGGTGCAGCCCGAGGTTATCATCCAGTAGGTACCATCCTTCTTAAAGATGGCTGGTGCCTCGTTCTGGCCGCCAGGAGCCACACGGGTGTAACGGCCTGTGTGATGCAGGTAGTCGCCTGTCAGCTCGGCAATGTGCAGCGTCAGGTTATCCTCCGATGAGAAGATGTGATAGGCTTTGCCATCATCATCTACATAAAGTGTCATATCGCGAGCCATCTGACCTGTGCCGAAGTCGCGCTTCAGGAACAGTCCCTGCTTGATAGCCTCCATCCAGGTGGGTGTCCACCATTTCTTGAAGTTGTCGGCATTCAGGGTGTCGAGTGTTGCCAGTTCCTGCTGTCCGAACTCTACAGGGTAGGTGCCTGCGTTGGCACGCTGCGAGTACAGAAACTTATAAGGTCCTTCGGGTTTGTCGCTTACTGCTACACCGTAGCGGGCAGCGCTGTAGCCCTTGCCTTTCAGCTCCAGGTGGAACCACATGCAGAATTTCTTGGTTACCTTATTATATATAACCTTGGGGCGCTCCAGCACACAACCGCGGGTAATATCGCTGCGGCGGTCGTCGCTCACGTAGAGGGCAACGCCACGGTTCTGCCAGTTCATCAGGTCTTTCGATGAGTAGCACTGCACACCAATCATAGCCGATGAGGTGGTGTCGCACTTGTTCTCGCCAAACCAGTAGTAGGTGTCGCCATACTTCATGATACCACCGCCATGGGCGTTGATATGACGGCCGCTGGCATCGGGCCAGATCTCACCCGAGCGGATCATCTTGGCTTTCTTCTGCTGGTTGTTCCAGTAGTTTTCGATACGCTTGGCCTCGGCCTTGGTGATATGAATCACGCTACCGTGCTTGGGCGACGAGAAGTTGGCTGCCTTCATCACACCCTCGTTAAAACGGCCCAGAGGCTTGAAGGTCTTGAAGTCGCTGGTCTCTACAAATCCGAAGTTATGAGGGTTCACGCTGTAGATATCGTACATCACTACCCATTTCTTCTGTCCGATGCGCTTCCATACGTTTGGCGCCTCGCAACCACGGTCCTCGCCGTCGATCTGCTCGGCGTGATAATCGTTGAAATGGTTAATTTTGTCGCTAATCATGTACTTGATGCCGCCAGGATTCTCCTGAGCCACATAGCTCATAAAGTAACGACCGTCGGGCATGGGACAGATATCGGCATCCAGTACCTGAATCTTATCGTCGGGATACTCAAACAGCAGCTGGGGCTCGGTTTCAAGTGTTGTAAACTCCTCGTTGGCGTAACTATAGTATAGTTTTGTGCGCCCGCCCGCGTGTTGTCTGATGGTAAAGTAAACCATAGGCTTGCCCACGGCAGGATCCCAGATGGTCTGAGGTGCCCAGGCACAACCAATCTTACCGAACTTCTCGGGGAACAGTTTATCTATACGTGCCTCGTGGTGGGTCCAGTGTATCAGGTCGTCGCTGGCCATCAGCACCAGTCCACGGTTGTTACCCCAGCCAAACTCGTCGGGGCGTTCCCACTGGGTGGCGCGCAATCCCATCTCCTTGCCAAACACATGCAGGTCGGTCATGGCAATGTAGAATTTGCCATTGGGAGCACGGTAGATATGAGGGTCGCGTATGCCTCGCTGGTCGGCGATAGAGTCACCGGCAATAATGGGCTCGCCATTGTTAACAGCCGTAAACGTGTAGCCATCGTAGCTGATGGCCATAAACAGCGAGTGGGTTGGATCGTTGAAATACGTAAACAGATAGGCACCCATATCCTTTTCGGTGAGCGCTTTCTTGGCTTTGGCATCGGTCTGAGCCACAAAGGCCAGCAATAGTGATGCAATGAACAGTACTTTCTTCATTTTCTTACAAGTTAGTGTTTGGTTTTGCAGGTGCAAAGGTACGATAATTGATTTATATCAACGTCCCAACATCGTTATTTAGGGGGAACAAATTGTTATTTTTGCGATTTTCTTTGATGATTCGCAAAAGTTTTGTATCTTTGCAACCGTAATTGCAACTAACTAATGAGGCGTGTAATATCCTTACTGATAACAGTTTTTGTGCTTGGGCAGATGTCCATGGCATGCCCCGTGTCGCTCAGAATTATGTCGCAGACACCTGTTCAGGGCATCGAGGAGGCACGAAAACTCATGTTCGACCATTATGGCATGATGTGGGTAGGTACCGATCAGGGCTTGCGCTCGTTCGATGGTTACAGTTTCAAAACCTACCGCAACAACGCTTATACCCCTGGCATCCTGCCTAATAACTATGTACGTTCGATGACCGAAGACCAGCACGATGGTCTTTGGATAGGCACCCGCGATGGGCTGGCCCGTTTCGACCGTCGTCGTGGTTCTTTTAAAACGTACCATCTGCGTGGCGATCAGGCCCGTCTGATTAATGCCTTATATACAGATAAAAACGGTACAGTATGGGCTGGAACCAATGCCGGCGTGTCGCGATACAATGCAAAAACCGACGATTTCATCGATATTAACCTCTCAGCTGGCGTGATTTCGTTTGCCGAGGATGCCCGTGGTAATCTGTATATTGGTACGTGGGAGGGTGGTTTGCTGCGCCTGAACAAGAAAACCGGTAAGATGGTAAGCTATCCACCGTTAAGTGCGCGTAATACCGCTCAGACCATGTTGATGGATAGTCGCGGTCGTTTGTGGATTGGTACCTGGGAGCATGGTATTGTGCGTCTGGATCATCCCGAAAACGAGGCGGCACCGGGCATGCATAAGATGAACGAGGGTAGGGCCGATTTCCGTACGTTCCACCGACTGGTTGAAGATTCCGTTAGCCATGCTGTGTGGGGTTGTTGTATCGAGGGACTTACCCGTGTAGATCTGGATAATGAGGCCGAGGTTGAGAACTATCCGATACTCACCTTCTGCTACGATATGGTGACAGATGGCATGGGCAACCTGTGGGCACTTACCCGAAACAACGGTATCGTGCACCTGAGCACCAAACCGTCGCCTTTCCATTTCTATCATCTGGATCCCGCTGGATTGGAGTTGCCTGTAAACCGTATTCAGAAGGTGTTTACTACCGATGGTAACCGTTTCTGGTTAGGTCTGCAGCCTTACGGACTGGCCCTTTACGACCGCCAGGCCGGTCAGGTGCTGTACAATAACCATATTCCCGGACTGGAGAACGAGACTGGTCAGCAGGGCATATACGTACAAACTATCTCTGATATGATCGAGCGCCTCGATGGCAGTATATGGCTGGCTAGCTCGCGAGGGGTTGTGATTTGGAAAGAGGGCGAACCAGCACGTCTGTTAGTGCGTAGTAACTCACCGTTTATTGGCGATAGCGAAGTAAATGCTTTTCATGCATTAACCGGTGGCGCAGTGCTGGTGGGCCAGAATAATGGTCTTGGTATTGCGTTTAGTGAGAATAAAGGACGTTTGCTGAAGATGTCCGAAGGTAAACGCGATTTTAGTAATTGTCATGTTTTATCCATATCCGAAGATCATCGTCATCGCTTGTGGATAGCCACCGAGGGACAGGGTATTATCCGCATCACCGGAAGGTTCGACGATCCTAAGTCGTTTACCTATCACCAGTACGCTCCTGTTGCCAACAATTATCCTATTGATGAGGTTACGGCAGTGTACGAGGATGCCAACCACCAGTTATGGGCCATTTCTAATAGCGGCGATTTCTTCCAATATAACGATGAAACCGATGTTTTTGAGCCCGTAAACCATCGTTATTACATTGGTACGGGTAGCATCTACTCTATCCAGGGCGACAGCAACGGTCGTATTTGGCTTTCAACCGATAAAGGATTGGTACGTTTTGCCTCGTCGAATGAGCAAGGCTCAACCACGTACTACAATATGGAGGATGGTATCGAGGCTATCAGCTTCTCGTCGAACGGTGCTTTCAGCTATGGTAAGGAACTCTTCTATGGCAGTGCCAAGGGTTTCTTCTCGTTCGATGCTGCCGAGATAGAACGCTGGCAGCAGGGTGCCTCGCCATCGTTGGTGGTTACCGAACTTATGATTGACGATAGACCTTACCTTTGGCAGGATTCTTTGCACCGTCAAAGAATATCGGCCGATCAGCCCTTCTTTACGCAAAAAATCACCATTCCATCGGATGCCCGTAAGTTCTCGGTAGAGTTTGCATTGCTCACTTATCAGAATCAGGAACAGTGCCGATATGCTTATTACTTAGAGGGTTACGACAACGACTGGCATGATACCGATGCCCAGAACCGAGTGGCAACCTACCAGAACCTGCCCTCGGGGACCTACCATCTGAAGTTGCGTGCTGTAGATAGTTACGGTCGACTGGTTGAAATGCCTTACGCTATTGTAGTACGTGTGCTGCCGCCATGGTATCGCACCTGGTGGGCGTATCTCATTTACCTGGTGCTGCTTCTGGCCGCTGCCTATGGCGTAAAAGAGTGGTATAAAGCCCGTGTTAATCGCCGTGCCCGTCTGCAGCAGCGTGTGAGCGAACTGTTGCACTACCGCGAGATGATGGTGATGAAGCAGTTTATCAATAAGCCAAGCGGCAAGGCTGAGCGTGAGGGTGCCCGTAAGGTGCTCGAGGTTGAGGAGCAGCAACACTCATCGCCCGACGAGCTGTTCCTGCAGAAAGCCATCGATTGTGTGAAACAGCATATTGATGATGCCGACTACGATCGTGAGCAGTTTGCCAGCGATATGTGTGTGTCGTCATCTACCCTCTATAACAAGCTGCGTGCCCTGACAGGCGAGAATGTTACTGCCTTTATCAACAGCATCCGACTGAAAGAGGCCTGTCGCATTCTCCGTCAGAAGCCGAACATAAAAATGACCGAACTCTCCATGGCCGTTGGATTCAATACGCCTAAGTATTTTACCAAGTGCTTCAAGAAAGAGTTCGGTGTGCTGCCTAGCGAATATTTATCGCAGGACTCAGAACAATTATCTTAGTTTTCGGCGGTGATATCCTCGATGGTATCAATGATTTCCTGGTACTGGCGCTGGGTTTTTACGTGTATGCGGATGCCCAGGATGGCTCCAATCAGTCCTCCGACGCAACCTCCCCAGAAAATGCCTTCGTGCAGGGCGTCGCCATTCTGTGTGTACATGTTGTACATAAACCAGCCGAACCATAGGATAACAGCAGGAATACCAAAGAAGAGCCAGTTGGCCTCGAACTTCTTGGCGCGTGCCATCTTTCTACTGGTCTCAATCAGGTTGCTACGCATCAGGTTGGCATCGTTCACGTTGCGACTATTGTAATACGTAGCGCCACCGCAAACCAGCATGAAAATACTTGTTGCAATCCAGAAGGCGAGAGAGAAACCACATAATTTTACAAACACCCAGTAGCCATAAGGTATCATGAATACGCTTAGTGCCATAATCACATTGTATCGGCGACTGATGTTGCTGGCGGTTTTGTTCATCGACTGGCGGATAAAGCGGTCGTTTATAATCATTTGCTTATCCAGCTTATTCTTCAGCGTGTTCATCTGCTCACGCATATTCTCTAAATCAAAATTCTCGTTGTTCATAATGGGTAATTTTTAATCGTTCGACATTTGTTTTAACTGTTCGCGGATTCTAAACAGACGTACGCTGACGTTTTTAGTAGTGATACCTACAATCTGTCCGATTTCCTCGTAGCTGAGGTTTTCGAGCCAGAGCAGGACAATCGCGCGGTCGAATGGCTGGAGCTTGGAGATACGCTTGTGGAGCATGTCCACCTGGCGTGTGTCCTCGTCGCGGTCTTCAAACAGGTTGATGTCCATGGTTAGGCGTTCGGTGGCCTGGCGGCGCTTCTTTCTGTCAATCGAGATACAGGTGTTCAGCGCCACGCGGTAAATCCACGTCTTGATGTCACTGCGATGCTCAAAGCTCTCGAAACCTTTCCATAGATTCACTAGTACCTCCTGGAACAGGTCGTTCACCTCGTCGGCATCTTGCGAGAACATGTAGCACACGGTGTAGATGGTGCTTTTGTGTTCTGCTGCGGTTTGCGCAAACTGCTTTTCTAATGCGTTCATTGTCTCATCTGTTTTTATAACTTTTACCCTTTAGACGTGGCAAAGATACTAAAAACTACACGAAAAACGCACAAATTACAAAAAATACGTATTTTTTCGCGAAAACACTTGTATATATCGCTATTTTTGACTATCTTTGTCCCCTAATCACGAGAGCACGTACTAACAAGTAAGTATATAACATTCAATAATTCATTAAAACTCAACAACTTATGTGGTTATTCAATTCATCAATTGGTAGAAAAGTTGTAATGTCCGTTACGGGTATTGCGCTTATTCTGTTCCTCACCTTCCACGGTTGCATGAACATGGTAGCGCTATTCTCGGAAGAGGGTTACAACATGATTTGCGAATTCCTGGGTGCCAACTGGTATGCTGTTGTAGCAACCATGGGTCTGGCTGCCTTGGCAGTGCTTCACATTGTGTACGCATTCATCCTGACTGCGCAGAACCGTACCGCTCGCGGCGAGAGCCGCTACGAGGTAGCTACCGAGGTTAAGGCCGGCAAAGTAGAGTGGGCTTCAAAGAACATGCTCGTTCTGGGTCTCATCATCTGCATTGGCTTGCTCATCCACCTCTGGAACTTCTGGTACAACATGATGTTTGCCGAGCTCGTTGGCGCTATGCCTGCCATCAGCCCAACAGATGGTTTCGGTTGGATTAAGGAGACATTCTCAAATCCTGTATTCGTAGTTATCTACATCGTATGGCTTGTAGCTATCTGGTTCCACCTCTCACACGGTTTCTGGAGTGCTATGCAGACTCTGGGTGTTAGCGGTAAGATCTGGCTCAAGCGCTGGATGTGCATTGGCAACATTTACGTTACCGTGCTCATGCTTATGTTCCTGGTAGTAGTTCTGGCTTTCGCATTTGGTTGCGCTCCCAGCCTTGGCTGCTGCTAATTTAATTTTTTAATCTTTTAATTTTTAAACTTTACGAAAGATTATGGCAAAAGTAATTGATTCAAAGATTCCCGCAGGACCAGTGCCTGAGAAATGGAAGGAATATAAGGCTCACCAGCGTTTGGTTAACCCAAAGAATAAGCTGAAGCTCGATGTTATCGTAGTAGGTACCGGTTTGGCTGGTGCTTCTGCAGCTGCTTCACTTGGCGAGATGGGCTTCAACGTTATCAACCTGTGTATTCAGGATTCTCCACGTCGTGCTCACTCTATCGCAGCTCAGGGTGGTATCAACGCCGCTAAGTGCTACCAGAACGATGGTGACTCTATCTACCGTTTGTTCTATGATACTGTAAAGGGTGGCGACTATCGTGCCCGCGAGGCTAACGTATATCGTCTGGCCGAGGTTTCTAACAATATTATCGACCAGTGTGTAGCTCAGGGCGTACCTTTCGCTCGTGAGTACGGTGGTATGCTGGCTAACCGTTCGTTCGGTGGTGCTCAGGTAAGCCGTACATTCTACGCTAAGGGTCAGACCGGTCAGCAGCTGTTGCTTGGTGCTTACAGCTCACTGAGCTGCCAGGTTAACGCTGGTAAGGTTAAGCTCTACACCCGTTACGAGATGGAGGATGTAGTTATTGTTGATGGCCGCGCTCGCGGTATCATCGCCAAGAACCTGGTTACTGGTAAGCTGGAGCGCTTCTCAGCTAATGCTGTAGTTATCGCTACTGGTGGTTACGGTAACACTTACTTCCTCTCTACCAACGCTATGGGTTGTAACTGTACCGCTGCTGTTCAGTGCTACCGCAAGGGTGCTTACTTTGCAAACCCATCATACGTTCAGATTCACCCAACATGTATCCCCGTTCACGGCGACAAGCAGTCAAAGCTTACTCTGATGTCAGAGTCGCTGCGTAACGATGGTCGTATCTGGGTTCCAAAGAAGCTCGAGGATGCTAAGGCACTTCAGGCTGGAACCAAGCAGGGTTGGGAGATTCCTGAGGAGGATCGCGACTACTATCTGGAGCGCCGTTATCCTGCATTCGGTAACCTCGTACCACGCGACGTTGCCAGCCGTGCAGCTAAGGAGCGTTGCGATAAGGGCTTCGGTGTAAACAACACAGGTCTGGCTGTGTTCCTCGACTTCTCTGAGTCAATCAACCGTCTGGGTCTTGATGTTATCATGCAGCGCTATGGTAACCTGTTCGAGATGTACGAGGAGATTACCGACGTATTCCCTGGCGATGTAGCTAACGAGATCAACGGTGTTAAGTACTACAAGCCCATGATGATTTATCCTGCTATCCACTACACTATGGGTGGTATCTGGGTTGACTACGAGCTGCAGACTTCTATTCCAGGTCTGTTCGCTATCGGTGAGTGTAACTTCTCTGACCATGGTGCTAACCGTCTGGGTGCTTCGGCTCTGATGCAGGGTCTGGCCGATGGTTACTTCGTTCTGCCTTACACTATCCAGAACTATCTGGCCGATCAGGCTGTATGGCCAAAGGTTTCTACCGATCTGCCTGAGTTCGAGGAGGCCGAGAAGAAGGTTGATGCCGAGCAGGATCGCCTGTTGAACATCAAGGGTAAGCGTTCGGTTGACTCTATCCACAAGGAGCTGGGTCACATCATGTGGGAGTATGTAGGTATGGGTCGCACCGCTGAGGGTCTGAAGGAAGGTCTGAAGAAGATGCACGAGCTCGAGAAGGAGTTCGACTCTAACCTGTTTGTTCCTGGAACCAAGGAGGGCTTGAACATCGAGCTCGACAAGGCTATCCACCTGCGCGACTTCTTCACCATGGGTCAGCTTGTAGCTTTCGACGCTCTCTCTCGTAACGAGTCTTGCGGTGGTCACTTCCGCGAGGAGTATCAGACCGAGGAAGGTGAGGCTAAGCGCGATGATGAGAACTACTTCTATGTAGGCTGCTGGGAGTACAAAGGCAAGGGCAACGAGCCTGAGCTCATTAAGGAGCCACTGGAGTACGAGGCAATCAAGGTACAGACACGTAACTATAAGAATTAAACACTATGGCAAGAAATATTTCATTCACAATCAAGTTCTGGCGCCAGAACGGCCCCAAGGACCAGGGACATTTCGACACTCACGAGATGCACGATATTCCCGATGATACCTCGTTCCTCGAGATGCTCGACATCCTGAACGAGGAGCTCATCAACGAAGGCAAGGAGCCCTTCGTATTCGATCACGACTGCCGCGAGGGTATCTGCGGTATGTGCTCGCTCTACATCAACGGTACACCTCACGGTCTTACCGAGCGTGGTGCTACCACCTGTCAGCTCTACATGCGCCGTTTCAACGATGGCGACGTAATTACTGTAGAGCCTTGGCGCTCAGCTGCCTTCCCTGTAATTAAGGACTGTATGGTTGATCGTAATGCCTTCGATAAGATTATCCAGGCTGGCGGTTACACCACTATCCGTACTGGTCAGGCTCAGGATGCCAACGCTATCCTGATTCCTAAGGAGGATGCCGACGAGGCTATGGACTGCGCATCTTGCATTGGCTGTGGCGCTTGCGTAGCAGCTTGTAAGAATGGTTCTGCCATGCTGTTCGTTTCATCTAAGGTAAGCCAGCTGGCACTGCTCCCACAGGGTAAGGTAGAGGCTGCCCGTCGTGTTAAGAACATGATTGCAAAGATGGACGAGCTTGGTTTCGGTAACTGTACTAACACCCGCGCTTGCGAGGCTGTTTGTCCTAAGAACGAGACCATCGCTAACATCGCTCGCCTCAACCGCGAGATGATCAAGGCTAAGATGGCCGATTAATAACTCTTTATAGGTAGTGGGGATTACAATGTCCCCATTACCTATCTTTATTATTATGGAATAACTAAAAACTTAGGTATAATGAAAAAAAACGAAAGATTTGTCATTACCATTAATCGCGAGTTGGGTAGCGGTGGTCGTACCGTCGGTCGTATTTTAGCCGAGAAACTGAGCGTGCCCTATTACGACAAGGTGCTTTCTAAGGCTTTGGAAGAGAAGTTCGACCTTTCACATCGTCAGATTGAGGATTTAAAAGGCAAGAACCGTAGCTGGTGGGAAGAGATTAAGCGTGTGTTGGTTCTGGGAGAAGGAGCAGCCAATTCTTCTGAGTATTACGACGAGGATAATAACAGGTTTGTGACCTCCGAGGCTGTGCTGAAGGCAGAAAGAGAAATCTTGCAAAACATTGCCAGCGAGGAGTCCTGTGTCATCGCCGGTCGTTCGGCCTTCTTTGCTATGAACGAGAATCCCAACCATCTGAGCGTTCTCATTCAGGCTTCTATGGATCATCGTCTTAAGCGCGTGATGGCTAAGCAGGGACTTACCGAGAAAGAGGCCAAGAAAGTTATTAAGATGGTGGATGAAACCCGCGAGGAGTATATGAAGAACAATGCCCATACTTCGCGTTACGACACCCGTAACTACGATCTGGTTATCAGAATGGATGGTAAAACCGAGGAAGAGGCAGCCAATGTGATATTAGCATATATTGGCTGATACATCCCAGACAAGGAAAATATAAGAGCGCCGTAGTTTTCCGCTTCGGCGCTCTTTTTTTTGTGCTGTGGGGTAGGGCTACTCCAACGGAATGTCGGGGTGCTGTACGGCCAGCGGCAGGTCTTTCTGTGACAAATAGAACATGTACAGAATAACCGGTTTGGTGCCACGGTTCTCGCCATGGTGTATGGTGCCTACCATCTCAACTACGGCCTCGCCCTCGTGTACCACCTTGGTCTTGCCATCCTGGCCGATAATGGTCAGCTCGCCCTGCGTCAGTACACCGTAGTTCATAGCTACGTGGTGGTGCCATCCCAACTTCTGTCCTGGAGGGAACACGTACTTTACGGCCACCAGTTCGGGGCGCCCCTGGAAATAGTCGGGCAACTCTACACCGTCCCAACTCTGACTTGTACGAATCAGTTCTACACTCTCAACCTTGGCCGCCGCTCCGTTATCGGCGTGTGAATTAAGGCAAGCGGTAAAAGTTGTAGCTGTTGCCAACATGGCTGTTGCCACGATAGCATGCATAAAAACTTTTGTGTTCATGATAAATAATGTTGTTAATAGATTATACTTATTGTTCTACTTATTGATATGATGTCGCAAATGTACAAATAATTCTTCATCACGCAATCAAACTGTGATTAAAATTTGTTAATCGTCTACGATATAGGCACGGACTCTTATAAAAGAATCCGTGCCTAAAACTCATTTGGGCTGCAAATCAGCATACTCGCGGGCTACGTTCGCAATGCAGGGACAGGCTTTCTGCGGGTTCAGATCGTGATGACCTACGATAACCGCACGGGGATAGCGCCGATGCAGATCTTCGAGTAGTGTGCGCAGGGCCGCCTTCTGTTCCGGTGTACGCGTATCGGCGGGTTGTCCGCGGGCATTCAGTCCTCCCTCGTAGCACACGCCGATGGAGTACTTGTTATGGTTCACGCAGTGAGCTCCCACCAGCCATTCAGGTCGACCAGCCTCAATCTCTCCGTTACGACGGACCACGTAGTGATAGCCTACGCCAAACTTAAAGCCTCTATCACGATGCCAGGTATCTATTTGGGCCACTGACGATGTCTGGTCGGGCCGCACTGCCGAACAATGAATCACAATAAGGGTTATTATCCGCATGACTGCACAGCAATAGTTCCCAGAACTGTTGTAATCACTGTTGCCGCAAATCGCAACCACTTAGCTACTCTATTCCAATTTACTCTTATCATAGGCTTTTAGTATTTTAAGGATTAGTCACCATATGATTCATCATCATCACCGGCATTACCACCACCTGAGGCATTACCACCACCTGAGGCATTGCCACCAGTCGAAGGCTGATCGGTTGGTGAATCAGGATCCTCGATATTGCCGGGATCGGTACTGGTAACACGCTTCACAATCTTACCTTCACGGTCGTAACAGGTAATGTTGATGGCTGTATCTTTCAGCTCATCCTTGATCTCAACCGATGGTGAGAAAATCACACGTCGGGTGGTGATCAGTCCCGTACTTACCTTGCTTACGTCCTCTACGGTGGTGGCCCTCACACCGAATCGCATACGTCCCAGTCCTGGGATGGCGATGGAGTGTCCCTCCGTGGCCCAAACCTTTACTACCTGTCCGATGGCATCCCATGCTGCACTCAGGGCACCCTCGGCGATACCACTGCGAACAGAGGCCTCGCTAATCACTTTCTGTGCCGACAGTGTGTTGTAGATCTCGGCCTGCATCATAAAACGATACTTGCCAGCATCTTTGCCAACCTTGAGCTCGCGCTCTACTGCTTTTACTTTAATTGCCATAAGCTACATAAACATTAAACATTAAACATTAAACATTGTCTGATTGACATGGCAAAGATACCACATTTCTGAGGGGCGTTTTGGGATTCTTTGCGGTTCGTAGCGATTCTTTCTGTTACTTGTCGATATCAAAAGTATCTACGATGTATTTCACTACATTTGGTGGCAGGGCACCCTTTCCGGTTGGCATACCAATGGAATGTAGGTAGTCCAGGTGTGGCCCCATCCACTTCTTGAGTGTCTGTGTTGTTACACCGGCATGCTCGGCCAGTTGCTTTCTTGTCATTGTTTTCATAAGCTATCTTTTTGTTTTTTTTGAAAAGTACCTAATGTTTTTTTGTACGCTAACTACTTTGCATTTGAAAAGTACTTAGAGAAATTTGACACATTTGACAGATTAATTTGTAAAAGTTACGTGCGTACCGTGTAGGTGCGTGCGCGGTACGCGTGAGGGATTCCTAAAACAATGTGTCAAATGCGTCAAATATCACTTTGTTGTCTATCACCGATACCTCATCCTCGGGCTTGGCTTCCTGAGCCATCAGCGTTCTGTTCAGTTCGATGTCGGCACCGCTATAGGCCACCACGTTGTAGCCACGCTCACCACGCGATCGCTGGCTTACAAAACCCATGTTCTTCATAACACGTCCCAGTTTGTTGGGCGTCAATCGGTTTATCAGCAAGCCACCAATGGTCTGCATAATCTCCGAAGCACTCACAAATTCGCATGCCTCACCCTTTGCTGGCACACGGTAGTACTTGCTTACCAGCTCCTGTTCGGGTTTCGACACCTCGAACCGTTTGTTATGCAGTTGCACAACATCCATTTCCTTTTTCTCAAACCAATAGTGGAATCCCCGCAGATACAGGGCATAGGCCTGGGCAAAAATCTCATCGTGATGGATAGGATACTCGTAGGGCGAACGGATACTCTCCACCTCGAACGGCAACCAGCGGCGGGTGCCCGTATCGTCGTCGATAAACTGCAGGTTGTTACTGGTACCACAGTAGCTGGCTATGTGTACACGACGTTCCGAATTGTGCGCATACGGTTTGCGGGCATCGGTAGCTTTGGTGGTCACAGCCCATTTCAGCCTACTCATCGCCTCTGTCTTCAGCGCATCTATCTCATCCAGACAAATCAGTCCGAACGATGATAGTTTCAGAACCTCGTCCTTATCCATCTTACCGAAAGTAGAGGTAGAGTGGAAATAGGCCGACAGTTCGGGAGGTATCAGACTCTCAAGCCAGCGGGTTTTATAGATACCCTGTTCGCCCACCAGCACCAGCACCTCCTCGTTCACCACTTTCTCCTCCAGCCACCCTGCCACCACACCCACCAGCCATTTGCGCAAACAGGCGTAAAACAGCAGTTGTTCGTCGGGACCACCCTTTACGTTTACATCCATCGCCAACGAGAGTATGGGGTTAGTAGTCTCGTCCCATGGCGGCAAGCGGTTCAGGTACTCTCTGAGCGGATTATACAGCGGCACAAAATCAGAGTCGATAACCTGCCATATTTTCTTGGCATTCACATCCTTCTGTTTCGACAGCATACTACACAGTGAGTTAACCAACCGGTCCTTCACTTCGAACCACTGGTCGGGCGATCGCCATTCGTCCAATGGCGTTTTGCCCGTGGGATATTTAATCCCCATGGCCGCATACTCGCTGATTTCGGGCACTCGGAATTCGTCCTTACCCGTTATCACATTGTGGCGCAGGTAGAGCGTGCCCATCAGGAATTTCTGTATGTCCTCCTCAGAGGCACGCACCTCGCGCCAGTTCTTTTTGTGCTGAGTTTCCCCTTGCGCTGAGTGGGTTTTTGGGTCTTTGGTTTCTTCCTCCATAATAGTTATGTTATAGGTAAAACGTAATATTTAATCGGTGGCAAAGATAATTAAAAAGCTAATACCAACTACCTACTGGGGTACCTCCGGAGGTAGTAAAAAAATGTCCTGATGCTTGTTTGCACCAGGACTTATTGCTATCGTTTATAACTTTTTTAGTTTTTCGTTGAATTCGAGTGATTGGTGTTGGGATAGTGCGGTATTATAATCGCTATGCATATTATTACGATGCCAAAGCTTCTCAAAAGTTTTCCATTTATCCTTGATACCAAGTCGCTTGGCCATCTCGTAAGCCAGCAAAGCCGACAAGGTACGCGACAGTTTGGGTTGATAGTTTTCATCTACCCATCCTTTGTCCATCGCACTTTGCCACAGCAGCATCGCCTCCTTGGTAGCAAGGCAATCAGGTAGTTTAGTTGTATTCTGATTGATAGGGTTATCCTGTGGTGGTTTCTGTAGTTTAGCCGAATCGAATACCTGCGTATCGATATGATTGACGTACTGCGCCCCAGGGGCGATATAGTTTAAAGTAATGTGACTGCTATTCTTTTCTCCGTCTGCCTGATGCAGTCTCTCAAGCAGACGGTTTATTAATCTAAGTATTTTTACTTCACTTAAATCCATGCCATTAATTTTCTTTTAAAAAACAATTAATAAAGAAAGAAAAAGAGAACGTGGACTTTTTATGTACAACATTATTCCTTAAGGCTCGTTACACCTGTTCGCGAATGCCATACACTAAAGCCCACGCCTCCGTATAGGATGCGTGAGCCAGCAGACATTCTTTCCCGCGATTTTTATAACGATTTTAAAGGAATGGCAAGAAAGCTGTCATAACTCATCGGGTGCAAAGGTACTCTAAATCTTTTAAACCCCCAAATGTTTGTTTAATTTTTTATGTACTCATATCTTATTTCTGTTTTAAAGGGTTAGACATGTTATTTTATCATCTTAAATCGTGCAAATTCTTCGACGAGGGCAGTGTCAGCACGAAGGCTGACAATTGCCCCAACGAGAGAGAACTTATAGTCGATTGCGTTCGCTTTGTCCGGCATGGCTACCCTTGTAGCGGCTACGTGTTGCATTGAACTTCCATGAGAGGTTGATACCGACGCGTCGGGAGTCGTTGTATTGTTTGAATTGTGTGCGGATATTGATACCTCCATAGGCTGTCATCTCCGTGTACTGAGTATGCAGAATATCGTTGGCCAGCAAGGCGATACTGAGGCTCTTGTCCTTCAAGAACTGCTTGCTGATACGGAAACCGAGACTGCCAGTTGCTTTCCGTTGGGAGCTACCTGATTCTTGGTAGGGTGCGACGCTTCCTTTGATGTTAAGCAACCATGCATGGGGAAGTGTAAATGTATTGTCAAGCGTGAAGTCTGCGCATAGACCGTTCCACTTGTAGGGCATACCCATTCCTTTAACGTCCCAGTCGCTTAAGCCCAGCGAAACAGTATAGTTCATCTGCCAAATGCCAATCTTTGGTGAACAGTTCAGGTCGATGCCATAGCTGTACCACCAAGGAATATTGCGATAGTCATCGATTATTACACCAGGATGATTTACATCGTCATAGGCACTCTGGAAGGAGGTGATGACGTTTTTTCTATACCCATAGTATAGTTCTGCATAGAGCCATTTCCATTGTGATGACCATGAGATGGTGTGACTGATCTGGGGCTGTAGGTATGGGTTGCCCGTATCGTATTCGTATCTGCTGCGATAGTTCACGGCAGTAGTCAACCTCGAGTAAGGCGGATTATTGCGCGTGCAGTTATAGGCCAGCGTATGTGTCCACTTGTCTGTCTTATATGTCAACGAGGCACGAGGTATTATCGCATGGTAGTCTGGACTCATCTCGTCGTTTCGTTGTCCATTTTGATCGTAGCGGTTGTGCTCGTTTTGCCAACGAAGACCGGCATTGAGGGAGAACTTGCCTAACTGGAGCCTATAATTGGCAAAGAGCGACCAGACGGTTGTCTCCTGATGGACATTATTGTCGGTAGAAAAGCCGCTCTGGGTGAAGTCGCTCGTGCGGTCAACTGCGGATGCCTCCTCACCAAAGGTCAGATCCCCTTTTGGAACTGGAGCGGTGATAACCAACTTTTCTGCTAATAGTTGGTTTGCATTATTCGTCCGGCTGCTAACATTTGGTTGTATATCTGACCTTGGAGAATTATATGTGCCGCCATCCATCTCGGAAAGGTTGTGAGCATCGTAGTAGTCGGCACTGAAATCAATCTTCCATTTACCAACCACACCAACATAGTAGGCATTGACGGCGTGGGTCATCCGTGGCTTTTCTAAGGTTGTCGTAACGCTATGACCACCGTCAACAAGTTTACCGTCCTGCCATACCTGATCGTCAGAGGTGCGCAGGGTCTTGAAGTCGCCGATGTAGTTGTTGGCGGTGTAGGTAAGTCCGAGGGAATGGTGTTCGTTGATTTCCCAGTTCCAGCCGAGGTCAGCAAAGTAGTACTTCACCCGTACGAGGCGTTCTGCAGACTTCTTATAGTCCCATGTGGATGAGGCTTGCAATTGGTCATTGGCCGTGTAGGTGATGAGTTGGTTGTTGTCCGTCAGGTAACCTCGGGCAAAGAAGTCCATGCCGTTTCGGGTGCGATAGTTCAAGGCTGCGTTGCCATTAGCATAGTATTCTTTGCCCTGGCGGTAGGCTGCGGAGAAGTTGCCGCTCCAGCCCTCGCCTGTCTTACGGACGGTCTTGAGTTTAATTACGGAGGTGACATCAGCACCATATTCCGGGCCAGGGTTGGTGACAATCTCGGCGGTGAGGATTTCGTCAGAACGGTAACGGTCGAGTTCCTGCTCATTGCGCACCTTTTTATTGTTGATGTATATTTCAGGCTTGCCGTGACCTGCTATCTCACCGTTACTCATCATTAGTGGTAGATGGGTGAGCATTTCAGTGACGGAACCAAATTGCTCCAACGGAGTGCCCTTAACATTGGCTATCAATCCTCTGTCTGAAGCATAGGCCAAACGTTTAGAGCCTTTCACCTCGACGCCTTTCACCACATAGCTGTCGCGATGGAGCTGGATGGTGCCCATATCCTCTTGGGTGCAGAGACGGTAGATGGTCTTATAGCCGATGAAGCTGATGCGGGCAAGGACCTTGTGCTGCTCGTAAGGCACGACGAACTGGCCTGCCTCGTTGCTGACTCCGCCAGAGAGAAGAGTGGAGTCTGCAGGATTGAGGATTGCAATATTGGCATAGGCAACGGGGTGCCCTTGCTCATCGATGATGGTTCCTTTGAGATGACGATCGGTCTTGTGGGTACACTCTAGGTAAATCTCGTGGGCTCCACTCTTGACAACCCTGACAGGATAGAAGCCAACAATCTGAACGATGGCATCGGGGATGGACTTGTTTTGAATGTGGGTGGTGATCCGGAAATCCTCAAGTTCATCGTAGATAAAGGTGATTTCGTAATTGGTGGTTTGTGCCTGAATGTATCTCAAGGCATCTGACAGGGTTACGTCTTGAAAGTTGTAGGTAACCTTCTGTGCGCTTGCAACTGATACAAAGGCGCACAACAACAGTATGAATGATAGTCTTTTCATAATAGTAAAGGTGTTTTAGCAATCCTTGGCCGGGATGGCTGTGGTTTTTATGAATAGGGTATCATTCTCGGCTTGAATCTGTATCCACTCGAAGTTGTTCATCATCTCTACAACTTTCTCTAAAGTGTACTCAGGCTTCCATCGGTAGAACAGACGCAGGCGTGGTGCGTCTTCGTTCTGATAAACCACTTTGACGTTGTAGTGATTAGATATATCCTGGAATATCTCGCCTAATGGAACGTTGTCGTAGAGCTTAGGCTCTGTTGATATAGAGTCGGCCTCTACTGTTTGCTGATTTGAATTAGAAATACGTGTCTCCTGGGTAGGGGATTGCAATTCTCCAGCATCATGATTACCATAAACATGGCGCGAGATATGTATAGCTGCCAGGGCTATGCCTGAGAGCATGAGGATGCCAATAAATATTGCTGCCACACGGAGCCAGTTTCGCCTAGAAGATGGTGTAAGTCTCTTCCATTCGACATCGATGGTTTTGTCGTCGATTTCCTTTTGGGAATCGAATGCACTTTTGGTCTTAGCCATCAGGGTATAGATTTCACGGCATTCTTCGTCGGACAGTATTTCCTGCCATTCTTCGGCCGTGTAGAGCTGGGGTTGCTCCATCATTTGGAACAAAAGTTCGGTCTTGTTCATCTTACTAATTTCTTTTTAGGTGTTCACGTAATTGTAGAAGTGCACTGCGCAGATGCTTGTAGATGGTGGTTTCGCTAACACCGAGACGATGGGCTATCTCACGGAAAGTGAGTCCATCGCGGAAGTGTAACTCTATTATTTCACGACAGATAGGCGGCATTAACTGACTGATGCCTACTGACAGGGCTTTTAGTTCCTCGTTGCCCCCATCTGGTGGAATGATAGTGGTGTCCTGATCAAGGAGATAGAGTCGTTGAACTCGCTCCTGAATCTTCCTGTTTCGTATCACATTCAAACATCGGTTACGTACACTGATGAGTAGGAACGCTGCTGCCGTTTGATCGTGCAACTCAAAAGTTGGCGATGCAAGTAGCTGGGCAAAGACATCGTGCACTATGTCCTTGCTCTCAGCATCATCGTGCAAAAGTATGGTGGCCAGCCGATACATCTGCCGGTAATGCTGTTTGAACAGCGTTTCAAGATTCTTTTCTCTTGTTGTCATACACCTATAATACACACGAGAAACGATTTACTAAACCCCAAATGGCATTTTTTTGTGATAAACATCTATTATGTTTGCCAAAGTTACTGAAAACGGTACAAAAAAGCCCTCGGCCAAGCCCAGAAATCGGGTGCCGAGGATGTAGGTCTTAAACTAGTTAAAGAATTTCTGCCGTTTTCCCTTCATTTTTTGCCAAGGAACTTTCTTATGCAGACCTTTTATTCATGCGAAAGTTTTTCCCAATATGGACGCAACTCATTCTGAATGTAAACTACAACATCTGCAAACATGATATTCTCACTTTTTATAATCTTGTGCAAGAAAGCCTGCCACCTAACTTGCATCTGCTGATTATCGGCAAAGTCCTTTCGGAAAAACATGGTGTCGGCATCGTATGAGGTGTGTCTGTTCTCAAAGGTACGCATGATGGCTTCCTGCAATGTATCAACGTCATACTTCTCTTTCGACAAGATGTTGTATAGGTCGTAATAGTCTTTCATGCGACTGCTCTGGTCGGCAAGATCCACTATGGCATGCATCTTCTCCGCAATTACCGTTTCAAGCGAATAGGCCATGATGTTCACGCTTGGCAGTTGCTCCAGTAGCACAGGGTACTCAAGTTCTATCGGACTTGGTGTAACAACATCGCCAAATCCGATGTCCATTGTCAACACCTGTGCAATGGAGTCCATTCTCACGGGAATGCTCAAACGGATACCATGATAGTCTTTGAATTCGGTAATGTTCTGTGCCGTAATATTGTCGATATCGTATGTAATACCATCTTCTTCATATGGAACGGAACATATCTCCTTGAAAGTAGCAACGATAGTTGCCCCCTCATTACTGATGTTGTTACCCAGGAAGTCAATATCCAACGTGGGACGTGCCGCAAACTTCTCGTAGGCATACATCAGCGCACCACCTTTCAGAAAGAAGTTACTGCGATATTTTGTCTGCGACATTCTGTAAAGCAGTCGTTCCTGAAAGTATCGTGTGAGAATGGTCTGATAAAACACATCCTCCTGCTTGGCAATGTTCAGCAGTTTGCTACGGATAGACTTGCCGTAATTTGTTATGTTGTCCTTGCTCATAGTTTCACTTGCAGATATTTTTCGAGAATGGTGCCTACACGGAGTTCTCGGGCATAGTCCATCAACTTGCTCAGGTTTCTGTTGGGACGTTCAAGATAGTTGCCGATGATTTCTGAACAGACGTCAATTCCGATCTTATTGCGGAACTTCACCGCATCACACACGCAACGTTCCACATCATAAAGTCGGATGTTGAAGCCGTCAATCTCCATTGTCATCACGCCAATTCCAAGGATAGCCTCTGTGTAATGGTGAATCTCCACTTTAGGGAACGACGGAACCGTTACCTTTCTGTCTCTTTTGATGGCCACATGAAAAGCCTGCGGCATCGAGGTCGTTAGCTGGTGAATGTTCCAAGCCGACCACAGGCACAAGATACCATCTGGAACGATGGTGTTAATGTCAATCATGTTGCCGCTCAGTTGGTCGATATTAGCATACACACCGCGGCGCACTTGAATGAGTTCGCCCTGCCGTGCACTCTCCAGCATTTTGTAGTAGACCGTTCTACCCTGCTCCTTTATACTGGCTGACGAGATGTATGAATTCTGCTTTTTTGCCATACTCTATTCTTGAAATCGGTACAAAGTTACCACAAATTTTTATAATTGTGGCATTTTTGTACAAAAATCTTTGTTTTGGTGGTGATTTTTAGAGCTTTATCCTACCTGCGAGGTATCAAAGGAACTAAAGAAAGTGCGCTATTTTTTCGTTTCGAACGTGATATCCTTGCGGATGGTGCTCAGGTAATTGGGCGTGACACAGAGAAAAGAGGCGAGGTCCTGTAAGGCAAGGTGATGCACGATGCCGGGACAACGACGTAGCAGCAACTCGTAGCGCTCGCGGGCCGTGGCGCAATGTATGTCGAGGTAACGCGAACGGAACTGGAAGAGAATATGCTCGGCAATGATGGCACGCAGCATCTGAAGGTCAATACTATTATTGCTGAATTTCTGTTCCATAAGTCAGTCGTTGTTACTTCCTGCTGCAAAGATTATTTTCTCTCTATCCACAATTGGAAGAACAGGTCGTAAACAAAATACTCACCATTTTCCTGGGTAATGAGATCTTTGTCGAGAAGGCCTCTTAATGCAGACATAACAGAACTTGGCGATTGCAAATGGTATTTCCGCACAAAAGCACCACCCGATACGCTCTTCACTCTTCGCTCGCAGGCTATGGCTAAAAACACGTTGCGCTGCTTCTCTGACATCTGGGCCAACAGCGTGTTGTAATACTCTGTATACAGATCCAAAATGTAGTTGATAGCAACGTCGATCATATCTTTACTACACGTTTCGCCTTGTGCGGTATTTAGAAATAGCACGTTCATCAGACGCTGCAGATAAGATGTTATTCCATCAAATCGCTGATAAACGATGTCTACTACATCAGGCTGGATTGACTTTCCACATTTCTCGAATTGAGCGCAGGCAAACTCTATATACTTTTCGATGGGAATAGGAGAAAGCCCCATTGTAATGACCGACTGATAGAACGGACGTGACGGCGACAGGAAAATCTCACCCATAAGATGTCGCTTGGAACCTGCAAATAAAAATGTAGCATTTGGGCATCTTTGGATATGTGTTCTCAGTGCAGCTTCTACATTTTGACCGTCTGGATACTCTGTTATCTTCTGAAATTCATCGATAGCAACCAAACAAGGCTTGTCGGCCGTTTTAAGATAGACGAATATCTCGTCGAGAGTAATTGCAGGATTAGTATATGCACCCAAGCCAACTCCCCATACAGGATTGCCATTCATATCGAAAGAAATCTGCTGCTGTATGGACTTAAGGGTGCCAACAAATTTCTCCCAAGTCTTCCTGCCGCGTGGTTTTAATTCATCGAGTATAGCCTGTCCTAGAAGACTTACAAAGTCGGCTAAAGAGCTTGTGGCATATATATCGATGATAAACGTATAGTACTTTTCCTTAATTTCAGGCTGTGCAAAACAATGATGGATCAAATCTGTTTTGCCTAGTCGCCGAGGAGATATCAAGGCCATGTTGTTGTCATTGGTAAGCAACTTTACCAAATCCACAGTCTCTTGTACTCTGTCGCAGAAGTATTCGGGCCCTGCATATCCTTTGGTTACAAACGGATTTTTCATACTCTTTTATCCTTTATAATTACCTTTTCGGCTGCAAAGATAAGCAATTATCAAATACAAACAAAGCTTTTTATCAAAAAAATGATAATCAAAAAAATGATAATCCTTACTATTCGGGTACAAAAATACTCTAAATCTTTGAAAACCCAAAACGAATGGTTTATTTTTAGCTATAAATTTGATTATTCGGATATTATTTGTATCTTTGCCGCAGGAACTTAAAACTTAGATGCGTATGAATATTGGTGATAAGGCGCCAGAAATTCTGGGCAAGGATGAACAGGGACGGGATATCCGTTTGAGTGATTATCGTGGGCGTAAGTTGGTGTTGTACTTTTATCCAAAAGATAATACCAGCGGCTGTACGGCTGAGGCTTGTAGTTTGCGCGACCATTACAACGAACTACAAGGGGCTGGCTACGAGGTGGTGGGCGTGAGTAAGGACTCGGCAGCATCGCACGTGAAGTTTAAGGAGAAGCACGAATTGCCTTTCCCGTTGATAGCGGATGTGGATAAGGAGCTGCTACAGGCGATGGGTGCCTGGGGCGAGAAGGTGATGTACGGTAAGAAAACCGAGGGCACCATACGTACCACGTTTATTATTAATGAGGAGGGAGTGATTGAGCAGATTTTTGCCGGCAAGCAGGTGAAAACCAAGGAGCATGCCGAGCAGATACTAAGCCGATAACTTGGGGCGCTTGGTGTTTACCAGGTACATGCCGTACAGGATGAGTACAGTACCGATGATGAACCATACGGTAATCTGCTCGTTAAGAACCATCCAGGCAAACACGATGGTGGTAACGGGATTAAGATACACGTAGTTGGTGGCTACCACGGCCCCCAAACGCTTAAGTACCCAGTTCCATGCCACGTAACAAAGCATGGAGGCTACACAACCTAAGAATAGCAGGTTGGCTAACAACGTGGGCTTGTTGATGACCAGCTGGATGTTGAGGTCGGGATGCAGCATGATATAGGGTATCATGGACAGCAGACCGTAAAAGAACACCTTGCGGGTGATGAACACCGTGGGGTAACGCTTGCTAACGGGGATAATCAGCAGACTGTAGAACGCCCAGCACATACAGGCACCAAAGGCCAACGCATCGCCCAAAGGCGAGAGGTGGAGCACAAAATGGCCGTTCATCACCACCATGATGACTCCCAATGCCGCCATAACAGTGCCAGCGGTTTGCCAGCGATTAAGGCGCTCGGTTTTATAGAAAGCGCCGATAATGGCAGAGGCAAACAGGGGGCACAGACTCACGATGATGCTGGTGTTGGTGGTTGTGGTGTAGTTCATGGCGCTATTCTCGGTGAGGAAATATAGTGATCCGCCAAATACACCTAATGCCATCATGTTGAGCTCATCGCGCCAACTGTTGCTGAGCCAATGGATACCCTTTGACAGGCTGTAGCCTAACAACAGCAAGTATGCGATGATAAAACGCAGAATAAATATCTGGGCAGCAGTTAGTCCGCCCAGCAACAACAGTTTAGTGCACACAAACGTGACGCCCCAGATGGCCACCACTATAAATGCTATAAAATGAGGTAGAAATCGCTTCATATTAAGTAAGTTTATGGGTGCAAAGATACAACTATTTTCCCAGATTTAGCAAAAAAAACAAGAATTGCTTGCACTTCTCGGTGAAAAAACGTACCTTTGTCCGCATGTTAAATAAACAAATCTGTTGAATCATGGAAACAGAACTGTTATGGGGTTTTAATCTCCAAGCCTGGATCACGATTATTACGGTGTTGGGTATGTTTACTACTCTGTTGCTAACAAAGTTGCGGGCCGATGTGGTGTTCTTAGCAGCCATCGGCATATTGCTTGTTACAGGGGTGCTCGATGCTAAAGAGGCGTTTTCGGGCTTCAGTTCATCGTCGGTAGTGGTTATCGGAGTATTGTTTGTGGTAGTGGCCGGTCTTACCTATACCGGCGTGCTGCAATGGATAGTGAAAAACCTGTTAGGACAACCCAACAGCTACGGCAAGGCTGTGATACGACTGATGCTGCCTGTGGCCGGACTGAGTTCGTTCTTGAGTAATACCACGGTGGTGGCCATGTTCGTGGGCATTGTAAAAATGTGGTCGAAAAAGTTGGGCATCTCGCCCTCAAAACTGCTAATCCCTCTGAGTTATGCCTCGGGTATGGGTGGTGTGTGTACGCTGATTGGTACACCGCCAAACCTGATTATCAGCGGATTGTATGCCGATAAGACGGGTCATGTGATGAACGTGTTGGCAACTACGATACCAGGCCTGTTCTGCTTGCTGGTAGGTGTGCTGAGCATTATTGCCATGCGTAAGCTGTTGCCCGATAGAAAAGCACCCGAATCGGACTTTGAGGATACAGCCGAATATACCGTAGAGCTGCTGGTGCCATCGAACAACAAGTTTATTGGCGAGACATTAGACTATGCTGGTTTGTACGACGTGAAGGGTGGCCGACTGATCAGGATCCGCCACTTTGATAATGTGCCCGTGGCGCTGAATAAGAATGAGTTTGTGATGGGAGGCGACCATCTGACTTATGCCGGACATATTAAAGACATATTGCAGCTGGCTCAGGAGCGCGGATTGCGAGTTGGCGACGAGGTGATAAACGTGGGTAGCAAAACGCTGATATCGGCGCTGATTATGATAGCGATGGTAACAGTATCGGCCTTGGGTATTATGCCACTGCTGCATTGTGCCTTTATTGCCGCTGCAGCCATGATGATACTGCACTGCTGTACGCCCGACCAGGCCATGCGCGCCATTAACTGGGACATATTGATGGTGTTTGCGGGCAGTGTGGTGCTGGGACTGGCTATTCAGAAAACGGGTATTGCTGAGCGCCTGGCCATGGGTATTCTGGATGTGTGTGGTACTAACCCGATAGTGGTGATGACAGCCATCTGCTTTGTGGGTACGTTTATCACCGAGTTTATATCAAACACCGCTGCCGGTGCCATGTTCTTCCCCATCATGTACGAGACTGCCGAGAAGTTGGGTTACGAGCCATTCCCATTCCTGATAGCCCTGATGGTAAGCGTGAGCAGTAGCTTTGCCACACCTATCGGATCGCCTACACACATGCTGGTGTACGGTCCTGGTGGGTACCGATTCAGCGATTTTATGCGTATAGGACTGCTGATGAACCTTATCATACTGGCAGCTAACATATTTATAGTGAACATGGTTTATCCACTAACACCCTTGCAATAAATAATACGAACTAAACATAAATGAACGAAACACAACGTGGATTTATACAACTGCACCTGAGTGTGCTGTTGGCAGGCTTTACAGGCCTGTTTGGACGACTCATTACCCTGAACGAAGTGGATATTGTGTGGTACCGTATGCTGTTTACGAGTGCTATCCTGCTGGTGTTTACCGGACTGCCACGAGTGGGCTGGCGTAAGTTTCTGCAGCTGTGCGGTTGCGGTGCGCTGTTAGGTTTGCACTGGATACTGTTTTACAGTAGCATCAAGGCCTCGAACGTGTCGATTGGTGTTATCTGTTTCTCGTTAGTGGGCTTTTTTACAGCCCTTTTCGAGCCGATGATATACCATCGCAAGCTGTCGGTTACCGAGCTGGTATTCTCGCTCATTACCGTGCTGGGTGTGCTGTGCATTTTTTCGTTAGATGCCCGTTACCGCTATGGTATCGGCATTGGTGTGGTGTCGAGTGCCGTGTGTGCGCTCTATGCCATCTGCAATAAAAAGGCAAGCGTGGGTGTGCGTAGTCGTACGGTGCTGATGTACCAGATGTCGGGTGGTATCGTGCTGGTATCGATTATCATCCCCATCTATCTGGCTTTCTTCCCCAGCAGTCAGCCCGTGGTGGTTGTCCCCGAGGGTACTAACCTATGGCTGATGCTCTGTCATGCGCTGTTCTGTACAGTGGGTATGTATCTGCTACAGATACAGGCGCTGAAGCGACTCTCGGCCTTTACGGTGAACCTGACGTACAACCTGGAGCCTTGCTATACCATTATATTAGCATTCCTGATTTTTGGCGAAGGCCGCGAGATAAACTTCTCGTTCTATATCGGCATCGCCCTGATACTGCTCAGTGTGCTGTTGCAAACCCGACGGGCACTGGGACCTAAAAAATAAGCATATATGCAGACAAGTTACGCATTATTCTTTGATATCGACGGTACACTGGTGAGTTTTGAGACTCATCAGATTCCCGCTTCTACCATCTTGGCTCTTACACAGGCCAAGGCCAATGGACATAAGGTGTTTATAGCCACCGGTCGCCCACCTATTATTATAACCAACCTGGGTGCTATCGAGCATCTGATTGACGGTTATGTAACGACCAACGGCGCTTACTGTTTTGTAGGCGATGAAGTGGTGGCCTGCAAGAGTATTCCGCCACACGAGGCCCGATTGATAGTGGATGATGCTATAGAGAAGAACTATGGCGTGATAGTAGTTGGCGAGAGGGATGTGGCTGTGCTCGACCCGCAGGGACAGGTGGATGAGATTTTCCGTCAGCACTTAGCGGTGGAGAATCTGGATAAGGCCAAGCCTGTAGAGGAGGTGCTGCAGCAGCGTATTATGCAGATAACACCTTTCTTTAGTAAGGAATACGAGGCTGAGCTGATGGCACGCGTGCCTGGCTGTACCTCAGGGCGCTGGCATCCGGCATTTACCGATGTAACTGCGTTAGGTGCTGATAAGGGCGAGGGACTGTTGGCAATGGCCAAGCACTTAGGACTGAACCCCGACCATACCATGGCCTTTGGTGATGGCGGTAACGACAGTACCATGGTGCGTAAGGCTGGTGTGGGCATAGCCATGGGTAATGCCATCGACGAACTGAAGGCTGAGGCCGACTACATTACGACGTCAGTTGACGATGAGGGTGTGCGCAAGGCCCTGCAGCATTTTGACTTGATATAGTTAGGCCAAAGGTAGCGCCATGATAAAGCGAGCACCTGAGGTATAAGTGGTATCGAGCACCACATCACCACCCAGTCGGCGTGCTAATGAGCGTGCTACGGTGAGTCCGATACCTGTACCCTCGTAATACTCATCCAACTGTACAAACTCATCAAAAATATGTTCAGCTTCATTGATGGGGACGCCAATACCTGTGTCCTCAACGATGAATTCGATGGTGCTCTCAGTCTTTTTGAGTGTAAGCGTAACCTGTTGCTGTTCAGTTTGTTTTTCATTCTTAGCCTCGGCCGGACGGGTAAACTTACGGGCGTTATCAAGCAGCATGGTAAGTGCACGGGTAGCAGCCTGTTCGTTGGTGGTGATGGTTACTGCGCCTTCGGCGTCGCCAACCTGTAAGTCGAACTTCAGGTGCTTGGCATTGGCAACCTCGCTGGCATCGGTGGCCTGTGCTGCAATCTGTACGGCCAGCACATTGTCGGTGCGGTTGATAACGGCCTGGCTGCTGGCGTCACTCAGTTCTAGCATCTTGTTAACCAGACCGGTAATACGGTCGGTATTCTCCACAATCTTATGATTGATATCGGTGCGGGTAGCCTCGTCGAACTTCATATCGGGCATGGTGATAATCTGTGTAAAACCACTCAGGATATTCAATGGGGTACGTATCTCGTGCGAAATCTGACGGATAAAATTGGTCTTCATCTTCGACGACTCCTCGGCACGTTCGTTGGCTATCACCAGGTTGTTATAGCTAATCTCGAGCAACGTGTGGGCACGGCGCAGTTTGCGATAGAACTCGAACAGCACTCCTAAGAATATCAGCAGCAACAGTACCACTACTACGATGGCCTGCATGCGCTGACTGTTGAGTGAGGCTCGCTGGGCGGCAATCTCCTGCTCTTTCTGTTCGGTTTCGTAAATCACAGCTAATTCCTCGGCATCGCTGCGGTGCTGATATGCCTTTACCGAATCAAGCATATTGATAATCTGCTCTGCTTTCAGTATTGCGTCTTCTTTCCGGCCGGTTTTTACCATGGCTTTGAAGATGATTCCAGGGCTGTTAATCAGATAGTCGAGTGTGGGCGGAACCTCTGCAGCAATTTCAGCAGAATCAATGCGAAGTACTATAGAAAGCAGCTTTTCCCACTGCTCGGTAGTTTCCAGATAAAAAGCCTGATCGTACACGCCTCGTAACTTATGGGCATAATTGGATGACAAGAAACTCTGGTAGGCGGCTTCGGCCTCCTCGTGATGTCCGGTCATTGACCACATAATGGCTTTGTCGCAATTCAGTGTGGCCAGATAGTCGCTATATTTTTCTGTAGGTGCATTGGTGGCGGCATAGTGCTCAAGGGCTGTTTCCAACATATCTAGCCATGGCTCAACCAAGTCGAACTTTTTCTGGTTCATGTAGTAGTTGATGATATTAGAGGCTATTAGTAGGCAGCTCTCCTGACAGTTTGGACTCTGGGGATAGCTCTGTGCCAGTTGTAGGGCACCCTGGCGAACTTCTTCGAAAGTTTCGGCAGCTTCCTCGTTATGACCCAGTCGTAATTGACACATGCCAATTTCCATCTGGAGGTTGTTGCTCATGTCGCGACCAATGATGCTGCTATCCTTGCTGGCAATCTCGTAACCCTCGGTAGCAGTTTTAAGCGCCAATTCTACATTATTATTGTTCAGATAGCCTGCGCATACACCCATGTATGCATCGTAGAAGTTTCTTTTGTTGATTTGCAGTAGTTTGTTGCCTTCGATAGCCTTGCTAAAGAAAATCAAGGCTGAACGAGGTTGCTCCATTTCTTCATACTTCTCGCCCCTCATAAAGTCGGCTTGGCAGGTGGCTATCTTGCCAGCCTGTTCCAAACTGTCGAGCACCTGGAACCAGCGATTGCCCTCGTACTTGTTTAGCTGTTCTCTAATGTCGTTGTCGGCTTGTTCTTCGGGGGTGGATTGGTCCGAGGCTGTTGGTTTGTTCGGCTGGTTGTTGTGGCACGAGGTGGCAGTTAGTACAAGCAAGGGAAGCAGCACGGCTGCAAAGTGGCGTCGGCGGAACAGCAAGCGCCATAGAGGCATGAACATGAGCATAATGGATAATAGAATTAGTGGCAATAGGAAATAAAGCAACAGGCGATAGTTGCTGAGAATAACCTCGTTGGGGCATACAAGGGCTATGCTCCAACCTGTTTGGCGGAACGGCATGTAGAACACATGACTATCTACGCCATCCAGGCGTAGTGACTTGTAACCTGTTTCGCCATCGGTCATGGCACGTCCCAAAGAGGTAAGGGCTGTGTCGGGATGCTCGATGGTAGAGGTGAAAATGGTTTCGTACAGCAGTCGGGTGCTGTCGGGATGAACAATGTAGGAGCCGCCACGACCTATCAGCATGCAATACGATTTGGGCATGGGCTGATAGTTTTCTATCTGATCGGCCAGCCAGCTCAGTGGCACATCGGCCGAGAGGATACCCACTGTTTTTTCGGGGCCACCCTGTATGGGCTGACAATACGAGGTCATAATATCGTTAACCACAATACCGCTGGTGCTCTTCTCGGCAAACGGCTCTATCCAGTACGAGTGGTACAGCATACGTGGGATAACGTACCAGTCCATATAAAAATACTGATAGTTGTCGTTACCCTCCTGTTCGGTTACGATGTGGTTACCTTTTTTATATGAGTAAGCCGAGAAATACTGACCTTTCTCCTTATAGAAATAGGGATCGAACGATATGCTGCAGCCTTTCAGATCGGGGTGTTGCTTCAGCAACTCTCTGCTGTACGCAAACATCATGTCGGGCTGGTCGATATGCTGTTCAATCTTAGGAATCAAACTGTCGGCTGCGGCCTCTATCTGGTGCAGATGACGGTCGGTACGCTCCATGACCTGTTGTAGCGATTCTACGGCATCATCCATCGCCTGCTGCTGTATAATCTGGCGACTATAGGTGAGTATTGCCAGCAACAGGAGTGCGATGGCTGTGCCGATGGCAGCTGTTATCCATGGATGCTTTCTCATAGGCCAATCAGTTCTTTGTAGGTTACTTCGCGTTTCAGCATGCCGGCTTCGAACATCATCTTACTGGCCTTGCGTACCATATCGGCACGTACACGGAACTCGCGTCGTTTCGACTCGCGATCAATCTGCAGGCGCAATACCTCTTCGAGCATCATCTTCTGCATCACGCGGTTGGTGTGGATACCATTCTTACGCACATACTTCATGACAATCTCCAAGGCCTCGTCGGGGTGGGCGGCTACCCACTCCCAGCCACGGCGACTGGCGGCTGCAAACTTACCCACGGTACTGCGGTGGGTGTTGTAATACTGGCGTTTTACGTAAACGCCGTTCTCCTGTATGTTATAATCGTGATCGCTAAAACGATACAAACTTCTTTCGGGGAGATTAAATCCGGCCTGCTTCAGTTGGCAGAACTCGTTGTAACTCACTACCATAGTGGCATCTACGGCACCCGACAGGAACACGTTGATGTCGCTGGTAAAACGCACCCACTCGTAATTCATGCCTTCCTTCTTACTCATTATAAAGGTTAGGTAGTTGGGGTCGGAATTGAAGATGCCCACACGCTGACCTTTCATCTTTGACGGATCAGCACCCCAGCGCGAAATTAAGATGTTACTGCTGTTCATGGAGTCCTGAAAGATGTTTACCAGTGGTGTGCCTTGGGCAATGAAGTCCATGGCCGACATCATCGAAAACATGGCAGCGTCGCACTGGTCGGTCTTCAATCGGTTGGAGGCCGAACTGGTGAGCGAAGGGTGCTGGATAACCACATCCAGGCCCATTTCGTCGTAAAATCCTTTCTCTTTGGCGGCATAATAGCCGGCAAACTGTGCCTGCGCCGTCCAGATGGTAGTAAACACAAATCTTTCACCCTTTGCCGCTACTGGCAAGGCCAGCATTACAGCAAAGACCATGGTGATATGTTTAAGGCTACGTCTCATTCTATTTCTCTCTCGTCGGGCGCAAAGATACAAAAAAGTTTTAAACTATGTGCGTTTTTTTGTACAAAGATGTAACTTTTTGTACACTAAGTGTCTATTTTCCATATATTTTTATTAATTTTGCACCCAAAAATCAAAAGATATGAAACAAAGTTCGACGCAAGTCAATATTGAAGCATTAATCAGCAAGGCTGCAGGCGAGGCAGTAAAGGCTCTCTATGGCATGGATGCCACAGAGAAGATGCTGCAGTTGCAGAAGACAAGAAGTGAGTTTGAGGGTAACTTGACTCTGGTGGTATTCCCCTTTGTGAAGGCTGCCAAGAAGAGTCCGGAGCAGACAGCACAGGAGATTGGTGAATACCTGACTGCTAACTGTGCAGCTGTTGAGAAGTTTAACGTGGTAAAAGGTTTCTTGAACCTGAGCGTTGGCGATGGTGCCTGGTTGCAGTTGCTCGATGCTATCGATAAGGATGAGCGTTTCGGCATGAAGCAGGTTACCGACGAGTCGCCTCTGGTTATGATCGAATACTCTTCGCCTAACACCAACAAACCTTTGCACCTGGGCCATGTACGTAACAACCTGCTGGGTTGGAGCTTGGCACAGATTATGGAGGCCAATGGTAACAAGGTGGTGAAGACCAATATCGTGAACGATCGTGGTATTCATATCTGTAAGTCGATGCTGGCTTGGCTGAAGTACGGTAACGGCGAGACTCCTGAAACATCGGGCAAGAAGGGCGACCACCTGATTGGCGACTACTACGTAGCTTTCGATAAGCACTACCGCGAGGAGGTGAAGGAACTCGTAGCCCAGGGTATGGACGAGGAGAAAGCTAAGCAGGAGGCTCCACTGATTAGGGAGGCTCATGAGATGCTGGTTAAGTGGGAGAACAACGATCCTGAGGTACGCGCTCTGTGGGAGAAGATGAACAACTGGGTATATGCCGGTTTCGATGAGACCTACAAGAAGATGGGCGTATCGTTCGATAAGATCTACTATGAGAGTCAGACCTACCTGAAGGGTAAGGCTAAGGTAGAAGAGGGCTTGGCTAAAGGTTTGTTTGAGCGTCACGAGGACAACTCGGTTTGGGCCGACCTGACTAACGAGGGCCTCGACCAGAAACTGCTGTTGCGTAGCGATGGAACCTCGGTATATATGACTCAGGATATCGGTACTGCCGAGATGCGTTTCAAGGATTATCCTATCGATAAGATGATATATGTGGTAGGTAACGAGCAGAACTACCACTTCCAGGTGCTCTCTATCCTGTTGGATCGCTTAGGATTCAAGTGGGGTAAGGAACTTACACACTTCTCATACGGTATGGTTGAGCTGCCAAACGGTAAGATGAAGAGTCGTGAGGGAACGGTTGTTGATGCCGACGACCTGATGGCACTGATGGTTGAGGATGCCTACAAGACCTCGATGGAACTGGGTAAGTTCGACGATATGACCGAAGAGGAGCGCCGTGAGATTGCCCGTGTGGTAGGTATGGGTGCCCTGAAGTACTTTATCCTGAAGGTTGATGCACGTAAGAACATGCTGTTCAACCCCGAGGAAAGTATCGATTTCAACGGTAATACCGGTCCTTTCATCCAGTACACCTATGCTCGTATCCGTTCAATCCTGCGTAAGGCCGAGGCTGAGGGCTTGAAGCCTGCTCATGCTCAGGTTGATCTGGCTGAGAAGGAGGTAGAGCTGGTTCAGAAGATGAACGAGTTTGGTGCTGCTGTAGAGCAGGCAGGTAAGGATTACTCGCCAAGTGGTATTGCTAACTACTGCTACGAGCTTACCAAGGTGTTCAATCAGTTCTATCACGATTACAGCATTCTGAACGAACCTGATGAGCAGAAGAAGGCCGTACGCTTGATGCTGGCTAAGAATGTGGCCAAGATCATTAAGAACGGTATGAGCCTGCTGGGCATCGAGGTTCCTGAGCGTATGTAATATGCAGAATCCCCCAGATTATAGACACGATACAGTTCTGCCCTTGCCAATGGAGGTAAGGGCAGACGCTTTTGCAGTAGATGCTGCTTGTAGCGGGAATCCTGGACCGATGGAGTATCAGGGTATCGACCTGACTACAGGTGCAAGAGTTTTCCATTTTGGTCCTGTAAAAGGCACAAATAATATCGGTGAATTCTTGGCTATTGTGCATGCCTTGGCACTTTGCTGGCAAAAGGGATGGCACGATAAAACCATATATTCGGATAGTTATAATGCCATTCTATGGGTGTCGAAAGGCAAATGTAAAACCACACTTGAACGCACCCCACAAACCGAACAGCTCTTCCAAATTATTGCAAGAGCCGAGAACTGGTTGCGTACCCACCAGTACCGTAATCCCATTATTAAATGGGAAACACAGAAGTGGGGTGAGGTGCCTGCCGATTTTGGTAGAAAGTAATTAGTCCTTTCGCTGATATACCATAATCACATTTTTATCATACATGTTACTGCTGGTCACATGGGCATTAGCAGGAATCTGTGGTGCACGGGTACCATCACTAACGGTCATCGTGGTGTTGGTCTCTACGCGGATCTCGTCCCAAAGCCCCTGCACCAGGAAAGAACGAAGCGTTTCGGCACCGCCTTCTACAATCAGCGACTGGATGTTCTGCGCATGCAGACTCTCGAGGTTCAGCGGATGAGCACGGTCTATCACCATACGTTTGGGATCAGGTCCGTACCATTCGCGTACATTCAGCTGCGGATGTTCGCGCTCATCGGTAACGCGACCCACCAGAATAGCATCCTCCTCAGCACGCAGTTTGTGCGAAAGCATCTTGGTAAAGTCGCTTGAGATTTGTACGGGCTGGTGATAATCGTCGATGAAACCATTGGCGGTCTGTGCCCATTTCAAGATGATATAAGGACGTTTTTCGCGATGGAATGTGAAAAAACGACGGTTCAATGCCTTGCATTCATCCTCGAGTACACCTACCTCTACTTCGATGCCTGCATCGCGTAGTTTCTGGATGCCTCGACCTTGAACTTCGGCGAATTCATCGATACATCCTACAACCACACGGCGCACACCTTTCTCGATAATCAAGTCGGCGCAAGGGGGCGTCTTACCATAATGTGAGCAGGGCTCAAGCGATACGTAGATGGTTGATTCTGGCAACAAGGCCTCGTCTTCTGCTCGTACAGAGGCAAAAGCGTTTACCTCGGCATGAGCCAGGCCACAGCGCACATGGTAACCCTCGCCAATAATACGGCCGTTATGTACAATAACTGCGCCCACCATAGGGTTGGGCTTGGCGTTCAGCTGTCCGTTTTTAGCCAGCTGAATGCAGCGATGCATGAATTTTTTGTCGTCTATCATATAATTCTCACTATTCACTATTCACTATTCATTACTTTTTTGTATTTTTGCACCATGAATTACGAAGAACTCTGCCAAAGACTCAGCAAGATTTATGATGCCGGCGAGGCGAAAGCCCTTGTCCGTTGGGTGCTTGATGTACGTTTCGGTCTGTCAACGGCCGATATTTATTGTGGCAAAGTTACACAATTATCGGCAAACGACCAAGCAGAACTTGAAAAAATCATGCAAAGACTCGAAAAAGCCGAGCCAGTGCAGTATGTTTTGGGGATGGCCGACTTCTGCGGTCGTCAGTTCTATGTGGCACCAGGGGTGTTGATCCCTCGTCCAGAAACGGCCGAATTGTGCCATTTAATCGTTAACAGCGGCGGCAAGGATATTTTGGATATAGGTACAGGTAGCGGCTGTATTGCCATTACTTTGGCATTGGATATACCTGATTCAAAAGTTACGGCTTGGGATATCTCTGAAGATGCGCTGGCCATTGCTCAGCATAATGCCCAGACACTTCGGGGCGATGTGAAGTTTGAGAAACGTGATGCTCTGGCTTTAGAGGCTGAGGCCGACAGGTGGGATGTGATCGTTAGCAATCCGCCTTATATCTGCTGGAAAGAAGCCGATGAAATGGAGGAAAATGTGTTGAAGTATGAGCCTGATACAGCCCTGTTTGTACCCGATGATGATCCGTTGCTGTTCTATCGTCATATCATGCATTACGCTGTGTCGGCCTTAAAGCAAGGTGGACGATTATATTACGAAATTAATCCCATTTATGCCGATTCCATCGTAGATAATCTGCAGGCTCTGGGCTTTGTAGATGTCGTGAAGATTGACGACCAATACGGCAAAACAAGATTTATAAAAGCAACTAAATCATGACAAAGGAAAAAACAGAACAAGAGGCTTACCTGCAGTTAGCGGCTGCCTGTGCGCAGGCCGAACACTGCGAGCAGGAAATGCGTGATAAGATGAAACGTTGGGGAATGGATCTAGAGGCACAGAACCATGTGGTAGAGCGCCTTACCAAAGAACGTTATATTGACAATGAACGTTATGCCCGTGCTTTTGTAAAGGATAAGGTGCGCTATAACAAATGGGGGCGCCGCAAGGTGCAGCAGGCACTCTGGATGAAGCGTATAGATGATGATATACAGCAGCGTGTGCTCGATGAAATCGACGATGAGGAGTATCTGAAGATGCTGGTGCCGCTGTTGAAACAGAAGCGCAAAAGCATTAAGGCTGCTAACGATTATGAATTGAATCAGAAACTGGTACGTTTTGCCTTGAGTCGTGGTTTCGATTATGGCATCATTCGCCAATGTCTGGATGTTGACGAAGAGATGGATATTGACGATGAAATGGATTAGTATCTGGCGACGACTACTGGATTTTATTTCGCCGCGCACTTGTGTGGTGTGCGGTCGCCGACTGTCGGCTACCGAAGAAGTGATTTGCATGAAATGCCACTTTCATCTGCCACGTACCGACTTTTGGCTTAATCCCTATGACAATGAGATGGCTAAAAGCTTCTGGCACCTGATTCCTATCGAACGTGCGGCTGCCTATTTTTATTACGAAGCCCATTCTGACACAGCTAACTTGGTTTATCAACTTAAATACAAGGATCACCCCGAGGTTGGCGTGATTCTGGGACGTATGCTGGCTAAAGAGATGCAAAGTGCAGGATTCTTTGATGGGATGGATGGAATAGTGCCTGTACCATTGGCAAAGAAACGTTTGCGCCAGCGCGGCTACAACCAGAGCGATGCCATTGCCCAAGGTATCAGCGAAATCACAGAATTGCCTGTTTTGACTGATGTGGTAAGGCGTGTGGATTTTATTGAGAGTCAGACCAAGAAAAGCAGATGGGGGCGTGCGGAGAATGTGGACCAGATGTTTGCGTTGAACCAGATTCCTGTGGGGGTAAATCATTTGCTGGTGATTGACGATGTGGTGACTACAGGTGCTACTGTGAGGGCTTGTGCTAAGCAAATAGCCCAGAATGGTGGCATAACGATAAGTGTTCTGGCACTTGGCTATACAAAAAGATAGGTAATAATTTGGTTATTCGCCTGATTTACACTATCTTTGCACCCAAAATACAAAATAATGTTATGGAAATCAAGAATCAATTTGCCCAGAAACTGATGGAGATTCAGGCCATCAAGTTGCAGCCAAACGACCCGTTTACATGGGCTTCGGGTTGGAAGTCACCTATTTATACTGATAATCGTAAGACGCTCTCGTTCCCACGTCTGCGTTCGTTTGTAAAGCTGGAGCTTTGTCATGCCATTCAGGAGAACTTCCCTGAGGCTGAGGCTGTTGCTGGTGTTGCCACGGGTGCTATCGCACAGGGGGCACTCGTAGCCGAGGAGCTGGGCTTGCCATACAGCTATGTTCGTCCAAAGCCAAAAGATCATGGTATGGGCAACCAGGTAGAAGGCGAGATTAAAAAAGGCGCCAAGGTGGTTGTTGTAGAGGATCTGATTTCTACTGGCGGTAGCAGTCTGAAAGCTGTTCAGGCATTGCGCGACTATGGTGTTGAGGTGATTGGTATGGTAGCATCATTTACCTACGGATTTCCTGTAGCTGAGAAGGCTTTTGCCGAGGCTGGCGTGAAGTTGATTACACTTAGTAACTATGAGGCAGTAATCGAAGAGGCTGCCAAGACTGGTTATATTAAGGAAGAGGACAAAGCTGTTCTGGCCGAGTGGCGTAAGAGTCCAGATACCTGGAAGCAGGATTAAAATTCAAAGGTCAAACCTCAAATTTCAAAGTAATTATGGGATTATTCGGAGGAGAAAGTAAGTTTGAGAGCAGCGTGAAGCTGGTTCCTTACTCGCAGCAGGCTGTTTACAATAATATCAGTGATCTGACCAATCTGGAAAAGGTGCGCGACCGTGTGCCCGAGGATAAGGTGCAGGGATTTAGTTTTGATGCCGACACCGTGACTATTAATGTGGCTCCTGTGGGCGAGTTGAAACTACGTATCTGCGATCGCGAAGAGCCAAAGTGCGTAAAGTTCGAAACGGTTCAGAGTCCCGTTCCTTTCAACGTATGGGTACAGGTACTGCCTGTAGATGAGAATTCATCGAAAATGAAGGTGACGGTTAAGGCCGAATTGAATCCATTTATCAAAAGCATGGTAGAGAAACCTTTGCAGGAAGGCGTTGAGAAGATTGCCGATGCCCTTGCAATGGTGCACTACGAATAGTTGACACTTGATAGTTGATAATTGACAATTGAGAAATAAGAGATGAAACTCTGGGAAAAGAATTTTGAAGTCAACAAGGAGATAGAGCGTTTTACCGTTGGTCGTGACCGCGAGATGGACCTCTATCTGGCAAAGTACGACGTGTTGGGCTCTATGGCCCACATCACCATGTTGGAAAGCATCGGACTGCTTGAGAAGAACGAACTGACCCAGCTGCTGGCCGAGCTGAAGAATATCTACCACCTGGCAGAGCGAGGTGAGTTTGTGATTGAAGACGATGTGGAGGATGTACACTCGCAGGTTGAGATGTTGCTGACACGTAAGTTGGGCGATATGGGTAAGAAGATTCACTCAGGTCGCTCGCGTAACGATCAGGTGCTGGTAGACCTGAAGTTGTTTACACGTCATGAGTTGATGGAGATTGCCGACGAGGTGAAGAGTCTTTTCGATGAGCTCATCCAGAAGAGTAATCAGTACAAGGATGTACTGATGCCTGGCTATACTCATCTGCAGATTGCCATGCCATCAAGCTTTGGCTTGTGGTTTGGTGCTTATGCCGAGAGCTTGGCCGATGATATGCTGTTCCTGCAGGCTGCCTATAAGATGACTAACCGCAACCCCTTGGGTAGTGCTGCTGGCTATGGCAGTTCGTTCCCCTTGAACCGTACGATGACCACCAATCTGTTGGGTTTCGACTCGATGGATTATAATGTGGTATATGCCCAGATGGGACGCGGAAAAATGGAGCGTAACGTAGGCTTTGCTATCGCTACCATTGCTGGAACTATCGCCAAGATGGCGTTCGATGCCTGCTTGTTCAACTCGCAGAACTTCTCGTTCGTCAAGTTGCCCAAGGAGTGTACCACAGGTTCGAGCATCATGCCGCACAAGAAGAATCCTGATGTGTTTGAGTTGATTCGTGCCAAGTCGAACAAACTACAGTCGCTGCCCCAGCAGATTATGCTGATGATGAACAACCTGCCTGTGGGTTACTTCCGCGATCTGCAGATTATCAAGGAAGTGTTCCTGCCAGCCTTTGGCGAGTTGAAGGACTGTCTGCAGATGTGCGCATACATTATTAATAAGATTGAGGTTAACGAGCATATCCTTGATAACCCCATGTACGATCCGATGTTCTCGGTTGAGGAGGTGAACCGCTTGGCTGCCAATGGCATGCCATTCCGCGATGCCTATAAAAAGGTGGGTCTTGATATCGAGGCAGGCCAGTTTAAGGCCAGTCATGATATCCACCACACTCACGAGGGTAGCATCGGCAATCTGTGCAACGACCAGATTCAGACTTTGATGGAGCAGACGCTCAAGGGCTTTAACTTTGAGCGTATGACCGAGGCCGAAAAGAAACTGTTGGCATGAAACGCTGGTTGACACTCTTACTCTGCACCTTGCTGATGGCTTGTGTGGGCGATGAGAATATCTATCGCGAGTACGAGTGTAGGTTTGTGTTCGATCCTACGTTGCATCCCCTGCCTTGTCAGCTAACGGCTATGCTTTCAACTCCTGGGCAGTTTATGAAGATTGAGACGAATGTTCAACAAGGTGTGCGCCACCTGAAGACGACACGCAATTTTGATGACGCAGTCGAGGATATCCGTCTGAATACTGAACGTGAATCGCAACAGACTTATGCGCTGGGCGCCAACAACTGTATTATTGTAGGTGTGAGCAGCTATGATAATATACTGGTGGCTTACGAGGGTCAGTGTTCCAACTGTTTGAAGGAGCTGGGCGGACGAAATTATCCGCTGACATGGCAGAATAGTGGTCTGTATCTGCATTGTAGCAAATGCAACCGAACATACAATGTTAATAATGGTGTACTGGCCGAAGGTAACGCTGGAATAGCACTTTACAGGTATAAAGTGGGCTTAGATGGCGGTATTCTGAGGGTTTGGAATTAAAAAAAGATAAAAAGTTTGGTGATTCCAATAATTAAACTTACCTTTGCACCGCAAAAAAGGCGCCGCGATGGTGAAATGGTAGACACGAGGGACTTAAAATCCCTTGGCCATTAAACGGCTGTGCGGGTTCGAGTCCCGCTCGCGGCACACAACAATACTGAGACTTTATTTTATGCAAATGAAAAATTTTTTACTACTGTCAGCAGCTACGCTGATGATGTTTACATCGTGTTCAAAACTTGGCGAATTATCAGCAGATAACTTCACCGTAACACCAAATCCGCTCGAGACTCAAAAAGGTGCCGTTCCTGCAACTATCAACGGCCATTTCCCCGAGAAGTATATGAAAAAGAAGGCTGTAGTTACAGTCGTGCCCGAACTGCGCTATTCAAATGGTGTGGTTGAGAAGGGTACCACCGCCACTTTCCAGGGTGAGAGCGTGCGTGGAAACGACCAGACCATTAACTACAAGATGGGTGGTAACTACACCATGAAAACCAGCTTTGCTTACGCTGGCGACAACAAGGCTGAGATGTTCCTTACATTCGATGCCCGCATTGGTAACAAGAAGATGGAGGTGCCTGCAGTTAAGGTGGCCGATGGTGTTATCGCAACCTCTGAGCTCTACAAGCAGACTATCCTGACTACTCAGGCTGCTGTGGCTCCCGATGCTTATCAGCGTATCACTAAGAAGAAGTTGGATGCTAACATTAAGTTCCTCATCCAGCAGGCTAAGCTGCGCAAGAGCGAGCTTAAGAATAACTCGGTTCAGGAGTTTGTTCGTATGCTCAAGCAGATTAATAATGATCGCGAGAAGTTGAATCTCGACAATATCGAGGTGTCGGCCTATGCTTCGCCTGATGGCGGTTTCAGCATTAACGATAAGTTGGCTGGCGAGCGTCAGAAGGTTTCTGAGAAGTACGTAAACCAGGAGCTCAAGAAGATTAAGCTCGATGCCCCTGTTGATGCAAAGTACACTGCTCAGGACTGGGAAGGATTCCAGGAGTTGGTTAAGGCTAGCAACATTCAGGATAAGGACGTTATCCTGCGTGTGCTCTCTATGTATAAGGATCCACAGGAGCGTGAGCAGCAGATCAAGAATATCTCAACCGCTTTCCGCGAGTTGGCCGATGGCGTTCTGCCTGAACTGCGTCGTGCACGTCTCACCATCAACTACGAGACTATCGGACGTAGCGATGATCAGATTCTGGAGCAGCTCCAGAACGATGCTACCAAGCTGAGCATCGAGGAGATTCTGTATGGTGCTACTCTGAAGGCTAATGCCGATGAGAAGAAGCAGGTCTACATGACTGCCGCTAAGGTTTATCCTAACGACTATCGTGCTTACAACAACCTGGCTACTATCGAGTACAAGCAGGGTAATTACGAGGCTGCCAAGCAGTATCTGCAGAAGGCTACCAATGTTCCTGAGGCTAATGCAAACCTTGGACTCCTGGCTCTGAAGGATGGCGACGTAGCTACTGCTGAGCGTTATATCGCTGCTGCTACTGATGCTAATGGACTGGCAGAGATTATGGGTAACCTGAATCTGGCTAAGGGCAACTACGCTCAGGCTGAGGAGAACTTCTCTGAGATTTACTCAAACAGCGCTGTACTGGCACAGATTCTGAATCACGATTACGTATCGGCTGCTGTTACACTGAAGTACATCCAGAATCCTGATGCAGTTTCAGAGTATCTGAAGGCACTGATGAGTGCCCGTATGGGTAACAATGCCGATGCTGCCGAGGCACTGAAGGAGGCTATCAAGAAGGATCCTGCTTTTGCCAAGTATGCAGCTAACGATATCGAACTGAAGAATATTGAGAAATAAATAATGAAACAGGCGTGTCTCCTTGCTCTTGTAGCAGCATTCTTACTGTGCTCTTGTGGCGATGGCCAGAAGAAATTTAAGATAGAGGGCAGTTTTAAGGGCTTCAATCAAGGAGAACTCTACGTCTATGGGCTTAATGGCGCCCAAAAACTGGATACCATCGGAGTGAGTAGGGGTGAGTTTACCTACAAGGCCGACATCACCGAACCTACTACACTCATCGTGGTGTTCCCTAACTTCTCTGAGATTCCTGTTTTTGCTGAGCCTGGCGTTACCATCACTATGGAAGGCGATGCTGTGCACCTGAAGGAAACCGAAGTTAAGGGCACCAATATCAACAAGGAAATGACGGCATTCCGCCTGAAAACCAGTGCGATGATGCCTCCAGGTGTGAAAGGCACAGCTTCGCAGTACATTAACGAGCATGCTGAGTCGCCCATCTGCACATATCTGCTTACCAAATATTTTGTAATGGTACCGAATCCCGACTTTGACACTATTCAGAAGTTGGGTAATATGATTATGAAGGCACAGCCCGATAATAAGGAGGTTGCTGCCCTCTTGAAAAAGTTAGGTGCTTTACGCGTTGTGAAGCAGGGCGCACATCTGCCAACATTTTCGGTTAAAGGCTTGAAAGGCGAGACGGTTTCGTCGGCCGACTTGAATGCCAAGGTAAATGTGATTAGTCTCTGGGCCTCGTGGAACTACGAGAGCATCAGCATTCAGAATTTACTGGCACGCATGCAGCGCGAAAATCCAGGCAAACTGAAGGTAGTGAGCATAAGCGTGGATGGCAGCGTGAAAGACTGCCAACATATCGTGGATCGCGACTCCGTTAAGTGGAGTACTGTTTGCGATGGGCGCATGTGGGAGTCGCCTATCCTGCAACAGCTAGGCATGACTTATCTGCCTGATAACATCGTTATCGATGGTCAAGGCAAGATAGTGGCACGCACATTGAATTATCAGGATCTAACCAACAAAATCAAAGAATTAATCGAGTAAACAATGCTTGTTAAAACCTATAGTGCAGCCGTTACCGCACTCGAAGCAACCACCATAACCATCGAGGTTAATCTAACAAGAGGCACTTCGTTCCACCTGTCAGGCTTAGCCGACACCGCAGTAAAAGAGAGTTACGATCGTATTCGCGCAGCTATCGAGAATATTGGTTATAAAGCTCCAACAGCCGATCTGACGATTAATATGAGTCCTGCCGATATCCGTAAAGAGGGTAGTGGATACGATTTGCCATTGGCCATCGGTATCATGGCAGCCTACAGCAAGGTATCGGAAGATGCGTTGAAGGATTATATGATGGTGGGCGAGCTGGGATTGGACGGCAAGCTGAAACCCGTAAGTGGTGTGCTGTCGGTAGCCATCCGTGCACGCAAGGAGAAGTTTAAGGGTCTGATTGTACCCAAGGAAAATGTGCGTGAGGCAGCCGTAGTAAACCAGCTTGAGGTTTACGGTATGGATAATATTGCTGATGTGATCGGCTTTTTGAATGGTGGTGAGAACTACGAACCAACCATTGTTGATACACGTAAGGAGTTTTACGATCACCAGTATGCTTTTGATCTCGACTTTGCCGATGTGCGTGGGCAGGAGAGTGTGAAACGTGCCTTGGAGGTGGCTGCTGCTGGTGGACACAATGTGATACTGATTGGTCCTCCAGGAAGCGGAAAGTCGATGATGGCCAAACGCTTGCCAAGTATCTTGCCTCCATTGTCATTGGCGGAGAGCTTGGAAACTACCCAGATCCACTCTGTGGCAGGCATCCTGCCCAGTGGTACCTCACTCATATCACAACGCCCTTTCCGCAGTCCCCACCACACCATATCGCAAGTAGCCATGACGGGTGGAACGCAGAAAGCGCAGCCTGGTGAGGTGAGCCTGGCCCATAATGGGGTGCTCTTTTGTGATGAACTTCCTGAATTCTCGCGTGCTACACTCGAGGTGCTGCGCCAACCATTGGAGGACAGAAAGATTACCATCAGTCGTGCTAAATATACCATCGAGTACCCCTGCTCGTTTATGTTTGTGGCCTCGATGAATCCGTGTCCTTGTGGCTATTATGGCGACCCTACGCACCATTGCGTGTGTACGCCAGGACAGATTCAACGTTATATGAATCGCATTTCTGGTCCGCTTCTTGACAGAATGGACCTGCATATCGAAGTGCCGGTAGTGCCCTTCAACCAGCTGTCGCAGATGCAGCAGGGTGAGCCCAGTGAGGTAATCCGTGCGCGTGTGATTGCTGCCCGTAAGCGTCAGGAAGAGCGATTTAGGGAATTTAAGGGCGTATATTGTAATGCGCAGATGTCGGAGCGTATGATTCACCAGTTCTGTGAGCCCGATGAGGCCAGTCTGAACATGCTTCGCATGGCTATGGAGAAACTGCACCTTAGTGCACGCGCCTACAACCGTATACTGAAGGTGGCACGTACCATTGCCGATATCGAAGGTACAGAGCGTGTTCAGAGTCACCATATTGCCGAGGCCATCGGCTATCGCAATCTGGATCGTGGTGATTGGGGTGAACGATGAAATCGATATTTTTATCATACAAGTATAGCTTATGGACACTAAGAATTACGAACAACTGCTTTTAGAGCATGACATCAAGCCCACTGCCAACCGTATTACGGTGGTAAAGGCGCTCGAAGCTTCTATGCTACCGCAATCCATGGCTGAGCTGCAGAATAGAATCGATACAATCGATAAATCGGGCATTTTCCGTACGCTGCAGCTTTTCCGTGAGCACCATTTGGTACATGTGATTGATGGTGCTGTGGATGGTCAGCGTTTTGAACTCTGTCATAGTCATCACGACGATCACGATGATGATGTGCATCCCCACTTCTACTGTGAGCAGTGCCAGCAGACATACTGTCTGGATGGCGTTATGATGCCTAAGGTAGAACTGCCCGAGGGTTTTGAGGCCCATACATCTAATTATATTATTAAAGGAACTTGTCCACATTGTAAGAAATGAAGATTGACGTTAGAAATCTCCGTGTGATAGCTTTCGACGCCGATGATACCTTATGGGATTGTCAGAGTCATTTCGAGGAAGTGGAGAAACATCTCTACGACCTGATAGCTCCATATTGCGACGCCCCTGCCCACGAGTTGTTTGTTACCGAATCGGGTAATATGGCCGATTTGGGCTATGGTTGCAAGGCTTTCACTATTTCGATTATAGAGACAGCCCTCCGTGTGGGTGGCGCGCATTTATCGCATACTCAACTGGCAGAGTTGTTGGCACATAGCAAACAGCTGTTGCATCTGCCAGCCACACCGTTGCCGGAGGTAGAGGAAACATTGCAACGTTTGCAAGCCTATCCCTATCGTCTTGTGGTGTTTACCAAAGGCGAGTTGCAGGATCAGGAGAATAAGCTGTATCGCAGCCATCTGGATAAGTATTTCTCGCATGTAGAAATCACCAGCAATAAAACCGAGACGGAGTTCTCGCTGCTCTGTGAGCGTCTCGAGGTTCAGCCTTCGCAGTTCCTCATGGTGGGTAACTCGCTGAAGAGCGACATCGCTCCAGCGCTTAACATTGGCGCCTGGGCCATTCATATCCCCTTCCATGTTACCTGGCAGTTGGAGCACTCTGAGGATATCGAGCATCCACGACTGACAAAGATTACCCATTTCAACGAAATATTGAAGCTATTATGAACTATATTTTCGAAACCCGCATGGAGGTGCGCGACTACGAGTGTGATATCGAGGGCATCGTAAACAATGCCAACTATCTGCACTACGCTGAGCACACCCGTCACCTGTTCCTTCGCAGTCTGGGCGTTAGTTTTGCTGCGTTGCACGAGCAGGGTATCGATGCCGTTGTGGCTCGTATGAACTTGCAGTATAAGACGCCACTCCGATGCGACGATGAGTTTATCTCACGCCTCTCGCTCACCAAGGAGGGCATCAAGTACGTGTTCCATCAGGCCATCTATCGTGCCAGCGATGAGAAATTGTCGTGGAAAGGCGATATCGAGCTAGTATGCCTGGTAAACGGTCGCCTGGCTAATAGTCCTGAGTACGACGAGGCTTTCAAGGATTTTATTTAATGCTATGAGGAAGTTTTTGCTGTCGTTGCTGCTTGGTATGTTTGTTGCGCCCCTTGTGGCACAGGAGTATCAGCTGGTTTTTGCCGATGAGTTTGATGGTAACGGGCGCCCTGATAGCACCATCTGGGGCTATGAGCAGGGATTTGTGCGTAACCACGAAGCTCAGTGGTATCAGGCAGATAATGCCTACCTGCACAATGGCATGCTGGTGATTGAGGCTCGCACGGAAACAGGTCGTGAGGGTATTCCCTATACCTCGGCCAGTTTGAATACCAAAGGTAAGTACAGTTTCCTGTACGGACGACTGGAGGTTTGCGCCCGCATCCCAACCGCTGGTGGTGCCTGGCCTGCCATCTGGATGTTAGGCAACGACATGCCTTGGCCCTCGTGTGGCGAGATTGATTTGATGGAGTATTACCGTATCAATGGAGTGCCTCATATCCTAGCCAATGCCTGTTGGGGTAACGATCAGCCCTACAAGGCTGTGTGGAATAGCAAGAAGACACCATTTACCCATTTTACTGAGAAAGACCCTGCGTGGGCCCAGCACTTTCATATATGGCGTATGGACTGGGACGAAACGGCTATCCGATTGTATCTGGATGATGAGCTGCTGAACGAGATTCCTCTCAGCACCACGCAGAACGGTAAGATTGGGAAATTTACCAATCCCTTCAACCGTCCGCAGTATATCCTTCTGAACCTGGCCTTAGGTGGCGATAATGGTGGTACCATCGATAACGCCGCCTTCCCTATGCGTTACGAGATTGATTATGTACGTGTGTACCAGAAAAAATAATACGCACATGAGGATTGAAGATAAGATCACAGAGCAGGCATCGCATTACGACCATCTGGAGCAGATGGAGGTAGGCGAGGTGCTGAGGAGCATCAATCAGGAGGATAGGTTGGTGGCCGAGGTCGTGGGGCGTGTGCTGCCGCAGATAGAGACACTGGTGCTGGTCATCGAACCAAGAATGAAACGCGGCGGCCGACTGTTTTATGTGGGCGCAGGTACCAGCGGTCGTTTAGGCGTGCTTGATGCCAGCGAGCTGCCACCAACTTTTGGTGTACAGCCCGATTGGGTGATAGGCTTGATTGCTGGCGGCGACGAGGCCTTACGACGCGCTGTAGAGCGTGCCGAGGACGATAAGGAGCAGGGTTGGAACGATTTGATGCGCTATCAGCCTACCGCCGATGATACGGTGATAGGTATCGCAGCCTCTGGTACCACACCTTACGTGATTGGTGCCATCGAGGGAGCTCGCAAGCAGGGTTTGCTAACAGGTTGTATTACCAGCAATCCTCATACGCCTTTGGCTGCAGCCGCTGAGTATGCCATAGAGACCATTGTCGGTCCAGAGTTTGTGACTGGCTCCAGTCGCATGAAGAGTGGTACAGCCCAGAAGATGGTGCTGAATATGATTTCTACTGCCCTCATGATTCGTATGGGACGTGTAGAAGGTAATCGTATGGTAAAGATGCAGCTTACTAACGAGAAATTGATAGACCGAGGCACACGCATGATTGCCGACGAACTCGGTATCAGTTACGACGAAGCCCGTCAGAGATTATTAGCTGCAGGGAGCGTTGATGTTGTACTAAAACAGAAACTATGAATATAAAGATGTTTAAACTTAAGGCCATTAACAAGATGCTGACGCTGCTGGGCTTCAGTTCTGTGGCATTTGTGTTTACTGCTTGTTATGGTACAAAACCTTGCGACTATCGTGAGGAGATGGCAGATAGTCTAAGTGTAGCTTTCAGAAATGCTGCGAGCGATTCTATAGGAGTTAATCAGCAGCCTGCTGTAAGCGCTTCAGATGGCACTGCAGAAGTTCGCCGTTAGCATCGCGTAGGTGCATGCCGTTGCCCTGGCAATAGCGGAAGTATTTGCAGTCCTTGCACTCGCCATTGCGCATCCATTCGCGATTGCGATAGGGGGCATAGCGGTTCTCCCAAACCTCCATAAAGTCATCCTCGTAGATGTTGCCCTGATGATAGTCGGCACGTATGCTGGCACAAGCAGCTATCGAGCCGTCGGCCATCACTGAGCCTACCGTAATGCCTGCCTGACAGCTGAAGAACCTGCTGCGGGCCTCGCCTTCGTAGTTGCCCAGAAATCCCTCGCAACCATAATCGGCACGGATGCGTCCTTCTTTTCTTGTTTCACGAATAAAATCAAACACCCCGCGAAACTGCTCGTTGGTTAGGCGCATATCAGGATCGAGAGCCGCACGACCTACTGGAAAAACAGTAAACAATCGCCAGCGCTTTACACCCTTTGAAATCAGGAATTCCTTAATGTCGTTCAGCTGCGTATAGTTACGCCGGTTTACGCAGGTCACGATATCGAACACAAACCCTTTGGTGGCTACCAGCATATCGATGGCATTGCTCACCATCTGAAAGCTCTGTGTGTTGCCACGCATCCAGTTGTGGTTATCCTCTAAGCCATCCAGACTGATGGCCATCGAATGGATACCGGCACGTTGCAGATTCTGCCAGCGCTGGGGTGTGAGATGCAGGGCATTGGTTACCATCCCCCAAGGGAATCCCTTGTCGTAAATCGCACGGCCGCACTCCTCAATATCACGACGCATCAGTGGTTCGCCACCCGATATGATGACAAACACCTGATGTGGATCCGTTTTCAGAGCTATGCTATCCAGTACTCGCAGAAAATCTTCCTTAGGCATGTCACGACTTTCTGATTTCATCTTGCAGTCGCTGCCACAATGGCGGCATTTCAGATCGCAACGCAGTGTACACTCCCAAAACAATTGTTGCAGGGGATGCTCCTTGCGAACCATTTCTTCCTTCTGTCGCCAGAGTTCTAAGGCCAGCTTTTTGCGAAGTGTGAGGGGCGTGGGGTTCATTATTTCTTCTTCAGTTTAATATCCTGTTTAATCGTAAAAGTGCCGTTGTTCCAAGTGCCTTCGCCATCTTTTACCTTCTGGGCGTTGTTGTAGTTAATGTCGATGGTATCGTTCTGGTAGGCACCATTGGTATCGCCATCCACATCCTCAACAATCAACTTGATTTCCGGACTTTGGGGGAAGTGGGTTGATGTCATATCGTAGTGGCCGTTGGCATCAGTCAGTACAGAGTCGATGGCAAACGTTATGGGCTTGCCCTCATAGTTTGTTACTTGTTTCACTGATGTCTTGATGCCTTCTACGGCCTTGCCGCCCTCGTCGGTAACAGTGCCCGATATCTTATACTCGGCCGAGGGAACGCCATACATGAGTATAGGCGAACCGTACATCTCCATCGAATTCTCTGATGAGCAACCATAGCCCAACAGCGACAGCAGGGCTGTGAGGAGGGTGTTGTACCAGCGATTGAATCTTACTTTCATTGTTCGATTTTGTTTAAAGTGGATACAAAAGTATGAGTTTTTTCTTAAATAACTTGAACAAACAGCAAATCTTGCATCGAGAAGCGTAGAATTAACGATTTTTTGTATAATTTTGCAGCCTGAAGTTTTAACGTATTTATACTAAGCAATGACTTACGTAGGTGAATTGATATCGATTGGCGTAGCCTTTTCATGGACAGCTACGGCGCTTCTGAGTGAATTTGGTAGTAAACGATTGGGTAACCTTACGCTAAATGTGCTGCGTATGGGGTTGGCCTTGGTGTTTTCATTAGTGCTGTTTTTTGTTGTAACAGGTAGCATGATGCCTCCAGGCGCTTCGGTCGAGGCTGCTGGTTGGATGCTGCTGTCGGGTGTGGTAGGCTACGTGATAGGCGATTTCTGCCTGTTTCAGTGCTATATCATCATTGGTTCGCGCTACGGACAGTTGTTTATGACCTTAGCACCGCTCTCAGCCGCCCTGATGGCATGGATAACCCTGGGGCAGAAGATGAATGCTATGAGCATTCTGGCCATGCTGATTACACTGGGTGGTATCAGCATCTCGGTATTAGGTCGTGGCGAGCACCACAAGGTGGGACTGAAACTACCCCTTAACGGCGTGCTGTTTGCCATTAGCGCAGCTATGTGTCAGGGTATCGGTTTGGTGCTTAGTAAGATTGGTATGGACCACTATGAGGCTTCGCTCACAGGTACACCCGAATGGCTGGTGCCCTTCAGTGCTAATTTCTATCGCTGTGTAGCGGGTATCATAGGATTCTCGCTGTTATTGTACTTCCGCAAGGGTTTAGAGCCTCTACGCGAAGCTATGCACGATCGTAAGGGATTGGCTGTTGCAACTGCCACCACCGTGTTCGGTCCGTTTGTAGGTGTAGGCTTTTCGCTGATGGCTGTACAATACACAGCAGCAGGCATCGCCAGCACACTGATGGCGATGACACCTATTATTATATTACTGCCGTCGTATTGGTTGTTTAAGCAGAAGATAACCCTGCGCGCCGTAGTGGGTGCTGTTATCTCGGTGGTAGGTGTTAGTCTGTTCTTCTTAGGCTAACCCTATTTAATGCGCCACACGTTGAGCACAATGCCTTTGAAATCGCTCTGGAACGAGGGTGCGCAAACAAATAACGAATTGTTCAGCCAGCCGTATTTGCTGTCGGCAGGCGCCTCGAATTGGGGTGCTGCGCGGAAATAGAAGCTGGGCTTGCCATCGGCATCCTTGCCGTTGGCAATGATACCACGGTTACGAACGTGGATGTAGATACCATCATCGGTCTTGATACAGTAGATAGCCTCCAGCTCTGTACGTCCTTCGGTATTCAGCTGGTAGTCGGCACCACCGTTCACAATGGTTCCCTTCAGACCCTTACCCTCAAAGGTACCACCTGTGATGGGGATAACGGTGCGGCGTCCGTGCTGCGTTTTGTCGATACCATAAGCTTCGCCAAGGGTTACTTTCAGTTGCAAGGCATACTCTAACTGTGGAGCCTCGGGCTCCTGAATCTGTGCGCTGGCACTGATAGAAATGGCGGCCAGCAAAGCCATAAACAGTTTTCTCATTGTAGTTTTTTTATAGTTGATAAGTTATTCTATATTTGGTGGTGAGCGTTAGAACTCGCCAAAGTCGATGCTCAGCTGCCCATCGCCCAGCAGGTTGTAGCTTCTGCGATGATAGGGTGTAATGCCGTGCTGCTTGATAGCCTCGCGATGCTTCTTGGTGGGGTAGCCCTTGTTCGAGCGCCAGTCGTACTGAGGGTATTCCTCTGCCAACTGGTTCATATAGTCGTCACGATAGGTCTTGGCCAGGATAGATGCAGCGGCAATAGCTAAGTACTTGCCATCGCCCTTTACGATGGTGGTATGGGACAGCTGCTTGCCATCGGCAGGATCCTTATAAGGCTTGAACTTATTACCATCCACGATAATGGCCTCTGGACGCACTTTCAGTTTGTCTAAGGCACGATGCATGGCTAAGATCGAGGCATTCAGAATGTTGATTTTATCTATCTCCTTTGGTGTAACGATACCTACCGCCCAGGCCACGGCATCATGCTCGATGATCTCGCGCAGTTGATAGCGCTTCTTCTCCGACAGTTGTTTAGAGTCGTTGAGCAACTCGTTCTGATAACCTTCTGGCAGTATGACAGCTGCAGCATACACACTACCTGCCAGACAACCACGCCCAGCCTCGTCGCAACCTGCCTCTATCTTACCTTTGTAATAATGACTTGCTAACATAATGATCTTTATTTTGGCTGCAAAGGTACTAATTCTCCTCGATAAAAGCAACAAAGATACAAAATAATTATGTTATACAGTTGTAACGCAAGCATATTAGTAAGTAGTTGATTATCAGGAAACCTATGCCGTCATCAGATAATAATACCTTATACAATTCATAAGTTATCAAAGTATTTGCCAGTAGTTATGTAATTTTGCAGCATAAAATCAAATTAAAACTAACATCCAAAATGAAACGAATACTATTATCAACACTTGTTGTCGCCTTTGCGATTGTAGCATCAGCAAGTAAGAAGAAGGGCCCTACAATGGGGTGGAGTTCATGGAATACTTTCGCAGTAAACATCTCTGAAGACATCATTAAAGGTCAAGCCGATGCGATGGTGAACCAAGGATTGAAGGCCGTTGGTTATCAATACATTAATATCGATGATGGATTCCAGTACGGTCGTACGCCAGAAGGTAAGGTATGCATACATCCTGAGCGATTTCCTAACGGGTTGAAAGTGGTGAGTGACTATATCCATTCGAAAGGACTCAAAGCTGGAATCTATAGTGATGCCGGTGACCTTACTTGTGGTAGTATCAGTAATGGTGATGTGAGGAATACAAATGTAGGTTTGTATGGCTATGAACAAGTGGATGCTGATTTCTACTTCAAGGAGTTAGAGTTCGATTTTATTAAGGTAGATTATTGTGGTGGTAATCATCTGAGTCTTAATGAGCAAGAGCAATATACGCGTATCTCAAACGCCATTAAGAATACCGGTCGCGATGTTGTGTTTAACATTTGCCGTTGGCGCTATCCAGGCGATTGGTGCCACTATGCTGCAAACTCTTGGCGTACCACGGGTGATATCCACGAGAGTTGGCAGTCGGTAAAGGACTTGGTAAACGAGAACCTCTATATGTCGGCCTATTGCTATAATGATACCTATAATGATATGGACATGTTGGAGGTAGGACGCTCGCTGACAGCAGAAGAAGACAAAACTCATTTTGGCTTGTGGTGTATCATGGCAAGTCCGCTACTGATCGGTTGCAATATGGCTACTATTAATGAGCGTGCCTTGGAGTTGCTCAAGAACAAAGAGCTGATTGCCTTGAATCAGGATCTACTTCATTTGCAAGCCTATGTGATTCAGCATATTGGTGAAACTTATGTATTGGTTAAAGACTTGCTGAAACTGCATGGTAACACCCGCGCAGTAGCGCTCTACAACCCTTCAGATAAGCCTGTAGAGATGTGTGTTGATTTCAGCGAGCTGGAGTTAGGTGGAAAGGTGTCTGTGCGCGACTTGTTCGAGCATAAGGAGTTAGGTAAGATGCAGAACTCGCTTACAGTTCTGGTTCCAGCCCATGCCACACGTATCTATCGCCTGAAGGGCGAGAAGCGCCTTGAGCGCCGCGTTTATGAGGCTGAGACTGCTTTTCTGCACGATTATCAGCAGGTGGCTAATCATGAAGCCTTGGGTACAGCTATCTATCTACCAGGCGATGGTGCCAGCGGTCGTATGTTTGCAGGTTGGTTAGGTCACCGTCGCAGTAACTATTTGGAGTGGAGAGATGTGTATGTGAAGAAAGGCGGTAACTATGTGGTAAAGTTCCGTGCAGGTTCTCAGGAAAAACGTTCATTCAACGTGGAAGTGAATGGTGAGACAGTTGGTACTGTAAGTGTGAATACCAATGACTGGAATCATTTCCAGGAGTTCGAGCTTACCCTCAAACTAAAGGCTGGCTCAAACCGTATCCAACTGTATAATGCAGATGCCTGGATGCCGAATATCGACAATATGACTATATGTTCTAACAGCCTTTAGTGGGGCTGTTAGAACATTTGTGACACACGACGGATGCCCGCTATAAGGGTATCAATCTCTTCTTTTGTGTTATAAAGTGCGAACGAGGCGCGAACGGTGCCTGAGATGCCCAAACGGTCCATCAGTGGCTGTGCACAATGGTGACCAGTACGCACAGCAATGCCCAGACGGTCGAGTAGGGTACCCATATCCAGGTGGTGGATATCGCCAACGTTGAATGATACTACAGCATCTTTCTTCGATGCATCCATCGGACCGTAGATCTTCATGCAGTCGATGGTCATCAGCTGCTCCATGCAGTAGCGGGTGAGTTCCTGCTCGTGCTGCTGGATGGCATCAATGCCGATAGCATCGATATATTCGATGGCCTTAGCCAGTCCGTGGGTAGCCACATAGTCGGGTGTGCCAGCCTCGAACTTGAATGGCAGGCGCTCAAAGGTGGTCTTCTCCCAAGTCACTTTGTCAATCATCTCGCCGCCACCCTGATAGGGAGGCAACTTTTCCAGCCACTCTTCCTTTCCATACAGCACACCGATGCCGGTTGGTCCGTACATCTTATGACCGCTGAAAGCAAAGAAGTCGCAATCCATAGCCTGAACATCCACCTTGAAGTGTGGCGCACTTTGGGCACCATCCACCAGCACGGGGATGTTATGGGCGTGGGCTATCTTGATAATCTGCTCTACCGGATTTATTGTTCCCAGCACGTTGCTAACGTGGGCCACGCTCACGATCTTGGTCTTGGGAGTGATGAGTTGCTCCAGCTGGTCGATACACAAGATACCATCGTCGGTAATGGGGATGTGCTTTACCACAATGCCACGTTTCATGGCCTGTAACTGCCACGATACGATGTTCGAGTGGTGCTCCATCTCAGTTACAATCACCTCGTCGCCAGCCTGCATCTCGCTTTCGCAGAACGAGCTGGCCACCAGGTTAATGGCCTCGGTAGTACCACGCGTAAAAATAATCTCCTCTATCTTGCGGGCATTAATAAACTCACGAACCTTTTCGCGAGCCGCCTCGTGCAGGTCGGTAGCCTGCTGCGACAGGTAGTGTACGCCACGATGCACGTTGGCATTCACGTTGAGATACTCGTCGCGCATGGCGTCGAGCACCATCAATGGCTTCTGTGTGGTAGCCGCGTTGTCCAGATAAACCAGCGGCTTTTTATATACCTCGCGACCCAGGATAGGGAAATCTTCGCGTACCTTAATTATATTAAACATTGAACTTTAAGCTTTGAACTGTTTTTATTTGCAGAGTTTGCAGCCTGAGCATTTGTTCAGCTCGCCACGGAATCGCTTCTCTACCAGGTAGTGCAGGCGATCGCGTAGTGGCTCTAACTGCATGTGGTCGATAACCTCGTTGATAAAGGCATTCTGCAGCAGTACCTTAGCCTCCTGCAATGAAATGCCTCGCTGGCGCATGTAGAATAGGGCGGCATCGTTCAGCTGTCCAACGGTAGAACCGTGGGCACACTTCACGTCGTCGGCATAGATCTCCAGCATGGGCTGGGTGTACATGCGTGCCTCTTTGGTGGCAGTGAGGTTCTGATTAGTCATCTGCGAGGTGGTTTTCTGAGCACCATGCTCAACCAGCACACGACCGGCAAAAGCACCTGTAGCCTTCTCGTCGAGTACATATTTGTACAGCTCCTGCGAGTTGCAGTGAGGCACCTTGTGAACTATCAGCGTGTTGTTATCTACGTGCTGCTGCTTGTCGGCAATCACACATCCGTAGCATTGGCACTCGGCACCCTCGCCACTGAAGGTCAGGTCAAGCTTGTTGCGGGTAATACCGTTGTGCAGGGTGATGACGTTGTGGTTTACACGACTGTTGGCCTGCTGGTCGATATATACGTTGCTTACGCGTACATTCTTATGATGCGTCTCCTCCATGCAATAGAGGTCTAACGATGCATTCTCGCCTACGTAAGCCTCGATAACCTGTGTGGCTAGGAAGTTACGGTCGTCGGCAGCATGATCGCAGAACAGCATTTTTATTTCGGCATTCTCTTCGAGTACAATCAGCACGCGACGGTTCACCATCAGGTCGGTCACAACATGCTGCGCGTTCTGTGGTGTTGCCTTCAGGATGTTAATCACCTGAATGGCGCGATCCACCTTCACGTTCTTGGGCACGTAAACCAGCAGTCCGTCCTGTGCCAGCATGGTGTTGAGTGCTGTAACAGCATCCTCGCCAGTCTTAGCCAGCTTGGTGTAGTACTTGCTCACCAGCTCAGGGTAATCGCGCATAGAGCCGATCACAACGCCTTCAGGTAAGTGACCCTTCTGCTTGTCGTCGTGGTAGAACATATCGTTAACCACAAAGTACAGGCTTGTGCTCAGGTTGGGCACGTCGCAATGGAAAGCCTCGTAGGGATCCACAGGTATCTGCAGGCGATTCAGGTTCACACCGTAGTCGGGCTCAAACAGCTTCTGCATATCGGTGTACTTGTATCTCTCCACCTTTTTCGAGGGGAAGCCCTGCTTGCGGAAGTCCTCAAAGGCCTGGTCGCGCACCACGTTCATCGACTCTGGGGCATGCTTGATAATCATCTCGCGTGCCTGCTGATAGAGGTCAATATATTGTTGTTCGCTATTCATTATTCCTCGCCTATTTCTTCCTTAATCCAATCGTAGCCGTGCTCCTGAATCTGTACAGCCAGCTCTGGGCCGCCTGTCTTCACGATACGTCCCTTGTACAGCACATGTACAAACTGGGGCTTAATCATTTCGAGCAGACGGTCGTAGTGGGTGATTACGATGCACGAAGTCTCAGGGGTCTGCAGTTTGTTTACACCCTCGGCCACAATACGCATAGCATCTACGTCAAGACCAGAGTCGGTCTCGTCGAGGATGCTCAGTTTGGGCTCCAGCATAGCCATCTGGAAAATCTCGTTGCGCTTCTTCTCACCACCGCTAAAACCCTCGTTAACCGAGCGGTTAGCCAGCTTCGAATCGAGCTCTACAATCTTACGCTTCTCGCGCTGCAGCTTCAGGAATTCGGCAGCGTTCATGGGCTCCAGGCCCTGATACTTGCGCTTCTCGTTGATGGCAGCCTTCATAAAGTTGGTCATCGATACACCAGGAATCTCAACGGGATACTGGAACGAGAGGAACAAGCCCTCGTGGGCACGGTCCTCAGGCTTCATCTCCAGCAGGTTCTTACCGTTGAAGAAAGCCTCGCCCTCGGTTACTTCGTAAAGTGGGTTACCCACCAGTACGGCGCTCAGGGTAGATTTTCCAGAACCGTTAGGGCCCATGATGGCATGTGTCTCGCCATCGTTAATCACGAGGTCGATGCCTTTTAATATCTCTTTATCGCCAATCTTGGCGTGTAAGTTCTTAACCTCTAACATTAATATATTTTGTTATTTTACTATTTTACAATTAAAGGAATGCGTAGCGCATGATAAACAGAGCGGCCAGCAGGATAGTGGCCCAGTTAATGTTGTTACGCTCGTCCTTATCTTTGAGTGTGCCCGACAGCAGATGGATGAGTACATACGAGATAACACCCATCAGGATACCATCAGAGATACTGTAAGTAAGTGGCATCATCACAATACATACAAAGCAAGGGATGGCTGTAACGTAATCGCTGAAGTCAACCTTGCGGATGTCGTGCATCATCATCACACCAACCAGAATCAGCGCGGCGGCTGTGGCCTGTGCTGGGATGGCCAGGAACAGGGGCGCAAAGAGCAATGCTACTGCAAAGCAGATGGCGGTAGTAAAGCTGGTAAGACCAGAGCGGCCACCTACGTTTACACCCGAGGCACTCTCAACATAAGTAGTTACTGTTGAAGTACCCAGCATAGCACCAACAGTGGTACCGATGGCATCGGCCATAAAGGCCTGGTTCAGGTTCTTCACGTTACCGTTATCATCAACCATGCCGGCACGGTTTGATACACCAATCAGGGTACCGATGGTGTCGAACATATCGATAAACAGGAAGGTGAGTACCACTACCACCATATCTACGGTCAGGATGTTGTGCCACTCAAACTGCCAGAAGATGGGGCTGATTGATGGTGGAACCGACATCACACCTGTGTAGTTGGTAACACCCAGAGGGATACCTACGATGGTGGTTATCAGAATACCGATAAGCAGCGAGCCTGTAACCTTGCGTACCAGCAGGGCGGCAGTAAGCAGAATGCCGAAGATAGCCAGCAGCACAGCAGGATCGTGCAGGTTTCCTAAGGTGATGAATGTAGATTCTGATGAGGCTACGATACCAGCGCCCTTCAGACCTACAAAAGCGATAAACAATCCGATACCTGGACTGATGGCTCGGCGCAATACCAGTGGTATGGCGTTAACAATGTGTTTGCGCAGGCCTGTAACCGTGAGTAGGATGAAAATCAATCCCTCGATCAACACAGCCGTAAGTGCAAACTGCCAGGTGTAGCCCATGGTAAGCACTACGGTGAACGCAAAGAACGCATTCAGACCCATTCCAGGTGCCAAGGCAAATGGCAATTTGGCATAGATGGCCATAACCAACGTACCTACAACAGCTGCGATACATGTGGTGGTAAACACTGCCCCTGCATCCATACCGGTTGCCGAGAGGATGCTTGGGTTTACGGCTAAGATGTAAGCCATTGTTAAGAAGGTGGTAATACCACCAATAACCTCCTTGCGCAAAGTCATTGTGGAGGCATCAAATCCAAATAATTTCTGAAGCATATCGTTTTTATTTATCCAACAGTTCCTTCTAATGATACTGATAATAGTTTCTGTGCCTCAACGGCAAACTCCATAGGCAACTTCTGCAGCACCTCCTTGGCATAACCGTTCACAATCAGTCCAACGGCCTGCTCGGTGGGGATACCGCGCTGGTTGCAATAGAAGAGCTGGTCTTCCGAAATCTTCGAGGTGGTAGCCTCGTGCTCAAACACAGCTGTATCGTTGTGTACATCCATATAGGGGAAGGTATGTGCGCCACAATCCGAACCTAACAGCAGCGAGTCGCAGCTTGAGTAGTTACGGGCATTGTCGGCAGTTGATGCTGCACGCACCAGTCCGCGATACGAGTTCTGTGAGTGACCAGCCGAGATACCCTTCGAGATGATGGTACTCTTGGTGTTCTTACCAATGTGTATCATCTTGGTACCTGTATCGGCCTCCTGATAGTTGTTGGTAACAGCTACCGAGTAGAACTCTGCCACAGAGTTATCGCCGCGCAGAATGCACGATGGGTACTTCCAGGTGATGGCACTACCCGTTTCAACCTGCGTCCACGACAACTTCGAGTCAACGCCACGCAGATCGCCACGCTTGGTTACCAGGTTCAGCACACCGCCCTTACCGTTCTCGTCGCCAGGATACCAGTTCTGAACAGTAGAGTATTTCACCTCGGCACGGTTCATCACGATAATCTCAACGATGGCGGCATGCAACTGGTTCTCGTCGCGCATAGGGGCTGTACATCCCTCCAGATACGATACGTAGGCATCGTCGTCGGCAATAATCAGTGTACGCTCAAACTGACCTGTGTTACGGGCATTGATGCGGAAGTAAGAGCTGAGCTCCATGGGGCATCTTACACCCTTGGGGATATAAACAAACGAACCATCGCTGAACACAGCCGAGTTGAGTGCTGCAAAGAAATTATCTTTGTAAGGCACTACTGTTCCCAGGTACTGACGCACCAGGTCGCCGTGCTCCTTGATGGCCTCGCCAATCGAGCAGAAGATAACACCCTTTTCGCGCAGCTTCTCCTTAAAGGTGGTCTTTACCGATACGCTATCCATGATAGCATCAACGGCTGTGTTACCACTCAGGGCCAGGCGCTCTTCAAGGGGGATACCTAACTTATCAAAGGTTTTCTCCAGCTCTGGGTCGATCTTGCCATCGCCTTCGGGCTTCTTAGCCAGTGGGTCGGCATAGTAGCTAATGGCCTGATAGTCAATCTCCGGCACATGCACATGGCCCCACTTAGGTTCCTGCTGCTCCTTCCAGTAGCGGAACGCCTTCAGGCGGAACTCAAGCATCCACTCGGGCTCCCCTTTCTTAGCAGAGATGAGCCGAACGATATCCTCGTTCAGCCCTTTCTCGATTATTTCAGTATGTACGTCGGTAGTGAAACCAAATTCGTATTTTTGTTCAGCTACCTGACGTACAAATTCATTCTTATTATCTGACATTATTACAGTTTCTGTTCTACCTCAATCTCTGTGAAGGTCTCGATGATATCACCTACCTGGATATCGTTGAAGTTAACCAGTGAGATACCACACTCCAGTCCGCTTGCCACCTCCTTGGCATCGTCCTTGTAACGCTTCAGGGCGTCGATAGGAGCGGTGTGGATCACGATACCATCGCGGATAACACGGGCCTTGTCCTTGTTGTGTACCTTACCGCTGGTAACCAATCCACCGGCAACAGTACCAACCTTCGAGATTTTGAATACCTGCTTAACCTCGATCTCACCGGCCAGAATCTCCTTCTTAACCTTATCAAGCATTCCCTGCATGGTCTGCTTCACATCGTCGATAGCATCGTAGATGATAGAGTAGGTATTGATTTCTACACCCTCGCGGTCGGCAGCCTTACGGGCATCGGCCGAAGGACGTACCTGGAATCCGATGATGATAGCCTCTGAAGCCGAAGCCAGCATGACATCGTTCTCCGAAATCTGACCCACAGCCTTGTTGATTACGTTTACCTGAACCTTCTCGGTAGAGAGCTTGATGAACGAATCAGAGAGGGCCTCGATACTACCGTCGGTATCACCTTTAACGATGATGTTCAACTCGTGGAACTCACCCAGAGCGATACGGTGCGACAGCTCATCCAATCCAAGCTTGGTGGTGGTACGTAGGCTCTGCTCGCGCTGCAGCTGGATACGCTTGTTGGCAATCTCGCGGGCCTCCTGCTCACTCTCCATCACGTGGAATGAGTCACCGGCAGTAGGCGCACCGTTCAAACCAAGAATGATAGCTGGCTCGGCAGGACCGGCCTTTTCAATGCGCTGGTTACGCTCATTGAACATTGCCTTTACCTTACCCCAGGCAGTACCTGCAATCACTACATCGCCTACCTTCAGTGTACCGTTTGATACCAGTACGGTTGAAACGTAGCCACGACCCTTGTCGAGCGAACTCTCGATAATGCTACCAGTGGCCTTACGGTTAGGATTAGCCTTCAGGTCGAGCATCTCGGCCTCGAGCAGTACCTTCTCCAGCAGCTCGTCGACGCCGATACCCTTCTTGGCGCTGATCTCCTGGCACTGGTACTTACCGCCCCATTCCTCAACCAGCAGGTTCATGTTGGCCAGGTCCTCACGAATCTTATCGGGGTTAGCACCTGGTTTATCAATCTTGTTGATAGCGAATACCATTGGTACGTTGGCAGCCTGTGCGTGGGCGATGGCCTCCTTGGTGGTAGGCATCACTGAGTCGTCGGCTGCTACGATGATGATGGCGATATCGGTAACCTGAGCACCACGTGCACGCATGGCGGTAAATGCCTCGTGTCCTGGGGTATCCAGGAAAGTAATCTGTCGGCCATCCTTCAGTTTCACGTTGTAAGCACCGATGTGCTGGGTAATACCACCGGCCTCACCGGCAATCACGTTGGTGTTGCGGATATGGTCGAGCAGCGATGTCTTACCGTGGTCAACGTGTCCCATCACTGTTACGATTGGAGCGCGGCTGATCAGATCGTTCTCATCGTCCTCCTCCTCAGTAATGGCGTTCTGTACTTCGGCTGATACATACTCGGTGGTGAATCCGAACTCCTCGGCTACGATGTTGATGGTCTCAGCATCCAGACGCTGGTTGATAGATACCATGATACCGATGCTCATACAGGTACCGATAACCTGGTTCACACCTACGTTCATCATGGTGGCCAGCTCTGATACGGTTACAAACTCGGTAAGCTTCAGAATCTTGCTCTGTGCTGCCTCGGCTGCCATCTCCTCGTTCATGCGCTCTGCTACGGCATCACGCTTCTCACGACGGTATTTGGCACCCTTCTTATTCTGGTTCTTCGAGGTGAGGCGGGCCAGTGTTTCCTTAACCTGGCGTGCTACTGCCTCGTCGTCAACCTCCAGTGGCTTCTGGATGGGGCGGTTCTTCTTGTTCTTCTTGCCGCCACCGTTGTTTCCATCCTGGAAGTTCTGGTTGCCACCCTTGTTCTTCTTATTGTTGTTCTGGTTGCCGCCATTACGGTTGTCCTGACTGGCTGCAGCCTCGATGTCAACACGCTCCTTGCCGCCGTGAATGCGCTCGCGCTTCTTCTTCTCGCCGTGCATCTGGGCCTGCTTCTCCTCGCGCTCCTTGCGGCGCTCCTCCTTCGACTTCTTCTTGGGACGAGTGCTCTGGTTCAGCGAGTCGAGGTCGATCTTACCTACCACGTTAAAGTTTGGAGCCATCTTCTTCTCGCTCTTCAGCGTAAAGATGCTCTTCTGCTCGTTAGTGGCAGGCTTCTCCTCCTGCTTGGGTTCAGCTTTTACCTCGGGTTTTGGCTCTGGCTTAACCTCGGCTTTGGGCTCTGGTTTTGGCTCTGGCTTCACTTCGGGCTTTGGCTCGGGTTTTACTTCGGCTTTCACCTCGGGCTTTGGCTCAGGCTTAACCTCAGGTTTTGGCTCTGGCTTTGGCTCGGGTTTGGGCTCGGCCTTAGGCTCAGCGGGTGCTGCTGCCTGTGGCTTTTCCTCCTGATGCCTGGCGGGTTTGCCCACGCTGCTCAGGTCAATCTTTCCTAATGGAGTGAAAGTCTGCTTGATTTCATCCTTTACCTCAACGGTTTCAGATTTAAAGTCGGGTTTAGCTTTCTTCTCCTTCTTGGGGAATATCATAGCGGCCTGGTTCTTCACATCCTTGTCGCCCTTAAACTCCTTAACCAGCGCGTTGTACTGCTCGTCGCTAATCTTGGTGTTCATGGTGGCGTCGTTGATCTCGCCCAGGTTCTTCTTCTTCAGATAGTCAACGGCTGTCTGAAGTCCGATATTCAATTCTGTTAATACTTTATTTAATCTTACACCCATCTAATTCGAAAATTATAAAATTTAATAATTTAAAAATGTAACAATTAAAATGCTCAATGTAATTAATGCAATATCAGCGTTGCCAATTTTTACATTTTTACATTTTATCATTTTTAAATTGTTATTCAAACTCCGCGCGGAGTACATCCAGCAGCTGGTCGACGGTCTCTTCCTCCAGGTCGGCCTTCTCAATCAGCATCTCACGTGGGGCATTGAGCACAGCCTTAGCAGTATCCAGTCCGATAGCCTTGATGGCATCGATAACCCACTGGTCGATCTCGTCAGAGAACTCATCCAGGTAGATATCCTCATCGGCCTCGCCCTCGTTAAGTACGCGGAATACGTCGATGGTGTACTCGGTAAGCATAGAGGCCAGCTTGATGTTCATACCGCCACGACCGATGGCCAGCGACACCTCCTCGGGTTGCAGATAAACCTCGGCTTTGTGGTTCTCCTGATCCAGGTTGATGCTCGAAATCTTAGCTGGGCTAAGTGCGCGCTGGATAAACAGCTGGGTGTTAGCCGAGTAGTTGATTACGTCGATATTCTCGTTGCACAGCTCGCGAACGATACCGTGCACACGACTACCCTTAACACCTACGCAGGCTCCTACTGGATCGATACGGTCGTCGTAGCTCTCAACAGCCACCTTGGCACGGTCGCCAGGGATACGGGCCACGCGCTTGATGGTAATCAGTCCGTCCTGAATCTCAGGAACCTCAGCCTCGAGCAAACGCTCCAGGAATACAGGGCTTGTACGAGAGAGGATGATACGTGGGTTGTTGTTCTCGTTCTGTACCTCCTTTACAACGGCACGTACGGTCTCGCCCTTGTGGTAGTTGTCGCCAGGAATCTGCTCCTGCTTTGGCAAGTGAAGCTCGTTACCCTCGTCGTCAATCAGCAGTACCTCGCGCTTCCAAATCTGGTAAACCTCACCGCTAACTACCTGGTGAACCTTATCCTTATACTTCTGGTAGAGTGAGTCGTGCTCGAGCTCCAGAATCTTCGAAGCCAGAGTCTGACGCAGGTTCAGAATGGCACGGCGACCAAACTTAGCGAACTGTACCTCCTCTGATACTTCCTCGCCAACCTCGTAGTCGGGCTCAATCTTCTGAGCCTCGCTCAGCTCAATCTCCTTGTTCTCATCCATCACCTCGCCGTCGGGTACAACCACGCGGTTACGGTGAATCTCAAAGTCGCCCTTGTCGGGGTTTACGATCACGTCAAAATTCTCGTCCGAACCAAAAATCTTAGCGATAACGTTACGGAAGCTTTCCTCCAGTACGCTCACCAGTGTGGTACGATCGATGTTCTTGGTTTCCTTGAATTCCTGGAAGGTCTCAATCATTGAGGGGCCCTTCTCTTCTTTTTTTACTGCCATTCTTATATTGTTTTTTTAATTTTTACATTATTACATTTTTGCATTCTCTGCATTTTACTTAAAGGCCAGCACGTACTTGGCGTACTTAATCTCGTCCATCTGGTAGGTCTTATCTACATCTACCAGCACGGGGCGCTTCTTGCCTTCAATCTTCTGCTTTTCCTGTACGGTAATGGTAAAGCTTGGGGCATCTACTGCTTTCAGCACGCCCTGCACTTTCTTACCATCGGCCTGCAGCACCTCGAGGGTGTCGCCAATGTGGTTCATGTATTGCTGGGCTACCTTGAAAGGCTGACCTAAGCCGGCGCTGCCCACTTCCAGTTCGTATTCTCCGAGTTCCTCGCCCAGGCGCTCCTGCAGGAATCGGCTCAATGCTGCACAATCCTCGATCCATACACCATCTGCATGGTCAATCTCAATCACGATGCGGTCATCAGCCGCAAAGTTCACGTCTACCAGGAAGTACTCGTTGCCTTGCAACCACTCTTCCGTTAATGTCTGAATAATCTCTTTATTTATCATCTATCAGTTATTAAAATGTGAAATGAGAGACTCTTTCGAGCCTCTCATTCCGCTGAACGGGTGCAAAATTACGAATAATTCTGCAATCCTCCAAATTTTTCCTCACTTTTTTATGCTAAATCACTAAAAATCATCCGTTTAGGGGCCTTTTTGGTGATATTTACGGGCGATTTCTTCTGCAACTGTATCAGCTGGGCTGTCTGCTTAGGCTTCTTGGGCTGCAGTATTTTCTTGTACTCCTCCTGGTTCTTCAGCAGGCGTATGGCCTCTTTCACCTGCTTGTCGTAGGCCAGGGCAGCCTCGATGGTGCCGCGCTGGTAGTAGTAGGCGGCAATGATATCAGTCTCCAGCACCTGTCGCAGCACCTTCTCGTGCTTATCCAGGTCGGTAGCCACGTTGTGGTTCAGCTGCTTCTCCAGCTCGTCGAAAGTTTGCTTGGCATCATCGTAGTAGCCCTCAAACTTGGCTGTCTTCACCAGTTCGGATAGCTGCTTCTTGCTCACGGGGTCATACGTAAAACCACTCTTTATTACGCGGGCCTTAAACTCCTGCCAGTCGGCATCGCTGATGTGGAACTCGGTAGCAGGTGCTATCTGTGGGTGCTTGGCAATGTAATCCACCACGTAGTCGAACATCACCTCGGTTGAGTCCTGTCCGCTGGCGCTCAGGTAGAAGGCTATGTTAGGTATGGTGTCGCCCTTCAGCTCTACATCGGGCATAATACCACCGCCATCGCGCACCTCGCGACCGTTGCGGGTGTAGAACACCTTGGTGAGCGAGTCGGGTATATGCTCCTGATAGCCCATGCCGCGCTTGTAGTTGTAAGCCTGGATGCAGCGTCCGCTGGGAATGTAGTATTTCGAGGTGGTTACCTTCATGTTGGTATTGTAAGGCAGGTCGATAGGTATCTGTACCAATCCCTTACCATACGTACGCGTACCTAATATAATGGCGCGATCCAAATCCTGCAGGGCTCCGCTGGTAATCTCGCTGGCCGAAGCCGTCTCGCCGTTCACTAGTACTACCATGGGCATTACGGTGTCAACGGGCTCTACGTGGGTTTCGTAAGCCTTGCTGGCCTGGCGCAGTTTGCCTCGGTTCTCAACCACCTTTAAGCCTTTTGCCAGCCAGATGTTCAGAATGTCTACAGCCTCCTGCTCCGATCCGCCACCATTGCCGCGCAGGTCGAATATCAGCGATGTGGCTCCCTGTTTCTTCAAATCCACAAATGCGCGACGCACCTCCTTGGCGCATCCCTCGGTAAACTGGTTCAGCACAATGTAGCCCACGCCGTCCTTCACGCCGTAGTAGGGTAGTTCGGGAAGTTTAATGTTGCGTCGTGTAATCTTAAAGTTCATCAGCTTGCCGGTGCAGGGGCGCATGGCCTTCAGCACAAAGGTGGTGCCAGGCTCGCCACGCAGATGACTGCTCACGTAGCCCACCTCTTTCGATATCATCGTCGAGTCGTCGATGCTCAGTATGATGTCGCCCTTCTTCAGTCCGGCCTCGGCGGCAGGCATATTTTCGTAAGGCTCGTCTATCACCACGCGGTCAAGTTTCTGGTGTTTGCGCACCACGGCGCCTATACCCGCATACTTACCCGTAAGCATCTGTCGCAGGTTCTTGGTTTCGTCCTGTGCGTAGTATTCGGTATAGGGGTCAAGACTTCGCAACATGGCGTTAATGGCTGTGCCCACCGTTTCCTTGGGGTTCAGCGTATCCACATACAGCAGGTCCAGATTCTTATATACGTGGTTCAGTATATCCAGCTGCTTAGCCACTTCAAAGTTATGGTCGCTGGTTTTCTGGGCCATTGTGGCGGTGGTGGATAGGGCCATCGCGCAAAGAGCTATCATTAATCGTTTCTTCATCATCCTATATAATTAATGTTTATGGCTGCAAAATTACAAGATTTACGGCGAAAAACGTGCATTTTTGTCTGAAAAATGAAAAAAATTAAGGTTTATAGTCATTTTTTTCCAAAAAAGTTTGGTAGTTTCAAAAAATCCTCGTACTTTTGCACCCGCTTAACAGCAATACCTGCTTCAGTAGCTCAGTTGGTTAGAGCACCTGACTGTTAATCAGGGGGTCGTTGGTTCAAGCCCATCCTGAAGCGCATAAGTCCCAATCGCAAGGTTGGGACTTTTTTTTGTGATTTAACAAAAAAATAACGTTCGGTTAACCCTTTTTGCCATCGAAAGTAGTTATCTTTGCACCGTCAATCAATAAATAAGAGATATAAAATGATGAAAGCAACGGATAAACAATCGATTATTATTGCATGCGTATTCCTTAGTGTGCCATTCCTCAATATGCTTAATAACCTCCAGTTTATGGGGTGGGGCTATATGGTAGGCAGCGCATTCTATGTAGCATTGTTGTTCACTATGGCAGTTGTCTTAATTAAGTATGCCACATCCAACGAGCAGATGCATTTTTCGACCGCATTGCTAAAGTGCGCCAGTAAATATTGGGCTTTCGCTTTTTCCTTCATGATGCTGCTACTGGTGTTTATCAAATATGTTATTATGAATTAGAAGCGAGAGGACCGGCATTCGTTGTGAATGTCGGTCCTCTTGTATCCTGCTCGATGTCAGCGATCAGTCGAGAGAAGACTTTGACGAGCTGCTGTTAGAGTATTCGCCCAGGGGCGGCTATTGGCTCCACTTTGCCGTAAAATCAAAGGGGAATCGACGAAAAGTAAGGCTTATACAGGCGTAAAATAGTAACCGCCGATGTATCTCGAAAAAGATGCGTCGGCGGCTTTTTTATTCTGGTAATGTGGTAAAACTCTTAACTGGCGATTTAAACCAATCGGCGTAACCGAATCGCAGGGTGCAGAGGCCCGAGAAGCTGTAATAGTAGGTGGTGTTGGGCTGCAGATTTTTAAGCGTAAGCACAAACTGGTTGCCTACTCTGGGGGCCGTAGTCAGGTTTATCAGGTTGTTTTTATCCTTACCGTAGTACACTGATGCCCACTGCTCGCTGTCAAAACCCTCGGCATCCATGACGCAGGTGATGGTGGCCGAAGTAGAGGTGATATCGGTGGGCTCGCCTGGCAGGATATGATTGGCGGGATCATCGGTTTTAAATACATGTTTCTCGCTCTCGGCTACCGTATAACCATTCTTGACGGCCCCAATCCAGCACTCGTAGCTGCGACCATAGGTGATGGCATCGAGCACTACCGACAGCTTATTGCCGTCCTTCTTCATTTCTTCATTCAGTACCCAGCTGTCGCCAACCCCTTGGTAAAACAGCTTGTACTCCAGTCCTGTCTCTATAAGATGCGTGGTGCCCGTCAACTCGGCGTAAATAAACTTGGCATCGATGTTGTCGATGGTCATCAGCCCGTCGCGATTGCCTGTGGTGAAACTCTTTACGGGACCCAGCTTACAAGCAAGCTGATCGCCGCAAAGCACGCTAGCGCAATAATAATACGTGGTGTTGGATTTCAGCTTGTCGAGAACAAGTTTCTGGCTGGAAACGCCTGCAGAAGCTTGTGCAAACAGCAATAAACCATTCTCAAAATCATCGTTGTTCAGCATGGTTTGTTTGTTGTCGAGCAGGTCTTTTTCAGTAGAATACAGCACGCCGTACATGACATTGTCGTATTGTGATGGTAAGGCTGATGTGTTGCTGAATTTAACGTCAACGTTTGCCTTGTCGTAGCTTACACCACTAACCTCTTCGGCACTTAATATCAACTCCATGGGCAGTGTAACGAAAGGCTGTGTTTCACCATAAAGGCGTTCGGCGCCAAACTCTAAAAATGTACGTGCGTAATACTGGGTGCCAGGAATAAGTCCAAAGGCAGTGGCTGCAAAGTGACTACCCTGCAAATCGTCGACATAGCCCGACAGGCTGTTGTTGGCCTCGAAGCGTGGTGATGTTGAAAGCTCAACACCAAACTGCATGGGCATGCCGTTGGCATACGCCTGGGGCAGGTTGTCGGGATAATACTCGCCCGAAAGCGTGGCATAGGTCATACCGATGATTTCAACCGGGTTGGTAACGATATACTTGCCATCATGCTTCGGGCCATTGTCATCGCCCGAGCATGATACAGCCGTAAATCCATACATCAACACTGCGATAAGCCAAACACGACTCATCAGAACTGAAATAGTTTTTGTTGCAAAATTCATTGTTTTTGTTAATCTCTTTAATTCAAGTAATTCAATTGGCTGCAAAGATATAACAATATTTCGAATCAGCAAAACAAAAACGCTATTTCTTCAACTTTTTATCCAGATTTCTCTCTGGCAAATGGTTGTGCTGCCATCTGGGTGCAGCAAACGGCCGCAAACAGGGCGACTAGCAAAACTTTTGTTCTCATATATACAAAAAGAAAAATTGTTAACTTGATGTTGCAAAGATAATTGTTTTTGGCGAACCGAACGTATTGATATACAGAGTTTTTTGTTTTTTTATCAATAAACATGGATGCGTAATGCGGCTATGATAGTTTTTTTTCGTAACTTTGCACGCGATTTTAAGAACGTACGTTTAAAAATAGGTATAAGATTATGGCAAAGAAAGCATTATTGATGATTCTCGATGGATGGGGAATCGGTAAGCATGGTAAGGGTGATGTGATTTTCAACACTCCAACTCCTTACCTCGATCTGTTAACAGCTACTTCGGCTCACTCTCAGCTCCAGGCATCTGGTGAAGATGTAGGTTTGCCCGACGGACAGATGGGTAACTCAGAGGTGGGTCACCTGAACATCGGTGCCGGACGCATCGTATATCAGGACCTGGTAAAGATTAACCGCGCCTGCAAGGACGGTTCTATCATGGAGAATCCACAGGTTAAGGCTGCTTACACCTACGCCAAGGAGAACAACAAGAAGCTGCACCTGATGGGACTGACCTCTGACGGTGGTGTACACTCTTCACTCGACCACCTGTTCAAGCTCATCGAGATTGGTAAGGCTTACGGTCTGAAGAACCAGACTTTCGTACACTGCTTCATGGATGGTCGTGATACCGACCCCAAGAGCGGTAAGGGCTTTATCGAGCAGATTAGCAAGGTATGTGCCGATAACGATGCTGCCATCGCATCAATCGTAGGTCGTTTCTACGCTATGGACCGCGATAAGCGCTGGGAGCGTGTAAAAGAGGGTTACGACCTGATTGTGAAGGGTACTGGTAAGCAGAGCACCGATATGGTTGCTGCTATGCAGGAGAGCTACGACGAGGGCGTTACCGACGAGTTCGTAAAGCCTATTCACAATGCTGCTGTTAACGGTTGCATCGAAGAGGGGGATGTAGTAATCTTCATCAACTTCCGTAACGACCGTGCTAAGGAGATGACTATCGCACTGACTCAGGAGGATATGCCAGAGCAGGGCATGAAGACTATCCCTGGCCTGCAGTACTACTGCATGACTCCATACGACGCTAACTTCAAGGGTGTGAACATCCTGTTCCCCAAGGAGAACGTTGAGAACACACTGGGCGAGTACCTGAGCAAGCAGGGCAAGAAGCAGCTGCACACTGCCGAGACCGAGAAGTATGCTCACGTAACATTCTTCTTCAACGGTGGTCGCGAGCAGCCATACGAGGGCGAGGATCGTATCCTGGTTCCAAGTCCAAAGGTTGCTACCTACGACCTGAAGCCTGAGATGAGCGCCTTCGAGGTAAAGGATAAGCTGGTGGCTGCTATCAACGAGGCTAAGTACGACTTTATCGTAGTTAACTTCGCTAACGGCGACATGGTAGGTCACACTGGTATCTACAACGCTATTGCCAAGGCTGTTTGGGCTGTTGACAACTGCGTGAAGGATGTAATCGAGGCAGCTAAGGCTAACGATTACGAGGCTATCATCATTGCCGACCACGGTAATGCCGATAACGCTATCAACGCCGATGGTACTCCAAATACCGCTCACTCACTGAACCCCGTTCCTTTCATCTATGTAACCAACAACAACTCGGCTACAGTTAAGGACGGACGTCTGGCCGACGTGGCTCCTTCAATCCTGCACATCATGGGTCTGGAGCAGCCTGCCGACATGACTGGTGAGAACCTTATTTGCGATTAATAAATAATGGATGTTCAGATAGAACAAAGCTGGAAACAGCATTTACTTGGTGAGTTCGACAAAGACTACTTTGTTGGGCTCACCAATTCTGTTCGTGCAGAGTATCAGCAATACACGTGCTATCCCCCAGGCAAACTGATATTCAATGCCTTTAACCTGTGTCCGTTCGACAAGGTGAAAGTGGTGATTATCGGTCAGGACCCCTATCACGAGCCAGGACAGGCACACGGACTGAGTTTCTCGGTTCAGGACGGTATCCAGTTTCCGCCCTCGCTGCAGAATATCTTCAAGGAGATTCAGACCGACCTTGGTACGCCAATCCCCACATCGGGCAATCTTACCCGTTGGGCCGAGCAGGGCGTGCTGCTGCTGAATGCTTCGCTTACCGTTCGTGCCCATCAGGCCAACAGTCACTCGTCGCTGGGATGGCAGAAGTTTACCGATGCCGCTATACTGGCGTTGGCCAAGAACCGCCAGCACCTGGTGTATATGCTGTGGGGCGGCTATGCCCGCTCGAAGGCGTATATGATTGACAAGCAGAACAACCTGGTGCTTGAGAGCGTACACCCATCGCCACTGAGTGCTAATCGTGGCGGCTGGTTCGGTCAGCACCAATTCTCGCGCTGTAATGCTTACTTAGAGCAGAACGGCCAGGCTCCCATCCAGTGGTAAATATCTCTTAATTCTAAAATATCAATTCTAAATTGAATACAATTCCCCCAATTATACAAGTAGGTGATGTGTTGCTCTCGTCGGAGATACTGACGGAGAAGTTTTGTTGCGACCTGAGCGTTTGCAAGGGCGAGTGCTGTGTTGAAGGCGATGCAGGCGCCCCTGTAACGATGGACGAGATAGCTGCCATCGAAGAATGCGTGGATGACGTGTGGGACGACCTCTCGGCATCGGCCCAGGCTGTTATCGACAAGCAGGGCGTGGCCTACACCGATCAGGAGGGCGACCTGGTAACCAGTATTGTTGGTGGAAAAGATTGTGTGTTTACCTATTACGGCGACATTGAGGACTGGAACACCCACTTGCCCATTAAGAACTGTTGCCTATGTGCATTAGAAAAGGCTTACAGAGCAGGGCGTACCCACTTCTGCAAGCCTATTAGCTGTGCTTTGTATCCTATCCGCGAAAAGCAGCTTGGCGGCGGTTTGACGGGCCTGAACTACAACCGCTGGAGCGTTTGTAAGATGGCCATCGCCAAGGGTATTCAGGAGAATCTGTATCTGTATCAGTTCCTGCGCGATCCGCTGATCCGACGCTTCGGCGAGGCTTGGTATCAGGAGTTGCTTGATACCGTGAGCGAACTGAAGGAGCAGGGCTACCTATGATTTGCGATAGGCCGAGGGCGTCATGCCCACGTGTTCCTTAAAGTACTTGCCCAGAAAACTCTGATTGGGGAAGTTCAACTCTTCGGTTATCTCCTTGATGGATTTGGTGCTGTTCTTTAGCAGCACGCGTAACTCCATGGTTACATAACTCTCGATCCATTCTACGGCTGTGCGACCGCTGATGCGCTTAACGGCTGTAGAAAGATATTTGGGGGTGATGTTGAGCTGCTGGGCATACCAGCTGACGCGGCGTTCGCGTTTGCAGTTTTCCTCAACCATCTTCAGGAATCGTGTAAACACCTTCTCAGAACGCAGCAGCGACTCGTCGAAATTCTTCACTCTGTAAATCACATTACCCACATCGTAGAACATGGCCAGCATGAGCGTGCGAATCAGGTCCTTACGGAAGTGGTTGTGGTTGTCGCTGATTTTCTGTTTGATAAACTGGAAGTATTCTGTGAACGTAGCGATCTCATCGGCCTCGAGTTTCATCACAGGCTGCATGCGGGCAAACACAAACAGCGAGCTTACATCGTGTACGCTCTTGATGATCTCGTGGAAGAAATCCACACTCATCATGATGCAAAGTCCCTCCATATCCGCTGAGGGCTGATAGCCATCAATCACGTGGCGTTCGCTAGCCACAAGCATCTCACCGGCATGTACCACCAGTTCTTCGGTATCCATGCGATAGCTGATCTGACCTTTGGTGCAAAGGCCAATCAGAATGAAGTTCATCTTTCTGGGCTCGCTGGGCATAGGGGCCTTGTTAATCTGGTCGGACAACAGCAGGTCGTCGTCGAGACAAACCGATCCTTCCCAGTTTTTTGCCTTTTTAAACTCAGTGTCCTGTATCAGTATTTGCTTTTTAGCTTTTACCATGTTTTAATGTTTTGTGTCTCGCCAGCCTTCAGTTTTACCTTCTTCTGCTGACCGTTATATTTAAGCGTAAGTGTACCTGCTTTCTTGGCCTTGATGCTGCAACCGCGCACCTTGCCATTTTTCCACTCGAAGCTTACCTCGTAGCCACCACGAGCGCACAGGCCGCTGATGGCGCCATCCTGCCACTGCTCAGGGCATGCAGGCAGTAACTCGATGGTGGCCTGACCATTAGTCAGAGTAGATTGCATCAGCATCTCGCACACACCGGCTGTTCCGCCAAAATTACCGTCAATCTGGAAGGGTGGGTGCGCATCAAACAGGTTGGGGTAGGTACCGCCGCCCTTGTGCCAGGCCTTCCAATCCTCCTTACGCACACCGCGTGGGGCAATAGGTGTAAGCAGCTTCTGGTAGATGTGATAAGCCTGCTTGGCGTTGTGCAATCGGGCCCACAGGTTAATACGCCAGCCTGTGCTCCAGCCGGTGGTCTTGTCGCCCTTAATCTCCAGCGAGCGCTCGGCAGCCTTCTGCAGAGTAGCATCAGTAAGATGATTGCCTGGGTAGAGACCGATGAGGTGGCTCTGATGGCGATGCTGGAAATCCCAGTCGTCCCAGTCGTAGTACCACTCGTTCAGGTCGCCCATGTGGCCGATAGTGTAGGGGTGCAGCTTAGCCAAGGCCTGCTCCATCTCTTTGTTTTTCAGTCCGAGCACCTTGCCTGCAGCAATGGTGTTGATGAACAGCTCGCGGATAATGGCCAGATCGGCTGTACCGCCGTAGCAGGTAGTGCCGTGATAGCCCTTGTCGGTCTTATACTCGTTTTCGGGCGATGTGCTGGGGGCAGTAATCAGCTCGCCTGGCTGCTTGGGGTTGTCGATGAGCCAACGCAAGCAGAACTGGGCAGCACCCTTCATCAGCGGATAGGCCACATTCTTCAGGTAAGCCTTATCCTGTGTAAACTGGTAGTGCTCCCACAGGGTGTTTACCAACCAGGCACCACCCAGGTTCCAGTTACTCCACTCCGGACTCTCGTTCTTCTCGCCCACAGGGTTGGTCATCGCCCAGATGTCGCTGTTATGACTCGAGCACCAGCCCTCGTGAATGTTATAGTAGTTCTTGGCGGTGAACTTACCGTTGGCAGCCAGTCCGGCAATAAAACCGTCAAGTGGCTCGGCCATCTCGGCCATGTTAGCCACAAAGGCAGGCCAGTAGTTCTCCTCCAAGTTGATGTTTACCGTATAGTTGCCACGCCAGGGCGACCACAGCTGGGGTGCCCACAAGCCCTGCAGGTTGGCAGGCACGTTCTTGGTGCGCGAGGCTGAGATAAGCAGATAGCGGCCGAACTGGAAGTAAAGCTCCTCCAGATAAGGTGTCTGGTCGTTGCCGTTTGTATAGTCCAGCAGCATCTCGTCGGTCATACGGCGATCCTTGGCACCTGGCAGGTCCTTAGGATTACGTCCGCCCTTGTTCAGACATATTTTTACGCGGTTGTAGATAGTCTTATAGTCGGCCAGGTGGCGGGCATAGAACTCGTCGAACGTCATGTTCTGTGTGTGCCACAGGTCGTTGGTTACAGCCTCCAGGTAGTTGGCACCCTCGCGTACAGGGTGCTTGTCGAACCCGTTAAAGCTGGTTTCGTTTACAATATAGATGATAGCCTCTTTGGCTTTGGTGATGGTGAGCGATGAGTCGCTGGCAGCCATCTCGCCATCGGTCTTTACGCTCAGGATGGTACAGAAATGTGTGCTCTCCTGAGGGTCGCCAGTGGCATGGCCCGTCATGGTAAGCTGACCTAAGCCGCTCTTTACCTGGTGGGGCACTTGGGCTGTAAGGGCTATCTGGCAGTTGATGTCGCCACGCAATCGGATAGCTATCAGCTTATCAGGATTTGAGGCAAAGTACTCGCGGGTGATGCTGCGGCCGTCGCGTTCGTAACTGTCACGAACAATCGCCGAGTCGATATTCAGCGTGCGGCGGTAGTGCTTAATCTCGCCCAGACCTAAGTCCTTGATATGCAGTGTGCCCAGGGGCTGGTAGTGCTGCGAGTTAGGACCCTGCACGTGCAGCTGTAGCGAGTCGGCCAGCGCATAGTTCTCGTTAAACAGCGCCTTGCGAATCTCAGGTATCCACTTGTGGGCATCGGCATCCAGGTTGCGATCCACGGGTTTACCTGTCCACAGCGTAATGTCGTTCAGATAAATCACGTTGTCGTCGGTGCCGCCATAAATCAGGGCACCCATCCTACCGTTACCAATAGGTAGCGATTCTTCGAAAAATGTAGCTGGTTTGTTGTACTCCAATACCATTGGAGCCTGCTGCTGTGCCGTAGCAGTTAGGCACGTCATAGTTAGTAAAAGCAGGTAATTCTTCATTTTTTTTTGTTTTTATCGGTTTCTGCTTGCAAAGATACAAAAATATTTGTATATTTGCGCCATTAAACCGATAAAATTGATAAACCTATGCAGTCGATACGAACTTTAAATGATATGATAGTATTCCTCCAGCAGCGTGGCGACAAGAAGCGTGTGGCTGTGGTTTGTGCCAACGATGCCAGCACCCGATACGCTGTTGAGAAGGGTAAGGAAATGGGATTTATCGAGCCTATCTATGTGGATGGCGAGGATAAGGAGGAATGTGCTCGACGTGCTGTGGCGATGTGCAAGAATGGCGAGGCTGACATCCTGATGAAGGGCCTTGTGAACACCGATGTGTTGTTGAAGGCTATCCTTGATAAGGAGCATGGTATTCTGCGTCCAGGCCATGTGCTCACCCATGTGGCAATGGCCGAGATTCCCAAGTACGAGAAGCTGCTGTTTTTTACCGATGCAGCCGTGATTCCTGTACCCACCGAGGCCCAGCGCCGCCAGCAGATACACTATGTAAACTATGTGTGCCACGCCTTGGGTATCGAAGAGCCTCGTATCTCGTTGATTCATTGTGCAGAGAAGGTGAGCGCCAAAACATTCCCATATACCGTGGATTACTTAGAGATTATAGCCGAGGCTCAGACGGGTAAGTTCGGTCGATGCATCATCGACGGTCCGCTCGACCTCAAGACATCGCTTGACTCCGTTAGTCTGCGCGAAAAAGGTATCCACAGCGTGATTGACGGACAGGCCGATGCGTTGATATTCCCCGATATCGTGGCTGGTAATGTGTTCTACAAAACCATCACCCTGTTTGGCTATGCCAAGACGGCTGGTGTGTTGCAGGGCACCCAGTGCTGCTGCGTGCTGCCATCGCGTGCCGACAGCCCCGATTCAAAGTACTACTCTTTGGCTTTAGCAGCAATTTAATGAAGATATTAGTTATAAATCCAGGTTCAACATCAACGAAGATTGCCGTTTTCGACGACGAATCGCCTCTGCTGGTCCGCACCATTGCCCATAGTGCCGACGAACTGGCCCGTTTCGACGATGTGATAGAACAGCAGGACTTTAGAAAACAGCTGGTACTCGACGAGTTGCGCCAGGCCGATATACCCGTGGAGTTTGATGCTGTGATAGGCCGAGGCGGACTGGTGAAACCGCTCGAAGGTGGTGTTTACGAGATTAACGACCTGATGATACAGGATACCCACAGCGGTATTGCCCTGCATAATCATGCTTGTAACTTAGGCTGCCTGATAGCCCACGAGATAGCTGCAACCATCCCTCATTGCCGCTCGTTTATAGCCGATCCTGGTGTGGTGGATGAGTTGAACGACTATGCCCGTATCTCAGGTTCGCCGCTGATGAACCGTATCTGCATCTGGCATGCCCTTAACCAGCGCGCCATAGCTCGCAGGTATGCATCGGAGATAGGTAAGGAGTACGAAGACCTGAATCTGATTATCTGCCACATGGGTGGCGGCATCTCTATCGCAGCCCACGAAAAGGGCCGTGCCGTTGATGCCAACAACGCCCTGGATGGCGAGGGCCCGTTCTCGCCCGAACGTGCTGGTTCGCTGCCAGCATCGGATCTCATCCGACTTTGTTTTAGTGGAAAATATAACGAGAAGCAACTGCTGAAGCGCATTGCCGGCAAGGCCGGACTGAATGCCCACCTGGGTACCAACGATGTGCGCGAGGTGTTGCGACGCATCGAGGATTATGGCGACCAGCACGCCAAGCTAATCCTGGATGCGATGATATATCATGTGGCCAAGAACATCGCCTCCGAGAGTGCTGTGCTCTGTGGTCAGATAGATGCCATCCTGCTAACAGGTGGTCTTGCTAGGAGTGAATATATCGTGAGTCGTATCCGCGAGCGTGTAGGCTTTCTGGCACCCATCCGCTGTTTCCCTGGCGAAGACGAGATGGAAGCGCTGGCCCTGAACGCCCTGGCGGTGCTGCAAGGCAAACGAAAAGCTAAGGAGTACAAGTAAACAAAAACGCAGGTAAGTATGACTAAACTAACTAACTTTATCAAAGGCCGTCTATCAGTCAAAATCAGTCTGATGGCTGTCTCGGCTATGGCCGTTCTTCTCATAGCCTCGTTGGTAGTCATGCTGCTTTACTCGCGTAAGAAAGTAAGGGAGGAAACCTTGGCACGCGTTACCCTGACCCTCGATGCCACTGTGCAGAATATCGATAACATTCTGCTGAGTGTTGAGCAGGCTACGGGTAATGTGTATTACAGTCTGCCATCTCGTATCAACAATCCAGAGGCATTGGAACTCTATCGCCGCAAACTCATAGATAGTAACCCCTATGTGGCCGATTGCACCATCGCCCTTGGCGATACTACAGTAAGCGAGTCGAAGTGGACCGTAAAACCTGTTCAGGAGGGTAAGGAGCCGCTTATCAGTTTCAGCGTGCCGTTGTATAATACAGCAGGGCAGCTTGCGGGTTACGTCAGTACCGATGTGTCGATAGGATTGCTCTCACGTATTGTGGCTCAGACCAAACCATCCGAGAACTCGTTCTGTGTACTGCTCGACAGCGTGGGCAACTTTATTGTGCATCCCGATGCTGAGCAGCTCATACAACAGTCGGCCATCGAGATATCTAAGGCTAATGCCAACGCTGAACTTGTCGGGGCTGTGCAGGCCATGATAGCCGGTCAGACCGATTATCGCACATTCCGTTTGTGGGGTACCGATTTCTATGTGTATTTCAAGCCCTTCAGTCGTAGCAGCGTGCGTGGTCGCACCATCGGGCATCTGGGTTGGAGCGCAGGCATCATCTATCCTGAGCGCGATATCTTTGGCGATTACAACAATTTGCAGTACTATGTGCTGGTTATCAGTATTATAGGTTTGCTGTTGACATTCCTGTTGAGTCATGCGGTTATCAAGAGCCGCTTGAAGCCTCTGCTTATGCTTACGTCGCAGGCGCAGCATATTGCCGCAGGTAACTTTAGCGAGCCCATCCCTGATAGCAAACATATTGATGAGGTGGGACGTTTGCAGGATAAGTTCCAACTGATGCAACGCTCGCTGGCCACCCAGATAGATGAGCTGGAGAGCCTGAAGAATACCTTGTATCAGCGCTGCGAGGGATTGCGAAAGGCTTACGATCAGGCTAAGAAGGCCGACCGTATGAAAACCTCGTTCCTGCATAACATGACCAACCAGATGACGGAACCTGCCGATGCCATCGAGAAGGATGTGCTGCAGCTTTGCAGTCAGTCGGATCGTGATACAGCCCAGTTGGTGAGCGATGTACAGAAGAAGGGTAAGGCCATCACCGAGTTGCTGAAGAATCTGATATCGATGTCGGACGATGAAATGAGAAAGGAGGCCGATCATGATTAATATCCGTAAGTCGTTCTCAACCAAGCTCAGCGTGGCACTCCTGATTCTGGCTGCTCCCATCTTTGTCATCTCGCTGGGTGTGCTGTTCACTCAGTCGCGAAAAATGATTCGTAACGAGGCCATCGGGCATGCCAGCAGCGTTCTGAATGCCACCATGCAGCAGCTTAACCGTCATTTCCTGACTATCGAGACGGCTACAAATGCCAATCTGTGGCAGGTAGAGCAGGTGTTTACACCCGACTCGCTGTTGTATTTTGCCAACCGTATCGTGAGTCTTAATCCCCATATTGATGGATGCTCTATCAGTGCCCAACCTGACATGTTCCCCCAGTACGGACGTTATTTCTCGGCTTACTCGGTGCGCAAGGCCGACTCGGTAACCACAGTTATCGAAGAGCCCTACGACTATTTTAATAAGGTATGGTATAAAACGCCCCACCAGTTGCGCGATGCCTGTTGGGTAGCCTATTACGACGAGGTTGACTCGTTGGAGCTCACTCTCGACGGCATGTTGGCATCGTATTGCAAACCGCTTTATAATGCCGATAGCGCGTTTGTGGGTGTGATTTCTACCGACCTCTCGTTGTTGCGACTATCGCACGAAATGTCGGCTATGAAACCCTATCCCCATTCTTATTTCATGCTGATAGGCGAGAATGGCCGCTATTATGTGCATCCCGATTCTACGCTGCTGTTTAAACAAACCATCTTTACGGGCGCTGATACCCGCAAACAGGCCGACCAGATAGTACTGGGACACGAGATGACCAGCGGCAAAAGGGGTAATATGATGGTAAACATGGATGGTGCCGATTGTATAGTTTGCTACCAGCCTGTGCCTGGCACCAAGTGGAGCCTGGCTATTGTGTGTCCTGATAGCGATGTGATGGAAGGTTACCATCGACTGATTTATATCGTGGTATCGCTGCTGGTACTCGGCTTGCTGGTGATTATTCTGTTGAGTCATCGCGCTATGGCTCATACCATCCGTCCGCTGCACGAGCTGCTGGATAAAACCCAGAGCATTACAGCTGGTAACATGGATGTTACTATCCCTCGCACCACACGTATCGATGTGATAGGCCGTTTGCAGAACAGCTTTGCACAGATGCTGGAATCGCTTAACTACCACATGAAGAGTGTGCGCTTTGTGAGCGACCAGACCCGCCAGCGCAACGAGGAACTGCTGCAGGCCACCCGTATGGCTCAGGAGGCCGACCGCCAGAAGACCACTTTTATACAGAACGTTACCCACCAGATACGCACGCCGCTGAATATCATTATGGGCTTTGCTCAGGTGCTGAGCGATGCTGGTAGCGGTAACCTGTCGGACGACGATCTGAAGAATGTTACCGATACCATGAACCATAATGCCACCCAGCTTAACCGCATGGTGCAGATGCTGTTCGACAGCTCTGATTCTGGACTGAACGAGGAGATGAATTGCGATAAAACCGACACGCTGCTGTGTGTACAAGAGGTCCATCAGGCTGCAGATGTGGTGCGCCAGCGCTATCCTGGTGTCAGCATCAGCATTCAGTCGCAACTGGCCGACGATTTCAGTGTGCTTACCAACCGCACCTATTTTATGCATGCGTTGTTGGAGCTGCTGTACAATGCCGCCAAGTATTCCGACGGAAAGCATGTGGAGTTGCAGGTATCGGCCGATGAGGCTATGGTTAGCTTTGTGGTTCAGGATCAGGGTAACGGCATCCCTGAGGCCGAAGTAGAGCACCTGTTTAAGTTCTTTACCAAGGTCGACGACCTCTCCGAAGGTCTCGGCTTGGGCTTGCCGCTTGCCAAGCGCCACGCTCAGAACCTCGGCGGCGATGTAGTTCTCGACACCACCTACCACTCTGGCTGTCGCTTCATCCTCACCATCCCAAATACAAATTAAAGAATAGTGAAAAAGATATGTTTTCAAGGATTGATGGCAATGTTTGCCATCGGTGCTTCGGCCCAGAAGTGGGTGGAATGCCAGAAAATAGGTTTGCGGTAACGGTGAAGATAGATTCGACCATCTTTCCGCTGCCCAGCGCACCCTCCGCATGATGATGTGGTAGAATACGTAAAGTATCACTTTTATGTATAAGGTGTTGAAATACAGAATGATAGGTGTAGTGATGCTTTTTGTGGAAGTATCACTCCTAATATGATACATGTATAAAAACAAAACAACTTGTTTTGCTTTGTAAGAGATAGCTTCTTAAATAGTAAAAGACTATCTTTTACGCTACAAAACAAGTTGTTTTGTTGTCGTATCTGACGTATTATTATGCGTCGATATTGGCGTAGGTGGCGTTCTTCTCGATGAACTCGCGGCGTGGTTCTACGTCGTCACCCATCAGCATTGAGAAGATCTCGTCGGCCTCGGCAGCATTCTCGATGGTAACCTGCTTGAGCAAGCGGTTCTCGGGGTTCATGGTGGTTTCCCAAAGCTGCTCTGGGTTCATCTCACCAAGACCTTTGTAGCGCTGAGTGTGCAAGCCCTTGTCGTCGCCGTTGCCAGCCACGTACTTATCGATGAATGCCTGGCGCTGCTGCTCGGTGTAGCAGTACTCTGAGGTCTTCTTATAAGTACACTTGTAGAGTGGAGGGGTAGCGATGTAAAGGTGACCACCCTGGATAACCTGTGGCATGAAGCGATAGAAGAGTGTCATGATCAGTGTGTCGATGTGAGAACCATCGACGTCGGCGTCGGTCATGATGATAATCTTATCGTAACGCAGCTTATCGATATTGGCATCCTTTGAGTCCTCGCCGTCAACGCCGAAGCGTACACCGATACTCTGGATGATGTTCATAACTGATTCGGCCTCGAACACACGGTGCCACTGTACCTTTTCTACATTCAGAATCTTACCACGCAGAGGCAGGATGGCCTGGAAGTGACGGTCGCGACCCTGCTTGGCAGAACCACCGGCCGAGTCACCCTCGACGAGGAAGATCTCACACTCCTTAGGATCCTTGTTTGAGCAGTCGGCCAGCTTACCAGGCAGACCACCACCAGTCATAGGATTCTTACGCTGTACACTCTCGCGGGCCTTACGGGCTGCAATACGTGCTGTAGCGGCCAGAATAACCTTCTCGCAGATGGTATGAGCCTCTTTGGGGTTCTCCTCCAGGTAGTTGGTCATCGCCTCGCCTACGGCCTTCTGTACGGCTCCGTTCACCTCACTGTTACCCAGCTTGGTCTTGGTCTGACCCTCGAACTGAGGCTCAGCAACCTTAACAGAGATGATAGCGGTAAGACCTTCGCGGAAGTCGTCCTGGGCTACCTCGATCTTGGCCTTCTCAATCTGCTTGCGCAGCTGATCGTCCTCGTCGGCATACTTCTTCAGAGTGCGGGCCAGAGCGATGCGGAAACCAGTAAGGTGGGTACCACCCTCGATGGTGTTGATATTATTAACGTAAGAGTGGATATTCTCTGAATAATCGCTGTTGTACAGCAGAGCTACCTCGATGGGCACACCATCCTTCTCAGTTTTCAGGCAGATAGGATCGCCGATGATTGAGGTGCGGTGACGATCGACGTAGCGAACGAACTCCTTGAGTCCCTCCTTGGCATGGAATACCTCGGGCTGACGGAGGTTGCCCTCCTCATCAGGACGCAAGTCGGTAAGTGTGATGGTGATACCGGCATTCAGATATGCCAGCTCGCGCATACGCTTAGCGATGATGTCGTATTTATACTCGGTAGTAGTAAAAATGCTGCCGTCGGGCCAGAACTGCTGGCGGGTACCGGTCTTGTCGGTGTCGCCTACAATCTTTACGTCGTAGAGGGGCTTACCCTTCTCGTACTCCTGCTGGTAGATGTGACCGTTACGGAATACCTGCGACATCATGTGGGTAGAGAGCGCGTTTACACAGCTTACACCTACACCATGCAGACCACCTGATACCTTGTATGAGCCCTTATCGAACTTACCACCAGCGTGGAGTACTGTCATAACCACCTCGAGGGCGCTCTTGTGCATCTTCTCGTGCTCATCTACTGGGATACCACGACCGTTGTCCTGAACGGTGATTGAGTTATCCTCGTTGATGGTTACCTCGATGTGGGTACAGTAGCCAGCCATGGCCTCGTCGATAGAGTTATCAACGGTTTCGTTTACCAGATGGTGGAGACCCTTCTCACTGATGTCGCCAATGTACATAGCAGGACGCTTACGTACAGCTTCCAAACCCTCGAGTACCTGAATGTTACTCGCGGAGTAGTTTTGTTCTTGGTTCAGTTGTTCTTCTGTCATTATTTTAATTCTTCAATTTTTCGATTCTCGAAATTTACCATTTTGGTTGCAAAGGTACAAAAAAAAGTTCAGATAAACGTAGTTTATCTGCTAAAAAACTGAAAAAAGAAAGCCGCAACCCTCTTGGGGCTACGGCTTGTACTTATTTGTTGGGTAAATATTATCCCAGCTTGTTAACGTGCAGTGCAAGGCTTGACTTCAGGTTTGCGGCCTTGTTCTTGTGGATTACGTTGGTCTTAGCCAGCTTGTCCAGCATCTTCTGTACCTTTGGGAACAGAGCTACAGCCTCTTCCTTGTTTGTTGTAGCACGGAGCTTGCGAACTGCGTTACGCATTGTCTTTGCGTAGTAGTGATTGTGAAGTGCTCTTTTCTTCTCCTGACGGATTCTCTTCACTGATGACTTGTGATTTGCCATGTTTTTTGAATGAAATTTAAATTGTTAATATAAAGCTTATGGGTCTTACGTCGTTAAGGCTGCCCTGGGCGGGTTCTTGCGAACCCTCCGCCACCTTATCCCATCCTTGAAGGCTGGTAGCACATGGCTGTGCAGATGACAGATTTAAATTTTGTAGTCCCTAGGAGAGTCGAACTCCTCTTTAGAGAATGAAAATCTCTCGTCCTAACCGATAGACGAAGGGACCATCGCGCAAAATGCGGGTGCAAAGGTACTACTATTTTTCGGTTCTACCAAATTTTTTTAGTAAAAAATAACATTTTACGAATATTTTTCGTACCTTTGCACCGTATGTTGACGAAAACTCAGGCTATTGTGCTGCATGCTATCAAATACGGCGAAACCCGACTGATAGTAGATATGTTTACCAAAGTGTTTGGTAGGCAGGCGTTTATTGTGAGCATACCCAAAACACCCAAGGGGAAGGTAAAGAAGCAGTTTTTCCAGCCATTGACTATTTTGGAAATAGAAACCGATATACGTCCAAGACAGCAGCTGCAGAAGTTGCACGATGTACGGTTGGCTGCCCCCTTTGCATCGATACCGTTTGAGCCCGACAAGTTGGCCATCTCGCTATTTGTAGCCGAATTCCTGTATTATGCGTTGCGATCGGAACAGCGTAACGAGTTGCTGTACGAGTATCTGGAGAATAGTATTGTATGGCTGGATGGTCAGCAGACGAGTTTTGCTAATTTCCACCTGGTGTTCTTGTTGAGGCTGACACGTTTTTTGGGTTTCTATCCGAATCTTGACGATTACAAGGATGGCGATTATTTTGACTTGCGTGAGAGTGTGTTTATGCCCGTGCCGCCTGTGCATCGCGACTTTCTGCATCCTGAAGAGGCACAGAAGGTACAGCTGATGATGCGTATGGATTTTCCTACGATGCATCTGTTCCGCATGTCACACCAGGAGCGCAACCGCTTGCTGGAGGTATCACTAAAATATTATCGACTCCATCTGCCGGATTTCCCAGAGATGAAGTCGATAGAGGTATTGCAAGCCTTATATCAGTAAGGCAGCTGATTTACATAAACTTAATAGTGCCCTGAATAGGTTCCTGTGGCTCCTGGTTGGGCTCGTCGATGTTCACAATCTCATCTACGTTGCTGGCCTGCGAGTTGATGCTATCCAGAATCTCGCGGGTACGCTTGTAGGTAGGTGTCTGCTCAACAGCAGAGATCACATCGTCGTTATCCAGATCCTCAGGACGGAACAGGTAGATGTTTGGACGGCGCTTGTAGCGCTTGGTGGCACCCTCGCCGCCATAGTAGCGGTTACGACGGTCCTGACGCTCGGCTGCTTTCTCCTGCTCGGCAGCAATACGGTTGATATCCTCCTGAGAGTGCTTCTTCAGGTGGCCGTTCATACCATCTACATTCTCGATGCCGAAACCGGTGGCCAGGATAGTTACCTTAACCTTCTTGCCCAGCTCAAGGTCGGTTGCCAATCCCCATTTAATCTCAAAGTCGTTGCCGAACTTAGCCATGAAGTCGTTAACATCGTTCATCTCCTCCATCATAAGTGATGACTGACCATCCTTTGAGCCAGCAAACGAGATAGAGAGCAGAATCTTCTTAGAGTTGAAGATGTCGTTATCGTTAAGCAGCGGTGAGTTGAGGGCATCCTCAATAGCCTTCTTTACACGACCTTCGCCCTCGCCATAACCGGTACTCATGATAGCTACACCACCATCCTTCAGTACGGTCTTTACATCGTTGAAGTCGAGGTTGATGAGTCCGTGAACAGTGATAATCTCGGCGATTGACTTGGCGGCAACACTCAGTGTGTCGTCGGCCTTGCCAAAGGCATCGAGAACCGACAGCTCTGGATAAATCTCACGCAGGCGCTCGTTGTTGATAACCAGCAGGGCGTCGACATGTTTCGACATCTCCTCGACACCGTCGAGAGCCTGGTCGATCTTGCGGTCGCCCTCAAAGCGGAAGGGGATAGTAACGATACCTACGGTAAGGATACCCAACTCCTTAGAAACGCGGGCGATAACAGGGGCTGCACCAGTACCGGTACCACCACCCATACCTGCGGTGATGAATGCCATGCGGGTGCCGTCGTTCAGCATGGTGCGGATGTCGTCGATACTCTCTTCGGCAGCCTGACGAGCCTTCTCAGGCTTGTTTCCTGCACCAAGACCCTCCTTACCCAACTGGAGATGTACGGGTACGGGCGAATCGTTAAGTGCCTGGTTATCGGTGTTGCAAAGCACGAATGTAACATCGTGAATGCCTTCGCGATACATGTGGTTAACAGCATTGCCACCACCACCGCCAACACCAATCACTTTGATAATGCTGTGCTCCTTCTCCGGTGCTCCGAAGTCCAGGATGTCTATATTCATATTATTCTCCATAATTCTTCTTCTTTTTTAATCTTCTTCTTCAACAATCTTCTTTCCAAAGTTCAGGAGTCCCTTCTTGAACTTGTTCCAGGTGCTGTTTTCCTTGCGGATGCGGGCCTCTTCCTCTTGCTGGCGGCGCTCCTCCTCAAGGCGTGCGCGCTCTTCCTCCTCCTGCTGGCGGCGGCGCTCCTCTTCGGCTTTCTGCTTCTCGGCCTCGGTACGGATAACACCTGCTGGCAGATCGGTAGTCTGACGGGCTGGGCGCTGGTCGTTAGTGAGATGTGGTGTCTGAGGTCTCAGACTGGCAAACAGGTCGCCGTTAGGATCGAAAGCATCGCCGGCGCAGTTGATGTCGCCCTTGGCCAGCAGACCTAATACGGTGTTCATCGTGCCGTTGTGGGCCTTGATGTCCTCGTTGCTGGTCTGCACAGTCTGCGATACAAACTTGGCGATGCGGATTTTGTCTACATGAGTGTGGTTGAAGAAGGCTTTCTCGATGTTCTTCATGTTCGAACCACCACCTGTCAGGATGATACCGCCTAACAGTTTGTCGTAATATTCAGATGGTATCTGGTACCATACGTTTTCGATAATCTCCTCTAAGCGACCCTCTACAATCTCGATGAACTTACGGCTCTCAACCTGACGGTCGGGATCGATAGAGTACTTGAGCTCGTTGTCGATTTCGTTGTTGTCGGTATAGGCCGAACCGTACTTCAGTTTCATCTTCTCGGCATCGCTCTCTTCCATCTGGAGGGTGGCGATATCCTTGGTGATATTATTGCTGCCCAAAGGGATGACAGCCAGATGGCGCAGGATATTCTTTGAATAAACAGATACAGTAGTGGTATCCGAACCGAGGTCGACAAGGGCACAGCCAGAGCGCTTCTCAACCTCGGTAAGCACGCTATCGGCTAGTGCCAATGGTGCGAGGTACATCTCAGCTACGTTGATGCCGGCTGTCTCGAAGCACTTGTTCAGATTGCGGTAGAAGGCCTTGCGCTCCAGAATGTTCAGGAAGTGACCTTCGAGATGGGTGGCCTGGATGCCTACTGGGTCCAGCTGGAACTGGGTGCCAACCTTGTATTCCTGTACGGCAGCATCGAGAATTTCCTGGTCTTGGTAGGTCATGTTACGGTTAGCATCCATCAGTTCGATTACCATATCCTGTGTGATGATGGTTTCGCCTGGAAGATCCTTGGTTACTACGTTCTTAACGCTGCGGATTGACTGACCGCCAACGCCGACATACACCTGTGTGATCTGAGTCTTGAGCTGATTCTCCAGTTTCTTGATAATACTGGTAAGGCATTGTGCGGTCTTGTCGATGTTATAAACCACACCTTTGCGGATAAACGACGAAGAGTTCTCCTTGACAACAGCCAGTACGTTGATGCTGCCGTCGAGATTCTTCTGTCCCGCGATTCCGGTTACTTTGGACGAACCGAGTTCAATTGCTACAATAAAATCCTTTGCTGCCATATTATTAATCACTATTCACTTTTTTACATATAATTTGGTTGCTGAACTCTACATTGATATAGTTGTACTTGTTCCAACCGGCCTTGTTAAGACCGTAGATGTAGAACTTACGCAGACGTTCGAGCTTGCTGTCGATATTTGTGGGCGAGCCCAGGTACACAACATGCTCGCCTACACGGGGTACCATCTCGATGGTCCCATTGGGCAGAACGTTGAGCTGTACAGCCTGGTTGCGCCAGAAACTATCGCCTACAATCTGGTTGGCCACCTTCGACAGGGCTTTCTGGGCGTACTTCTTGCTGATGCGGCCTGTGGCTACCAGAATATCGGTGGCATAACCTGCCTCGGGCATGATGTTGCCATGATGGTCGAGATAGTAGTTCTCGCCGTTCTCGGCCATGATGCGGATAACAGGTATGCGCTGTTTGATGCTGATGCACACATGTCCGTTCAGTGTTTTATAGCACTCTGCCTTCTCAACAAACGGACTCTTAAGCAGGGTCTCCTCCATCTTGCGTGGCGAGATGGTGTTCATGGGTTGCGAGAGTGGGTACAACTGATGCTGTGTGAGCAGCTTCTTGACTTCGGCTGGATTCAGAAAACCCTCCATCGACTCCTGTTCGATGTCGATGTTAACCTCGGTGCAGGCTTTGGCCATGGCTTCGTCGGGGCTGTTGAAAGCGGTGACGGCCAGTATCAAGTAGATGCCAACGGCTGCGTTGCAGGCTACCAAGAGGATATGTTTCCAGTTGAAAGTCATTTATATTTTACAATTATACTATTTACTATTTAGAATCTTGACCATCTGGGGAACCTGGTTGTCCAGGTCGCCAGCGCCCAGTACGATGAGTACCTCGAAATCGTGGTCCTTGATGTAGTCGAGTACATCGGCCTTCTGTATCATCTTCTTCTGCACACCTGGCTTCAGGTTGTCGTAGATGAGCTGCGAGGTAACGCCTTCGATAGGTAATTCGCGGGCGGGGTATATCTCAGTGAGTATCACCTCGTCGAGCTGACTCAGAGCATCGGCGAAATCCTTGTAGAAATCGCGGGTGCGGGTGTATAGGTGGGGCTGGAAAATAGCTGTGATATGCTTGTTCTTATACAGCTCGCGGATACTCTTGGCACTCTGATAGATCTCTTTTGGATGATGGGCGTAATCGCTTAGGAACACTAACTTATCGGTCTTGATCTTGAAGTCGAAACGACGATCCACACCACCATAGGTCTGCATGCCGTACTTCAGTTCGTCGGCTGTACAACCATTCAGCTGTGCCATAGCCATAGCGGCAATGCCGTTCTCGATGTTGATGGGTACGGGCTGACCTAACTGTACGTTCTTAACGCTCTCGATGGGCGAAATGAAATCGAATGTAATCTCGCCGTTATCAATGCGGATATTCTCAGCGTGGAAGTCGCCATCGTTCAGACTATAGTCGTAGATACGAACACCTTCCTGTACGTTCTGCTTCATCTCCAGATCGCGATGGATAATCAGGGCACCGCCTGGCTGGATGAGCTCGGTGTAATGACGGAAACTCTCCAGGTAAGCCTCTTTGGTACCATAGATGTCCAGATGGTCGGGGTCGGTAGAGGTGATAACGCTCATCCAAGGGCGCAGCCAGTGGAAAGAGCGGTCGAACTCATCGGCCTCGATAACCACGTAGTCGGAATCCGACAGGATATAGTTGGTGCCGTAGTTCTTGGAGATACCACCCAAGAAGGCATTACAGTCGAGCTGACTCTGGTGCATGATATGTGCACACATGGTAGATGTGGTGGTCTTACCATGAGTACCTGCTACGCAGAGACCTTTGTGACTCTTGGTAAGGGTGCCCAGTACCTGAGCACGCTTCTGAATCTCGAAACCGTTCTCGCGGAAGTACTTGAGCTCCTGATGATCGGCAGGGATGGCTGGGGTATAGATAACCAGACACGACTCTTTCTTCTTGCACACGTGAGGAATCTCGTCGACACTTTCATGGTAGTGGATAAGCATCCCCTCGTTCTCGAGGTGCTTGGTCAGGTCGGATGGGGTCTTGTCGTAACCAGCTACCACCAGGCCTTTCTTAATAAAATAACGGGCGATGGCACTCATTCCAATGCCACCGGCGCCTACAAAATATACTGCTTTTATATCGTTTAATTCCATAATCTCTTTTTCACTCTTCGCTTTTCACTTTTTACTTTCCTGCCAACTTGATAACCTCCTTGGCAATGATGTCGGCAGAGTCGGGCAGGGCGAGCTTTAGAACATTCTCGCTCAGCGACTGCAGCTTCTGGGCATCGGCAACCGTCTTGATGGCCAGCTCCAACAGGGTGGCTGGTGCGTCGGCATCCTTCACGTAGATGGCTGCATCGCGGTTGGCCAGAGCCAGAGCGTTCTTGGTCTGGTGATCCTCGGCCACATTAGGACTTGGTACCAGGATAACGGGCTTGCCAATAAGACAGAACTCCGAGATACTGCTGGCGCCGGCACGACTGATAACCAGATCGGCGGCCTTGTAGGCAGCGCCCATATCGGTGATAAAGTCGGTTACCACTAGGTTGGGGATATCCTGTCCCTTCAAACGCTCGGCAATCTCAGCGCTGTAGTACTTACCGGTTTGCCAGATAAACTGGGCATCGGCAGCCTTTACCAGGTCGAGGTGCTGCAGCACGCTCTCGTTGACGGTGCGGGCACCAAGGCTACCACCTACCAGCAGAATGGTTTTCTTGGTAGGATCGAGACCAAAGGTCTTGATGGCATCCTCGCGTGAAATCTTTGTGTCGAGCAGAGCCTGACGTACGGGATTTCCTGTAAGGATAATCTTGTCGGCAGGGAAGAAACGCTCCATTCCCTCGTAAGCCACACAGATCTTGGCGGCTTTCTTGGCCAACAGTTTGTTGGTAACACCTGCGTATGAGTTCTGTTCCTGAATCAAGCAGGGGATACCCATGGCGGCAGCCTTGTTAAGGGTAGGACCGCTGGCATAACCACCAACACCTACAGCTACCTGAGGCTTAAAATCCTTGATAATCTGCTTGGCCATACGCTGGCTCTTCCATATCTTGTACAGAACCTTAAAGTTCTTGAGTAAATTCTTTCTGTCGAAACCGCAGATAGGTAAACCTTTGATTTCGTAACCTGCAGCTGGCACGCGTTGCATCTCCATTCGTCCAAGGGCGCCAACAAACAGAATTTGGGCGTCGGGACGCAGTGCCTTCACGGCATTTGCTATTGAGACGGCTGGGAAAATATGTCCTCCAGTGCCTCCTCCGCTAATGATGACTCTTAGTTCTTCCATATGATATTTGCTTATTGCGTGCAAAATTACAAATTTAATTTCTTATTCTGCTATTTTTAACTCCCTTTTTTTCGCAGAACGGCTAACACTTAATATAACACCGATGTAGGCACAGTTAATGATGGTAGATGTACCACCTTTACTGATGAGTGGAAGCGGCTGTCCGGTAACGGGTGCGATACCTACGGCTACCAGCATATTGAACGAGGCCTGGATGACTAACAGCAGGGCTAGACCCATGGCCAGGAAGGCTGGGAAATTGTTCTCGCAGCGACTGGCGATACGGGCGGTGCGGTATAGCAGCACAATGTAAAGGAATACTACTGCTGTGGCGCCTACAATACCTAACTCCTCGATGACAATAGCGAAGATAAAGTCGGAGAAGGCCTGTGACAGGAAGTCGCGCTCAACCGACTGACCAGGACCTTTACCGATGATGTTACTCGATACGATGGCAATGTTAGCGTGCGCCACCTGTGCATCCTTGTCGAGGTCGTACTGGTCCGGAGTAATCTCCTCTTTGTTCGAGAATTTCTTGATACGTGATTTCCAGGTGTCGGCACGGTGCAGCAACTTCTCGATTTTACTCTTCTCCTTGGGGACAGTAACCACCTGCTCGGTCTGGGCTTTATCTACGGCCACATTGGTATCGTTACCTACGGCCATGATGAGCAGCAAGCCTACCAAGGCCAAACCAATCACTATACCAGCCAGTTTTATCAGTTGCAGGGCGGGCACACGGCCGATGATCATCATGAGATATACGACCAAGCACAGCAGGGCTGCCGTCGACAGGTTCTCGACCATAATTAGGAAGGCGATGGGGACCACGATGCACAGGATGTACTTGAAGGCCTTTTTGTCGGCTCCGTTCTCGCGTTGCATAGCACTCAGAATCTGGGCTGTGGCCAGCACAATGGTGCCTTTGGCTATCTCGGACGGCTGGAACGTTAAGCCGAAGATATTAATCCATCGGCTGGCATCACCGGTTCGTTCACCAGCAGCCAGTACCCATAGCAGCAGTACTACGGTGATGATGAGTAAGAAAGGCGTCATCAGCTTGAAGTAACGGCACGGGATGTTAAGGGTAACTACCGCTACCACAGCACCCAATATGATGGTGACGGTGTGGAACACGATAGGACCCATATAGTTCTGGCTCTTATACGTCAGGTTACTCGAGGCAGAGAATACCTCGACAATACTGATCATACAGAGGAAGAAGAATACCATCCAGATGACCTTGTCTCCTTTGAAGATGTTGCCTATTTTCTTGTTCATTCTTTACAGACTTCTTGCTATTGTCTTAAACTGCTCGCCGCGATCCTCCATGTTCTTGAAGAGGTCGAACGAAGCACAGCAGGGGCTTAACAGTACGGTTTCGCCTGGCTTGGCCATCTCGTAGCAGGCCTCCATACACTCCTTCATAGAGTGGGTGTCGCGAACGGGAATGCCTAAGTTGTCGAAGTTATCGTGCAGTTTCTGGTTGTCGGCACCCAGGTACACAATACCCGAGCACTTCTCCTTAACCAGTGGTTTGATGGGCTCGTAATCGTTGCCCTTATCCTTACCACCGATAATGAGGATAACCTTGGTTTTCATAGCCTCGAGGGCATACCAACAGGCATCTACGTTGGTGGCCTTTGAGTCGTTGATATACTGCACACCACGAACGGTGCATACCTTTTCTAAACGGTGCTCAACACCAGGGAAGTCGCTCAGACTCTTGCGGATCTCTTCCTTCTTGATACCAGCAATGTCGGCAGCGATACCGGCAGCCAGCGAGTTGTAGATGTTGTGCTTACCCGTCAGACTCAGACTCTCCTGCTCCATGTTGAATGGCTCGGGCTTCTCAATCTTATACTGGCCCTCCTCGATGTAACCAATCACGCCCTTCTCTTTCAGCTCAGAGAATGGGTACTGGATAGAGTGGATATCGTACTTCTCTAATTCGCGCTTGATGATGGGATCGTCGGCCCAGTAGATGAAGGCATCCTTATCTGTCTGGTTCTGGATGATACGCATCTTGGCATCTACATAGTTCTGCATCTCGAAGTTGTAACGATCCAGATGGTCGGGGGTGATATTCAGCAGAATAGCGATGTCGGCACGGAAATCGTACATATTGTCGAGCTGGAACGAGCTGAGCTCGATGATGTAGTATTCGTGTGGATCCTCGGCCACCTGCAGAGCCAGCGAGTTACCGATGTTACCAGCCAGACCGGCATCGTAACCAGCCTCCTTAAAGATATGATAGATGAGCGAGGTAGTGGTGGTCTTACCGTTAGAACCTGTGATACAGATCATCTTTGAATCGGTATAGCGACCAGCAAACTCAATCTCGCTGATGATATGGATACCTTTGGCAATGATTTTCTGAATCATGGGAGCGGTATCGGGGATGCCTGGACTCTTGATGATTTCGTCGGCATTCAGAATCTTCTCCTCTGTGTGCTGACCCTCCTCCCACTCAATCTGGTGGTCGTCCAACTGTTTCTTGTACTTGTCGGCAATCTTCGACATGTCTGATACAAACACATCGAAACCTTCTTTCTTTGCGAGAACAGCGGCTCCTGCGCCACTTTCTCCTGCTCCTAATATAACAATCCTTTTCATATACTTGTTTAACGCATCTTTAATGTGATGATGGTGAGGGCGGCCAGAATAATCGAGGTGATCCAGAATCGGATAGTGATCTTCGACTCGTGGAACGGACGATGAGGCCAACTCTTCAGAATATATCTACTTGTAGCATCGAGCTGTGTGTCGAGCTTACGGAAATTGTCGTGGATAGGTGTGGCACGGAATACGCGCACACGCTGACCCTTGCGTTTCATGAACTTGAACCACTGGGTCTGGATAATCACACTCAGACTCTCGACGAAGAAGATACCGCACAGGATAGGCAGCAGCAACTCCTTGTGGATGATGATGGCGGCTACACCGATGATACCACCGATGGTAAGCGAACCGGTATCGCCCATGAATACCTGAGCGGGATAGGCATTGTACCACAGGAAACCAATCATGGCTCCGATGAATGCGCAGAGGAATACAACCAACTCCTCAGAGTGGGGGATATACATGATGTCGAAGTATGAGGCATAACCGATGTGCGATGACACATAGGCCAGTATGCCTAACGCCACACCGACGATAGCTGAGTTTCCTGCACACATACCATCCATACCATCGTTGAGGTTGGCACCGTTTGATACGGCTGTAACGGCAAAGATGGTGATGAATACGAAGATGATCCAACCGGCAGCTACCTTGTACTTGCCGCAGAACGACATCACGTTAGAGTAGTTCAGGTTGTGATTCTTTATGAATGGGATGGTGGTCTGTAACGATTTTACAGCCTCCTTCTTATGCTTTACCACAATCTCCTGGTTCTGCTGACGGACGTTCACATTCTCGCGAACCACTACATCGGGACTGAGCCAGAGTGTGAGACCAACGATGAAGCCGATACTTACCTGACCAACAATCTTATACTTACCTTTCAAGCCATCCTTGTTGCGCTTGAAAATCTTGATATAGTCGTCGAGGAATCCCAGGAAACCTAACCATACGGTGGTGATAACCATCAGGATAAGATAGGTATTACGGATTCGACCGAAGAGCAATACCGGGATGAGGATGCTCACGATGATGATGATACCACCCATGGTGGGCACACCCTTCTTCTCTACTCCGAATGGGTCGATACTTGGATCGCGCTCGGTCTCAAAAATGCTGCGGCGCTTCATCCATTTAATAAACTTCTCACCAAACCATGCTGAAAGCAGCAGCGAGAGGATGAGCGTGAGCAGTGAGCGGAACGAAATGTACGCCCACATGTGTGATCCAGGTATATCGTACTGGTCGAGGAATCTGAACAGATAGTATAACATTGTTGCTATTATTATGAGTTAAAAATTTCCTTTACTACTTCCTTATCGTCAAAGTGGTGCTTGACACCTTTAATTTCCTGATAGTCTTCATGGCCCTTACCGGCAATCAGAATAACGTCGCCCTTTTCGGCCAGCATGCAGGCGGTGCGGATAGCCTCGCGGCGATCAACAATGCTCACAACCTTCTTCATCTGCTTCTGGTCGAGACCTGCCAGCATATCGTTGATGATATCCTGTGGTTCCTCAAAGCGTGGATTATCAGAGGTGATAATCACTTTGTCGCTCTGCTTAACGGCCTCCTGAGCCATGATGGGGCGCTTACCCTTATCACGGTTACCGCCAGCACCGCATACGGTGATGACCTTACCCTTGCCGTTCAGTACCTCGTGGATGGCATTGAGCACATTCTCCAAAGCATCGGGGGTGTGGGCATAGTCAACAATGGCTGTATAGCCTTCGGGTGAGTGGATAGGCTCCAATCTTCCGTTCACGCTCTTCAACGTACTCATAATGAGTAGGATATCCTCGGGCTTCTTGCCTAGCATTACAGCTGCGCCGTAAACGGCCAACAAGTTGCTGACGTTGAATTTACCGATAAACTGCACGCCAACCTCCTTGCCGTTGATGTCGAGATACATACCCTCGAAGTGGCACTCGATGATCTTTGCCTTGAAATCGGCCATGGTGCGGGTAGAGTAGGTCTTTACGTTGGCCTTGCAGTTCTGTACCATCACCATGCCATTCTTGTCGTCGGCATTGGTAATGGCAAAGGCATCTTTCTCCAAACCATCGAAGAAAGCTTTCTTGGCATCACGGTAGTTCTCGAAGGTCTTGTGATAGTCCAAGTGGTCGCGTGTCAGGTTGGTGAACAAACCACCTGCAAACTTCAGTCCGCCGATACGCTTCTGAGCGATGGCATGACTCGAACACTCCATGAAGGCGTACTCGCAACCGGCATCAACCATCTGAGCCAGCAAGCGGTTCAGCTCGATGGGGTCGGGAGTAGTATGATCGGCTGGGATAGCCTCGTCCTCGATGTAGTTGCATACAGTTGACAGCAGACCGCACTTATGTCCGAACTTGCGGAACATATTATATAATAAGGTGGCGATGGTGGTCTTACCATTGGTACCTGTTACTCCAACCAGTTTGAGTTTGCGCGATGGGTCGCCATAGAACTGGGTGGCAACCTCGCCTACGCAGCTTTCGGTAGATTCAACTGCGATGTAGGTTACACCTGGCTCGCGTTTGTTAGGGAAATACTCGCAAAGTACGGCTACGGCACCTTGCTCGATAGCTTTTGGAATGAACTTGTGTCCATCGGTTACGGTGCCTGGGATGGCAACGAACAGATGACCAGCTTCAATGCGACGTGAATCGATATTCACACCCGTAATCTCTACATCAACATCGCCCAGCGTGTTGAGTACTTCTACATTCTTGAGCAGTTCATTTAACTTCATATGCTTATACCTTATTATATATATTAATCTAAAATGAGTTCGCACACCATACCTTGCCTAACTGCAGTTCCGGCGTGGATACTTTGTGATTTAACTTTTCCTCTTCCTTTGATGCGTGCCTTAACGCGACGGCTCTCTAACAGATAAACGGCATCTCTGGCACCCATGCCTGTTACATCGGGTACGGTATGCTTGCTGCCTTCGCGATAGTTGGCGCTGCTAGGAGCCGAAGCCTTGGTCTTAAGACTGGCCAATACGTAGTTGGCAGCCTGGCTGTCACCCTTCTTAACTGCTGGTGTAAACGATGAGCGCGAATCGCGGGCATCATCCACGCTACGCTTCAGGCTCTGCGCCATTACACCTTCGGCAATATGGTGGAATACCACACCACTCATACCACCACCAGATGCGGGCAGGCCCGACTTCTTGAGGCATACGATACAGGTGTAACGTGGGTTGTCGGCAGGGAAGAAACCTGCGAAACTCAACCAGTAACGGGTAACGCCTGAGTGGTAACTACCAAACTGGTCGGCCACCTGGGCTGTACCTGTCTTACCTGCCACCTTGAATGATTTAGAGCCAGCCTTCTTACCCAGACCCTGACTAACCACGTGTTCCAGAATGGTCTGCATGGTCTTGATGGCCTGTGGCTTGGCAATGCGCTCTTTCAGCACGACTGGTTCGAACTCGCGAATCACCTCGCCGTTCTTCATCAGCTGCTTAACAAAGCGTGGCTGCATCATCTTGCCGTTGTTGGCTATCGCATTATAGAAAGCCACGGTGTTGATAGGTGCTATCTGGGTTTCGTAACCAATACTCATCCAGGGTAGGGTGGTCTTACTCCAGTACTTGGATCTGTCGGTAGTCTTGGTATCCGGCATACGGATCATAGGGGTGTGATAACCCACCAAAGGCAACTTCAGGTCCTCGTGTATACCTATTCTATATAGACCCTCTACGTATTTCTTGGGGTTATGACCATAGTACTTGTCAATCAGGTAGCTTACGCCGATGTTCGAGCTCACCTCGAGAGCGCGTGCTACATTGATGGTGCCATAGCCGCCACGACGCCAGTTGTGATCCTTCATGGGACGACCGTGCATTTCCATCACACCACAGCCTGTTGGGATAGTCATTGTGGTGTCGATCACACCATCGTCGAGGGCAACAAGGAACGAGGCTACCTTGAATACTGAACCTGGTTCACAACGGTAGCTGATGGCATTGTTCACCATCTCGTAATAGTTGCCGTCCAATCCACGGGTCATATTTACAATGGCTTTTACGTCGCCGGTCTTTACCTCCATCAGGATGGCTACGCCCATTTCGCCGTTAATCTCCTTCAGTTCATCTACCAAGGCACGCTCGGCTAAATCCTGCATGCCTACATCGATGGTGGTTACTACATCTACACCATCCTCGGGCGACAGTACAGGGATGTCGAGGTACTTGCTCAGAATCTTACGACGATGCATCAAACCATTCTTACCACGGAGCAGGGTGTCTAATGAGAGCTCCAGACCATTCTTGGCGCTATCTTTAGCACCGTACATCTCACCGATGGTACGCTGGGCCAAGGTGCCGAATGGCTTACGGCGTGAGTTGAAGGTTTCCCAGTGGAAACCGCCTTTATACAGTTTCTCTCTGAAGATGGGCAATTCGTGCACCTCGCAGAAAGTGTTGTAATCAATACGGCGAGGCCAGATAGCCCAGTGACGGGCACCTATGGTACCGTTCTTCATCACCTTACGCTTGCCTTCCAACAGATGCGCCTTGAATTCGGCTGCCGACTTCTGTGGGAAAATCTGGTTCAGTCCATAGCAGATGGTATCAATCTCGGCTGCCCAGATGGAGTCGCGATTGTGTACACCAGTAGAATCCTCGGCGCCAGCCTGGAAATCCATATATACCTTATACTCAGGAATGCTGCTGGCCATCAGCTGACCGTCGCAACTCAGAATATTTCCACGATTAGGCTTCACGGTAACGCTATCGCGCTTCAGTCGCGAGGCCACCTGAGTCCAATAATCCTTCTTGGCAGTCATGATGTACATGGCTTTGCCCACTACGGCAAAACCAATCAGCGTGAGTACTACTGCTATGACGAAGTAGCGCGGCATGACTTTATCGCTATTGAACTTACTCATCTCGTTTCTTTATTCTGGTACATTAATAATATAAGGTGGCTGGTCGGAAATGTGCAGCAGCGTATCTCTGTTCTGCTTCAATGCCTCCAGCACATGACTCTCACGGCATTTTTCTGTCAGGGTACTTGAACTCGACAAAGCCTTGTATTTGGCATGCAGCAGTTCTTTCTCCAGTTTATCGATGGCAATCAGATCCTGCTGACACTGGTATCTGGAAGCCACATAGATGATGGTGAACAATACCATGAGTACAATCAGCCAAATCTGGCGGCGCACCATGTCGGCTGTCAGAAAGTCGCCACCAAGAATAGTCCTCAGATTCAGGGATGGGGTGAGCTTGGGGTCTTCCTCCTTCACCTTTTCCTTAATCTTCTGGATGGTTTTCTTGGCATGCTCTTTTACGTCGGCAGCCTCAACCAACAGTTCAATTTCTTCTTTGTTCTCCATCTCCTCTCTTATATTTTCTCTGCTATTCTCAATTTGGCGCTACGGCTACGAGGGTTCTGTTGCAGCTCCTCGTCGCTGGGCACAATCACCTTGTTGTTTATCAGGCGGAAAGGCGTCTCGATCCGACCGAAGAAGTCTTGCTTAATCTTACCTTCTACGTTGCCTGCTTTCATCATGTTCTTCACAATACGGTCCTCCAGCGAGTGGTAGGTGATGACCGACAGACGTCCGCCCTCGCCAAGCAGGTCCTTGGCGCCATTCAGCATCTCCTTCAGGGTATCCATCTCGTGATTCACCTCTATACGGAGGGCCTGGAACATCTTGGCCATCTCTTTCTTCTCGCGTTCGCGCTGGAAGAGCTTCTCGGTGGCGCTCATCAGGTCGCCAGTAGTCTCCATCTTCTTCTCATTGCGTGTCTTGGCAATGATAGATGCTATCTTGCGGGCATTCTTCAGCTCACCATAGATATAGAAGATGTCGGCCAACTGCTCCTCATCGTAGGTATTGAGAATATCGGCAGCGGTAGCTCCGGCACGTTTGTTCATGCGCATATCCAATGGGGCGTCGAATCGGAATGAGAAACCACGTGTTTCATCATCAAAGTGATGGCTCGATACACCTAAGTCGGCCAGCAAACCGTCGATATGGTCCACGCCGTAATAGCGCATCCAGTTCTTCAGATATCTGAAGTTGCTGCGTACAAACGTAAAGCGATCGTCGTTTACAATGTTTTTCTCGGCATCTGGATCCTGATCAAAACTATATAAATGTGCCTTTTTATCGAGTCGGCGCAGTATCTCTTTACTGTGGCCGCCACCGCCAAAGGTAACGTCTACGTAAATGCCGCCAGACTTGATGGCAAGTCCGTCGATGCTCTCATGGAGAAGCACGGGTACATGGTATGTTTCAGCTGTGGTTATCATAAAGCCTCACAGTTATTCATAATGTTCTCAAATTCAATCCCAAATTCTTCTTCGGTTTTCAGCGTCTGCTTCAATCGCTCTGGTGCCCACATCTCGATGGTGTTGTCCATGCCGATAAACTGGATGTCTTGATCAATCTCGGCAACCTTCAGCAGGCGCTTTGAGATGAGGAATCGGCCATTGCCATCAAGCGTTACAACTTCTGCCTCCGATACAAACTGTCTGAACATCTGCTGGTGGGTGTGCTTCCATGGGTGAAGTTGCGACTTCAAAAGGTCGAGGCGCTCATTCCATACGCTTTCAGGATAGAGCACTAAGCAATTCTGGAAGACGTCCTTTCTGAGTACCAGGTTTTCCTCGCCAGATGCCTGAAGCACCTTGCGGAAAATAGCTGGCAGGAATGCTCTTCCCTTAGCGTCGATCTTAGCCTCTATATTACCTATAAAACGCATGCGTACATATTTAATAATAAATTTGCCGCAAAGTTACTCATTTTTCCCCACTCTACACCACAATTCCCCACTTTTTTTCAAATTTAACCTTTTTTTGATGATTTTACCCCCTCTCGTGTCCTAAATACATTTAAAAACTAAGTTTTTTCTGCATTTTTTGCTCATTATTCAAAGAAATGTGCTATTTTTGCAAATTGTTAGTACATGAGAGAAATGACAACCGTAACAGAGCGTACGATAGACATTGAAAAAATCCTGAAAGGGAAGATGGGCGCAAAGGCTAAGTTTGTGCCCGGTTTCTTGGTTCGTTGGCTAAAGAAGATAGCCCACCAGGACCAGGTAAACGCTTTTCTTTGGGAAAGTCGAGATAAAGTTGGCGTTGAATGGTTGGAGGAATGTGTGAAATACCTCGATATGACGCTGAACATTGTTGGTAAGGAGAATCTGCCTGATCCTAACGATGGCAAACTATACACTTTTGTAAGTAATCACCCCTTGGGTGGCGAGGATGGTGTGGCGCTGGGTGCCATCATCGGCCGTTTCTATGAGGGTCGATTCCGTTATCTGGTTAACGACCTGCTGATGAACCTGCCTGGTTTGGCGCCGTTGTGCATCCCCATCAATAAAACAGGTAACCAGAGTCGTAACTTCCCAGCGATGGTCGAGGCTGGTTTCCAGAGTGATCACCACATGCTGATGTTTCCTGCAGGCATCTGTTCGCGAAAAAAGAACGGCGTGATTCGGGATCTCCCCTGGAAAAAGACCTTTATCTCGAAGAGCGTGGAATATCAGCGCGATGTAGTGCCCATTCATTTCAGCGGCGAGAACAGTCAATTCTTCTACCGCTTAGCAAACTTCAGCGACAAGCACCTGCCCTTTAATTTGGCAATGCTGTTTTTGGTCGATGAAATGTACAAAAACGTGCACAAATCTTTCGAAGTAAAGATTGGTAAGCCAATTCCCTGGCAGACATTCGACAAATCGAAATCGCCGATGGAATGGGCAGAATTTGTAAAAGATCAAGTCTATAAACTATAAACTTTTTAAGTAGAGAGAATGGAACAGGAAATTATCCAGCCAATTGCTAAAGAGGTTCTCAAGAGTGAACTCACTCCCGACCGTCAGCTGCGTATGACGAACAAGAGTCACAATGAGATTTATATCATTACGGCTCACAATGCACCAAATGTGATGAAAGAAATCGGGCGTTTACGTGAGATTGCTTTCCGCGAAGCTGGTGGTGGTACAGGCAAGTCGATGGATATCGATGAATTCGATACTTGTGACAATTGTTACAAGCAGCTGATTGTATGGAACCCTGAGGCAGAGGAGATTATCGGTGGCTACCGTTATCTGCTTGGTACCGATTGGGAATACGATGAAAAGGGGCAGCCCATTCTGGCTACCAGTCATATGTTCCACTTCTCCGATCGCTTTATTAAGGAGTATGCCCCTTGGACCATCGAACTCGGTCGTTCATTCGTCTCTCTTCCTTATCAGAGTTCGCGCATGGGTGCCAAGAGCTTGTTTGCACTCGATAACCTGTGGGATGGACTTGGTGCGCTGACGGTGATCAAGCCCAACGTGAAGTATTTCTTTGGTAAAATGACCATGTATCCATCGTATATCCGCAAAGGCCGTGATATGATTCTCTACTTCCTGAAGAAGCATTTCGACGATAAGGATAAGCTGATTATACCGATGAAACCGCTGGAATTGGAAACAGATCCCAAGGAATTGGACTCGTTGTTTGGTGGAACGTCGTTCAAGGACGACTATCGCGTGCTGAATGGCGAGATCCGTAAGTTGGGTTATAACATCCCACCATTGGTTAATGCGTATATGAGTCTGTCGCCAACCATGAAGTTGTTTGGTACTGCCATCAACTACGGCTTTGGTGATGTGGAGGAAACAGGTATCCTGATTGCTGTTGATGAAATTCTTGAAGAGAAGCGCGTGCGCCATATCGACTCGTTTATCAAGGAACATCCTGAGGCTCTGAAGATTACCAGTGGTGCCAATAATGTTATTTATAAGGAAAAGTAAGTTAAAAAAGATTTAACCTAAAGATAACGTACTGTTTTATCTTACTTTAAGAAATTCATCGTACCTTTGCACTTGGAAAGAAAAAAAGCAAAGACGATGAAAAAGGCAATGATGTATCTACTGTTGGCATTGGGCATCACATTGTTTGTGATGTTCATTGGTGGTGCTGTCGGTGGGTTTCTTATTGGTTTCATTGATGGCTTTAATGGAGGGAAGGTTGGAGTTTCCTCTTCTATGTCTTATATGGCAGGATTAGGTTCGGGCCTTGCGTTGGTTCTTTGCTTAATTCTTAATTTTGTGTTCCTAAAGAACAATTTTGCCAGCTATACTATCGGTCGCATTCCTAAGCCCATCTGTTGGAAGGTTTTTTTAGGTATGATTATTTCCATGGCTGGTATGGCGGTACTCTATGCTGCGATGAATGATGTAGCTATCGAGAGAGGCTGGCGCGATGAATTCTTGATTGAGGCGTATGCTTGGATGCAGCATCATCCTGTATTCTCTTTGCTGGTAGTTTCTGTCGTCTCGGCTACTGCCAATCTGATCATTTATGGTGCTGTGTTACGCGAAATACTAGAGTGGAAACATCGACCACAAATAATAATTCCGATTTATGGTGTGATTATGGCTCTAGTGAGTATGCTTGATGGCAACTTCATGTTGATGATTGTCTCGATGATGATGGCCCAGCTCGAGGCGTTGGTTTATGAATATACCCGTAGTGTGATACCTATTATTATAGGCGATGTAGCTTTTTGGGCGGTTACATTATGCCTGATAGGTATTCCTTCAAGCGGATGGTGGCTCTTGATTGGTATCATCTTGGTTCTGCCAGGTTTGTATCTGGCTGTTAATCTGATGGAACCTTACAAACCTATCGATTAAGCCATTGCTTGCGCTTATGCGTTAACTAATAACTGTAGCCCTATGCCTCTGACTGTTTTTAACGTAATCTTTGGCTCGTCGGCCAATACTTTTCTGAGTTTATTGACGAATACATCGAGCGAACGACTTGCAAAGTAATCATCTTCGGTATTCCAGAATCTACTCAGGATAGCTTCTCTGCGAACCACATTATTCTTGTTCTCGGCCAACAGCTGCAGTATCTGAGCCTCTCGTTGGGTGATGGTTTGTGCCTCGCCTGTTTCGTCGTTGCGAAGTGTGGCGTGGTTGGCATCCAACGTGAATTTGCCCAGTTTGTAATGGCTCGTTTCGTTCTGAGTCTTGGCGCCGCCTCGCATCTTCATGAGTGCCTGGATATGTGCGTCTAACTCCTCTGGAACGAAGGGCTTCTTTACATAGTTATTGATGCCTAAGCGATAACCGGCCTTTACATCGTTGGGCGAGGTGAGGGCCGAAGTGAAGATGATTATCACGTCGCCATCCGTCTCGCGGATACGTTCCACCATCTCGAAACCATTCATCACAGGCATGTCGATGTCCGATATAATCACGTCGGGATGCGTCTCCTCCCAAACTTTCACGCCTTCCTTACCATTCTTGGCGGTAATTACTTCGTAGCCACCAATAATGTCTTCCAAACCTGTCTTTTCGATGTAAGCGAGCGATTCGTCGTCTTCAACTAACAATAACTTGATCATACGTTCTTTGGGATATAAAGTGTAAACTCTGAAAATTTGTCTTTCTCACTCGATACCGTCACCTTGCCGCCATGGGCTTGCATCACCTGATCGACATAGTTCAGACCTAAACCGAAGCCGGATACGCCGCCTTTGCGGTTCTTTTCGTGGATGGCAGCGCGACCGAACTTGTCGAAGATAATCTGCTGCTCTTCCTTGGTGATACCTATACCGTTATCGCGTACCTTTAAGAGTACATTTTTGTCGGTATCTATCGATGAAATCTTGATTTTTATCTCATCCCTCGAGTATTTGATGGCGTTATCCAGTAGGTTGGCAATAGCCTCTGTAAGGTATTGCTCATCGGCCAGTACATTCCTTATTTTCAGGTCGGTGATAATCTCGAGTGGCTTGTCGGTCTTAGCCTTTGTTTTCTCGATTAAATCGGTAATTATTGGCTCGATATCTATATCCCACTTGTTGAGAATCAGCTTTTTGTTCTCGAGTTTAGAGATGGTGAGCAACTTGTTGACGAGTGCCAACAGGTGTTCGGCTTCTTCTTCAATGATGGTATAGTACTTTTCTTTAATCTGTGGTTTGTCGTCAACCTTACCGCTATGCAAGAAGTGGGCACCCATAATGATCGATGAAAGCGGCGATTTCATATCGTGAACCATCGCATACGAGAAGTCGTTACGCAACTCGGCCATCTGTTCCTGTTCGGTAATAAACTTCAACAGCTGCACAATAATGATGGCAAAGAATCCAAGAATAAAGGCACTTAACAGAAAGAGTGGACTCAGTTTCTGAGCCAATTCTGGATAGGGGTTGTTAAGCGCCAGCTGGATGGCTCGCGATTGGTCTCTACGAATGCTGACGGGACGTGTGAGTAGCGACCATGAGGTGTTACGCTCGTTGTTGCGTCTGAGCACATTCCTGTTCGAATCTACCTCCAAAATGGTTACGTTGCGGTTAATATCAGCTATGCTGAGCAGCGAGTCGACATAGAGAGCAACGGTATCGAGTGAAATCTCTGATTGATAATCTTTGCTCAAAGCATCGTTCATACCCTCAACCGACGAGGCTAACGATATGTTACCTCGTGCTTCAGGCAGACTGAGTGTATCGTCGGCTGTTACCAGGTCGGCACGTGTGTAGCTCTCATAGAACATGGCCCATGTGAGCTGGTTGCCAGCGCGTTCCGTCATATCTTTCGTAACAGAACGATAGGTCATCCACATATAAAGAGCCAGCAGTAGCAAAACTGCTACTGCACTCACAATCGACACGTATTTGTACCTGTTTTTATGCATAACCGCCTGCAAAGATAGTGCAAAATACGTGAACTTCCAAATTTATTGTGGAAATTCGTACACTAAATATTGCGTGTTAGGCTCTGTGGGGTAGTTGGTGAGTCGACCAGAACGTGTGATGAACGACAGAATGCCGTTATTTACCCCATTGCCAAAGGTATGCATGCCACCATAGATGTTGATATACTGGATGCGGCGGGCATCATACTTCAGTAGGCGATCAATGTCGATAACAGGCATGCCGTCTATCAGTACCGTAGCTGGCCAATAATTGTTGTATTGGTCGTCTTCTTTACGTACAAACAGCTGTGTTACGCCATTACTCTTCTTGCTTCGTACGCATTGAACGTACTCAATCAGCACCTCTTTAATAGTGAGGAACTGACGGTATTCGTCGAGATTGTATGTCATGTCGGGCTGATTGCCAAATACCGTTGCATCATAATCCATTGGAACACCATCTTCGGCGGTTTCATCGGAATAGTCGCCCAGTTGCAGCTCGCGTTTGGCGGGGGTAATGGCTATCTGATGTCGTTGCATGGCTAGAGAGCGGGCTTCAACTTCGATGCGTTTGTAATGGAAAATAAGGTGTGGAAGTTCTTTAGGCAGTAAGGTGGCAAACGGACTGATCATCTCGATAGGCAGAGTTAAGCCTGTGAGCGATGTGGCTGTGAGCACCAAGGGTTGTTTGCCATGAATGCCGTAAGTATAGAATACGGCTGTAGAGTCGTTTTCCATCTTGCCCTCAAAATAATGTATCTGTTTACCTACAATGCTTAACGACGGGTTAATTTGTTGTGCATTGTAGGTGTTTCCATTATAGGTATTCTTAATACGTGCTCTGATGATATGTCCTTCAGTCTCGCGGATATCTACAACTTTTTTGTTGGTCAGGTTTGCTGTGCCTTTGCCTGATACCCAGCAGCTATCGCTTGATATCCACTCGATATCATCGTCCTTGCTCTTGTGGAGTGGATTGATGATGGGAATCAGTTGGTTTGATACCTGAGCGCTGTGGCGGGTATATACTGATAGTACATAGTAGCCGCTATGCAGGGTGGCTGGCAGTTCTATGGCGCCTGTACCTTTATTGTTATGGATGCTGATAATGGTGCCTGCGGCCAAACCCTGCGTATCGCACAGTTCGGCATAGGCTATCAGGGCATCTTGGTCTGTTACACTTACTGTCATCTGCTCGCCTGCCAGATACCAGGTGCGATCAGTTCTGAATTCTGCGGCAAAAGTGTTGTGTGCCAGCAGAATAGTTGCTATGAGTGATATGATTCTGTTCATCTTTGTTATCTTTGTGATTATTCAAAAGGTGGCATATAGTCGGGCTTGGTAGTTGTTGCACCACTCAAGCGTACGTCAAAGTCGGCAGGATAAGCCCAATATGTGGTTAACGGTTGATATATCATTCGCCTATCATCCCAGATATAGAGTATCATGCCCTGATATACCATTTTCTCGCAATCAAGTTCTGTGCAGTCTTCTAATTTTATGTATGGACCAGGCTGGGGAACCTCTCTGTAGATATCATGCCCATCAATGTACACACGCTTGCTGGCCGTATTAAGCGAGCAGCCCACAAAGCCTAACGCTCTTTTCGACGAGGTGGTGCAGCGAATGTTGCTGGGTAGGGCTGATGGCTGGGGTGTAAACAATCCGCCCATCTCCCATCCGGCTTCAACACATGCCTTATTGTATTCGTATTCGGCCTTGCTGATAGCACGTTGAGTTACTTCATTGCAGTAGTTCCAAGCTATGCGTTCGTCTTTGTATGAAATATCCAGTAATTGGTATTTAGTGAATTTTCCACCTACATACTGAGCTGTTGATTCTGTTAGAATGGCTTTGCTATCTGCAATTTTCCATCCTTTCGAAGGATACAGCATGTCTTGGGCCAGGTACTTTGCAGTCATAGCTTCCAAGTCGAAATAAACCGATGTCTGGCGTGTTGGTCTCACTTCCCAAGTCTCAGTATAATCCCATGTGTAATAGGCTGTCTGTGTAGGATCATCAGGCTCTGCTGTGGTCAGCAGTATCTCTATGTTCTCCCAATCACCTTTCTGATAATACTCTAATTCCTCGATATCAGGTGTGCGGAGAGGCTTTTCGGGTTCCGACTGATAAATGTCGTCATCGTATTCTATCCTTACAAAATACGCTACGTCTGGGTTCAGCGATGGTGTATCACAACTATAATAACCATTATCCTGTATTTCACAAGCGTATTCCGAACCATCGGTTCCACAGATGGTAACTCTTGCATAGTAAACAGTCTGCGCATCCCAAGTGTAACTGTCGTTTACATAATAATAGTCGGAACTATGATCGTTGAGCGGAATAGACCTTGTGAGATAGAACTCGCTTTTTTCGTTCGAACGGATGGTGCCGTTAACCACTAGCAGGTTCGTTTCGCCCTCAGGCAGATCGGCTTCGTATTCCTCCACGCATCCTGTTAGCATACAGGCGCAAATCACGATGAAATGGGCGATTTTTGAAAATAATGATATCCTTTTCATATTAGTTGAAGCGTACGTTAAGTGAGATATAGGGGATGGCTGTACCAAATACTGATAGCTTGTAGCCCTTGATGCTTTCGCCTTCGGTTACATAATAGATATTATAGGCGTTTTTTCGGGCAAGGGCATTATACACACCGATTGAGAACGAGGTGTGGAAAAATGCTGTCAGCCTATGGGTTGGCTCGATGTTGAACGCAAGATCCAGACGTGTGTAGTCGGGAATACGGTAGTTGTTGCGCTCGGTATAGTAGGGCAGGTAGTAACCTAACTTGTTGTTGTAGAATCTACCTGCGGGTACTGTGGTAGGACGACCTGTGGCATAGTTAAAGTTGCTTGAAAAACTGTATCGTTCTGTAATCTTGTAGTTCAGCACAGCTTTTACCTCATGCGGTCTGTCGTATTCCGATGGATACCACTCGCCGTTGTTCAGGGGCACCGCTACGCGTTTGTCGTCCTGGCGCAGTAGTGAGCGCGAGTAAGTATAGCTTACCCAGCCATTCAGCTTACCGAAAGGCTTTTTGGCCTGTAACTCCACGCCGTAGGCCTTTCCTTTGGTAGAAATTACATCAGTTTCCAGGTGTGGATTCATCAATAGTACAGCCGAACTACGATAGTTCAGATAGTTGCTGATGTGCTTGTAGTAAGTCTCGGCCGAGAACTCGTAGTTCTTGTCGGGTGTCTCGTAATAGATACCTGCGGCTATCTGCCAACCATTCTGGGGTTTGATGTTCAGATCCGACAACTTCCATATGTCGGTAGGCGACATGATAGAGGTGTTAGACACCTTGTGGATATACTGATGCATGGTGTTGAAACCTGCCTTAACCGAAAAATTGTCCTGTATGGCATAACGTGCCGAGAATCGGAACTCGGGAGCCTGATAGGTTTTGATGATGCCTGTTTCGTGGCGTGTCTCTAACAGGGTTTCCTGCGATGGCAGTTCCTGGTCGGTATAGATATTCACGTCGCGAGGACCAATGGCGTTGAACATCGAATAGCGTAAACCTGCCGATACCGACAACTTTTCGGTCAGCGAATGTTCGTAGTCGATATAGGCACCACTCTCCAAGGCTTTCTCTTTCTGTAGCTGGTCTGGATTGACATACGATTCCTCGCTTAAAGGTTCGTACTTTCCGCTCTGTACATCGTAATGCTGAACAGACAGACCGTAAGAGAGGCTTTGGTTCTCAGTCAGACGGTGGCGGATATGCAACTTGGCCCACAGCTGATCGATGCCGAAACTCAGTCGGGCTGCCATCGTGGGCTTTGCTTTCTCGTCGTTATAATAGTCGTAATGGTCTAATCCGGCAGTCAGTGTGGCTGTTATCTTTTCGCTCAGGATCGATCGCCATTCGGCTGAGAAGTTGCGGTTCTGATAGCCGTAACTATCGTCAGAACTGAACGAGAACTTATCTTTACTCAGATATCCGAATATCTTGAGACGATGCATGTTGTTAAGTTTCCAAGTAAGTACGCCGCCAAAGTCGTAGAAGTTGGCTTTACCGTTTTTGTAGCCACTTTCCTCTGGCAACTGCTTCAACATCCAGTCACTATAGGTGGTACGGGCATTCAGCAACAGCGACACATGATCCTTTACGATTGGGATTTCAAGATTAGCCTTGCTGGTAAGTGCACCGATACTGGCCGAACCAGTAAACTTACGCATGTTAGCCTCTTTTGAGTTCACTTTCAGTACGCTACTTATTCTGCCGCCATATTCTGCGGGGATACTCGATTTAAACAGCTCTACATCCTCTACCGCATCCGAATTGAACGATGTAAACAAGCCGAAAAGATGCGTTGGATTGTACACCGTGCCGCCGTTAAACAGTATCAGGTTCTGGTCGGTGGCACCACCTCGTACGTTGTATCCGCTCGAAGCCTCGCCAACGGTTGTTACACCAGGCAGCGTTAGCACTACCTTCATGATGTCTGATTCGCCAAAGGCCGATGGGATATTCTTCAGTAACTGAGGCTTGAACTTCTCGGCTCCCATCGTGGTGCTTTGTACTACCGATTGGCGACCTGCTACTACTACAATCTCGGCCAGTTCCTGATCGTCGGCAAGGCTTGCCCTTGCTTTCTTGGCACCTGGTATAATATAGGTTCGTGTATTAGCCGAACCTGCGGTTATCGATAATGTATCGCTATCAAGAACAGGGATACCGGCGATGAGCGAATCTGTAGGAATGTATTCTATCGTAACAGGAAGTTCTTTGTTTTTTTCTCCTTCAGGTGTCGTTTCTGCTTGTAAGTGCTTGGCGACTACTTCCTTTTTCTCTCCGATTACACTTGCCACCACTTGCGCAAGACTTTGCTCACGTTTATGTTTGGTAAAGGTAAGGTGTTGCTGCTTGGCAAACTGTTTGATCTGTTTTTTCTGTTCGGGAAACAGCGCTGCCACATCCTTAGCGCGTTTAACATGACATGTTTTCCCTTCAGGTGTGATGAGCGTGTAGTGTTCCAAATTGCTAAGGTGTTTAAGTAATTTTCTTTCGCCAAAAGTTTTCTCGCCGTTATAGCGCTTCCACATACTATGATAAAGTTGTACGCCATTAACGTTGCCATCACAGAGTTGGGCTGCAAATCGGGTACTATCTTCAGGATCGTGTACAAATCTGTAGCCGTCCATTTCAAACCAGTCGATATGCTGCTGGTCGGGCAGACAGCAGATGCCTGCTTTGGGCGATAGCACAGATACGTGCTGTTTCATCTGGTCGAAACGTAGCTCAACATCATCGTAAACTACACCATAATAGCTTATTCGCCCTTTATACATATTTGTATTACCTTTATAATAGGGAATGTCGTACCACTGTGATAGCTGGTACTGTGGTTCGACAGGCCCAATATACAGGCGGGCATAGTCAGAAGCTGCAGAGAAGTAGTCCTGAGCTTCAGTGTTCTGTACAACAAGCGTCATACAGGCCAATAGTAATAATTCTTTTTTCACGTCTTTATAGATACACAATATTCATTAGGTTGATGCATTTTAGAACTTAGTTCTAAGTATTAAATGCAAAAACACGTAAAACGTTGTATTGAGACCTTATAATTTAACATACTTTAGTAACTATGCTAGGCTAACAATGAAAGTTTGTTAATTATTCGCTTTTTTATGCAAGATTCTGCCTACTGATGAATTCTATAAATAAAATAACGCTCAATCATATAACAAACCAAATGGTATGAAACGAACTATAGAAATGATTACAATGACGCTGATAATCATAGTATTTGCAGCGTTTGTAGGCTCAACACTAATGGGCTGTGGAAGTGACGACGGTAGCATCATTGTTACCGGTGACTTTCATGTAAGGGATGTTGCTAACAGTGGTTGTAAAAGTACAAGCCACACAAGGAGCGAATACCCGGAGTACTTTGAGTTTAAGGCCTGCGATGGTGGTTACCTGTCTGTTAATCATGTGAACGCATCGTTCAATTGTGCTCCTGGGGAATTAAAAATAGAGGCTACTATCGATGGTAATGTGATTAAGATTCTGGAAACAGAAGAGACATCTTTGGCAAATTGTATTTGTCCTTATGATCTATACTGCGAGGTTGGTCCTCTCAGTAACGGCGATTACGAAGTGGTGATCTACCGTGGTTCGTTCGAAATTCCTGCTCATAAATTTTCTATCACCTATAATAAAAGGCTGAATGCAAAATATGAAGTTACTTATGATAATTAAACAATAACAGTTGTACAACAGCCTACATGCCTACATAAAAACGCTCAAAACCCGTATGTACAAAGGGTTTTGGGCGATTTGGAGCCTACATAAAGCCCCACAAAAGCCTACATAAAGCCTACATTGTTTATACATTCAGCCTGCGTGTTTTAACATTTATACACGGGGTAGAAGATGGTTTTTGTCTGAATAACAACTTTTATCCTTAATGCTTGTTGTAAAATTCTCTAGAGAATTTTGTGGTTTCCTAGGCAGTTAGCAATCTTTAGTACGGCACTTAGCCAAAAATTCTCTAGAGAATTTCGCAACTACCCTTACTACAAATTATTGCAAGTACGTTGAAAAGTAACTTTTTGCTCGGCAGGAAGCCACTTCTTGTGCCTCAAGAAGCTACTTCTAGCCTATCAAAAAGCTACTTTTTGTGGATTTTATGTAGGAAACATGTAGGCTTTATGTAGGCTTTTGTGGGGCTTTATGTAGGCTTGAACAACACGAAAATGCCCATAAACACAGTTGTTTTGAGCAATTTTATGTAGGCATGTAGGCAATATGCGATTATTTTATTCGCTTAAATACGAATGTGGCTGGAACATGGTCGCAGGTATAGATGCCGTCATAGTGAAGTTTGAGTCGAGTACTTGTAACCTCATAACTGAATGGTACTTCATCAATCTTAAGAACTGGATAGTTGGAATAAGTAGATTCTTCAGATGGAACAAGAGTCAACTTAACTGGTGTACTCGGTGTTGAGGCGTTCTTCTCGTCTTCAGGAAACAGAATGGTTCCATCTCCTTTAATCTCAATCGTATAATCATTTGGAATATCCTTCTTCCATGCCTTTTGTCCATCATCACCTAGTGATCCTGGTCCATTCTGTACTTCAAGCAAACGCCATCTGCCATAGAGACCTTCCCCTTCGAATTCATCACTCGAACAACCGGTTATGCTGATGGATAGCAGCATAACAGCAAAAATCTGTAAAAAACAATTCTTCTTCATACTTATAGCTTTTTTATGTTTGTTACTGACAAGATAATGAGAGAAAGTAGGAATCCTTGTATGGTGAAGTGTATTTTTTACAATTTGTTAACGCTGGGGAACTTTCTACGTTGGTAGATAATTCGTATCTTTGCAACCAAAATATCAATATTTTCTAACGAACTATGATCAGAAATGTTTTTTTGGTAGCCGCTTTGTTGGCTACAAGTCTCTGCGGGGCAGAGGAGGTAAAGGTGAAATCACCAAGTGGAAATCTGGAAGTTACAGTGAACGATGAGGGTGGCAAGGCTACCTATCAGGTATCGCTCGATGGCAAGCAGATGGTTACCAAGTCGAACTTAGGCTTGAACACCAGCATTGGCGATTTAACTCAGGGCTTGAAGATTGTGGATAGCAAGACCGAAGCTGTGGCAAAGCAGTATGATATCCGTACCGTTAAGGCTTCGCACATTGATTACAAAGCCAACAAACTTACATTAACACTCGAGAACGAACAGAAGTTGCAGATGACCGTTACCTTTATGGTGTCCGATAACGATGTGGCTTTTAAGTATGGTATTGCTAAAGCCCCACGTGGCATGCAGCGCACGCTGGTGTTTGGCGAGGCTACCAGCTTTAACTTTCCTGATGGCACCACCACGTTTATCACACCGCAGATTGGTCCAAAGACTGGTTGGGCAAATACCAAACCCAGTTACGAAGAGGGTTACAGCGTAGATGGAAAGCTGAACGAGAAATCGCATTATGGTCGTGGTTACACCTTCCCTTGTCTGTTCCACCTGCAGGATGGCTGGGCATTGGTAAGTGAGACTGGTACCACCGGCGCTTATTGTGGCACACATATCTCTGATTATCAGCCTGGTATAGGCTATACCGTCGCATTCCCCGATAAGGGCGAGAATGGTGGCTTTGGTTCGGAGTTTGTAGCGTTGTCGTTGCCTGCTGAAACACCTTGGCGTACCATCACCGTAGGCTCAACCCTGAAGCCTATCGTTGAGACTACCGTAAGCTACGATGTGGTTGATCCACTCTACGAGGCCTCTGAACAGTATAAGGAGGGCCGTTACACCTGGAGCTGGCTTATCTGGCAGGATGGTGCTACCGTTTATAAGGATCAGGTACAGTTTATCGACCTGGCTGCGGCTATGGGCTACGAGTACTGCTTGGTTGATGCCCTTTGGGATACTCAGATAGGTCGTGACAAGATGGTTGAACTCTCACGTTATGCCCAGAGCAAGGGTGTGAGCCTGATGCTTTGGTACAACTCAAATGGCTATTGGAACGATGCGCCTCAGGGCCCACGTAACTGTTTGAACACCTCGCTGGCTCGTAACCGCGAGTTCAAGTGGTTGCAGCAGATTGGCGTAAAGGGCATCAAGGTTGATTTCTTTGGTGGCGACAAGCAGGAAACCCTGCAGCTTTACGAGGATATCATGGTTGATGCCAACCGTTACGGCATTCAGGTTATCTTCCATGGATGTACCCTGCCTCGCGGTTGGGAGCGTATGTTCCCCAACTATGTTGCCTCTGAAGCTGTGCTGGCCAGCGAGAACGTGTTCTTTGGCGAGGGCGCAGCCATTCACGAGCCATTCGACCTTACCTTGCATCCATTCTGCCGCAATGCTGTGGCATCGATGGACTGGGGTGGTGTGATTATGAATAAGTATCTGAGTCGCGACAACAAGAGTCGTCACTCTCGTAAGACTACCGATATCTTCGAGATTGCTTCAGGCATCACCAACCAGACATCTATCCAGTGCGTGGCCATGTGTCCTAACAATCTGCAGGAGCTGCCTCAGTTTGAGCTCGACTTCCTGAAGACTCTGCCTGCTACATGGGATGAGACACGCTATATTGATGGCTATCCTGGTAAGTATGTGGTACTGGCCCGTCGCCATGGTGCTGATTGGTACATCGCAGGTTTGAATGCCCAGAAGGAGCCACTCAAGCTCACACTCGATCTCTCGATGTTGGCTGGTAAAACACCAACTATCTATGTAGATAACCAGAAGGGCGAACCTACAATGGGTACCTTGAAGGTAGATAAGAAGGGCAAGGCAAAGGTTACTATCCAGCCTAATGGAGGATTAATCATCAAATAACAAATGATATGAAGAAATTACTAACTACTATGTTGCTGGCTGCAAGTGGTGTGCTTGCTGCTTCAGCCGCTAACGAGCCCCTGCCATTAATCCAGAATGTACAGGCTTATGAGAGTTGTTCGCTGAATGGCGATTGGAACTACATTGTTGATGTACAGGAAGAGGGCTATTACGACTATCGCATGAACCCCATGCGCAATGGTTTCTTTATCAATGCTAAGCCCCAGAAACCTGAGGATTTGATTGAGTACGACTTCGATAAGTCGCCAACCATGAAGATTCCTTCTGACTGGAATACTCAGGACGAGAAGCTGTTCTTCTACGAGGGAACGGTTTGGTTTAAGAAGAGCTTCCAGGCTGTGCCTATGACCGAATGCCGCACCTTGCTGTATTTCGGTGCTGTAAACTACGATTGCCATGTATGGGTGAATGGTAAGAAGGCTGGTCACCACGTGGGTGGCTTTACCCCATTCAACTATGATATCAGCGATTTGCTGAAGAAAGGCGAGAACACTGTGATTGTCAAGGTAGATAACAAGCGTCATGCCGAGGATGTGCCTACACAGATTTTCGACTGGTGGAACTACGGTGGTATCACCCGCGATGTGAAGCTGGTTAAAGTGCCCATGAACTATCTGGAGAACTATGATCTGCAGCTGAATAAGGCTGCCAACAAGGTCAAGGTGAGAGAGCTCGCCTTTTCGGCTAAGATGAACGCCAAGGAGGCTGGTCATCAGGTAGAGGTGTATATTCCTGAACTGAAGTTGAAACAGCAGTTCACTACCGATGCCGAAGGCAAGGTGAGTGGTATCCTGAAGGTGGCTGCCAAGAAACTGCAGCTGTGGTGCCCAGAGAACCCCAAACGCTATGATGTGCAGCTCACGCTCGATGCAGGTATGGTTGCTGATTCTATCGGTTTCCGTACCATCGAGACACGTGGCAAGCAGATTCTGCTTAACGGCAAGCCCATCTTCCTGAAGGGTATCTCTATCCACAATGAGAAGCCTAATGGCGGCGGTCGTGCCAACAGCGTTGAGGATGCTCACACGCTGCTTTCATGGGCCAAGGAGTTAGGTTGTAACTTTGTGCGTCTGGCCCACTATCCTCACCACGAGGAGATGGTGCGCGAGGCTGAGCGTATGGGTATCCTGGTATGGAGCGAGATTCCTGTTTACTGGACCATCGCCTGGACTAATCCAAACACCTTTGCTAATGCCAAGCAACAGCTTACCGATATGATTGCCCGCGACCATAATCGCGCTAACGTGATTATCTGGAGTATCGCCAACGAAACCCCACACTCAGCCGAGCGTGATAAGTTCTTAGGAGGTCTGGCCAAGTATGCCCGCACACTCGATAACACCCGTCTGATTTCGATGGCGATGGAGGTTACAGGTGCCTCGAACTACGTGAACCGTTTGAACGACAATATGAACGAGTATGTGGATGTAGTAAGCTTCAACCAGTACATCGGTTGGTATCGCGATGTAAACGATGCACCAAAGATGAAGTGGGTGATTCCTTACGACAAACCCGTGATTATCAGCGAGTTTGGTGGTGGTGCCCGTTATGGCTATCATGGTGCCAAGAACCAGCGCTGGACCGAGGAGTTCCAGGAGAATCTCTATAAGGAGAATACCGCTATGCTCGATAAGATTGAGGGTCTGGCAGGTACCACACCTTGGATTCTGAAGGACTTCCGTTCGCCTCGTCGTGTTCTGCCTGGTGTGCAGGACTACTATAACCGTAAGGGTCTGGTAAGCGATAAGGGCGAGAAGAAGCTGGCCTTCTACGTGCTGAAGAAGTGGTACGAGACTAAATAATAATAAATAAGGTATTATCCAATGAAAAAGGAACTTAAGACTATTGGCAGTTGGGCTATGATGGCGCTTGCTGCATTAATTACAAGTTGTAACACAGCAACAGACATGGAACAGCAAATTGATGAACTCTACCAGAAGATGCCTCAGGAGGAGCGCATCGCACAGCTGAAGAGTATGTATATGGACGAACTCTTTGATGCTGACGGCAAGTTAGATACAGCCAAGTGTAAGGAACTGATACCTTATGGTATTGGTCATTTCTCACAGTTCTGCATGCAGCAGCCTCGCGATCCGAACGAATTGCGCGATCGTGCTGTGGCTATTCAGGACTGGCTGATGCACCATACACCCAACGGTATCCCAGCACTTTTGCACGAAGAGGTGCTCTCGGGTATCAATACCTTAGGTTCCACCATCTATCCCCAGCAGATTGGTCAGGCTGGTTCGTTCAACCCTGAGTTGGCTGAACTGAAAACACGTCAGACCAGTACACAGCTGCGTAAGATGGGTGGTATCTTTGCCCTGTCGCCAATGGTGGATGTATGTCGCACCCCCAGCTTTAATCGCTTGGAGGAGTCGTATGGCGAGGATGGCTACCTGTCGGCTGTGATGGGTACCGCTTTTGTAAACGGCTTGCAGCAGGGCGACTTGAAGAAAGGTGTTGGCGCCTGCTCTAAGCACTACTTAGGTTATGGTGGTGGCGGCGATGCCGACGAGAAGGAGATGATGGAAGAGATTCTGTTGCCTCACGAGACTATGATTCGTTTGGCTGGTAGCGTAGCTGTTATGCCAGGCTATCACGAGGTGCATGGCACAAAATGTGTGGCTAACAGCGAGATTCTGCAGGATATTCTGCGTGGTTACGTAGGTTTCGATGGTATGGTGGTGAGCGATTATACCGCTATCGACCAGATTCCAAATATCGACAGCGCAGTAGAAAAGGCTGCCGCTGCCATCAATGGTGGTAACGATGTTGACTTCCCCTTTGGTGCCAACTACCAGCTTTTGCAGGAGGCTATCGATAAAGGTCTGGTTAAGCCCGAGGTGCTGGAGCGTGCCGTGAAGAATGTGCTGCGTATCAAGTTCCGTATGGGCTTGTTCGATAAGGATGCTTATCTCTACTCGAAGGAGGATGTCAAACTCGATACTCCCGAGGAGCGAAAGACGGCTTACGATATCGCTACCCAGAGTGTGGTGCTGTTGGAGAACAATGGGGTGCTGCCACTCAAGGAGGTGAAGAACGTGCTCCTTACTGGTCCTAATGCCAACTCTATCTGGGCTATGTGTGGCGACTATACCTATCCTGCCATGTCGTACTTCTGGAAGAAGGTCGACTATAAGTCGGAGAATCCTCACATCGTGAAACTGCTCGAAGGTATGCAGAACCACAAGCCCGAGGGCGTGAACGTGATGTATTCGCGTGGTTGCGATTGGACCGAGGAGATTGAGACTAAATATGGCGAGCTGGGCGATGCACGTGCTTGGGAGTACGAGTTGCTGCACCGTAAGGTGGATGCAGGCGAGAAGGCCGACAAAGCCGAAGCCCTGCAGATGGCTAAGGATGCCGATGTGATTATTGCTGCCGTGGGCGAGAACGTGATGCTTTGTGGTGAGAACCGCGATCGTCAGGGCCTGCGCTTGCCAGGTAAGCAGGAGCAGTTTGTTGAGGAACTCATCCAGACAGGCAAACCTGTAGTGCTGGTGATGTTTGGCGGTAGAGCTCAGGTTATCTCTGGCTTAGCCGAGAAGTGCGCTGCCATCATTCAGGCCTGGTATCCAGGCGAGGAGGGTGGTAATGCTGTGGCCGACATCCTGTATGGTAAGGTATCGCCATCGGCTAAGCTCTCTGTCAGCTATCCTAATGTTGAGATCAACGAGCCTATCTGCTACAACTATGCTGCCGAGAAGGATGCACGTGTTGCATGGCCCTTCGGTTATGGTTTGAGCTATACCACCTTCGAGTATGCTAACTTAGAGGCTACAATCGAGGTTACTACCAAGGACGAGAGCTTTAACCTTACCTTTGATGTGAAGAATACAGGTAAGGTGGCAGCCGATGAGGTGGCACAGATCTATCTCTCGCCTGCCGATAAGAGTCAGCAGATTCGTCCTATCCAGCTGCAAGGCTTTGCCCGTGTATCGCTGAAGCCCGGTGAGAGCAAGAAGATTAGCGTGAAGATGTACACCGAGCAGTTAGGTTATTATACCCATGATGGTCAGCGCCAGTGGAATATCCAGCCTGGCAAGTATGTCATTAAGGTAGGCGCATCTTCGCAGGATATCAAGCTGCAGCAGGAGATTAACGTAAGTGGCGAAGCTGTTAAAATGCCTCTGAGAAAGTACTATTTCTCGGAGGCTAAGCAGATTTAACCTAAAGATAACATTACGATAACTCAATGCTTGTGCAACTTTTCGTACCTTTGCAACGTCAAACAGATAAAAATAACAATTTAAAACGATAAAGGTATGAAAGCAATCATCACAGCAGCAATGGTTATCGCCATGTGTCTTAGCACTGTTAGTTCGTATGCAGCTAACAATCAGAGTGAGGCTCAGAAGGTTGAGTATCGTTATGAATACGATGAGCAGGGTCGCCTTGCCTTCAAGGAGATGCTGAGCTGGGATGAAGCCACACAGCAGTGGCAGAAGAGCAGCCGCCTGACTTATAAGTACTTTAAGAATGGCTACAATGTAGAGGTAAGCATGTGGAATGCCGAGAAGCAGACCTATGATATCCCCTCGCAGGTAACACTCTACCGTTCGCAGGCTCCTAATCTTACAACGGTTAAGACCTATAAGATGAACGAGGCACACGACAACATGTACCTTACCAGTCGTACGGTAGTCATGGAACCGCTGAACACTTATCTGCTGGCTAGTAAGTAAATTCTCTCTCTTTAAATTATAAAAACCCTTAAAGGGTAAAAGAATCCGTGGTCAGTTTACACTGATTACGGATTTTCTTAGTAACTTTGCACCCGAATTTATAATAATACAAAAACAATGGAACTAATTAGAGGTAAGGAATTTGGAGGCGAGAGGCCTCTGTTTGCCGCTCATGATTTGAGATTAGAAGAGATTACAATTGTAGATGGAGAGTCTGGTATCAAGCAGTGCCAGAACATGGAATGTTACGATAGCAAGTTCTATGGAAAATACCCTTGGTGGCACGTGGATGGTGCTAAAATCGAACGCTGCTATTTTGCACCCGGTTCGCGTTCGGCTATCTGGTACACCAACGATCTGGTGATGAAGGATTGCACCATCGACGGTCCAAAGTTCTTCCGTGAGATGAAGAACGTAGAGCTGGAGAACGTGGTGATTAACGATGCCGACGAAACTTTCTGGAAGGTAGATGGCTTGAAACTGAAGAATGTGAAGCTGCATGAGGGAACCTATCCCTTCATGTTCTCTAAGAATATCTATGTAGATGGATTGGAGAGTGATGCCAAATATGTATTCCAGTATTGTGAGAATGTAGAGATTCACAATGCTAAAATTATCACGAAGGATTCGTTCTGGGAGTGCGAGAATATCACCATCTACGACTCTACGTTGGATGGTGAGTATCTAGCTTGGCACTCTAAGAATGTGCGTTTGGTTAACTGTCATCTGGCAGGCGAGCAGCTGCTGTGCTATGCCCAGAACCTGGTACTCGAGAACTGTACCTTTGATGCCGCTTGCGACCGTGTATTTGAGTATTCAACCGTTGAGGCCGACATCAAAGGCCATATCGAGAACATTAAGAACCCCACCAGTGGCCACATCGTTGCCGACAGTATAGGTTCGATTACTATCGATGAGAACGTGCGTGAACCAAATAATTGTATAATAGAAACAAGAAAATGAAATACGATTTTGACGAGTTGGTAGAACGTCGTGGAACGGGATGCGTAAAGTGGGACGAGGCTGAGAACTGCGATGTAATTCCACTTTGGGTAGCCGATATGGACTTTAAGGCTGCCCCAGCCATACTGGAGGCAGTTCGTAAGCGTGCCGAGCACGGTGTGTTTGGTTATACTGTGGTTGAGGATGATTACTACGAGGCTGTTATCTCATGGTTCCAGCGTCGCCACGATTGGACAATCCATCGCGAAGAAATTCTCTATACCACAGGTGTTGTTCCTGCCATGAGTGTGGCCATCAAGGCCCTCACCATGCCAGGCGAGAAAGTGCTGATTCTCTCGCCCGATTACAACTGTTTCTTCTCGTCGGTCCGTAACAATGGCTGCGAGGTGCTTGAAACAGCCTTGAAGCGTGTTGGTGATACCTTCGAGGTTGACTGGCAGGATTTTGAAACCAAGTGTGCTGATGAGAAAACGACTGTCTTCCTGCTGTGCAACCCTCATAACCCCACCGGACGTGTGTGGACTAAGACGGAGTTGATGCAGATGAACGATATCTGTCTGAAGTACGGTGTCAAGGTGGTGAGTGATGAGATTCATTGCGAACTGATGATGCCTGGTCACAAGTTCCTGCCGTTTGCAGCTGTGAGCGAGGCATGTCGCCAGAACTGTGTCATCCTTAATTCGCCTTCAAAATCGTTCAATATAGCAGGTTTGCAGGCTGCCAACATCATCTGTTCACAGCCTTCATGGCGCCGCAGATTGGATCGCGCTATCAATATCAACGAGGTGTGCGATCTGAATCCCTTCGGTCCTGTAGCCCTGAAAGCGGCCTATAACGAGAGCGAGGAGTGGATTGATGAGCTGAACCAGTATCTCTGGGGTAACTATCAGCTGCTTTGCGAGTTCGTGGCAGAAAACATCCCCCAGTGGAAGGTTTGCAAATTGGAGGGCACCTATCTGCCTTGGGTTGATATCTCGGCCATGAATATCACATCGCAGGCCCTATGCGATAAACTGCTTGATGAGGCTAAGGTATGGCTTAATCCTGGCACGATGTACGGACCTCAGACAGGCGAGGGTTATGTGCGATTCAACATCGCCACCCAGCGTTCGCGACTGAAAGAAGCCTTGGAAAGAATAAAGGATGCACTCGGTTGAGTGCATCCTTTTTCTTTATTAGTTAATAAGGAATATCTTTGTAAGACCGTTGTAGGTTGCCTTAACGGTGGCGCGTCCTTCTACAACTTTGCTTATCTCAAACTTCACTTCAGGTACATCAGAAGTGACAACAATGCTTGAGTTGTCGCTTACTTTACCATATACCTGATAGCGGGTCTGGTCGGTATAGCCGTTCAGATTGGTGAAGCGGATAGGTGTTGTGGGCATGACTAACTTCTGTCCGTCAACCTCAATGTTGACCTGAGGCACAACAGGAGCTTCGAACTTATCGCCAGCCTTTGAGAAACCGATACCGTGCAGGTCGAACAGTCCCTGAGGGCGCTGAGGTCTGCGTGGGCCCCACTGTGGGCGTATAGGCGCTTCGATTTCTGCACCATCAGCCACCAGATAGATAGCGTGCTTACCTGTCAATCCTTCGACTGCAGGTGTGCTTACCTGGTAAATCTTAGCGGTGCGTGGTGCATCGGCTGGAATATCTAGTACGGCAATCTCTTCGCCCTTCCATGGGTTATCCAGACGTACGTGAATCTTAAAGGCACCATGTCCGCCTGGAGTTAGGTTTAGATTCAATGTGGCGCCATCGCCTTTACTGATGCCTTTAAAGGCCTTGATGCCCTTGGTGTCGGCTTTCAGTCCGCCAAAGCCAAAGTACTTAAAGCCTACAATACCAGTATTGGTAATGCCAGCCAGGTCCATCGAGTTGTTCCAGATGTCGTGGTTATCCTGCATCCACTCGTTGCTGTTGGTGCCGCCAGTCATAAAGCAGGCGATACCAGCCGAATAGTACTGATATGGGGGCAGACCGAAAATCTGGAATCCCTCTGAAGTTACTTCGGCACCAGTATATTCTGTGCCATCGGTAGCCTTGGCTGTCCAACTGTTATCAGCAGCATATGGATCGTAACCGGTAATCTTTACGGTACCGCCTTTAGCCACAGGTTTCTTGTCCCAAGTAATCTTAACAGGGGCTACCATTGCCTGACGGGCATAGCCGAAACCACGTGGTGGACGATGATAGAATACGTACCACTGACCGTTAATCTCCTGCAGCGAGCCATGGGTGTTGTGGGCGGCATTGGTGGTAATCAGCTTCGAACCGTCTTCGCCAGTTACTACACCACGCGAGTCAACCAATACACCACCAGAGCGCCAAGGACCTAATGGTGAATCACCAAAGGCATAACGCAAGGCTGAGTTGGTAGAGCCCTGTCCGTAGTCAGGACCGCTATAACCAGAGAATACCATCACGTATTTGTTGCCTACCTGACGGATGCTCGAAGCCTCGAAGAAGTTAAACTCGCCAGGATTCTGTCCTTTATAGAGGGCTGGATACTGCGTGCCCTCTGGGTCGCGAACCTTACCGTAACTGGCCGAAGCGGGGATAAAGTAATCGTGCAGCTCAGTGCCTGGGCGCATAGAGTACATGGTGTTCTGATCCAGCTCACAAGCGGTTGAATGTTGGAAACCATAGAATACGTAGGCACGGAAGCCTTTAGCGTAATCGGGATCCTTTTTGTTCGTTACAGGCTCGATGAATACTGATGGGTCGAAATCAATCAGTGAGCCAGGTAGGCACTTGCGACCATCCTCGGTGAGGTTGATAGGGGTGAAGGGACCGTTGGGGCGGTCGCCCTTACAAACCATGGGCACGCGCTGCCAGCCACGAGAGTGGGGATACAGATAGTAGGTCTTCTTACCTGTGGCCTTATCCTTTACCTCAACCAAATCTGGGGCAAACATGGTGTCCCACTGACCGTCAACATAATGGGTAAAGATAGGACCTTCGTCGCGCCATTGGCTTAAGTCCTCTACAGGTGCCGACCACATGCGGATATCGCTACCGCAGTAGGCTGTGTAGTTGGTGTCGTGCGAACCGATAATGTATGCACGGAACTTTCCTGGCTGATCGGGATCCTCAAATACACGAGGTTCGCCATCAGGCAGATGCTCCCAAAGCGGGAGGTAGGGATTCTGTGCCTGAGCTGATAAAACAGCCAGCAACAGAAGGGGTAACATAAAAAGTCTTTTCATATAAATATGGGTTGGGTTTTGTGAAAAATTGCTTGCAAATTTAGTAAATTATCTACATTTATGCTGTTATTTTTAAAGGAAATGTTTAACTTTGCAACATATATGAAAGTAATTGTAACTATTCTGGCGTCTTTGTGTATTGCATCGATGCACGCAGCCGACTTTAACATTAAAAGTTATGGTGCCAAAAACGACACCACAGTACTCTCTACGCATGCTTTACAACAGACCATCGACGCTTGCTCTGATGCAGGTGGTGGTCGTGTGGTGGTGCCTGCTGGTATTTATAAGATTGGTACTATACAACTAAAGAGTCATGTACACTTGTATCTGGAACAAGGAGCCACGCTCTATGGTAGTACCCGATTAGAGGATTATATACCGATGAAATCGGACTATTTGTCGCTTCGAACACAAACTACCACCATCCAATTGATTTATGCCGATGGTGTGCAGGATGTGTCGATCGATGGCTTAGGTACCATTGATGGTCGTGGACGGGCCTTTAAGAAACTTTCGTGGAATGATGAGGGTATCACCCGTCCGCATCTGATTCGCTTTATCCAGAGTCAGGACATCCTGGTGCGTGGTATCACCTTGCGTAATTCGGGCTGCTGGATGCAGCATTACTTGGCTTGCGACCGTTTGAATATCGATGGAATCAAGGTTTTTAATCGAAATAACTATAATAACGATGCGCTGGATATCGATGGCTGCCATGAGGTGATTGTACGCGGCATGATAGCTGATAGCGATGACGATGGTATTACGCTGAAGAGTACCTCGCCCCGTCTTTGCGAAAATGTGCGTATCAGCGACTGTGTGGTATCGAGTCATTGCAATGCCGTTAAACTGGGTACTGAGACCAATGGCGGCTTCCGGAATATCAATATCAGTGGCATCGTGGTAAAGCCCAGTTACAATCAGCAGGAGAAGTTCTTCGGACAGTGGATTGGCTCGTCGGCCATCTCGCTTGAGATAGTTGATGGCGGTGCGCTCGAGAATGTGAATATAGCCGATTTTACCGTCGAAGGTACCGAGTCGCCTATCTTTGTGCGCTTGGGCCATCGTGGACGTGGCTACAAAACTGGACAGCATATCGATCATGTAGGTTCGATTGATGGTGTACGCATCAATAATATCCAAATCCGAAATGCCGGTTCTATGGGCTGTTCGATTACAGGTCTGCCAGGCTATCCTGTTCGTAATGTATGGATATCTAATGTGTCTATACATCATAAGGGAGGGGTGAAGAAGGATCAGTTGACAGAAATTGCCGATTCCATCGCTAATGAGAAGGCTGCTGATTATCCTGAGGCCACCATGTGGGGTAATCTGCCGGCAAAGGGTTTCTTTGTGCGTCATGCCCGTAACGTACAGTTCTCTAATATCCATGTATCTACTGTTGATGAGGATGTGCGCCCTGATTTTGTGGAAGTAGATACCGAGGGATGGGGCGATCAGGGTGACGGAACATATCGTAACCCTGTACTGAATGCCGATTTTTCTGATCCTGATGTCATCCGTGTGGGCAACAAGTTCTATATGGTGGCTTCTGATTTCCACTTTATGGGTATGCAGGTGCTGGAGAGCGACGATATAGTGAACTGGCGTTATATCTCCCAGATTTATCGCCGTTTTAACGAGCCTGGCTGGGATGCCAACCAGCATTATGCCGGCGGCTCGTGGGCACCCAGTATCCGCTATCACAACGGCTTGTTCTATGTTTATTTCTGCACACCCGATGAAGGTCTTTATATGTCAACAGCCAGCAATCCTGCAGGCCCATGGGCACCGCTGCATCTTGTAAAGCGTGTGGCTAAGTGGGAAGATCCTTGTCCGTTCTGGGATGAAGACGGACAGGCTTATTTAGGACGCAGTCAACATGGCGCTGGTCCAATCATTGTGCATCGCATGTCGGCCGATGGCAAAACGCTGCTCGATGAGGGTAAAACGGTATATGAAGGACCTATTGCTGAGGGTACAAAGTTTATGAAACGTAATGGCTGGTACTATCTTATCATTCCTGAGGGTGGTGTTGGTACAGGCTGGCAAACTGTTCTCCGTGCTCGTAATATCTATGGGCCTTATGAGCGTCGTATTGTATTAGAGCAAGGTTCTACTAACATTAATGGTCCTCACCAAGGTGCGCTGGTAGATGCGCCAGATGGCTCCTGGTGGTTCTATCATTTCCAGGAGACACCCGTACTGGGGCGCGTGGTTCATCTGCAGCCTGCCCGTTGGGAAGCCGATTGGCCTGTGATAGGTGTCGATTATGATAAGAACGGTATAGGCGAACCTGTGGCTGCTTGGAAAAAGCCTGTTTCTTCGGTAGAAACTGCCAGTTTCCAGACCTGTGACGACTTTAATGGCGTCTTAGGACTGCATTGGCAATGGAATCATAATCCGGTTGATACACATTGGAATCTCACCGATCGCAAAGGCTGGCTCACACTCAAGGCAATGCCTGCCGATAGTTTGAAACAGGTCCGCAATATGCTTACTCAGAAGGTGATTGGCAATCAGAGTGAGAGCACCACCAAGGTAAGCATTAAAGGCGGCAGCTATGCAGGACTTTTCTGCTCAGGTAAGTTGTTCTGTGGGGTAGGATTGTGTAAAGATGGTGTGTTTACCGAGTTTGGTGGACAGCGTAAGCTCGTCGCCAAGGGTAGCTATCAGGAAGTATGGTTCAAGGTAACTAACGATTGCGAGCAGAATCGCCACCTATTTTATTATAGTATAGATGGAGAGCATTATCAGCCTGCTGGTTCGGCATTCGCCATGCGCGGCGGTTATTGGAAAGGTATCCGTGTGGGACTGTTTAATTACATTCCTACAGGCAAAACGTCCGCTAAGAGCCAGTCATCTTCGTATGCTCAATTCGACTATTTCAATCAAATATTCGCCCAATAGTTTGGCTGATTGCTAAAAATCTCGTACCTTTGCACACGAAAGAACACGCGCCCTGATAGTTAAATGGATATAACAAGGTCCTCCTAAGACTTAGTTCCGCGTTCGATTCGCGGTCGGGGTACGAAAAAAGAGCTGCATTCCATCTGGAACGCAGCTCTTTTTTATATGCGATTGTATGATTACTTGTTCTCAGCAACCTCTACGTCGTCCTCCTTGATAGTACGGCCCATCCAAAGGAAGGCTGTAGGAGCGGCGATGAAGAGCGAACTCAGAGTTCCGAATACAACACCCAGAATCATAGCCAGAGAGAACGAGCGGATGCTATCACCACCAAGGATGAAGATAGCCAGCAGCACGATCAGTGTGGTTACAGAGGTGTTGATGGTACGAGCCAGTGTCTGGTTCAGTGAGTCGTTGAACAACTGCTGACGGTCGCGCTTGCCATACAGACCGAGGTTCTCACGGATACGGTCGAATACTACCACCTTATCGTTGATAGAGTAACCGATAACGGTCAGGATAGCACCGATGAATACCTGGTCGATCTCGAGCGACATGGGAACCCAACCCCAGCACAGTGAGTAAACACCGATAACGAGCAGAGCGTCGAGAGCCAGAGCCACAACAGCACCTACAGAGAAGGCGAGGTTGCGGAATCGCAGCAGGATGTAGAGGAAGATAGCAATCAGAGCGATACATACGCTGATGATAGCACCATGTGTGATATCCTTAGCTACTGAAGGACCTACCTTAGCAGAGCTGATGATTGAACCACCCTCGCGAACATCAGGATTCTTGAATGCCTCAACGTTCTCCTGACTTACGAGACCAGCCTTCTTCAGGGCGCCGAACAGGATGTTCTCAGCCTTGTCGTCAACCTCAGGATTATTTGACTCGATATCCCAGTTGGTAGAGATACGAACAGTCTTACCATCAGTACCCAGAGCGATAACAGAGGTGTTAGCCTCCTGGTTAGCCTTCTCGCCGATGGTGTTGATGAATGCACCAGCCATAGCCTTACGAACCTCCTCAACAGGAGTCTGCTTGTCGAGTGTTACAACGTAGTTACGACCACCAGTGAAGTCGATGCTCTGGCTCAAACCACGAACAAAGAACGAACCAATGCAAACTACTGCTACAGCAGCCCAGATAGCATAGGTCTTCTTGTAAGCGCCCATGAAGTTGAACTTAGCATTCTGCATCAGGTTCTTAGAGTAACCAGTTACGAATGTCAGGTTTGTCCACTTATCTTTAGCCAGCATGCTGTCGTAAACGATACGTGTGAGGTATACTGCGGTAAAGAATGAGATAACGATACCGATGATCCATGTGGTAGCGAATCCCTTAACAGGACCTGTACCGAAGTAAAGCAGGATGATACCTGTAATCAGCGAAGTGAAGTTAGAGTCGAAGATAGCGCTGAAAGCGTTAGAGTAACCCTTGTTCAGAGCCTCTTTTACACCAAGACCCTTCTTCAGCTCCTCCTTGATACGCTCGTAGATAAGCACGTTAGCATCCACAGCGGTACCCAGAGTCAGTACGATACCGGCGATACCAGGCATTGTAAGAGCGGCCTGGAACGAGGTAAGGATACCCAGTGTGAAGAACAGGTTGAACAGCAGAGCGATATCCGAGAGAAGACCTGGTACAAAGCCGTAAAGCATGATCATGTATATCATCAGCAGTACGAAAGCCACTACGAATGAGATAATACCCTGCTGGATTGACTGAGCACCCAGTGAAGGACCTACAACCTCCTCCTGTACGATACGTGTAGGAGCTGGCATCTTACCTGAATTCAGTGTGTTAGCCAGGTCCTTTGTAGCCTCGATGGTGAAGTTACCAGTAATCTGTGAGTTACCACCGTCGATCTGAGTGAGGATACGAGGAGCAGAGTAAACGGCATCGTCGAGCACGATAGCTACAGCCTTACCGATGTTCTGCTTGGTAATCTGGCTCCAACGACGAGCACCGTCAGAGTTCATCTGCATTGATACAGAGGGGTGACCCATCTGATCGAAGTCGTCCTTGGCACCAGTGATAACATCACCCTCCAGTGGAGCACGACCTGAAGGCTCAGTAACCTTCAGAGCATAGAGCTCGAAGATGTCGCCCTTAGTATTCTGGCCTCCGAAGTCCTCAGGTGTAGCACCCCAACGGAGCTTCAGCTCAGCAGGGAAGATACGACCAGCGAGGTCAGAGTAGATCATCTTGTTAATCTCGGCAGTATCGCGAGCGTTAGCATAACCAACTACAGCGAGGGTGTTGCCCTGTGTAGGCTGGAAGATAGAGAACAGAGGATTCTGCTTCTTTGCCATCTCAACAGCCTTGTTATCCTTGCTGTCCTTCTTAGCCAGCTTAGCAGCCAGGTCGCCTGTAGCAGCCTTAGCGCTATCGGCAACAGCAGCAGTAGCAGCGCTGTCAACAGCAGTTGTATCGGCTACGTCAACACCACCCTGAGCAGCCCAACGCTGATTCAACTGAGCCAGCAGAGGAGTTACCTCCTGTGAGTTGTAGGTCTCCCAGAACTCAAGGTTAGCTGAACCCTGGAGCAACTTACGTACACGCTCAGGCTCCTTGATACCAGGCATCTCGACCATGATACGGCCGCTCTGGCCTTCGAGCTTCTGGATGTTTGGCTGAACAACGCCGAACTTATCGATACGGTTACGAACTACATTGAATGAGTTATCAACGGCACTCTGTACCTCGGTACGCAGCGCAGCTTCTACCTGTGAGTCGGTAGATGATGTGCTAACCTTGCCCTTCATCTGCTGGGTAGCAAAGATAGCAGCAAGTGGACGACCGTTGCCTTCCTGTTTCCAATACTTTACGAACAGAGAGATGAAGTCGTTCTGACTGGTCTCCTCTTCCTTCTTAGCCAGCTCCATGGCCTTCTTGTAGGCAGCGTCAGTCTTGTGGTCGGCCAATACGTCAACCACATCAGGTACTGATACCTCAAGAATAACGTTCATACCGCCTTTCAGGTCAAGACCCAGGCCAATCTCCATCTCACGGCACTGCTTCAGAGAATAGATACCCATGTACACCTTCTCGTTGTTGATTGAATCGAGGTACTCCGCACCTGCCTCTTCGCCCATAGCTGCAGCCTTACTTTCGTAGTGGCGTGTTACGAACGAGAAGGAAAGGTAGAAGCAGCACACGAGAATCAGAAGCACTGCGATAAATTTTACAATTCCTTTGTTTTGCATTTTGTTTTTAATTATTATTTATTTATATTATTTTCTGTTCGCGTATAAAATAGCGTGCAAATATAGGCATTTTTTTACACAAGGAAAAATTTATTGGCAAAAATTCACTCATTTTTATTGATTACTTTTCATTTTTAGGGTGCAGATGATAGGATTATGGTCACTTGCGTCCATTTTACTATCAATGTGACAATTATAGGGTTCAAAGTGGTTGGATACTAAAATATGGTCGATACGTACAAAGAAACCTTTCTGATTATATGACAAACCGATGCCTCTTCCTGTCTCCTGATAGCAGTCTGTCAACCCCTGTGCGATGGTACGACGGGAGTACGAAATGGGGTTGTCGTTAAAGTCGCCACACACGATAATCGGGTACTGTCGGTGTGCCTCGATATAGTCGTGAACAGCTTCGGCTTCAGGCGCTCGTTTGGCGGCGTTTTTGCCTAATTTCTCAATCAGAAACAGCGTTTCGGCCTTAGCGGTGTCTTTCTTCATCTTGCCGCTAATCATCTGCTTGTATTTATCTCGGTCTTCGTTCGAAAGATGTGTACCTTCTAAGTGATTGTTAATCACTAGTACGGTGTCGTTACCCACTTGGAGGAAGTAGGCTACAGAACCATTTCCTGACGACTCGTAGGGGATACGTTCCTTCCTGATAATCGGGTACTTAGTATGGATACCAACACCATTGATGGAGGCATCCTGAGGATTAAAGATGGTGGTGTCGTTATAAGGGTAGATTTTCTCGTACCATTGTTTCACATATCTGCGCCAGGTATCGACATCCTCCTGTAAGCAAACAATATCGGCATCCTGCTCTGTCAGGTATTCGTGTACCTTCTCAAAGCCTTGCTCATATTTGTAGTTGCCACCATACTGACAGACGTTGTAGGATATTAGCTTGATGGTGCCTTCTGGGGGCGTTTGCGAGACGTGTAGCGGCATATAGAGCGTGATAGGACCATATACTATCACATAGCCTACGACAGGGATCCAGACCTTCTTCCATTTGAATGTCAACCAAAAGAACAGAAATAGCAGGTTGGCAATCAGGAAGCCAGGGAAAGCCATACCCATACACGAAAGCATGGGGTGCTCTACAGGATTGATACGGTCGGCATAGCCCGCCAGTATCATCAGCAGTACAGTAGCCACATTGGCGCCTGCGATAAGGTTTACCGTTATGGTCTTAAGTTGCTTGATCATGACTGGTTGCTTGCATCGAAGAGCTTTTTCTTCTCTTCTTTAGTCAGACTGTCGTAGCCACTCTTGCGAATTTTATCAAGAATGGCATCTATCTCTTCCTGGTTCTGCCGCTTACGGGCATTATACTCCATATCATCTTCTTTCGAGCCGCCACCTCTGTTTACGTGCATGTTGGGATTGCTGTACCCGCTGCCCTGATGGTGCTGGCGCTGTTCAAAGTTGCGCTTCAGGTTATCGAAGAACTGCATCCCCCGACCACGATCGTAGCCTGAGTTGGGATGACGGTTCCAATAGCGTATCATGAGGAATCCGAACAGCATACCACCTAAGTGGGCAGTGTGTGCTACACCATCGCCACTGGTTCCTAAAGCAGAGAAGAACTCGATAGCTACATAACCCAATACAAACCATTTGGCCTTGATGGGGAATGGGAATGGGATGATAAAGAGTCGCTCGTTGGGGAATGTCATACCGAACGCTAAGATCACGGCATAAACGGCACCAGAGGCGCCAATGGTGGTCCAGGCATTGAGTTGACCGCTCAGTTGCTGACCGATGGCAAATATCTCGCCAAAAGTTACTGTCGGGTCTTGTGCGTTAATGGTCATATAGAACTGGCCCAACTGCGCGATTTCCTGCAGGAATCCGGCACCAATACCACAAGTAATGTAATAAAAAAGGAATTTCTTTGGGCCCCATACATTTTCTATCACACAACCAAACATCCATAAGCCGAACATATTACTGAGAATATGCATGAAGTTGGCATGCAGGAACAGGTAGGTGACAAACTGATACAGGTGGAAATCGTTGGCCATGAAGAAATGCAGGCCACCGATGTCGGCCAGATCGATACCACGCAGTTGTAGTACTACCGTGGCTAAGAATGCTATCAGGTTAATGATAAGCAGATTCTTTGTGATGGTTGGTATGCGGAACATCATATCGTTTACTATTTATCTATTATTACTTTTTATAATGAGTGCCTTTTGGCATCTATCGGGTGCAAAATTACTAAAATAATCTCTTTTTTAGGCCAAAATGCCCTCGATTACAACTATTTTTTATTAAAAAGTGAAATTTTTCTGTTTTTTTGTTGTTTCTTTAAATACTTTCCCTTATATTTGCCAAAGTTTTCGACTATACAACAGTTATTACTATTAAATATTTCATTAAATTTTTTAAGATTATGAACAAAACAGAATTGGTAGAGAAGATTGCAGCAAGTGCTGGCATCTCAAAGGTTGACGCTAAGAAAGCTCTCGACGCAACAGTTGTAGCTATTAAGGACGCTCTCGTTAAGGGCGACAAGGTTGCTCTCGTAGGTTTCGGTACATTCAGCGTAAACGAGCGTCCTGCTCGTGAGGGTATCAATCCTCTGACAAAGCAGAAGATTACAATTGCTGCTAAGAAGGTTGCTAAGTTCAAGGCTGGTGCTGAGCTTGCTGACGCTATCAAGTAAGTCGATTGTAAATAAAAATTAAATGGGGATCCTTTTCAGGGTCCCCATTATTGTTATATATGTATCATGTGCTTATTTTGGCTGCTTGCCGATATAAGCCAAGATACCACCATCTACATAAAGCACGTGACCGTTTACGGCATCCGAGGCGTGTGAAGCCAGGAATACAGCAGGACCACCTAACTCAGAAGGATCGAGCCAGCGGCCGGCAGGTGTCTTGGCGCAGATGAATGAATCGAATGGATGACGGCTTCCGTCTGGCTGACGCTCACGCAATGGGGCTGTCTGTGGGGTGGCGATATAACCAGGACCAATACCATTACACTGGATGTTATACTCACCGTACTCCGAGCAGATGTTACGAGTAAGCATCTTTAAACCACCCTTAGCAGCAGCGTAGGCAGATACGGTCTCACGGCCCAGTTCACTCATCATAGAGCAGATGTTGATGATCTTACCCTCGCGACGCTCCATCATCTCAGGAATAACAGCTGAAGAGCAGATGAATGGACCAACGAGGTCGATATCGATAACCTGCTGGAACTCAGCACGCTTCATTTCATGCATAGGAATACGCTTGATTATACCGGCATTGTTCACCAGAATATCAATCTGACCAACCTCAGCGTGAATCTTCTCAACGAGTGCCTTGACAGCATTCTCGTCAGTTACGTCGCACACATAACCCTTAACGTTGTCGATACCGGCCTCCTTGTAGTTGTCGATACCGCGCTGCAGAGCAGCTTCGTTAATGTCGTTGAAGATGATGGTTTTGATGCCGGCAGCAACGAATGCTTTAGCAATGTTGAAACCAATACCGTAAGATGCGCCAGTAATCCAGGCGTTCTTACCCTCTAATGAAAATAGATTTGCCATAATTTGTTTGTTTTAGAAAAATGTTCTTAGTAGTTGGACGACTCGGATTCGAACCGGGAATGACAGAACCAAAACCTGTAGTGTTACCATTACACCATCGTCCAAGGATATTTGGCTGCAAAGGTACGAAGTTTTTTTGTAAGTACCAAATTTTGCAGCCAAATATTATTTAACGATCAGCAAGTAGTAGTTCTTTTTGCCTTTCTGGGCCAGAAGATACTTGCCATCAATCAGATCCTCGGCTGTGATAGCGCGGTTCTGATCGGTAATCTTTTCTTTGTTCAGCGATACACCACCGCCCTGAACCATCTTACGCATTTCGCCCTTTGATGGGAATACAGGTGCAACAGTTGTCAGCAGCTCGATAGCGGGCTGACCAAGCTGGTCCTTAGAAATCTCGAACTGGGGAACGCCGTCGAATACATCGAGCAGTGTCTGCTCGTCAAGTTTCTCAAGGCCTTCCTTGGTTGACTTGCCAAACAGGATGTTTGATGCCTCGATTGCAGTGTCGAGAGCCTCTTTTGAGTGTACCAGTACGGTAACTTCCTCGGCCAGACGCTTCTGCAGAACACGACGACCAGGATCCTGCTTGTGCTCCTCAATCAGGGCGTCGATAACGTCCTTCTCAAGTGATGTGAAGATCTTGATGTAACGCTCGGCATCGTCGTCGCTTACATTCAGCCAGAACTGGTAGAACTTATATGGTGTGGTACGAACAGGATCGAGCCAGATGTTACCGCTCTCGGTCTTACCAAACTTCTTACCATCGCTCTTGGTAATCAGTGGACAGGTGAGTGCAAAGGTCTCAACCTCATTGCCCAGAGTGCGACGGATAAGCTCAGTACCTGTGGTCATGTTACCCCACTGGTCGTTACCACCCAACTGCAATTTTACGCCGTAGTGCTGGTAGAGATACAGGAAGTCGTAACCCTGCAGCAGCTGATAGGTGAACTCTGTGAACGACAGACCGTCACGAGCAGTTCCGTTCAAGCGCTGCTGTACGCTCTCCTTTGCCATCATATAGTTAACGGTGATGTGCTTACCAACCTCGCGTGCAAAATCAAGGAAGGTAAAGTCCTTCATCCAGTCGTAGTTGTTAACCATCAGTGCAGCATTAGGCTCCTTCGACTCGAAGTCGAGGAACTTGGCTACCTGCTTCTTGATGCACTCCTGATTGTGATATAGTGTTTCGTTGTTAAGCAGATTACGCTCCTGACTCTTACCCGATGGGTCGCCAATCATACCTGTGGCACCACCTACCAAAATCACAGGACGGTGACCGCAACGCTGAAGGTGGCGGAGCATCATGATACCGCACAAGTGTCCGATATGCAGCGAGTCGGCTGTAGGGTCGGTACCCAGATAGGCTGTTACCATCTCTTTCTGGAGCAGTTCTTCTGTACCTGGCATCATCTGTGCCAGCATACCGCGCCATTTCAGTTCTTCTACAAAGTTCTTCATCTTTATTTCTAAAATTGTTTCTTTATTCTTTCTTTATTAAGGAACGGGGTCGTAACCCGAACCACCCCATGGGTTGCATCTTAATATGCGCCAGATTGCCAATCCTAAACCCTTGATGGGACCATGCTTCATGATGGCCTGCTTGGCATACTCGCTACATGTGGGAGTGAATCGGCACGATGGCCCTAAAAGCGGAGAGATGGCCGTTTGGTAAAAGCGGATGGGCAATACCAGCAGCCATGAAATGATATGTATCAGCCTCTTCATGCTTTGTCTTTAGCAATCTGCTTCATGAGGCTTATCATCTTCTTCTCAACATCAAGTGTTGGGAAGTGTTTGTCGGTCAGCCAGATGATGGCAATCAGTAGCATCTCGCCTTCGTTTACCTTACCTTCGAGCAGTGATTTGTTCTTGCGGTAGGCCTCACGTACCTGGCGTTTCACCCTGTTTCTGTCAACTGCGTGCTTAAAGCGTTTCTTAGGCACGCTGATGAGCAGTTGCACAGGGGCACACCCCTCATGGTGTTCTGTTTTAAGAAAAACAGCCCTTAGAGGATAAGCAGTCAGCGAATGACTATTGCCTTTCTCAAAGAGCGTTTCTATCAGCAGGTTGCTGACGATGCGCTCCTCTTTACTGAAGGTAGGCGCTGTCGTCATCAATTCTTAGTCTTGTATTTCAAACAGGTAGTGCTGCAGAGCACCTGTCATTGATGGATACTTCTCGTTAGGAGCCTCGATATCCAAGCGCAGACCGGCTTCCTTGGCAGCCTTTGCTGTTGCTGGACCGAAAGTGGCGATAGCAATCTTGTCCTGCTTGAAGTTGGGGAAGTTCTTGGTCAGCGACTCGATTCCGGCAGGGCTGAAGAAAATCAGCATGTCGTAGTCGAAGTTCTTAACCTCTTCCTCAGTGAAATCGTTGCTCACAGTCTTGTACATGACGCACTCGGTGTGCTGCAGCTTCTTAGAGTCGAGCAGGTTGGCCAGACTGTCGGTATGTACATCGCTCAGTGGAACAAGATACTTCTCGGTCTTATGCTTAACCATGGTAGGAATCAGATCGTCGATACGACCAGTCTCACCAAAGAAGATCTTGCGCTTTCTGTACTGCACATATTTCTGGATGTACAAAGCAATAGTCTCGGTAACACAGAAATACTTCATGTCCTCAGGAATGTTGATTCTGAGCTCCTTGGCCATGTTGAAGAAATGGTCAATGGCATGACGCGAGGTAAATACGATGGCAGTGTGATCCAGGATGTTCACCTTCTGTGCACGGAAATCTTTAGAGCTGATTGCCTCGACCTTGATGAAAGGACGGAAAACCAGTTCTACACCAAACTTGTTCGCTATATCGAAATATGGCGACTTCTCACTTGTTGGCTTAGGTTGTGAAACCAAAATCTTTTTGAGCATATGTGTCCTAAATATTTATTTTCAAATTCTCAGTTATTACCAGCAATCCGCTCCAGAGCGAAATTAAAGGTATCATTTCGAGGGCACAAAAGTACAAAATATTTTGCAGAAAACCTCCTTTTTGATTAAAAAAGATAACATAAGACTTATAAAATGTGAGAATTTTAGCAAAAATAACGATAGTTGCGGTGTAATAGATGGCATTTTGGAGTGAAAACTGGAAATATGCCAACAATAATACCAACGGGAATAATGCAACCCCTTCAAGTGATGTTATGAGTAGTAAAGATCTCTGAAATTGTAAATTTTTTCTCTTTAAAAAGAATACACTGTTCACTACCGAATACAATATTATTCTGCCTAGCATATAAATCAGTATGCTCAATCCGTATATGAATAGCAACGTGTATTCGGAAGAAAATACAAAGGTGTTGGCCACAAAATGGTTAGTATAGAAGTAGTATAGCAGGGCATAAAGCAGACAGGTGATAAACAGGAAAAGAAACTGAAATTTGATTTCACTACCTGTTTCGTCGAGTATCTGCACCGACTTGGATGGTGAGAAGAAATGCTTCGTCTGCTTGATGATAAATCCTGAAATGCGCGATAGGGTGAATGTTATCAACAGGAAACAGAATATCAGGATGCCAGTTACAAAACTGTCGTTCTGAATGGTGTAGGGGATAGGGGCGCCTGAAACGCCAATACGCTCTACATTCAGTTCCGGATGATACATCGTGTTGTTCGAGAAGAAGTTCTCGCGGTAATAGTTCGGCAAACTTACTTCCTTCAGGTCGCGAGGTATCTCTTGTCCTGGCAGATGCAGTGTGTCAGGTCTACTGCTATAATGGATCTCCTTGGGCTCGAACCACTCTTGTATAGCCGAGTCCTGTTGGGCAGGTGTAGCATCTTTAGGCAATAACCGCAGCACCTCGTAGGGTGTCTGCGGTTTTGCCGTATGAACTACCACCGTATCTTCGGGGGCAGATGTTATAGTAGTTAGGATGCTATCGTTCTCCAGCATATCTGATTACAGTCCGAACTCTTTGCGGATATCGTCTACACGGTCCAGTTTCTCCCATGTAAACAGTTCTACATCCATCGTTTTTGTTTCGTGATAATGACTGGTGAAAGTCTTCTGTACTACCTCGCACTTACGTCCCATGTGTCCGTAGGCTGCTGTCTCGCTGTACATTGGCTGACGGAGTTTCAGGGTGCGTTCGATGGCCTTTGGACGCAGGTCGAAGAGCTTCTCAATCTTCTTGGCAATCTCGCTATCGCTCATCTGTACGTTGCTGCGACCGTAGGTGTTTACATATATGTTCATGGGTTTAGCCACACCAATGGCATAGCTTATCTGTACCAGCATCTCATCAGCAACACCTGCTGCAACCATATTCTTGGCTATGTGGCGGGCTGCGTAAGCGGCACTGCGGTCAACCTTCGATGAGTCCTTACCCGAGAAAGCACCACCTCCGTGTGCACCCTTACCACCATAGGTGTCGACAATGATCTTACGGCCAGTCAGACCTGTATCACCGTGAGGACCACCAATCACGAACTTACCTGTTGGGTTAACGTAGTACTTGATGTCGAGTCCGAACAGGTCGAGTACCTTCTGTGAGTGAATCTGTTTCTTCACGCGAGGGATCAGGATATTGATGACATCGTCCTTGATCTTGGCCAGCATCTTCTCGTCCTCGTCGAACTCGTCGTGCTGTGTTGATACTACGATGGTGTCGATACGCTCGGGGATACCCTCGTCTGAATATTGTACAGTTACCTGACTCTTAGAGTCGGGGCGCAGGTAGGTCATTTCCTTGCCCTCCTTGCGGATATCTGCCAGGGTACGCATAATGAGGTGTGCCAGATCGAGGCTTACGGGCATGTAGCTCTCAGTCTCATTGGTGGCGTAACCGAACATCATGCCCTGGTCGCCAGCGCCCTGTTCGTCTTCGTTGCCGTTGTCAACACCGCGGTTGATGTCGGCACTCTGCTCGTGGATGGCACTCAGGATTCCGCATGAATCGCCGTCGAATTGATACTCTGCTTTGGTATAGCCAATGCGCTTTATTGTTTTGCGGGCCATAGTCTGCAGGTCGATGTACACATCACTGCGAACCTCACCCATGATTACAACCTGACCTGTAGTGACAAACGACTCAATAGCACAGCGTGCCTTTGGGTCGTAAGCCAGGAACTGGTCAAGTATTGCATCAGAAATCTGATCGGCCACCTTATCGGGATGGCCTTCAGATACTGATTCTGACGAAAATAGATAACTCATTCTCTCTTAATTATAAATATTTTATTCTAAATTTTTACTCTGCGGGCAGCATGATCACCTCGGCACGGTTACCCGACTTCAGAACCTCTTTTACAAAGGCACTGATGCTTTCAGGTGTCTGTGCATTCACCAGCTTCTCAAAGTTGCTGTGGAAGTCGATGCCATACTTGCGCCAGCCATTAATGATGCTCAGCCAGTAGCTGTTCTGCTTTACCTGGTCGCCATGACTCTTCAGCATGTACTCCTTTACCTTCTGCAGTTTTTCTGCATCACAGGTCTTGGCCATAGCCGTAACCTCGTCGCGCAGAATCATGATGGCTGTATCTGCCTTCTCTGGCTTCATGGGGCAAACGGCAAGAATCTGAGCGATAGTCTCAAAGTCGTTGCGCTCAACACCGGCCATTGCCTGTACGGTATAGGCAGCACTGGCATCTTCGCGAATCTTCTTCAGATATTCCATGCTGAGAATCTGTCCAGCCATGTCAATTTTGATATCGTTCTCTGCTGTCATAGGAATATCTTCTGAGTACCACTGCATAACGGCAAAGGCCTTTGGTGTTTCTGCCTTCTGCTTGAAGTTGTTGATGGCAATACCCTTAAAAAGGGTAGATACCTTCGGACTCTTTACTACCTTCTTCTTGGCAGGCAGTGATGCCAGATAGGTCTCGATAAGTGGACGGATAGTGCTCTCGTCGTAGTTACCAATGATGGTGAAGGTAAAGGCAGCAGCGTTGGCTGTCTGTTCCTTGGCCATCTCGAGGATACGATCGTAGCTAACCTTAGTCAAATCGGTTGTTGTCAGCACCTTGTTGCGTGGGTTGTTGCAGGTCAGGGTGGCAGTCAGAGAATCCTGAAGTACAGCCTCTGGCTGCAGCAGACGGTTCTTCAGACTAACCTCTGTGGTCTGCATCAGGTTGTCATACGACTTCTGGTCCTTTGCAATGTTGGTGAAATAAAGGTAAACCAACTGCAGCATAGTCTCAATATCCTTTGGTGTAGAGCTACCGCTTACATTCTGACGGTTAGTTCCGAGTGAAATAGATGCACTGGCAATCTTACCGGCAAGAGCTTTCTCGAGCTCTGTGTGTGAGAAGTTGCCCAGACCGCTGGCTTCAATCACATCGTCGAACATCTTGATGTTGGCAAAGTCTTTCTCGCCATAGAGGGCTGAACCTCCAAATCCTTCACCGCGCAACAAAACCTGATCTTTCTTGAAGTCGGTCTGCTTCAGGATAACCTTTGCACCGTTAGAGAGAGTCAGCTCGGTGTAGCCGAACTGGTCGTTCTTGGTTTCTTTCTTGATACTACCCTTTTTAGGCATGGTGGTCATCAGTGGCTCGTCCTTTACATTGTCAACGTAAGCCTCAATCTGTGCCGAACGGGCGTTGGCAATAGCCTTTTTCATGCTCTCCTCTGTAGGATAAACAGTACCCTCCTTTTCAGTGTTCATGCTGAATACCACCAGATTACTGTCGTTGGTCAGGATCAGTTCCTTCATCAGGGCATTGATAGCCTCCAAAGGCAGCATTGGCACAATCTGCTTCATGGTGGTATAGGTGTAGTCGATGCTTGGCATTGGAGTATTGTTAAGGAAGTTCTGAACACACTGATTTACAAACTGCGAATTGTAACGTTTGTCTTTGTTTGAGTACTGTTTCTCAAGCTGACTGGTGTAGTTCTGCTTGAAACGGTTGTACTCTGTAGCTGTAAAGCCGAATTCGGCAGCACGACGTGCTTCGGTGAGGGCGGCGGTAACAGCGGCTTCAATCTGTCCGTCCTTTGGACTTAAGTCAATCTCAAATGCATCCATTGTACTCGAGAGAATATATCTGCCGTCGTCTGCTCTAGCGCTCAGGAATGGACTCTCGGGCTTCTCGGCATACTCCTTCAAACGGTCGTTAAGCATCGAAATGCAAGCATCTTTCAGATAGTCGGTCAGCATGTAGGTGATGGTGCCTTTCAGTGAGTCGGGGAAGATCTCATGCTTCATCATGATCATTACCTCGTTGGTGGGCTGCTCTTTATCCTTGTCTATAACGTAAATAGCCTCGGCATTGTCGGGCACAGGTTCTTTGGTAACGAGTGTGCGGTTCTCTGGCAGCACGATAGGTGAGAACAGATCCTTGATCTTCTTCTCAATCTTGTCTACATCTACATCACCTACTACGATGATACCCTGATTGTCTGGGCGGTACCACTTCTCGTAGTATGACTGCAGGAATGGACGCTTAAAGTTGTCGATAATCTCCATCAGACCGATTGGCATACGATGACCGTACTTAGAGCCTGGGTAGAGCTTAGGAAAGTCTCGCTCAAGCATACGCATCATAGGACTGGTGCGCAGGCGCCACTCCTCGTGAATCACACCACGCTCCTTTTCAATCTCCTCCTGCTCCAGCAGCAGCCCGTCGGCCCAGTCGTAAAGAATCAGCAGACAAGAGTCTATGATACCCTCGCGTGTAGTGGGGACATTACTGATGTTATATACGGTTTCATCGATTGATGTGTAGGCGTTCAGGTCACCACCAAAGTTGATACCTACGCTCTCGCACCAACGAATCAGCTCGTTGCCTTTAAAGTGTTTTGATCCGTTGAAGGCCATGTGCTCAAGGAAGTGAGCCAGACCACGCTGATCGTCGTCCTCCTGAATAGAACCTACCTTCTGAGCAATGTAGAACTCAGCACGGTTCTCAGGCCAGTTGTTGTGACGGATGTAATAGGTTAATCCATTGTCAAGTTTGCCGATGCGTACATCGGGATCTACGGGAATTGATGGCATCTGCATCTGTGCCATCATCGCTACTGTGCCGATCAGTGTCAGCAAAATGGTCGATAGAATTTTCTTCATGTCATTTAAGTTTGGTTGTTGCATAACTGTTATCGGGTGCAAAGTTACACCTTTTTTACTTATTTGTTGCAAATTCTACGTTAAACCTACGTTAAAACTAAATTACCTACACTAATAGTCGCTTAGCAAAGTAGCGAACGGGATACCATACAGAGAGAAAACCTACAATCAATACCGTGCAGAATACCAGGATAATATCCTCGGGATGCACGCTTACGGGGTAGGCGTTAATTACAAATGTGCCGCTTGATGAGCCTAAGGCCACAATGCCGTATTGCTGCTGCAGCCAGCACAGGGTCAGACCAATGACGATACCTAAGATGGCACCGATGGCTGAAATCATACGACCCTCGAACAGGAATATACGAACAATCTGCTTGTCGCTTGCACCAAGGTTACGCAGCGTAACTACATCGTCTTTCTTATCGATAATCAGCATCGACAGCGAGCCGATGATGTTAAAGCAGGCCACCATCAGAATGAAGGTCAGGAAGATATAGGCAATCAACTTTTCAATCTTCATAATCTTGAAAGTGTCGTCCTGCTGCTCAAAACGGTCTTTTACAACGAACTTGGTGCCGCACAGTTGTTTAATCTGATCTTTTGTCTTGTCGAAGTTACTGCCTGGCTTCAGGCGTAGCTCGAGCGACGAGAGCATGCCCTGCTGTCCGAAGATACGACGGGCGAATGCGATGCTGGTCAGGATGTAGTTCTTGTCATAGCGCGACTGCTTTACGTTGAACAGAACACCGGGTGAGTAGAGCTCATCTTCCTCGAATGCCTCGTCGGGGTTGGTCATGTCTAACTGACCTTCGCGGCGTGGGGCATAAATATGAATAGGCTCTTCGTAGGTGTAGCCTGTGCCTAACGTCTCGGCCAGTCGGATACCTAAGGTGCCGTAGTCCATATCGGCAGCATGCAAGCTGAAATCGCCATCGCCCACCAGAATCTCGTTGATGTGGGTAAGCTGGGCAAAGTTGTCGTCAACACCTTTGATTACCACCATCGCCTGTCTGCCACGATAGATGGCCAGTGCCATGTCCTCTACGCTCTCGGTAGCCACCTCAATCTCGGGCAATTGTCTGATCTCTGTCAGAATCGGGTCGTCGGCAGCTACGGTCTTTCCTTCGGCAGGCACCACTTTCAGCTGCGGGTCGAAACTGGTAAAGAATGTTGCTACCAGATCGTGGAACCCATTAAACACTGATAGTGTGACCACCAGCGCCATTGTAGCTACGGCCACACCAATCACAGAAATACCACTGATGACGTTGATGGCATGAGTGGATTTCTTTGAGAACAAGTACCTGCGGGCAATAAAGAAAGGAAAGTTCACCTTTTTACTTTTTCAAAAGTTCGTCGATGTGCTCAATATAGTCGAGCGAGTCGTCGATAAAGAATCGCAGCTCTGGGATGATACGCATCTGGTTTCTTACGCGAGTGCCTAACTCGTAGCGTATCTGTTTGGTATTGGCATTGATGTTGGCCAATATCTCTTCGCCCTTTTCGCTGGGGAATACACTCAGATAGGCGGTGCAGATACTCAGGTCGGGTGAAATCTTGGTACGTGTAACCGATATCATCACGCCGTGAGTAGCACGCGTCTGTTGCTGGAATATCAGCGAGAGCTCCTTCTGCAGCAATCTCGCAATTTTGTTTTGTCTTGTCTCTTGCATCTCTAAAATCTTAATTCTAAATATCTTTTTTTCTTATCAGTGTCAACCCGTCTCTTAGTGGCAGTATCACCTGCTCTACGCGAGCGTCACGGGCTATATAGTCGTTAAATGTCTCAATGCCTTGGGTCTGTCGATCCTTATCGTAGGCATGATCTATCACATGTCCGTCCCAAAGTGTGTTGTCGGCCAATATAAAACCGCCAGGCTTCAGTATGCTCATCACCATCTCGTAGCAGTCACGATAGGTGCGCTTGTCACCATCCATGAAAGCCATATCAAAAGCTATGCCTAACTTGGGGGCCTCTTGTAGCGCATCACCGATGATGAATTCTATCTTATCGCTCACACTCGAACCTTCTATCCACGGACGGGTAAAGTCCTCCATCTCGTCGTTAATCTCGAAGGTATATAAGCGTCCGCCTTCGTCCAGTCCTTCTGCCATCGATATAGCACTGTAGCCGCTAAAGGTGCCTATCTCTAAGATGTTCTGGGGGCGAATCATCTTCACCAGCATCTTGAGCAGTCGGCCTTGCAAGTGTCCACTCGCCATACGTCCGTGAATAGTGTGTATGTGGGTGGCGCGCCATAGTCGGTACAGGTAGTCGGGCTCTGGCTCCGTATGCTGCAGGATATACTCGTCGAGCGTCATCCCTTCAGAGCTTCTATGGCCAAACGGTACGAGTCGAGACCGAAGCCTAGAATTACACCTTTGCAGGCGCATGAGATCATCGACTTATGACGGAACTCCTCGCGTTGGTGCACATTCGAGATGTGAACCTCGATCACAGGTGCCTTAAGTGAACGGATACAGTCCTGCAGAGCGATAGAGGTGTGGGTGTAAGCGCCGGCATTCAGCACAATGCCATCGTAGCTAAAGCCAACCTCTTGCATCTTGTTAATCAGCTCGCCCTCTATGTTGCTCTGATAGTACTCGATGTCGATGTCGGCAAAGCGCTTACGCAACTCAGGCAGGTATGCGTCGAATGACGACGAACCATAGATGCCTGGCTCTCTCTGGCCCAACAAGTTCAGGTTCGGACCATTGATAATCAGAATCTTCATTTTTGTAACTTTGTATTAATACGGCTGCAAAGTTACAAATATTTTTCTATATATTAGAAAAAAATACTAACTTTGCACCAAATTTGTGCAAATGATTGACCAAAAGGGTATTGTAAAGGCTTATGTACGCTATCTGAAGCTGCAACGTAATATGTCGGGTAATACGCTCGATGCCTATCAGCGCGACCTTCGTAAGCTACTCGACTATCTCGATCATGAGCAGATCGCTATAAGCGATGTGACGTTGGCCGACTTGGAACATTTCTCGGCCAGTTTGCATGATATCGGCATTCATCCCCGTTCGCAATGTCGCATTCTGAGTGGTATCCGTAGCTTCTTTAAGTTCGCTCAGTTGGATGGCTATCGCGATGATGATCCTACTGAACTGTTGGAGTCGCCACAGATAGGCGACCATCTGCCCGAGGTGCTTACCACTCAGGAGGTTGACCGCCTCGAAGCCAGTATCGATCTCTCTAAGTGGGAGGGCCATCGCAATCGTGCAATCATCGAGGTGCTCTTTTCGTGTGGACTTCGTGTTAGTGAACTTGTAAACTTGAAGTTGTCCGATTTATATCTCGACGAGGAGTATGTCCGTGTATTGGGTAAAGGCTCTAAGGAACGTTTAGTACCCATTTCGCCAAAGGCCATTCAAGAACTGGGTTACTGGTTTGATGATCGCAACCTGATGAAGATTAAGCCTGGCGAGGAAGACTATGTGTTCCTTAATCGTCGTGGTGCCCATCTTACTCGTACCATGATTCTCATTATGATCAAAGCCCAGGCCAAGGAGGCTGGTATACAAAAGACCATATCTCCCCATACCCTGCGTCACTCCTTTGCTACCGCATTACTCGAAGGCGGTGCCGACCTTCGCTTTATCCAGGCTCTCTTAGGTCATGAAGACATCGGCACCACCGAAATCTACACCCACATCGACACCTCAACCCTGCGCCAAGAAATCTTGGAGCACCACCCGAGGAATATGAAACGGTCGTAGAGTGAATGTCTTTATTTCCTTAGCCAAAGATACATCAGTTGGTCAGCTATAAAGTATTCGCTTGATGATGTTGAAACGAGTCCAAGTGCGAGCAATTTCTTAATAGCTTGCTGGACACTACTGGTAGAGCTGAGCTGATGCTTGCGGATGAATGCACCTGATGTAATTTTCTGTGCTCGGCCTTCGTTAGCAATGGCATATAGCAGTTCTTTTTGTGGGAGAGAGAGTCTTGAGAGTTTCTCGCTATAAAGATGGTCTGCTTCTTTAATCATTAGGTTGATGCTGTTATCAACTGTCTCCAGTGAACAAGTTTCGCCTTGAGCGGTTTGCGCAAACGCCTCTCTGAATGTTTTCTGATTATAATAGGTGTTGCCCTCAAAGAGGTGATAAACATGGCTGATGGTATCGTTTGCAATCTTCTTGTCATTCTTATTAAAATGATATTGTACAAACTCACAATATTTCTCCTCAGCAATAATGTCAATACTCTGTATGTCTGCACTATTATAAAAAGGTCTGCTTGATTCTAAGAACATTTCTTCAAGTAGCTGTCGCTCACTACCTGCAAAAATAAATAGTGAGTTACTTAGTTCTTGTATATGCGTACGCAGAATAGCCTCGATATTTTTCTCTGGGTAGTTAGTTATCTGTTGGAACTCATCGATAGCTACAATGCATTTTTTGCCAGCCAGTTCGAGTGTGCGGAATATCTCCTCTAACGAATAGGCTGGGTTTTGTATATTTCCTATGGCAAGTCCGAATGTAGGTAGCATGGTAGCTGGATCGATGGTGATGTTACCCATCAACGATTTCATGGTAGCGATAGCCAGTTTCTGCATCTTTTGCCCCTTTGTGGCGAGAGTGTTGAATACAGCTTTACCAAATTCATAGGTAAACTCCTGGAATGATGATGTTCGGAGTATATCCACAAATATGGTAATATAGTGGTCTTTTATCTCAGGTTTATCAAAACAATGGTATATGAGCTGTGTTTTACCAACTCGTCGTGGCGACATTAATACAACGTTGGCACCATTAGTTAAACTTTGGATGAGGCGTTTCGACTCGTCCTTCCTGTCGCAAAAAAGCTTTGCAGGAATTTTGCCTGAAGCGATAAATGGATTTGTAACTATGCTCATAACTCGTTCATTTTTCGACAAAGATAGGTTATTTCCATGAAATATCCAACTAATTATTTAAAACAAATTATTTATTTTGAATAATTTAACTTGAATAATTGGTTTTAAATAATTTTTATTTTCTGTTGGTTAATATCGAATATCACTTTGAATGTGAGATGGAAATATATAGTTCCCGAGACAATTGAAGTGCCCCACGAAAGTTTGGCAAAATAACTATCGGGGGCACTTCTATTTAGTGATGTGTAGTTTTACTCATCCAATTTGAAACGCCATATCTGGTAGTTCCCTTCTGTATTACCACGATCTGATACGAAATAAAGGAAGTTGTCTTTTGTCCAATAGGGCATTCCATCGTATGAGTTGTTGATGGTCACTTGTACAAGATTATTGCCGTCAATGTCTACTATATAGATGTCGTAATCCTTTTTGTCTTTTTTTGAAGACTCAAATACAAGTTTATTTCCATCAGGACTCCAGTTAGGTCTAATTGCATACCCTTTCTTAGCATCTGTAATTTGAATTTGTTCGCTACCATCTAAATTCATTGTCCAGATACTAGTACTCTTGGCATCTGAGGAATATTTTACAAAAGCAATTTTTGTTCCGTCTGGAGAGAATGCGGGCATAGCGCCTGTTCCAAGAAGTGTTGTTTCTCCTGTCTTCAAATTCTTCATCCAAATTTCACTGTTGGCAACCCATACAGTATTTGAAATGCCAAAGAGTGCTCCAAACAGACTGTACGATTTGTAGTAAGAATATTGTACTTTACTATATACTATCAACGTTCCATCTGGATTAAAGCTTGGTCTGTCTTCGTATGCTGTAGATGATTCTGTAATTTGATTCATAGCTTTTCCTTTACCATCAGTCATCATATAGATGTCTGATGTATTGCTCCCTTCTAGCTGGCAACGAAAAGCTAATTTGTCTGTAGTAGTACAATAAGCAGGACTAAAATTGTAGTTCTTTCCACTTGTTTTCTGTGTCATTGCTGCAGAGAATGGGTTGTCTTTTTTGTAGATGTTGAACCATTTCTTGTTTTCGCGTGCAGAAAAGAATAATGCAGTACCATTGTCTCCTCCAAATGGGTAAAGACATGGTTCTTCGTTATCTGTAACTTGTGTTAGTGCTTGAAGCATCTCTCCATTTGTTGTAATGGCGTACTTCTTTTTTGCATAAGTTGATACTGCTATCGATGCTAGCAGTGTGGCAAATAGTAATTTCTTCATAATTTATAGTTTTAAAATATTATTGGTAATATTCTGCAAATATAGTTTAATTTGGGAGAGAGTCTTGAATTGGCTATCAAGATTTAACTATTTTTAGCGAATGTGTCTTTCAGCATTCCCATTAATGGAGCGAGATGTTTTTCGATAAACGAAGCGACAAAGCCGATTTCCCACGTTGGGAATGAAATGTTCCCAGGTTGGGGACAAAACATTCCCTAGTTGGGAATAAATCTCGCGCTTTTGTTGGCGATGATGAAAGACTAGGTCTGGAGATTTTACGTGCAAAAATCCCTCATCTCTCATAAATGTGCGTAAGTATCTTATATACAGGTGTTTAACGAATTGAGAGATTCCTAAAATCTCTCCCTCATCCCTCCCTTATCTCTCCCTCATCTCTCATGCGGTCTCCACTTTACAATGATGCAGATGGTACTAATTTGGAGGGGGTAAAGGGAGGGATAAGGGAGAGATAAGGGAGGGATAAAAAGAATCTCTCAAAGCCCGAATCTCCTGTGTTTATGCGGGTTTTGAGAGATTTGTTGAGAGATGAGGGATTTTTTATCCTAAAGTGATGTTATCTACCTCTACGGGTTCGTGGAGGAAGATTTGGGCTTGTTCCTTGAACTTGTTGGGGTTCTCGGTGGTGAGGTAGTGTACACCTGCACCTTTTGAGCATTTGGCTTCGATATTTGGATGGCGCTCCAAATATTGTTTCAGACTCTCGGCTACGTATTCGCCTTGGGGCACAACGCGTACTCCTGCGGGCAGATACTTCAGAATCTTAGGCATCAACAAGGGATAATGGGTGCAGCCTAAGATGATGGTATCGATATCTGAATCCTTACGCATAATCTCGTCGATGCGTTTCTTTACGAAGTAATCGGCACCTGGTGAGTCGGCCTCGTTGTATTCTACAAGTGGTACCCAGAAGGGGCAGGCCACGCCTGATACCTTGATATCAGGAAAAAGCTTGTGAATCTCAAGGTCGTAGCTCTCACTCTTGATGGTTCCTTCGGTGGCTAGTACGCCAACATGCTTGGAGGTGGTAAGATTGCCAATCACCTCGGCTGTAGGACGGATGATGCCTAACACGCGGCGTTCGGGATCAATCTTTGGCAGATCGTTCTGCTGGATGGTGCGTAGTGCCTTGGCAGAGGCTGTGTTACAACCTAAGATAACCAAGTGGCAACCCATCTCAAATAGTTTTACTACAGCTTGGCGTGTAAACTCATAAACCACGTCGAACGAACGTGGTCCATAAGGCGCACGGGCATTGTCGCCCAAATAAAGATAATCGTATTCGGGAAGCAGTTGACGGATGCCATGCAGGATGGTGAGTCCGCCGTAACCGCTATCAAAAATACCAATAGGTCCTGGATTACTTGAGAGCATCCTTCACTATTTCGTTGATATCTTCGCCCAGTGCGGGATTAATGAATGGGCAGGCATCGCTGTCGGTATTGATAATGAGTGCCAAACCACGTTGCTGGGCAATGGCGCTAAGCGTCTCGTTAAGACGAGTCTTGAGGGCGTTCATTGCCTCTTTCTCAGCGGCTTCAAGTTCTTTGGTGCTCTTGTTCTTAAACAAGATGTTCTGCTGCATCAGCTCCTGAAGTTCTGACTGGCGCTTTTGCAGAATGCTTTTAGGGAAGTCGCGCTGACCATCAAGAAATTCCTCGTACTTCCTGTTGAATTCGTCTTCTACACGCTTGGCCTCTGCCTGATACTTGGCTTTGAGGTCGGCCATCTGCTGCTGAACCAGCGCGTAGTCGGTCATCGACTGGATGGCGGCCTGATAGCTCAGGTAGCCAAATTTGATAGATGAGGTGGTCTCGTCCTGTGCAAATGCATGGAGCGATACGAATGCCACAAGAAGTACGAGGAATCGTTTCATGATGTTATAATTTGGTAGTTATACTTTCGAATTACTTCAAACCTAACTTTGTCTTAACCTGAGCAGTTACATCGGTAGAGAGGGTAGTGCTGATGTAAGGCAGCGAGTTGTTCTCCATTATGTAAACATACTGACCAGCCTGACCTACGGCCTTGATAGCATCAAGAATCTTGGTCTGGATAGCCTGCATCTTCTCAGCCGAAGCCTTCTGCAAAGCCTGCTGGTTGTCCTGGTAGCTCTGCTGAATCTTGGTGTACATATCCTGCAGTTCCTGCTGACGGCGCTGCTTGATGTTCTCGGGCAGTGAAGCCTGCTCCTTCTCGAAAGCCTCACCCTTCTTCTGCAGTTCGTCCTGCATGCTCTTCAGGTCAGCCTCATACTGGTCCTGCAGCGCCTTAATCTCGTTCTGAGCCTTTGTAAACTCAGGCATGGCCTGCATAATCTCCTGGGTGTTCACATGGCCGAACTTACCCTGTGCATTGGCGGTAGTGAAACCGCAGATAGCGCAAAGTGCGCAGATAATCAATTTTTTCATATTACTTATTGTTTTTAATTATTATTTTTTCAATTTTCAATTAATTTGCGTATCCCAACTTACGAAGCACCTCTGATGAGATGTCAATCTTGGGTGAACTGAAGATGATACCTGCATCGCTGGCACGATCGAGTACCAACTGATAGCCTCGCAGTTCTGCTATATCTTTAATCACGTTGTAAACCTCTTCCTGTATTGGGTTCATCAGGGCGGTACGCTTCTTAAACAGCTCGCCCTCTGGACCGAAGTAGTGCTTCTTCAGCTCGGCAGCCTGCTTCTCCTTGTCAACGATAGCGTCCTGCTTGGCTTTCTTCTGCTCCTTCGAGAGGAACACCACCTCGTTCTGGTAGTTCTTATAAAGTGTCTGGGCTTCGGCATTCAGAGCGTCAACCTCAGCCTGCCACTGCTTTGATACCTGACCTAACTGCTCGTTGGCACGCTCGTAGGCTGGGATGTTCTTCAGGATGTACTCCATGTCGATCACTGCCACCTTCTGGGCGTTGATACTTGTGAAACCACAGATTGCGCAGATTGCGCAGATAATCAATTTCTTCATAGCTGTATAATTTAGAATTCCTGACCGAGAATGAAGTGGAAGTTGCTTCCACCCTTCTTCTGTGCACCATACTGGCTGGTGTAAACGTTGTCGAAACCGTATGCCCAGTCGATACCCATCAAACCAACCATAGGCAGGAAGATACGAACACCGAGACCTGCCGAACGCTTCATCTTGAATGGGTTGAAGTCCTTGGCGTTGGCCCAAGCGTTACCACCCTCCAGGAAGCCCAGTCCGTAGATAGTGGTGTTACCCAGCATGAATGGGTAGCGCAGCTCGAGTGTGAATCGGTCGTAAGCGTAAGAGTTGTAAGATGAGATGGTACCACCCTTCATCATGGTCTCGTAGGCCGAAGAGTAAGAGAGTGATCCATTCTCGTATCCGCGCAGTCCAATAGTCTCCTCTGAGTAGCCGTATGAGTATCCGCTCATACCATCACCACCCACGTAGAAGGTCTCGAATGGTGAGCGCTTATTGCTGTTGTAGCTGCCTAACAGTCCCATCTCTACACGGGTCATCAGCACAAAGCACTTCTGACCGCCTGTGAGGGCTGTAAAGGTGCGGCTCTTAAACTTCCACTTGTGGTACTCAATCCAGCGATATACATCCTGCAACTCGTCCTCGTAGGTAGCCGAGTTAGAGTTCTTGGCCAGATTAGCATAGTCCTTATTGTCGAAAAGCGACCAAGGTGGTGTGACGGTTACCGATGCCATAAATTCTGAACCGCGACGTGGGAACAGCTGGTTATCGGTAGATGTACGACTCAGTGTCAGACCAAGGTTGATATTGTTACAGTTACCGTTGTGGATATAGAAGTAGCTCCAGTCGCGCAACATGTAGCGTGAGAAACCGAGCTGTGCCGACAGCTGGAAGTAGTCGTCGGGCCAGCGCAGACGCTTACCCCATCCCAGAGATGCTCCGAATACGGTCATGGTCTTATCGTCGTCGAGCATCGACTCATAGTTGTAGTAGTAATTATTGTATGAGCCGTAGCCGCCGCTGTACATGTAGTAGTTGTTGTAGAATGAATTGTTACGGTAGTAACTTGATATGTCGCTCTGCTTAGAGTAGAACACACCCACATTCAAACTGTTAGGACGCTTGCCGCCAAACCAATTGGTACCATAGTTGGCGCTCAGTGAGCTGTAGTAGCTACCGTTGGTCTGGAAGCTGAAGCCCAACTGCTCACCATCACCATAAGGCAGGATACCGCGGTGCAGCTTGTTCTTACCAAACAGGTTACGGATAGAGAAGTTGTTGAACTTGATACCAATCTTACCGATGATACCGGTCTGTCCCCAACCTAATGAAAACTCCAGCTGGTCGTTACTCTTCTGTTCCAGGCGCCAGTTTACGTCTACCGAACCATCCTCAACGTTTGGCTTTATATCTGGAACTACCTTTTCTGGATCAAAGAATCCCATTGATGCGATATCACGTACCGAACGTGTCAGTGCCTCCTTGTTGAACAGGTCGCCAGGCTTGGTGCGCAGTTCACGACGTACAACCTCTTCATACAAGCGGTCGTTACCATAGATGCGAACGTGGTTCAAATGAGCCTGAGGACCCTCGGTTACGCGCATCTCAATATCGATAGAGTCGCCGTCGATGTTCACCTCAACAGGGTCGATATTCGAGAATACATAACCATTGTTATAGTAATAGTTTCCAGCGGCATCCTCGTCTTCACGCAGACGCTTGTCGATATGCTTCTGGTTATATACGTCACCCTTCTTCATGCCCAATACGGCATTCAGGTAGTCGGTAGTAACCACAGTGTTACCTACCCATGTGATATCGCGTATAAAGTACTTCTCACCCTCGTCGATCTTTACTAAGATGTTTACGTGCTTATCGTCGCATGGATAAACCGAGTCCTCAACGATGGTCGCATCGCGGAAACCTAACTCGTTATATTTGTCGATCAGGGCCTGCTTTGCCTCCTTATAGCGTTCGTCGGTAAACTTCTTGGCTTTGAAGAAGTTGGTAAACTTACCAGCCTCGTGAATCTTTCCGAAAGCACCCTTGCCAAACAGCGAGCCTTTAATCTTGCCAGTCTTCAGCTTGTCGTTACCCTGGAACACCAGCTGGCGTACCTTCATCTTGTCTTTCTTGTCGATGTTTACGTCAAGTGTTACCTGTCCAGAGGCGTCCTCATGCTGTATGATGTCGATCTCGGCATTCTTGTAACCCTTGTCGTCGAAGTATTTCTTGGCCAAGATCTTAGCACGGTCGATGATGTTACGAGTCAAACTCATACCCTTAACCATACCTAATTTAGCCTCCATATCCTCGCGCTCAGCTTTCTTGATACCGTTGTAGTTGATGGTCTTGATACGTGGACGCATACCTAAGTGAATGCACAGATAAATCTTGTTGCCAACAATCGAGTCGGCAGTAATCTGCACCTTCGAGAACAGTCCGTTGCGCCAGTAGCGCTTTACGGCTTCGGTAATCTGCGAACCGGGCACCTCAATCTCCTGACCTACTGTCAGTCCCGAGAGACCAGCCAATACGTAATCCTCGTATCCCTCAACACCCTCAACTGCGATACCACCGATTTCGCAGGTACGAGGTGTACCAGCGTACGAGATATCAGGGTTTACAATCTTATCCTGAGCAGAAGCAGTGAAAGGTAAAAAGGTTAAAAGGCAAACAGGTAAGATACCTTTCACCAGTCCTTTTACCTTATTTATAATATATATATAAGTCACTTTCTTTTTACTTTATTACTTTCTTACCTTTTTACTTTTTCTCTTCGGCCTCTACCTGTGCCTCGGTCTTGCCGAATCTGCGCTGGCGATTCTGGTAGCTGTAGATAGCCTTGTACAGGTCCTCCTCCATGAAATCAGGCCAGTATGTATCACAGAAGTATAGCTCTGAGTAGGCAATCTGCCACAACAGATAGTTTGATATACGAACCTCGCCACCTGTACGGATCAGCAACTCAGGATCGGGCATGAAATTAGTCCACAAACGTTCGTTGATGGTCTCCTCGGTAATGCTGTTCACATCCAGTTTTCCTTCCTTTACCTCCTGGGCAATCTGCTTGGTAGCTGTGGTCAGCTCCAGCTTCGATGAGTAGCTCAGTGCTACTACCATGGTCATGGCGTCGTTTTTGGCGGTATGCTCCTCGGTCTCGGCCAACTTCTTGTTAACTGCATCGGGGATACGTGAACGGTCGCCCACCACGCGGAAACGTACGTTATTCTTCATGAAGATCTCGTCCTCAAGCGATGTGAGTACCAGTCCCATCAGGGCTGCAACCTCGTCGGCTGGACGATTCCAGTTCTCCGTAGAGAAGGTGTATAGCGTTAAGAACTTGACTCCCAGTCGGGTACACTCAGAAGTGATGCGGCGCACTGCATCTACACCTGCCTGGTGACCAAAACTACGGTCTTTACCACGCTCCATGGCCCAACGTCCATTACCGTCCATAATGATGGCAATGTGCTGGGGAATCCTGTTCATGTCTAAAAGTTCCTTCATATATCTTAATATCTATCGTTGTTACACGTTTTGCATTTCTCCCAGAGGTCGTAGGTTAGTGCTATTTGTAGCACGCTGTAGCCATCGGTGTTCTTAAACAGGCCGCTGCTCTTAATGCCTAAGGGATCCTTACTGCCGTCCAGCTTGTCGCTCAGCGTAAAACGCATGGCCCACTCAGCTGTCAGGTTCAGTCTGTTGCCGATTTTATATTTTATGCCTGCGCCTATTGGCAGGTTCATCGTTGCTCCTTTCTCTGGTCCGCCATAAAAGCTTGCGCCTGCACCTATGGTGATGAATGGTGTAAAGCGCCTTGCGCCTCGATATTCATAACCTGTTCCATACGGCCAGAAGTTGTATTCTAATCGTACATCAGCCTCGGTTACATTGTGACTGAACTCGTAGCCATTGGTTATTGTTTCGGCTTTGCCTTTTAACTTGCCTGTGCCTAAATCAAAGGCTATGGCCACACGTGGATCCAGTCGGTATTTGGCTACTAATGCCAGCCAAGGCTGCATACCTTTCAGTGGATTGCTGTTGTAGTCTCCTACATAGCTTACCAAGCCTACGCCGGCACCTATCTCCATCTTGTACTCAGGCTCGTCCTGAGCAGTGGCGGCCATCGTTATGGCCAGTGCGAAGATTACTGCCAGCAGCTTTTTCACTGTTATTCAATAATAAGGCCTCGCCATACTTCACCGGTATCCTTGCCTACCAGCCAGAGATAGCCGTTGTCGTCGGTGATGGCGGTGAGATTATTGGTGCCCAAAGCATCGGGTAATGTATATTTCGTTGTCGTTTTCCAGGTGATGCCCTGATCACGACTTACGTAAATGTTCTTGTCGTTGCCAATGGCCAAAACCACATTGTTAAAGTGTACCAAGTTCAAGTTCTCCATCTTAGGCAGGTAATAACCAGTGCTTTCCTCGATAGGAATGAGTACCCATTTTGAAGGCTGACTATTATGAGCATACTCTGCTATCTTGCGCCATACCATACAAGCCTTATCGCTCTTGTCGTTGGTGCCTATCAGCATCTGGTAATCGGTAGAATCGTTGGCAGCAAAGGCCCACGATGCAAAGGCGATATTATCTGTTGGCAGCCAGGCTGCATCATCGTCGAGTATATCGGCTGCCCATGTGTCGCCGTTGTCCTTACTTACCATCAGCGTACCGTCGGTATCAAAGGCATACCCCTCGGCAGTGCCGTAACCTATCAGCTGCTTCATATCTGCTGTAGCAGCTTTCTGCTCCCACAGGGCTTTCTTGGTATCGGTAGGCAGATCGGCAGCAGTCTTCTGCTCCCAAATCATCTTATTTGTCTCGGCCTGGTGTACGTTGATTGATACTGCATAAGTGCGATAGCTGTTACCGCTCTGTGCGTATACACGCAGGTCCTTCAGCTTGGTAAAGTCGATCGAGTCGGTACTGCTGTAGTAGAGCAGTGAGTCTTCGCCGTTCTTATCTGGGTAGTTTACTACCACCGTACCAGAGTTAAGGCTGCTGATTGTGGCCAGAACGTGGTTCAAGTCAACATCCGATGGCAGCGAGTCGGTATTATATATCTTGCGCTGTGCCTGATCGATGGTGAATACAACAGGGTCGCTCAGCGTTTTCTTGTAAACAGAATCCGCACCTGCCGAAGTTGTGGTATGTACATAACGATTTACACACGACAGCTTGAACTGTGTAATAGCCGTGTTGTTGTAATACTGGGTGGTGTCGTCGTTCTCGTCCTTCAGGCACGAAGTCATCAGCAGGGCACCCGCCAGCATCATGCAAAGCGTAGAAATATATCTTTTCATTGAGTCAATAATCTCTATTTTGTTCAATTTGGCTGCAAATTTACGCACATTTCTGCAAAAATGAGCACATTTCTACTTATAATTAATGAAAATATGCCATAATTTGACCGATTTTAAGTTAGTTTAGGGTTTTAATACCAAAAAGAGCGCGGTATGAATCACTCACCCCGCACTCAATTCAACGTATGTTAGTATGCATGAGCGTATAAATGCTCAGGCCGGCAGATAATCCAACCATTACTAACATAACAGTTGTTTGAAAATCTAATAACATAATCTTTTACCTTAAAATCTAACTAATAAAAAACCTAATGAAATACAAGTAATCTCCCGATTACAAGTGCAAAGGTACAAAGAAAAAGTGAGAAACTAAAAGTGAATAGTAAATAGTTGAGGGTCTCAAGAGTTGATTTTGATATATATCAATAAAAATTGGCCACGCCTTTCGGCGCAGCCAATTCTGATATTTAGAGTGATAAATCTCTTATTAGAGCTTTGGACCAGCAGCAACCAGAGCCTTACCAGCCTCGTTGCCCTCGTACTTCTTGAAGTTCTTGATGAAGCGGCCAGCCAGATCCTTAGCCTTCTCCTCCCACTCAGCAGCGTTAGCGTAAGTGTCGCGAGGATCGAGGATGTTGGTGTCTACGCCCTCAAGCTGTGTTGGAACCTCGAAGTCGAAGTAAGGGATCTTCTTGGTAGGAGCGTTCAGGATAGCACCACCCAGGATAGCGTCGATGATACCACGAGTATCGCGGATAGAGATACGCTTACCAGTACCGTTCCAACCAGTGTTTACGAGGTATGCCTTAGCACCGCTCTTCTCCATCTTCTTAACCAGCTCCTCAGCATACTTTGTTGGGTGCAGCTCGAGGAATGCCTGACCGAAGCAAGCAGAGAATGTTGGAGTAGGCTCAGTGATACCGCGCTCTGTACCAGCCAGCTTAGCTGTGAAACCAGAGAGGAAGTAGTACTTAGTCTGCTCAGGAGTCAGGATAGATACTGGGGGCAGTACACCGAATGCATCAGCACTCAGGAAGATAACGTTCTTAGCGTCAGGACCTGCACTCTTACCATTTACCTTCTGGGCAATCTTCTCGATGTGGTCGATAGGATATGATACACGAGTGTTCTCGGTTACGCTCTTATCAGCGAAGTCGATCTTACCATCCTCAGCAACAGTTACGTTCTCGAGTAGAGCGTTACGACGGATAGCGTTGTAGATATCGGGCTCGCTCTCCTTGTCAAGGTTGATAACCTTAGCGTAGCAACCACCCTCGAGGTTGAATACACCCTCGTCGTCCCATCCGTGCTCGTCGTCACCAATCAGCAGACGCTTTGGATCGGTTGACAGAGTGGTCTTACCTGTACCAGACAGACCGAAGAAGATAGCGGTGTTCTTACCCTCCATGTCGGTGTTAGCAGAGCAGTGCATTGAAGCGATACCCTGCAGAGGCAGATAGTAGTTCTGCATTGAGAACATACCCTTCTTCATCTCACCACCGTACCATGTGTTGATGATGCACTGCTCACGGCTTGTTGTGTTGAAGGCAACACAAGTCTCTGAGTTCAGACCCAGCTCCTTGTAGTTCTCAACCTTAGCCTTAGAGGCGTTATAGATTACGAAGTTAGGCTCGAACTTCTCCAGCTCCTCAGCAGTAGGCTGAATGAACATGTTTGTTACGAAGTGTGCCTGCCATGCTACCTCAACGATGAAGCGAACAGCCAGACGTGTAGCCTCGTTAGCACCGCAGAAAGCATCTACTACATAGAGGTTCTTGTTAGAGAGCTCCTTGATAGCGATGTCCTTAACCTGCTTCCAAACCTCCTCGCTCATGGGGTGGTTGTCGTTCTTATATTCCTCAGAAGTCCACCATACCTTGTCCTCGCTCTGTGCATCCTTTACGATGTACTTGTCCTTAGGTGAACGGCCGGTGTAGATACCAGTCATAACGTTTACAGCGTTGAGCTCGGTGTTTACGCCCTTGTCGAAACCCTCGAGTCCAGCCTTGGTCTCTTCCTTGAAGAGCTCCTCATACGATGGATTGTGTGCAATTACGGTAGAACCTGTAATGCCATACTGAGTCAAATCTAACTTTGCCATATTACTAATCTTTATTTTAAGTTGTGAATATTATCCTTTTGTTATATATAACTTTCTAAAAAGCGCTGCAAAGTTACAAATTATTCTCGAATTGACAAGTGGCATTTAGCAATATTTTGTGCGCACACAATTCTTTTTAGGTTAAAGAAGCTAAAAAAAAACGTCGGAGTAGCGCTTTTGCCACTCCGACATATCATTTTCTGATTTTGGATATTTACTTTTTTAGCTCATCTGGAATCACAGGCATGGCGCCGTTCTGGGTGCATACATAGGCGCTTACCTGTACGGCTGTTTTGTGGGCTTCCTGTACGGGTTTCCCGTTGATGATTGATGCACAGAACGAGCCGGTAAACGAGTCGCCGGCGCCCACGGTGTCGGCAACCTCCACCTTGGGTGTCTCCTGGAATGAACACAGACCATCGTCGGTGAAAACATACGAGCCATTAGTGCCACAGGTCAGTACCAGCATTTTTAAGTGGTAGTCCTCTACAATCTGATGGCAAGTGTCGCGCATGTCCAGACTGTCGTAGCCAAACATGCGGTTGATAACAACCAGCTCTTCATCGTTGATTTTTAGGATGTTGCAGATGCAGAACGAGTCCTCGAGAATCTCTTTCGAGTAGAACTGCTGACGCAGGTTGATGTCGCAGATTTTTATACAGTCTTCTGGCGTGGCGTCCAGGAATTTTCGGATGTTCTCACGGCTTACCACGTTGCGCTGTGCCAGCGATCCGAAACAAACGGCACGGGCATTCTTAGCTATCTCCTCCATCTCGGCTGTGAATGGGATATTGTCCCATGCTACGTTTTCCTTAATGTCATAGGTGGGTATGCCGTCGCCCGTTAGCGTCACTTGTACCGTACCGGTAGGATAGGGCACATGCGGCATCAGGTAGTTCAGATTGTGCTCCTTCAGCGCCTCAATGGTCTCCTCGGCCAGCGCGTCGTCGCCAAGTGCGCTGATGGCAATAGTGTCCAATCCGAACTGTGCTGTATGATAGGCGAAATTTGCTGGTGCGCCACCAAGTTTCTTTCCTTCGGGAAGTACGTCCCACAATGCCTCTCCGAGGCCTACTATATATCTCTTCATAATACTTAGTTGTTTTTTACGTTCTTAATATAGGTAAACAGATAAATCACTCCAACAGCCATTACTGCTACTGCGCCGGCCTGGCCCATAGCGTCGCTGGCAATTCCCATCAGCAGTGGGAAGATAGTGCCGCCAAACAGTCCCATAATCATCAGTCCCGATACCTCGTTCTGCTTCTGTGGCATAGCTGTCAGTGCCTGGGCAAAACAGATGGAGAAGATGTTAGAGTTGCCGTAGCCCACCAGTGCTATAGCTGCGTAGAGTATCCATTTTTCTGTGCCGATAAAGAGTCCACACATCGATAGCGCCATCATCACTACGCTGATTACGAAGAATGTGCGATTAGGCAATACTCGCAGGAAGAACGATCCGGTAAGGCAGCCGATGGTACGGAATATGAAGTACAGACTGGTGGCAAATGCGGCATCGTTCAGCGTCAGTCCCAGTCGCTCCATCAGTATCTTTGGTGCTGTGGTGTTGGTGCCCACATCGATGCCCACATGACACATGATACCAAAGAATGACAGCAGTACGATAGGTGTGCCCAGCAGTTTCAGGCATTCAGTAAATGTAGATGCGTTGCCTGTGGTGTGTTCTTCTTCGATAGGCGTAACTGCCAGCAGTGCTGCAGCCAGAATACCCACCACGAAGTAGATCATAAACAGCACTCGCCAGTCGTAGCCGAACGAGGGCAGTACCTGTGTGGCGCCCCACATGGCCAGATATGGAGCCAAGAACGAGGCGATGGCCTTGATAAACTGTCCGAAGGTAAGTGTCGATGCCAGATTCCCTCCGCCCATCACTGTTGATACCAGTGGGTTAAGCGATGTCTGCATCAGGGCGTTACCTATGCCAAGCAGCGAGAATGCGCAGAGCATTATGCCGAAGTTCTCGCCAAACAGAGGCAGAAGCAGCGATACGATAGTCACGCCGAGCGATAGCAATACAGTGTTCTTTCGTCCGATCTTGTTCATCAGCATCCCCGTAGGTACGCTGAAGATCAGGAACCAGAAGAATACGAGCGACGGGAAGATGTTGGCCACGCTGTCTGTCAGCTGCAGGTCTTCCTTCACATAGTTCGATGCAATGCCCACCAGGTCGACAAATCCCATGGCGAAAAAGCAGAACATCACGGGGATCAGAGCAAATTTCTTCATATTACTAAATATTCTCTAAATTCTAAATTCTTACTTCTTAATCTCATATATGGTCGCCTTTCCGCCCTTCACCTTTATGTTATTATAAGGTTCTGATGGGAATACCAGGTTTGTCATTGCCATCTTTCCTTCTGCATCGAAGGCCTCGATAGAACAGCGGTCGATAAACAATCGCAGCTGTTTGATATGTCCATAGGTGGGAGCGATAGTTGTGCATGCAAAAGCCTCACTGAAGCTCACGTCGCCACTCTTTGTGCGGTCCATGCTGAAGCTCTGGCGCTGTCCGTCGTAAACCATCGTCACCTCCTCGCCCTTTGAGTTCGAGAGCACAATCTCCGCCTGATTCTTCACGTCCACTACTATCTCGCAAGCTTCAGTCGGCTTCCTTACCTTGGCTCCACGCATGTCCAGCATCTCCTTCGATGGTACTACGCTTACGTATGTCTCCTCGCCAAAGTTAAACAGTCCCAGGTCGCGAGGAATGCTGTTGCCCGAGCGATACTGCTTGGTTGGCACCTGGTTGGCATACTGCCAGTTGCTCATCCATGCCAGTACCACATGACGGTTCTCAGGTGCATTGTAGAACGATACTGTAGCATAGTGATCCTTGCCATAGTCCATCCATTTAGTTACCTTTGGCATCGACTCGCAAGTAAACTTATGTCCGTCGAATTGCCCCACAAAGTACTGTGTAGCACTACCTCCGAATGGGCCGCCAGGGTTGATGTTGCAGATAAGCACCCACTTGTCGCCAATCTGAATCAGGTCGGGACACTCCCAAACGCCACCGTGATTGCCATACTCCTGACCGAAAGCTGACTCGTATTTCCAGTCTTTTAGGTTCTCTGACGAGTAGAGCTGCATCTCCTGACCCACTGCCAGGATCATCACCCAGCGCTTGGTGCCCTCAAACCAGAACACATTGGGGTCGCGGAAGTCGGGCTTGTCGCTGGTCAGTATAGGGTTTCCTTCATATTTCTTGAATGTCATTCCACCGTCTTTTGATATGGCCATCGACTGTGTCTGGTGGTGACCGGCTGAGGTGTAGAAGGCTACTACATCATCTCCGTTGGTGATACATGAGCCACTGAAGATGCTACCCAACCAGTCGGGCTCGAATGTCTGTGGCTGTGCTTCCCAATGCACCAGGTCTTTCGACGTAGAGTGGCCCCAGTGCATGTTCTCCCATTGTGAACCATAAGGGTTGTACTGATAGAAGAGATGCCAAACACCATCTTTGTAGAACATACCGTTAGGATCATTCATCCAACCATATACTGGTGTATGATGATAAACCGGGCGGAAGCGCTCGCGATTGGTGGTGTCGAAGGTATCGCTATACTTGATTTCCTTCCAACAGGCGAACTCGCCTACGGCACCTTTCAGACGGCGGTCGCCATGAAACTCGATGTCGAGCAGCTGGGCATCTTTCAGTTCGTAGGGCACATAGTAATCTACGCGATCTACTGCCAACTTCACATTGATGCGCTGCACCATCTCGTTCTTCCCGTTTACCACAGCTATTGCTGCAATGTCCTCAGTTTCCTGTACGGGCAGCAGTAAGTACTTGGTTGGTTGTTCCACTCGCAGCATGGCATGCTTTTCGCCCAGTACCATAGGTGTTACTTGGGCCATTGCCGATGCAGAGGTAAGCACGGCTGCCACCATCATCATTACCGTTTTTCTCATTTTGCTATTCATTTTTTGTTGTACGATTTTAGATTTCTGCTGCAAAGTTAAGTCAAATCGCGTGTATATCCTATAAATAATGTTTCATTTCTTAAGAAAAATCGTTCATTGCAACAAATTTTTATGCAATGAACGATAATTGAAAGGTTTAATTCTCTAACTACTTTTCAATTGCAAAGTACCTAGCGTGCAATTGTTTTCTAACTACTTTGCAAATACTACACTTCAATAAAAACGTGCGACTCTCACGAACCGCACGTTTTTTTGAAAAACCAATCCATTACCTTACTACTAAATTACTAACTAACATTTAACCAATTAATCACTCGATGAACCTAAAACAATTTAACTAACTAATAACAATATGACCGTATCCTAAATCTTCTGCTGCAAAGTTAAGACGTTTTTCAATATCCATCGATAAATAATGTTTCAACTGCTAACAAAAATCGTTCATTGCAACATTTTTATGCGCAATGAACGATTATTTCTAATTCCATATCCTGCTTAGGCTTCTTACTTGTGCAGTAGGGCTTGTGCCTGCGAAAGACACTCTGTCGTAAATTGACTGAGGGAACACAAGGTTTGTCATCGACATCGTACCATCCTGTGTAGTAATCTCTACCGATGATTGATCAACAAAGATGTCGAGAACAACTGTGCTACCATCAGTGTTAAGTGGCGCTTGCATTGATGGGATTGAGAAACTGCCATTAAAGTTGGTCTTGCCCGTAGATGCATTGCGATGAACAGCTATTGTACGTGATGATGCGTTTACGTCGATCACGTATTTTTCATTATTGCTATTACCAAGCGTGATGGTTGTGTTCTGTTCCAAACTTACATTAATGCACAACTGATAAGCCGACTTGTTGGCATCAAGCGGCAGCGCCTCTGTGTTAACTTCCTGCCACTGACCAGCTATCTTGTCTATCTCGCTCACTACAGGACTGCAGAGCAATGGCTTGCCTGCATATTCCGCCAGTTTTAGTTCGCGAGGTAGCGTCATAGCCGAGCGCCAAGGCGAGCAAGGTACGCTGCCTGCATACTGCCAGTTGTTCATCCAGCCAATCATTATTTTACGATTGCCTGTGTTGCTCCATGTTACACCTGCATAGTTATCCATTCCATAGTCGAGCCAAAGCGGATAGTCGAGGGCATCGGCTTTGAACTCTTTGCCATCGAAGTCGCCAACAAAATACATCGTACCAGAGCCAAGTACAGGTCCACCAGGATTTACACTTACCAGCAGAACCCACTTGTTGCCCATCTGAATCAGATCTGGACACTCCCACTGCAAACTTGGTCTGCCTGGAAGATCAACCACAAAGGTACTGAGATGATTCCAGTTTTTCAGATTGGTAGAACCATAAAACTCTACGCCTCGAAGCCAGCCTTTGGCCAGAGCCATCACCCATTGCTTACTGCCTTCGTGCCAGAAAACTTTTGGGTCGCGCAGATTGTCGTCGTTGTTCTTGATTACAGGATTACCTGTGAATCGAGTAAAACTATTTCCGCCATCAATAGAGTAGGCGATAGACTGCTGCTGTACACTGCTGGCCGAAGTATAGATGGCCACCATAGCATTGGCGCCAAATCCTGCTGTGTTATCTTTATCGATAACTGCCGATCCAGAGAAGATGTCGCCCAGTTCATCATGACGCAAGGCTACAGCCTGTTCTGTCCAATGAATGAGGTCGGTACTTGTGGCGTGTCCCCACGACATGTTGCCCCAGTCATTGCTCTGTGGATTGTACTGATAGAACAGGTGATACGTGCCGTCTGCATATACCATTCCGTTAGGATCGTTCATCCAGTTCTTGGCTGGAGTGAAGTGTACTTGTGGGCGAAACAATTCAGTGTAACTGTCTGGTGTAGGTGCTGGAGGGGGCACAGGATCCACGGGCGTTGGTGGCTCGGGAGCCGGTTGCTCCTTTTGGGGATCATCACCTGAACAACCACTGATGGTAACCGCCATACCAGCGGTTACCATCATTGCAGAAAAGAAATTCCAGAATTTCTTCATGATCTTTATTACTAACTCTAATTACTAGCGTGTCTTCAGATATTCAAGAGCGTTCTTGGCGAGCGTAAGGACATTGTCCTGATAGATATTGTTCTTTGGATGAGCACTCTTGTCAGGAGTACCGTCGGCATTCTTCATCGAGAACTCGCAGCCACCATTACCGATACAGAGCAGTGTGCCCTTGAACTCGGTGTTACCCTGCTGAGCCTCCCAGACATTCATCTGACTTACCCACCAGATCTGACTGTCCCATGTGCCGAGTGGATATACGCCAAAGGTGCTGGTGCACTGGGCATAGCAGGCTTCCTCGGTGTTGCCGATACCTGTCCACAGACTAGGCAGATTGAAGTACAGACAGTTGTGGTCCTCAGTCCAACCTGGTCCCTTGAAGGCAATGAGTTTGGTGTCGGGAGTGGTCTCTACTTCCAGACCCTTATAGATGGGGTGAGAAGAGTGATCTTTCTTGAACTTGTGGTCGGGATTCAACTCAACAGCCATCTTCCACACGTCGTTGTTGATGCCACCCTCACCGAATCCGAAGGCATGGTCGTTGCCCTTCATCTCATCGAGATTGATACGTCCCAGGTGTCCTGCATATACGGTGGCATGACTCCACAGCAGCATGCTTCCGCCGTTCTTATACCACTCCTTGATGATAGGTGTGGCAGCTTGTACGTCGGTAGGAATATTCCATACGTCACTTTCGCTGACACCCTCAAGGTCGCGCAGCCAGAACAGCACACGGAATGGCTCAATGACGTCGGCAGATGTGATACTTGTGAATGGTACGAACTGTGCTGTAGGATAGGTCTCGTGCAGCCAGAGCCAAGCCGAAGCCTCGTCGTCGTCGCCCTTCTCTACTAGCTCATCTGGAGTGGCGTAGATGCTCAGGAAGCCGATGGCGGTCTTACCGATACGGAGCGATGATGTGGTTGACAGCGATGTGCCCTTTTCGTTCTGGGCTACCAGTTTCACCTCCCAAGTGTCGCCTGTCTCAACATCTTTAATGAGATATTGGGTGTCGGTACCAGCCAGCGTTTCTGTAATGGTTCTTACACCGTTAGTGGCAGTCAGTATGATACTTGTGGCATCGGTTGACTTGTTCCAAGTAACCAAGGCATCGTAACCGCCGTCTTTGTCAAGCTGACTCATCTGTACGCCACTGATGCTGCTTGCACCTTCGCGGGTGTAGTTCTTGACAACACCGGCAGATACGTTGCTGCCATCGGTCAGTTTGAACACATATTCAAATGCCACGTTGGTGGGCACATTCTTATGTGTAAAGGTATTGCCGCTGACGGTCTCTGTATTCGAGATGGTTCCATTGCGGTAGATAGCAACTCGCATCTGAGCGTTCTGGGCTGGCCACGACCAGATGTAGTCGTCGCCCGACAGTTGACCTGTGATCTGTGATACATCGGGAGCACTCAGCTTCATTGCCTCGCGTTCGATGTCCTTGTCTTGGCAAGCGCTCAACACTAGAGCGAACATCGCCATTATAATGAATGAAATCTTTTTCATAACTCTAAGTTCTTAATTATCAATTATCAATTGTCAATTATCAATTAATTATATCCCTTGTTCTGAGTATAGAGACCTGGCACATAGTAGAGCTGGATGTATGGCAGAGGGAAGTACTCGTTTTTAGCAGGAGTGAAGTGAGCATCCTTGTAGTACTGTGCGTATGTCTGTCCATCGTATACCATATCCTTTTCAATCTCGAAGAAGTTGTTAAGAGTCTTTGAGGCAATACCCCAGCGGCGCAGGTCGAAGAAACGATGATTCTCCATGGCCAACTCCAGTCGGCGCTCCCACTGCAAACACTTGCGGGCACTCTCCTTATCCTGGAAGTAAGATGCAGGATAGAGTGCAATTTCGCACTGATCAGCTGCATAGGCGATGTGCTTTGCAACAGAGTTCTTGGCACGCTGACGGATATCGTTGATGATAGTACGGGCACCTTCCAGGTCGCCAGTTTCTACCATAGCCTCGGCACGCATCAGCATCACGTCGGTATAGCGAAATACATAGTCGTTCATGGCGAAAGCCTGCCAAGGATTGTCGAATGTCTCACCCTTTGATCGCTGTGGCACTTCCTTTAATGAGGCATAGTAGCCATAAGTGTTAGGTGTGCGAGAGTTGTCCTTTGTCATAGTATATTCTACCTCATATTTGTATGGGAAGGTAGGCATACCTACTGTGTGGAAGAGGCGTGGATCCCACTTCTGTGCATTGGGCACACCATTGGTAGGATAGGCAATCTCCTTGTTGTAGTCGTCGAACATAGGCAGTCCGTCCTTGGTCTTGAAAGCGTTCACCAGATTCTGTGTTGGCTTGTGGAAGTCCCATCCACACGACCAAATACCCCAGCAACCATTCAGCATGTTACTCCAGTTGGCACGACCATAGAGTGTATTATCATCCTGATAGTCTGAGTGCTGTACAGCGAACACGCTCTCCTTAGAATTCTTGTACTCAGGAAGGAAAATATCTCCGAAATCCTCCAGATAGCCATACTGCGAATTGGCTACTTCCTGTGTATACTTCAATACTTCCTGCATGTATTGGGTGTTGATGTGGCTTACACCAGTGTTTGCCTCGTAGCCATCACCCCAAGCCATAGTAAGGTAGCACTTTGCCAGATAGGCAGCAGCAGCAATCTTGTTGGCGCGTCCGCCCTCAGCCTGTGTTGCTGGCAGAACGTCGTAGGCTGCCTTGAAGTCGGCAACAATCTTCTGCATCAGCTCATCATGTGTGAACTCATCGTTGCGAGTCTGCTCCTCAGAGTGAACCTTATAAACTTCCTCGTCAATCCAGGGCACCTGATTCCACATCTGTACCAACTTGAAGTAGAAGTGTGCACGCAGGAAACGAACCTCACCCTCGCGGATAGCCTTTGTCTGAGCGTCCATCTTGTCATCGTTGGCCAACGATACCAATGCACGGTTGCAACGGCTGACAGAGCAGTAGAAGTGATACCAGAGCTCGTCCATATGGTCGGGGGTAGAAGCGGTAAGAGTAGACCAAACCTCAACGGGGTGGTAGTTAGTATCGGTAGTTCCCGATCCGCCTTTCATGGCATCGTCTGATGATACGTCGCCATAAGGCCAGAGGTTAAACGGATAGGTGTACCAGTCGTCGCCCAATTTGGCGTAAGCTGCAGTTACCATTTCTTCGGGCTGACTCATGGCAATGTCTTCGCTAATGACACCCTTTGGAGTTACGTCGATGAAATCGTTGCACGATGTTAGCGTACCGCAAACGATCAGACCTGCACAGATTGTTTTATATATTGTCTTCATAACTATAATCTTTTTAACTATTATACCTTTTTCTTTTTCACCTTTAGAAGCTTGTCTGGATACCAAATGAGATGCTGGTGCTGTTAGGATACATCCAACGTGGGTTCTCTGGGTCCGAGCAGGTAAGTGAACTACTCTTGATAGTGAGCAGATTGTGACCTGAAACGTAAACACGTGCACTTGTCATGTTCAACTTGCTGATGATGCTCTTGGGCAGGTTGTAACCAATCTGTACCTGGCGCAACTTCCCGTATGAACCATTCTCAACGAAGTAGGTTGATGTGCGGTTCTCGTTACCAGTATTGTTGGTGGTAAGAGCAGGGATGGTGCTGCTGGTGTTGCCAGTGGTCCATGCACCCAGCATGCGGTTTCCCTTATTAGATCCGGCATCGGTAAGACTGTAGAAGTCGGTCTGGAATTTCTGGTCGTTATATACGTCCTGACCAGCAACACCCTGCCAGAACATATTGAAGTCGAAGTTCTTGTAGCTAAGATCTACATTCAAACCCCAAGAGAAGTTGGGTACTGGGTTGAAAATCCAAGTCTGGTCTTGCTCGTTGATGATGCCATTACCATCCAGATCGGCATACTTCAAACCACCTACACGGGCGTTGTCCTGACCGCTTGCCAGCACTTCCTCACGATTTTGGAATAATCCGTCGACTACATAACCTACGATTGAACCATAAGGACGACCAGATTCTACCAGATTCTCTTTAGCTGTATGAACATACGAACCAGTTGTCGTCTCAGGAAGATAAGTAACCTTTGAGCGGTAGAAGTCGATGTTTCCGTTTACGTTGTACTGCAGACCGTATTCTGTTGTATGACGATAGCCGAGAGCAAACTCCATACCCCAGTTCTGCAGGCTTGGACCATTGAGCCAGCTGGCACCGCCTTCACCCATCGAACCCAAATATGCGGGGTTAATCAGCATGTCCTTCACCTTCTTAATATAGGTATCGAATGTACCATAGAGTGAGCTACCGAAGAAGCGGAAATCGAGACCTGCATTCCACTGTTCTGTGGTCTCCCACTTCAGGTCATTGTTCTGAGCCTGTGTAGCACGGAATCCTGATGGGAATATACCGCTACCAGCCAGTGCAAGATCGTAAGCAGTCGACTCATTGCGTGCACCTCCATAGGTGGCAGCATAGAGCCCGTAGCGAGCATAGTTCGAGATGGCCTGATTACCAGTCTGTCCCCAAGATGCGCGAATCTTCAAGTCATCAATCCAACTCTGTCCGAGGTGCTGTGATATACGATAACCGAGTGTTGCAGCAGGGAATGTACCGTAGCGGTTGTTCTCACCAAAGCGGCTTGAACCGTCGTGACGGATGGTGAACGAAGCTAGTATCAGGTCCTTGAAATTATAGTCGACCTTGCCGAAGAATGAAACCAGGTTGTAACCCTCCTGGATACCAGTTGCACGTTGTGTGCCAGTTGCAGCATCGGGATACATATAGTCGTAGTTCTCGAGTGCGAACATCTGTGCGTAGGCATTCGACCACTCGTTGATATCTCTGTGAAGTTCGATACCACCCAGTACGATGAACGAGTGATCGGTGCCAAGTGTGAAGTTATAGTTGGCGGTATTCGACCATGTCCACTTAACTGAAGTCTTTGCTCCCATGTTGGCAGATGGGGTAGAGTTGTTTACCACGTCAGAGTGCCAAGTATAAGTAACGCTGTGGATATTCTCCGACCATAGGTCAAGTCCGAAGTTTGAACGCAGCAGCAGACCCTTGATTGGCTCGAAATTAACGTATGCATTACCGAAAACACGCCACATCTTCAGACGATTGTCGCGATTATGATACAGCTCGCGCAGTGGGTTCTGACGGTCGCTCATGCCACCTACAGGACCAGAGAATGTAACGCCGTCTTCTTCGTATACAGGCAGAGTTGGCGACATCTTAAGCGCATTCTCCAGGGGTTGGCAGTCTACCTGATTAGAATATGTAATAGTAGCATTCTCACCTACAGTAATAAGTTTGTTTACTTTGAAACTTGTGTTGATACGGCCTGAGAAACTCTCGAAGTCAGTGTACTTAAGAATACCGCTGTTCTTCTTGTAGCCAAATGAGAACAGAGCCGATGACTTATCTGTAGCATTAGAGATAGAAAGGTCGTAATTCTGTGAGAAACCTGTGCGTGAAATCTCCTTCAACCAGTCGGTATCACTGAAGCGCATGGTTCTCTTAGAGTTCATATACCCGTCGTACAAACCATTAACGGTAAAGTTCTCCATCTGTCCTGTTGCGGGGTTATAGGCAGAGATGGGTGTACCGCTGCCAGCGTGCAGAGTCAAACCGTAATTATTGGCATATGCCTCAGGATCCAATCCGTCGTTCATGGCGGCCTGAGCCATTGCTGTAGCGTATTCAGATGTATTCGAAAGACTCATCATGCTCTGCTTGTTGTAGAACTGAGCCGTGAGATTGGCCGAGAAGTCTACTTTTACCTTGTCGCCCTTTTTACCGCTACGTGTCGTGATGATGATGACACCATTGGCAGCTCGGCTACCATAGATAGAGGCAGAAGCGGCGTCCTTCAGCACCTGCATCGACTCGATGTCGTTCATGTTCAGTGTGTTCAGGTTGGTGGTTGTTGGCACACCATCGATAACGAACAGCGGATCCTGTGAAGAGTTGAATGAACCAATACCACGTATACGTACTGTACCTGCGCCTACTGGCGATCCATTACTAGTAATCGTCATACCAGGAACCTTTCCCTGCAGAGCACGCATTGGGTCGGTATCAGAAGAACTCTTCAAGTCTTTTGTTTCCACTACAGAAACAGAACCTGTCAGGTCTGCCTTACGTTGGGTCTGATAACCTGTTACTACAACCTCTGCCAGTTCCTTGGCATTGTCTTTCAGTGTTACCTGCATACCATCTTTTGCTGGCAATTCCTGTGTCTTGTAGCCAATGTACGTGATAACCAGCGTTGTACCAGGATTAACCTTAATCTTAAAGTTACCGTCGAAATCAGTAATAGTACCGTTCGAGGTCCCTTTTTCCATAACTGTGGCACCAATAATGCTTTCGCCTGTAGCGTCGACCACTGTACCGCTAATTTGCGTCTGCGCGTACACGATGGTACTTGTCAGCAAGAGTGTAAAACTCAGAAACATTTTCTTTAGTTGTTCCATTGTTGATCGTTTTAATTGTTAGTACTCAATTTGATTTGAAATTCTGCTGCAAAAGTACAAATGTATCGTTAGCACAGCGTTAAAATATCGTTCATCACGTTCAAAAATTGTTTCAATGTATCATATTTGTTATCAAATGAACGTTTTTTGTTAGTATCTGTTGGCAAATATACAAAAATTACGCAAGAATGTCTTGTATATCAGAACTTTTTTTTATATTTGCCGACAGAAAGCTTAAAACAATTATGAGGAACTTATCAATTTACCTTTTTACGTTTGCTGCAGTCCTGCTGATGGGTTGCAAGCAAAACGAGTCTAAATATATAATAGGTGTTTCACAATGTTCTGAGGATATATGGCGTGATTGGCAGAACGCCGAGATGAGAATGGAGGCCAACTTTCATGAGGGTGTAGAACTGCGCTTTACCGCTGCTCACGACGATTCTGAACTTCAGAGCAGTCAGATAGATAGTCTGGTAGAGAGTGGTATCAATCTGCTGATTGTGGCTCCCAACCAGCTCTCGTCGGTGTCGCCTGCTATCGACCGTGCCTACGATAAGGGCATTCCCGTTATCGTGTTCGAACGTAAAACCGACTCGCGTAAATACTCTGCCTTTGTGAGTGCTGATAACTATGAGATGGGACATCTGATGGGTGAATACATCGCTACCCAACTTGGTGGTAAGGGGCAGATAATGGAAGTGAAAGGACTGAAAGGTTCATCGCCTGCCGAGGAGCGTTATAATGGCTTCCATGTGGCTTTGGCTGCCTATCCTGATATTAAGGTGGTGGCCGAAATACAAGGCGACTGGACTGAGCCTACGGCTTATCAGGCCGTTAAGAACTGGAAGGGCGATATGAACAGTATCGATCTGGTTTTCGGACATAACGATCGTTCTGCTATTGGGGCCCGTAAGGCCTTCGAAGAACGAGGCGCCAAACTGCCCATGTTCTGTGGTATCGATGCCTTGCCAGGACCTGATGGTGGTATCCAACAGGTGCGCGATTCGCTCCTCGATGCCTCGTATATCTATCCTACACGTGGCGACCAACTGCTACAACTGGCCCTCGACATCCTCGATGGCAAAGAATATCCAAGAGAAACCTTGCTTACCTCGGCTTTGGTAACCCGCGATAACGCTACGGTACTGTTACTTGAAAGCGATGAGGTGGTGCGCCAGGCGCATAATCTGAGTAAGCTTCAGAAAAAGGCCGCAAGCTATCTTGAACAACTGTCAACACAGCGCACCATCTCGTTGCTGGCACTCGTGTTGTTGGCATTGCTGGTACTTATATTAGTACTCTTTATTCTCTATCATCGTTCCAGAGTGTCGGCCCAGCGCGAGCGTATTGTCAATAACCTGTGGAACATGAAGGCACCAGCTGAGCCGGTACGGCCTGCCGATCAACAGTCTACGGCTGCACAGCCCGTCGTACAACCCGTAGATGAGGCTGCTGAATCGGCCAAGGAGCCGCTATTCATCGTGCGCTTCAAGGATGTGGTCGAGGCCCGTCTCTCCGATAGTGATCTGAGTGTTGATGATTTGGCTGCTGCTATGAACCTGAGTCGTGTACAGCTGTACCGTAAAGTTAAGGCCATCTCTGGTTCGTCGCCTGTCGAGCTGTTGCGTTCTGCCCGACTGAATCGCGGCTATCAGTTACTGGTCAAAGGCGATAAGACCATCGCCGAGGTAGCCTACGAGGTTGGTTTCACCGCCCCCAGCTACTTTACCAAGTGTTTCAAGGATGAATTTGGAATCAGTCCTTCCGATCTGTCCTAACTCAGCATGTTTTTCCCATAAAAACTTGTCACTGTCATTTTAAATTTGTACTTTTGCCGCAAAAATGTAAGTATATGATTGAAGTAGTAGATTTTAGCAAAACCAATTCGGTTATCAATTTGTACATGTCGGAACTGAGAGACAAGAACTATCAGAAGAACCGTCTGTTGTTCCGTCATAATATCAAGCGTGTGGGCGAGATGATGGCCTACGAGTTGTCGAAAACCTTGGAGTATCGTCCTAAGACGATTACAACACCATTGGGCACCATCGATATCCAGCTGCCAAAGGAAGACCTGCTGATTGCCACTGTGCTGCGTGCCGGTCTGCCTTTCCACGAGGGCTTTATCAATGTGTTCGACCATGCCGATAACGCCTTTGTATCGGCCTATCGTATGTACACCAACCGTGAACATACCGAGGTGGGCGTGCATACCGAGTATCTGGCTGCACCAAGTGCTAAAGGCAAAACGCTGGTAATTGTTGATCCTATGCTGGCTACGGGTGGCTCGATGGCTGCCAGTATCGAGGCGTTAGTGAAGACGGGCAAGCCTAAGAAGATTCATGTGGCTTGTGTGATTGCTGTTCCCGAGGGACTTGAGGTTGTGAAAAGTGCGCTTCCCGATGGCTCTACTATCTGGTGTGCTGCTATCGACCCAGGTATGAACGAACATAAGTATATCGTTCCTGGCTTCGGTGACTGTGGCGACCTCTGCTACGGAGAGAAGTTATAAAAAGAAAAATCCCGCTCAACCGAGCGGGATTTCTTTTTTCTATTTAGATGAGGTGAAGTGTTCCCATCAGGTAAACCAGACCGAAGCCTAATACCATTGAAATGATACCCATTACGATACCCATTTTGGCCATGTCGTTCTGTTTTACATAGCCAGTAGCAAATGCCAGTGCATTTGGTGGGGTAGAGATAGGCAGAATCATAGCACTCGATGCTGCGATGGCCACACCGATCAGTACGGTTGGGGTACCACCGATAGGAGCCAGCTTGTCGCCCATAGCGCCACAAACAATGGCAAGGATAGGCATGAGCAGTGCTGCAGTAGCCGAGTTGGAGATGAAGTTGCTGAGCAGGTAGCAGATAGCGCCTCCCATCAGCAGAATGAGCAGTGGTGAGAACTCGCCGAAGGGGATGCTCTCAACAGCGTTAGCAGCCAGACCTGATGCATTCAAGCCATAACCCAGGGCGAAACCACCGGCAACCATCCAGATAACACTCCAGTTAATCTGCTCCAGGTCGCGCTTGGTAATCACACCTGTCAGGGCGAATACCATGAATGGAATCATAGCTACTGTATATGAGTTGATACCGGTAACACGGTCGAGCAACCAGAGAGCTACGGTTACAAAGAAGGTAACGATAACTACGGTAGAGTGGAAGCCCTTCTTCATGCCACCCTCGATGTTCAGCTCAATGGTTTTCTGTGTGAATGGGAATGCCTTGAGCAGAATGCGCCAGCTGATGAACAGCAGCAGAATAACGAGTGGGAACATGAACATCATCCACTGACCGAAACCGAGACCGAGGTTCAATCCCTCTGGGTCGTTCAGATACTTCAGAGCGATGGTGTTTGGAGGTGTACCGATAGGGGTACCCATACCACCTAAGTTGGCAGCTACAGGAATACTCATAGCCAAGGCTACACGACCCTTACCCTCGGGAGGCAACTGGTGGAACACAGGGGTGAGGAATGTCAGCATCATGGCAGCAGTAGCTGTGTTAGATACGAACATCGAGAACAAACCGGTGATGAGCAGGAAACCCAACAGTACCATCTCACTGCGTGTGCCGAAAGGCTTCAGCAGCACCTTGGCCAACTGGGCATCGAGACCGGTCTTGGTAGCGGCAATAGCCAGTACGAATCCACCGATAAACAGCATAATCACTGGGTCGGCGAAGGTGGCCATCACACCTTTGTAACTAAGTAACTTACCTACTTCTTCTTCGTTCACCATCGGCAATATTCCGCTATCCGTACAGAATAACAACATGAGCACTATGATGGCTACTGATGTGGCCCACGAGCTTACAATTTCGAAAACCCACATGAGCGTAGCAAACGCAAAGATAGCGATGATGCGCTGCTGAATGACGGTAAGGTTCTGGATGCCATACCATTCGGCAGGCATATTCCAAAGTAACAGAGTAATGAGAGCTACAAGTGCAATCTTAATAGCTCGTTTGGTACCATCGGCAGGATAGTACTTACGATTGTGACGCATTTTGTGATACGCCTCAACAAGATGAAATCCTTCGTAAATGTGAAACATATGTTATAAGTTATAATTTAATATTTGGTTTTAAGTAAAAATCGAGCGCAAAGATAATCATTTATTGAGAAATTAGTTTTATAGTTGAGAGAAAAAACGATAAATGAGTGTATTTTTACACAAAAATCATCCCCACGACGATTTGCCATGGGGATGATTGATATGTGGAGTTTACAAACTCGCGGGTAATTTAGAGGTTATTTAACCTCCCAGATGTCGTTGGTCTCGAGCAACTCCTCAAAGTTATGATACTTCTTTTGGGCAGCTACCTCAGCCAGCTGTGCATGAACGGCATCGTTGTAGGTTGGAGCCTCTACATCGCGGATTACACCGAGAGCGATGGGGAATCCATCCTCAGGTGTCATCATGGCCAGCTTCAGCTGTAGGGTGTTATCCTCGCAGTGAGCGTCGTGTACCAGTACATCGTCGATGGTGTAGCCATCCTTGCCAATCTCAACTACTTTCAGTCCGAAGCCCTGCTGTACCAGTCCGAACTCGTTGTTCTCGCCGAATACCAGTTTCTCACCGTGCTTTACATAGATGGCGTTCTTCTTACGCCCCTCGTTGTTGTAAACCACATCGTGGCAGTGGTCGTTGAAGATCACGCAGTTCTGCAGAACCTCTGTTACACTGGCACCCTTGTGTTCGTAAGCAGCCTTCAGTACCTCAACAGTACCCTTGGCATCGGTAGCCACGCAACGGGCAAAGAAGTGACCGCGGGCACCGAAGCAAAGCTCGGCAGGACGGAAGGGATCCTCTACGGTACCGTAAGGACTCGACTTAGATACGAAGCCACGGGGTGAGGTGGGTGAGTACTGACCCTTAGTCAGACCGTAGATACGGTTATTGAGCAGAATCATGTTCAGGTCGATGTTACGACGGTTGGCATGAATAAAGTGGTTACCACCGATAGCCAGTCCGTCACCATCACCTGATACCTGCCATACGGTCAGGTTGGGGTTAGCAACCTTGGCACCGGTAGCGATGGCAGCGGCACGACCGTGGATGGTGTTCATGCCGTAGGTTGCCATGTAGTGAGGCAGACGGCTCGAACAACCGATGCCAGAGATGACTGCTACGTTCTCGGGAGCTACGCCAATCTCGGCCATAGCCTTATGGAGTGAGGCCAGGAAGAAGTGGTCACCGCAACCAGGGCACCAACGAGGCTGGCCTTTCTTAAAATCTTGTGCTGTATAACTCATAATAGTTTACTTCTTTTAGTCGCTACGCTTTGTAAAAGCGCTAAAGCGGTTACTTTAAAATTTCCTCGAATGCGTTCACTAACTCTTCTACTACGAAAGGCTGACCCTTAACCTGATTGAACTGGTAAGGTACGAAGCCGTCAACCTTCATGCGGAGGTAAGCGGCCAGCTGACCCATGTTCTGCTCGGCTACTACCACCTTCTTGTATTTAGTAAGAACGGCAGTAGTGTTCTTTGGCAGTGGGTTCAGATACTTGAACTGAGCCTGAGCTACCTTGTGGCCCTTAGCCTTCAGCTCATCCATAGCTGAGTGCAGGTGACCATAGGTAGAACCGAAGCCAACAATCAGCAGGTCGGCATCGGCGTCGCCGTCAACTTCAAGGTCGGGCACCTGGATATTGTCAATCTTCTGCTGGCGCAGACGAGTCATCAGATCGTGGTTCTCAGGGTTGGTAGAGATAGCACCTGTGTTAGAGTCCTTCTCCAGTCCACCCAGGATATGAGCAAAGCCCTCGCGACCAGGAACAGCCCAGTAGCGGGTTCCGTTCTCGGCACGCATGTATGGTGTCCACTTACCCTTCAGCTCCTCAGGAACATAAGGAGGATTGATGGCATCGAGCTTAGCCATCTCGGGCAGCTTAAAGGCACCAGAACCATTAGCGATATAAGCATCGGTAAGCAGTACTACAGGTGTCATATGCTCCAAAGCCATCTTGGCTGCCTGGTAAGCAGCGTCGAAACAGTCGGCAGGACTGGTAGCAGCCATTACAGGCATGGGGCTTTCACCGTTACGTCCGAACAGAGCCTGCAGCAGGTCGGTCTGCTCACTCTTGGTTGGCAGACCAGTAGCAGGACCACCACGCTGTACGTCGAGTACTACGAGTGGCAACTCCATAATCACAGCCAGGTTCATGGCCTCGCTCTTCAAGCAAACACCAGGACCAGAGGTTGAGGTAACACCAAGTGCACCGGCGAACGAAGCACCGAGAGCCGAGGCACAGCCCGAAATCTCATCCTCGCACTGTACGGTGATGACACCGCACGACTTGTGCTTACTGAGCTCGTGCAGCACGTCGGTTGCAGGAGTGATAGGATAAGAACCTAAGTAAAGGCGCAGACCAGCCTTCTCGGCAGCAGCGATGAAGCCGTAAGCGGTAGCCTTGTTACCGGTGATATCCATATAGCGTCCAGGAGTCTTCTCCTTGGTTTCTACGCGATAAACATTGATAGCGCTTGAGTGTGTGTTGTGACCGTAGTCCCAACCAGCCTGAATCACCTTGATGTTAGCCTCGGCGATAGCAGGCTTCTTGGCAAACTTTTCACGCAGGAAGTTAGCTACGAGGTTCAGGTCGCGATCGAAGAGCCAGCAAACCAATCCGAGCGCGAACATGTTTCTACATTTCAGCATAGCCTTGTTGTCCATACCGCTGTCGGCTAGACAATCCTTAACCATGGTAGTGAGAGGGCACTGGATCACACGGTCGGGGTCGATGCCCATCTCGCCAAGGTAATCCTCGGTAGCAAACTGGGCCTTCTCCAGATCCTTAGGACCGAATGAGTCTGTGTCGATGATAATCGTTGCACCGGGCTTGGCGTAACGATACTGAGTCTTCAGCGCGGCTGCATTCATGGCTACGAGCACGTCGCACTTGTCACCAGGGGTGTAAACTTTACCAGCACCGATGTGTACCTGGAAACCTGATACACCAGTGAGCGAACCTTGCGGGGCGCGGATGTCGGCTGGATAGTCGGGGAATGTTGAAATGCCGTTACCAACGGTGGCACTGACCGTAGAGAAGATGTTTCCAGCAAGCTGCATGCCGTCGCCGGAGTCACCAGAGAAGCGTACGACCACTTGGTCAAGCTCCTTCACTTCCAATGTTTCTGCCATAATATTCAGTTTTGTTTCTAACGTTTCTAACTTACGGGGTGCAAATTTATTCAATTTTAGCGGAATATCCAAGGGAAAACGCAAAAAAATGCATTTCTGGACGAAAATTTATACATAAAGCCATAAAAAAGGTGGCCGTTTTACACAGTCACCTCTCTTGCTCTAGGTCGGGATGAGGCGACTCGAACGCCCGACCCCTACGTCCCGAACGTAGTGCGCTACCAACTGCGCTACATCCCGATTTTGCGGGTGATTCCGAAGAATCGCCTGCAAAGGTACATCTATTTTTTGAAATACGTGCACGAAAAGGGATAATTTTTACTAAATCCCTTATTTATGCTTACTGTAGTATTGACGGAACTGGTCGTACTCATCGCACTTGGAAATATACGCTGGTTTGTTGGATGTATTCTCAACCATATTGTACACATTCTGGAAGGCGCGGAACTGCCATGATTCGCGGTTATACTGTCTGATATAGTCGGCTGCCTGCTCGTTCCATTCGTTGCTGGTCCACAGCTTAGCGCCAGGTGTGGCGTTGTAAAGTTCCTGCCAGCCCATGGCAAACATAGCCTTCAACTTCAGGTTCTTATCCTTTGTCATGGTTGTCTTCTGCAACAGTTCCGCAGCTTTAGCACCAAAGTCAATCTCGTTTACACGTACCGAGTCGTAGATATTCTTCGAGTTGCGGAGCAGCCACCAGCAGTCGCCTTTCAAACTGGCTTGGGCATAGCGTACGGCCAGGTCGTAATAACGCTGGTCGAGAGCTTTGTCTTGCAACAGGTTCAGCGAACTTTCCATGGTCTGCATTTCCTTGCAGAATTCGAGTTTGATGTTTTTGTTCCACTTCTGCTCGCGCTTGTTGGCATTGCTGCTATCAAGCCACTGGCGTGTTAGCCATGGCTCAACATTGTACTTGCGTGCTGTAGAATAATAAAGGTACTCCTGACTGTGGTGATAGTTAAAGTAGGCCAGGGGCAGTTTGCTGAGCCACTCGATGGCCTTGTCCCATTTGGCTAAGCGCATGTACTTGGTGCCGATGAGCTCGATGTACGATGAATCGTTGATTTGGAACTGGCGTTGCAGGAACTGGTCGAAGGGTTTGTCGCCTGGTGCCTTGGTGTAATGGAAGAATTTCTCCAGGTCGGCCACAGGCATGGTTTCCATACGCTCGATGTAATCGGTGTTGTTAGTGATAATCATCAGCGCCAACTGCTGCTCGGGTTTGTTCTGATAGTGGGGCACGATAGCCTGATACGAGAGTCGTCGCAATGCACTGTCAAAGAATCCGTCGGCTGTTTGCTGTTTAGACTGCATCCATGTCAGCTCTTCGGTAAAATACGTGTCAAAACTGTCGCTGGGTTTAGCTGTGGCGGTAGTCATGAAGAATTTCAACACGCGGGCATTATCCTTCATACGCTGGGTACCTTCCATTTGCATGGCGGTGTTGATGTCTTTCAGGGCTTCCTGTTTCTTGCCTGCCAGGTATTCGAGCCAGGCTTTCGCACTCTGCCACATAATGGGTGTTTCGGTTTTACCTTCGCGTACCACTTTCTGACAGAACTGCTGCATCTGAGCCGACTCCTGCTGGTTGATGTCGCGGATAAAGAGCTTACCGCCCAAAGCTCCTTCGGTCTTGGCATCTTCAGCTTCCTGAGCATTGTTTACAAAGTCCTGCAACAGGAATGGCAGCACCTTGGCATTGGGGTTCTGCTGGTATTGCTGACTGATGGCCTGGAACGAGCGTTTCTTATAATAGATGGTCATCAAACTCTCGTAGTCGTCCATCTCGGCAAACATCTCGCCAGCTTCGGCTGTGCGACCGCTCTTATACAGGGCACCGGCATAGATGTTCTTCATCATATCCTTATATACGGTCTCGATGAATTTGCTGGCTGTTTGCTCCCAGAAGTTAATGTTGTCCTGATGGCGACCCAATATCATGTTGCAGCGCATATAGAGCAGGGCATGCTGCGAGCGCAGTTTGGTCTTGGTTTTGCCAATGGCATAGGTGCGTACCGTTTGCAGGTCGCGTTTCTGGGCGTTTATGTCCTGAGGAGTGGGGTAGTTCCACTCGTATTGCTTGCGCTGTTCAATATCTACGCAGTTCAGGTATTTCTTCAGGTTCTGTAGGTAGCTCACCATCAGGACATCGCCTTTCTTTCGGGCGGCCTTGATGGCATCGTCGGCATTAAACCAGAAGTACTCCTCGGTAGATCCGAGATAGGCTTTCCAGTTGTCGTTGCAGATACGCTCCACACGGTTCTTAAAGTTCTTCTGCTCGTACATGCTGAACAGATAGAAGTTGGTGGTGTCCCACCACAAGCATGCCATCATGGGCATGGCGAATACACATAAAAGGCTAATGATGATAAATCTCTTCATAGGTCTCGGTCTTATATCTGTTAATGTTATCTGTTTCTAAATGATAGGTAATGATAGCCTTGGTCAGGCTGGGGCGCTCTTTTTCTAACGCTTTCTTTACTTTCAATATCTCGTCTGCCTCAACGGTATGCTCTATCCTTACGTTCTGTATGTTGCGTATCCACTGGTAAACGGGGTAGGCAGCAGCAAGGGGTAGCCTATACTGAGCCAGCTTGTTAAGGTATGGATACACATCGCGGTAGTCGAGAATGGGATTCCTTTCCTGCCACTTACGTGGATCGCCTGTGTTGTAAACCATCAGCACGCCATAATCCACGTGTGGCACAGGCATTGATAGCTGATGCAGTCGGATGGTGGTTGACAGTTGATAGTGGATAGTTGATAGTTGTGATTTTATGGCTTCCAGGAACTGATAGTACGTGGCGCGACTCTTCGAGGTGTAGTCGCAGTCAATCTGTATCTCGTGAACGTTGCCGATGTGGTTGGTCTTGTTCATCTGCATAATGCGTTTTACCAGCTTTTCGGCCAGGTCCTTGTGGGGTTTGTGCATACAGTCCTCGGTAATGTAAACGGTGGGGATGAGTTCGATGCCGGCTGGTAACGTATCAGTAAAAGCGATGGTGGCATTGGGCTTGGGCTCAGTGCCATCATCGCTCATCACTACATCAAAATATCTGCAATATACCTTATTAATATGGTGCTGCTTTAAGAAGGCTCGCTCGGTAGAATCCAGATGCAAGTCGGTGCGCCAGTAGTACACACCATAACTCTGCTCAAGGCTCTCGTCTTGATACCTCTGCTTTCCGCAACTAATCATTAGCAACCCTAGCAGGCAAGTCCACACAATGTAACCTTTGAAACTCAATGTTCAATGTTCCATGGTCAATGTTCAATGCTTTACAGTAGTTCGGGCAGTTGATAGAGCTTTGTGCTGTTTGAACCCTTGATAAGAATGTAATGGTCTGTTGGCTGTTCGGCAGCGATGGCGGCTTTCACCTCCTCTACATCCTTAAACTTACGGAAGTCGCACTGGGTGTCCTCAAACTCTTCGCCTACCAACCATACGGTTTTGATATCCGATGTCTTCAGATAGTCAACCACATGCTGGTGCTCCTCGGCCGATACCTCGCCGAGTTCACGCATGGCACCAAGGATAGCCATCTTGTTGTCGGCCTGCATAATCTTGAAATTCTCGAGGGCGGCCTGCATCGATGAGGGGTTGGCATTATAGGCATCTACTATCAGGTGGTTCTTCTCGGTAACGGTCATCTGACTGCGGTTGTTAGATGGTTCGTAGGCTTCGAGGGCGGCTACAATCTTTTTGCGATCTACACCAAAGTTGATACCTACGGCGATGGCTGCCAGCAGGTTGTCGATGTTATACGATCCAATCAGCTTGGTCTGTACCTTATGCCACTTGGTGCTGCGACCTTCTTCTTCGAGTACCATCAAAGGCTCGCGCCAACGGAACTTCAGGAATGGGTTGCACTCCAATACCTCGCCGCTGATGCACGAGTACTGGTTGTCGGGATCGGTAGAGTAGGGTGATAACCACATCTCCTCGTCGTCGCTAATCTGATCTATCAGGTGCTCGTTGTCGGCATTGATAAAGATAAGACTGTCCTCGCGACTGCGCAGGAAATCGTAAAGTTCGCATTTTGTTTTAATCACACCTTCGAACGAGCCGAAGCCCTGCAAGTGGGCACGACCAACGTTGGTAATCAGTCCGCAAGTAGGTTCAGCGGTCTCAGCCAGCGTCTTGATGTCGCCAGGGTGACTGGCACCCATCTCAATTACGGCTATTTCGTGCTCCTTGTTCAAGCGGAACAGCGTCTTGGGTACACCTACATCATTGTTAAAGTTTCCCTGGGTGTAGAGCACATTGTATTTCTGTGAGAGCACAGCGGCAATAAGCTCCTTGGTGGTGGTCTTGCCGTTGGTGCCTGTGATACCGATTACGGGGATATCGAACTGGCGGCGATGCTCGCGGGCCAGGTCCTTGAAAGTCTGCAGCGCATCATCAACTAGGATGATTCGCTTAGCTAGACTATCTAGAGGGTCTAGGTTATCTAGAACACTTGCTTCATCAACGATGGCATAAGCACAGCCTTTTTCGAGTGCCTGCAAGGCGAACTTATTACCATTAAACGACTCACCTTTCAGTGCCAGAAAGATGCTTCCTTCGGGGCAGTCACGACTATCGGTTGTGATGCACGGATGCTGCTCATACAGCTTGTATAGTTCCTTAATATCCATAAACTTCGTTATTTTTGGTGCAAAGATAGTGAAAATTCTTAATTCAGGATTCTTAATCCAAAAAAAATGTGTATCTTTGTGGGCGATATGAACGAAACGATTCAAATTCGAGGCAAATTAGTGGATCTCAGCACCCCGCAGGTGATGGGAATCCTGAACGTTACGCCCGACTCTTTTTATGCAGGGAGCCGAGTGCAGACTGAGGCTGAAATTGTTCAGCGTTGTCATCAGATTATCGACGAAGGTGCCAGCATGATTGACGTGGGTGGCTATTCTACCCGTCCTGGTGGCACCGAGGTGTCGGAGGCCGAGGAGATGGAGCGCTTGCGCTTTGGTTTGAAGATTATCCGTCGTGAGTTGCCCGATGCCATTATTTCGGTAGATACGTTCCGTCCCGATGTGGCCCATATGACGGTTGAGGAGTTTGGTGCCGATATCATTAACGATGTGAGCGAAGGCAACGAGACCATGTACCGTTTAGTGTCGCGCTTACGCGTACCTTATATATTAATGTCGCAGCAGCCCACGCTGAAAAGCATGCTGATGTCGTTTGCCCGACAGGTACAGCAGTTGCGTGATTGTGGTGCTTGCGATATCATTCTTGATCCTGGTTTTGGTTTCGGTAAGACGCTGGAGCAGAATTACGAGATTATGAACCAGATGGAGCGTCTGCTCGTGATGGAACTGCCCCTGTTGGTAGGCATCTCGCGTAAATCGATGATTTTTAAACTCTTGGGTACTACGCCTATGGAGTCGCTCAATGGTACTACGGTGCTTAACACCATCTCGCTCATGAAGGGGGCTCACATCCTCCGAGTGCACGATGTCCGTCAGGCTGTAGAATGCGTAAAAATGGTGCAATCGTTAAATAGTCAAATCGCAAAATAAACATGTTCTTCGAGTTTGGCATAAAGGACTTCATCGACATCCTGCTTGTAGCTATGATACTTTACTACATCTACAGGCTGATGCGCGAATCACGTTCGCTTAACGTGTTCATAGGCATTCTGATGTTTGTGATTACGTGGCTGTTCGTGTCGCAGGTGGTCGAGATGAAGTTGCTTGGCTCGATACTTGATAAGCTGGTGAGTGTGGGTGTTATCGCGCTCATCGTACTTTTCCAGGACGAAATCCGTAAGTTCCTTTATAATGTAGGTGCCCATCGTCGTATGCGGGCATTTGCCAAGCTGTTCACATCAAAGGATGTGAGCGAAGATGATAAGAAGGCACTTAAGGAGATTATCATGCCTATAGTGATGGCATCGATGAATATGAGTCGTGGCAAGGTAGGTGCGCTCATCGTGATAGAGCGTGCGATGCCACTCGACGAGATAGCTGTGACGGGCGATCAGATCGACTCCAACATCAATCAGCGACTCATCGAGAACATCTTCTTTAAGAACTCACCCCTGCACGATGGTGCCATGATTGTGTCAAAGAAACGTATCAAGGCCGCAGGTTGTATCCTGCCGGTAAGTCACGATATGGATATCCCAAAGGAGTTGGGTTTGCGACACCGTGCTGCCATGGGCGTATCGCAAGAGAGCGATGCTGTGGCCATCGTTGTATCCGAGGAAACGGGTGGTATCTCTGTCGCCGTTAAAGGCGAGTTCCATCTGCGACTCTCGGCTGAGGAACTGGAGAGTATCCTCACCAAAGAATTAGAACAATAAAGAATTCATATATATAACATTTTAAAACAAATCAAAGTTATGGATCTATTAAGTTCAATTGTAGCGCGTGCTAAAAGTGATAAGCAGCGCATTGTGCTCCCTGAGGCAGAAGAGGAGCGTACACTCTGTGCAGCCGATAAGGCTCTGGCCGACGACCTCGCCGACATCATCCTGATTGGTAACCCTGCTAAGGTTGAGGCTCTGGCTAAGGAGAAGGGACTCACCAATATTGGTAAGGCAACCTTGATCGACCCTGAAAACTACGACAAGAGCGAAGAGCTTGCTGAGAAGCTGGCTGAGATTCGCAAGAGCAAGGGTATGACTATCGAGGAGGCTCGTAAGCTCATTAAGAATCCTCTGTACCTGGGTTGTATGATTATCAAGACCGAAGGTGCCGATGGTCAGATTTCTGGTGCACTCTCTACTACTGGCGATACACTGCGTCCTGCGCTGCAGATTATCAAGTGCCAGCCTGGTATCACCTGCGTAAGCGGTGGTTTGCTGCTCATCTCTAAGCAGAAGCAGTATGGCGAGGATGGCGTATTGGTAGTTGGCGACGTAGCTGTTACCCCAATGCCAGATGCTGCTCAGCTCTCACAGATTGCTGTATGTACCGCTCAAACTGCTAAGAGCGTGGCTGGTTTTGCTGAGCCACGTGTGGCTATGTTCAGCTTCTCTACTAAGGGCTCAGCTAAGCACGAGGTAGTAGATAAGGTAGTTGAGGCTACTCGCTTGGCTAAGGAACTCGATCCAGCACTCAAGATTGATGGTGAGTTGCAGGCCGATGCCGCTCTGGTTCCATCAGTAGGTGCTAAGAAGGCTCCTGGTTCTGATATCGCTGGTAAGGCTAACGTACTGGTATTCCCTAACCTCGAGGTTGGTAACATTGGTTATAAGATGGTTCAGCGCCTGGGCGATGCTATCGCTATCGGTCCTATCCTGCAGGGTATCGCACGTCCTGTAAACGACCTGTCGCGTGGTTGCTCTATCGACGACATCTATTACATGATTGCTATCACTGCTTGTCAGGCAATGGACGCTAAAAAGTAATTGATAATTGAAAATTGATAATAATATGAAAATTCTTGTATTGAATTGTGGCTCTTCATCTATCAAGTACGCCCTGTACAACATGGACGATAAGAGTGTGATGACTAGTGGTGGTGCTGAGCGTGTAGGCTTGGACAATGCCTTTGTAAAGGTAAAGCTGGCCAATGGCGAGAAGAAGCAGATTATGCACGATATCCCCGAGCATACCGAGGGTGTTAAGTTTATCTTCTCTCTGCTTACCGATCCCGAAATCGGTGTGATTAAAGATCTGAAGGAGATCGACGCTGTAGGTCACCGTATGGTGCATGGCGGCGAGAAATTCAATAAGAGCGTGATTCTTACCGACGAGGTTCTGAAGGCTTTCGAGGAGTGCTCTGATCTGGCTCCCCTGCACAACCCTGCTAACCTGAAGGGTGTTAATGCTGTTAAGGAGCTGATGCCAGGTCTGCCTCAGGTAGGTGTATTCGACACCGCCTTCCATCAGACCATGCCTGCCAAGGCTTATATGTACGCTATCCCTTACGATCTGTACGAGAAGTACGGTGTGCGTCGCTATGGTTTCCACGGCACCTCTCACCGTTATGTATCTGCTCGTGCTTGTGAGTTCCTGGGTATCAAGGCCGAGGGTACAAAGATGATTACCTGCCACATCGGTAATGGTGGTTCTATTGCTGCTGTTCTGGATGGCAAGTGCATTGATACCTCAATGGGTCTTACCCCACTCGAGGGTCTGGTAATGGGTACTCGTGCCGGTGATATCGACGGTGGTGCTGTTACCTTCCTTGAGAAGAAACTCGGTCTCGATGCCGATGGTATGAGCAACCTGCTCAACAAGAAGAGTGGTGTAGCTGGTATCACAGGTGGTTCGAGCGATATGCGTGATGTAGAAAACGCTGCCAAGGCTGGTGAGCCCAAGGCTGTGCTGGCTCAGCAGATGTATTTCTATCGTATTAAGAAGTATATCGGTGCTTATGCTGCTGCCATGGGTGGTGTAGATGTGATTGTGTTCACCGCTGGTGTTGGCGAGAACCAGATCTCTATGCGCTCTGAGGTTTGCAAGGGCCTGGAGTTCTTGGGTGTGAAGTTCGACGACGAGAAGAACAATATTCGTGGCGAAGAGGCTATCATCTCAGCCGACGACTCAAAGGTTAAGGTTGTTGTTATCCCAACCGATGAGGAGCTGATGATTGCTACCGACACTATGAATCTGCTGAAGTAAGCATTTTGTCTATTAAATAAGAAAGGACAAAGCTCATACGGGTTTTGTCCTTTCATTTTGTCGGGCTTAGGTCGAACCTGAGGCCCAGCTGCAGGTTGAAGCTTGTTGGTTTATCCTTGAAATAATTATTGATAGTGCTACCATTATCTATATAATGTATGACTCCTGGCTCGGCATACAAACTCAGCTGAGGGATGATATGGTATGCCAATCCCAAACTGCCACCTACCGACCACTGCATGCGATCCTTGTCCATCACCTGATTCACCCCATCGGTATTCGATTCGGCCTTGATATTCCAGTCGGCTTGGGTGCCTGCAGTAAGATAAAGACTGATGCCATGCCATTGCAACAGGTGGGCCTGCAGGTTAAGGGGCACGCCTATGTAGTGGAGCTTCTGATGGCGCTGTATCTCATGGTTGGGCATCAGGGTGGTAAAGGTTGAATTCAGCTTGGTATAAACCAAACCCGAACTGAGCGACAACCAGCTATTGAGTGGATATCCAACAGAAAGACCGAACGATATGGGCTGGTTGTGACTCTCTTGCTCTTCGTAATCTGCTAGAAAAGCACGTGTTGCAGCCACGCGATGCATCAACTGCGGGTTCATCATCACCGCATTCTTATTGTTCATATCGTTGGTGTTACCCTGAGCAAACAGGCCCATGGTAAGGCGCATCGGCTTTTGCTGCTGATGTTTCGCATGAGAATATGCTTTAGGCTCTGCTGACAGAGGGTGATGTACCTGTGGACTTGGTGTATCTTCCTTGGGCTTGTTAGCCGTTTCATCGGGCTGTGTGGCCTTCTCTGTTGGTTCAGGAACTACGTTTTCTGGTAGCATAGCTGTTTCTGCTATCTGTGTAACAGGTTTGGCTGCTGTTACTACCTGAGCAACCAGTTTCTCTGGAGCCTTTACTGCTGCATCTGGGGTGATATCTGCTTGGGTGGCTACGGGCGCTTCTTCCTTATCGGCATGATTGGTAGCCTTAACCTGTGCCACTTGTGGCTGTACGGGCTCGTTGTTCCACATCAGATAGGCACCACCAAACAGCACACCAATGATAGCAGCTGCCATCATCCAACGACGCAGAGCTATGTGGCGCGTCTGACCTTTAGCCTGCTTATCGAGCGAAGCCTCAATGCCCTCCCACAAGTCGCGTGTTGGCTCCTGGTGGTAGTCCTTCAGGTGGTTGTTAAGCCTTTCGGCCCATTCTTCTTGCTTCATATCTCGTGTCGTTTGATGTAATCTGTTATCATTTGGGTGAGTATCTGTCGCGCTCTCGACAACTGTGAGGAGGATGAATTCTCTTTGATGCTTAACTTATTGGCTATTTCGCGATGCGAGCAATGCTCGAACACATACAGGTTTAGTACCATTCTGTAGCCTGTAGGTAGCTTGGCAATCATTGCCGTCAGCACATTGGGCGGTATCCGTTCTATCTCTGGCTCTTCGTCCTGTGTATCAGGGATGACGTCGGTAAACGTCATGCGCTCATGATGTTTCACAAAATCAAAGGCCTTATTAGCAACAATCCTGCCTATCCAACCTTTCAGCGAACCCTCACCTCGGTAATCGAACTTGCCGATAGAGGTAAGGATGGTCACAAAGCTGTCCTGCACCACGTCTTCCACGTCGCTCACTTCGGCTATATACCTTAGTCCGATTGACATGGCATAGCCCTTGTAGCGCTCGTAGAGTTGCCTCATGGCAGCACGATCGCCTTGGTTGATGGCTGATAGCAGTTGCTGTTCGTTCTCCACTTCTTTTTACTTAACTCTTTCGATACTGGTGAACTTGAGCTGCATCGTGGGATTGAGCGTCCTGCTTTCTTTCTGCCCGTCGATGATGGTTTCTATCTGCGTTACTGTTAGTATGTTTGTGAACGATGCTCCACTACGATCAAGCAAAGCGGTTGATTCGGTAGGGGCTATCGTCAGAACTACTGCCATCAGCGTGCCATCATCCTTGGTTACGATAAATGGCAGGTATATGGTGCCATATGTTTCGCTGGGCATCATCTCCAGATAGAACGATAGATCTGATATGCCGATAATGCGATAAGGAACGGCGAGGGTCGACTCCAGGCAACTTCCGTTTCGATAGTCAATCAGGGTCTGCATCCAAAGCTCTTCTTCGGGTGTTGGTGTGTTGCCATAGGGTGCTTCAGCCGAAAGCTTGGCCACCTTTACCTCAGGCAGGAATTTCTCCATGATAGCTGCGTAAGGATAATCCGCACAAGCTACGTAGTTTTCGCCTTTAAAGCCTAATACAGTACGTATATAAGTCTCGTTGCCTTTCACGTTGTCAACCATCCATACACCTTTGAAAGTGTAATCGAGGGATGGTTGGTCAGAAGGGTCGAGATGTGGGTCACCTGTTTCAAGCATATCGCTGCCAGGGCTGCATGATAGCAGCGTTACTAATACTATAAATAATGGAAATATTCGCTTCATATTTGTACACGTTTTATTGCTTCTTTATCCATTAAACGATGAAGAAGGCCAAATACTGCATCAAGAAATGTTAAATTTTCACATCAAGAATCTCTTCCTCGGTCGAGAGGTTGAAATCGCCCGGGATGGTGTTCTTGAGGGCTGCGGCAGCTAACGAGTAATTCAACTGCTTCTGCATGTCGTTGGGGAACAGACTGATGGCATGCAGCCAACCACCCATAAAGGCATCGCCCACACCAACTGGCTCCACCACATCAGGGATATCCATGATAGGTGCCTGCAACAGTTTATTGTCGGTATAAAGTAGGGCTGTAAGGGTGTGATGATTCGAACTTACGATATTACGCATACCCATCATCCAGTGTTTTACTCGGGGGTAGGCAGCATGCAACTCGTCGAACCACTCGCCATACTCTTTCATCTGCATCTCGAAGTTAGAGTCGGTAGCCGTGAATGGTGGCTGTGGATGCTGCGACAACCAGTCGAACTCGATGGCATCGCCAAACATCATATCGCAACGCGACAGCATGCGACTCAATGTCTTTCTAGGCTCAGCGCCTTCGTACTTCCAAAGGTTTTTGCGGTAGTTGATGTCGAAGCATACAGTAATACCCAACTCATCGGCCACGTCGAGTGCCTCGAAGGTGGCATCAGCAGCCTGTTGCGAGATGGCAGCCGTGATACCCGATACATGGAAGTAGTTGCAATCCTTCAGTATCTCGCGCCAGGGAATCATGCCTGGCTTCAGATCTGAATAAGCCGAGCCATTACGGTCGTAAATCACCTTGGCAGCACGCATGCCGGCAGCAGGCTCAAAGTAATAGGTACCAATGCGCTGTCCGCCATAAAGCACATGGCTGGTATCCACACCAAGCTCTGCTAAGCTCATGGCTCCTGCATGGCCTACTGGCGTATCAGGCAGTCGGGTAATATAGGTTACATCTTCGCCCTGGGTAGCCAACGATACGGCCACATTAGCCTCGCTACCACCATACTTACTGGTAAACAGGTCGCCCTGAGTCAGTCGCAGTTGTCCGGGCTTCGAAAACCTGAGCAACAACTCGCCAAACGTTACTATCTTCTTTCTGTTCATGTTGGTCATTATCTGATAACTTCGCTGCAAAGATACATATTTTAATTCAAAAAGACTTAATGTTACATTAATTTTTATATCTGTAAGATAATATAATATTTCATTTTGAAAAGATATGCAGAAAAGTATTACATTTGCACCCGTATTGAAAAGACTAAATAATGAAACTGTATCTGATCATATGGTTGATGCTGTGGGGCTCTGAGGTGTTTGCTCAGCGCAAACTGGTGGTGGCCAGTTTAGAGTCGAAAGCGCCGCAGCGTGATATCAAGGTTCGTGTTGATAATGGCGATGAGGTTGTTACCCCATGGAATGGCGAGATTGAGGTGCCCGACAGCTTTAAGCGTATCACCCTGAGTCATCCCAAGTTCCAGCACCGTTATGTGCTGCACGATGAACTGAAGAACGATACCATTTACTTGATACCAACCTTGCATGCCATCGACGAGGTAGTGGTGTATGGAACCGACCGTAGCAAACAGATGATGGCCAACATCATGCGTCCTGCAATCCCTAAGGAAGTGCCACTACCACAAGTGGTACCAGCTGGTCCCAATGTGTTAGCCATGTTAGGCTGGCTATTCGAAAAGACCGTGGCCCCAAAGATTGAGGCTAAACAGCGTAGAAAGAGGGCCCTGAAAGTAGTACGCCAGAAAGAGCAGGAGTATGAAGCCAAATGGGATGCCCTAAAGGCACCCCAGAAGTGACCACGATACTCTTTAACATATTTTGATGCAGTATTTTTACTTCTTAGTCGTTTAATGAGTAAAGAAGTTTTTTAAAAGCATTGAAATGAAACTAAAGACAATCTTGATAGCGATGGTATTCGTATCGGCTATCACAACAAAAGCTCAAGATGTTAACTGGCAGGCCCGGGTAGGTGGTGGTGTTACATGCCTGATGGGTGGTGTGTCTAATATCAACGAACGTACAGGTTTTCATGTTGGTGGTGGTGCTGATATCGGCTTGTCAAAAAACGGTGTGTTCAGATTGCAACCAGAGCTACGATTTGAGCGTAATGGCTGGCAGTTTGATGGATATTATGGTAGCGAGCAGATTATGGAGGCACATTTCAGTACGCGACTCGACTATCTGAAACTGCCCGTGATGGTAGCTGCCCGCCTGCGATTGGCCAATCAATGTTTCATTACTTTCAAAACTGGTGCTTATGTGGCTTACGGTCTGCAAGCTAAAACCCGTATGCACATCCTGAATACGGATTATGAGGAAACCTTCAGCGAAAACCACTTTAGTGCCCCCTGCGATTTCCATGGTGCAGCTTATGATAAAGATAATCGCCGTACGGGATATCCTAAATTCAACCATTGGGACGTTGGGTGTATCGGTGGTGTCGACTTAACTTTCCATCATTTCATCATCGGTGCTGAAGTGTCGTATGGACTGAAGCGTGTCTGCGAATCTGGTTTCATCGGTAATCCGCTTGGTAACATCGCTACATTAGTCCTAACAGGTGGCGGTCCCAAAAACATTAGTGCAGGTATTTCTTTGGCGTATCAATTCTGATTTTTGATGTCATAACGTCATATTGGGGCTGTTATATGACATTGAGATAGGTTGTATATAGTGTTTCATTAGGAGAAACACTTTGTTTCTACTGATGAAACATGTTGAAAACATAGGTTCTTTTATGCAGTGATGTACCTTGTATGACATCATGTGTTTTAATATGACATCATAACGTCATATATAACCAACTAAAAGTCAGATGGTTATAATGAATATGACGTTATGACGTTAAAAATACGAATAATTTGCAGTGAAGTGTTTTTTCATGGGCGGCTTTCGCCTTCGATGTATTGCGAAAGGAGCAGGTGTTCGCCATCAAACATCACATAAGAGAACTGACTGATCCAGTCGCCTAAGATAATCATGCGGGCTTTCTTGGTAAGCTGCAGATCTACTTCGATGTGACGATGACCGTAGATGAAATAATCTACGTTAGAGTGGTACTGGATGTACTTTTTGGTAAACAGTACCAGATGCTCGCGGTTCTCACCCATATAGGCAGGCTCTTCGCCGTTAGGACGCTTCATGCGACTGTGCTTGGCCCAGTTCAAACCAAACCACATGCCCCAACGGGGATGCAATGACGAGAAGGCCCACTGACAAGCCTTGTTGTGGAAGATGCTCTTGATAAGTTTGAACTTCTTATCAGGATCGCCTAGTCCGTCGCCATGCGCCAGGAAGAACATCTTTCCGTATATCTCAGTAGTCTCGGGCTTCTTATGCAGAATCACGCCGCACTCCTTTTCCAGATACTCGTAGGCCCAGATATCGTGGTTACCAGTAAAGTAATGCACCTCGACACCCATGTCGGTGAGCTCCGAGATTTTTCCAAGAAAACGAGTGTAGCCCTTGGGTACTACATATTTATATTCGTACCAGAAATCGAACATATCGCCCAGCAGGTAGATGGCAGCCGCCTTCTCCTTGATGCTATCGAGGAAACGGACCAGTCGGCGTTCCTGCATGCGCTGGTGCGGAATGGCTAACGAGCCCAAGTGGGCATCGGAAAGGAAATATACGTTCTTCATATTAATCGAATCCAAGTTCAACTCTCGCTTCTTCGCTCATCATACTCTGATCCCAAGCGGGTTCGAACACGAGATTAACATTGGCACCCTTTACGCCATCCACACTCTCTACCTTGGTGCGGACATCCTCAAGGATAAAGTCAGCAGCAGGGCAGTTGGGGGCTGTAAAGGTCATGTCCAACTCAACAGAACTGTCGTCCTGTACATCTATCTTGTAAATCATTCCCAGGTCGTAGATGTTGACGGGAATCTCTGGATCGTAAACGGTCTTCAGAACATCTACAATCCGCTCTTCTATCTGTGTCTTCTCTTCTTGTGTCATAATCGCTGCAAAGATACAAAAAAACATTCTCAGGACAAAAGAAAATCTTTCCTTTTTTGTTCAGATATGGAATTATTTCGTATCTTTGCAACCAAAACCGATCAGATGGGCTTTATAAGTGTACAAGTTAATATAAAACAACTTATATGTATATTGATAATGTCGTTGACGTTGTCAATACCTGCAATGGCTGTCTCTGCAGGAAACCATTGTCCAATGGTTAAGATAGAGGCTGAACGTTTGCCTGATATGACGATACCACGTAGTGGACACTCTGTTTTCGTAGTGAATGGCGAGGTGACGGTTGTTGGTGGTCATACATCTGGATTCAAGTTGACATCTACTGCAGAATATCTTAAAGACAATAAGTGGTATCTGTTGCCTACCGTCTATTCGCACGATGGTGGAATGTCTATAGTCATGAAGTCGGGAAAAGTGCTGTTGGCGGGTGGCTTTAAGGATAACTTGGGCATTTCGCAGAGTTATGAAGTAGAACTCTATGACCCCATGACTCATTCTTGCAAAGGATTCGGATGCCTGAACCAAAAACGTGCTTCGGCAGCTGCTGTAGAAATGGATGATGGTAAGGTGCTGATTACAGGTAATTGGTATGCTGATGACGAGATGGAACTTTACGATGGTAAGGCCTCGTTCTCTCATGCAAAGGCCGTTTCCCAATCGCGCTATCTGCCTCATGTGTTACGTACTTCTGGCAATGATGCGATGATTATTGCGGGTTATGATATGCATGGTGAACCGCTTGATACGATTATTGTTGATCGCTTATATGGAGAGGCTGTCAGAGATACATTGTTTAATACCTGGCGCCCATTGCATTATGACCTCTCTCAGCATAGTGATGATAGTTTTATCGGCGATGAGGCTCAGCAATTTTATCGTTATCTGGTACCTGTTGAGAATAGTCGTGGCCAATTAGCGATTGTTGATGTTCGTGATACAATCTTTTCTCTTCTCCCAACGATTTGTCCTATCCCAATGAAGAGTCAGTGGGGGACTATTAAATATATAACTCCGGTTTATGCAGATCGTTTGAATCATCGTGGTTATGTATTAGGTTTCGATAAAACACGCCGTGTATATGCACTCTGTATCGACTATGCCCAGATACCAGCCAAACTAACCCTTTATTATACTGATCCTTTGCCAAAAGATGCGGGTATGTTGAGCATTCCTGTTCTTACAAAAGATGGTAATCTGTTATTAACAGGTGGTATCGATGATAAAAGACCAAACGAAAATTTCCAGCCCAAGGCTTCTGTTTGGTTGTTACGTTTCACAGAAGTAAGCAAGGCGGAATCGCCTCTTTGGATATGGGGCGTTATATTAGTATTAATCATAATCGCAACTTCTGTTTTCTTTATACAGAGAAAGCTGCGTGGACGTAGAATGGAACTCGAGGGGGCTGACCAACCAACATCTGTAAATGTTGATACTCAGTTAATGCAGCGTATAACAGAGTTGATGGAAGAGAAACAGCTTTATAAAATTCCTGATTTGAAGGTCTTGGATATCGCAAGTGAGTTAAGAACCAATGCTCGTTATGTATCCGACTGCATCAAAAACTCAACGAATTATTCCTTTACTCAATACGTTAATAGTTATCGTATACAGCATGCCCAGCAACTGATGCGTGATTTCCCGGATCAGAAGATCTCTACCATTTATATAGATTCGGGTTTTACTAACGAAACAACATTCTTCCGAGCGTTCAAGGCTATTACAGGTATGACACCTAAAGATTGGAAAAACCTGCAAAACGACTGACAAAACAAGAATTGTCAGTCGTTTTGCAATTTTTGATAGTCGCTTTATGGGCTATTATGGCTATCTTTGCCCCACAAAAAATATGATGCTTATGAAACAGATTCTATTATGTGTGGCGACCTTGATGGCTTTTGTAGCTGGTGTTTATGCCCAATCGCTCAAAGAAAGAGCGCTTGTATATAAGTATGTGGTTAACGATAAGGCTCCTGGCGTTCACACCACCATTAAGAATGGTGTGAAGATCTGGACTAATTCTAATGGCGACAATCTCGGTGAGTATAAATACTCTGTCACTGTTAGTGAAAAGAAGGAGGCCGACAAGATTAGAGCGCAAGCAATGGATGAGATTACAAAGAAATCATTGACTAAAGAGGCTCGCAAAAAAGCGGATGAAGCAGTAAGAAAGAAATTCATCAAAGAGAGAACAGCCAAAACCAAGAAGAACGGTAATACATCTTCTGAAACAGAGTCTGTGTTTAATGTCAACACAAAAGATTGATTATAAAATGCTATAACTTATGGCAATTTGTGAAAAGTGTGGTCATTCCAATGATGACAATGTGAAATTCTGTGGTGGTTGTGGTGCCCGTATGGATGTAAGACGGTCAACACCACCTCCTCTTGTGTTCGACCTTGAGCCTGATGAGGAATCGCCTAAACAACCAAAGCGTGAACATAGGGGATCTGTACCTCCACCATATGAGCCTCGTCCCTCCTCACATTCGTCAAAGCCCAAACCAAAGAATAAGTACGTTGAGCGTAGTAGCACTCCTGGGTCTCTGTCGAGGGGGTGCATGTTCAAAGGGTGTTTGGTTCTGTTGGTTACTTTCCTAGTTTGTGGTGGAATTATGGCCTACCTGTTTTATCAGGATGATGAAAAAGAAAGCAGGGGCATCTTAGACAGCATTGAAACTCCAGAGGATACTATTAATATTGTAGGTGTTTCAGGTGTATCCTTATCTAAGGATAGTGAAGCTTCAGAAGAGAATGGTGAAGAAACACTCCCTATTGGGAAGGAGTATATCAACAGAGAACTTAATACAAAGATTGGTTTTGCCAAAAGTGAGAGTAGTTCCGAACCTGTCTACGTCGTTTATTTCTCAACAGATGATACTAAGGGGCATGATATCGTGAAGATAAGCCCCTCAGGTAAGGGGCACTTTACGCTTTATAAGTCGGATGGAATGACTCCCGATGCCGAGCTCTATATCTATCCTGGCGCAGAGAAGGTACGTATATCAAGCAAAGGTGTAGAGGTGATATTCCAATCTGCCGAGAGTTTCTCAGAGGCTGTCAGCAGTACCGATCCCAGCTATACACCAGCACGCTATGCCATCACGGCAGGATCGGATAAAGGTAAATGGGAAACACTGCAATCAGGTGAGACGGTCTATATCTATCCAAGTGGCACCTATGCCCATAGTATATGGATAAAGGATGGCGGTAAATTTTATTATGTAGATGCGAGTGGCTGCCTCATGAAGGATAACTATGCCCACGATGGCTTTTATGCTGGGGCAGACGGTGCATGGAATAAAGAGGTGAAATGCATCGATGTTAATAAGTTGCCTGGGAAATTATATACTGATAGAGACTCTCAGAGATGGATTTTTGATGTGAAAGAACATAGTAATGGTACTATCACAGGTACTGCTCAGCACATTTATCACGGTACTATCAACCTCACCGAGAACTATGTTGTCAAGTCGTTCGGTCATAGTGCTTACTCGCTAACAAAGAAGGACGATGAATTTGTACGCTGCCATGTGGTGGTACTCGATAATGGTCATACTATCCTTGTATCTTCCGTTGGAGCCACAAATAAATTTATATTAAACTAATGAAGATTTTTTATCAATTACTTGAATTAATCACGATGTTATTGGTTGTTAGTACTATCCTAACAGCCTGTCATCCGTCGTATGTTAATGCGCAGAAAGAGTTAGAGACGCTTTTAAATAGTGAAGAGGGACAGAAAATGACAGCTGACCAGCTGGCTGAGATGACGCCTGGTTTTGCTGATAAGTTGCGAGGGGCTGGTTGCGAAATTCATTTGCCGCTGACAGATGAAAACACGTTGCCTAAAACTGGTCAACTTTATGTTTCCTCCTCTACAGGTAGTAGTATACTGTTTCATCAGAACGGCTCAAGTGTTAGCGTAACCATTGCTTTGCGAGAGAATCATTGGGGTATGCCTGCTGACAGTTTGGAGGGTACTGCACAATATGTAGTGCAATCTCGCGGAAAAGGCCTCTATACCTTATATAATAATGAGGAAGCTCGTTTTGAAGGACGATTAGTATATGTGTTTCCTGGTGCTGATAGTATTATTGTTACTCGTGGCTGTCAGGAAACACAGCAGACTTTCTTTAGAACTGCTACAGATTATGATGCCGTTGGGCAGTGATCTTTGATGTATTGGCAAACCCAGTTGTAATCCTCTTCATCCACATAGATGTGGTTCCAGCTGTACCATGCCTCTGTGAGCTTGATAAGATTGCGACGAGGGACTGTCTTTACAGAATGGACATGCTTGAATTCTGTCTTAGTGACCTGTACACCAGAGGAGAAGAGAGACAGGCCCACCATGCCCATATCGCCCTTGGCTGCTCCTATCCAACCGCCAATGGTATTGATCAGCTGCAGCTTCTTCACTTTCTTGGGCATCTGATGGTGCTCAATGCCTTTCTCGTCCATTACAAACAGGGCGGCATAGGTTCCTCCCATAATGGCTGCAATCACTAGATAAGCCGGAATGGTTATTAGAAAGAGAAACAGAAACACACCCGTCAACATCAGTATGGATGGCAGCACCTCCTCGTCCAAGCAGAAATTGATGACCGAGAATAACACAACGCTTACCAGATAGCAGATAAGAAACATGTTTGCTATCACATAGAAGATGGTTGGGTTCCGATACATATTTACCTCATAAGCCCAACGGTACTTGCCATCTGGGCATAACTGAACTTTGTCTTTATTTTCCATAGCTTGAATACTCTATTTGTTCTTAGTCTATTTTCTTTCCGCATTCGGTACAGAATCTGTTCCCCTCTTTCAGGCGAGCGCCGCAATAGGGACAGAAAGCACGTCTTGACTCTGCTTCTGACATAGATTCTCCCTTTTCCTCTTCCATAGCGGCACGCTGCTCCAGACGTTGATTAGTGTATGCCACGATTTCCTCGGCAGTAAACTCTACCCCTTTGGAATTCGTAAAACGGTCGTAAGTCTTGTTGGCCACAAGAAACTCCTCTTTCAGTGTTACGGGATCCAACACCACCACGTTCCCAGCATGTGTCACTTGTATCAGGTGGATGGCCGGTAAATACTTCTCTTGTTCTTTTTCCATATTAAGTATGTCCTTTCGTGATTATTCAAAAAAACTTCAAAATTCTACTTGAATATTGCCAACTTGCATGCCTGCATGAGTCCAGAATGATTTTGATTTACTTCCGATATCAGAGAACTTTTCATCGACGCCATTCTGAAGGAAACTCTTTGTAGTATCAATAAGCGACTTCTTAACACTTGCCTCTCCTTTGATGATGTCAACGGTGGTATTTGCTATTGTGTCAAGACCTGTTTTGCCTCCGATATTTTTTAAGTCCTTATAATTGCCTGTGGAATTGATCTTCGACTTTCCGTACTCAGCACCGCCTTTAATGGCTGTACGAGCGATAGTCTTCACAACTGTCTCACCTTCATTAATACAATTGCCCAACTCTTCTGCTCCAGCAATTAATGCTAAACCGCCATCTGCTACAGAAGCCGCATGCGCTCCACCTGTTGCCTTGGAATATGAACTTATTGTCCTGAGGGCCCACTTACTTCCTTCACGAGCCGCATAGGTTGTCTTATAAGCAATATCCCAGTTTCGTTCAATGCGTCTATTACGCTCTTGGTCAGGCTGGAGTTTGTTTGTCATCTCATCATCCATCATTTTTCGTGCTTCTTCTGGGGTGGTCACATCCCTCATCGAGGTATGCTCACGCACATAGGACTGATGTTTTTTATCTCGTTCTTTGGTGGCTTTCTCGAACTCATCCTGACGCCAGCGCCACGACTTATAACTCTCACCTTTTTGGGGCTTCAAATACTCTTTGACACCTCTTTGGCGCAAGTCTTCCTGGATCTGTCGGTTAACAAACTCTTCCTCAGATTCACCCTGGCGTTTCTTCATACCTGAAACATTCTCTACCACCGTCTTCTTAGCTTTCTTACCCTTACGGATAATCTTAACAACGGCCCAACCGATCAATCCTCCTACAATAATTGGTATGGCTGGTGAGGTGCCTCCATCGTCGCTGTCAGAATTGCCAGTGGTAATTGCTGTTGCGCCTCCGCCTGCCTCTTCGATGATCGCCGCATCCTTCTCCGATGCCCAGTGATAACAATAAACGGCATCCATATTGCAGCACGACAAGATGATGTACATCTTCCTATCACCTTCGTCATCATTAGTGTAACCTGCCTCTTTGGGCGATACCACATTGTTTTTCATAACTGTGTTGTACTTCTCACCACTGGGAACTACAATGATTTGGTAGTTGTCATCATCTATTAGTGCACCAGGAAGTTCTGTATCGTTTGTAATACCCTGTCTTTCCCAGTTGTCAGCATTCCAGCCAAGACTCTTGTATTTGATGGTAGCTCGTGCCCAAATGGCATTCTCACGTGGACCATCGTCTGGATTCGATGTTAGCTCGTAATTCACTGCCACCTCGTCGCCAGGATGGTAGATACTCTTCAGACCTTTGGCGATGCCCTGAGCCGTTGCGTTGTACGTTTTCCCGTTATGTCGGTATTCGCGTTCCAGTCGGAATACACCCTTGTCGTACTGACGCCGTTCCGTTACAACACCTCCATCGTCATCGCGTTCATACTCATGAGCCCCATATACGGCAGAACTATGGAATACCCAGCAGAAGTCTTCTGTTTCTTTTATCACCTTCTTAGCCCGAACAAGCTCATAGACAAAATAGACGATAGGGGTTGTAGGCTGTGCAACGCCGTATGACGATGAAAGTGCGATGCCAATGTAGCGATATACTTTCTTTTTCTCCATCTTGGCATTGAGCATACCAAAAGGTATCTGCCATATCTGTTTGTCGCCAGACTTAGTGAAGGTGGCATACGATTTTTCATCCACAGAGATACTACTGGTATTCTCTTTACGACTAACGGGCAGAACTTTGGCTCCTCCTTTCACACTGGCCTCACCGTTTCCGTCAACAACGGTTACGTTGGGTACGGTCGAAAAGGTGTCTCCATGTTTGCAGGTGGTTTTGATACTTAGCTCCACCTTTAATTCTGTCGGCCCCTCTATGATATCAGGTAAACCTTTGATGATTAGTTTTGCTGTCATACTTTCGCCGTAATGGTCATGAGCTAATGTTGCATTCTTTTGTTTTTCAGGGTCATCCTTGTAGCTCGATAAGTATTGCCCAACAATAAACTTCTCTATCTTGATAGCGTTTTGATCAAAGGAATAATTGATCTGTACATTGTTTTCGCGACCAGCGACTCCCATAGATTTATACTCCTCAGATGGCATGTTATGTAACTTTGTGCCAACGAGTTTCCAACATGTCGCTTCTTGAGCCTGCATGGCAGAAACCAAGAAAAGAGCAATAATCGCAGGAAAGAATCTTTGGAATATAATCTTATGCATAGTCTTAGGTGTTTTTAGTTCTTATTTTGTATGATAGGTTTTCTCTGAGCGTTTGTAGCCCCAAGTAATGAGGAGATCCTTGCTGCCAGGCTTTATCCATACGATGCATTCTGCATACTCTGGGAATCCATCGGGATGCTTGTCGTGATTCTGACAATGGCAACCTTTGTGCTTGATATTATAAAAGGTGTAAAGGCCATTACCTCGAGCATGCACACGATAATTTATTGTTGTATCTGGTGCTTGCTGCTCCCAATCATGTATAACTGTCCGAAGGTCGGCTGTGCCGATGGGGCAGATAGTGTCTCCCTTGATAGTATCTTGATGGAATACGATGGTGCTGCCTGTTGCATCATCGATGTAAGGTGTGTCAAACAATGGATGTTCGTCAGCATTCGTGATAGGAAGATTGACAGCAAAAACACTATTGTTTTGATAGCCGTCTTGATGAGCCAGTTCTGTGGCGCTCATCATGTGTCCCTTGGCACTATTTAATACTGCATGAAGATGTTTAACGGCATCCTCTTCGATATTAGCGGCATCGTTAGTTATCTGCTGGGATGGGGTAGAACCGCAGGCCATTAGCAGAACTGTTGCAAAACAAAAAATTTTATTCATATCGTGAATCCTATAGTTATTCCGCAAATTTACCGCTAATATCCAAGAAAAGCAATAATGATGGGGCTAAAACGACTTACAATGCAAGAATTGATAGTCTTTTTACGATTTTTGTAAGTAACGCAGTCAGACTTTTTCCCTATATTTGCGAAATAAACAAACCTAGTTATTATGCATAAATACATCGGTTATGGAAATATGTTCTGTTGGCACTGCGGGAAGCGTGTTCATTTAGGGAAGAAATTCTGCCCGCATTGTGGTGCACGATATAATGGAACCGTCAAACACAGTAAGTTTAGCTACCCCGTCAACAAGCGTATCTCGCCCCATGTAGGTCTGGGTCCATTCCATTTTACGTTTGTTCGTTTCCTGTTCAAATACATCATCGGAAGCATCATCACGGCTTTGATCGTACTGGGCATCATTTATATGATAGATAATTACGAAGAAGGTGTGTATGAGAAGATATGTATGATTCTCTGCTCGTTCTGGGTAGTATGGCTTGCGTGGTATTTCTTGTCTAAAGCCTTGGCAGTGCCGTCTGTGCACCGTAAGAATAATGCAAAAGCTGCAGTTGGTGATGAGTTGGATTGTGCATGTTGCCATAATAAAGGGGTAGTAGGCGAGAACTATTGCGATCTCTGCGGTACTGTGCTTTACTACGATCATAATGGCATGAATCAGCCACCCGTTGAGCCAGACAAGTGAATAACAAATAAAACTATAAATATTATGAAAAAGTTAGTTATTACATTATTAGCACTTGTTGCTATTGTTACAGCAGTAAATGCTCAAGGTATGTCTGAAGAGCAGCGTGAGAAAACACTGTATAATCTGATTGTTCGTATGCGACCTGTTGGCACTCAATATGCCATCACTACCACGCCCGTTACTTATAATGAATACTGGGCTGCCACTGGCTCGAAGGCTCACTCTGCTGGTACCAGTGTCACGAAGGCTGCAAAAGTTACAAGGACGCAGGCAGAGAATATGGTTAAGAAGTTGAATGCTGAGACAAAAGGCGTCCTGAAATTCTCTATTGCCACTCCTGCACAGATTTCCCAAGGTTCAAAGAAAGTGGGCTTGCATGGAGAGATGGGACCACAGAATACCCAGACGCAGGGTTTCTTCTTGGTATTGCCCCATAGTCAATGGAAAATGTATAAAGCAACCGAATAATACCGTTATGCTATGACTCAAATTAGGAGATATCTCAAAACCCTGCTGACGGCATTGGCACTCCTGATGCCCTTAGGTGCATGGGCTAGTGGCGACTCAAAGAAAGCCCTGATTGATATGGACTTCGAACTGAAGGAGTTCAACGTGAATGACGGAGAGGGATGGGGAGGCTTTTCTGGGAAAGCTCATTTCTGGGCAACGAATGATGAATTCATTATAACCATTCCTGCCCAGACAGTTACCAGAAAGACCAATTATGAGGTGTATACAGCTAAACTCCCAGCCATCACGGTTAAAGGAAAGTGTAAGGTGGAACGCGCAACTTATGGTGGCTCTCCTCATTTCGCACTCTTGCCCGTCGGCAATGTGACGGTTAGCCCTACAAACCTTCATTTTGATATAGCCGTAAAAATTGATGGCACTGAGACTGGATATAAAGCAACAAAAGACTATGTGTTGTCTGCCAGTCAGGAACCTTGGTTCGAAACTGCTGGTATTATCCGCTTTTTTATCAATGCAGGCTTCGCCAGTAATGGTTCTGTTAATATTGGATTGAAATGGGATAAGCTGACGCGTAAGCCTCTTACAGGTACAACCCTTGCAGATTATCATAACCCAGATGTAATAGAATACAAGTGGGGCGAATATGATGGTGCACTAAGCGGTCAGTATCTGTATATTTCTGGAAAAGTTGAAGAAGTAAAAGTCAGCGAAGGCGACATAACAGCCAGTGCAGAGGATGATACGGAAGCTCCCGATGAGAAAGGTCCATGGGGAACAGCCATTCCTGCTGCCGTTGCTGCAGGTATCATCGGTTACCTGACTCATCTAATCAATAAACTCAGAAAGAGAAGAAAAGGAAATGCTAAAGACCAACAAGACGAAGATGATTCGGATGATAATGAAGAAGAGGACGATGATGACGAAGAAGAACCTGACCAGTTGGAGATGAAGTTCTACAAAGACTTCGATGGTACATTGATAAGTGGCGATGTTGCCCAGCGTGTTAGTGCCTGTATCGTGCGTCATCCTGCTAAAGGAGGTGAATGGGTGGATGAGAATCTGACCCGACAAATCGAGATTACTTCTGCCGATAATTACCTTGAAGTGGAGGACGACGGCATGGTAAACGGTTGGCGTTCATGTTTCGTATCAGCCCCACAGGATGATAATCCGCCCGAAGAGGGTGTCGTGAAGTTCCGCCTTTCTGTTGACAGGGGCACTTATACCAACCGCGTTCACTTCCGCATAGAAAAGGGCGAGATACAGTTCGGCCAGGAGAACCTGACCATCCCCGCTCAATATGAGTCGGTTTTGGAACTGCCTTTCCTGGTGCCAGGCTTTGAGGGCGAGAATGGTGTAACTGCCTACATCACAGATAGTGAAGGAAACGAAGGTGATTATGGGGTAGATGTGTATTGGGATGCTCAGAAAAAACATCACTTTGCGCATATTCGCGATAAAGTGAAAGATCCTGCAAAGGATGAGGGCATCCCTGGTCAGTACCTCAGTTATACGCTCCATGTAGAGGCCAAGAACGATCGTGGCACCAAGCTTGAAGGTACATTGCCTGTGCTGCGCTTTTACATGGGCCTGGCTGTGGAGTTTAAGGACAAGGGCGAGATAGGCTGTTACATCACAGAGTATGACCCGATGAAACACCGCACACGTCCGGAACTGCGTATCAAGGCTGGCAGCAAGCAGTATATGTCGCAGGAGAATCAGGCCATACTTACGCTTTATGATTATGATATCTCTCGTAATACCCTGCTGAAGATTTCTCCTATTCCGCTGCGTAAGGATGGATTTACTGTGAAGGCTAAGGACGAATCGAAGCAGGAGTTTGTGGATAAGTTGGGACTGCAGATGGAAGCACTGACAGATCGATGCGACGAGGGACGCCTCTGTCTCATTCGTAGTTTGAAGGGTGTGCTCGATGCGCCTAACCGTATTGATGCCGAGTGTATTATTAAGGTGGAATATCAGGGTCCGAACAATCCAGAGCCAAAGATCTACACTTGTACTCATGCTATACGTCTGGCATCACAGCCCCGTCGTGAAGTCCAGGATATGAATAGTGCCGAGGCCTTCATGAAGGAAGACCAACACACCTACGACCGCCTGATGCATATCATCGAGTCAGTTGTCCAGACTGGACAATTGAACCGCATGTTCCCGTTGGTGAAATACACCGAGATGCAGATAGAAGGCTATGATGCAGCCTACGGCTATGATAAGCGCAACGTTAATCGTATCCGAAGCACGTATGCCCGTCTGGTCATGGGTGACATCGGTGGCGTGGACGAGGAACTGCCGCCAGAGTTGGGCATCAAGGATGAGCTGGAATGGTGGTTCGAAGCCATAAAACAGGTAGAGAAAGACATCGGTTTCATTGGCCGTATTGTGGCAGGCGTCGGTTCATGGGGCCTTTCGGAACTTATCTTTATGCCCGTTGATTTTGCTGAAGAGATTCGTGAGTACGTTTACGACAAGAACGGCGACAGCATGCTGAAGATGTTCTGGATAGGCATTAAGAATGGTGCATTCATGGTGTTGGGTGCTACTGGCGCTGCCAGCACAATAAAGGCTAAGAACCTTACCCGTCAAGGCATGCGTGAGGCTATACAGAATGCCAAGAAGGGCTTTGAAAAGCCGTATAACACCCTAAAGGGATGGCTGTTCCGCGAATCGGCAGAGAAGAGTTTGGAGGCTACACGTCGTGCTTCATCGGTAGCAGAGATGCGTCTGAATGCTGCCAAGAATGCGCCACGTTTGCCAGGTGATTTGAACCTCGACAAAGCGATGGCGACAGGACGTGCCAATGCTGCTGAGAAGGTGAAGAACCTGAGAGCTGCCATTGAGATGGCGGAACAAAATGGTGAATGGACGAATGTAGCTCTGAAGAACCGTCTGATTCTGGAGGTACAAGGCGATAAGCAAGCCATGTATATGTTGAAGAATGCCAGCTCGAAGTACGATGTTGTCCGCAAGGAATTGAACGGCACCTTGAAGAATATCTATGAGATTACCGATGCCAAGAGTATAGCGGAGTTGTCAAAGAAGTACCCTGGCAGGAAGATACGGGTCATGAATGCCACATCGTCGAAAGCCGAGCAATTGGCCAGTGGAAAGACCATTACGATGGACCGTGACATCACTTATTATTTCGTCGACGAGAACAATGTGACGCATTATCTGCCTCATGAAGAGGTGGTTGAAGTCTATAACCGCAACTTCTACGAGACGACTCGACGTTTCACGTCGAAGTCGAATGTGATTGCGGATTCGTCTGCATCGTCTGCTGAGGTATATGGCAGGTATGCCAAGGGTAAGGATCAGACTGTCATCCAAGACGTATTGCATGATAATGAGAGTTTCGGCGTCGATTGGGAGAAACTTGCAGATAAAAGTCGTCATGGTGAGGCACTCACTAACCCAACCAAGGTGGGTGATGCCATGACCTTCAAGGGCTATGACCGTTTCCAATCGGCTGAGAAGATGCTAAAGGAGGCAGAAACCATCACCAACGAAGCAGAACGACTGCTCGTGCAGAGCGAGGCCGTAAACGAGTATATGGAAGGTCTGCGTCAGATGGCCAAAGAGTTCAACAACTTCGTCAAGCCCTATGATATTGCCCGTTATAAAGTCAACGGTACGAGCATGATTCCGCAGCACATGCGTGAGGCAGTGGAGATGGTTGAGGATATGTTCAAGGCTGGATCGACGGTCTCTATCGACCAGATACAGCGAGCTTTCCGTAGCATGAACTATAGTTTCTACCAATTCGCTGACGATATGGGTGCCTGCATGAAGCGGATAACTACAGCTAAGAGTTGGGAGATCGCAAAGTAAACGTATAAACAAAGGATTCTATATGGAAGAGAATAAAAATGGTCAAGGTTTCTGGGTGGAAAGCAACTTTGAACCCAATCCTAACTATCAGCCGAAGCGTAGACAAAAAGCTAAAGGTGGAACCTCGAAGCATAAGGCTGGGAACAGTAGTGCCCTGTCGGGACTTAACGCCCTATTGCCAAGTCTTACATGGTTTTTCCCAAGACTCTCTGGAATAATCTCACTGGGTACAGGCATCGTTTCACTGTTCGGTGGACTTGGAAAATTTCTAAAACGTGGATGCTTGATACTGGTTGTTGGTATTGTCGTCATCATTGCCTTACTTTGGGGAGTCGGTACATGCATGGGAATTGATGACGATGGTCATCAGGTAAAAGCTGTTGCTGATAGTACAATAGTGGAATCAGAACCAGTCGAAGAACCTGAGACTATTGCTGAACCAGAAACAGAACAAGAGGTTACAGAACCTGTTGAAGAACCAGCGATAGTTGAGGAACCTAAACCTGAGCCAGTTGAGGTTTCTGTGCCAGAACCAGAGCCGGAAAAGCCGAAGGTTACGCCTCAGCAAAATCCGCAGTCGAAAGCTTTGAACCGAAATAAGTCGACTCGTAAGCGTTCATCAAAGTCCACGGATACTCCTCCTACTAAAAAGAAGAAGGGCTATGGTTTCCGCTTGGAGAGGGTTGATCATATTCCAACGAAGGATAATCCGTAATTCTTAGTTGGAATATCAATCTTAACATTTTCCTTGTTCGTGGTAGCTGTAGTAGTGGCCATCTGTGATGATGACGTGATCGGCAAAGTGGATGTCCATCAGCTTGCAGGCATTCATGATGCTGATGGTTAACTCATCATCCTGTTTGCTGGGTGTGATGCCACCCGATGGGTGGTTGTGACATGCCACCAGCTGTGTGGCGTTGCAGAGTACTGCCTCGCGGATGATGAGGCGTATATCTACTGTTGTTGCGGTAATGCCGCCACGGGCAATACGCAGTTTCTTGATGAGTCGGTATTGCTGGTTAAGCAGCAGTACCCAGAACTCCTCTACATCCAAATCCTGCATCACTGGGTGCATGTGGTTGTAGATACGAGTGGCTGTGCCTAAATCGGGACGCTCCTCGGGTGTTTCCATCTGCCGGCGCTTGCCCAGTTCGCAGGCTGCCAGGATGGTGATGGCCTTGGCATCGCCTACGCCGTTATACTGGCATAGGTCGTGAATGGATTTCTTGCCTAAGGTGTTCAGACTGTTGTTGCAGTCGGCTAAGATGCGCTTCATTAAATCTACGGCGCTCTCTTTGGTTGAACCCGAACCAATCAGTATGGCCAATAGCTCAGCGCTGCTCAGTGCCTCGGCACCCAGCGTAGCCATCTTTTCGCGAGGACGATCCTCTTCGGCCCACTGATTAATGTTCAGTTTCTCGCTCATTTGTAGAAGTTTTTTTCGAATGCGGTAAACTCATCCTGCTTCAGTATGCAGCGTTTCCACCACGACTCGATGAAGCCGAAACCATAGCCCATCAGTTGTACAAAGGCGGCTGGGATGCTGAGCAATCCTACCCACAAGCTCTTGTTCTTGATGCTTGAGTCGATGCAGAGCAATAGACTATATAATATAATAGGAACGCACGCGAGCGCCCAGAAAAGCGAAATGAGCAGCAACCCGATGATACCCAAGGTGAATACGGTTGGCAGTAGATGCACTAACTTCATAGTGCCGGGATGGCGCTTTTCGAGATTGATGCGGGCGATACCGCTGTTGTACACCTGACGGAAAAACTTGCGGAAATCGGTGCGGCGCTTGTGCCACACCCAGGCCTCGGGGAAGAGACGTGGCATATAACCTGCCTCGACGATACGATACGAGAAGTCGATATCCTCGCCAAAACGCATCTTGGTAAAGCCGCCCAACTGGAGATACACATCGCGACGGATGCCCATGTTGAACGAACGGGGATAGAACTTATCAAGCTTAGCCTTTCCACCTCGGATACCACCAGTGGTAAAAAAGGATGTCATCGAGTAGCTGATGGCCTTTTGTATCGGGGTGAACGATGGGTGTGTGGCGTCGGGACCGCCAAAAGCTTCGCATGGGTTCTGCTTGAGCTCATCCTCGACAGCTTGAAGATAGCTTGCGGGCAGTACCACATCGCTATCTAAAATGATAACATACTCACCGTTAGCACGTTCGGCACCGTAGTTGCGACTCTGACCGGGACCGCTGTTCTCCTTGGCGTAATAATGCAAATCAAGGATGCTTGCGTATTTATCGCAAACATCCTTGCATGGTTTTACTGATCCGTCCTCTATTATCAGAACCTCAAAATCCTTAACGGTTTGTTCACTGAGGCTCTGTAACAGTTCGTCTACCTCGTCGGGACGATTGTAGACGGGAACGATGATCGAGTATCTCATTATTCCTTTACACGCTGCAGGTAAGAACCGTCGCGAGTGTCAACCTGAATCAGGTCGCCCTCGTTGATGAACAGAGGAACACGAATCTCAACACCAGTCTCCAGAGTAGCAGGCTTCAGAGTGTTGGTAGCAGTGTCGCCCTTAACACCAGGCTCAGAGTGAGTAACGCGGAGAACGGTCTTAACTGGCATCTCAGCGTAAAGGATAGTACCATCGGTAGTGTCAGAAACAACCTCCACGATGTCGCTCTCCTTCATGTACTCATGACCGATTACGAGCTCGTTGTCGATGGGGATCTGCTCGAATGTCTCCTGATTCATGAAGATACGACCAGACTGGTCCTCATAGAGATACTGGTAAGGACGACGCTCGATGATTACATCCTCGAGCTTCTCACCGATGTTGAAGCGACGCTCCAGTACGCGACCGTCTGAAACGTTCTTAACTTTGATAATCATGATGGTGTTACCCTTACCTGGCTTGCGGTGCTGGAAATCGATGCACACCCAGATGCCACCGTCCATGCGAATGGCGGTGCCCTTTTTAATGTCCTGTGAATTAATCATAAACCTTTAAAATATTACTTTTATATCGTTTTCGGGTGCAAAGGTACTGCTTTTTTGGAAAAAAACATAAAAAGTTTAGCTAAAAATCGTATAAAATTTGCGTAATTCAAAAGAAATGAGTACTTTTGCACCCCAAATCGGTAAATAAATAACAAAATTAAATAAGTATTCACAATGAAGAGAACATTTCAGCCACACAATCGCCGTCGCGTAAACAAGCACGGCTTCCGTGAGAGAATGGCCACCAAGAACGGTCGTCGAGTACTGGCTGCTCGTCGCGCTAAGGGCCGCAAGAAGTTGACAGTTTCTGACGAGAATCACGGAAAGTAATCCGAGAGGAACTTAGAAAATGAGTTAAAATAGAAAGAAGTAGAGTGAAATCTTTGCTTCTTTCTGTTTTTTTATGTACTTTTGCACAAAATTCGCAAAAGAAAGATGAGAACAAAAGAATTCTTCGGCAAGTTCTGTAGTAAGTTCCTGATTTGGAACCTGATAGCTATGGCGCTCGTGGTCATCCTGTTGGTGGTAGGTGTGAACTACGGACTTGACTGGTACACCCATCACGGTGAGAGTATCAGAGTGCCGAATATAGAGGGTATGCGAATAGCCAAGGCACGCGAGATGATGGAAGAGTGCGGACTGGAGATTGTGGTAACCGATTCGGGTTACAACAAACGCTTGCCTGCCGACTGCGTACTGACGCAGAGCCCTGGTGCCGGACTGACTGTTAAGTCGGGCCATACCATTTATGTAACCATCAACTCGTCGAACTCGCCATCGGTAGCTATTCCCGACGTGGTGGATAACTGCAGCTACCGCGAGGCCGAGGCTAAGCTGATATCATTGGGATTTAAAGTTCTTCCGCCACAGTATGTAACAGGCGAGAAGGATTGGGTTTACGGTGTGTCGTGCAATGGTCGTAAGGTTTCTACAGGCGAACGTATATCCATCGAACAGCCCCTGACGCTGCTGGTAGGTAGCGGACAGTATGGTGCCGATGAAGAATTGAACGTAATTGGCGGCGACGATGCTATGATGCAGAGCGGTAACGGCGAAGTGGATGATTTTGAGGAGGTAACAGAATGACAAACGAAACCATCGATATCGAAGAGCAGGAGCAAGAAGACTTGCTGTACGAACACTTTCGTATGGAGGTTGATAAAGGACAGGTGCCTATACGTATTGATAAGTACCTGGTTGAACATCAGCCACACTCCAGTCGTAACCGTATCCAGCAGGCTGCCGATGCAGGTTTTATACATGTAAACGAAAAGCCAGTAAAAAGTAACTATAAGGTACGTCCGGGCGATATCATCACATTGATGCTCGATCGTCCGCATTACGATACCACAATCGAACCCGAAGATATCCCATTAGAAGTGGTTTACGAGGATGCCGACCTGATGGTGATTAACAAGCCTGCAGGTATGGTGGTTCACCCGGGATGCGGCAACTTTAACGGCACCTTGGTAAATGCAATAGCCTGGCATCTGAAGGATTTGGCCAGCTACGATCCTAACGACCCAGAGGTGGGTTTGGTGCATCGTATCGATAAGGATACCAGTGGCCTGTTGGTAGTAGCCAAAACACCCGATGCCAAGACATCATTAGGAAAACAGTTTTTTAACAAAACCACTCACCGCAGTTATAATGCCTTGGTGTGGGGAAACTTTGTGGAGGACGAAGGTCGTATCGAAGGAAATATCGGTCGCGATCCCAAGGACCGTCTGCGTATGGAGGTGTTCCCACCCGATTCAGAGATAGGAAAACCAGCCGTAACCCATTACAAGGTGATGGAACGTTATGGCTATGTAACACTGGTGGAGTGTATCCTCGAAACAGGTCGTACCCACCAGATACGTGCTCACATGAAACATATCGGGCACCCGTTGTTTGCCGATGAGCGCTATGGCGGTACCGAACTGTTGCGTGGCGAGCGTACTGCCAGCTACAAGGCTTATATCCAGAACTGTTTTAAACTCTGTCCGCGGCAGGTGCTGCATGCTAAGACCTTAGGTTTTGTACACCCTACCACGGGTAAGCAGATGGACTTTACGTCAGAGTGGCCTGCTGATATGGCGGCTCTGATTGATAAGTGGAGAAAGTATATAAAGGCAAAAGAATAAGAAGTAAAAACATAAGATACAATGGAGAACTTAAAGAGAACGATTGCCATCGTATGTGGTGGCGACTCATCAGAACACGACGTTTCTCTGCGCTCGGCACAGGGACTTTATTCATTTTTTGATAAGGAACGCTACGATGTGTATATCGTAGATATCAAAGGACAGGACTGGCACGTGGAGCTGCCAGATGGAACTACAGCTAAGATCGACCGAAACGACTTCTCGTTTATGGAAAACGGCGAGGCCAAGGTTTTCGACTATGCTTATATCACCATTCATGGCACCCCAGGCGAGAACGGTCTGTTGCAGGGCTATTTTGATCTGATTGGTCTGCCTTACAGCACCAGCGGCGTACTGGTTGAGGCTATGACCTTTGATAAGTTCGTGCTGAACCAGTATCTGCGCGGCTACGGTGTAAAGGTGGCCGATTCACTGCTGATTCGCAAGGGCTACGAGGAGTTGGTAAGCGACGACGAGATTGAGGAGCGTATCGGTATGCCATGCTTTGTAAAGCCTGCTGCCGATGGTTCATCATTCGGTGTATCGAAGGTGAAGGAGAAGGATATGCTGGCTCCTGCCATCCGCAAGGCCATGTTGGAGAGTCCTGAGATTATGGTTGAGAGCTACCTCGAAGGTACCGAGATCTCTATCGGTGTTTATAAGACCAAGGAGAAAACAGTGGTTCTGCCTGCCACCGAGGTGGTTACCAGTAACGAGTTCTTTGATTACGATGCCAAGTACAACGGACAGGTACAGGAGATTACTCCAGCCCGTTTGCCCGAGGATGTAACAGAGCGCGTACGTCAGATTACCTCGCATATCTATGATATCCTGCATTGTAATGGTATCATCCGTATCGACTTTATCATCTCGAAGGAGGGTAACATTTCGATGCTTGAGGTAAATACCACACCAGGTATGACAGCTACCAGCTTTATCCCTCAGCAGGTACGTGCAGCAGGTCTGTCGATGACCGATGTGCTGACAGAGATTGTTGAGAATCAGTTTGATTAATATATGAGAGAAGAGTTCGACGAGATCCGACCTTACGAGGCGGGAGAGATGAAGCAGGCGTTCGACGACTTGCTCAACGACAGACAGTTCCAGATGATACTGAAGGGCTTTACCCCGTGGTTGCCCAAATCGATGCGTAACGCCTTGTTGCGCCTGGCATTTACTGGTATCAAAACACCACTCGATTTCCAGAAGCGTTTTATGAAACCTGTGGTTAACTACATCATCCGCAAACATACCGACGGGTGCTCGTTCCAGGATTCTTCGATTGCAGCTTACGATAAGAGTCAGCGATACACATTTGTATCGAATCATCGCGATATCGTGCTTGACTCGGCATTCTTGGATGTAAAGCTGGTTGAAGCAGGTTATCCCACTACCGTTGAAATAGGTATTGGCGATAATCTGCTTATCTATCCGTGGATTAAACGATTGGTGCGTATGAACAAGGCCTTTACCGTACGTCGTGGCTTGTCGCTGCGCGAAACGTTGGCAGCCTCGCAACTTATGAGTCGTTATATCCACTATGCCGTAACCCAGAAAAAGGAGAATATCTGGATTGCCCAGCGCGAGGGTAGAGCCAAGGATTCGAGCGACCACACCCAGGATGCTGTGCTTAAGATGCTGGCGATGGGGGGTGACTTGAAGGAGCTGAACATCGTACCGCTCACCATCAGCTATGAGTTTGATCCTTGCGACTATCTGAAGGCACAGGAGTTCCAGCAGAAACGCGATAATCCGGCTTTCAAGAAATCACGACAGGACGATCTCGACAATATGAAGACAGGTATCTTCGGCTATAAGGGACGTGTGGTTTATCGTCCTGCAGCTCCCATCAATACCTGGATCGATGAGCTCTCGGCGTTGCCAAAGACAGAGTGGTTCAAGGCTGTGGCTGAGCGTATGGACCGTGAGATACATCGCGGCTACGAACTTTATCCCTGTAACTACATCGCCCTTGATGAGTTGAATGGCGATAAGGCTAATGCAGCCCATTATACCGATGCCGACGTGAAACGTTTCAATCAGTATTTAGCTGGTCAGATGGCTAAGATACAGTTGCCAAATAAGGATGAGGCATTCCTGCGTGAGCGCATGCTGACGATGTATGCCAACCCAGTGCGAAACTTAATGGCTGCCCAATGAGAAAGTTACTTAGCATAGTATCGTCCTTCCTCCTTCCTCTTTCCTCCTTCCTCATCATCTCGTGCTCTCAGGATGTTTACGATAAGGGCGAGGGGAAGTACTCTTTGTTGCGAGGCGACTTTGCTGAGGCTGTGGTGAACAGCAACCAGCAGGTAACAAAGATTGTTACCGATGATGGCGACGAATTGTCGCTCACAGCACCTTATACTGCCAATTGGGTCAGCAAGGCCGATACCACCTATCGCTGTATGCTATATTATAATAAGGTGGATAATCAGGCCGAGGTGGTTTCGATGGGTCAGGTGCCGTGTGCCTATATTACCCTGCTTTCGGATTCCGACAAGCCGTTGTTGACCGATCCTGTGAAGTTCGAGAGCACCTGGATGAGTAAAACGGGAAAGTATCTGAACCTGAGTCTGCAGCTGAAGACGGGTGTTACCGATGATTCTACCGCCGCTCAGAGCTTAGCGATTGTTAGCGATACGCTGGTTAAGCATGCTGATGGCAAGCAGATACGTCATCTTATTCTGTATCACGATCAGGGTAACGTGCCTGAGTATTACTCCACTAAGGTATATCTCAGTATCCCTACAAAAAGAATTGTTGCCGACTCGGTTAGAATCAGCATCAACTCGTACGACGGTGAGGTTATTGCCAAGCACCGTATCCGTTAATTTGCTTTATATTCTTTGTTCTCTATCGCATTCCAGTTAATCTGGTCGGTGCGCTGGGCCAGTGGGGCGTGGGGTATCACACTGCCATCCTTGACCAGGATGATGCAGGGTATCTTGCCTGCCTCGATGGTCTGATAGCCGCCGTCGTAAACCTTACCTGTCTGATAGTCGATCCACTTGCCATTTGGCAGATAGACATTACGACTGTTGCCACTCTCCAATAATGGAGCCACCAGCATCTTTGAGCCGAACATATACTCATCTTCTACATACCAGGCACCCAGATCGTGTGGGAACTCTACCAGCAGGGCACGTACCATGGGCAGTCCTAACTTAGAGCACTCCTTGGCCTGTTCCCAAACATATGGCATCAGCTTATACTTCATCTCGGCGCAAGCACGGAAGGCATCGGTAAACGATTCGGAGATGAGCCAAGGCTCTGTGGGAGGGGCACCATGGGCACGGGTGTGACTGCTCAGGAATCCGAATGGCAGCCAACGACGATAGATATCCTCGGGCGATGCTGTGACGAAACCGCCCATATCATGACTCCAGAACGAGAAACCACTCAGTCCAAAACTCAGTCCACCTCGCAAGTCGCCAAGCATGCCAGTGTTGGTGGTAGCGGCATCGCCACCCCAGTGCAGGGCATAGCGCTGACTGCCTGCCCATGCCGAACGGGCCCAGATAATACCTTCGTTAGGATGATTGCGCTCTACAACCTCCCAGAGTGCCTTGTTGTAGCGTAGCGGATAGAGGTTGTGCTCATACAGTCCGCCCTTACCGCTATGATAGAAACCATTGTAAGGCGCAGCTTCGCCAAAGTCGCACTTGATAGTTGAAACGCCTTGTTTCAGTAGTCCCTCAATCTTTTGCTGATACCAATCTACGGTTTCGGGGTTTGAGAAATCCAGAATGGCATCCTCAACAGGCATACCGCCTGTAGCGTTCTTAACGTTCAAGCCCTTGTCGATAATCTCGTTAAAGAATCGGTTCTTGGGTGTGAAGTAGGGGAGCTGCCACAAGCAGGTGTGGAAACCGTCCTTTGCTAACTGCTTCAGCATCTTTACCGGATCCTTAAAACGGTCTTTGGCAAATTGGTAGTCGCACTGCCAGTCGGTACCAAACCAGCCCGTATCAAAATGTATCACATCGGCAGGAATACGGTTGGCGCGCAACTGACGGGCAATCTCCAGACCCTCTTCTTGCGAGAAATAAGTGATACGACTCATCCAGGTGCCAAAACTCCACAGCGGAGGCAGTGGCGATTTGCCTGTAATCTCGGTATATTCGTAAAGGATATCCTTAGGCTCGCCGAAGAAAATGAAGAAGTCCATCTGCTCATCGGCCATAAACAGGCGGTCGGCGCCGATATACGAAGCACCGAAGTCGCAGGTTACTGGGGCTGATGTATGCATGAAAATGCCGTAGCCACGATTCGAGAAGAAGAAGGGGACGGGCTTATATTGTCCGTCGGTCTCGGGACCCTGTGGGTCGGTCACACTCAGATGCACCTTCTGTCCCACCTTGTTCAGCGACGTGAACGACTCACCGCAACCATAGATGCGCTCACCTGGTGCCAGTGTCAGCACGGGGTTGATGCTGCGACTGTTGTCGCTGCCTCGCTTAATAAACGAGAAGGGTTGCAGCTTTACCTGCGAAGAATCGTTATCGATGAGGTGGCGTGTCTGTGTCAGCACTTTGCCGTTAGCATCCTTTATCACCAGTCGCCAAGGGTACTGCTTGATCTCTATGCTGCCATAGGACGATTTATAACTAATGGCGTCAGCTGTCTGCGATGTTTTCCACATCGCACCCACGCCCTTTTCCTTAAACCCATCACAGAACATGATATCCTCCTGGTCTGTGTTCTTAGGCTCCACTGGTGAAGTGAACATGCGGATGCGTGCTGCTCTGGGCGAGATAAACTCAATTTTAATCTTCAGGTTCGGGTCGTTCTCGTAAGCCGCATCGGGGAAGTCCAACATCTGCATACGTACAGGCCAGTAGCCATTCAGGTTAAAAGCCTGTCGTGGACTCATACGATATCGCTTCCACTGTACCAGTCCTTCGCCTTTGGCAGTGTCGAAACTTACCAAAGAATCAGCAAAAAAGTACGTGTTCGACAGATCGTAGAAATCTGTCGACATATCTTTCTGCATACACTGCAGGTACTGCACACCTGCGTTTGTCTGAATCTGTGCTGTGGCATGTAATCCCCATGCAGCACACATTATTAATAATAAGCGTTTCATTGTTAATGGTTATTTGGTAAAATATTTTTTTCCGTTCTGGATGTAGATTCCCCTTTGTGGCTGAGCTATCTGCTGCCCCTGCAGGTTATAGATGCGATCGTCGACTGATGGGGTATGGTGTACATCGTGTATGCCGCTAACAGGCGATGATTCTGTGCTAAGAGAGCAGCCCCAGGCAACGGTTGGGGTGAGTTTTACTTCCGAGTTGTCGCTCTTGATCAGCACCACCTTGTTGATTTTAGCTGTTGTAACACCGACATTGGTTTGGAGTGTGATGCGCGAAACGGTAGAACCTGTTTTTGCACTTTCAAAGTTTACGGTGGTTGTTTTAGAGTTGGCTGAGAGAGTATAGTAATTTTCTTTGAAACTTGAACCGGTAGCATCGCCATATACCTTTACTTGCAGCTTGCTGCCATAGTTATCGTCCATCTCTATGCGTAACCCTTTATACTCAGTTAGTTTCAGTGGCGATACACTATTGTAGTTGCCATAAAGGAATAGTTCGGCCCAGTCTTTTTCGTAGTTTACAATATAACTGATGTTGAAATCATCCTCGGTAGGGTAGCTGCCTGCAAAGTCGTTACCATGATAGGCCTTAGCTATACGCTCAGCCAGATCGGGCTGGTTGAAGGCTGGCAGCGAACGGTAAGCGCCATCCGACAGTCCCATCCAGTAGAAGGTGGCTACATTCTTCTCTTTACATGCCTTTATCATGTAATCCACAAATTCAAACATCACATCCCTGCGCACATCATAGTCGGTCTTTCCGTCGCCTTCATCCACGTTGGCTGTACCCCATTCGCCCAGAATCATAGGTACGCCTTTCGAGATGATATACGTGTCCCATGCGGCCACCATATCATCAATCTCATTCTTGACGTTCGCAGTGCCGTTTTCGATATGGGGGTAGTCGTGAACCTGTACAATCAGATGGTTCCCTGTCTGCTCGGTAGGGATGGTAAACTTCGATAGAGGCTCTTTCAGATGGTTGTTCCAGGTACCGCTACCACAACAGGCGGCATAGGTGTTTACCACCAGGTTACGCGTGGTGTTTTTGCCCCCCGTATTGCGTACAGTAGTTACAAAACTCTGAGCATAGCTGTTAATGGCATTATAGGCCGATGTGGCTACAGTAGCATCATATTTATTGGTTGATGCATACGAGGCAAAGCACCACGAACTCAGCTTATCCAGCATCTCGTTATAGCTTTCAAACAGCAAATGCTCATCGTAATCCTTAAACTCTTCGGCAATTTGCTTCCATAGGTTCTCGTATCTGGTTTTGTTCTGCTCGTAGTTAGCCTCGTCGGCCTTTATCCACGATTTGAAGCTGTCTTTATCGGCGCCAGTGTCGTGATGTACATTAACTATACAATAGAGCCCTTGGTTGATCACGTAATCTACCACTTCGTGTACACGTTTCATCCATTCGGCGTTCACCTTGCCGTCTTTATCCATGTGGTTATACCATGTTACAGGCACACGGATGGCGCCAAAGCCGGCCTCCTTCATCATCTTGATGAGCTCGGGCTTGGTTTTGCTTTGTCCCCAACAAGTCTCTGACTCCAGTCCCTGTTGCCCCCAGTAGTTGTCTTTTGTAAAATCGTGATTGGTCTGGTTGTTGGCTTCTAGGGTGTTGCCTAGGTTCCAGCCCACGCCCATATTTTTTACGGCTTGGGTGGCTGTTTCAAACTCCTGAGCCTGTAAATGCATGCCGCACATCAGCAACAAAGCAAAAAAAGTATTAACTCTCTTGTTCATATTGTTTTAGATTGATAATTATGGGGCAAAGGTAAACACTTTCTATCATATTTTGGGTGGTTTTTACGTATTTTAAATGTTAAAAAACGGCATTAGGTAAAAAAGTATCAGTTTTGGGCAAGCAAAATTGTTTTAGTTTCTTAAATTTTGCCTATCTTTGCCCCCGAAAACTTAAAATAAAGAAAAATATGACCCGAAACAATTCGTCTTAACTATTGAGTCATCGCGTACCTATTTATATATTAGGCTTGCGTTCAATAGGAGTATTACTAAATACTCACTCCAACTAAGACATTATCACAAACCAATTATCTATAGTTTAAAACTTAAGTATGAATCGAAATTTTAGAAAGACAGCGCTGCTGATGGGTACTATGGCCTGCTTAGGTCTTGGTTACTCTTCAAATGCCTATGCCGCCGGAGCTCCTCAGGAAATCCAGCAGGCAACGAAGAAGATTACAGGTACTGTAGTCGATGCATCAGGCCCCGTTATCGGAGCTAGCGTAGTTGAAAAAGGTAAGTCAGGTAATGGCGTTATTACCGATTTCGACGGAAACTTCTCTCTCTCAGTGTCGCCTGGTGCAACACTTGTTATCTCGTACATCGGTTATGAGACTCAGGAAATTAAGGTGGGCAACCAGTCAACCCTCAGCATCACCCTGAAGGAAGACAATGCTCAGCTTGATGAAGTGGTAGTTATTGGTTACGGTGTCCAGAAGAAAAAGTTGGTAACTGGTGCAACAGTAGAGGTGAAGGGTGAGGACATCGCTAAGATGAATACCACTCAGGTTCTTGGTGCACTGCAGAGCCAGAGCCCAGGTGTGATGATTCAGGCCGTATCGGGTCAGCCTGGTGAAGGATTTAAGGTAGCTATTCGTGGTGCAGGTACTAATGGTGATACCAAACCTCTTTACGTTATCGACGGTGTAAGTGGTGGTGATATTAATAATTTGAACCCCGCAGATATCGAGCGTATCGACGTGCTGAAGGATGCTGCATCATGTGCTATCTACGGTTCTGCTGCAGCTAATGGTGTAATCCTCATAACTACCAAGCAGGGTAAGCAGGGCAAGGTTACCGTTACTTATGATGGTAACATTGGATGGTCAAATATCTATCGTCTGCCACAAATGCTTACAGCGCAGCAGTATATGGATGTGCAGGATCTGGTTCGCTTTAATAGTGGCGTAGAGCCACGCGATTGGTCACAGTATATCGATGCTGATTTACTGGCACGCTATAAGAATGGCTATGAAGGGTCTAATTATCTGGAGGCTATCAGGAATAAGAATGCGGTAACTACTAGCCATTCTGTCAATATAGCAGGTGGTTCGGAGTACTCAAAGTTCTCTACTGGTATTGGTTACCAGTATCAGGATGGTATTCTGGGTAATCTCGTTAAGTCAGACTTCCGTCGTTTTACTCTACGTTTGAATTCAGAGCACGTCATCTACCGTAACTCAAAAGGTATGGACGTTGTGAAGGTGGGTGAGAATGTTTACTACCAGCATCGTCAGAGTCAGGGACTTCAGCAGGGTGACCAGTACAGCAACGAATTGTCGAACATGCTGCGTGCTAATCCTTGCATACCTATTTATAATGCCAACGGTGATTTCTTTGGCTATGAGGATCTTAAATCTTCAGGCTCATCTGCTAACGGATGGTTTGACTATAACTCATATAGCAGCAACCCAATTGCATCGATGATGTATAATCAGAGTGCAAACAATAAGAGTGTTAGCCACGGACTCAATGCTGTTGGATATATTGAAATCCAACCTATTAAGAATTTGGTATATCGTGGACAACTCAGTTACAACCAGAGCACTTGGACTTGGCGTAATTATCTGCCAGCTTATAAACTGAACGACCAAGGTGCTAGTCGTGCTGTGGATTCGGCAACTAACCAGATTGGTACAGGTTGGGGATGGAGTACGACAAATACGCTGAACTATAAGTTTGATTTGGCTACAAAACATCACTTCGATTTGTTGGTAGGTACAGAATATGGCATGTCAAAACCCGACTATGGATTCCAACTTAATGCCACGGCAAATAACTCTTATTTCGGTGATATGAAGCATGCCTATATGGGATTTATGAAGACTCGTGAAGGCGATGCAACCGTAAGTGGTACGCCTTATGGAGATTCTCGAGGAATGTCATACTTTGGTCGTGTTAACTACGACTTCAACGAGACTTATATGTTCACCGCTATTTTCCGTGCTGATGGCTCATCGGTATTTGCACCAGGACATCGCTGGGGCTATTTCCCATCGTTCTCTGCAGGTTGGGTTGTTAGCAATGAGAAATTTATGAAAAATACTGCTTCTTGGCTTGATTTCCTTAAGATTCGTGCTGGTTGGGGACAGAATGGTAATAAGAATGCTGACGCTTTCTCATATCAGGCTACGTTCCAATATGGTTCGTTCGGTAATTATTCATTCAATAATACAAAGGATACTTCAACCAATGGTGCATATCCATCACGTTTGGCTAATGAGAATATCACATGGGAAACATCTGAACAGCTCGACTTAGGTTTTGATGCTCGCTTCCTCGGGGGACGTCTGGGATTAGCTTTCGACTGGTACAAAAAGACAACAAAGGATCTTCTCCTTTATGTGCCTGTAACTCCTACTACAGGTTTCTCTACCCAGTTGCAGAATGCTGGTACAGTTGAGAATACTGGTATTGAAGTTGCTTTGAATTGGCGTGACCAGATTGGCAAGGATTTCAATTATGGCATTAGCTGGAATATGGCAGTTAATAAGAATGAGGTAACTAAGGTTAACAGCTCTCAGAATTACAATAATGGTGGTAACGACCTCTTGGCTCAGGGTACAGGTTACATGGCTCGATTCCAAGAGGGACATCCTATTGGCTACTTCTGGGGCTATAAGACTGATGGTGTAGTACAGAATGCTGAAGATCTGCAGGATTATGTTAAAGCCAACTGTGATGGTGATGCTGCAAACTCGCTTCAGGGCTCGTCTTTGAAACCTGGTGATTTGAAGTTTGTGGATGTAAATGGCGATGGTGTTATCAATGCTGACGACAAAACAGACCTTGGTAATCCTCATCCAGATGTGACGATGGGTCTTACTCTGAGTGCAGACTATAAAGGCTTTGATCTCAATATCACAGGTTTTACAGCTCTTGGACAGCAGGTGGCTCGTTCTTATCGTAAGTTCACTGATGGTGAGCAGGAAAACTACACTACAGAGGTGTTCAGCTATTGGAATGGAGAGGGCACATCAAATAAGTATCCTCTGCTTGCTCGTATGAATGAAGGTGTGAACTGGCAGTCAATCTCTGACATCTATATTGAGGATGCTGGTTACTTCCGCTTGCAGAATGTGACATTGGGCTATGACTTCAAGCATATTTGGAAAAATTGCCCATTCCAGCAGCTTCGTTTCTATGTTACTGCACAAAATCTGTTGACTATTACCAAATACAAGGGTATGGATCCTGAGAATGGACGCGCTCTTAGAAACGGAGAACCATGGGTAACAGGTGTTGATGTAGGTAACTATCCTCAGCCTCGTACATACTTAGTAGGTGTCAATGTTAAATTCTAAAACAGAACAAATTGTATGAAAAAAATATATTTATTGGCGGCAGCCATAATCACATTTGGATTAGCCTCATGCGACATCAATAGTGTGGAGAATATGGCAGAACTTTCAACAGAGAACTTTCCTGTATCAGAGGAAGACGGTACTGCAGTTCTTGCCGGAATTTATGAGAATCTGAATGCTACTCATGCTAATCCTCAAGAGTCGTTCTTATACTATGCATGTTTGGCCAGTGATGACCAACTTGGAGGTGGCGGAACAAACGATAAACTAATGCAGGCAGAGGATTTGCTGTGTAACTATAATGCAGATATGACCAATAATTTCTGGGCGCAGCGATATGAGGGGCTGAACAGAGCTAATACACTTATTCAGGCTTTGCCAAATACAGCCATGTCGGATGCACTGAAGACCCAGTATCTTGGTGAGGCGCTATTCTTGCGTGCTTATTACTATTATGAGTTGGCTTCATTCTATGGAAATGTGCCATTGCTCACAGAGCCTAGCGGAGAAATGGTCACTCAAGGCGACGTGAATGTGCTGTGGGGTCAGATCTTACAGGATTTGCGTGATGCTGCTAATATGATGCCTGCTGTTCGTAAAACTGATGGACATGTGGATAAGTATACAGCTGAGGCTATGTTGGGACGTGCATGGCTGTTCTATACAGGATTCTATTGCAACGGATCGGACATCGCTTCGCTTACAAGTTCTAACTACAATCCTCTGACATCTGTTAGTCTGCCTGATGGAACAACTTTGAGTAAGCAGGATGTTATCAGTTATATCGATGATTGTGTAAATAACTCAGGTTATAAACTGGTATCTGATTTCCGCAATCTTTGGGCTTACACCAATCGTTGTACCGTTGAGGACTATGACTACACCAAAGGCCAGGATCTGAAATGGGTCGAGGATGACAATGCAGTCAATCCAGAGGCATTGTTCTCTATTAAATTTAATAAGTTGGCATCTTGGAGTACTACTATTGGTTACTCTAATGGTATAGCTTTGCACTTTGGCGTTCGTGGTGGACAGCAATATGCTAATACTTTCCCATTTGGTCAGGGATGGGGTGCTGGCCCTGTTGCGCCAAACTTGGTTGCTGACTGGAAGTCGGCTGAGCCTAACGATATCCGTATCAATGCTACTGTACAGGATTGGACTACACAGCCTTCTTATACTTATGGTGGTTGGTCGGACTTTGTGCAGGAGACAGACTACTATGGCAAAAAGTGGTCGCCTATTTCTTGTAAGAATGATGGCTCTACCAGTCTTACCGATGAGTATATCTGCTGTTTCGAAGATATTATGTATGGTAATACAGGTGGCCTCTCTGGAGGTTATGGTAATAACATGCAACTCGACAACATTCACGATCTGGTGCTTATCCGCTTTGCCGATGTTCTGTTGATGCAGAGTGAGCTGAAGGAAGATGTGGCCGGTATCAATAAGGTCCGTGCACGTGCTGGCTTGGATCCAATAAGCAGCTATTCACTTACTGCTTTGCAAAATGAGCGTCGTTGGGAGCTGGCTTGTGAGGGCGTTCGTTGGAATGATATCCGTCGTTGGCATATAGCTGCAGAGGCGCTTGCTAGACAGCAGAATCAGCCAATTTACTATTGTGGAAATCCAACTACCAATCAGGCGCATAATGGTGGTTATGCAGCACGTTACAATGCTACTGCAGGATTCCAAAAAATGCCTGAAAGCCAGGTGGCTATAGGTAGTGTAAACCAGAATGAAGGTTGGACGACTGCCGAAGCCGAGTATACAGGTTGGTAATTAATGCAAAAGTCAACAATTAATTAAGAAAGTATTATGAATAAAAGAATATTTTTTACAGCTCCGCTGATGGCTTTGGGATTCCTGATGCTTACATCATGCGATCCATCGCATGACAATGAAAGTCCTATCAGTGCAGTGTCTTCAGAGCAATTGACTAATGAGTTGCAGATTACTGCAAAAAGTGAAGGTAATAATAATTTAACAGTATTTACTTCGCCTACTCGTTACATAAAAGTATATGATTCTACTACTGGCGCCATGATGGGTTCTGGTACTTTGGTAAAGATTCAGATTGCTCCTCCACAGACAGAGGCATCATATTATGTAACAACAGCAGCTATGGATGGCACGACTTCCGTGAAGTCGGGAGTAAAGTCGATCTCTATTAGCGAGTATACTGATCTCCCTGCAATTTATAGCACTATTTTCGGTGATGGCAACGGTGGTTACACTTCTCACACTTGGGTGTGGGATACCGAAGCCAGCGATGGTGTTTGGGGTAATGGTGCATATCTTGAGAATACTGGCCCAGGTTGGTGGGTAGTTTCTGCTGCTGATATTGATGCGCAAGCGGAAGGTAAGAATTTACCCGATGATGGCCTTAATGGTTGGATGTCATTAGCTCTTACTGGTGTAAAGACAAGCCGTGGCGAGTCTGGCCAGGTTAAGGTTTCTGAAGAGACAGTTAAAGCAGGATGGGACATTGGTAGAATGGTATTTTCTGGTACGACTCCACTGATGGGTATTCAGCCAAATGTCGGTGGCAATCAGTATGATTATCACATTCTAAAGGCTGATGACAAGAATCTGCGTCTTTGTGCTCCAGAGCCTGGCGCTGGCGACTGGGGAACAGCATGGTTCTGGAACTTCAAACGTAAGGACTAAAAAACTCAATAAATCAATCAACCGCCCCGCAACTGTTTCATCAGTCTGCGGGGCGGTATTTTATTGTATAAATTCGGATGTTTTCTTTTATCGTTATTTGCTTGTGCGATTGACGTAATCGATGATAATCTCTGCGGCATCATTCTCGGTCAGGTCGTCCATCGAGATAACGAGTTGGTAGTTGCGGGTGTCGTAGCGTGTGGTATCCTCATACTTCTTGATGTAGACCTCACGGGTGGCATCCATCTTGGCGATAATGTCGCGGGCTTGCTCCATCGTTACATTCTTACGGTTCATAATGCGCTTGATGCGATGCTCCAGCGAGGCCTGGATGAAAACGTTCAGATGGTTGGGCCATTCGCGGAACACCATGAAACCCGTGCGACCTGCTACTACGCACGATGACTGCGTAGCCAGCTCCTGCAGGATACGCTTCTCGGTCTCGAACATGGTGGCATTGTCGAGCCTCACCTCAGCGTCCATAGGCAGACTGGTGCTGTTCACAAGTGTCTGGTAGTAGTTGTTGATATCGTTCCACCACGATTTTTTCTGTGCCTTGATTTCCTCGATGCGCTCTGGTGATAGACCAAACTTCTTGGTCAGTCCTTCTATCACAGCTTTGTCGCAGTACTTCACGCCTAATTTCTCGGCCAGTATCCGGCCTACGGTGCGACCACCCGAACCGACTTCGCGGTTGATGGTGATGACAAATTTTTCGTTTCTTTTCATTGTCTGATTGTTTTTTGAATTATTATTATCGGTAATCTATATCAGAATGAGTATCCCGTTCTACCTAATCGCATAGAGGTAGGCCAACAGGGCCATCTTGCCACGCATGGTTTCGCGGGGAGTGAACTCGCCGTTTACCCAGAAGTAACGCTGATTGAAGTACGACTCCTGACGGGGCCAACCACCATTGTTCCAATCTGGATAGCAATAGCCCAGGATAACACGGGCATCGCCACCATTATGACCAGGCGACCAAGTCTCGGTACCGTTGAAAGGTGTCTGACCGGGGTGGGTGCCTGGGGCACCATCGTTGCGACCGGTGGTATAGACATCGGTGATGTGACGCTGACCAAGGCCTGTCATCTCAACAATATTACCAGGATTGCGACCTAAAGCCCAACTGGCTTCGGTGTACATGGCGTGCTCCAACTGCTTGCGCTCAGCCTTGTTGGCTATGTAGTGGGCCAGCATTACCAGCTGCAGGTTCTGCGAGGTTTGCCAACGATCGTCGTTGGCCGAACGGCGACTGGGGCGTTGGGGCATGTGACCATAGTTGTAAGCCTCGGCCTGGCCCTTGATGCTGGCTTTCAGGTTTTGGTAAAGCTCGCCATAGTGGCGTGTATGTGGACAGGTAAGATAGGCTGCTGCTGCCCAGTACTGGCAGAAGGGGACTAACTGCTTACTCTCCTCGTGCATTACACCTACGCCAAAGAAACCGTGCTTACCCTTGCTGAATACCTGTGAGTTAGGACTCTTAATCATACTCTCATCAGCAAATATCTTTTCCCACTTCTCATCGTCAGTCAGGTTATACAGGAAGGCTGCTGCCATCTGGCGGAAGTCGCGTCCACGCATCTGCATAGAACCTACATCCTGCAGGTCGTCGAGCTGCTGATTGTCCTGCTTTGATGCAAAGCTAAATGCTTTGATAGCCTCGGCAGTATAGTATTGGCGCAGGCTGTCGTTTCCGTTCAGACGGAATGCCTCGGCCAGGATGGCGCAGTTGGCGGCATTGGCCCAAGCGGCCATGGTGGTGCAACCTGCTTGGAACATCACGCTCCAGTCGGCACAAGGGTTGGTGACACCCTGTGAGTAAGCCTCGCCATCACGGATAGAGAGGAAGAAATCTACCTCGTTGCGGGCTTCGTCAATCAGATCGGGGATGCCATTACCGCTCTCGCGGATACCTAACTGATCCTCGTTCAAACGTCCACCCGAAAGGATATAAGGCAACAGCATATCGTAGATGTTGCTGACGTGTGCCAAGTGGCGGTCCCAGTCGAAGGCATCGGAGTGCCCACCTTTAACCTCGGTATTCACAGGATTACCAGGCAGGCGATGCTGCCAGAAGATGGATTGCTTAAGCTGCTTAAAGTGGGGTTCGTCCCACACATCGGTGTGCAGTTCGCGCCAACCTGGGCTCCAAGGATGGAAGTCGGTCTTATAAACGGTAAAGCCCTTGGGATCGGTCTCAGGAATGAACTGTGGCTGGCGTGGGGCAGGGAATACCTTGGTGGTATCGATTGGCTCGCCCAAACGCATGTAATAATAGCCTCGAACCGAGTAGCGGTAGGGTTCGTAGTAAATGTCGTTCTTTACCTCGAAGTCCATACTACAGCCCACATCCTCTACTACCAATCGGTAACAACCCGGTTTGTTGGCGCTAAAGTCGATATTCCATACATCGGTACCTATCAGACTCTTACCGCCGGCTTCTTTCTTGGCAGCTGAGGCTGGTTGCCAGAACTTAACGGTGCCCACCTTCTGCTTTTTCTTGGTATTTACATTATAGAGCCAAACACCCTTTCCCTCCAGTTGTTTGTAATCGCGCTGACCGCCATCGCCTAACCATTGGTAAAGGTCGGCAGCATGAACAGACTCAAAAGGCGAATAACCTATTATATTAATGTGTACGGCTTCGGATTGGTTGTTCCATACATCGAAGCGGATAGTGGCCTCGGTTTTATCGCTGCCTATGCCTGCGGGGATGGTAACTTTGTATGTGCAGCCCTGTTTCATGGCCTTAGGCATCTGCAAAAACAGCCAATGGTCTAACTCGCTTGTCAGTGTGTTGTCGGTGTTCATTGGCTTGGATTTACGCCAGACGGCTAAGGGTTGTGCTGTGGCAAAGGTCTTGTCGTCGGGCGAGCTGATCTTCCACAAAGCGGCGTTCTGTGCCTTGGCCGCTTTCAAACGCTCGCCGAATACCAATAGGGTATCGTCGCCCTCGGCAAACGAGTGACCTAAATAGGCGCTGGGACCCGTGCCGTTGTCGCGATAATGCACCTCGCCATCGCGGAAGTGGAGCATCAGATAATCTTTGTCGATAACTTTAACTCCAAGGAGTTTGGTTGCTAAACAATTTGTTGGCATGGCAAGCACGACTGCTGCTAGCGCTGCATACAATGTTTTCTTCATTTCATTGTTTTTTGGTTGGTAATACTTTCTTGCTTAATTCGGGTACAAAGATAGTAAAAAATTTTTTTTGTTGGTAGAAAATAGATAAAAACTTTGTTAAGTCAGAATTTTGTGGTACTTTTGCAGCGTTTATGAATAAAACGATAACTAAATACGGAACTATAGCCTTGTCAGTGCTAATAAGCATCGGCGCATTCCTGTTTTGGTATATAGCATACCCACACGCCATGTCGTATCAGGAGCAGTACCAACTGTTTCTGTGGACGAGTGATTACTTCGTGGAGCGTGTCAGTCTTCCTGGAGGTTTGGCCGATTGGCTAGGTGAGTTTATTGTGCAGTTTTATTATGTAGAATGGTTAGGGGCACTGCTGTTGGCGTTACTTTATGTAGCTTTACAGCGTTTAACGGCCCGATTGCTGCCGCCAAAGTGGTGGTTGCTTAGTTTGGTTCCCGTTTTGATGCTATGGTGGTTGATGGGCGATATCAATGTACTGTTATCGCTGCCTGTAGCCATCGTCTTGGCATTGGCATTAGCTTGTGTTATGCCTCGACGCTATTCATGGATAGATGCGGCTGTGCTGCCTGTGGCCTATTGGCTGATAGGACCGATAGTATGGTTATATATAGTGGTACGTGCGGTACAGTTGGGATGGAAACACCTGTGGACGGCAGGCTGGATGTTGGCAGCCCAACTGATGGTGTATGCCTGGTTGTTGCCTCAGTGGCCTCTGCAGCAGACTATGACTGGACTAAATTATTATCGCATACCTTTGCACTATCCACAGTGGACTGGCTATGATAAGGATATGTACGAGTTGGTTCGTATGGATTATCTGGTGCGCCATGAACGCTGGGATGATATTGTGAAGCGTGCCGGCGAATATCAGGTGAATACTCCATTCTGGTCGAACTGTGTGAACTTGGCTTTGTCGCAAAAACGTTTGTTAGCCGATCGTATGTTTGATTTCTATCAGAGTGGTGAGGATGCTTTGGTGATGCCTCGTACACGCGACCTTACCTCGATGTTGCCATCGGCTGAGGCTTTCTGGCGTTTAGGTATGGTTAACTCGGCCCAGCGCTATATGTTTGATACGCAGGAGTCGATACTGAATGCCCGTAAGAGCGGTCGATGCACCAAGCGCATTGCTGAGTGCATGCTGGTTAATGGACATTACAAGGCTGCCATGAAACAGTTAGACTTGTTGAAGAAGAGTCTGTACTATAGTTCGTGGGCAAATGATGTGATATTGAGTGATGATTGGGTAAACGCACAACCCGAATACCATCGTTTGCGACAGTTGCGCTATAAGGAAAACTTCCTGTACAGTTACGAGGAGATGGACAAGATGTTCGGTCTGCTCTTTATGAACAATACCGACAACAAAATGGCCCTGGATTACTTCCTGGCTCAGATGCTACTGAAAGGCAACCTGAAGGGTTTCCAACAGTATTTGGGTGCTGCCCAGCAGTATGGTGGCTATCGCCAGATGCCGTTGGGCTATCAGGACGTGATGCGCTGCATACAGATGCAGGGTAACGTACAGGGTTCGCCGTTTGCCAATTACGCTAAAAGAATGATGGGAGGACAACAGCAATGAATAAGATTGAATCTTGGTTAATAGGTGCCGTATGCTGGCTGATGGCTAGTTGTGCCTCAACCCCCGAGCAAGTCTCAAAGGTTAATCAACTGCCTGATATCTACCCAGATTATATAGGTGTTACGATACCTGCCGATATAGCCCCGTTGAATTTCAACCTCGCCGATGAGGATATTGATTGTATGGATGTGGTGGCTCGTGGTAGTAAAGGTGGCGAGTTGCACACTAACGGCGATTGGGCCGATTTTGATATTGCCGATTGGCAAGCGTTAACCCAACAGAACCGAGGTGGAAAAATCACCCTCACGGTATGTGTGGAGAAAGATGGCCAATGGACACAGTATAATGACTTTGATATTTTCGTAAGCCCAGATAATCTGGACGAATGGGGATTAACCTATCGTCGTATAAAACCTGGCTACGAGGTGGGGGGCGATATCGGCATCTACCAACGTAATCTCAGTAATTTTGATGAGACTGCCATCCTTGCAGAGACCGTTGTGCCTGGCCGATGCTTTAACTGTCATACTGCCAACTGCACCAATCCCAACCGTATTACCCTGCAGATGCGTGGCGAGGGTGGGGGTACCATGATACAGAAAGAGGGCAAACAGGCTTGGGTGGAAACCAAGACCGATTCGACCAAGGCGGCTGGCTCTTACAGTTACTGGCACCCGCAGGGCGACTATGTGGCAATGGCTGTTAACTCTGTGCATCAGAGTTTCTTTACTGGCATAGGACAGCGTATTGAGGTATATCACAAGTTCAGTAATGTTGAGGTGCTCGATACCCGTACTAACGAACTGATACTTTCGCCCCTGTTGCAGACAGAAGATCTGGAGATATTCCCCGCTTTCTCGCATGATGGCAAGTGGCTGTACTACAGCACCTCGAAACCTTGTAAGGTGCCTGCCGAATACGAGAAAGTAAAATGCTCCCTCTGTCGTATCGGCTTTGATGCCGAAAAGGGACAGTTCGGGCTACAGGTGGATACGCTGTTGAACGGACCGGCAACTGATAAAAGCTACGTGTTGGCCCGTCCCTCGTACGATGGGCACTGGCTGATGTACTGTGTAAGCAGTCGTGGTAATTTCCCTGTGAGTCAGGACGATGCCGATTTGTGGTTGATGGATATGAAAACGGGAAAGATCAGAGCGTTGACCGAGGTGAACAGTCTGCAGTGTGAGGCCTATCACAACTGGAGCGACAACAGTCGTTGGTTTGTGTTCAGCAGTAAGCGCGAGGATGGAATGTACACCAAACTCTATTTGGCTTGTATCGACGAGCAGGGACGTGTGTCAAAGCCATTCCTCTTGCCTCAGCGCAATCCACGCAAGTATTATCAGGAACAGATGGATGCTTACAACGTGCCTGACTTTACCAAGACCAAGGTGGAGTTTGATGCTCACGAAGCTTACCGACAGGTGTTTGACAACAATCGAGAACAAGTAAAAATTAAATAACGATGAAGAAGATTCTTTTGTGTTTTATGACATTGGCAACTGCAACGATGTTCCACAGTTGCCAGCAAAGTAGTCAACTGTGCCATATTGAGGGCACCGTGAATGGCGAACAGTACGAAGGAAAGCGTATATTCCTGGTGCCATTTAAAGGGCCAAAGACTGCTGAGTTTGTTGATTCGATGGAGATAAAGGATGGTAAGTTCCATTTCGAAAAAGATACTACCCAAATGTACACCATCCTGATGGATTACCATTACCGTTTTGGATTGCAGCCATTATTAGTGATAAGCGAGCCTGGTGTTGTGAAGGTTACTATCGATAGTATCAGTCATGCCATGGGTACTCCTCAGAACGACTCGTTGGAGAAGTGGAAGGCGCGTACCGAGATGCATAACCGCGAGCTGATGAAGATGCGTAGGTTTGCTGCTAACTTGTACTCAAAAGGCGACAGCGTGCAGGCTAAATACATTGCACAGCGTGCCGACAGTTTCCATGTGGTGTATAAAAACTATACCCGCCAGTTGGCAAAGAACATGAAGGAGGGCGTGCTGTACGATTTCCTGAAGGATATGTTCCCCTTGACCTATCAGCGTAAGTCTCCTGATGGACGCGTGCTAACGATGAATGCCGATACACATGAAGAAATTAAGCAATAAGTGGAGGACGATAAACCTCTCGCAACGAGGTGTGTCGTGGCTATTGACCTTGGCGCTTGGGATAGCAGTGTTCCTGTTCTGGGGCGTACGTTATCCTTTTGCACTCACCTATCAGGAGCAAGCACAGTTGTTCCTTTTCGACTGTGATTACTTTGTACAGCGTATAGCTGATCCTGGTGGCTTTGCCATTTATGTGGCCGAGTTTCTGGTACAGTTCGATAACCTGGTGATGCTGGGAGCATTGCTGATGGCTTTCTTGTTTATGTTGGTGCAGCGCCTTACTTGGCACCTCATGCAGCAGAAAGCCTATTATGCTTTAAGCTTTGTGCCTGCGGTGATGCTGTGGTGTGCCATGGGCGATGAGAATGTGATGATGACTTATGCGGTGGCGCTGGTGATGACTATGGGAGCCATCTTGCTGCTGAGGCGTTGCCAGCAGTTGCATAAGTTCGTGAGATATGCGATAGTGATAGTTGCTATTCCGTTGTTATATTGGTTAATAGGACCAATAGTGGTGCTTGTCGCTGTTTGTATACTTCCGCTCTCGGTAGTTTGGGCGGTGGCAGTTATCTTGCTGAGTGCACATTATCTGCCTTACTCTATGCTTAGAGTGGTATTGGGCGTAGGCTATTATCGTTCACCAGAGTTGATGCCTTATCTGCTCATAGCTATTCCTGTGGTAGTAGCTGTGTTGTACTGGACCTATCAGCTGATAAACAACATGAAGAGTACCAATGTGAAGGAGATGCTGGCATGTGTAGTGGTGATAGGTTTGGCTATCGTGGTTATACCCCTTAATTATAATGCTAAAACCTACGAGATGATGGAGTACGATTATCTGGTACGTGTGGCTGATTGGGATGGGGTTATTCGTAAAGCTGAAAAAAAGATGCCTGATACACCAACAAGTGTGAGTGTGACAAACCTAGCTTTGGCTATGAACAACCAGTTGGGTGATCGTATTTTTGATTTCTATCAGCGTGGCTCAGAAGGTTTGTTGCCTGATATCGATAATAATTATCCGGTATTGCAGTTGTTAGGCGAGATTTATTTCCGTTTGGGATTGGTGAACACGGCTCAACGATTGGCTTTTGAGGCTATGGAAGCCATTCCTAACTATAATAAGAGCCCCCGCGTAATGAAGCGCTTGGCCGAAACCAATATGATAAATGGTGAGTACAAGGTTGCCGAGAAATATCTGAAGATGTTGGAGAAAACTGTGTTCTACCGTCCATGGGCACAGCGTACGTTAGCGATGTTAGGCAACGAAAAGGCTATTAATGAGCATCCGTTGTACGGCACGCTGCGACAGTATCGCTTGCAGGAGGATTTCCTGTTTAGCGACAGGGAACTTGATAAAATATGTGGACATCTGGTGATGCACAACCCAGATAATCTGGTGGCGATTCAGTATCTGTTGATGATACCGTTGCTTGATCGGGATGAACAAAGATTTATGCAGTATTTCCAGTATGTGCAGAAAAAATTAAGGTATAATCCCCGTAGCTGTCAGGAGGCTGTTGCACTTGCTTATATGCAGCAATACGGAAAGTTGCCTGATGGAATGGTTAGCCCGTATGTGGCACAGCAGTTAAATGAATTCGGGCGCATATACTCGTCGGCAGGCAAGGATGCACCAGAATTAAGAGCGTTTAAGAATACGGCATGGTACTATTTATTAGTTGGAGAATGATGAAGAATAATATTTTGTGTTGGGTGATTGGTGTAGGATGTTGGCTGCTGTCCAGTTGTAACTCAACGCCCGAGAATGTATCGAAGGTTGATAAACTGCCCAATATCTACCCTGACTATATCGGAGTGACCATACCTGTAGAGATGGCACCCCTGAATTTTGATTGCCCTGATGCTGACTGTGTGGATGTGGTTGTAAAAGGCAGTAAGGGGGGCGAGTTGCATGTACAGGGCGACTATGCCGACTTTGATATAGACGACTGGCATGAGCTGACTCAGCAGAACAAAGGCGGACAACTGACGGTGACTGTTTGTGCCAAAAAGGACGGGCAGTGGACGCAGTATAAGGATTTTACGATAAACATAAGCTCCTACGCGCTTGACGAGTGGGGACTGACCTATCGTCGTATTGCTCCTGGTTATTCTGTGTTCAGTAAGATGGGTTTATATCAGCGGGATCTGGCAACATTCGACGAGTATTCTATTATCGAGAATACTCAGGTGCCTGGCATGTGTGTGAATTGTCACTCGGCGCGCCAGACCGACCCTTCGAAGTTCGTATTCCATGTGCGTGGCGATCATGGTGCTACCATGTTCCAGATAGATGGCAAGCGCGAATGGCTGAAGGCCAGCAACGAGCAGTTAGGTGGCTCGATGGTGTATCCTTATTGGCACCCCAGCGGCAAGTACTGTGCTTTCTCTACTAACCAGACACGTCAGGGATTCCATATGGTAGCTCATGAGCGTATTGAGGTGTTCGACTTGTCGAGCGATGTATTTGTGTATAATCCCGCTACTCATGAGATTATTAAGGACTCGCTGCTGTCGACACCCGACTGGAGTGAGAACTCGCCAGTATTCTCGCCTGATGGTAAAACCTTGTATTACATGACATGCAAGCAGCAGGAGTACCCTATGCATTATAAGGACGAGAAGTACAACCTGTGTAAGATTGCATTCGACCCCGCTACAGGTAAATACGGCGAGAAGGTGGATACCATCTTTAATGCCGTGGCGATGGGAAAGAGTCTGACCTGGCCTCGTCCGTCGTACGATGGCAAGTACATCCTGTTTACGCTGATGGACTATGGCTACTTCTCAATCTGGCACCAGGAGAGTAACCAGTGGCTGCTGAACTTGCAAACGGGTGAAGCGCGCGAGTTGAAGGAGATAAACAGCGAGAAGGCCGACAGCTATCACAACTGGAATGTAAACTCGCACTGGATTGTCTTTACCAGTCGCCGTGGCGATGGACTTTATAGTCATCTCTATCTGGCTTGTGTGGATGACAAAGGACACTTCTCAAAACCATTCCTGTTGCCTCAGCGCCGTCCGAAAGAGTACTATGAGGAAAGTATTTTCTCGTTTAACGTACCCGACTTTACCAAAACAAAAGTTGATTTCGACGCTTACAATGCAGGTCGCGAAATAGCTTCCGATCAACGCGTTGAAACGAAGGTGAAATAAAAAAGAATCCGTGACTATTTAAAGGTCACGGATTCTTTTTTCATTGCTTTGGCCACATCTTCAACATCGAACGGCACCTTGCCTTTACCTAGCTCTGGCGCATTGAACGACTTCAGATTGTTGTCGTAGAACGAAGGATGTGCCTGTGGCAGGCAGAAAGGCTTGTGGGCTTTGCCATGCTTGTCAATATAGCAGAAGTAGGGCTTGCCATACAGACCGTCGTCGCGTTTCGAGGCAAACACAAACCAGCGGCTGTTGCTGCTCCACGAGTGATAGGTATCGCTTTTGGCACTATTCACAATGCCAAGTGTATCAATCTTCCCTGTTTGCAGGTTCATCATCTGCAAATCGGCCTCTGGATGCCAGATGGGGAAGGTGCCGTAGTCGGCTACGGTATAAAGAATATATTGACCGTCGGGGCTGACACGTGGATGGCACACACTACGCTGATGGTAAAGTGTATCTACCTGAGTGCCGATGGTGCCCGATTTCTCGTCAAAGGCGATGCGTACCAGACTATACTGCAACTGTTTGATATCGTGAGGCAGACTCACGCTATCAGCGGCACAGTAGTAGATGTACTTGCCATCGGGCGAGAAGGTGGGGAATGTCTCGAACTTCAGACTGTCGGACAGCAGTGGTGAGGTAAAGATACGATGCTCCTGCATATCGGCCACGCATACATTCGACTCCGAATCGTACACTTCCAATCGCTTGCTTGGGTCGCTATGGAAAGCAGGAATAATCTTCTGGGTAGAATAGGTGATATAGCGGCCAGTGGGACTGAATCCGAAGTAAACACTGCCAGGGATATTCAGCTTGCTGAGTATGCCGTTCTCATTCAGGATGGCACCGCCGCCAGGACCACGAACGTACATCATGGATAGCTGTGGGTTCTGGTTGGCAAACGTGTGGCAGTTCATGCAGCGGTTTTCCAACTTCTCGTAATGTCCTAAGGCGTTTACGTCGAAGTTCTCTACACAGCGTTGTTGAATCTGCACGTTGTTCCATATCTCGTAATCGGGCTCAATGAGGCGGTAGGTGAGATAGGGATCTACCTTGTCGCTTACTACCTGCCAGGTGAAGGGCCTGTAGGCCGTCCACTGTCCGTTGATAAGGGCGCTGACGGTAACCTCAATACTCTTATCAGCAGATTGCTGCAGCAGGGCTTTCCAATCATCGATGTCGAACACAGCCTCATTACCACGGGCGTTGATGGTGATATCGCCAGCCTTTACCTCGATGGCCTCGCAATCGGCACGCAACAGAAAGTTTAGGGGAGCTATGTTCTGAGGAATGGTTACATCGCAATAGTCGGGATAGATGGGGGGCAGAACATTGCTCTGCTGCACGTTCTCGGGTGTTGGCGTGCATGAGGCAAGCACTGTTAGTATGGTTAGTAAAGATAGTATTTTTTTCATATTTCAGGTGCTTTTATCTTATCGAAGTAATACCAATAGGAGTCCTTGAAGTTGGTATTACCACGTTGTTGGTTATACTGTTGGAAACGCTGGAACACGTCGCCACGCTTGATGTACTTTTCCCACTCCTGCTGCGGCGCATTGGTACCAGCCAGCCAAATGCAAAGTGCCTCTTGGTAGAGTGTCTTTAATCGTGGGTTGTTGGTGTCGATACAATAGCGGTCGTAGTCGCGCTTAAAGCTGGCAATATCCTTTAATACCAATGTGCTGCACAGAATGTAATCCAAGGCTGTGGTGTTGTTCGGATTGGCATCGAGCAACTGCATCATGAGCAGGTGGGCATTGTCGGTTGTCGATATGGTGTCGTGGCGATTTACCATCTGCATCTTCTGCTGGTAGATGGTCTTGCCATTCTGGCGAACGTTATCGGCCCAACGGGCATATACAAATGTCTTGTCGAGAATACGTAAGTATTTCTCGGCTGCTAACGAATCGCCACTCACGTAATTACACTCGGCCAAACGTTGCATCATTCGCACGTTTCGGTTGTTGTGTGAGAACACGTTCGTCATCATAGCTGCACGCTCGGTAAAGGTCATATCGCCTAAGGCCCAATACAGCTCGTTCATGTTACGGATAATCAGCATGGGTGTTTCGGGACCAATCTTGTAGAAGGTACCCAACTGGGTGGGAGTGAACTTGAGCAGGTGGTCGGGTAGCTGACCGCGCTGTGCTTGTGCCAGGTTATAGAAGAACACCATCTGGTCGGTCCATCGGTCCTGACCTTCTACCATCTGTATCACTTTATCGTAATGGCCAAAGTGGTATTCGCAGTCGACAGCAAAATCCTTCTCTAAAACCAGATCTGGCATCTGCAATTGCTTGATGACAGGACTGCCAAACAGCAGATAACTGGGGAGCAGGCCACAAGCTAATACCGACAGCTTTAGGGCGTTTTTTCGGATGCTTGATACCCCCCATAATAAGAGCAGCCATCCCATGATAGAGATTGTAGATGAGAGTCGATAGCTGGTGCTGAAATGGCATACGGCCACGAACACCATCACAAACAGCGCCAACAGCAGGGCAACAGGTTTGCTAACCTTAAAGTTGGTGAGTGCCTTGTAAAGCAGACATGCGATGATGAGCAGGCAAGCGGTAAGGATTGTAGCTCCTGCAAACAGGTAGTAATAAAACTGTGTGAGGAAATCACCCACAAGACCTGCCAATCCACCTGACTTATCAGTATAGGTGGAGATATAATCCCACGACCAGAGGAATATTTGATTCTGCTCCTGGAAGAAGAAGTGATAGGGATACCAGAACTGAAAGAAACACCAGATGATAATGGCGCAGAGAATAATTGCGGCTGTAGGGTAATATTTATAGTATAGGTTCTTCATCCGAGTATCTTCTCTAATTCGTCTAATTCTTCTTCGGTGGTGGCCCAGCTGGTTACGAATCGGCAGATGGTATGGTATTTGTCGGCCTGACCGAAATGAGTGAACTTCATCTTCTGACTCAGTGCCTCAACCAGTGTGTTGTCCATAATTACAAACTGCTGGTTGGTGGGTGAGTCGACATAGAACTCGAAGCCTTTCTTAATGAATATCTGCTTCATACGCATAGCCATCTTGATGGCGTGTTCTGAGAGTTTGAAGTAGAGGTCGTCGGAAAAAAGCGCATCGAACTGCAAGCCAATCAAAGCCCCCTTGGCAATCACAGCACCATGCTGTTTCTGGATAGAGAAGAAATGCTTGTGGGCATTCTGGTGCGTAAATACTACAGCCTCACCGCAGAGGGCACCAATTTTAGTGCCACCGATATAAAACACATCGCAGTGGCGGGCCAGATAGGGCAGGGAGATATCATTGCCTTCTGCCATCAGTCCATAGCCTAAACGGGCTCCATCAATATAGAGAGGTATCTCGTAGCGCTGGCATACCTGATAGATATCGTCGAGCTCCTTGGCTGAGTAAAGTGTTCCGAACTCGGTGGGGAAAGTGATGTAAACCAGTCCAGGGTGCACGGCGTGGTCCTTGTTGCCATCGTGCATATAGTCGTCGAGATACTTGTCGAGTGTCTTGGCCTCCATCTTACCATTGTTATCCGCAATGGTTATAATTTTGTGCTCGGTAAACTCTACAGCACCAGCCTCGTGTACGTTGATATGACCGCTACCTACACAAATCACACCCTCGTACTGATACAGCATCGAGTCGATGGTGGTGGCATTGGTCTGGGTACCGCCAGTCAGAAAGAAAATCTGGGCATCAGGCAGTCCGCAGGCTACGCGGATGCGCTCCTTGGCGCGTTCGCTAAATTCATCAAAACCATAGGGGGTTGGTTTGGCATCGTTGTATTTAATCAGGTTCTCCAAAACTTTTGGATGAGCCCCGTTGTTGTAGTCACATTCAAATGAAATCATATTGTTTATTAGTTGTTTTTGCGTGCAAATTTACATAAAGTTTTGCGATTTATTTGCTAACTTCGCTTGAAATTTGTATTTTTGCAGGCAAATTAGTCAATTATATGTGTACGAATAGACTAAAAACGGCTTTTGTTGCGCTTTTTTGCGTATGCGCTTCGCTATTCCTCAGTTCGTGGGATAGTGATAGTCAGTCGGTTATCGGTCCAATTCCCGCTTCACCGCATTACGATGATCCCAGCCAGTGGTTTATAGTTAACCGCCAGGGTGAGGCCGATTTGTTTTATATCATCTCTACAGAAACAGGCGACCATATGATAGGTAGTGATACCTGCCATTTTGCCGACACTTACAATGCTGGTCAGCGTGGACAGATGAAGATTGAGATGCATGCTGTGGATTCGTTTTATTCAGGCAAACTGAATTACTATTCGCCTTATTACCGTCAGGTGTCGCTACAGTCGTGGTCGTCAACCGAAACTGCGCTTGCACGTTTGCCATTAGCCATGTCGGACTGCGTTCGGAGTTGGGATTACTATATCAAACATCTGAATCAGGGGCGCCCCTTTATACTGGCAGGCTTCAGTCAGGGAGCTCATGCTATGTTGGAGATTATGAAACGGATGCCGGATGATGTGGCCGACCGCATGGTGGCTGCCTATTTTATAGGTTATAGGATTACGAAGGAAGATACGGCCTGTTGCCGACATCTGCATCCGGCTTGCAAGGCTAACGATACCAAGGTGTCGATTTGCTTTAACTCGGTAAAGACACCTGAGTGCGAAATACCAGTGGTAAGTGCGGGTAATCTGTTCTGTATCAATCCCATCAATTGGCGAACAGATACGGTAGGCGCGTCGTTTGTGTATTACGACAAGGAGCATCAGAATGATACGCTCTCGGCACGACTCGACCCGAAGAGCAAGTTACTGTTGATAGGTGGCTATAAGAATGATGAACCGATGCCTGTAATCGGTATTCCGGGAAACTATCATCATATGGAACTAAGATTCTACTACCCTTATATCAGGCAGAATATGGCTGATCGTGTGGAGGCATTTATTAACAATAAAAACTAAATAAAATAAAGTGTAACTATGAACAGAAAACTATTCATGACTGGTCTGTTGATGCTTGCTATGGCTATGCAGGCCCAGACCGCAAAGAAGTTTACCCTGAACCTGACCGATGACGGAAAGGCTCAGATGGTTTGTTTCCTGCCAGAGAAACCCTCAGGCAGAGCCATTGTTGGTGTGCCTGGAGGTGGCTACTCTATGCTTTCGAATACGCATGAGGGCTATCAGGCTTCCGATTGGTTAAATAAACAGGGTATCGCTTATTTCGTGGTAAACTATCGTTTGCCGCATGGTGACCGTACCATTCCAGTAGGAGATGTGGAGCAAGGCTTCCGTATCGTTCGCGACTCGGCTAAGGTCTGGAATATTAATCCTAACGATGTGGGCATTATGGGCTTCTCGGCAGGTGGTCATCTGTCGTCGGTCATCTCAACGATGTCGCCTTATGAAGTGCGTCCTAACTTCTCGATACTATTCTATCCAGTAATCTCGATGGATGAGCGTGTATCACATAAGTGGTCGTGCATCAACTTTCTGGGTAAAGAGGGGTATAAGGATCCTAAACTTATAGGACAGTACTCAACCCAGAATGCCGTTCGCAGTCATCTCACACCACCTGCTTGTATCATCAGTGCTAACGACGACCGTTTGGTGCCTGTGGTAACCAATGGCATACAGTATTATTCTGCTATGCGCAATGCCGGTAATGAATGCAGCTTGTTTATCTACCCTTCGGGCGATCATGGATTTGGCTTTGGCACGTGGTTTAAGTATCACGACCAACTGTTGCAGGACTTAGGTAACTGGCTCAAGTCGATTCCTGCCCCCAAGGAGGATGCTATCCGTGTGGCTTGCATCGGTAACAGCATCACCGATGGTTTTGGTATTGATATGCGTGCCAAGTATGGCTATCCGGCACAGTTGCAGGGCATGCTCGGCGATGGCTACTGGGTAAAGAACTTCGGCGTGAGTGCACGTACCATGCTGAACAAGGGCGACTTCCCTTATATGAACGAGATGGCATGGCGTGATGCTTTGGCATTTAAGCCCGATGTAGTGGTGATTAAACTGGGTACTAACGACTCGAAACCCGAGAACTGGCAGTATGGCGCTGAGTTTAAGCAGGATCTGGAACAGATGATTAAGACCTTACGCCCAGATTTGGCTCAGCTTGCCAAGAAAGGCAAGAAGAAGGGGAAGGCTGTAGCGCAGCCTGCAGGACCAAAGATTCTGCTTTGCACACCTATTCCTGCTTTCAAGCCCAGTTGGAAAATCAACGATAAGGTGATTACCGATGAGATTATTCCCATCCAACAAGAAGTGGCAAAGCAGTATGGCTTACAGGTTATCGACCTGCACACATTGATGCTTAACGACGGCGATAAGGTGGTAGATGATGGTATTCATCCCAACGAAAAAGGAGCCAAGAAAATGGCCGAGATTATTGCAGCAGCCATCAAATAAATACAACAATCCCCGTTCTGTTGTGAACGGGGATTATTTTTTATTTTAATCTAACCACAAACCGAGCACCTTGCGTGTAGGTAGTGTCGAGTGTAAGGGTGTATCCCATAGAGGTGGCTAAGCATCTGGCTAATGGCAAGCCGACGCCAAGTGTATGTTCGTTGGGCGACAGACGTACAAACGGCACAAAGATATGCTCAGCATCACTCGCTGGGATGGTGGGGCCTTCGTTGCTTACAGCAATCGCATAGCTACCATCGGTTAGGGTGTGACAGCTTAACTGCAGCGTATCGCCTGTGGCATATTTTACAACATTGTCGAGCAGGCAGTTAATCAGCTCCTGCAGCAGCATATTGGTGGTAATCTTCACATCGTCGGCCACATCTGTTATAAACTCGATGTTCTTGGGTTGGGTTTTGAAATGCTGGTCGTAACTGTTTAGAGTGGTACGTGCCATTTCGTTAAGACCAATCTCGTAGTTCATAGGGATAGGATAAGCATCGCCATAGAGACTGAATAATATCAGCTTGCGGGTAGATGTAGCTACATCGTAGGCATCACGGCAGATAGCTGAGCGTAACTGCATATACTCATCGTGGGGCAACTGTCCGTCGGCATCGATGATAACTTCTGCAGTACCAATCAGTGTCTGTAACGGCGAGCGGAGCGCATCCTGACAAACACGTTTCTCCTCATCAGTAATTCCTAAATCGCCACGTGAGTAAGAATCAAGTACAGGGTCCATCAACGATTCGATGTTCTTGGCTGCAGCAACAATATCGCGATAACGCTTACTGCGTTCCTCGGGTTTGAGTTTGAATTCTGGGTCGTTGAATATGCGTGCATAGTTTAGCAGCGAATTGATAGGCGATTTAAGCTTCTCCAAGATGGTTGTTACAAAGGCACGACGGATAGCTTGGCCGGCCTCGGCTCGACGGCGGGCCTCCTGTAACTCCTGAAACTGCTCTTTCAACTTGAGATTTTTGAAATAGCGATAGATAAGTACTGCTATCAGCAGGGCGATGATGGTGGCTGCCATCAGACCTGCAGACATCAGTTGTTTGCGTCGTAGTTCGGCCTTTTCCTGCTCGGCTTGTAACAGGTCGATGTCGTGGGTCACGTCCATCAGGTGTTCCTCCAGTACTTCGCGCTCGTCGGCTTGTTCCATACTGTCTTTCAGCTGAATTTCACGGAAGGCTTGCTGCCAATTGCCTGTTGTCTGGAAAACCTCCAATCGTAGTTGGTTGGCTAACTGTGGAACTGCGGCTGAGTCGCACCATGCCAACGCCTGCTTGTAGTCGTTACGTAACAGGTAGTGGCATACCATCACCTGCTGCAGGTTTGCAGGATTAAACCCTGCGGGATTATGCTGGCGTATACTGTCGTAACGGGCAAAGTATCGGTCGAATGCCTGGCGGTCGCCTTGTTGGCTGGCAATGATACACCGGTAGCCAAGCACACCGCTGTCGTACATGGGGTTCTCGAGCATTTGTTTTGGTAGACTGTCGAGACAAGCCATCGCCTCAGCAGGGTGCTTGAAACTAAGTGACAGTGCCAGCGAAAGATAGCAATTGAATACTGATACGGGGTCCTTATTAGCATCAACACCCTTCAGTGCGCGACGGAAGTAGGTCTCGGCCATCTCCGGCTGGTTTCTGCTACTATAGAATAAGCCAAGACACATATTGGGGATGTATAGGTATTGTTCTTGATGACGTTTACGGATATCATCGGTTAGACGGTGAATCTGGGTGAAAGCGCGGTGAAAGTGTTTGTGGTTAACGTCGTAGTTCACACGGCTCATCCAAACACGGTAGTATTTGTCCCAAGCCTGGTTCTGTTCCAGGTGGTTGAGAAATAACTTTTGAGCATTGTAGAAGTCGGAATCGCTGCCACTTACCTGCGCTTGTTGAACGCGCATGGCTAGTTCCTGTTCTACGTTATCGGTATCAGCATAGATCTTGTTGCTACCGAGAAATGCCAAGGTTAAAAGAACAAAAAGGTATAGATAATGTTTCATGATGTTTTTGGGGTAATGGATGCCCCGCGCCGCTGATGACGCGGGGCATTGTTATTGGGAATTATTGTTTGCGGTTAAAGGGCTTCGAGCATGCGCTTGATAACTACCGAACAGCTGATCTCGCGGTTGGCTGCCTCGGGGATTACAAGGCTGTTGGGGCTCTCAATCACATCGTCTGTTACAATAAGGTTACGACGAACGGGTAGACAGTGCATGAACTTACCATTGTTTGTCCATGACATGTGCTCTGTGTCAACTGTCCACGACATATCTTTGCTGGTAATCTTTCCATAATCGGCAAGGTTTGTTACACCTGGGTTACTCCAGTTTTTTGCATAGATGAAATCGGCACCTTCGAAAGCTTTCTTCTGATCGTACTCTACGCGGGCATTACCTACGAACTTTGGATCGAGCTCGTAACCCTCAGGGTGGGTGATGACGAAGTCAACATCGGGAGCGGCGTTCATCCACTGGGCGAACGAGTTAGGTACAGCCTGAGGCAAAGCGCGGCAATGAGGTGCCCAAGTGAGGACAACCTTTGGACGTTCTACTACCTTATGCTCCTCGATGGTGATGAGGTCGGCAAAGGCCTGTAGGGGGTGAACTGTTGCCGTTTCCATCGCAAATACGGGACGACCGCTATATTTGATGAACTGTTGCAGTACGGTCTCGGCATAGTCGTACTCACGGTCGGTAAGTCCGGCAAACGAGCGTACACCAATCAAGTCGCAGTAGCATCCCATTACAGGAATAGCCTCAAGCAGATGCTCGCTCTTGTCGCCATCCATAATCACACCACGCTCGGTTTCCAACTTCCATGCACCGGCATTTACATCAAGCACAATCACATTCATGCCTAAGTTCATTGCTGCCTTCTGGGTGCTGAGACGGGTGCGGAGCGAATTATTAAAGAAAATCATCATCAGGGTCTTGTTTTTACCCAGATGCTGGTACTTATAACGATCGTTCTTAATCTCAAATGCTTCGGCCATCGCCTTATCCAATGGACCGAGGTCTTCTACGTTGATAAAACTTTTCATATCTTTATTTTATTAATGTTCAATGCTTAATCTTTTAATCGTTTCTTTAGTACGCTTGCCTAAGCAAGAATGTTTAATGCTTTGAGGCACATGATGGTCATGTCGTCGTTAGGTTCGGCACCATTACGATGGCGCTCCACTTCGGCTTCCATCAGTTCTACTACATGGCGGGCGTCTTTGAATTTTGTATGCCGTAGTATATCTAGCATATGCTCGTCGCCAAACTGTTCCAGCTTGATGTTCTCGGCTTCATTAAGTCCATCGGAATAAATGAAAAGAGGACGCCCCTTGATGGATGCAATCTCCTCGCCGATATATTCAAGTTCCGGCCATAGACCGATAGGAGCATTCGGCTCCATCTCAAGGAATGAACCTTGCTGCTCATCGCCTCCGATGACAGGGGGATTGTGTCCGGCATTGCAGAAATGAAGTTGCCCGTTGGTTAGATTTAGCTGACCAATGAACATAGTGACGAACATGCCGTTGTCGTTTTTCTCTGTTAGTTCATCATTCAAGCGTGTGGCTATGGAGGCTGGCATCATGTGCTGCTTTGCCAGGGCACGGAACAGACGGATGGTCTGGGCCATAAATAGTGAGGCAGGCACTCCTTTTCCAGATACATCGCCCAAACAGAAATATAAGATGTTATCTTCAAGCAGATAATCGTATAGATCGCCACCAACCTCCTTGGCAGGGTTCATCGAGGCGTAGAGATCCAAATCGGGACGCTCGGGGAATTCGTGTGGCACCATCGACATCTGGATGTCGCGGGCAATACGCAGCTCGCTCTCAATGCGCTCTTTGGCAGCTGTGGTTTGTTCAAGCTGTTCATAGGCTGTTTCCAGTTTGTCGTAGGCAACAGTCAGATCCTTCATGTGGCGACTGCGGCGATATAGATAGATGCATAGGAAAGTGATGATGAGTAGACCCACACCGATGGCTGTCCAAAGGGTGATACGTTCCATCCTCTCCTTGTTCTGCTCCAATTCAAGTTTTGACTGATACTCGCTCAACTTCGATTGTTGGGCCTGGCGGTCCAGACTATCGTTCTTTAGTTTTATGGCGGCATTGCTTAGTTCGATGTCGCGATTCTTAAGTGTCAGATCTAATGCTTCTTTCTCCAAGCGTTCTTGTTCCAGTTCGTTGGCTTGGCGTTCCAAACGTAGTTCCTGGTTGTGCAACTTCAATTTCTTTGCTTCGTTCTCGGCTCGGATGATGTCCATCTGCATGGTATGCTCTGCCGATTGCTTACGTATGTCGGCCGTGTTGATGGAGTCGCTAACCCTTTTATACTCTTTGAAGTATTTGAGGGCATCTTCCCATTTCCCCAACCATTCGTAAGCGTAAGAGATAAACTGGGCTCGTTCTTGGGGCAACTTCACTTTTTGGGCCAATTCGAGCATTTTCTCGTAGTCGCCGTTAACACGGGCATGGTAGATTTCAATATCGTTAGCAAAGAGCGAACGGTAATGATACTTCTCTGAGACTTTTTTCCATTCCGCGTAAGCCTTGTTCAACTCTGTTTTTTGATTGGCTCCCTGATGATACATGGCTGCGATGCATCGATAACTCCATGCATCTACAATCGAAGGTCCTGTGAGGTTGGGTTCTTTCAAGGCTTTGTCGGCCATTTCGAGCACTTTCTTCTGGTCTCTGCGATTGTGATAGATTTTTGCTAGTCCCAAATAGGCCGGAGCGGCATTGATATGGGGCAAAAAAGATTGTTTATATTTTAAGGCTTTTAAGTAATTCTGCTCAGCCTGTATTTCCATCCTGAGGATGCTGGACTGGCTGGCTGTGATGAGTGACGAATAGTATATACCTAGTTTGCTGTCGTGTTGCTGGCTATACTCGTTCAGAGCCTTGGCTATCTCAATGCCTTTGTCTCTGCTGATTTTTGAAAATGCAAAGGAGGCCTGGTTGGCCCAGGTCCGGTAGTAGAGATCTTCGTCTTTCGCTTTCTGGCAAGCGTCTTTCAGTTGGTCGGTGATATTCATGAACTGCTCAACCTCGTGTGAGGAGTACAGACGGTACATCTCCTTTGTCAACCGATCAAGTTCGGTCTGATGACTTTGGGCCGCCACTATAAGTGGCAGCACAAAGAATAGTAGGTATATAGTAATGTTTCTTTTCATTTTGTTCCCTCCTTATATATAACCTATGGACGTATCTGTCCTTCACCTTCGATAAGCCACTTGAACGTGGTAATCTCCTCAAGTGCCATAGGGCCACGGGGGCCGAGTTTCTGGGTAGAAATGCCAATCTCGGCACCAAGGCCGAACTGTGCACCATCGGTGAACGAGGTGGGGGCATTCCAGTAAACGCAGGCTGCATCAACATGAGCCTGGAACTTACGGGCTGTTTGTTCGTTCATGGTAACGATAGCTTCGCTATGTCCGCTGCCGTTCTGGTCGATATGGTCAAGGGCTTCTTCAAGCGATGCAACCGTCTTAATGGCAAGCTTATAGTCCATAAATTCGGTTCCGAAACTGTCGTCGGTGGCTGACTCCAGGAAAGGATAATTGCCATCGAGGGCTTTGTATGCCTGTTTGTCGGCATAGATGATAACATGCTTGTCGGCTAAAGGCTTAACTAGATCTGCTAGATCTACTAGTCGATCTTGGTGTACTAGCAGACAGTCGAGTGCATTGCAAACAGATACACGACGGGTCTTGGCATTGTTAATGATTGCACAGCCCATCTCTAAGTCGCCCTCTGCATCGAAATAGGTATTTACCACACCGGCACCTGTTTCGATAACAGGTATGCGGGCTGTGTCGCGCACAAAGTCAATCAGCTTGCGACCGCCACGAGGAATGCAGAGATCTACATATCCTACTGCATTTAGCATCTCGCCTGTGGCCTCGTGGGTGGCGGGCAGCAGGGCAACCACATCTTTGGATACACCATACTGTTCCAATATCTCATGAATGAGTGCAACTTCCTCGCGGTTACTGCAGTCGGCATCCTTTCCACCTTTCAGTATGCAAGCATTACCGCTCTTAAAGCAGAGCGAGAATACATCGAACGTAACATTAGGGCGCGCCTCGTAAATCATACCAATCACACCAAAGGGCACGCTGATACGACACAGACGAAGTCCGTTGGGTAGCGTTTTCTGTTTGGTGACATGTCCTAATGGTGAGGGGAGGGTGGCTACGTTGCGCATGTCGGAAGCAATACCCTCTAAACGGCTATCTGTGAGTTGCAGACGGTCGTACAATGGGTTGTCTTTCGACATCTTGGCCAAATCCTGGGCATTTGCCTCCAGGATTCTTTCCTTATGATTAATGATAGCATTGGCAACGGCATTGAGTATCTCGTTGCGCTGCTCGTCGGTAAGCAGAGCCAGACTCTTGCTGGCACGTTTTACACGCTCGAATGTATCTTTGAGTTGCATAGCTCTATTATGTTAGGAATTCAGTGTGAGGTGTTAACTCTGGTCTTTCAATCAAGTCGATCAGGATATTATCGCGGGTTCCATTAGCAATGATAACATGGATGCCTGCCGACTGTATGTTGCTGGCCGTGTGGTATTTTGAGTGCATACCACCACGTCCGAAAGCACTCTTCTCCTTCTTGATATATTTAGAAAGGTCGGTGCATGGTGCAACGGTAGGTATCAGTTCCGATGAAGGATCATCAGGGTGACCGGTGTAGATACCATCGATGTTAGAGAGCAGAATCAGTGAATCGGCCTTCATCATCTGTGCGATGAGGCCCGAGAGCTCATCGTTATCAGTAAACATCAGCTCGGTAACTGATACGGTGTCGTTCTCGTTAACGATGGGGAGAACATCGTTCTCCAGCATCACCGTCATACATGCCTGCTGGTTGCGATACTGCTCGCCTGGCTGGAAGTTCTCCTTCATGGTGAGCACCTGACCAACGTGAATGCCAAACTCGCGGAACAAGTCGTAGTAGAGACCTACAAGTTTTACCTGACCGACAGCAGAGAACAACTGGCGCTGTTCAACCGAATCAAGCGAGTGGTCGACTGTGAGTTCGCGTCGACCGCAGGCTACGGCACCCGAGGTAACAAGAATCACCTCGATATCCTGCTTGCGTAACCAAGCTATCTGGTCGACCAACGCCGACATACGGGTGACGTCCAGTTTGCCATCGGCTCGTGTCAGTACGTTCGAACCTACTTTGATAACAATTCTTTTCTTCATCTTCTAATATAATCGTACATCTTTGATGTGATCTATTTCTGGTTGCTGACCTATCGTGCCAACTACAGTAATAATGTCGAACCTGACATCGCTGTTGATACGGCGATACTTGATGTAGTGGTTGATGGCCAGACGGAGATTCTGTAACTTACGGTAGTCGACAGCCTCTTCAGGGTCACCGAACAATCGGTTGCGACGGGTTTTGACTTCAACAAATACCACTTCGTTGCCGTCTGTGGCGATGATGTCGATATCCCGACGCCCCGACTTCCAGTCGCGTTCTATTATACGATAGCCATGATGCTGTAGGTATTCAGCGGCTTGGTTTTCGCCCCATTCTCCTAACTCATTATGTGCAGCCATAACTATTCATATTCATTCTTCACTATTTCTCCGCGTCTTTCTTGCGGATCTCTACGCGACGAATCTTACCACTGATGGTCTTTGGCAGTTCGTCAACAAACTCCACAATACGTGGGTACTTGTAAGGCGCTGTTTCCTTCTTAACGTGCTGCTGCAGTTCCTTAACGAGATCGTCACCAGCCTTGTCCTTCCACTCTTTGCCGAGTACAACAGTAGCCTTTACCACCATACCGCGGATATCGTCGGGTACACCAGTGATGGCGCACTCAACTACGGCAGGGTGAGTCATCAGGGCGCTCTCAACCTCGAACGGGCCAATGCGGTAACCTGAGCTCTTGATTACATCGTCGATACGACCTTCGAACCAGTAGTAACCGTCCTCATCGCGCCATGCCATATCACCGGTGTGATAGATGCCATCGTGCCAGGCCTCGCGGGTTTTCTCCTCATCACGGTAGTAACCCTTAAACAAACCGATAGGCTTCTTATCGCCTACGCGTACCACAATCTCACCTTTCTCACCATCCTCACATGAAGTGCCATCGGCACGCAGCAGGTCGATATTGTACTGAGCATTGGGGATACCCATCGAACCGGGTTTGGGTGTCATCCAAGGGAAGGTACCGAGTGTCATGGTGGTTTCGGTCTGGCCGAAGCCCTCCATCATGCGGATGCCGGTCTTCTCGTAGAACTTATCATATACAGCTGGGTTCAGGGCCTCGCCTGCGGTACAGCAATACTGGAGACTGCTCAGGTCATACTTACTCAAATCCTCACGAATCATGAAACGGTAGATGGTGGGAGGTGCACAGAAGCTGGTAACCTTATATTTCTCCATCTGGCGCAGCAGGGTGTCGGCATTAAACTTCTCGTGGTCGAATACGAACACGGTAGCACCGGCAAACCACTGACCGTAGAACTTACCCCATACAGCCTTACCCCAACCGGTATCGGCTACGGTGAGGTGGAGTGAGCCTTCATGCAGGTTGTGCCAGAATACACCTGTGGTGAGGTGGCCCATGGCATACAGATAATCGTGTGCCACCATCTTTGGCTCGCCGCTGGTACCAGAGGTGAAGTACATAATCATGGTGTCTTCGTTGTTATTAACGAAAGCAGGACGCTCGAATTTGGGGGCCTGCTGCCATTCTGTCTTCCAGTTGTGGAAACCTTCCTCGTCGCGCAGTGTGATATATTGCTTTACCGTAGGACTCTCAGGCATGGCCAGCTTGATCTGACTGATGATATAGTCGTCATCAGCACAGATGATGGCCTTTACTGAGGCGCGTGTGTTACGATAGACGTAGTCGTGCTTGGTGAGCATGTGGGTAGCAGGAATCACAATGGCACCAATCTTACATAACGCCAACATGATTACCCACCACTCGTAGTGACGCTTCAGGATGAGCATGACGGGATCGCCCTTACCGATACCCAGCGACATCAGGTATGATGCTGCCTGATCGCTCTGTTCCTTTAACTCACCATAGGTGGTACGTATCTCTTCGCCCTGGTCGTTGGTCCAGAGCAATGCTAACTTTTCGGGTGCCTCCTCTGCCCACGCATCCATCACATCGTAGGCAAAGTTAAAGTTCTCTGGAATGATAAACTCCAGATTTTTATTGTAATCCTCTACAGACTCGAAATGTGTCTGCTTTAAAAATCTTTCTACCATAAATTTATTCTTCAATCTTTCAATTCTTCATTTCTATTCGACTGTAAAGGCGAGGAATTTCACAGGTTTGTCGCCTACGGCCAGCATACCATGGGGCTTTGATGAGTCGAAATAGATGCTGTCACCCTCGTCGAGAATGATGGTCTTGCCACCGATAAAGAGTTCCATCTTACCCTCGAGTACCATGTTGAACTCCTGACCTGGGTGGGTATTCTTGTAAATGGTGCGAGCGCCTGGCTTGGGCTCAACAGTTACAATGAATACATCGGCCTGGTGGTTTACGAAACCACTTACCAGACTCTGATACTTGTAAGCCTTGGTGCGCTCAACGCTCATGCCCTGTCCCTTACGTACCACAAAGTACGATTTCATATGGGGTGCCTCGGCAAACATCAGCTCCTCGGCTGATACACCATACTTGTGGGCTATCTTCATGAGGTTTGAGATGGTGATATCAAGCTCACCCTTCTCAATCTTCTCGTACTTTTCTGAGTCGATACCGATAGTTTCGGCCATCTCGCTTACTGGAATGTCGAGAACATCGCGCAAACCGCGAAGGCGTTCTCCAATTTGCTTTAATTGCTCGTCCATGTGTTCTATGTTATTTATCGTTCATCTATGATTTTGTAATTCGCATATTTTTCTTTGGGGAAAACGAAAATGCTATCGTCGATGTTACCTGCCTTAAAGTTTGAAAAAGTGATAGTGGCCCAGAAAATGCTAACTTTTATACGTAGTTTCTTGGGATAGTAATTGCCAGGATTGAGCAGGGCAATTATCTTTTTCATTTTTACTTTGGCACCAGGTTTAGCTTGGAGGGTGACCAACAAACCATCAGGATCCTTGGCGATAGAGTAGTTGTAGCTGTCGGGTTCGAATTTGAACATCTGCAGCTTTTCGTTCTTCTTGTTTACTTTAGGGTCGTGAATCTCGACGATGCCTTTCTTTTCTCGGAGGATGTATTTGAGGTTACCGTCGTTCCACATCTTGGAGTCCTTATATTCCGACTTGGCTTTGTCGCCTTTATTCCATGAGGTGCCTTCTTCTTTGTATACGTGAAGAATGTCTATCTTATAATGGAATGTAACGCCCTCCTTACCATAGATATGGTTCCAAGCAGTGTTGAACACACGCTTGGCTTGGCGGGCGTTAGCATTGTCCTGCGCCGTTGCGGTAAGACTTAGGCATAAGACAAGCAGAATATAAAGGAGGCGTTTCATTTGAGTCCTGCTTTAAGACCGCGGATAACTGCAGAGGTGAAACCTGCATGCTCCATCTCGTTGAGACCCTTGATGGTTAAACCGCCAGGAGTAGTAACCAAATCGATGGCAGCTTCGGGGTGCATACCACTGGCTTCTAGCAGTTCAACAGCGCCCTTCATGGTCTGCATCACAATCTTCTTAGCATCATCGGCCTTGAAGCCTAACTCTACACCACCTTCGGCTGCCGCACGGATATAGCGCATGGCATAAGCAATACCGCAACTGGCCAGCGTGGTACCCGATGCCAGGTGCTGCTCGTCGGTGAGGAGCGATGTGCCCATATCGTTAAAGATACCCTGAATCAGTTCTGTCTGCTGCTGGGTAGTATCGCAAGGTACGATGAAGGTCATCGAAGCCAACTGGGCAATGGCGATGTTTGGAATAACCAGGAAGAGTGGGGGACAGTTTGCACCCAACCATTCCTTGATACTTGCTGAAGGAACGCCTGCGGCAATTACAATCAGGAGTTGTTTCTTGGGGTCGAGTTCGGCTTTGATGTCGGTGAGTACACGCTCTACTAACCAAGGTTTTACAACTACGCAAACAATATCGGCAGTCTTGGCAGCCTGCTGGTTGTCGGTAGTTACGTTAACACCTAACTTAGCAAACTTATCTACAACCGCCTGCGAAGGGTCGCTTACGGTGATATCTTCGTTCTTGAACTGATGGCCTTTGATCAGACCTTCGACGGTAGCGCCACCCATGGCGCCTGCGCCTATTACTGAAATCTTCATAATTCCTCGGGTTTTACTCTAATCAGTCTTTCGATAAAGTCGTCGGCTTCTGCCTTGGTGAGACAGAGTGGTGGCAGCAAGCGCAGAATGTTCTGACCTGCACAACCGGTAAAGCAATGCTCATGCTTGATGAGTGGCTTACGTACCATGGCGTGTGGCATGTCGAGTTCGATACCAATCATGAGTCCACGACCGCGAACCTCCTTGATGTGCGAACTACCAATGTTGCGAATGCCTTCCATCAGGTAGTCGCCTACCTCGCGGGCATTTTCTACCAGACCTTCGTCCTCAAATACATCGAGTGTAGCCAAGGCTGCAGCACAAGCCAGGTGGTTACCACCGAAGGTGGTGCCTAACTGTCCGTAAACCGGCTCGAACTCTGGTGAAATCAGCACACCGCCCATGGGGAATCCGTTAGCGATACCCTTGGCAACGGTGATGATATCGGGCTTGATGCCTAACCATTGGTGGGCAAAGAATTTTCCGCTACGACCATAGCCGCACTGAATCTCGTCGCAGATAAGTACGGCGCCATAACGCTTACAAGCGTAAGCCAATCCCTGGGCAAACTCAGGTGTAGCCATCTGAATGCCGCCTACACCCTGGATGCACTCCAGAATTACAGCTGCAACGCCACCTTTCGACAACTCGCGAACCCAGGGCTCCAAATCGTTCAAAGGCAGGAAACGTACGTGGTGGTTGTCGTTGATGGGAGCCACAATCTTGGGATTGTTTGTTACCTCGACAGCCAGACTGGTACGACCGTGGAATGCTTTCTCGCAACTCAGCACGCGGGTGTTGCCGGTTTTGAACGAAGCCAGCTTCAGGGCATTCTCGTTAGCTTCGGCACCAGAATTAATCAGGAACAACTGATAATCGTCGTAGCCCGAAATCTTGCCTAAACGCTCAGCCAGCTGTACTTGAAGCTTGTTGATAACAGAGTTAGAGTAGAATCCGATATTCTGCAACTGCTCTGTTACCTTACTAATATAATGGGGATGTGAGTGACCAATGCTGATAACAGCGTGTCCACCGTAAAGATCAAGATACTCCTGACCTTTATCGTCCCACACTTTACAACCTTTTCCTTTTACGATGTTAACATCGAACAATGGATAAACGTCGAATAGTTTCATGTCGTTTCCTTTCTTTTAATTGTTAGAAAGCTGATGCTTTAAGTTTCAGTCCAGCAGTCTCGTCGATGCCGAACATGATATTCATGTTTTGTACAGCCTGACCAACTGCACCCTTTAACAGATTGTCGATAGCAGAGGTTACGAGTAGTTTGTTGCCGTATTTCTCTACATGTACCAAAGCTTTGTTGGTATTTACTACCTGCTTCAGGTCGATAGCTTTGTCGCTATAGTGGGTAAAGGCTGCATTCTTATAGAAGTCTTTGTACGCTTCGATCACATCCTCTACTGGGGCTGGTGTCTTGATGACTGCTGTGCAGAAAATGCCACGGGCAAAGTCGCCACGATAGGGGATAAAGTCGATATCTGCGTCAAGATAGCCTTGGATTTGTTTTAATGACTGACGAATCTCGGCAATATGTTGGTGCTGGAAAGGCTTGTAAATGCTCAGGTTGTTGTTGCGCCACGAGAAGTGTGTAGTGGCGCCTGGCTTCTGGCCTGCACCGGTTGAACCAGTGATGGCATTCACAGCCACATCCTCTTTCAGCAGATTCAGATAAGCGGCAGGCAGTAGTGCGAGCTGGATACAAGTAGCAAAGCAGCCTGGGTTAGCCAGGTGCTGGGCTTTCATAATATCCTCCTTGTTAATCTCGGGTAGACCGTACACATAGTCGTGGTCGCCTTTGATGCGGAAGTCCTGTGCCAGGTCGATGATTTTGACGTTGGCGGGGATGGTGTGCTCCTTCAGGAATGCCTCGCTCTTGCCATGACCGAAACAGAAGAATACCACATCCACCTTGTCGAAAGGCATCTCGCTGGTAAACTTAAGATCAGTGTCGCCAATCAGACCTTCGTGCACATCCGATACAAGATTGCCAGCATTACTTTCTGAGTTGGCAAACACAATCTCTGCTTCAGGATGGTTCAGCAACAAGCGGATGAGTTCGCCGCCTGTGTAGCCTGCTGCTCCAAGTATTCCAATCTTCATATTCTTTATGCTTTAAGTTATTACACCCCTCCTTTTGGAGGGGATGGGGGAGGCTTTATCTTTTCTCGTCCTTGTGGATGCCGTAGTATACACGCAGTGGGGTAGAGCTAACTTTGATGAAGCCCTTGGCCTCGTCGGCTGTCCAACCTGTCTGAGTCTCACCATATTCGCCCAGCTTGCTCTTGGTCAGGTCGTTTGCACTGTCGATACCAACGGTCTCAAATCCGTAAGGACGGAGTTTCAGAATAGCTGTACCAGTTACGTTGCGCTGCGAAGAGGTAAGCATAGCCTCGATATCGGGCATCACTGGCTCCAGATACTGACTCTCGTGGAGGAACATGCCATACCAGTTGGCAACCTGATCCTTCCAGTACTGCTGCCACTTAGAGAGTGTTGACTTCTCCAGCAGACGGTGAGCCTCGATGATGAGCTTGGGGGCTGCTGCTTCGAAACCTACGCGACCCTTAATGCCGATGATGGTATCACCTACGTTGGCATCACGACCGATAGCGTAGCTGGCTCCAATCTCTTCAATCTTCTGGATGGCTTTCACCTTATCATCGAACTTCTCGCCATTTACGGCTACAATCTCACCCTTGTCGAACTGAATCTTCAGCAGTGCTTCCTGCTCCTTGGCAGTAACATGCTTCAGGTAAGCCTCTTCTGGCAGTCCCTGTGTGGGATCTAACAACTCGCCGCCACAGATACTTGTACCCCAGATACCAACGTTATATGAGTACTTCAGTTTGGTGAAGTCTGCAAAGAATCCGTGCTCGTTCAGGTAGTCAACTTCTTCTTTACGAGTCAGCTTCTTATCGCGGGTCAGGGTGATAATCTCTACGCCTGGTGCCATGACGAGGAAGGTCATGTCGAAACGAATCTGGTCGTTTCCGGCACCGGTTGAACCGTGGGCGATGGCATCAGCACCAATCTCCTTGGCATAGCGGGCGATGGCTATAGCCTGGAAAATACGCTCGCTTGATACAGAAATGGGGTAGCAGTTGTTACGCAGCACATTTCCGAAAATCATATACTTCAACGATTTCTCGTAATACTCGTGGGTTACATCGAGGGTAACATAAGCCTTTGCACCCAGTTTAAAGGCGTTCTCCTCGTTCTTCTTCAACTGCTCGTCGCTAAAACCGCCTGTGTTGGCGCAGGCTGCATATACATCCCAGCCATCCTGGGTGAGTTTCATAACGGTGTAAGAGGTGTCAAGACCTCCTGAAAATGCGACTACTACTTTCTTGTTTGCCATATCTTTGTTGCTTTATATTATTTACTATTGATACTTCGTATCGAACCTTCACAATTCACTAACAGAATCAATTTTGCGTATTCTCTCCAGTACATCGTCGGAGATCTTTGCTGGCAGATGCTCTGTTGGATCGTAAAGCATAGCTGTACAGATGCAGTATTTGCGACCTGTACGATGCAGAACGTCAACATTGCAACAGCCCTCGCAACCTTTCCAGAATGCCTCGTCGTCGGTTAAGTCGGCAAAGGTAACTGGCTGATAGCCTAATGCGGTGTTCATTGCCATCACTGCGGCACCACTGGTCAGCGAGAAAATCTTGGCATGTGGCCATCGGGTTCTTGCCAGTGTAAAAGTCATGTCTTTGATGCGCTTAGCAATATGCTTACCTCTGAAGTCGGGATGTACAATCAGTCCCGAGGTGGTTACATATTGCTGATTCTCCCAAGTCTCGATGTAGCTGAATCCTGCAAATCTACCATCTTTGGTCAGGGCGATGACAGCTTTGGCTTCCATCATCTTCTTGGCCAGATACTCATGCGTTCTCTTGGCTATACCTGTACCACGTACCTTCGCAGCCTCTGCAATGGTGTCGAGAATTGTGTCTACGTACTTCTCGTGTTCAGGTCCTGCTACCAAGACTTCAATTTCTTCTTCCATGTCTTTCTTCTTTATTTCATGTTTGGCACAACATCAGTCAGGGCTTCTACCACGTCCTGATGTTTTACGCCTTCTTTAATTACAATGAATATGGTGTCGTCGCCAGCAATGGTACCAAGAATCTCAGGCACATCGCTGTTGTCGATGTTCCAGGCAATCGAACTGGCATAGCCAGGGCGTGTCTTGATAATACCCATGTTACCCGAAAAGTTGATACTGATAAAACCAGGTACCTTCATCATCTCACGAATGCTGTTGGGCGTGCTGACTCGCTTGTACATGGTCTCGTTGGGCAGTACATACACGTAGTTGCCACTCATCGAAGCGGCTTTAGCAACCTTTAGTTGCTTCAGGTCGCGACTCAGTGTGGCTTGTGTCAGTTTGAAACCTTCCTTCTGGAGGGCGTTCAACAATTCGTCCTGGCTTCCTAACTGCTGACTTGATATGATCAGTCTCAGGGCTTCTAATCTGTTGGTCTTTACTTTCATCTCAGTATATTTATTCAGAAATCGGTTGCAAAATTATACAAAATTTCGCAACCGACCAAATATTTCTGCATATATTTGCAAATTTTACCGTTTCATATCGAATCCAACACGTACACCATCGTAATTTTTGCTCAAATCGCCAATTGTTTGCAAATCTTTGTTACCGCTCATGGCCGACATGGTCTGAAGAACAGTCAACAGCTTCTTGGCTTCGAACAGGATAGAAATACCATTTGCCTCTTTCTTGGCATAGCAGTTCATCGAGAGCAGTAGTCCTTTTAATGATATTTTCTGTGTAGCCTCGTCGAAAGTGTATTTGCCGTTGAATGGAGTGCCAGCAATTTTTGAAGAGAAGGTGCCGTCTTCGTTAAAGGTAATATATGTATTACTGTCTGAGAGGCCAACCTGTTGGTAGTAGGGCAGCAATTTCTCCTCAATCTGTACGGCGGCAACTTCACCACCAGCTTTGGCCAACAGGTTTTCACTGGTAAATGCGCAGCCGGGACCGGCATACTTCCATGTGGCAATCAGATTCTGTTGTTTTACTTTATCAAGACCGATAACACTTGTGATGGCATTTACTACACCAGTACCATTGGTCATGGCACCGAGTACCTGACCCATATTACCGCAGCTTGTCATGGCGATGCATGTCAAAGCGGCAATTCCAACCATTACTTTCTTCATTATACTTTTTCTTTTTATGGTTCTACTTCCTTTGATAATGCAAAAGTACGCTAAATCCCTCAAACAACAAAACAATTATCAGAAATTAACGTGTGAGTTAATTCAAAAAGGGCAATGAATTAATTCACGAGGGGTTTTGAATTAACTCACGGTTTTTGGCGCATGGTGTCGCCGTCTATATAATATATAATAATGTGAAGCTGTTTTTGCGATTGATATCTATCAAGAGCGACCAGAAAAATGCATGAAAAATGAAAATTTCTCTCGAAAAGTTTTGGTAGTTTCAAAAAAAGCCGTACCTTTGCACCCGCAAATCAGGAACACCACCTGACAAGCAC